>JAXLXO010000023.1:0-137698 GCA_046327915.1 Binatia bacterium | reverse complement strand
GGTGATGAGCCTGAAGCTCGTGCAGCTCGGCTTGACGGGGGCGGCGATGTTCTCCGCCGACGGCACGGTCCTGCAGCCGTCCGAGGTGCTGCGCAAGAAGCCGGTGCTGGTCGAGCGCGGCAGCTTCAAGCCGGTCACGCACGTCAACCTCGACATGATGACGAGCGCGCTCGAGAAGTTCTCGCGCGAGCCCGGCATCGGCGACGGGCAGGTCGTTCCGCTGATGGAGATCACGATGCGGAACCTGATCTCGTCGAACGGCGGCTCCGGCACCGTGGACGTGCACGACTTCCTCGCCCGCGCCGAGGTCATCGCGGCGTGCGGCTACACCGTGCTGATCTCCGACTACTTCGAGTACTACCGCCTCGCCGCCTATCTCGCGCGGCACACGGACCGGCAGCTCGGGGTCGTCATGGGCGCGGGCAGCCTGCGCGAGCTCTTCGACGAGCACTTCTACCAGAACCTGGAGGGCGGCATCCTCGAGTCGTTCGGGCGTCTCTTCAAGAACGACCTGAAGCTCTTCGTCTACCCGCTGCTCGACCCGAGCGGCGAGATCACGACCGTGCGCACGCTGCATGTCGCGTCCGGTCTGCGGAAGCTCTTCGAGTACCTGTCCGACCGCGGCAACATCGAGCAGCTCGACAACTTCAACCGCGACTACCTGCACATCTTCTCGCGCGACATCCTCGACCGGATCCGCAAGGGCGACGCGTCGTGGGAGGCGATGGTGCCGGCGGTCGTGGCCGACGTGATCAAGCGCAACGCGTACTTCGACTACCAGCCGTCGCTCGCCGAGTCTGCTTGACGGTCGCGACGGCGTCCGGCCCTAGCGGAACGCCGCGATCGCGGCCTCGCGGAACGCGGTCAGCGTCGCGTCGCGATAGGCGCCGCGCGGCTCGTTCAGCCAGATGAAGTCCGCGAGGTCGGGCTTGCGCGTCCCGAGCACGCGCAGGCGGCGGCTCTTGACGTACGGCGCGACCAGCGAGTCCGGCACGACGCCGACCCCCGCGCCGTCGAGCACGAGCTCGAGGACCATGTCGGTGGTCGCGGCCCATACCTGGACGTCGGCGCGGGGCGCCGCAGCGCCGACGTGGTGCGCGAGCCAGCGCTCGATCAGGGGATCGCTCTGGTAGTAGTCGATCACCGGCACGCGCGGCAGCTCGCGGGGATCGAAGCCGCCGCGGAAGAAGCGCCGCCCCGAGACCAGCACCAGCTTCTGCCCGAAGAGGCGCGTCGCCTCGATGCGTCCACCGCTCTCGGGCGTGTGGAACGAGAAGGTGTAGTCGAGCCTGTTCGCGAGCAGTCGGCGCTGCAGGTCGTCCTGAGGCGCGAAGACGATGCGCACCGACGCGCGCGGGTGCTGCGCGCGGAATCGCGTGACGAACGCCGCGAAGCGGACGCGCGGAAAGCCGAGGAAGAGGCCGATGCGCACGAGGCCGCGGACTTCGCCCGCATCGTCCGACAGCTCGTCGACGACGCGCTGCAGGCCGCCCTGGTAGTCGCGAGCGCGCTCGTGCAGCAGGCGTCCCGGACGCGTGAGCAGCATGCGCTTCCCGACGCGGTCGAAGAGCGTCGTGCCGAGTGAGGACTCGAAGGCCGACACGCTCTGGCTGACCGCCGACCGCGTGCGGCCGAGCCGCCGCGCCGCCGCGGTGATTCCGCCGAGCTCCGCGACGGCGAGGAAGACGTTCAGCTTGTTGAGATCGAGATCGTTCAGTCTCACGGTACGAAGTGCTTAGAAAGATTAACGTTGCCGATCAATTGGCGCGCCGGTAGCCGTGTCGTCGGGCGGCCTTCCGCCGCGGAGGAGAGTGCGATGCGGAACGACGGCACGGCAGGCGGTGCGACGACGCGATCCCGGAGCGCGGGGCTCGCGCTTCGCACGACCCTCGAGGTTCCGGCGATCCGTCTCGAGGTGCGTCTCGGCTGCGAGGCGCCCGAGCGCGCGACGCCGCAGGCGGTGGATCTCGCTCTCGTGATCGACTTCGCGGCCGCTCCCGCCGCCTGTGCGAGCGACGAGCTCGCCGACGCCGTCTGCTACGCGGAGCTCGCCGCCGCCGTCCGCGCGTCCTGCGCCGGGCGCGAGTTCCGCCTGGTCGAGCGTCTCGCCGCCGAGCTGCGCGAGGTCGTGCGGGCGCGGCTGCCGCACGACGCCAGACTCCTTCTCACCGTGACCAAGGTCGCGCCGCCGGTTCCCGGGCTCTCCGGCGGCGTGCGCTTCACGATCGACGACCGCAATCCGCGCTGAGCGCGCGACGGCGCGCGCTCGCGACACGAGGAGAGAATCATGGACGACTTCCGCGCCCTGCTCGCCGAGACCGATCCCGAGGTCGCGCACGCGATCGCCGGCGAGGAGCGCCGGCAGCGGCGCGGCGTCGAGCTGATTCCGTCGGAGAACTACACGTACCCCGAGGTGCTCGCGGCACTCGGCAGCGTGCTCACCAACAAGTACGCCGAGGGCTATCCCGGCAGCCGCTACTACGGCGGACAGGAGTACACCGACGCGATCGAGCGCCTCGCGCGCGAGCGCGCCTGCGCGCTGTTCCGCGCCGAGCACGCGAACGTGCAGCCGCTCTCGGGCTCGCCGATGAACCAGGCGGTCTACCTCGCGTTCCTCGACCCCGGCGACACCGTGCTGGCGATGGACCTGTCGCACGGCGGCCACCTCACGCACGGCGCGCCGGTGTCGCACATGGGCCGCATCTTCCGCTTCGCGCGCTACGGCACCGATCCCGCGAACGAGGGCCGCATCGACTTCGACCAGCTGCGGCGCATGGCGCACGACGTCAAGCCGAAGATCGTGCTGTGCGGCTACACCTCGTACCCGCGCGACTACGACTACGCCGAGTTCAAGCGCATCGCCGACGAGGTCGGCGCGCTCACCATGGCGGACGTGAGCCACGTCGGCGGGCTGATCGCGGCGGGCGTGATGCGCAACCCGTTCGACGCCGGCTTCGACGTCGTCACGACGACCACGCACAAGAGCCTGCGCGGCCCGCGGGGCGGCATGATCCTGTGCCGCAAGGCGCTCGCGCGGCAGATCGACAAGTCGGTGTTCCCGGGAATGCAGGGCGGGCCGCACATGAACGTGATCGCGGGCGTCGCGATCACGCTCGGCAAGGCCGCCGAGCCCGCCTTCCGGGCCTACGGCGAGCAGGTGCTGCGCAACGCGCGCGCGCTCGCGTCCGAGCTGCTCGCGCGCGGCGCGACGCTGGTGACCGGCGGCACCGACAATCACATGCTGGTGGTCGACACCGTCGCGAGCTTCGGCATCGACGGACGGCGCGCCGAGGAGGCGCTCGACGCGGTGTCGATCACCACCAACAAGCAGATCATCCCCGACGACCCGAACCCGCCGCTGCGGCCGAGCGGCATCCGGCTCGGCACGCCGGCCGCGACGACGCGCGGCATGAAGGAGCCGGAGATGCGGCTCCTCGCGGCCTGGATCGCCGAGGTCCTGCGCGCGCCGGACGACGCGACGCTCGCGGCGCGCGTTCGTGAGCGCGTCGAGCGGGCGTGCGCGTGCTTCCCCGTGCCCGGCCTTCCCGCGCAGCCGCGGTCGCAGGCGGCATAGCGGACGCGACGACACCCCGCGCGGGGGATGCGACCGAGAAGTCTCGGCGCCGACCTGCCGATAGACCCTCGGTGCGGCACTTTCTCTCAAGACTTTCCGAGGGGTGGTCCGTGCGGCGCGCGCGTCCGCCGTGGTTCGCCGAGTACCGGACGGCGCAGAACGAGATCACCGCGCAGCGGCTCGCGTACGCGACCGCCACGGTGATCGTGCCGGTGACGCTCGCCGCGATCGGCGACGTCGCGATGCGCGTTCCGGACGTCGCGGCGCGGCTGGTCGTGCTCGGCGTGCTCGCCGCGATCGCCGTCCTCGCGCTCGTGCTCGCGCGCACCGCGTCCGGACGCCGTCACGCGATCGCGCTCGCGGTGGTGTTCAACCTCGTGATGGGCGTCGGCATGTGGTGGATGATCCACCTGCAGTTCGACGAGATGGATCTCTTCGTCGGTGCGTTCACCGTGCTGCTGGTCGGCAGCGCCGTGATCTACCCGTGGGGCGTGGTTGCGCAGGCCGTCGTGTCGTGCGGCATGGTCGTGCTCTACCTGAGCGCGCTGTCGGACAGCGTGATCGACCCGACGCGCTACATGAACATCGTCATCACGCTGGTCGCCGGCACGGGACTCGCGGTGCTCGGCGCGTCGATGCTCGACCGCTCGATGCGGCGCAATCACGAGCTGATGTACGACCTGCGCGGCGCGAGCCGTGCGAAGAGCGAGTTCCTCGCCAACATGAGCCACGAGATCCGCACGCCGATGAACGCGGTGATCGGCATGACGAGCTTCCTGCTCGGCACGGGGCTCAGCCGCGAGCAGCGCGAGTGCGTCGAGACCATCCGCACCAGCGGCGACGGACTGCTGAGCATCATCAACGACGTGCTCGACTTCTCGAAGATCGAGGCCGGACAGATCGAGCTCGAGCGCGCACCGTTCGACGTGCGCGGCTGCATCGAGGACTCGCTCGATCTCGTCGTGCAGCGCGCGGCCGACAAGGGACTCGAGCTGCTGTCGTGGGTCGACCCCGCCGTTCCGGCGACGGTCGTCGGCGACGTCGCGCGGCTGCGCCAGGTGCTGGTCAACCTCCTGAGCAACGCGATCAAGTTCACGGCGTCGGGCGAGGTGACGCTCGCGGTGACCGCGCACGAGCTGCCGGACATGAGCCGCGAGCTGCACTTCGCCGTGCGCGACACGGGCGTCGGCATCCCCGCCGAGACCGTGAAGCGGCTGTTCCGGCCGTTCATCCAGGGCGACAGCTCGACCACGCGCAAGTACGGTGGCACCGGCCTCGGCCTCGCCATCTCGAAGCAGTTCGTCGAGCTGATGGGCGGACGCGTGTGGGTCGAGAGCGAGCCCGGCGCGGGCTCGACCTTCCACTTCACGATGACCGCCTTCGAGCCGCCGGTGGCGCTGCGCGGCGAGCCGAACGGCGTGTGCGTGCGGCCGGGGCTGCGCGCGCTGGTCGTGGACGACTGCGGGACGAGCTGCTTCGTCGTCGCGTCGCACCTGCACGCGATCGGCGTCGAGAGCCGCACGACGCTCGACACGGGAGAGGCCCTGTCGTGGCTCGCGCACGGTGACCGCTTCGACGTCGTCGTGCTCGACGCGTCGATCCCCGGGGTGGACTCGGCGTCGATCGTACGCTCGCTGCGCGCGGCGCCGGGGCACGCGAGCGTGCCGGTCGTGCTCCTCGGCACGCTGCGCCACGCGGTCGCGCTGTCGGGCGAGCGCGCGGAGGAGCGACACACGTCGGTGCTTGTGAAGCCCGTCAAGCAGGGGCGGCTGCTGCAGCTCGTCGCCGGCCTGACCAGCGAGGCCGCGGAGCAGGCGGAGCCGGAGCCGGCGGCGCGCGAGGCCGACGCGGCGCTCGCCGAGCGCGTGCCGCTGCGCATCCTGATCGCCGAGGACAATCGCATCAATCAGAAAGTCGCGCTCAAGCTTCTGGAGCGCATCGGCTATCGCGCCGACGTCGCGGCCAACGGCGTCGAGGCGCTGCGCGCGCTCGAGCGCCAGGCGTACGACGTCGTGCTGATGGACGTGCAGATGCCCGAAATGGACGGCCTCACCGCGACGCGCGCGATCCGCGAGCGCTGGCCGGGATCGTCCGGGCCGCGCGTGATCGCGATGACCGCGAACGCGATGCGCGACGACCGCGAGGCCTGCCTCGCCGCGGGGATGGACGACTTCGTCAGCAAGCCGGTCGTGCTCGCGAACCTCGCGGCGGCGCTCGAGCGTTGCGGCGGCGCCGCGGGCGTCGCGACGCGCGGCGGACAGACCGCGGCCTGACGCGCCGCGACGTCGCCCGGGCTCGGTCGATCGCCCGCTCTTGTCCCGGACGCGCGCGCCGTCGTATGACGCGCGCGCAATGGGACGATCCGCTGGAGAACAGGACGCCGCCGCGCTGCGCGGGCGCGCCGCCGTGGTCGGGCTCGCCGAGCTGAAGCCGAGCAAGACCCCGGAAGGACGCACGCCGCTCGGGCTCATCACCGAGGTGTCGCTCGCGGCCCTCGAGGACGCAGGGCTGAAGCCCGCGGACGTGGACGGCATCGTCGTCTGCCCGGCGATGATGCAGTACTCGATGCTGTGGCCCTCGGTGGTCGCGGAGCACCTGGGGCTCAGGCCGACGTACCTCGAGTTCGTCGACCTCGGCGGCGCGACCTCGTGCTCGATGGTCGCGCGGGCCGCGACCGCGATCGCGAACGGCCAGGCGTCGACCGTGCTCTGCGTGAACGGTGACACCTGGGATCCGAAGGGCATGTACCTGAAGCCGCCGCCGCTGTTCTCGCCGATGCGCGACTTCACGATGCCGTACGGCGCCGCGGGTGCGAACGCGGACTACGCGATGGCGGCGCGCCTGCACATGCAGCGCTACGGCACGACGTCGCGGCAGCTCGCGAAGATCGCGGCGGACCAGCGCACGAGCGCGCAGCAGAACCCGCTGGCGCTCTTCCACGGCAAGCCGCTGACGATCGACGACGTGCTCGCGTCGGCGATGGTGTGCGACCCGCTGCACCTGCTCGAGATCGTGATGCCGTGCACGGGCGCGGAGGCGATCGTCGTCACGGCGGCGGATCGCGTCAAGGACTTCCCGCATCCGCCCGCGTGGGTGCTGGGCTTCGGCGAGCACCTCGAGCCGGACCCGTTCCAGCGCCCGGACTTCCTCGTCACGCCGGCGGTCGAGTCGGCGCGTCGGGCGTTCGCGATGGCGGGGCTCGCGCCGAAGGACGTGACGCTCGCCGAGATCTACGACTGCTACACCAGCGCGGTCCTGATCGAGCTCGAGGACGCCGGCTTCTGCAAGAAGGGCGAGGGCGGTCCGTTCCTCGAGTCGCACGACCTGACGTACGCCGGCGACTTCCCGCTCAACACCAACGGCGGAATGCTGTCGTTCGGACAGCCGGGACTCGGCGGCGGCATGACGCTGGTCGTGGAAGGCGCGCGCCAGGTCATGGGACGCGCGGGCGCGCGGCAGGTCAAGCGCAACGACGTCGCGTTCGTGCACGGCAACGGCGGGACGTTCACGGAGGAGTGCTCCGTGATCTTCGGAAAGGATCGCTGATGCGCGCGACTCCGGGAGTGTCGTCGGGCGTACGGAAAGGATCGCTGACGTGAGCGACCAGATGCCTTCGTTCCCGCGTCCGCTGCCGCAGGTGGAGGGCGATGCGGCGCCCTTCTGGCAGGCGATCGCTGCGGGCCGGATCGAGATCCAGCGCTGCGGCTCGTGCGCGAAGTGGATCTTCTACCCGCGCCCGTTCTGTCCGTCGTGCCTGTCGCGCGACGTCGCGTGGCACGCGGTAGCACCGACGGGCCGCATCTACACCTGTGCGGTGGTGCGGAAGCCGACCAACCCGTGGTTCTTCGGCAAGACGCCCTACGTCTACGCGATCGTCGAGCTCGAGAACGGCGTCCGGCTGCCGACGCAGATCGTCGAGTGCGACCCGGAGACGGTCGAGATCGGCGCCGCGGTCGAAGCCGTGTTCGAGCGCGTCGACGACACGGTGACCTTGCTCCACTTCAAGCCGAAGTGACCGAGCGCTCGTGCACCGTCCCGCGCGAAGCGCGGGCCGAGCGTAGCGAGCAGAGGAGTGGGGCCCCGTTGGGCTTGGCCCAACGGGGCGAGGAGACGGGTCTCCTCGTGGTGATTACCCGAGCTTCATGTCGAAGAAGCAGAGCTTGTTGCCGTCGAGGTCGCGGACGTACGCGCCGTAGAAGACCGGCATGCGCTCGCCCGGTGCGCCCTCGTCGCTCGCGCCGAGCGAGATCGCCTTCGCGTAGAGCTTGTCGACGCCTTCGCGCGAGCCGCCGGGGATGGCGATCATGTTGCCGTTGCCGGGGTTCTGCGCGCCGCCGTCGTAGGGCGTGCAGATCGCGATCATGGGCTGGCCCATCCCGGTTCCGTAGAACTTGATGCGATCCATGCCCATGAGCTGCTTCCCGCCGACCACGGCGAGCAGCTCGTCGTAGAACTTGCACGCGCGGTCGAGATCCTTCGAGCCGATGGTGACGTATCCGATCATGGTGGGTCCTCCTCGGCGGCGCACTCAAGCGCACGCGCCGAGCCGCGGCAAGCGCCGCGGTCGAGCCACCCGCTGCGGACACGGGCCGCAGAGCGTCACTTCGGCTGCAGCGCCTCCACCTGCGCGCGCAGCTCGTCGATCTGCGCCTGCTGTTGCTTGACGGCGTTCACCAGCGCCGCGATCAGCGCGCGGTCGTTCAGCGTCGAGAAGCCCTGACGGTCCGCGCCGACCGCCTCGGGGATCACCTTCACCACCTGTGTCGCGTCGAAGCCGGCCCAGGTCGTCTTCGGGTCGTAGGGCGTCTTGTCGCTCCAGCGGTACGTCAGCGGATCGAGCTGCAGCACCTCGGCGAGACCGCTCTTGAACGACGCGGGGTCCGCCATCAGCACGCCGTCGGCGACCACCAGCAGGTTGCCCGAGGCGTCGGCGAGCACGGAGCCGTAGCCGTACGCGCCGAGGCGCACGCCCCCTTCGTCGTACGCGATGCCGCCGGTCTCGACCTTCTTCCACTGCGTGTCGCCGGCCGGCCCCGGGTCGCCCTGCGCGCCCTGCGGACCTCCCGGTCCCGTCGGACCCGTGGCGCCCGCCACGCCGGGGGAGCCGTCCGCACCCGTCGGCCCTGCGGGTCCCGTGGCGCCGTTGGCACCGGCCGTTCCGGTCGCGCCTGCGGGGCCTGCGGGCCCGGTGGCGCCGTTGGTGCCGGCCGGTCCGGTCGCGCCCGCGGGGCCTGCGGTTCCCGTGGCGCCTGCAGGACCTGCGGGGCCAGTGGCACCGTCCGCGCCGCTCGCGCCAGTGGGTCCGGTCACGCCGTCCGCGCCGGTCGTTCCGATGGGTCCGACCGCGCCCGTGGCGCCCGCCGGTCCGGTGGCGCCGTTCGGGCCGGCCGGTCCGGTCGCACCGTTCTCGCCCGCCGCACCCGTCGCGCCCGCTGGTCCGGTTGCGCCCACGGAGCCCGTCGAACCCGCCGGTCCCGTCGCGCCGACGGCACCTGTGGCTCCGTTTGCTCCAGTCGTGCCGGCGGCGCCGGTGGCTCCCGTCGCGCCCGCGGCGCCGGTCGCGCCCGTTGCGCCGGCGGCGCCCGTCGCGCCGGTTGCTCCCGTCGCACCCGTCGGGCCAGCGGCACCGGTCGCCCCGGAGGCTCCGGTCGCTCCGCTCGCACCGTTCGACCCCGTCGCTCCCTGTGCGCCCTCGAGCGCGAGCACGCCCCAGACCGCCGGGTCGCTGCCCGGCTCGATGCCGACGTTGTCGTCCGTCAAGGACAGGAAGCTCGACGCCCCGAAGCTCACCGCGTCGTTCAGCCCGTAGCGCGTCGCCGGCGCCCACTCACCGCGCCAGCCGAAGCCGCGACGGTCCCACTCGAAGAGCACCTCGTTCGGGCGGCAGCGGCCCGCGGGGCCGATCTTGCGGAGATAGCGGTCGGCCTCGCCCCCGCCCGGCATCGGCGCCACGCACGTCCGCGCGATCGGGGAAGATTGCGCGAATGTCGTCGTGAACGTGCCGAGCAGAGCCGCCGAGATGGCGGTGCCTAGCACCGTGCGCTTGATTGCGGGCATGGTGGCCTCCAGCGGCGCGATGGTGCTGTGCCGTCTTCCCTCTCGGACCACGCAGAGCGATCCTTGAGGGAAACCCCGAGGCCGGGCCGAAAATGTTTCTTGCCCCGCGCGTCAGCCCGGGCGGACCGCAAAGACGACGATCGCCCCGTCCTCGAACACGGGCTCCCCGAATGCTTGACGGCACGCCGCGATCCAGCCGGAGACGTCCACGCGCGCGTCGTCGAACGGCACCCGCATCTCGCCGAACGCGTCGCGGTGCAGGATCACGTAGTCGACGCCGCGCGCCCGGATGCCGTCGGTGTCCGCGACGTGCAGCGCGTTGCGCAGCCGGATCCCGGTCCGGTCGCGCGGCACCTCGCCGACGCGGGCGGCGTCCCTGCGCTCGTCGACGAAGCCCACCACGACGTGCTGCCGGTGCAGCCGCTGCAGCCACGCGAGGTCGTGCCAGTAGAAGTACCAGGGCGCCTCGAGCACGGTGACGGAACCCGGCGGGCGCTGCGAGAGCGTCTCGTAGAACGCGGGCACGCGGTCGGGCCGGAAGCGCTCGAAGTAGCGTCCGGGCTCGTAGTCCGCCTGATACGACGCGTGGTTGGTGAAATCGTTCGGCGACGCGTGGATCCGGCCCAGCGGTCCAAACGCCGCGAGCAGCGCCAGGAGCACCGCCGCCGGTGCGGACGCGAGCGCCGGGCGCCGCACGAGCGCCGCGCCGATGGCATCCGCCCCGGCCGCGATCGCGAGCAGTAGGAACGGGCTCGCGGCGAACGCGTAGCGCGCGAGCACGATCGGAAAGCGGAGCCCGTGCGGCGCCGCGATGACGAGTGCCGCAGTCTGCGCGACGACGGCCGCGCCCGCCCACGCGGCGAGACGCGGCGCGCGTCGCGCGACGACGGCCGCGCCCGCGAGCATCGCCGCGACGCACGTGACACGCAGCGCGAACGACGTCGTGCCGAGCAGCAGCTCGCTCGCGCCGTCGATCGTCGCGAGCTCGATCGTGCCGCGTCCGACCTTGTCCGCGAGCGCACCGGAGTCGGCGATCAGCGGCGCGCCGAGCAGGATCGTCCAGCCCGCGACGACCGCGGCAACGCCGGCGAGCGCGTTGCGCCGCGTGCGTGCGCGCGTCGGTTGCGAGAAGCGCGCCGCATCCGGGTGCCGCCCGAACGCGGAGAGAGCGGCGAGTGCGAGCGCGGTCGCGACCATCGGCAGCACGACGGGCAGCAGCCAGGGCGCGAGCAGCGCCGATCCGAGCGCAGCGCTGCGCAGTCCTCGCGGAGCGCGCTCTCCGGTGCTGCGCAGCAGCCCGACCACGGCGACGAACACCAGCAGCATCGCCGGCTCGTAGGGCCGGGCGAGGCGGCTGAAGAACACGTGCATCGGCGCGATCGCGAGCAGCCAGGCGAGGCCCGCCGCGATGCGCGCGCCGATCAGCGGCCGCACCAGCGCCGGGATCACGACCAGCGCCGCGAGCCCGCACGCAAGCGACGGCAGGCGCATGCCGAGCTCCGTCAAGCCGACGGTACGCTCGAGAAGGATGTCCCACAGCGTCAGCGGGATCGAGTGGTCCGTCGTGCCGAACGAGAGCAGGACGTCGAGCGGTCCGTGCGCGAGCAGCGCGTGCAGCGCGTGCCACTCGTCGTCGACCAGCACCTGGTCGCGCAGCTGGTCGAGGCGGATCGCCGCACCCGCGACGACGGCCAGCAGCCACACGAGGTTCGCGGCGCGCGCGCGCATCCCGGCGGGCATACCACGCACCGCGCGCGCGGGCGCGGCGGCATGCGCTTGCGACGCCGAGGCCGTTCGTCGACTGTGGGCGGCCATGACGCCGCACGAATCGATGGCGCTGGTGGATGAGATCCTGGCGCCGTGGCGCGAGACGATCGGCGCGGACTGGGACGGCTACCGCAATCACGTGCAGCGCGTGGCGCGCTTCTGCGGCGCGCTGAGCGTCGCGGCGCCCGACACGCAGCGCAAGGTCGCGATCGCGGCCGCGTTCCACGACCTCGGCATCTGGAGCGCCGGCACGATGGACTACCTGCCGCCGTCGGCGGCGCTGGCGCGCGATTACCTGCACGCGCACGCCCTCGATGCGTGGGTGCCCGAGATCGAGCGCATGATCCTCATGCACCACCGCCTGCGCGCCTGCGGAGGACCCGGCGACGCGCTGGTCGAGGCGCTGCGCAAGGCCGATCTCGTCGACCTCTCGCTCGGCTTCGTGCCGTTCGGCCTCGACCGGGCTCTGGTCGCGACCGTCAAGAAAGAGTTTCCCAACGCGGGCTTTCACCGCCGTCTCGCGCGGCTGCTCGCGGGCCGGCTGCGCTCGCATCCCGCGTCGCCGGCGCCGTACCTGCGCTGGTAGCGGGCGTCGGCTGCGGCGTCAGCGGCTCGACCGCACCTGGAACGGCCTTGATCGCCGGCGTCGGTTCGGTCCACAGTCCGCGCGTGCAGCCCCTCCGCATCGGCGCGATCCTTCTCCTCGCCCTCGTGACGGCCTGCTCCGACGGCGGATCGCCGACGGCATCCGACCCGCCGGGCCCCGCCGACACGCTGCGCATGAACGAGGCGTGGCTCGCAGGAACGCACAACTCGTACTGGGTCGACCGCGGCGTCTCGACGGACCTCTTCTCGAGCGGCGTACAGGAGAGCCTGCTCGATGAGCTGGTCGCGGACGGCGCGCGCGCGATCGAGCTCGACGTGCACCCCGATCCGCGCCGCGCGCACGCCTACCGCGTCTTCCACACCGTGCCCGGCAACAGCCTGTGCGACGACCTCGCCGACTGCCTGCGTCCGCTGCGCCTCTTCCACGCGGCGCTGCCGCGTCACGAGGTCGTGCACGTGATCGTGGAGCTGAAGGAGTTCGCCGCGTCGAGCTTCGACGCGCAGCACACCGTGGACGATCTCGAGCGCATCCTCGAGGAGTCCCTCGGCCCGTGGCTCTACCGCCCGGGCGACCTGCTCGACGCGTGCGATCCCGACGGCCGTGACCCGGACCCCGATCTGACGAGCTGCCTCGCGCGCACCGGCTGGCCGACGCTCGCGGAGCTGCGCGGACGCTTCGTCGTCAGCGTGCTCGGCAACTTCGACGACCTGCTGCCGCAGGCGAAGGGCACGCTCGACTGGGCGACGTTCACGCTGCACGGCGATCTGCGCACGCGGACCGCGTTCTCGATGGCGTCGTCGTGGAAGCTCGACTGGGACACGCTGCCGCAGAAGATCCGCGACGAGCTGTCGCGCGAGGATCTCGAGCACGCACGCCGCCGCTCGGTGTTCCTGCAGGTCGAGGACACCGCGGACCCGAACCTGCCGCTGTTCTTGAGCGACGGCGCGATGGTGCGTATCGACGGTGCGTTCACGGTCGAGCAGCAGCGCGAGCGCATCGCGCTCGGCGCACAGATCCTGCAGGGCGACACGCCGTGGATCCGGGCCGACGACCGCGGCCCGGCGCAGCCGCTGCGCCCGCTCGATGCGTCGCGCGGCGAGATCGTCGAGCCGGGCTCGCACGTGGTGCTCCGTGTTCCCGACGGCGATGCGTCGGCCGCGCGATGGCGCGACATGCCGACGGGGAAGAGCGTGCGCTGGTCGACGCTGCCGTCGGTCGGCGCGGAGTCGGGCAGCCTGCCGTGCCTGGCCGCGGCGGCGACCGAGGACGACGAGGACTCGGTCGCGATCTGCCGCGACAAGGTGCGCGCGCCGCGCACGCCCGGCGCTCCGCTCGGCAGCGGCACGCCCGATGCGGAGGCGCTGCGACTCGTGCTGCGCGTCTGCCGCGCCGGTCTCTGCCACCTGACCGCGCTCGCGAACGAGAACGTCACGCTCGCGCACGGCGCGGACGGCGCGACCGTCGCGAGCAATACCGTCGCCGGCCAGATCGCGGTCGGCGTCATGATCGGCCTCGAGGTGGGAACCCGGGACGGCGGCTCGTGCGCGCGGGGACTGGTTGCGGTCGACGTCGGCCCCGACGGCGAGCCGGTGTGGCTGCGCGCCGGCGAGGAGCAGTGCTTCGCGCAGCGCCTCGCGGTGCAGGGGCCGCTGGCACTTTCGCAGGACGGAGCGGGCGGCCCCGCGACGTACGTCGGCACCCGGGTCGAAGAAGTTCGTTGACCGTCGTCGACGGCGTGGGACATGGTCGCGCGATGGTCGAGGTCCCCGCCGCGAAGGCCCGGAGCTCCTGGAGGGAAGAAGCATGACAGGCTCACGTCGCTGTGGCGCGCTCGGCGCATTGTTGCTCGCACTGGTCGCGTCGCCGTCGTCGGCGGAGTTCGCGATCACGGGCAACACGAAGGAGATCCAGGAGAACGTGCGCGGCTGCTCGGACGCGAGCGGGAGCTACGTCGTCGTCTGGGATTCCGGCCTCGACCCGGCGCGCAGTGACGCACGCGTGCTCGCGCGGCGCTTCGACCGCGAGGGCGCACCGCTCGGCCTCGAGTTCCAGGTCAGCGCCGGCAGCAACGGCCAGAGGAACCCGTCGGTCGCGTGCCAGGCGGACGGCTCGTTCCTCGTCGTCTGGACGGACGACGCGAGCTCGAGCACGTCCGGCCGCTTCTTCGACGCGACCGGCGCGCCGCTCGCGCCCGAGTTCACGGTGAACGCCGTCGCTGCACCGCCGATCGAGAGCGTCGGTGCGTGCGCCCTGCCGGGGGGCGCGTACCTGGCGGCGTGGCAGAGCGCCGCGCACCCGGACAACTTCTTCGTGCGCCGGTTCACGACCGCGGGCCCCGCTTCGGCGGAGCTCGGCGTCGACGGTGGCGGCGCCGCGACGGTCGCGAACGGACGGCTCGTCTGCAGCGCCGCCGGCGACGCGCTCGTGGCGTGGCGCGACGAGACCGCCGGCGTCGACCGCGGGCAGCCGCTCGACGGCACGCCCGCGCTCGTCGGCAGCGCGTTCGTGTTCGACACGTCGCCGCAGGCGGGTGCGCCGCTGCAGGACCTCGTGATGGCCCCCGACGGCTGGCTGCTGGCGCAGTGGCTCGACGCCGTGCCCGCCGGTCTGCCGCGCGCGCGCAGGTACAGCGCGGCCGGCGTGCCGCTCGCGCCGAGCTTCCAGTCGCCCGGTCCGTGCTGTGGCGACACGCTGGCGGCGATTCCTCCGGCCGCGATCACCAGCGAGAACGAGATTCTCCTGGTGGTCGACCGCTTCCCGCACGGCGAGTACGTGCGCGGCTACACCTACGACGCGGACCAGACGCCGATCGGCGGCGACCTCGTCTTCTCCAGCGGGCGCGAGAAGCGCGACCCGCGACGCGTGATCGCGGGCAAGGACGACGACGTTCTCGTCGTGCTCGCGCAGTCGTCCGGGCCGGAGCGGCTCTACGGGCGGCTGTTCAACACGCGCCCGATCTCGTGCAGCCCGACGCCGCTCACCGGCTGCTATCCGGCCGCTGCCGCGTCCTTCGTCGTCAGCAACCCCACGGGCGACCAGCGCGACCACATGGGATGGAAGGCGACCAAGGTCACCGGCGGTCCGGCGCGACGCGAGGTCGTCTCGGGGCACGTCGCCTGCGTCTACGACCAGCACGCGGGCACTCCGGCGCTGGTCCACGCGGTGGGCGGCAGCGTGTACGGCACCTGCGGGCTGTTCGTCGACAGCTCGTGCTGGAAGATCACCGCGAAGGGCGGCCTGCGCTGGAAGCACGGCGACACGATCTCGGTCGACCCGACGAAGGTCTCGATGGATACCCGCTTCCTGCGGTTCGACACGCCCTTCAGCGCGACGGAGTACTACGACCAGGATCCCGCCGTGATCGTTCAGCTGTCGAACACGCGCGGCGAGTGCTGGTCGACGGCGTTCACGAGCGCGAAGAAGAACACGGCGGAGATCTATCGCGCGGCCCAGTGACGACGCCGCTCCACGAGCGTGGCGCACGGGTTGCCAGGACGA
Organism: Binatia bacterium; assembly: GCA_046327915.1. Taxonomy (GTDB): domain Bacteria; phylum Desulfobacterota; class Binatia; order UBA12015; family UBA12015; genus VGTK01. The sequence goes on along the minus strand of JAXLXO010000023.1, from coordinate 122,195 downwards.
ATCCGTTGTGCGGAACTGTCGACGTTCCGCCCGTCGCGGGACGTCCAGCCGGAGGCCAGCCGTGGGAGTGACCTATCATCGCAATCAGTTCGTCGACGACGCCGACGCCACCGTCAACGTGCGCGCGAAGGCCTTCAACTACGGGCTGGGCTGCTTCGGCGGCGTACGCGGCTACTGGGACGAGAAGCAGAGCGAGCTCTACGTCTTCCGCCTCGCCGACCACGTCGAGCGTCTCTTCGAGTCGGCGCACATCCTCGGGCTCGAGCCCACGGTGTCGCGCGAGGATCTCGCGCGGCTCCTGTGCGAGCTGCTGCGCCGCAACGACGCGCGCGAGGACCACTACATCCGGCCGCTCTTCTTCGTCGACTCCGACGAGCTGTCGCCGACGCTCACGGACGTTCCGACCTCGCTCAGCATCTACTGCCTGCCGCTCGGCCGCTACTTCAAGAGCGAGAGCATCGACCTCTGCGTGTCGTCGTGGCGCCGCGTCGCCGACAACGCGATCCCGGCGCGCGCAAAGCCCACGGGCGCGTATCTGAACTCCGCGCTCGCGCGCGCGGAGGCGAAGCGCAACGGCTTCGACGACGCGATCGTGCTCACCGAGTCGGGCGAGGTCAGCGAGGCGAGCGCCGCGCATCTCTTCATGGTGCGTCGCGGCGAGCTGGTGTCGCCGCCGTCCACCGCGGACAACCTCGAGGGCATCACGCGGCGCAGCATCCTCGAGCTCGCGGTCGCAGCACCGCTGAACCTGAAGGTCGTCGAGCGCCGCATCTCGCGCACCGAGCTCTACGTCGCCGAGGAGGTGTTCCTCTCGGGGACTGCGGCGGAAGTCACGCCGGTGGCGAGCATCGACCGCCGCCGCATCGGAACGGGCAAGGTCGGTCCGGTCACCGCGGCGATCGCGGAACGCTTCCGCAGCGTCGCGCGCGGCGGCGATGCGGCGTACGCGTCGTGGCTCACGCCGGTGTGGGGCGACGCGAAGAAGCGCTCCGCAGTCGCCTGAGGCGGGCCGGGCGCTCGCGCGCGGAAGTTTTTCGCGAGCGTCGCGCGAGGCGCGCAATGAAGCGGCCCGATCCGCTCGTCTCCTGAAGCATCGGAGGCGAGACGGAGATGAACCAGACGAGCACGGACGCGCAGAACGAAGCACCGGCCACGGTGCGGACGCGACGCAACTTCCTCCGCGACCTGACGCTCGGATCGGTGGCCGCGGCCGCCGCGGTGACGGTGGTCGTGCCGAAGGCCGAAGCGGCCGACCCGGTGCCGACGACGGACCACACCGGCGACGTCAAGATCTTCCGCTTCTCGACGCGGAACAACGTGAGCTGCCGCGCGTGCCGCAATCACCACCGCTACATGGCGTTCCGCACCCGCAAGGCCGCGCGCATGAACCGCGCGCACCCTGGCTGCGACTGCCGGATCGAGCCGCAGTGGGTCGAGCGCAAGACGTTCCGCCAGCTGTTCAAGGCGAACGGCGTCAAGGTCGACGTCGCGAACCTGAAGCCTGGACCACGCTTCTGACGTGACCGGGAGGGTTGGAGAAGGGGCGACCGGCTAGCCGGCGAGAGGAGTCAGGACAAGAGCTGCTCCACTAAGCGGGTCTGGGAAGGAACCGGCCCGCACCCCTCCTCGAGCCCTTCCGGGCACGGGATCGAGGCGACGAGCGAAAGGAAGAGCAAGGAGACGCGAGGACGGGAGGGTTGGAGAAGGGGCGACCGGCTAGCCGGCGAGAGGAGTCAGGACAAGAGCTGCTCCACTAAGCGGATCGGACCCACCCTTCCGCACCCCTCCTCGAGCCCTCCCGGCCTCGCGTCAGCTTCGCCGGGCGGCGAGCACCATCTGGGTGCAGCGGAACAGCGCCATCGTGCGGCCCGTGCTCTCGTTCGTCACCACCGCGTCCCAGACGTGCGTCTGACGCCCGAGGTGCGCCGGCGTGCAGCGGCACACGACGCGCTCGCCGACGCGCGCCGACGAGAGAAAGTTGCTCTTGAGCTCGATCGTCGTGAACGACGCATCCTCGGGGATGTTGTTGCCGCAGCCGATCGCGGCGCAGGTGTCGGCGAGGGCGATCACCGCGGGCGCGAACAGGAAGCCGGTGCCGGCGATCAGGTTCGGGGTCACGTCGATGTGTCCCAGCACCAGGTCCTTCGCGGAGTGGTCGAACACGCAGCCCAGCTGTCCGGGCACGAGCGCTGCGAAGAACTCCGTCGCGCCGCGCGCGCGTGCGATCGGGTCGGACGTGTCCGGCGCATCCGTGCTGCTCATGGCGCGCGACTCTGACGGCGCCCGCGGGCCGGCACAAGCGCGCCGTGGCGGACCCGCCGGTCCGGAACTCGACCCGCCCGGCCCGTTGACAGCACGACGCGCGGAGCCGTAACCAGAAGGGCCCGCCATGCCCACCAAGTATCTGCGCCGCAACGATCAGGCCCTGCACTATCTGCACACCGGGCCGACGACCCTGCCGGACCAGCCGCCCGGGACGTCGCGCGGCGCGTGCCTGGTGTTCCTGCACGGCGAGGGCGGCAGCGCGGCGCTCTGGTCGCGGCAGCTCGCGCACTTCGCGACCGCGCACAGCGCCGTCGCACTCGACCTGCCGGCGCACGGGCGCTCGTCCGGCCTCGACGGCCCGGCGTCGATCGAGGCCGCGGCGAGGATCGTCGCCGACTTCCTCGCCGGCATCGCCGCACCCCCGGCCGTGCTCGTCGGACACGGCTTCGCCGGTCACGTGGCGCTCGAGGTCGCGCGGACCAGCGCCGATCGCGTGCGCGCCGTCGTGACGCTCGGCACCGCGGCGAAGGCGTCGGTTCCCGACGACGCGATCGACAAGCTGCGCCTGGTCGTGCGCGGACGCCTCGGGCAGCAGTTCGACACGCCGTACTTCGGCACGTCGCCCGACATGAACGTGATGCGCGAGTGGTGGGGCGAGCTGGTGAAGACCGACCCGAAGGTCCGCCTCTCCGATCTGCTCGCGTACCGCGGCTCGACGCTCGCGTCGCGGCTCGGCGAGATCGCGCGGCCGGTGCTCGTCGTCGCCGGCGAAGCCGACCGGCTCTGTCCGCGCGCCGGAGCAGAGGAGCTCGCGGCGGCGCTGCGCGATGCGCGCCTCGAGACCATCGCCGACGCGGGGCACGCGCTGCACCTCGAGAAGGCCGCGGAGGTGAACGCCGCGATCGAGGCGTTCGTGACCGGGAAGGCCGCCGCATGAGCCTGCGCAACGAGATCGCGGTCGTCGGCGCGTACGAGCACCCGCGGCGCTGGGCGCCCGACAAGACCGCGTTCCAGATCGCGGCCGAGTCCGCGCGCGGCGCGCTCGAGGACGCGGGCCTCACCATCAAGGACGTCGACGGCTACGCGACGTCGGGTGTCGGCCCGATCGGCGCGCTGTCGATGTGCCACCACCTGAACATCAAGCCCGACTGGATCGACTCGACCGCGATCGGCGGCTCGTCGTTCGTGGCGCAGGTGGCATACGCGGGCGCGGCGATCCGGGCGGGGCTGTGCCGCACCGTGCTCATCACCTACGGCGCGACCGCGGCCTCGGAGCGCTTCGCGATCGGCACCGGCGGCGGCTTCTCGCAGGACCCGCCGGACGCGTTCGACATCCCGTACGGCCCGACCATCGTCGGCGCGTACGGCATGGTCGCGCAGCGCCACATGCACGAGTACGGCACGACGAGCGAGCAGCTCGCCGAGATCGCGGCGACGATCCGCCACCACGCGAGCCTGAACCCGAACGCCAAGTACCGCGACCCGATCACCGTCGAGGACGTGCTCGCGTCGCGCGTGATCTCGTCGCCGCTGCACCTGCTCGACTGCTGCATGATCTCGGACGGCGGCGGCGCTCTGGTGGTGACGTCGGCGGAGCGCGCGCGCGACCTGAAGAAGCGTCCCGCACTCGTGCTCGGCGCGGGCGTCGCGAACCGGCACAACGGCATCGGCGAGCGCGACATCCTCGACATCGCGGCGCGCCAATCCGGCGCGAAGGCCTTCGAGCGCGCCGGCGTCAAGCACTCCGACGTCGATCTCTGCATGATCTACGACTCGTTCACCATCACCGTGCTGTCGACGCTCGAGAACCTCGGCTTCTGCAAGCTCGGCGAGGGCGGACCCTTCGTGCAGAACGGACGCATCGGCCTCGGCGGCGAGCTGCCGGTGAACCTCGACGGCGGCGGGCTGTCGTCGAATCATCCCGGCATGCGCGGCATCTTCCTCGTGATCGAAGCCGTCAAGCAGCTGCGCGGCGAGTCGGGCGAGCGCCAGGTGAAGGACGCGCAGATCGCGCTCTGTCACGGCACCGGCGGGTGGCTCGGCATCAAGCACAGCGGCGCGACGCTGATCCTGGGAGCGGGGTAGGGCGGGGCGGAGTATGGCCGAGAATGCGTACAAGAAGCCGGTTCCGCGCATCGACGAGGAGACGCGCGGCTACTGGGAGGCCTGCCGGCGGCACGAGCTGGTCCTGCAGCGCTGCGGCCAGTGCGGGACGCTGCGCTACTACCCGCGCGCCGTCTGCCCGGAGTGTCTGTCGTCCGAGGTCCGCTGGGAGAAGATGAGCGGCCGCGGCACGGTCTACACCTTCACCGTCACGTACCAGAACCAGGCGCCCGGCTTCCGGGAAGAGTTGCCCTACGTGCTCGCGTACGTGAGACTCGACGAGGGCCCGCAGATGCTCACCAACGTCGTCGGCTGCAAGCCGGACGAGGTGACGATCGGCATGCCCGTCGAGGTGACCTTCGAGGACGTGAACGACGAGATCGCGATCCCGCGCTTCAAGCCGGTCGCGAGCTGACGACAGACGCGGGCGACCCTCCGGGGCGTCCAGCGCGAGGAAGCATGAACAGCCAAGCGAGGAGCCGCGGCTTCGCCGCGGCGACGAGGCCCATCGGAGCAGCGCAGGCGAGCGCGCGGAGCGCGCACGCCGAGCAGCGCACGGGGGCGAGATGATATTGGACCTGCATCTGCACTCGGAGGCCAGCGACGACAGCAGAGCTCCCGTCGAGGCCTACCTGAAGATCCTGCAGCGCAAGCGCGCCGAGCGTCCGCTCGACGGCTTCGTGCTCACCGAGCACCGCAAGTTCGACCCGCACGCGGAATATCGCGACCTCGAGGACAAGTACGGGCTGCGCATCCTGCGCGGCGCCGAGGTCGAGACCGAGTACGGCCACATCCTGGTGTTCGGCGTGAACGCCGACATCCTGCGCCGCTTCGACTTCACGAACGTCCGCCTGCCCGCGCAGGAGGTCGTCACCGAGGTCGAGCGCATGGGCGGCCTCGCGACTCCGTGCCATCCGGGACGGGTCAACGTCGGGCTGTGCGCGCACTACGAGAACAAGCCGCCGCTCGAGGGCGTGGTCGCGGTCGAGGCGCTGAACGGCGGCAGCAAGGCGATGGAGAACGAGCGCGTCAAGGATCTGATGGCGCAGTACGGCTACCACGGCTTCGGCGGCAGCGACTCGCACCTGGTGAGCTTCATCGGCGTGTGCGCGACCGAGTTCGACCACGACATCGAGGACGAGGAAGCGCTGGTCGCGGCACTCAAGGCCGGCGCGTACCGCGCGGTCGACTTCCGGCAGCGCGCCGCTGCCCAGCCGGCGCAGGATCAGGCGGGCTGACGTCGCGGCCGCGCGAAGGGGCGCGGGCCGCGACAGATCGTGTCTTGACGCCTGCTCAACCCCGGTCGAGCATGGTGGGGTCGAACACCGTCGGCGGGCCCGGATCGTCGCCGGCGGGGGACTTGGAGCCGAGGAGCGGCGTCACGGGACAACCCTGCAGCACGAGCGAGGTTGCGATCAGCAACGCAGGCAGCCAGCGATCGAAGGTCGGGCGGCGCCTTCGCTGCAAGGTCCCCATGGACACCACTTGCTCATAGCCCGAGGCCCTGCGATCGGCAATTGAGGGACCGTGATGCGGCGATTGGCGGAGAGGAGAGGACGGCGCGTGCTTCGTGACGAGGGGAACGGTCCGGCGGAGGCACGGGCATGAGCGCCGTTCGGCGACGTCACAAGAAGCCGCTGTCGCCGGCGCGCCAGAGCGTCGAGTACTTCGGCCTCAGGACGCTGCTCGCGGGGTTGCGCGCGATGCCGCTCGAGCGCTCGAGCGACCTCATGGCGAAGATCGTCGGCGCGGGGGTGCTCATGTCGGCGCGTCTGCGCCACATCGGGATGGACAATCTCGAGCGCGCGTTCCCCGAGCGCGACGATGCGTGGCGGCGCGAGGTCCTGCGCGGCTCGTTCCGCAGTCTCGGTCGACTCGTCGCGGAGGTGGCGTGGTTCGACGACCTCCGTCCGGGCAACATCCGCGAGCGCATCGGCTTCGCGACCCCCGAGTCCGAGCAGCATTGGCGGACGATCGTCGGCGGGAAGCGCCAGATCATCACGACCGGCCACTTCGGCAACTGGGAGCTGTTCGCGCAGGCGCAGGGCCTGATGGGGTACCCGATCCACATCGTCCACCGCGCGCTCAAGAACCCGAAGGTGGACGACCTGCTGATCGAGCTGCGCTCCCGCGCCGGGACCGACGTCATCTACAAGCACGCCGCCGCGCGCGAGATCCTGCGCCTGCTGCGCGCCGACGAGGTGGTCGCGATCCCGATCGACCAGCACGCGATCGGCACGCAGGGCACCCCGATCCCGTTCTTCGGTCGCCTGTGCGCGACCACCACCGCGCCGGTTCGGATCTCGCAGCTGACGCGCGCGCCGCTGTCCGTCGCGGTGCTGGTGCGGCGCGGCGAGAGCATCAACCACGACATCCTCGTGCGGCCGCCGATCGAGCCGCCGCCGCCGACGCGCAGCGAGACGGTGCTGCGCGAGGTGATGACGCGGGTCAATCTGGAGTTCGAGGAGGTGGTGCGCCAGCACCCCGACCAGTGGCTCTGGATGCACCGGCGGTGGCGCCTGGGCTGAGATCGAGCCCGGTTCCCGAGGAGCCTCCGCGTGCGGAGCGCGCGGCCGGGCGCCAGCGAGCGGGGTGATGAGGCTCCGCGCGGCTTCGCCGCGTGGAGGAGCGGGACGGCGCCTCGCTCGGCGACCTCGTTTGCCTTGCGGTGCGCAGTCGAGCGAGGCTATGAAAACGCCCGCATGTCGGGGTCCAGGAGTCGTCGGCGCAGGAAGCGCGCCGCGGCCGCGAAGCGTGACGGCAAGACCGTCGCGACGCGGGCCGCGAGCGAGGCCGTTCGCCGGAAGCCGGTGCCGGTCGCAGCCGCGACACAAGCGCCGGCCCCGGTCGCCAAGACGGCTCCCGAGCCCGACGTCGCGGCCCTCGAGCGCGAGATCCGCGCGCTGAAGCGCGCGCTCGCCACCGCCGAAGAGAAGGCGAACGACGCCGACGCGAAGCGCAGCCGCGCCGTCAATCGCGCGACCGCGGCGCTGCGGCGCGAGAACGAGACCCTCGAGGCGCAGCTCACGCTGCTCGTGCAGGAGATCGGGCAGATCAAGCATCTCATCGACCGCGTCCCGATGCTCGAGACCGAGCTGCGCGTGCGCGACATGAAGCTCGCCGAGCTCGAGCAGTCGTGGCTCGCGGAGCGCAAGCAGCTCGAGGCCGAGGTCGCGAAGCTGCGCAGCTCGAGCGGCCGGGGCACCGCCTCGAAGACCGCGATGGCCGCGGCGGCGGCGGCCGCTGCCGGCGCGAGACTCGAGAGCGTGCGGTGAGCGGTCCGGTCCGGCCCGTCGTGTCGGTCAAGTCGGCGCTCGACAAGGTTCGCGAGGCGCCCGGCTCGACCAAGGCGCGCATCCTCGACGCCGCGCAGGAGGTCTTCGCCGCGAAGGGCTTCGAGGGCGCGTCGACGCGCGAGATCGCCGCGCGCGCCGAGGTCAACATCTCGAGCCTGCACTACCACTGGGAGTCGAAGGAGACGCTCTACCTCGCGATCTTCGAGCGCATCTTCCAGCAGCTGGTCGATCTCCTGAAGGGCGAGGTCGCGACGCCGAAGTCCGAAGAGGACGCGCGTGCCGTGATCGAGCGCGCGATGGGCGTCACGTTCGATTTCTACATCGAGAATCCGACCATTCCGAAGCTGCTCATGCGCCGCATGATGGAGACAGAGCCGGTCGAGAAGTCGGCGATGCGCGAGTCGGTCGGTCCGGCGCTCAAGGTCTTCTCGGACTGGGTGCGCAGCTTCGCACCCGACCGCCTGCCGGAGAAGGACGTGTCGTTCTTCATGCTGGCGGTGCAGTCGGTGCTCTTCATGTCGATGCTCGAGAGCCCCTTCGTCGAAGGCCTGCTCGGTGGCACCGTGCAGGATCCCGGCGTTCGCGCCCGGGTGCGCCGGCAGGTGATCCAGCTCGTTCTCACGCTGCTCGGCGTCGATTCCCAGCGCTCGTAGCAGCTTCATCGCAAGGGAGTTCCGCCCGTGAAGGCGTTCGTCACCGCGTCGTTCGATGCGACCAGCCTCGCACGCATCAAGAAGCACATGGACGTGCACGTCGAGGACTGGCGCGTCACGAAGAACATCTTCTTCGACGGCAAGCAGTTCGCGCAGCGCCTGAAGGAAGAGGGCTGCGACGTCATCCTGTGCGAGATCGACCTCGTGCACGCCGAGGTGCTCGACACGGTGGACGTCAAGCTGATCGGCTGCTGCCGCGGCGAGCCGGTGAACATCGACCTCCCGCTCGCGACGCAGAAGGGCATCCCGGTCTTCCACACGCCGGCGCGCAACGCCGACGCCGTGGCCGATCTCTCGCTCTGCTTCATGCTCACGCTCGCGCGCCACGTCTACGACGCGGTCAGCTTCGTCAAGAACGGCGCCAACCGCTTCGGCGGCGCCGGCGACTTCCTGAAGATGTACGAGGCGATGACCGGCGTGGAGCTGTACGGCCGCACGGTCGGCCTGGTCGGCTTCGGCGCGATCGGGCAGCGGGTCGCGAAGCGCGTGCTCGCGTTCGGCGCGAAGGCGATCGCCTACGATCCGTACGCGAAGACCGAGGTCTTCGAGAAGCTGGGCGTGCAGCGCGGCGAGCTCGACGACGTGCTGCGCGCGGCGGACTTCCTGACCATCCACGTGCCCGACGTCGAGCAGACGAAGAACATGATCGGCGCGCGCGAGCTCGGTTTGCTGAAGGAGGGCGTCTACTTCATCAACACCGCGCGCGCCGCGGCAGTGGAGGAGGAGCCACTCTACGAAGCCGTCAAGTCGGGCCGGATCAAGGGCGCCGCGATGGACGTGTTCTGGAACGAGCCCGTGCAGCCGGACAACCGCTTCGTGGTCCTGCCGAACGTGATCGCGACGCCTCACATCGGCGGGGCGACCACCGACGTCATCGTCCACCAGGGCGAGATGATGTGCGAGTCGATCGAGACGTTCCTGCGCGGCGAGCGTCCGCCGTTCCTCGCCAACCCCGACGTCCTGCCCAAGCTGAAGCTATCGTAACGAGGGGTCACGCGACCCCTCGCCCCACGCGGCAAAGCCGCGCGGGGCCTCACTCCCCGCGGGTCGCTTCGCTCCTGCCGCACGCTTCGGGGCCAGGCAGGCTCCGCATGTCGCGCCGCCGCTTGCCCGCCGCCCGCGAACGGCATAACGCTGCCCCGCGCGCATGATCGAGGTAGCGCATCTCACCAAGGAGTTCGGCGACTTCACCGCGGTGCGGGACGTGAGCTTCACGATCGCGCCGGGCGAGTGCGTCGGCTTTCTCGGTCCGAACGGCGCCGGCAAGACGACCACGATGCGGGTCATCGCGGGCATCTTCCCGCCGACGTCGGGCAGCGTCCGCGTCGGCGGCCACGACGTGCAGCGCGACCCGAACGCGACGCGCCGCCTGGTCGGCTACTTCCCCGAGAACGCGCCGTACTACCCGGAGATGAGCGTCGAGGAGTATCTGGCGTTCGTCGCCCGGGCGAAGCGCCTGCCGCGCGCGGCGCGCCGCGCGGAGGTCGAGCGCGTGATCCGCGCGACGACGCTCGGCGAGATGCGCCGCCGCCTCGTCGGCAAGCTCAGCAAGGGCTTCCGGCAGCGCGTCGGGCTCGCGCAGGCGCTGCTCGGCGACCCGCAGGTGCTGATCCTCGACGAGCCGACCTCGGGCCTCGACCCCGAGCAGGTGGCCGAGATCCGCGAGCTGGTGAAGAGCCTGCGCGGCCAGCGCACGATCATCTTCTCGAGCCACATCCTGTCCGAGGTCAGCCAGGTCGCGCAGCGCGTGGTGATCATCAACCGCGGACGCGTGGTGGCGGAGGACCGTCCGGAGGGGCTCGCGCGCCGCATCGAGGGCGCGGTCACCGTGCACCTGCGCGCCGAGGCGCCCGAGAGCGAGCTGCGCGCGCTGCTGTCGATGATCCCCGGCGTGCACGACCTCGCGGTCGTCGACGGACGGTTCCGCTTCCACGCGCGCGACGAAGGCGTCGTCCGGGAAGTCTCCCGCGCGGTCACCGAGCGCGGCTTCCTGCTGCTCGAGCTGTCGCGCGAGTCGCTGTCGCTCGAGGAGATCTTCCTGCGCCTGGTGCAGCTCGGCGATGCGCCCGCGGAGGGTGCGGCGTGATCGCGATCATCCGCAAGGAGCTGGTGTCGTACTTCAGCTCGCTGCTCGCCTACATGGTCATCGCGCTGTTCCTCGCGGTGACCGGCTTCTACTTCTACTCGAACCTGTCGTTCTTCCTGCTGAGCGGCGGCTTCGACGTCGCGCGCGGCCTCTGGCAGTTCCAGCTGCACGACATGCGGCAGATCATGCTCACGCTGCTGCCGCTGCTCACCATGCGCCTGTTCGCCGAGGAGCGACGCCTCGGCACGCTCGAGCTGCTGTGGACGTACCCGCTGCGCGACGTCGAGATCGTGCTCGGCAAGTACGTCGCGTCGCTGCTCGTGCTGCTGCTGATGCTCGCGCCGACCCTGATCTTCCCCGCGCTGCTCACGCAGACGCACGCGCCGGTCGCGATCGGCGCGCTGCTCGCGGGCTATCTCGGACTCTTTCTGCTCGGCGCGGCGTTTCTCGCGTGCGGGATCCTGATCTCGGCGCTGACCGACAGCCAGGTGCTCGCCGCCGCGGTGACGTTCAGCCTGCTGCTTCTCTTCTGGGTGATGACGTGGAACGAGGCGGCGGTCGGCGCGCCGGCGCTGTCCCTGCTGTCGAAGTTCTCGCTCTTCGACCGCTTCTACGTGTTCTCGCGCGGCGGCATCGACTCGCGCGACGTGACGTTTCTCGTGCTGTTCAGCGGCGTGTTCCTCGCGTGGACCGTGCTCGCGCTCGGCTCGCGGCGCTGGCGGGGTGTCAAGTAGTGCGCGCGGCGACGGCCCGGGGTGCTGCGTGAAGCGCGTCGCGAACCTGATCGCGTTCGTGCTGTCGCTCGCCGCCGTGCTCGCGGTCGCGGTCGCGCTGCAGTCGTTCTCCGACCTCTACAACCGCCGCGTCGACCTCACCGCGACGCAGATGCTCACGCTGTCGCCGTACACGCTGTCGGTGCTCGCCGAGGTCAAGCAACCGCTGAAGATCGACCTGTACTACGAGCGCGGCGAGCGGCAGCGCTCGCGCGACCTGCTCGAGCTGATGAAGGACCACAGCCCGAATCTGAGCTACGAGTTGGTCGACCTCGACCGCAACCCGGCGCGCGCGAAGGAGCACCGCGTCGACCACTACGACCGCGCCGTGCTGTTCTACGAGGGCCGCGAGGTCGTCGTGTTCGCGGGCAGCGAGGAGTCGCTCACCGGCGGCATCGCCCGCATCCTCGCCGAGCGCGCGCGCGTGCTCTACTTCCTCGACGGCCACAAGGAGCGCTCGCTCGGCGCCGGCACCGGCGAGAACTGGGCGCGCGCCGCGCAGGTGCTGCGCAACGAGGGCTACGAGATCCGCCCGCTGTCGCTGCTGAAGCTCGCCGACGTGCCTTCGGACGCGAGCGCGGTCGTGCTCGCCGGACCCGAGACGGACGTCGCCGAGGGCGAGCTGCGCGCGCTCAGCGACTACCTGCAGCGCGGCGGCTCCGTGCTCGTCGTCGTGGACCCGATCGCGCTGCCGCGGCTCGAGGCGTGGGTCGCGGGCTACGGCTTCGCACTCGGCGACGACGTCGTGATCGACCGCGCGAACCGCGTCTACGGCAGCGACGGGACGAACGTCGTGGTGCCGTACTACCGCGACCACGAGGCGGTGCGCACGATGGACACGCCGTCGGTGCTCGGTCGCGCGCGCTCGATCGACATCGCGCCGGGACACCAGGACGACGTCACGCGCGGTCCCTCGATCGTCGCGCGCACCGCGAAGGAGAGCTTCGCCGCGCAGGACGCGTCGCGCACCCGCGCCGGCGAGGTGACGTTCGACGAGCAGCGCGACCGTCAGGGGCCGATCGGCATCATGGCCGTGACGCTCGTCGCGCCGGACTCGGACAAGCCCGGCCGTCTCGCGCTGCTCGGCGACGCCGACTTCGCGAGCGACGCGTTCTTCTCGCTGATGGGCAACAAGAACCTGCTGGTCAACACCATCGGCTGGCTCGTGCCGACCGGCGCCGAGGGATCGCGTCCTCAGTCCGCGGCGACGCAGCTCGGCCCGATGTCGCCGATGTACGTGTCGGACGAGCTCGCGCAGACGATCTTCCTCGTCGCGGTGGTCGCGCAGCCGGCGCTCGTGCTGCTGATCGGCATCGCGGTGGTGATCGGCCGCCGGCGCCGCCGCTAGGACGCGCGATGTCGCCCCTCCGGCGGAGTCTCGTCTCGCTCGCGGTGATCGCGGTGTCGCTCGCGGCCGCGTGGAGCGCGTGGCGTCTCGAGCCGCCGCCACCGCCGCCGCCCGGCGCGGACCTGACGCCGATCCTCGCCGTCCCTGCGACCGACGTGCGTGCGATCGAGGTCGCCAGCTGGCAGGGAGCTCTGCGCGCGCACCGCACGCCGGCAGGATGGCAGGTCGACGAGGTCGTGCTCGGCGCGGGAGCGAGCCCGGCGGAGCCCGGCGCGCCGACCCCGGCGCCGTCCGACGTCGACCAGGCGCTCGACACGCTGGTCGGCGACGTCGTGACCATGCCCGAGATCGACCGCTTCGCGCCCGACGGCAAGCCGATGAGCGACTTCGGCCTCGACCCGCCGCAGGCGTCGGTGACCATCGAGCTCGCCTCGGGCGAACGGCGTACGCTGGAGATCGGCGGCATGACGGTCACGACGTCCGCGCTGTACGCGCGCGTGCTTCCCGGCGAGGACGTCCTCCAGATCGGCAGCCTGGTGTTCAACAACGTCGCGGCGGCGATCTTCCGCCTGCGTGCCTTCGCCGCGCCGGCGGCGGCCGCCGGAGTCGCTCCGTGAGGCGCCTCGGGGGCGCACGGGAGCGCGCGTGAAGCTTCTCGGTGACTGGCTGCGCACCATCGCGCGCGACGACGGTGCGCGCGACGCGTTCGTCTACCGCGACGCGCGCGACCCGGACGGAGCGCCGCGGCGCTTGACGTACGCCGACTGGGACCGGCGCTCCGACGCGATCGCGGCCGGTCTCGCGGAGATCGGCTTCGCGAAGGGCGACGTGCTCGCGATCCTGCTGCCGCCGCGGGTCGAGTACGCGCTGTGCTACGTCGCGGCGGCGAAGATCGGCGTCATCACGACCGGCGTCAATCCACGCTTCGGCGACTCGGAGATCGAGTACGTGCTGCGCGACAGCGGCGCGCGCGCGGTGGTGACGCTCGAGCGTCTCGGCGAGCGCGAGCTCGCGGGGCTGGTTCGCCGGCTGGGCGCGCGCATCCCGACGCTCGAGCACGTGATCGTCGCGGGCGGAACGCGCGAGGCGGAAGGGAAGGCGTGCAGCCGCGATCCGGAGGTGCACGCGCCGTCGCTGACGACGCTCGCGGCGGTGGAGGGCGTGCGCGACGAAGGCGGTCCGTCGCGGCATCCCCAGGCGCCGGCGGTCGACCTCGCGCCGGAGGACCTGGTCGCGATCGTCTACACCAGCGGCACCACCGGCAAGCCGAAGGGCGCCGCGTTCAGCTACGCGAACCTCGACGCGATCCGCCCGACGCGCGCCGAGATGCTGCAGGAGTACGGCGAGCGCTCGCTCGCGACCGGCACGCCGTTCTCGCACGTCGGCTTCATGACCAAGATCGTCGCCATCGTGTCGGGCGCGCAGACGACCGTGCTCCTCGAGACCTTCAAGGCGCGCACCGTGCTCGAGACCATAGAGCGCGAGCGCATCACGTACGTGGGTGGCGTGCCGGCGCAGTTCTCGCTGATCCTGATGGACCCGGAGCTCGGCCGCTTCGACCTTTCGTCGCTGCGCACGGGTGCGATCGGCGGCGCGCCGTTCACGCCCGATCTCGTGCTCCGCATCCGCGAGCGCCTCGGCATCGAGCTGGTCACGCGCTACGCATGCACCGAGACCGCGGTCGGCACCGGGTCGCGGCGCGGCGACGGTGAGGAGCGCCTCGCGAGCACCGTCGGACGCGCGAGCGACATCGCCGAGCTGCGCGTCGTCGACGACGCGCGCAAGCCCCTGCCGCCGGGTGAGGTCGGCGAGGTCGCGATCCGCTCGCCGGCGGTCATGCGCGGCTACTGGAAGCAGCCCGAAGCCACCGCCGAGGTGCTCGACGCGGATGGCTTCTACTACACCGGCGACCTCGGGGTGCTCGACGCGGACGGCTACCTGAAGCTCGTCGGCCGGAAGAAGGAGATGTACATCCGCGGCGGCTACAACGTGTATCCCGTCGAGGTCGAGGCGGTGCTCGGCGAGCACCCGCGGGTCGCGCAGGCGGCGGTGGTCGGCATCCCGGACCCGGTGCTCGGCGAGCGCGGCGTCGCGTTCCTGGTGCCGCGCGACGTCGCGTCGCCACCGGACGCGGACGAGATCCGCGCCTTCGTCAAGCAGCACATCGCCGACTACAAGGTGCCGGACCGCGTGATCGTCTGCGGCGAGCTGCCGCTCACGCCCGGCATGAAGGTCGACAAGGCGGCGCTGCTCGCGCGCGCCACCGGCAGCACGTCCGCTCCATGAGCGCGGCGGCCGACGTGTCGCCGCGAACGTCGTGGCTCGATGCACGGCGCGCCGTGCTGCTGGCGACCGCGCTCTCCGCCGTCGTGCACCTGCTGATGGCGGGCTCGCTGCCGCTGATCCTGACGCCGGACTCGGGCGAGTACGTGCGCGGCGCGCTCGCGCTGCGCGGCGGTGGCGGCCCGTGGGTCGAGCTCAACCGGACGCCCGTGTACCCGCTGCTGCTCGCCGCGACCTTCGCCTTCTTCGGCGTCGGCGCCGGCGGCATCCTGATCGTGCAGAACCTGCTCGCGGTCGGGAGCTGCGCGCTCGTGACGTGGACCGCGACGCGCGTCGCGTCGCCGCGCGCAGCACTCGCCGCCGGCGTGCTGTACGCGATCGAGCCGTGGTCGCTGGTCCTGACGAACTACGCGCTGACCGAGACGGTCACGGTGTTCTTCGTCGTGCTCGCGGTGGCGCTGGCGCTCGGCCTCCGCCGCGCGACGATCCCGGCCGCGGTCGCGATCGGCGCGGCGCTCGCCGCCGCGTGCCTGACGCGGCCCGCGATCCAGTCGATGGTGCCGTTCTTCGCGCTCGGATGGCTGCTCGGCCTGCCGGTCGCGGCACGCCGGCGCGCGCTGCTCGGCGGCGTGCTCGCGGCGTCCGTGCTCGCGTGCTGCGCACCGTGGCTCGCGTACAACGCGTCGCGCGGCGTGCGCGGCCTCGCCGGCATCTCGGGAGCGACGTTCTGGTACGGCGCCGCGATCGCCGGGCTCGTCGATCCCGACGCCGCTCCCGACGAGGCGACGCGCGCGGCCGCGCTGCGCGACCTGCTCCCCGGCGCCGGCGACGCGGACGTGCACCGCGTGATCTTCGCGTTCGACGCCTACCGCTCGCTCGAGCAGAGCGAGCGCTTCGGTGCCTGGGCTCGCGCGAGCATCGCGCGCCGGCCGATCGCGTACGTCACCGCCGCGTGGGACGCGCTGCGCTGGCAGCTGAACGCCGGCGTCGCGGGGCGTCCGCCGATGTACGACGAGCTGCCGTTCTTCGCCGAGCGCCTGACGTGGGACACGCACGACCCGCCGCGCGCGGTCGCGCCGAACTTCCAGAACCCCGGCCCGCTGCCGAAGCCGTGGGCGTTCTCGGTCGCGTGGCACGGCGGCGTCCTGCAGACGTACGTCCGCGCGGCCGCGCGCGGACCGCTGCACGGCATCCCGCAGGTGCCGCTGCTGCTGTGCGCGCTCGCGGCGTGCGTCCTCGCCGCGTGCCGGCGTGCCTGGCCGCTGGCGCTCGTGCTGCTGGGCACGATCGTGTTCCTGCTGGCGCACGCGATGCTGCTGCTGCCGGTCGCGCGGCACGCGATCCCCGTGACCACGGTGTGGTACGTGGCGCTCGCGTGGCTGATCGGCGGCCGCGGTGGCGCGGCCGTGCTCAGTTCGAGTTCGCGGCCGAGCGCGTGACGTCCTGCCGCGCGTCGAGGCGGTCGACGGGCGGGCCCTGCGCCAGCCAGTCGGTCGCCGCGCGCTGTCCCGCGCGGTACATCGCCGCCATCGAGCTGCGCTGGAAGTTCAGGTACGAGCCGGCGCTGAACAGCGCGCGGTCGTGCGCCGGACGCAGCGCCTCGTACAGCTTGACCTCGCGGTACGGGCTGTTCTCCACGTGCGCGAGCCGGTTGCGGTCGAGGAGCAGCATGCGGTCGACGTTGTACGCGTTCTCGAGGAACGAGTCGGCGGTGCGCTCGATCGCGCGGCCGAAGCGCGCGAGGTTGCCGGTCCGGCACTGCTCCGTGACCAGCACGGTGATGATCTGGTCCGCGCCGAGTGCGACCGCGGGCGCGAGCGGCGTGTTGACCAGCAGCCCGCCGTCCCAGAGCAGCCGCGTGCCGATCGGCACCGGGCTGAACAGCAGCGGGATGCTCGCGCTCGCGACCAGCATGTCGACGCTGATCGCCGGCACGACCACGTACTCCGAGGCAGGCACCGCGGGTACGGGGCCGGTCACGTAGCGGACGACCTTTCCGGTGTGGATGTCGACCGCGTTGATCGCGACGCGGCGCTTGTTCGGGATGCGCGTGCCGCCGAAGAGCTTGACGAGGCGGTCGCGCAGACGGCCGGTGTCGACGAGGAAGGGCTCCTGGATGCCCTCGAGCAGCTCGCTCACGAGATCGAAGCGGCTCGTCAGCACGAAGTCCATGATCAGCGCGCTCAGCGAGCCGAGCTGCGGCGGCCAGTACCAGCGCGCGCGCTGCAGCAGCCGCAGCGCGTCCGACGGCAGGCGGCGCGGG
The DNA here is from genome assembly GCA_046327915.1 of Binatia bacterium. Taxonomy (GTDB): domain Bacteria; phylum Desulfobacterota; class Binatia; order UBA12015; family UBA12015; genus VGTK01. The sequence goes on along the minus strand of JAXLXO010000023.1, from coordinate 105,065 downwards.
AAGTCGATCAGCTCGCGCGCCGAGATCTTCAGCAGCGTCTGGAACAGCGAGCGGAAGAACCGCGAGCTCGCGACCACCGGCGGGTCGTCGGCGACGCCGTACCAGAAGTCCATCATCTCGCTCGGCGTGAAGCCGGCCGAGATCATCGCCGCGTTGAGCGCGCCGGCCGACGTGCCGCTGAGGACCTGTGGTCCGTCCGCGAAGCGCGTGTCGCGCAGCAGGCGCTCGTAGACGCCGACCTGCAGCGGGCCGCGCGCCCCGCCGCCGGACAGCACGAGGCCGAGCTTGCCACTGCCTTCGGAGTTTCGTGTTACTGTGACCACGCGACCTGCCTTATGCCTGATCGATCCTGCGCGCGCCAACCATGAGTCTCCTCGGCGCACTCATCGTATCGGCCGTCCTGACGGCCGGCCTTACCTCGCGCGCCGGGTGGCCCCGCTTCGTGATGGAGACGTTCCCCGGGCCCGTCCGGCGGGTGGCCGCGTGCGCGGTGCTGACGGTCACCCTCGCCATCACGGCGATCCTGCCGCTGTCGCGGATCGGCCAGCCGGCGCCGATGATCGACGTCGGGAGCCTGTCCACGCCGGAGCTCTTCCTCGGCCACGCGATCCTCGCGACCTGCCTTCTCGTCTGGTGGGCGCTGGCGGGCTTCCGGCCGCTGCCCGCATTCCTCCACCTGCACCTTCGCGATCCGCGCCGTCAGGTGCGCGAGGGGATCGGCGCGGGGCTCGGCGGCTGGGCGATCACCATGTTCGTGATGACCTTCGTCGGACTGCTGTTCGGCGTCGGCCGCGACGCGGCCGGCGGCGTCAAGCCCGAGGTTCCCGAGATGGTGCGCGCGATCGTCGGCCTGCCGCTGGTGACGAAGGTCGCGCTGGTGTGCTCGGCCGGCTTCTTCGAGGAGCTCTTCTTCCGCTCCTTCCTCCAGGCGCGGACCGGCCTCCTGCTCTCGACCGTCCTGTTCACCGCGAGCCACGCGAGCTACGGCATGCCGTTCATGCTGGTCGGCGTGTTCACCGTGTCGGTGGTGCTCGGGCGCGTGTTCGAGCGCCGTGCCGACGTCGTGCCCTGCATGGTGGCGCATGCCGTGTTCGACGCGATCCAGCTGTTCGTGATCCTGCCCCGGGTGGTGGCGGGCGGGTGACCATGCCAAGATCGCCGGTCGTGGACGAGCAGCAGCGCACCCCCTTCTTCGTCCCGGTGGACGACGAGCACGTCCGCCGCGAGCGCGCGAAGGCGCGCGAGCTGCGCGACTCGCAGTGGTGGAAGCGCCGCCGCTCGAGCGGGATCTGCCACTACTGCGGGAAGAACGTCGGCGTGAAGGCGCTGACGATGGACCACGTGGTGCCGATCATCCGCGGCGGGCACTCGACGCACGGCAACGTCGTGCCCGCCTGCAAGGAGTGCAACAACGCGAAGAAGCACAGCCTGCCCACGGAGTGGACCGCACCGTCCGGCTCCGGCGACGGCGGCGAATCGGCGGAGCCCGGGGAATGACGGTCGGCGACCTGCCGCTCATCGAGGAGCGCGCGCGCATGCACCGGCCGTCGATCGCGGACCTGAAGCCGGTGATGCGTGCAGCGGTCGCGATGGTCATCGCACCGGACGGCGACGACCTCTCGGCGCTGCTGATCGAGCGCGCCAAGCATCCGCTCGACCCGTGGTCCGGACACATGGCGTTCCCCGGCGGCCGCCACGACGCGACCGATCCCTCGCTCGAGCGCACGGCGATCCGCGAGACGCTGGAGGAGGTCGGCATCGACCTGATGCGGCACGGGCGCTTCGTCGCACGCCTCGACGAGATCCAGGCGCAGGCGCGCGGCCGCAACCTCGACATGGTGGTGTCGCCGTTTCTCTTCTTCCTCGATCATGCGCGCGAGACCGTGCCCGACCACACCGAGGTCGCTGCCACTCTGTGGATCCCGCTGCGCGTGTTCCGCGACGAGCGCTACAAGGGCACGACGCACTTCTCGCGCGACGGCTTCGGCATGGACTTCCCGGCGTTCCTCTACGAGGGCCGGACGATCTGGGGGCTCACCTACCGCATGATCTGCGGCTTCCTCGAGATGATGCGCGGCGTGGGCGAGCCCGACGCGAGCGGCGCGCGCACCGACTGACCGCGCGAGCGCGCGACGGGGATCATGTACCGGCTGTTCGTCAGCATCGAGCTGCCCGACGACGTCAAGCACGCGCTGTCGCGCCTGTCCGGCGACGTGCCCGGCGCGCGCTGGCTCGAGCCCGACGAGATGCACCTCACGGTGCGCTTCATCGGCGAGGTGGACGGCCTCGTCTACGACGACGTGCTCGCGGCACTCGACGAGGTGCGCGTCGCCCCGTTCGAGCTGGAGCTGCGCGGCGTCGGGCACTTTCCGCCGCGCGGCGAGCCGCGCATCCTGTGGGCGGGCCTCGAGCGCAGCGACGCGCTGCGCATGCTGCACGACCGGGTCGAAAGCGCCCTGGTGCGCGCCGGCGTCGAGGCGGAGCACCGCAAGTTCTCGCCGCACGTGACGCTCGCCCGCCTGCGCGGCACGCCGCCGCGCGCCGTCGGCAGCTTCCTCGCGATGAACGGCCTGTTCCGCACCGACGCGTTTCCCGTGCGCGAGTTCCACCTGTTCTCGAGCAGCCTCGGCGCGAAGCGCGCGGTGCACAGCTGCGAGGCGTCGTACGCGCTCGACGGAGGAGGGTCGTGAAGAGCTTTCGCAAGGAGCTGTGGTTCGAGGTGCCGGCGCGGCGCGGCTTCGTGAACGTCACGCGGCAGATCGAGGCGTGCGTGCGCGAGAGCGGCGTCCGCGAAGGGCTCGTGCTGGTGAACGCGATGCACATCACCGCGTCGGTCTTCGTCAACGACGACGAGTCCGGGCTGCACCAGGACTTCGAGAAGTGGCTCGAGCACCTCGCGCCGCACGCGCCCGTCAAGCAGTACCGCCACAACGACACCGGCGAGGACAACGCCGACGCGCACCTGAAGCGCCAGATCATGGGCCGCGAGGTCGTCGTCGCGATCACCGACGGCCAGCTCGACTTCGGCCCCTGGGAGCAGATCTTCTACGGCGAGTTCGACGGCCGCCGGAAGAAGCGCGTGCTGGTCAAGATCATAGGCGAGTAGCGGACGGCGACGCGCGCCCCGCCGGTTTTCCGAGAGGCTAACCCGCGTACGCGCGTATGTGAGCCGGCCACTTCATCCGTACTGCTTGGGAGCCGCTCCGAAGGAGGACTGAATTGCCTCCCGACCATGGCGACCGGAACGGAGTCGGCAGGCGCAAGGCCCTCGCGGGCACGGCGTAACTGCTCGCTCGAGTGTGGGCTCCGGCCGAGTGGCCGTCACGGCCCGATGTACGAGGACCGGTGCGAGACGAAGCCGTCGAAGTACACCGTGCCGCTCGTCGTCGGCCGCACCGCGATCGCGCCGAGGCGCACGAAGTCGAGGAAGTTCGCCGCGTTCTCGAGGCCCGTCAGGCTCGACACGCTGGTGCCGTCGACGAAGAGCTGGAAGTGCCCGTCGGCGCTCACCGCCGACGACGCGCGCTGCCAGTCGATCTCGATCGCGTGCGGCGCGTCGCTGAAGGGCAACCACGGCGTCGCCGCGGCGGTGCCGTCGTCGAGGCGGACCTTGGCCATCAGCCGGTACTGCCCGCTGCTGCGCTTGACCATCAGCTGCACCAGCTTCTTCCGGTCCGGCGTGCGCGAGAACGCCTGCATGATCAGCACGCGCTGCGTGTCGGTGCCCGGCGTGAAGCCGTTGGGATCGAAGCGGAAGCGAGCCCGATAGCGGGACTCGGCGTCCGGCGACTCGTCCTGCACGTAGAGCTTGGCGGTGCCGTCGATCGCGGCCTGCAGGCCGCGCACGCCGGACATGGCCGCGCTCACCGACGTCGTGAGACCGCCCGCGCCCGTGGACAGGTAGCTCCAGGCGTCGATCGTCGAGCCCTCGAAGTCGTCGTCGAAGATGTCGTCGGGGAGGATGCCGCCGTCGCCGATGGTCACGCCGAGGTCGTAGATCTGCGCGGCGCTGCTCGTGCCGGGCAGAACGTGGACGTAGTACGTGCCGGGTCCGCTCGGCAGCACGACGCTCGACAGCGTCTCCGCCTGGCCGGCCGGGTTCACGTTCGCCGTGCCGAGGACGCTGCTGCCGTTCGCGTCGACGATCTGCACCGCGACGTCGTTCTGTACGAGGCTGTTGAAGCTCGTGCCGGCGCTGCACGAGCCGTCGTTGTTCTGCGGCCCGTTGAGGTACGTGGCGCCGATCGGCGTCACCGTCACGCTCGCGGTCTTGCCCGCGCTCACGCTGAAGCGGAACCAGTCGGTGTCGGTGTCGTCGTCGACGCTCAGGTCGTGCACCGTCAGCGTGCCGTTGCCGATGCTGCCGAGGTCGGACGCGTTCGCGACCGTGTCGTTGTGCTCCAGATCGTCGCCGTAGAGGCGGTTGCCGCCGACGATCTCGTCGAGCTGCGGCCCGTCGAAGGCCGTCGTCAAGTACGGCTCCATCAGCTTCGTCTGGTTGATCGGGCAGGAGTGCGAGAAGCCGAGGCCGTGGCCGTGCTCGTGCGCGACGGTGTTGCGCAGCCGGATCGAGTCGCTGTTGGTGTTGGTGAAGAACACGTCGCCGGTGTCGATCACCATGTCGCCGTTGTTCGGATAGTAGTTGTACGCGAGGACGCCGTAGCCGCCGTCGATGTTGTGGCCGCCGATGCGCAGGTCGGCGCGGACGCCGAGCTGTCCGGACGCGCCGAAGAGCGCGGACTTGTCGTCGTTCGGCTCGTAAACGTACGTGACGCCGGTGATCTCGCTCCAACGGTCGAAGACCTTCTGGAAGACGGCGAGGTAGGCGGCCTCCGAGCTGTAGATGCTCAGCAGGAACGCGCGCAGATTGCTCGGTGCGGGCGTCTCGCCGATGGCGCCCGCGATCGCCGTGCCGTCGGGCACGATGCTCCAGGTGAGCGTCGTCGGGTCGCCCTGCTTGAGGTTCGAGCCGTTGGTCGCGGTGGCGTACCAGCGGCTGCCGTCACCCACCTGCGCCATCGGCGCCGCGAGCGAGTTCGTGCTCGCCGTCTCGCGCGCCTTGGCTAGCGCCTGCGCATACGCGTCGACGAGGGCCGGGTCGGTGTCAGGCGCAAAGCAGACCTCGGGCGGGCGGCCGGGCCCGGAGATCTTCGGCAGCTGGAAGGCCGCCGCGCCGCGTGGCGCGAGGAGCAGGCACGCGGCGGTCGCCGCGGCCAGAAGGGTTGCTCGAGTCCGTTTCATGGGCGAGTGGGACGCCGCCGTACGACGCCGTCGGCGGATCGACGAAGCACGCCTCGTGCCCGCGCGGCGAGCTGCGAAGGCACGAAAATGTGCGGTCCGACGGTCCTAACGGACGTGGGGACGCCCGTCACTCCGTCGAGAATCTGACGGGGTGACGCAACGCGGTCGGCGCGCCCGAGGTCCGGCAGGGCCCGGCCGGCGCCCCGGCCCGGATGCGGCAGGCTACATCCAGCGGCGCAGCCGGAAGAGCCAGAGCATGGCGCCGGTGGTGACCGCCATCAGCGCGACCACCCACCAGAACTGCATCGCGTCGCCACCCGGGAAGGCCGGGATCGGGACGTTCATGCCCCACATGCCGGTCAGCACGGTGAGCGGCATGAAGATCGTCGCGATGACGGTCAGCACCTTCATCACCTGGTTGAGGTGCGTCGACACGCTGGTGAGGTGCGCGTCGAGCAGGCTGCTCAGCCGGTCGTGGAAGAGCATCGACTCGTCGGTGAGGCGGACCAGGTGGTCGTAGACGTCGCGGAAGCGGTACGACATGGCCTCGGTGATGACCGAGAACTCGCGCCGCGCGAGCCGTCCCACCACGTCGCGCTGCGGCAGCAGCACGCGGCGCAGCGACGCGACGTCGCGCTTCAGCCCGAGGATCGGCTTGACGAGGCTCTCGTTCGGCTCCTCGAACACGCGGTGCTCGAGCTGCTCGAGGCGGTCGGACAGCTTCTCGACCTCCGGCAGGTAGTTGTCGATCATCGCGTCGACGATGCGGTGCAGCAGCTCGACCGGTCCCTTCGACAGCACGTGCTCGTTGCGCTCGCACACCTCGCGCATCGACGCGATCGAGCGCGACGTGCCGTCGTGCACGGTCACGAGGTAGTTCGGCCCGACGAAGAAGTCGGTGTCGTGCGTCGCGAACCGGTGCTTGGCCGCCTCGAAGTCGATGCCGTGCAGGATGACGTAGAGGAACGTCCCGTAGCTCTCGACCTTCGGATGATGCGACTCGGCGAGCGAGTCCTCGATCGCGAGCTCGTGGAAGTGGAACGGGTTGCGCAGGATCGCGGACTCGTGCGGCGTCGGCGCCGCGAGGTCGACCCAGAACGTGACCTTGCTGTCGGGCGCGAGCCACGCGGGGTCGATCCCGTCCACCTTCCGGACCTCGCCGTCCATGTTCGCGAGCACCGTCAGCATCAGACCCTCACGCGCCCCGCGACGATGTCGTCGCGCAGCGACGCGTCGAGCGGGACGTACGATCCGCGCACGTCGTCGCGGAACCACAGCGTGTCCGCGACGCGCGCGGGGTCGAAGCCCTCGTCCTGCAGGCGCGTCTTCCGGTTCTTGAAGTTGCCGGTGACGTCGACCTGCGGTGCCACGCGAACGAACAGCGGCCGCGCGTAGGGCGGCAGGACGCGCGACGCGTGCTCGAAGAGCGCGCGCGGGTCGACGGTGGCGCCGTCCTTCGGGACGACCAGGGCCATGCCGGCGCGTCCCTCGGTGCCGGGAACGCCGACGCCGTACACCGCCGTCTCGTGCACGCCCGGCGCCTGGTTGAGGAGGTGCTCGACCTCGATGGTCGCGACGTTCTCGCCCTTCCAGCGGAACGTGTCACCGATGCGGTCGACGAAGTAGTAGTACGACGCGTAGTCGCGCTTCAGCAGGTCGCCGGTGCGGAGATACAGGTCGTCCTTCTCGAAGCAGTCGCGCACCAGCTTGCGCTCGTTGTCCTTCGGATCGGCGTAGCCGTCGAAGGACATCGGGCTGTTCTTCGTGATGCGCCCGAGCAGCTCGCCCTGCTCGCCGACGCCGCACTCGATCAGGAAGCCGTCGGCGCCGCGCACCAGCTCACCGCGCTCGAGGTCGTACTTCGCGAGCTTCAGCTGCTCGTGCTGGAACGGTGCGCAGCGTCCGCACGAGCCGACGCGCCCGCGCCGGTTCTGCAGGCTGATGTTGCCTTCGGTCTGGCCGTACGAGTCGATGATGGTCGCGATGCCGAAGCGGTCGCGGAACGCGCGCCAGATGTCGGGGCGCAGCCCCGGGCCGGTCGCGATGCGGATCTTGTGCTTGCGATCCTCCGGCGACGGCGGCGTCCGCATGAGGTACCGGCAGAGCTCGCCGACGTAGCAGAAGATCGTGACGCCGTGGCGCTGCACGTCGGGCAGGAACTCGCTCGCGCTGAACTTGCGCCGCGACGCGAAGCACGCGCCCTTGTGGAACGCGGGCGAGAAGCCCACGAAGTTCGCGTAGCCGTGATAGAGCGGCGTCGGCGCGTACACGCAGTCGTCTTGTGTCTCGCCGAGCAGGATCGCGAGCGAGTGTCCGCCCGCGGTGAAGCGCGCGTGGCGCACGATCGCCGGCTTCGGAAAGCCGGTCGTGCCCGACGTGTAGACGTAGAGGAAGACGTCGCCGATCCTGACGTCCGGCATGTCGGGCTCGGCGTCCGACGACCCGTCGAGCTCCTCCAGGAGCGGCAGGAAGCGCGAGCCCTCCGCGACGAGATCGGGCACGTCGGCCAGCACCGCGAGGTCCCGCAGACGGTCGAGCAGCGGCAGCATCGCGCGCGCGCACGGACGGTCCACCACCGCGACCTTGGCCTTCGACGCCTGGTGCACGTGCGCCAGCGCCTCGCCCTCGAGGTGCGTGTTGATCAGCGCCGCGATGGCGCCGAGCTTCGCGCACGCCCCCTGCGCCATGAGCATGGCGGGCGAGTTCTCCATCATGACGTTGACGACGTCGCCCTTGCCGACGCCGCGCCGGCGCAGCAGGTTCGCGTAGCGATTGACGCCCGCGTTGAACGCGCCGAACGTGACGGTCTCCCGCTCGAAGCGCAGCGCGGGACGGTCGGGGATCTTCTCCGCCTGGTCGCGGCAGACGTAGCCCATGGTGCGGAACGCGCCCGCGCCGGCGCCCTGCAGGGCGCGCTTGACCTCGAGGAACTTCGGCAGCTCGATCAGGTCCTCGACCAGCGTGGCGATGCGGGAGACGACGTCCATCCGCCCTGCCTAGCAGCTTCCCGCGGGAGCGTGGAAGCCGCGCGCGGGTCGCGGCTCAGGTCGGCGTGCGGAAGCCTGGCAGGCTCGCGCGGCGCGCCGCCTGCACGAGGCGGTAGCCGTACCACGCCGGGTAGTGGAACCAGCGCATCGGCTCCTCCCACCCCTCGACGGGCGCCTTCAGCTTCGAGAGATCCGCCTTCTTCGCGCACAGGAACGCGCGACGCAGGCCGACCTCGTAGCGGCGCGACCCGACGTAGTCGCGGAACTGCGGGCGCAGCGTGACGGCCTTGTAGCCGAACGGGCGCACCATGTCGCGGATCGCTTCCTTCGACGGCGAGCTGACGAGGTCGTACTCCATCGTCGCGCGCGGATCGTTCGTGCTCTCGTAGCGGTAGCGCACGAACGAGCCCGGCATGCGGATGATGCCGGTGTCGATGACCAGGATGTCCGAGTTGATCGCGGAGATCATCTCGATCAGGCCGAACGGCTTCGCGATGTGGTACATCAGGCCGAAGCAGAAGACGATGTCGAACGGGCCCTTCGCTGCGAAGTCGTACTCGTAGATGTTGCCGACGTCGAAGTGGTAGCGGCTCTTGTCGATGCCCTTCACCTCGAAGACGAAATTCGCCTGATCGACGTGCATCTGGCGCCCGTCGACGCCGAGCACGAAGTCCGCGCCGGCCTCCGCCGCGTTGAGCGACCAGAAGCCCGCGTTGCAGCCGAGGTCGAGGACGCGCTTGCCCTTCAGCGAGCCGCCGAAGAGGTCCACCACGGGCTCGAAGAAGTAGCGTTTGCGCTCGCGGTGACGGATGATCCACTTCTCGCGATAGATCGGGGTGAGATTGCCCGCCAGATCGAACTGGTAGTGCCAGCGCGGAAAGCTCGCGATCTTCTGGCGAATCTGTTCCTGGTCCATCGTGGATCCTCTCGGGGCGGAAGGGGCTGGGGACGTGCGGTCCGACTCGAATGATCGGACCGGAGAGCGGGCAACTTAACGCAGCGACCTTTCGAAAGGAAGCAAGGAATCGCCATGGCGGAGTTCGACTACGACCTCTTCACGATCGGCGCCGGCTCCGGCGGCGTGCGCGCGAGCCGCATGGCGGCTGCGTTCGGCGCGCGCGTCGCGGTGGCGGAGGACAAGCGCCTCGGCGGCACGTGCGTGAACGTCGGCTGCATTCCGAAGAAGCTGCTCGTCTATGCATCTCACTACGGCACCGACTTCGCGGATGCGGAAGCCTATGGCTGGAACGTCGGTCCGCGAAGCTTCGACTGGGCGCGCCTGATCGCCAACAAGGACCGCGAGATCACGCGCTTGAACGGCGTCTACCAGGGCATCCTCGAGAGGAACGGCGTCGAGATCCTGAACGGCACGGCGCGCGTGCTCGACGCGAACACCGTCGAGATCGGCGGACGCCGCATCACTGCGCGCTACCTGCTGATCGCGACCGGCAGCCTGCCGTACGTCCCGCCGGGCCCCGGCTGCGAGCTCGCGATCACCTCGAACGAGATCTTCGGCCTCGCCGCGCGTCCCGAGCGCATCCTGATCGTCGGCGGCGGCTACATCGCGGTGGAGTTCGCGGGAATCCTGCACGGCATGGGCTCGCACGTGACGCAGATCTACCGCGGCAAGCTCTTCCTGCGCGGCTTCGACCGCGACGTGCGCAGCGTGCTCGCGGAGGAGATGCAGAAGCAGGGCATCGACCTGCGCTTCGGCGTCAACGTGGTGAACATCGAGAAGCGCGGCGACGCTCTCGCGGTGACGCTCGACGACGGCAACGTGCTCGAGGTCGACCAGGTGCTCGCCGCGACCGGACGTCTGCCGAACACGCAGGGGCTCGGCCTCGAGAGCGCCGGCGTCAAGCTCAACGCGTCGGGCGCGGTGCTGGTCGACGAGTACTCGTGCTCGTCGGTGCCGAGCATCTACGCGGTGGGCGACGTGACCGACCGCATCAACCTGACGCCGGTCGCGATCCACGAGGGCGCTGCGGTCGCGACCACGCTCTTCGGCGGCAGGCCCGTCAAGCCGGACCACAGCAACGTCCCGTCGGCGGTGTTCAGCCATCCGAACGTCGGCAGCGTCGGCCTCACCGAGGACCAGGCGCGCGAGAAGTACGGCGACGTCGTGATCTTCCGCACGCGCTTCCGCCCGCTCCGCCACACGCTCACCGGCAGCGGCGAGACCACGATGATGAAGCTCGTCGTCGACAGGGCGAGCGACCGCGTCGTCGGCGTGCACATGGTCGGTCCCGACGCCGGCGAGATCGTGCAGGGGCTCGCGGTCGCGGTGAAGTGCAAGGCCACCAAGGCGCAGTTCGACGCGACCATCGGCATCCACCCGACGGCGGCCGAGGAACTCGTGACCATGCGCGACCCGCTGCCGCCGGTGGAGCTGGCGGGGAGCGAGTGATCTTGCGGGATCATACATTGCATATGATTTGGATGAATCATATGCATCGAGAATGAGGACCACCGTCGATTTGAACGGGGATCTGCTCGAAGAGGCGCGGCGTCTCTGGCACTTCCGGACGAAGCAGGAGACGCTCACGGCGGGCCTCGAGGAACTCGTGAGAAAGGCGCACCGAGAGCGACTCCGCTCGCTCGCGGGCAAGGTCGATCTGGACGTCGACCTCGCGCGCTCTCGCGGCCGCGGTCGCAAGCGGTGAGCCGCGTCCTCGTCGACAGTTCGGCCTGGATCGACTTCCTTCGTGGCCGCCCGGAAGCGGTCAAGCGCGTCGACGGACTGCTTGCGGAAGATCTTGCAGCGACTGCCGACGTCATCACGGCGGAGGTGACGTCGGGCTCGCGCACGCGCGTGGAGTTCGAGGAGCTGCGCGCAATGTTCGCGGCACTCCCGCAGATCGGAGCTCCACACGACCTCTGGGGCCGTGTCGCCGAGAGCCGATTCTCCCTTGCACGGCAGGGTGTACAGGCCAACCTCGTCGACCTTGCGATCGCGGTCACGGCATCCTCCTCGGGATGCCGGCTTCTCACGCGCGATCGCGATTTCGTGGCGATCGCGCGAGCCACGGCGGTGGATCTCGACCTCTTCTGACGTCCGGAGCCGCCTCTCGGCCACCGGTGCGGAACGGCAGTCGCGAACTCCCGCCGTCCCGTGGCGCGCGGCCGCGACAAACGATAGGACCGCGGGATGGCACGGATCAACGAGAACTACCTCAAGCTCAAGGCCGGCTACCTGTTCCCCGAGATCGGACGCCGTGTCGCCGCATTCCAGAAGCAGAACCCCGACGCGAAGGTCATCAAGCTCGGAATCGGCGACGTCACGCGTCCGCTGGTGCCGGCGGTGGTCGACGCGATGCGCGCCGCCGTCGACGAGATGGGCAGCGACGCCGGCTTCCGCGGCTACGGCCCCGAACAGGGCTACGACTTCCTCATCGACGCGATCCGCGAGCACGACTACGCGTCGCGCGGCGTCACGATCGGCCGCGACGAGATCTTCGTCTCCGACGGCTCGAAGTGCGACAGCGGCAACATCCAGGAGATCTTCGCGACCGACAGCGTGGTCGCGCTCACCGATCCGGTCTACCCGGTCTACCTCGACACCAACGTCATGGCGGGCCGCACCGGTGCCGCCGGCGACGACGGCCGCTACGCGGGCATCGTCTACATGCCGACGACGGCCGAGAACGACTTCACGCCCGCGCTGCCGAAGGAGCACGTCGACCTGATCTACCTGTGCTCGCCGAACAACCCGACCGGTGCGGCGGCGACGAAGGAGCAGCTCGCGACCTGGGTGCAGCACGCGAAGAAGACCGGTGCGGTCATCCTCTTCGACGCGGCCTACGAGGCGTTCATCTCCGATCCGAAGATCCCGCACTCGATCTACGAGATCGACGGCGCGCGCGAGGTCGCGATCGAGTTCCGCAGCTTCTCGAAGACGGCCGGCTTCACCGGCACGCGCTGCGCGTTCACCGTCGTGCCGAAGGAAGTCACGGCGTCGGCGGGCAACGGCGAGCGCGTCGCGCTGAACGGACTCTGGAACCGCCGCCACACGACGAAGTTCAACGGCGTCTCGTACCCGATCCAGCGTGCCGCTGCGGCGACCTACTCGCCCGAGGGGCACCGCCAGACGCGCGACATCATCGCCTTCTACATGGAGAACGCACGCCTGATCCGCGAGGGACTGCAGCGTGCGGGCTACGCGGTCTACGGCGGCGTGAACGCGCCCTACATCTGGCTGCGCACTCCCGCGGGCACCTCGTCGTGGGAGTTCTTCGACAAGCTGCTCGGAACGGCGAACATCGTCGGCACGCCGGGCTCGGGCTTCGGTCCGTCGGGCGAGGGCTACTTCCGCCTGAGCGCCTTCAACTCGCGCGCCAACGTCGAGGAGGCGATCGCGCGCATCGGCCGCATGCCGGCGAAGTGAGCCGGCACGCGCTCGACCGGGGCTGATCGCATGGCAGGAACGTCCGGCGCGGAGCGTCCGAGCACCGGCACGCCGCAGTCCGCGGCGTCGAGCGGTGCTGCGCCCGCACCGCCGCTGCGCATCGCGCCGGACACCTACAGCCGCAACTGGTGGATCGCGCGCGCCTGCGGCGCGGTGTTCCGTCCCGGCGAGGCGTTCACCGCGCTCGACGTGGGCGGCTGCGGCGGCATGCTCGGCGAGTTCCTCGGCAGCGTGCGCGTGGTGGACCTGCGCGCCGGCGCGGACGTCGACGCGGTCGGCGACGCGCGCCGCCTGCCGTTCCCCGACGACGCGTTCGACGTCGTGTGCTGCTCCGACGTCCTCGAGCACGTGCCGGAGGACGACCGCGACGCGGTGCTGGCGGAGCTGTTCCGCGTCGCTCGACGCCTGGTGATCACCGCGGGCCCGTACCGCTCCGAGGAGGTCGAGCTCGCCGAGCAGGCGCTGCGCGAGTTCCACCGCTACTGCACCAACGGCATCTCGCACCACTGGCTCGACGAGCACATGCGCTACGGGCTGCCGCCGATGGACTGGCTCGAGGGCGCGCTGACGCGCGACGGACGCGCGTTCCACCGCCTCGGCAGCAACAACGTCCACAACTGGCTGCTGTTCCAGCTGCTGATCTTCCTCAACATGTTCGACCTCGACGCGCAGGTCGGCGACTTCTTCGAGGACTACAACCGGCACCTCGACGCCTATCGCGACGCGGGCACGGTGCCCTACCGCCAGATCCACGTCGTCCCGGTGACGCCGCTCGACGAGCGCGCACGCGCCGCGCTCGACGCGCTCGAGCACGAGAACGCGGGCTCGGACGGCGACGCCGGCGCGACCAACGGGCACGCGCCCTCTGCAGCCGCGCTGCTGCCGCCGCCCGCTCTGGTGGGCAAGGCGTTCTCCGCGGTCGCCGAGGCGATGGCCGCGAAGAACGCGCGCATCGAGTCCGCGCTCGCGACGGCGGCGCGCAACGCGGTCCTGCTCGGCGACGCCGCGGCCGGCGGCGTCGCGCGCGGCGCGAAGGCGGACGCGGTGCCGACGCTCGACGAGGCGCTCGCGCGCTGCGCGGAGCTCGAGGAGCGGCTCCGTCTCGCGCAGGAGACGCTCGACGGCCACGAGTCGTTCATCCACCAGCAGCACCGCCAGCTCGCCGACGTCCGCGCGACGATGGATTCGGTGCTGCGCTCCAAGTCGTGGAAGCTGACGGCGCCGCTGCGCACGCTGATCGACTCCGCGCGCACGATCTCCGACGTGTCGCGACGCTTGACGGGGCGCGAGCCGCGCCGCCGTCCGCCGACCGGTCCGGCGGGCGAGACCAACAAGGCCGTGCTCTTCCTGAGCGGCTGCCCCGGCGACGCGAAGCGCTACCGCTGCGACCACCAGGCGGAGCAGCTGGGACTCCTCGGCGTCGCGGCCGACGTCGCGATCTACGGCGAGATCGATCTCTCGTGGGCGGTGCGCTCGTACGCGTTCTTCGTCCTGCACCGCGTGCCGTTCGGACCCGACGTCGACTTCTTCATCCGCGAGGCGCGACGTTCGGGGCGCACGGTCGTCTTCGACACCGACGACTGGGTGTTCGACGTCGCGTCGATGCCGCACGTCGCGGCGCTCGAGGACATGCGCTCCGAGGACCGCGAGCTGTATCGCGAGGGCCTCGAGCGCTATCGCGCGACCATCCTGCGCTGCGACGGCGCGATCGTCTCGACCGAGCCGCTCGCGCGCCGCATCGGCACGCTGCTGCAGCGCGTGTTCGTGCACCCGAACGTCGCGAGCCGCGAAATGACGCGTCTCGCCGCGCGTGCGCGCCGACTGCGGGAAGTCCGCGCCGCGACCGGGCGCGTCACGCAGGACGTGACCTTCGCGTATCTGAGCGGGACGCCGACCCACAAGCGCGACTTCGCCGAAGTGGAGTCGTCGCTCGCGTGGGTGATGGAGCGCTATCCGTCGGTGCGCCTCCTGACCGTCGGCCACATCGACGTGCGCGACACCTTCGGACGCTTCGGCGCGCGCCACTCGCACGTGCCGCTGATGCCGTGGCAGCGCCTGTTCGAGGTGATGTCCGAGGTGGACGTGAACCTCGCGCCGCTCGAGCGCCGCAACCCGTTCACCGAGTGCAAGAGCTCCATCAAGTATCTCGAGGCGGCGCTGGTCGGCGTGCCGACGATCGCGACGCCGCTCGCGGACTTCCAGCGCGTGATCGAGAGCGAGCGCAACGGCGTGCTCGCCGACAGCAAGGAGGCGTGGCGCGACGGCCTGCGCCAGCTCGTCGAGTCGGCGACGCAGCGTCAGGCGATCGGGCAGCGTGCGCTCGAGGACGCCCTCGCGCACCACACGACGTCCAGCATCGCGACCGATCTGTTCGCGAAGCTCAAGGCGCTGCGCAGCCGCGGCGACACCGACCGGCCGCTGACCATCAACTGGATCGTGCGCACGCCGATCGCCGGCACGGGCGGCGGCTACTGGACGATCTTCCGGCTCGCCAACGCGCTCGGCCGCTCGGGGCACAAGGTGCGCGTCTACGTCGAGGCGATCGCGCACCTCGAGGGCAAGTCGGACGAGGAGATCCACGCCTTCGTCGCGGAGAACTTCGGTCCGCTGCACGTCGAGGTCGTGGTCGGGCACGACCACGTGCTGCCCGCCGACGTCTCGATCGCGACCAACTGGCCGACCGCGTACACCGTCGCGCTGCTGCCGGGGTCGCTCTTCAAGTTCTACTTCGTGCAGGACTTCGAGCCGGAGTTCTACGCAGAGGACGACCCGCTCTACCGCAAGGCCGCCGGAACGTACGACCTGCCGCTGCAGATCGTGACCATCGGACGCTCGCTCGCGCGCCGCATGGAGGGCTACGCGGACCGTCCGACGACGTCGATCGACTTCGCGGTGGACTCCGAGATCTTCCACGTGACGACGCCGCCCGAGGCGCGCACCGGCACGACGCGCGTGCTGTTCTTCGCGCGCCCCTCGCTGCCGCGCCGTGCGTACGGGCTCGGGCTCGCGGCGCTGCGGCAGCTGAAGCGCGAGCGTCCCGACGTGCGCATCGCGTTCTTCGGCTCGACCGACGCGGAGCTCGGCGACGTCGACTTTCCGATCGAGAACCTCGGCGTGCTGAGCCACGCGGAGCTCGCACGCGAGATGAACGCGTCGCACGTGCTGCTGTGCTTCTCGATGTCGGCGAACATCTCGTGGGTGCCGTTCCAGGGCATGGCCTGCGGCTGTGCGGTGGTCGACGCCGACGTGCCCGGCGTGCGCGAGATGATCGCCGATGGCGAGACGTGCCGCCTCGCGCGCCCGGATCCCGAGGCCGTTGCCGAGACGCTGCGCGCGCTGGTCGACGACGACGGCGAGCGGCTGCGTCTCGCACGCGCGGCGGCGGCGGAGATGCAGCGCGGTGGCTGGGACGCGTCCGCGCGCCAGTTCGAGAAGATCCTCACCGAGCACGCGTTCGTGCGGCTGGATCGCGCGCAGCGGATCTTCGGCCGCGCGCTGGCGCGCGGCGCTTGACGCCTGCCCCGGTCCCTGACGGGCCCGGCGCCAGCGTTCGGCCGCGCGCTGGCGCGCGGCGCTTGACGCCTGCCCCGGTCCCTGGCGGGCCCGGCGCCAGCGTTCGGCCGGGCACTGATGGGCGGCGCTTGACGCGACCCCCGCGGCGGGCGAGCGCGGGGCGGGCGTGGTCCGCTTGACCGCGGCGCGGTTCGCGGGCGAGGACGACGGCGTGCGCAGGAGGGCTTCGTGACGGCGGACGTGCTGCCGCTCGTGGTCGAGCTGCGCGTGGTAGCCGTCACGCTGCTGCTGCTCGCCGTGCCGGGCTGGGCCGTGCTCGTCGCGGCGCCGGCGTGGCGGCGGCTGCCGGCGCTGCGGGCGTGGGCGTTGGCGTTGTCGCTCGGGATCGCGTTCTGGCCGGTGCTGTTCGCCGTCGCGGGAGCCGTGCCCGGCGTGCCGGCCCTCGGGACTGGCGCTCTGCTCGCCGTCCTCGGCGTCGCGGCGCTCGCGGCCGCTGCGGGGCTGCGCCGGGCGCCGCTCGCACCGCTGCGCTTCGTGCGGCTCGAGCAGATCGCGCTGCTGGTGGTCCTGGCGACGCTCGCGACACGCGCGATCGTCGCGCACGAGCACCCGTTCCCGGCGTGGTCGGACTCGGTGCACCACGTCGTGCTGACCGAGCTCACCGCGCGCGCGGGACGGCTGCCGACGACGATGGAGCCCTTCTTCCCGGTGCCGCTCGCACGCTACCACGTGGGCTTCTACGCGCTGTCGGGCGCGGTCCAGATGCTGGCCGGCGTACCGGCGCACGTCGCGGTGACGTGGGTCGCGCAGGTGCTGAGCGGGCTGTGCGGCCTCGGCGTGTACCTCGTGCTCGATCGCTACGTCGGACGGCTCGCCGCGGTGATCGGTGCGATCGTCGCCGGGCTGGTCTCGCACCAGCCCGCGTTCTACGTGAACTGGGGCCGCTTCACGCAGCTCTCCGCGCAGACGATCCTGCTGCCGGCGTGGCTCGCCGTGGCAGAGGCCTTGCGCGCGCTGCCGGACGCCGTCGGCACGCGGCGCGACGACAGCGACGGCGTCGCTACGCACGGC
Organism: Binatia bacterium; assembly: GCA_046327915.1. Classification (GTDB taxonomy): domain Bacteria; phylum Desulfobacterota; class Binatia; order UBA12015; family UBA12015; genus VGTK01. The sequence continues at coordinate 87,848 of JAXLXO010000023.1, read as the reverse complement.
GGCGCTCCGTCGGAGCGCGCCGATCGTGCGTCGTACGCGGCGTGGGCCGCGCTGCTCGTCGCCGGGGTGTTCCTGCTGCACCTGCGCGTCGCGGTCTTCCTCGTGCTGCTGCTCGGCATGACCTTCGCGCTCGCGCTGTGGAACGCGCGCCACGACGCGCGTGCGCGCCGCGCGACGCTGCTCGCGGGCACGGCTCTTCTCGTCGCGGCGCTCGCGCTCAGCGGGCCGCGGCTGCTGCGCGCGGTCGCGGAGTACGCGAGCGGGCACTGGGCCGCGATCGTCTTCCAGGGCGGGCTCCGCGCCGGCGCACAGGACCGCATCCTCGGCGACCCGGAGTACTTCTCGTTCTCGCGCGAGGCGCTGGCGTACCTCTTCGCGGACGTCTGGCCGCTCGCCGCCGTGATCGCGGCGGCGGCGATCGCGGTCGTGCGCGGCAAGCGCCTGGCGCGGTTGCTGCTCGCGTGGAGCCTGCTGCTGCTGGCACTCGGCGAGGCGCACCTCCTGCAGATCCCGCTCCTCAACGTGACCAACCTCGGTGCGGTGCTGATCCTGCTCTACCTGCCGGCGTCGGTGCTGGTCGCCTGTGGCGTCGCGGAGGCGCTGGCGTGGCTGCGCGCCGGAGCGGGGACGCAGACCGTGGTGCTGCTCGCGTTCCTCGGGCTCGGTGCGCTCGGTGCGCGCGACCGCGTCGCGCAGATCGAGCCGTCGCGCTTCTTCGTGACCCCCGCCGACCTGCGCGCGATGCGCTGGCTCGACGAGAACGCCGATCCGACGGCGACGGTCGCCGTGCGCACGACCTTCTGGCTGCCGCACGCGCCGCACGGCGTCGACGCCGGCACGTGGATCCCCTACTTGACCGGACGCCGCATCACGGTCGGCCCGATGATCGCGAACCTGCAGCCGCAGTACGCCAACTGGGCGGTCGAGATGTCGCGCCGGGTGCGGCACGCCTCGGAGGACGACGCGGAGTGGGTCTGGCTCTGGAAACGCGGCGTGCGATACGCGTATCTGGGGGCGCTCGCCGATCCCGCGGAGGCGGTTCGGCTGGCGCAGTCGGAGAACCTGGTCCTGCGCTACGCGGACGGCGGCGTCTACATCTTCGAGGTCAATCCGGGTGTCGGAGCGAACGGGCAGAACGGTGGCTGAGCGCGACGTCGCGGCTCTGGAAGCGGAGCTCGCCGAGCTGCGCGAGCTCCACGCCCGCGACACGCGCGCCTACGAGGTCCTGAGCCGCCGCGTCGCCGAGCTCGAGGACGCGCTCGCGCGCGCGCAGGAGGACGCCGCCCGTCACCAGCGCATCGCCGCCGAGCAGCAGCGCGAGGCGCTGCGCGCGGCGAGCCTGCTCGGCCAGGTCCTGCGCTCGAAGTCGTGGCTGCTCACCGCGCCGCTGCGCGAGGGGATCCTGCCGCTGAAGCGCTTCCTCGCCCGCCTGCGCGGCGGCGCCGCGGCCACTCCCGCGGAGGACGACCTGGGTCTCGCGCCCGGGCCACGCCACCGTGCCGTGCTGCTGGTGAGCGGATGTCCGGGCGACGCGCGCCGCTACCGCTGCGACCACGCGCGCGAGCGTCTCGAAGGCCTCGGGCTCACCGCCGACGTCGTGCTGCACGGCGAGGCGGAGCTCGCGCCGCGCGTGCCGTCGTACGCGCTCTTCATCCTGCACCGCGTGCCGTTCGGCCCGGACGTCGACGACTTCCTGCGCGCCGCGAGGCGCGCCGGAAAGCCGGTGCTGTTCGACTCCGACGACTGGGTGTTCGACCTCGCCGCGGCGGATCACGTGGCGGCACTCGCCGACATGAGCGCCGACGACCGCGCCCTCTACCGCGAGGGCCTGGTGCGCTACCGGGCGACGCTGTCGCGCTGCGACGGCGCTCTGGTGTCCACCGAGCCGCTGCGCGAGCGCGCGGCGGCGCTGCTGCCGAACGTGCACGTCCTGCCCAACGTCGCGAGCCGCACGATGGTCGAGCTGTCGACGCGCGCGCGCGAGCGCCGCGCGATGGCGAAGCGCGGCAACGCCGACGGCGGCGTCGTGTTCGCGTACCTGAGCGGCACGCCGACGCACCGCCGCGACTTCGCGCAGGCGGTCCCGGCGCTCGCGTCCGTGCTCGGGGCGCACGCGGACGCGCGGCTGCTCCTGGTCGGGCACATCGAGCCGCCGGACGCGCTGGCGCCGTTCGCGTCGCGGATCGAGCACCGGCCGCTGGTACCGTGGCAGGAGCTGCCCGGCATCCTCGCCGGTGTCGACGTGAACCTCGCACCGCTCGAGACCGGCAACGCGTTCACCGCGTGCAAGAGCTCCATCAAGTACCTCGAGGCGGCGCTGGTCGGCGTGCCGACGGTCGCGACGCCGCTGCCCGATTTTCAGCGCGTGATCGAGGACGGCCGCAACGGCCTCCTCGCGACCGCTGACGACGAGTGGCGTCGCGCGCTCGGAGCACTCGCAGGCTCGTCGGAGCGGCGCCACGCGATCGGCGCCGCGGCGCTCGCCGAGGCCGGTTCCGCGCAGACCACCGCGAGCGGCGGCAGCGCGTTCCTTGCGACGCTGCGGGCGGCGTCGAGCCTCGCGCGACCGCACGGCGCGTTGACGATCAACTGGATCGTGCGCGCGCCGATCGCCGGCACCGGCGGCGGCTACTGGACGATCTTCCGCCTCGCCAACACGCTCGGTCGCGCGGGACACCGCGTGCGCGTCTACGTCGAGGCGGTGGCGCATCTCGAAGGGCGGACGCGCGCCGAGATCGAGCACTTCTGCGGCGACGCGTTCGGGCCGCTGTCGGTCGAGATCGTGGTCGGGCACGACGCGATCGCGCCCGCCGACGTGTCGATCGCGACCAACTGGCCGACCGCGTACACCGTCGCCCGTCACCCCGGCTCGCCCTGCAAGCTCTACTTCATCCAGGACTTCGAGCCCGACTTCTACGCGCCCGACGACCCGTTGCACGCGCAGGCCGAGGACACCTACGCGCTGCCGCTCGGACACGTGACCATCGGACGCTCGCTTGCGCGCCGCATGGCGGAATCCGCCGGTCGCCCGTGCGCGTCGATCGACTTCGCGATCGACGCCGAGACGTTCCGCGTGACGACGCCGCCCGCGGAGCGCACGGGGCCGGTCCGGGTGCTGTTCTTCGCGCGTCCGTCGCTGCCGCGTCGCGGCTACGGCATCGGGCTCGCGGCGCTGCGGCGGCTGAAGCGCGAGCGTCCCGACGTGCGCATCGCCTTCTTCGGCTCGACAGACGCCGAGCTCGGCGCGATCGACTTCGCGATCGAGAATCTCGGCGTGCTCACGCACGCGGAGCTCGCGCGCGAGATGAACGCGTCACACGTGCTGCTCTGCTTCTCGCTGTCCGCGAACATCTCGTGGGTGCCGTTCCAGGGCATGGCGTGCGGCTGCGCGGTGGTCGACGCGGACGTCCCCGGCGTGCGCGAGATGGTGCAGGACGGCCGCACGTGCGCGCTCGCGACGCCCGAGCCCGACCGCGTCGCCGACGTGCTGCGCGCGCTGGTCGACGACGCTCCGCGACGCTCGACGCTCGCGACCGCGGCGGCGGACGCGATGCGCGCGAGGACCTTCGCGTCGTCGGCGGCGCAGTTCGAGGAGCTGCTGCGCGAGCGCTGTCTCGTGCCGCTCGCTCAGGACGCGGCGTCGGGCGTGCGGCGCAGCGCGACGTAGAACTCGTTGAACGGCGGCTCGTTGGGCTCGCGCAGGCAGACCTCGAGTCCCGGCAGGAAGCCGCCGTGCGCGAGGTAGTCGAGCTGCGCGAACAGCTCCTCGTCGCGCCACACGTTGCAGTGCACGTCGGCGTGGCCGCTCGCGAACTGGCCGACGGCCCACTCGAAGAACGCACGCGGATTCTCTTCGGCGAGCTTGCGCCAGTTCTCGTCCCACGTGCGCGAGAACTCCATGATCTGCGCGAGCGGCGGACCGGGTGCCCCATGGTGATGCCGCGCGAGCAGATGGTCGATCGTCGTCGAGGGGCGGCTCGCGTCGAGCGTCCGGCGCTTGTCCGGCACGGCGAGGAGCATCACGCCGCCCGGACGCAGCAGCGTGCCGACGTCGTTCAGGAAGCGGATCGGCTCCGGAACGTGCTCGAGGACGTGGCAGAGGATCACGTAGTCGAAGCGTGCCGGGATCTGGGCCGCGAGCGGGCGCGCGCGGTCGATCACCCACTCGACCGGCGCGACGCCCTCGAGCGGCACGCCGAACATCTCGGCGAGCTGTCGCGACGAGCGCACGTCGGCGAAGCGGCAGCGTCCCGCGCCGGGCGCGACGACCGGGAAGTCGAACGCGCCGAACTCGAGACCTTCTGCGCGTGCGGGATCCACCAGGCGGCGCAGCACCGCGAGGCGCGCGCCGCGGTAGTCCTCGCGCACGATCGTGCGCGGCGGGGCCGCAGGTGGAGGGGCGACCGGCGCGGCTGATCTTCGTCTCCACACGGCGTCCGGACTCCTGCCGGGATCGCCGGCGGCCGTCAAGGACCGTCGCGGCCCTCCGGCTCGCGCGCGCGCGTCGATGCGGCTAAGGTCGCGCCTGTCGCGGGGCGTGGACGCCTGCCGCGGCGCTGCGAAGCCGATGTCGCTGATCTCGAACGTCGTGAGGAAGCTGCGTGGCGGTGCCGCTCCCGAAGCGGCGCCCGAGCCGCCGAACCTGCGCGCGCGCTTCGTCGCGGATCTGCGCGGCGACGGCGTCGAGATCGGCGCGCTCGCGAGCCCGCTGTGGCTGCCGCCGGGCGCGCGCGTCACCTACGTCGACAAGTTCGACTACGACAAGCTGTGCTCGCACAACCCGGACGTGCCGCCCGAGCGCATCGTCCGGCCCGCGGTGGTCTGCGACACCGCCACGCTCGACGGCCTCGCCGACGGCGCCTACGACTTCCTCATCGCCTGCCATCTGCTCGAGCACGCGCACGACGCGATCGCGGCGCTGCTCGCGTGGCACCGCGTGCTGAAGCCGGGCGGGCGCGCCGTCTGCATCGTGCCCGACGCGCGCCACACCTTCGACCGCGGACGCCCGCTGACGTCGCTCGAGCACCTGCTCTGGGATCACGCGAATGCGGGCAGCGAGCTGAAGCGCCTGTCCGACATGGGCCACGTCGCCGAGTGCAATCTCAACATGCACGCATCGCTCGACGCGGACTCCGCGACCGCGCTCGCCGCGCGCATCCTTCGCGACAGCTACGACACCCACTTCCACGTGTGGTCGTTCGAGTCGCTGTCGGCGCAGCTCGCGACGCTGATCGCCGACTACGGTCTGCCGTTCCGCGTCGTCGACGCCGCCTGCGACGATCGGGTCGAGATGCTCTTCCTGCTCGAGGCGACCCCGCGCTCGCCGGGCTCGCGCCTCGACGCGCGGGAGCTGCTCGCCCCGCGCGCGCAGCGCTGAGCCGCGGCGCGCCGCGCCACAGCGGCGCCGGGCGCGGCACGCCCCGCACCCGGCGCGCGTCGGGCACGGGGCGATCGCGTGATGGTCAGAAGCGCTGCGAGACCAGCGGCGTCAGGCCGGAGCCGCCGAAGGTCTTCTGCGTGACGGTGCCGTCCTTCGAGCCCTGCCACTTCCAGAGGCCGTTCGCCTTCCGGTACGCGGCCGGGTCGGCCTTGCCGTCGCCGTCGTAGTCGCCGGGCACCGGCACCCATCCGGCCGCACCGATGCCGGACGCCGTCGCGGCGATCCCGCCGAGGCTCGACAGGCGCATGCGCCACTTGCCCTTCTTCTTCTGGAACGTCGCGGCGTCCGCGCGGCCGTCGCCGTCGAAGTCGGCCGGCGCCGGGATCCAGCGCGTACCGGGGCTGAACACGAACTCCTGCGCGCCGTCGGTCGAGCCGATGTACTGCCACTTGCCGGTGGTGGCCTCGAACGTCGCGACGTCGGTCTTGCCGTCGCCGTCGAAGTCCGCGGGGACCGCTTGGCGCGTCGGGCCGCCGAAGCCGAGCTGCTGGCCGTCGCCGCTGGTCGAGCCCTTCCACTTCCAGTCGCCGGTGGTGGGGTTGTAGACCGCCGGGTCCGTCTTGCCGTCGCCGTCGTAGTCGCCGGGGGCGGGCAGGAAACCCGTGCCGCCGACGCCGCTCACGGCCGACTCCGGACTGGTGGTCGTGCTGAACGTCCAGCTGCCGTTGCTCGGGTCGTAGAGGGCCGCGTCGATCCGGCCGTCGCCGTCGAAGTCGCCCGCGACGGGGATCAGCGAGGTGCCGCCGAACGCGAGGTTGGTCTGGCCGTCGGTCGAGCCGAGCCACGACCAGGTGCCGGTCGCCGCGCTGTAGGTGGCGGGATCGGTGACCACGTCGCCGTCACGGTCGAACGGCGCCTTCGTGCCGGCGACGCCGGGCAGGATCGCGGCCGGGATCTGAACCAGGCCGTGCCCGTACGTGGGGTCCGGACCCTTGAACGCGGGCAGGCCGTCGTCGAGGTCGATCGCCGAGCCGAACAGCACCTGCTTCAGCTCGTCCACCGTGTAGAGCGGCAGTCCCTTGGATTGACGGTAGCCCTGGATCAGCGCCGCCATGCCGGCGACGTGCGACGCCGACGCCGACGTTCCGTTGAAGGTCTCCCAGAACGTGAAGCCCTGAGTCAGCGCCGCAAAGTTGGTGACCTCGGTCGGAGCCGAGATGTCGGGCTTGATCGGGCCGGTCGGGTTCCCGGTCGGGCCCTTCGAGCTGTAGTCGGACACCGTGTCGAACGCCGGCAGGATCGTGCCCGCGACCGACAGGCTGGAGTCGACGACGGCGAGATCGGACAGGCTCTTCGCGTCGTTGAAGTACGTGAGCTCGCCGACCGCGATCGTGCAGTCGACGCGGAAGTTCGGCTTCTCCGTGCCCGCGGTGCGCTTGACGGCGATGAAGTAGTAGTCGTCGAAGCCGTTGTCGATCGTGCCGCCGTAGGGCGTGATGTCCTTGGTGAACGAGCTGCCGAGCGTGACCTCGGTGCCGTCGACCACCGACGCGCCGGCGTCGCGCGGGCAGCTCGGGAAGTCGGGCGGATCGACCGCGTTGTAGAGATCGCGGAAGCGGATCAGCTGCATCTTGAAGTTGCCCGGCGTCACCGCGTCGGTCGCGCTGTAGCAGGTGACGCGGACCGGGTTGAAGGTCTCGCCGTCGTTGTAGGCGAAGTCGTCGTAGTCGGTGTCGAGGACGAGGTCGTTCAGCGGCAGGTCGTCGTCGAAGATGTGGTAGATCTGGTCGTTGTCCGCCGTGTTGCACAGCGTCGCCGTGGTGCAGTCGGTGCACGGCGCGAACTTCGCGCCGTAGTGGCGCAGCGCCTCGTTGCCCGCGGGCACGACGACGGTCGCACCGGCCGCCTTCGCGTAGTCGATGTCGTCGGTGAACGGGTTGGTGCCGCCGGCGGTGAGGCCCTTCGGGTCGCTCATCGTCTTCAGGAAGTGCACCGGCACGAGGATGACCTTCGCGCCCTGGTCCGTCGCGTGACGGATCGCCGCCTTGATCGCCGAGGCCGACACGAAGCCGGTGCCGTCGTAGACCAGGCGGTAGAGGAGCAGCGTCGCGTCGGGCGCGACTTCGTGCACGACCTCCGCCGCCGCGGTGCCGTGCTCGCGCTGGCCGAAGCCGTTCGCCGCGCTGTTCGCGGTGACCCCGCCGAGCGTGCCGACCTTGAACTGCATGTTCACCGGGATTCCGGGAAGGTCGCCCGAGCCGATTGCCGCGGTCAGGCTCTGCCACTCGGAGTCGATGACCGCGACCTTGACGCCGGCGCCGGTGAGACCGGCAGCGTTCGCCACGTCGGAGCCGATCGTCTCGAGTCCCTCGCTGTCGAGCGTGCCCGACGGCGTGCCCATGGTCGGGCTCTGCACCGCGCGCACGAAGCCGAGCTTCTCGAGCCGCGCGCGCTCGTCGGAGGCGACGTCCACCTCGAGCAGGTCGAAGTTGACGATCGCGGTGTCGCCGACGTCGGCGCCGGCGTTTCCGAGCGCCGCCAGCGTGTCGTGCAGGACCTCACGCGGGTCGAACGAGCGCCACAGCGGCAGCCCCGACGCGATCGCGTCGGACATCGACTGCGCGCGGTCCGCGAGACGGGCGCGGTCGGCAGCCGGCAGCTTCGCCGCGTCGAGCGTGATCTCGACACGCTCGGTGCGTGGCGGGGCGGACGCGAGCGCGCGCACCGGAACGGCGCACAGCGCGCTCGCGAGCACGGCCGCGACGGACAGGACGCACGCACGCTGGCGGCTGCGATCGGAGGTCGAGCGTAGACGGGAGGGCATCGAGGGCGGACTCCTTGGCTGTGATTCGAGCGGTGGTACCGCGCCCGGAGGAGTTGAGGAGTCCGCGGGAGCGGACGACGGAGCGATGCCGGGGTGGGCGCGCGCGGCCTTCCTAGCAAGGCCGGAACCGCGAACGCCAGCCATTTTCTTGGGGTTTGGGCCGGCCCGGCCTTGCATCCGTGCGAGATGCTGCCCCGGCGCGGGCATGCCGTGCTAGCTGGGGCAGATGACGACATCCACCGACGCCGGTCTGCTGGGTCCGATCTCGCGCAGCTTCATGTCGCAGCGTCTCAAGCTGCACTACCTGGACTGGGGCAACGAGGAGAAGCCGCTCCTGCTGCTGGTCCATGGCGGACGCGACCACGCCCGCAGCTGGGACTGGGTCGCCGCCGACCTGCGGCGCGACTTCCACGTCATCGCTCCCGACCTGCGCGGACACGGGGATTCGGGCTGGGCGGTCGGCTCGATGTACTCGCTGATCGACTACGTGCTTGACGTGGCGCAGCTGCTGAAGGTGGTCGACCGCTTCCCGGTCACCATCGTCGGCCACTCTCTCGGCGGCTCGATCTCGCTGCACTACACGGGCATCTACCCGGAGCGCGTGGCGAAGGTCGTCGCGATCGAGGGTCTCGGTCCGTCGCCGCAGATGATCGAGTCGTTCAAGGGCACGCCGGCGCACGAGCGCATGCTGCACTGGGTCCGCGAGATGCAGTCGCTCGCGCGGCGCCGCCCGCACCACTACGCGACGCTCGAGGAGGCGGCCGCCCGCATGCGCGACGCGAATCCGCGCTTGACCGAAGAGCAGGCGTGGCACCTCACGGTGCACGGCGCGCAGCGCGAGGAGGACGGCTCGTACCGCTGGAAGTTCGACAACTTCACGCGCGCGGTGTCGCCGTACCTGTTCAACGTCGGCGACGCGCGCGACATCTGGGGCCGCATCACGTGCCCGACGCTGCTGGTGCGCGGCACCGAGTCGTGGGCGAGCGATCCGTCGATCGACGGACGCGGCGACGCGTTCACCAACGCGCGCGTGGTGAACGTCCCGGGCGCGGGACACTGGGTGCACCACGATCGGCTCGAGGAGTTCCTGCTCATCACGCGCGAGTTTCTCGGCGTCTGATCGGCCGCTGACGCGACGCACCGCGGTGCCGGCCGCACGCGTCCCGCCCGCTCGCGCGGTCCGGCACAGGATGGTAGCGACTTCGCATCGCCGGTCGTTCGCCGGCGCCTTTCGCTCTCCGAGGATCACGTCACGATGGTTGGAATCAGCTCGATCGGGGTCTACATCCCGCGCTCGCGCCTCGACCGTTCGCTGATCGCCAAGGCCTGGGGCGGCAAGCAGCCGCCGGGCGACAAGGCGGTCGCGCACCACGACGAGGATGCCCTGACGCTCGGCGTCGCCGCAGCGCACCGCTGCCTCGAGGACTTCGACGCGCTCGAGATCGACGGCCTGTTCTTCGCGTCGACCTCGTCGCCGTACCGCGAGAAGCAGGTGGCGAGCGTCGTCGCGACCGCGTGCGACCTGCCGCGGCAGATCCTCACCGCCGACTTCGGTGGCTCGGTCCGCGCGGGCGTCTCCGCACTGTCCGCCGCGATCCGCGCGGTGCAGAGCGGGCAGGCGCGCCGCGTGCTGGTCGTCGCTGCGGACTGCCGTCCGGCGGATCCGGAGAGCGACGTCGAAGGATCGCTCGGCGACGGCGCCGTCGCGATCGTCGTCGACGGCAAGGCGAAGCTCGCCGAGTTCCTCGGCTCGGCCGCCGTCGCGGAGGAGATCACCTTCCAGTGGCGCTGGGACCAGGGCGGCGGCGTGCAGCAGCAGGACGCGCGCTTCGCGATCGGCCACGGCTACTCGCGCGACATGGAGGAAGTCGTCTCGCGCGTGCTGAACGAGCACGGCGTCGGCGCGACGGATCTCGGCGCGCTCGCGGTCGCCGCTCCCGACGCGAAGACCGCGCAGTCGCTCGCGAAGCAGGTGGGCGTCGACGCGAAGACGCAGCTCGTGCCGTCGCTGATCACCCAGGTCGGCGTGCTCGGCACGCCCGACGCGCTGCTGCAGCTCGCGAGCGCGCTCGAGAAGGCGAAGAGCGGCTCGACGGTCGTCGTCGCCGCGTTCGGCGAGGGCGCGGAGGCGATCCTGCTGCGCGCGACCGAGGGCGTCGCGTCGCTCGCGGGACGTCCCGGCGTCGGTGCACAGATCGAGCGCAAGCTGCCGCTGCCGACGTACGAGAAGTACCTCAAGTTCCGCCGCATCATCGGCCAGGACGAGACGCCGGTGGAGCTCATCAGCAACGTCCTCGAGCATCGCGAGCTGCAGCAGGACACGCGCCTCTACGGGACGCGCTGCGGTGGCTGCGGCCTCGTGCAGTACCCGATGGCGCGCGTCTGCCTGCAGTGCAAGGCGCGCGAGGGGCTCGAGCCAGTCAAGCTCAAGAAGAAGGGCGTGATCTTCACCTACACCGTCGACCACCTCGCGGCGAACCTCGACCACCCGATGGGCATGGTCGTGGTCGACCTCGACGGCGGCGGACGCATGTACGTGCAGATGACCGACTGCACCGCCGAGGACGTCAAGATCGGAGCTCCGATCGAGCTCACGTACCGCCGGCTGCACGCCGGTGGCGAGAACTACAACTACTTCTGGAAGGCGCGCCCGGTATGAACTCGATTTGCGACAAGGTCGCCGTCATCGGCGTCGGCTGCACGAAGTTCGGCGACCTCTACGACTCGACCTACGAGGACCAGGTCTGCGACGCGGCCTTCCAGGCGTACGCCGACGCGAAGATCGATCCGTCGGAGATCGACGCCGCGTACATCGGCACCTATCTGCCGCACTCGCAGGGCGGCAAGGCCGGCATCTCGCTCGCCGATCCGCTGCGCATGTACGACCGTCCGGTCACGCGCGTCGAGAACTTCTGCGCGACCGGCACCGACGCGTTCCGCAATGCGTGCCTCGCGATCGCGTCGGGACAGCACGACATCGTGCTCGTCGTCGGCTCCGAGAAGCTGAAGGACCGTCCCGGCCGCGGCATCCCGCGCATCGGCCACCAGATCCTCGGCAAGGGCAACACCGCGCCCGGCCTCTTCGCGCTCGCCGCGAACCGCTACATGCACGAGTTCGGCGTCGGCCGCAGCACGCTCGCCAAGGTCGCCGTCAAGAACCACTGGAACGGCGCGCGCAACAAGCTCTCGCACCTGCGCATGGAGGTGACCGAGGAGCAGGTGCTGAACGCGCCGATGATCGCGTGGCCGTTCGGCCTCTTCGACTGCTGCCCGACCACCGACGGCGGTGCGGCCGCGATCGTCTGCCGCGCCGACATCGCGAAGCGCTTCCGCGACGACTACGCGCTGGTGAAGGGTGCCGCGCTCGCGGTCGCGACCGGACGCCCGTACTTCGACCCGACCTTCGACTACGTCGGCTTCCGCTCGACGCAGGCCGCGGCGAAGAAGGCGTACGAGCAGGCCGGCATCCAGCCCTCCGACGTCGACCTCGCCGAGGTCCACGACTGCTTCACCTGGACCGAGATCACCAACATCGAGGACCTCGGCTTCGCAGAGAAGGGCCAGGGCTGGAAGATGGTCGAGGAGGGCCGCACGCGCGTCTCCGGCGACAAGCCGATCAACCCGAGCGGCGGACTCAAGTCGTTCGGCCACCCGATCGGCGCGTCCGGCGTGCGCATGATCTACGAGTGCGTGCAGCAGCTGCGCGGCAACTGCGGCGAGCGGCAAGTCAAAGATCCGGAGATCGCGCTGGCGCACAACGTCGGCGGCCCGGGTGCGGTGTCGTGCGTGGTGGTGCTGGGGCGTCAGGACAGCTGAGGCGACGGATCGACCCACGGCGGGGTCGCGCTCAGACCTCCCACCCCGACGCCGGCACCAGCGCCGCGACGCGCTCGATCTCCGCGTCGAGTCGCGCCGCCCAGTCCTGCGCGCGCCCGCGCCAGCCGAGCTCCTCGAGAGACGCCTGCCGGTACGCGGTGTCCTCCAGCAGCCCGTGCAGGTAGACGCCGCGCACGGAGCCCTGCGCGAAGCCGAGACCGTCGGGCAGCAGCTCCGACGCACCGGCCCCGCTCGTCGTGACGCCGTGGTGGATCTCGTAGCCGCGCGCGGTCGAACCGTCGCGCCACGCGACCTCCGTCCAGCGCACCGTCTTCTCCGGTGCGAGCGTCGTCGCCACGTCGAGCAGCCCGAGTCCCTTCGCATCGCCGCCTTCGATGCCGTGCGGATCACGGATCGCCGTGCCGAGCATCTGCAGCCCGCCGCACACGCCGACGACGCGCACGCCGCGCCGTGCCGCGCGCGCGATCTCCTGGTCGAGTCCGCTCGCGCGCAGGTGCGCGAGGCTCGCGACGGTGCTCTTGCTGCCGGGCAGGATCACCGCGTCGAACGCGTCGAGCGGCTGCGCGCGCTGCACCGGCACGACGTTCACGCCGTCCTCGTGGAAGAGCGGGTCGAACTCGTCGAGGTTGCTCGCCCACGGGTAGAGGACCAGCGCGACGTTCGTGCGGCCCGGCACGAAGCGTCCGCCGTGGTTGAACGCGTCCTCCTCGGGCAGCGCGTGGCGCAGGTACGGCACGATCGCGACCACCGGCACGCCGGTCTGCCGCTCGAGCCACGCCGGCGCATCGCCGAGCAGGGCCGGGTCGCCGCGGAAGCGGTTGAGGACGAAGCCGCGCACGCGCGCGCGCTCGTCGTCGGTCAAGCACATCCACGTGCCCAGCAGGTGCGCGAACGAGCCGCCGCGGTCGATGTCGGAGACCAGGTAGACGTCGGCTTCGCATTCGAGCGCGATCGCCATGTTGACGATGTCGCTCGCGCGCAGGTTGACCTCGGCGGGACTGCCGGCGCCCTCGATCACCAGCTGCTCGTGCTCTTCTGCCAGCGAGTGCAGCGCGTCGCGGACGATCGGCCACAGGTACGGACGCCGCTCCATCCACGGCATGTGCGTCGCGTGCGCGTCGTGGCGTCCGAGCACGATCACCTGCGACGCGGTGTCCGCCGACGGCTTCAGCAGGATCGGGTTCATGCGCACGTCGGGCACGACGCGCGCGGCGAGTGCCTGCAGGTGCTGCGCACGTCCGATCTCGCCGCCGTCCGGCGTGACCGCGGCGTTGTTGCTCATGTTCTGCGCCTTGAACGGCGCGACGCGGACGCCGCGGTTCGCGAGGTGACGGCACAGTGCGGTCGCGAGGAACGACTTGCCGGCATCGCTGGTGCAGCCGAGCAGCATCACGGGCGTGCGCGCCATCAGCGCCTGCATACCGCACGTCGTTTCCCCGCGCCGCCGGATTCGCGCTAAGGGTCCGGACGATCATGCGGGTTCTGGTGACGGGCGGGACGGGATTCGTCGGCGCACACACCGCGGCGGCGATCGCGCGGGCGGGGCACGAGTTGCGCCTGCTCGTGCGCGATCCGGTGAAGGCCGAGCGCGTGCTCGCCGCGCAGCGCATCGGCGCGTGCGACGTCGTGCGCGGCGACATCACCGACGCGGCAAGCGTCGCCGCCGCGATCGACGGCTGCGACGCCGTGCTGCACGCCGCCGCCGTGGTCTCGCTCGACGCGCACCGCGGCGACGAGGTCTACCGCACGAATCTGCGCGGCACCGAGAACGTCTTCGGCGCGGCGCGCGAGCAGCGGGTCGCATCGCTGGTCTACGTGTCGAGCGCGGGCGCGCTGTTCACGCCGGGCGGACCGCCGATCGGCCCCGACACGCCGGTGGCCGAGGCGATGAACGCGTACATGCGCTCGAAGGCCGACACCGACCGGCTCGCGCGCCACCTGATCGCCGACGGCCTGCCGGTGCGGATCAGCTACCCGGTCGGCGTCGTCGGCCCGGACGATCCGGGTCTCAGCGAGTCGAACCAGATGCTGCGCACGCTGTTCCGGGACTTCGTGCCGATCACCTCGAGCGGCTTGAACCTCGTCGACGTGCGCGACCTGGCGCTGGTGCACGTGGTGCTGCTCGAAGGACGCGTGCCGCCCGGACGCTACGTCGTGGGCGGGACGTTCCTTTCCTGGGCCGATCTCGCGAACCTCTACGAGACGCTCACCGGACGCGAGGCGCTCCGGATGCGGATTCCCGGCGCGGTGCTGCGCGCGGCCGGACGCGTGCTCGACGTCGTGAAGCGCTTCCGGGACGTCGACCTGCCGATTACGCACGAGGCGATGGTCTTCGCGACGCAGTGGCCCGGTGCGGACGGCAGCGCGACGGTCGCGGCCACCGGGATCGCCGACCGTCCGGTCGCGGACTCGGTCGCCGACACGGCGCGCTGGCTCGCCGCCGCGGGGCACCTGCGGCCCGAGCACATTGGCCGGCTCGCGGGCGCTTGACGCGCCGCACTCGACGCGAGGCGGATTCCTGCTTGATCGTCCCGCCGGCATGAGCCACGACGTCCGGACGATGCGCATGCGGCGACCAATGAACGGAAACCCGGGCCGGATGGCCCGCTGGATCACGTGCCTCGTGGCACTCGTCGCGGGCGCGGTCCCGGCGGCGGGACGCGTGGGCGACGCCGGCTGGGTGACCGTGTGGACGACGAGCCCGTACGCCGCGACCGGCAGCTTCTCGGACCAGACGCTGCGCCTGATCGTCGCGCCGCACGGCGCGGGCTCGACGCTGCGCGTGCGGCTCACCAACCGCTACGCGCCGTCGCCGGTGACGCTCGCCGAGGTCCACGTCGGAACGCGCGCGGACGGCGCGGCGCTCGTCCGCGGCACGAATCGGCAAGTCCTGTTCGGCGGCGGCCGCTCGGTCACGATCCCGGCGGGCGGCACCGTCGTCAGCGACCCGGTGCGGCTCGACGTCCGGCCGTTCACGGATCTCGCGGTCAGCATCCGCATCGATGGCACGACGGGCCCGGCGCCGATCCACCTGCTCACGTCGCAGACGTCGTACTTGACGCCGTCGGGCTCGAGCGCGCGCGGCGACGAGGAGGACGGCGGCGCCTACACGATCGCGACGCAGTCGTCGTACTTCCTGTCCGCGATCGACGTCCGCGCGGGGCGCACGGAGGGCGCGATCGGCATCCTCGGCGACTCGATCACCGACGGCATCGCGTCGACGCCGGACACCGACCGACGCTGGCCCGACGTCCTGCAGCGCCGGCTCCTCGCCGAGCCGCGGCTCGCGCGCCTCGCCGTGCTGAACGCGGGCATCAGCGGCAACCAGGTCACGCGCGATCACCCGGCCTTCGGCATCGCGGCCGTCGACCGCATCGACGCGGACCTGCTCGACCTCGCCGGACTGCGCGCGGTGCTGGTGCTCGAAGGCATCAACGACATCGCCGGCAACACGCCGCCGCGCGCGACGGCCGCCGAGATCATCGCGGGCTACCGGGCGCTGATCGCGTCCGTGCACCGGCGCGGGCTGCCCGTCATTGCGCTCACCATCCTGCCCACGGCGCCGCTCCCGGGACTGCCGCAGTACAGCGACGAGCAGGCGCTGCAGGTCCGCCGCGACGTCAACGACTGGATCCGCTCGAGCGGCGAGTTCGACGCCGTGTTCGACGCGGAGGCCGCACTCGCCGATGCGACCGGAATCCTCGCGGCCGCGTACGACAGCGGCGACGGCCTGCACCCGAACGACGCCGGCATGGCGGCGATCGCAGGGGCGGTGGACGTCGACACGCTGATCGGACGCGTCTGCCGTGGCGGTGGTCGCGGCAACGGGCTCTTCGCGGCGCGGGCGCCGAGCGCGTGCGCGCGGCCGGCCCGTCTGCCGGCGCTCGGCGGACGCTGAGGCGCGGCGCTGCGCCGGCGGGCGCACGGCTGCGCCGCAGCCGCGCCGGCGCTAAAGACGCGGCGATGAGCACGATCCTGATCGCCGGCTGCGGTGACGTCGGCACCCGCCTCGGACTCGCGCTCGCCGCGGACGGCGACGAGGTGCGCGGCCTGCGCCGCAATCCGTCCGCGCTGCCGGCGCCGATCGTCGGCGTCCGTGGCGATCTCGCGACCGGCGACGGCATCCGCGCGGCGGCGGACGGCGTGCAGGTGCTGGTCTACGCCGCCGCGGCCGACGGCTTCTCGGACGACGCGTATCGCGCGGCCTACGTCGACGGCCTGCAGCGCGTGCTCGACGCGCTCGCTGCCGCGCAGGCGCCGCTCGAGCGCGTGCTCTTCACGTCGAGCACCGCGGTCTACGGACAGAGCGACGGATCGTGGGTCGACGAGGACTCGCCGGCCGAGCCGCAGGGCTTCTCGGGACGGCGCCTGCTCGAGGCGGAGCGTCTGCTGCTCGCCTGCGGGCGTCCCGCTGCCGTGCTGCGCCTCGCGGGGATCTATGGCCCCGGACGCACGCGGCTCATCGACGAGGTGCGCGGCGGCGCCGCGAACGTCCCCGACGGCGGCGAGTCGCTGTGGACCAACCGCATCCACGCCGACGACTGCGCGGGAGCGCTGCGCCACCTGCTGCGGCTCCCCGCGGACGCGATGCAGGGCGTGTGGCTCGGCGTGGACGACGAGCCGGCGGACCGCACGGTCGTCTTCGACTGGCTCGCCGACCGTCTCGGCGTCGCGCATCCGCGGCGCGTGCCGGTCGGCGACGCGCCGGCGCGCATGCGTCCGGGCAACAAGCGCTGCAGCAACGCGAAGCTGAGGCGCGCAGGCTACGCGTTCCGCTTTCCGACGTTCCGCGAGGGCTACGCCGACGTGATCGCGCACCTCGGCGAACGCGGCGCGTGACGCGCCCGCCGCGCGGCGTGCCGCGGCGTGCGTGCGGCGTCGCGGTGCGGGCGGCGCTGCTCGTTGCCCTGACGCTGGCGTGCACCGGAGTGTGTACCGCCGGCGCGACCGAGCGCACGCCGCGCACGACCGTGCCTGCACCGCTGCTCGTCGGTGAGCACGAGCGTCTGCTCGTCGTCGCACCGCATCCCGACGACGAGGTGCTCGGCGCGGGCGGCCTGATCCAGCGCGTCCTCGCGCGCGACGGCAACGTCCACGTCGTTCTCGTCACCGCGGGCGACGGGTATCCGGACGCCGTGCGCGGCGAGACGGGTCACGCCGCACCGTCGCAGCAGGACTACGTCGCCTACGGCGCACGGCGCATCGCCGAGGCGCGCGCGGCGCTCGACGTTCTCGGCGGCGCGGACCGCGTCCAGCTGACGGTCCTCGGCTTTCCCGACGGCGCGCTGCCGCAGCTGCGCGATTCGCACTGGCTCGCCGCGACGCCCGCGCGCTCGCCGACCACCGGCGCGAGCGCTCCGCCGTACGATGGCCTCGTCGCGGACGCGACCGCTCCCTACGCCGGAGAAGAGCTGCTCGACGCTCTGACCCGCATCGTGCGCGAGCTGCGTCCGACGCTCGTGGCACTGCCCGACCCGCTCGATGCGCACGGCGACCACGCGACGGCCGGGCTCTTCGCGCTCGCGGCGCTGCAGGACGCGCACTCCGACGCGCGCGTCGTCGCGTACCTCGTGCACTGGCCCTCGTGGCCGCCCGGCTGGGACGCCGCCGCGATCGATCCTGCTGCGGCCACGCACGGGCTCGACCTGCCGGCGGATCTTCCCCTGCGCGGCGGACGCACCGCGCTCGCGCTCTCGTCCGCGGAGCGAAGCGTCAAGCACGAGGCGCTCGTGCGCCACGCGACGCAGCAGCGTCAGATGGCGGTCTATCTCGACGCGTTCGTGCGCCCGCGCGAGCCGTACACACTGCTCGCCGCGTCGGACGCGATCGCCGCGCGCGCGGCGCTCAGAGCTGCGCCAGCAACGCCCTGAGGACGTCGGGCGCCGCGAAGTACCTCTCGGCGATCGCGCGTGCGGCGCGTCCGTGGCGCTCCGGGTCCGCCTGGATCGCGGCGACCGACGCGACGGCCTCGTCGAGCGTGCGGAACGAGAACAGGCCCTCGCCGGTCGGCAGGACGTCGTCGAACGCGGTGTCCTGCACGACCACCGGACGTCCCGCCGCGAGGTAGCAGGCGCTGCGGTCGCTGAACCATCCGCTGCGCAGCCGGACGTTCACGTCCTTCGCCGTCGTCACCTCGCCCGCCGAGCCGCGGATGAAGGCACGGTACGCGTCGGGATCCGCCGACAGCGCGATCGGGTCGCGCAGTTTCCAGCCGTGCGCGCCGAGCTGCTCGCGGTCGGCGGCGTCGTGGACGTCCATCGCGATGTCGAAGCGCGCGCCGGTGCGCGACGGCAGCTCCATGAGCTTCTGCCACTCGGTGCGCTTGCGCCACGTGTAGAGCTGGCCGTCGAGCTCGACGTCGCGGCCGCCGGAGTCCCAGCGGCCGATCGTGGTGAAGGCGGCGTCGTCCGTCCGCGGTGCCGGCGCCCAGTGCTCGAGCGCGATCGGCTGGCGCGTGGGGCGCCAGTCGAGGAGGCCGGACGGGACCGTGCAGCGCGGCGTGCCGATGTTCTCGCCGAAGGTGAACAGACGGTCGTGCTCGCGCAGCAGCTCCGCGAGCTTCGCGTCGCCGCCGGCGAGCCGCAGCTGCGTGAACGCCGGGTCCATGTCGATGTAGACCGCGGTCTTGCCGTGCCGCTGCTCGGGCGAGAAGCGGTGCACGCCGCCCGCGTTGATCAGGACGCGCGCCTCGCGGAAGAGTTGTGCGGTCGCGTCGCGGTCGAGGCCGGCGTACGTGTCGCGGCGCACGTCGTGGAACACCCAGCTGTCGCCGAAGCCGTGCCGGCCGAGGAACGTCTCGACGAAGCGGCAGCCGTACTCGTACTGCACGTCGGACAGGCCGCGCTCGGGATCGAACGCGTCCTCGGCGTGCCCCGTGTCCTCGTAGAACACGACGTCCCACCCGAGCGCGCGCAGGCCCTCGAGGTAGTGCAGCACCTGCCAGGCGTAGCCGCCGAGCGGACAGCGGACGAGGTATCCCGCGTAGATCAGCCGGTCACGCACATCCGACCCTTCCGGCCGACGATGAGTCTCCCCTGGTCAGGCGTTGCTCGCGGACGAGTCCACGGCGTCCTCCGCGGCAGTTTCGGGCTCGGTGCTCGGTGCGAACGTGACGCCGCGTGCGACGAACCACGCGCGCAGGTCGCGCCCGGCGCGGCGGCGCAGCTCCTCGTTCAGGTCGAAGCGCTCGAGCGCGAGCTTCAGCGCGCGCGTCGCGGTCTCGACCGGGTGCGCACGGAAGAAGATCGCGACCTGCTTGCGGTGCTCGCGCGTCTGCAGCGACGCCGTCGCCTCGATCAGGCGCGACACCATCATCGGCGGCAGGCGCTTCGCGAGCGCGGCCCAGTTCTCCTGGATGAACTGCCACGTGACCTCGCGCGCGGCGCGGTTCCCGAGCAGGCGCATCAGCAGGAAGCCGACGTCCTGCGTCGGGATCTCCTGCGTGAGCGTGAGCTCGGCGGCGCGGCGCACCAGCGCCGGGTCGCGGAAGTCGCCGAGCGCCAGCTGGAAGCGGCGGCTCTCCTGCGGCGTGCGCGACTGTCCGACGGCCTGACGGAAGCGCGCGAAGCGCGCCTCGTTGCCCTCGCGCGCCACGATCGCGATCATCGGATCGACGAGGTTGGGCTCGATGCTGGCGCGGCTCTTCAGGTAGCGGTCGAACACCGGGGCCGCGCCGAGCGCGATCTCCGGGTCCTCGCCGATCGAGCCGAGGATGCGCAGGATCGAGCCGCGGCGCAGGTTGCGCTCGTCCTCGCCGGACTTCGACTCCCAGCCGAGCTCGCCCCACGCGTTGCCGAAGACCTCCGCGAGCCACGACTGGAAGTAGCCGCGGCACTCCGGTCCGACGGCGTCGCACAGCTGGTCCTCGATGAACGACAGCGGACCCGCGAGCGCGTCGAGCACCTCGTAGTCGGTCTCGTCGCCGAGCGCCCCGACGAGGTCGAGGAAGCTCGCGATGCGGGCGCGGCCGGAGCGCACGATCGCCCACTGGTGTCCGAGCAGTCCCATGCGCTCGACCGGCGTCAGCGCGGTCGCGAGTTGTGGCGCGAGTGCGGCGAGGCACGCCGGGTCATGCAGGACGCGGTAGAAGCCGCCCTCGCCGACGTTGCCGTAGTACCAGGGCGCGTCCTTCGCGGCCTTGACCTCGAGCCGCTCCTTCGCGCGCTTCAGCAGGATGCGCTCGATCTTCGGCGGCTTGCCGGCCGGCTGTCCGAGCTTGACGACCATCGGCAGCGGCCACGTCGTCGCGGCGCTGTCCGGGAAGCGCGTCGTCGGGCTCGCCTTGAAGCGCTCTTGCTTGACCGCCAGCCCGCCCGCGTTCTCGCCGGTCTCGCGCTCGAAGCTCACCAGCGGGAAGCCCGGCTGGCGCACCCAGGCGCGGACGATCTGTGCGACCGGCTGACCGGACGCCTTCTCGAGCGCGTTCCACAGGTCGTGCGCGACCGCGTTCCCCTCGCGGTGCTGGCGGATGTAGCTCTGCACGCCGGCGCGGAACTTCTGCGGGCCGAGGTAGTGCTCGACCATGCGCACGACGGATGCACCCTTCTCGTAGGTGATCGCGTCGAAGTTCTCGGTCGCCTGCGCCGCGTTCTCGACCTCGGCGTAGACCGGGTGCGTGTTCGACAGCGCGTCGAGCGCCAGCGCCGCGGCGCGGTGCGGCTCGAAGTTGTTCCACATGCGCCACTCGGGCTTCCACTCGTCGACGACCTTGAAGGCCATCCACGTCGCGAAGGCCTCGTTCAGCCACAGGTCGTCCCACCACTTCATGGTGACGAGGTTGCCGAACCACATGTGCGCGAGCTCGTGCGCGATCACTTCCGCGACGCGCTTCTTCTCGTTGAGCGAGATGGTCGCGTTGTCGACCAGCAGCAGCGTCTCGCGGAAGAAGACCGCGCCCGCGTTCTCCATCGCGCCGGCCTCGAAGTCGGGCACGGCGACGAGGTCGAGCTTGTCGTACGGGTAGGGCAGGCCGAAGTACTTCTCGAGGCGCGCGAGCGACTCGACCGCGGCTTCGAGCGCGAAGCCGGCCAGCTGACGCTTGCCCGGCACGTGCCACACGCGGACCGGCGTCTTGCCGGCCATCTTCACCGGCGACGCTTCGAGCTCGCCGACCGCGAGCGCGCACAGGTACGTCGACAGCGGCGGCGTGGTCCGGAAGTGGAACGTCGTGGTGCCGTTGGTGTTGTTGGTGCTGCGCTCGAGCGGGTTGTTCGAGATGACCTGCAGCCCGGCGCGTGCGGTCACCGAGAAGGTGAAGCGCGCCTTGAGGTCGGGCTCGTCGAAGCACGGGAAGAAGCGGCGCGCGTCGGCGGCCTCGAGCTGCGTGAACGCGTACTTCTCGTCGCCGACGCGGGCCAGGTAGAGGCCGCGCAGCCGCTCCTGCAGGTTGCCGTGGTAGGCGAGGCTCAGCGCCACCTTCCCCGGTCCGACCGGTCGCAGGAACTTGACCTCGACGGTCTCGCGCGCGCCGTGCGGCACGATCGCGACCGCCATCTGGTTGATCGGCGGACCCACGGGCTTGGCGCCCGGCAGGATCGGCTTCGCGAGCGCCTTCCTGGCCTTCTCGCCGCGCGGCGCGATCTCGGCGTGGTCGATGGTGATGTCGGCCGCGTGCAGCTCGATCGACGGACGCTGGTGCTTGAGCTCGAGCTCGATGACCACCTCGCCGCGGAAGTTGGACCGGACCAGGTCCGGCAGGATGTGCACGTGGTAGTGGGTCGGCTTGACCTCGCGCGGCAGGCGGAAGGCCGCGTCGGTCATCGGCTTGAGGACGACCTTCGGCT
Organism: Binatia bacterium; assembly: GCA_046327915.1. Classification (GTDB taxonomy): domain Bacteria; phylum Desulfobacterota; class Binatia; order UBA12015; family UBA12015; genus VGTK01. The sequence goes on along the minus strand of JAXLXO010000023.1, from coordinate 66,025 downwards.
TCTTGGCCTTGGGCTTGGCCTTCTTCTTCGCCGGCTTCTTCGGCGCGGCCGGCTTCGCGGGCAGCGCCGGCTTTGCGGACGCGGCCGGCTTCGCGGGCGCGGCCGGCTTCGCGGACGCCGCCGCCTTCGCTGCCGGGACCGGCTTCTTCACCGCCGGCGCCGCCTTCGCTGGAGCCGCGGGCTTGCTCGGAGCCTTCTTCGCGGGGGCCGCGACCGGCTTCGCGACGCGCTGCGCCGTCGCCGGCGTGGGGCTCGCCGCCCGCTTGGGTGCGGCTGCCGCCCCTCCGGCCGGGGCCTTGGTCTTCTTCGGCCTGCTGCTCGCTTGCTTCAACGATGGTCTCCTCGACGGATCCACGGCGCGCCCCCGCGAAGGCTCCGCGCGGCGGTCGCGTCCAACGCGTTTCCTTGCCGCGACGACGGCTCCAGCGCAAGACTACGCGCCATGGGAAACGCAGCGCGGCTGCTGGAAAACAAGGTCGCGGTCGTCACGGGAGGCGGCGCGGGCATCGGCAAGGGCATCGCGCTGCTGTTCTCGGGGCACGGCGCCCGGGTGGTGGTGGCCGAGCTGAAGCCCGAGCTGGGCGAGCGGACCAGGGCCGAGATCGAGGCCGCCGGCGGTGAGGCGGTGGCCGTCCCGACCGACGTCCGCGACGGCGAGCAGGTCGCCCGCGCCGTCGCCGCGGCGCGCGAAGCCTATGGCGGGCTCGACATCCTGGTGAACAACGTCGGCGGGACGTTCCAGCGCCCGTTCCTCGAAATCGAGGAGAAGGGCTGGGACGCACTGATCCGCGTCAACCTGAAGTCGGTGTTCCACGGTACGCGGGCCGCAGCACCGCTCCTGATCGAGCGTGGCGGCGGCAGCGTGATCAACGTGGTGTCGATCGAGGGGGCACGGGCGGCACCGCTCTATGCCCCGTATGCCGCGTGCAAGGCGGGTGTCATCAACTTCACCCGGACCATGGCACTGGAGCTGGCGCCGCATCGCATCCGGGTGAACGCCATCGCCCCGGACATCTGCCTGACCGAGGGCCTGCGGGCGATGCTGCCGGACGAGGCGCTCGGACGGCACGCGCACATGGTGCCGCTGGGACGCGCGGCCGAGCCGGCCGAAATCGCCGGTCCGGCGGTCTTCCTCGCGTCGGACCTCGCGAGCTACGTGACCGGGGTCACGCTGCACGTCGACGGCGGGACGCACGCGGCCGGGGGCTGGTACACGAATCCCGCAGGCGGCGGCTGGATCCTGGGGCCGGCGAAGAGCTGAGCGCCGCGCGCCTCGGGGCGCAGCCGGCGCAGGGAGTACGGGTCGACGGGGGGACGGTGCGTCCCCCCGTCACCACGCCGTCACTGCCCGACGAACTTCTTGCACTTCGGGTCCTGGGCCTTGAAGACCTTGAACTCCGGCTGCCCGTCCTTCGCCTTGTCGCCCGGCGTGATCGTGATCAGGTCGCCGACCTTCACGTCCGGCGCCGTCTTGTAGGCGAACGACAGCGCGGCGACCGAAAGCTCGCGGTCCGGATCCATCAGGTTGATGAAGTTCGGATCCTTGGAAATCGCGGCGACGCAGTAGGGCACGCCGTACACGTCCGGCACGGGCACCCCCCCGCCTTCGAGGTCCTTCTGCGCGAGCGCGGGCGAGACCACCGTGCACAGCGCGGTGAGCGCCGCGGCTCCAACCATGGGCAGCGTCCAAGTCTTCAGCATGCGGCGCTCCTATCGCAATTCACGACCGAGTGCGAATCTCGCGAGCACCTTCTGCTGCTCAGAGATGCAGGTCCCCGGACGCCTCCGGCTGGTAGACCACGGCCGACACGCGGAGCCGCCGCTCGCCGCCGTGCGGGAGCGGCCAGCGGATCGATTGCCCGACCGACAGCCCGAGGAGCGCCGCACCGACCGGAGCCAGTACGGATACGCGGCCGCGCGAGACGTCGGCGTCGCGCGGGTAGACGAGCGTCATCTCGATCTCCTCGCCGAGATCCTCGTCGACGAAGCGGGCGCGCGAGTTCATCGTCACGACGTCCGGGGCGACCTCGTTCGCCGGCACGACGTCCGCGCGTCCGAGCTCCGCTTCGAGCGCGTCGCACGCCGGCGCGTTGCGCGGCGGCTGCACCTGCAGCAGCCGGCCGAGGCGTTCCAGATCGGTCTCGGTCACCACGATGTGTCGCTCGCTCATGATGCGACAGAGCTACGCATGGCCGCGTGGCGCGACAAGGAGCAGCGTTTCCACGCTCGCGCAGCGTCCGCCGCGTGGTGCCGCCGTGGCGGGATCACACCGGGCGCAGCCGCTCGTGCGCGCGAACCATCTTGGCGCGGATCGGCAGCTCGTACGGGCACGAGCCGGCGCACGGCGCCGGGCATGCGGCGCAGGCGCTCGCATCGAGCCCGGCCGCCGAGAGCTTCGCGTACTTCTCGCGCGCCGGCACCTCGCGCCGGTAGTCGGCGAAGTACATGTCGTAGCGCAGCACGGTGTCGATCGGCAGGCCGACGGGGCACGTGTCGAGGCACGTGCCGCAGTGCGGGCGGCAGTAGTCGGCGCTCGCGAGGTTGTCGTAGCGGTGCAGCAGGGCGAGATCGCTCTGCTTGACGGGCGTGCCCGACGCGAACAGGTACTCGTCGCACTGCTCGACCTTCGTGAACGACACCACGAGGCACGAGACGGAAGGGTTCTGCAGCACCCAGCGGAACGCCGCCTGCGAGTACGCGACCGCCTCGTCGCGCATGCCGAAGTTCTCGGCCTTGGCACCCTTCAAGGTCTTCATCGCGACCACGCCGACGTCGTTGGCGTGCGCGCGGTCGATGATCTCGCCGAGCTGCGGCCAGAGGCCGTGGTGGTACGCGAGCATCATCACGTCGAAGCGCTTGGAGTCGATGGCCGCGTTCGCGACCTCCTCGAGCCGCGGCGTGTGCGAGCTGAAGCCCAGGAACCGCGCCTTGCCCTGATCCTTCAGGCGGTCGAACGCTTCGTGGAAGTTCGGCGCCATCAGCCGCTCGATGCGATCGCAGGCGTGGATGTGGATCAGGTCCACGTGGTCGGTCTGCAGGCGTTCGAGGCTGCCCTCGACGGCCGCGATGATCTCGGGCACCGGGGTGTCGATCGGCAGGTGGCCGTCGGCGGTGCAGAACTTGGTCGCGAGGAACATGCGGTCGCGGCCGCCGGTCTCGCGGATCGCCTTGCCGAGCAGAAGCTCGGAGCCGTGCCGCGAGTAGTCGGGCGCGGTGTCGAAGTAATTGACGCCGCGCTCGATGGCGCGGATCGCGACCTGGATGTCGTCGATGCCGCCCGAGCCGAGCGAGATGTCGGACACCATCGCGTTGGTCCGCCCGAGGCGCCGGTACGCCTCGACGCGCGAGCCGGCCCACTCCGGACGCTGCACCGGAGCGTTCTTCTCGACGTCGGCGAAGAAGATGTTCGTGCCGACGTCGCGCCAGCGCGCGTTGGGCAGCAGGACGCCCGCCGCGCCCGCGGCGGCGGTCGCGACGCCGCTCGCGCCGACCGCGCCCGCGGTGGCGAGAAACGTCCGCCGGCCCGCGTCGGCGGGTGCGGACGCGACGGCCTCGGCGGCGTCGCTCGATCCGGCGATCGCGTGTTGCTTGACGACTGGCACGAAGAGCCACGCGGGCTCTGCGGTGTCGCAGCGCAGACACACCGGACGCCCGACGCGCACGAAGCCCGCGACGAACGCGAGCAGACCGGTCGCGACGGTCGCGACCGCGAACGGAATCGCCGGCGCGAATCCGCCGCGCACGCCCTCGAGCATGCCGATCATGCTCGGGGCGACGCCGAGCGCCGCGATCGCGAACGTCAGCGCGACGAGCGCCGCACGAATCGGCCAGCGGACGCGGGCGGTGCCGCGCGTCCGCGCGCCACCGCAGGACGGGCAGGGTGTCATGCGCGCGACCCTACCCGGTTCGCGTGGCCCGGACGAGAGGTCCGGGCCACGCTTCGGGGTTCACGGCAGCCTGTACGCGCGAACGCCGCCGACGTTGCTCAGGATGCCGTAGCCCACGTAGACCGTGTCGCCCGACACTGCCGCGCGCGACGAGCTCGTCGCCGGCAGCTGGAACGTCTTCAGACGCTCGCCCTTCGCGGCGTCGTAGACGTAGAAGTCGGGCACGTCGTTGGTGCCGGTGAAGAGCACGTCGTTCTTCACGCCGACGTGCGCGTAGGCGCGTCCGATCTCCGAGGTCCACAGCGTCTCGCCGGTCTGGACGTCGAACGCCTGCAGGTGCGGCGGCTCCGGGTTGGCCTTCGGGATCATCTGGTAGAGCGCCGCGTAGACGCGCCCGTTCTCGATCGCGAGCGCGCCGTTGAACAGGCCGAAGCCCGCGAAGCCCGGCGCCGTCGGCACCGGCAGGACCTCGTTCTTCCACAGGATGTCGCCGTTCTTCTCGTCGAACGCGTACAGCGTGCCGTGCTTCGCGCCCGACACGAGGACCTTCTTCGCGCGTCCGCGCGCGTCCTCGATGTCGAGCAGCAGCGGGCCGTTCAGGAAGCCGAAGTCGTGGTACGCACCCTTGGTCTGGCAGGGGCCCTTGCTGCCGCACGCGGCGTCGGTGCCGCAGTCGATCTTGTTGTCCCCGGCGCAGTAGCCGAACTGCTCGGGCGGCACGACGCGGTTCAGCCACTCGGTCTCGCCGGTCGCGGCGTCGAGCTTCATGATCGAGTCCTCGTCGCCGATCGACGGGAACGTGTAGCAGCCGACGGTGTTGGCGTAGACCCACTTGCCGTCCTCGCTGACCACCGGCGACGCGGTCACGCCCGCACCGCGCGCCTGCACGCACTCGCCGTTCGCCGGGCAGTCGGACGAGTCCTCGCACGCGATCGCGGTGTCGGTCCGGCAGATGCGCTCGGGGATGTTCTGGCGCTCCCACAGGACGGCGCCGGTCTCGAGGTCGAGCGCCGCGGTGCGGCCGTTGGTGCACGGGTTGTCGCTGTGCGACGCGATGCCGGCGAAGACGCGTCCGCCACCGACCGCGACCGCGGACCAGATCTGGTCGACCGTCTCGTCGCCGACGCGGGTCTGCCAGCGCACGTCACCGGTGCGACCGTCGAGGCGGTAGACCGTCGTCCAGCCGTCGCCGATCAGGATGTCGGTCGAGCCGGGGATCAACGTGACCGCTCCCTGGATGCCGCCCGCCTCGACGCGGAACTGCCACTTGAGCGCACCGGTGCGCGGGTCGAGCGCGTACAGGGTGTTGTCCCACGAGCCGACGTAGACGAAGTCGTCGGTGACCACCGGGCCCGCGGTCACCCCGCCCTTCGCGGGGAAGTCCCAGGCGAGCTCGAGCTCGGCCGCATTCTGCGGCGAGATCTCGCGCGGGGGGGACGGCTCGAAGAACGACTTCGGCACGGAGACGTTGCCGATCTCCGTCCAGTCGGCCGCCGTGCACGGACCCGCCTTGCAGGAGTCCGCGCCCGAGCACGCGAGCTTCACGTCGGTCGCCGTCGTGCCGGTCTCCTCGCACCACACGAAGCTCGGCTCGGCCGCCTCGCCGCGGTAGACGATGCCGGTCACCACGCCGTCCGCGAAGCGCGCGATCGCCCAGCGCTCGCCCGCGAGATCCTTGTTCACCAGCGTGCTCGACTTGCCGGGCGTGACCTGCAGACCGGAGCCGGCGTCGTCGGCGGCGGTACGCCCCGGAGCCGACGAGCGCACGCCCGCGGCGTCGCCCGTCTCCGGCAGGAAGAAGGACTCCGGCAGCGTCACGTCGCCGATCACGCTCCAGTCGCTCTCGCGGCAGGGCGCGCTCGCGCAGCGGTCCGCGCCCGAGCAGGCGAAGGTCACGTTGCCGTCCGCGCTCGACGTCTGCGGGCAGTACGTGAACTGCGGGTCGCCGCCGTCGGGGAAGTAGACGTTGCCCGAGACGTCGCCCGCCGAGCGGACGATCGCCCAGCGCTGGTCGCCGACGTCCTTGACGACCAGCGTGCGCGAGCCGTCGGGGGTGATCTGCAGGCCGGAAGCCGCGAGCGCGGGGCTCGCGACGAGCAGCAGGCCGAGAATCAGCGACGTTGGTGAACGCACCTGGGGAGTCCCTCCGATGTGGTGTGCCGATGCGCGGCGTGGCGGCGACGACGTGCGGTGCCGTGCGGCGGGTGTGATCGGTCCGCGGACGCGCTCGTGTGGCGGAGCCAGCGCATACGTCGCGTTCGGAGAGGGTGTCAATGCGGTTCCCGCGCAGCCGTTCGCGATCTGCGCGAACGGACGCGCACGCGTGCTCAACCGTCGCGGACGGGACCCAGCGGGCGCCGACCGATCAGTCGCCGATGGGAGGCGCGGACCGCCCGGCGACCGCACCGCGCAGGACGTCCGTGTCCTTGGTGTAGACGTAGCGCAGGTAGGCGTCCGGGTAGCGATGCTCGCGCCCGACCGGGCACGCGTCCCGGACCGCGAGCCACAGCGTCCAGTCCGGCGCGACCGGGTCGCCACCGGCACGCTCGACCTCGTCCGCGGCACGCCGCTCCCGCGCGAGCACCGCCTCCTGCGCGCGCGCGAGCGCCGGTGCGCAGCGCTCGGCGCAGTCGTGACACGCGAGCGCCATCGCGGGGGCTGGTCCGGGCGGAGGTGCGACGTCGAACAGCACGACCGCGCGCAGCGCGATCCACGGTCCGAACGACGGGTGGACGCAGAGCATCGCCGGCGTGAGGGACGCGAGACCCGCGACGTCCGCGAGGCGCTGCATCGCGACGCGCCGAGGCGGCGCCTCGAACGAGAAGCGCGCCTCGTGCGGGACCGCGACGTCCGCGAGGGCGCCGTGCACCGCCTCCACCGCGTAGCGGTCGATCGGGTCGGGAGCGTCGAGCCGCGACGGCTCCGCGGCGAGCCACGCGACGAACGGGTCCCAGAAGGCGCGCGAGCTGCCGACGACCACCGCGAGGCGCGCGTCGCGGCCGCCCGGCCACGGCAGCCGGTACTCCGGTGCGACCGCCGCGTCGTACCAGCGCGCGTCGAGGGCGCGGACCAGATCGAGCCCGGCCGGCGCGAGCCGTGCTTCCAGCGTCGCGACCAGCTGTGCGGCGTTCGTCTCGCGATCCGTCACGTCCCGAATGTCGCGGCGCGCGGCACGGGCCGCAACCCGCCGGGTGCCGGTTTCGCCGGCGCCATCGGGTCGTTAGGGTAGAGACCCCCATGCCGCACCAGGTCGTCGACGAAGAGCTCGCGCTGCTGCAGAAGGTCAACGAGCGCCTCGACAGCGCGGGGCCCGTCGTGCCGCCGTCCGAGGCGTCGCTGGTCGACGAGCTCGAGCACCTGCGCGGTCAGATCCGCGAGGGCGCCAAGGCCGAGGACCGGGCGGCGCTGCTGCAGCAGTGGGACCGGCAGTCGGCGCTTCTGCAGCAGCTCCGCACCGCGCGGACCACGCCGCAGGTCGAGCTCGCGTCGCCGTACTTCGGCCACCTTCGCCTGAAGGAGGGACGGCTGGTGCACGACATCCTGCTCGGCAAGGCGCCGCGGATGCTGTCCGGCGTGCCGATCGTCGACTGGCGCAACGCACCGATCTCGAAGATCTTCTACCGCTACCGGCAGGGCGAGGAGTACGAGGAGGAAGTCTCGGGCCGGCTGCGCAGCGGCGAGGTCGCGGCACGTCGCGTGGTCACGATCCGCGAGCGCGAGCTGAAGCGCGTCGAGTCGCCCGAGGGCGTGTTCCAGACCGACGACGCGTCCGACGACGGCTGGCGGCAGAGCCGCACCGAGCCGCCGAAGCTCGCCGGCGGTGCGGGTGCCGCGCTGCGCGCGCACGACGTGCAGGCCGACGAGCACGGACACCTCGCGTCCGGACGTCCCGCGTTCACGCAGCGCGCCGACAAGCACCTCGCCGACATCGCGGGACTCATCGACCCCGACCAGTTCGAGCTCATCACGAAGCCGTCGATCGGGTATCTGGTCCTGCGCGGCACCGCCGGCTCGGGCAAGACCACCGTCGCCCTGCACCGCATCGCGTTCCTCGCCTACGAGAACCCTGCGATCGACTCTCAGGAGACCATGGTGGTGGTGTTCTCGCCGGCGCTGCGCGACTACGTGAGCCACGTGCTGCCGGCGCTGCAGGTCGAGCGTGTGCAGGTGAAGACCTTCGAGGAGTGGGCGAAGGACCAGGTGCAGCGCCTGCTGCCCCGCCTGCCGCGCCGCATCCGCGAGATCACGCCGGCGATCGTGCTGCGCACCAAGTTCCACCCGGTGATGATGAAGGCGTTCGAGCAGCACGTCGCGCGCACGCCCGGACGCGGCGATGCGCGCCAGGTCACCGACGACTGGAACAGCGTCCTGTCCGACCGTCAGCTGATCGGCGAGGTCTTCGAGCGCGAGGCGCCCGGCGCGTTCTCGACCGACGAGCTCGACCGCGCGTGCGCGTACAATCGCGCGCGGCACGAGGAGCTGACGCAGTGGCTGCACAACGAGCCCGGCGTCGACGCCGAGCTCGACGAGGCCGACCTGCCGCTGCTGCTGCGCGCGTGGCAGCTGCGCGCCGGCAGCCTGCCCGGGCCGGGTGGAGCGCTGCGCTATCGCCACGTCGTCATCGACGAGGTGCAGGACTTCTCGCCGCTGGAAGTGCGCGTGCTGCTCGGCTGCATGCGGAAGGAGAGCAGCATCACGCTCGCCGGCGACACGCAGCAGCACGTCGTGCAGCTGGGCGGCTTCACCTCGTGGAGCCAGTTTCTCGACCAGCTCGGGCTCGCGGGCGCCGAGGTCAGCACGCTGCGCGTCAGCTACCGCTGCACGCGCGAGATCGCGTCGTTCGCCCAGGAGGTGCTCGGCGACCTGCGCGAGGACGACGAGCCGCCGATGACGGTCCGCTCGGGACCGCCCGTCGAGATGCTGCGCTTCACCGAGCACGGCGCGTGCGTCGCGTATCTCGCCGACGCGCTGAAGGAGCTCGCCGCGAGCGAGCCGCTCGCGTCGGTCGCGGTGCTGACGCCGTCGCGCGAGCTGTCGACGCTCTATGCCAAGAGCCTCGCCGACGGAGAGGTCCCGCGCGTCCGCCAGGTCGAGGCGCAGGACTTCCGCTTCACGCCGGGCATCGAGGTCACCGAGATCGAGCAGGTGAAGGGTCTCGAGTTCGACTACGTGATCTGCGTCGAGGTGAGCACCGCGCAGTTTCCGGACACGCCGGCCGCGCGGCGGCGGCTGCACGTCGGCGCGACGCGCGCGGTGCACCAGCTCTGGCTGACGACGGTGGGTCCGCCGTCGCTGCTCGTGCGCGACCTCATCGCGGCTGCTTGACGGGCTGCTCTGCGCGCCGCGACGGCGAGCTGCGTCGTGGCGTCCGCCGTGTGTGCGCCGGCTGTGCCGCGCGCGGCACAGCCGCCCCCGCGACGTGCCGCACGCGTCCCGCGTGGCACACCGGAGCCCCCGTGCAGCCCCGTGTTTGCGGGGGCACGCGGCGGCGCGCGTCTTGCTCTGCATGCCTCGCGTCCCCCCGACGCCGCTCGCACGAGCGGACCCGGCGGACGGATCGGACGGAGAAGACCATGGCGGCGAAGAGCTCGACGAGGCGGATCCTGATGGTGGCGGTGATGACCGCGGTCACCATGCTGCTTCTCGCGCGCACGCCGTCGCGCGTCGAGTCGAGCGAAGGCACCACGCTCAGCGCCGCGCGCGTCAGCCCCGGAGCGGGCTGGCACCAGGCCTTCCGCGATCTCGCCGTCGGCCCTTGAGAACACCCCCCGCGCGCCGCGCGTGACCCCCCGGACGCCGTACCCTCCCGGCGTCCTCACGCGCGGCGCGCCCCGCACCCACTCCCCCGCGGTGCGGAGCGCGGCTTCTCTTCCGACACGGCAGGCTCCGCGTCTGCCGTCAGCTCGGCTCCGCCGCTAGGCTGTCCGCCGGGCGATACCGCCCGGAGTCTGCAGCGGACGGAGGGGAGGAGGCGGCATGGGCGATCGCACGGTCGCGCGGAGCGTCAAGTCGGACGCCGAGCGCCTGCACGAGCTCGGCTACGCGCAGGAGCTGGCGCGCACGATGTCGGCGTTCTCGAACTTCGCCGTTTCGTTCACCATCATCTCGGTCCTGTCGGGATGCTTGACGCTGTACGGCTACGGCATGAACACCGGCGGTCCGGTGCTCATCGTCTGGGGCTGGCCGCTGGTCGGCGTGATGACGCTCGTCGTCGGGCTCGCGATGGCGGAGGTCTGCTCGAGCTACCCGACGGCGGGCGGACTCTACTACTGGGCCGCGAAGCTCGCGCCGTCGAACGGTCCGGCGTGGTCGTGGTTCACCGGGTGGTTCAACTTTCTCGGCCAGGTCGCGGTGACCGCGGGCATCGACTTCGGTGCCGCGTCCTTCCTGAACGCGCTGCTCGAGCTGCAGTTCGGACTGCCGGCGACGCCCGTCAATACCATCGCGCTGTTCGGCGCGATTCTCGTGCTGCACGCGGTGCTCAACACCTTCGGTGTGCGGCTCGTGGCGCTGCTGAACGACGTCAGCGTGTGGTGGCACATCGTCGGCGTGGCGGTGATCGTCGGCGCGCTGGCGCTGCTGCCCGACGACCATCAGTCCGCGTCGTTCGTGTTCGGCGCGTACGTCGACAACACGGGATGGGGATCGCCGATCTACGTCTCGCTGCTCGGGCTGCTGCTCGCGCAGTACACCTTCACCGGCTACGACGCGTCGGCGCACATGACCGAGGAGACGCACGACGCGGCGGTCGCGGGACCGCGCGGCATCCTGCTGTCGATCGCCGTCTCGCTGGTCGCGGGCTGGGTGCTGCTGATCGGCATCACCTTCGCGATCCAGGACTACGACGGCGCGCTCGCCAGCAGGACCGGCGTGCCGCCGGCGCAGATCTTCATCGACGCGCTGGGCCTCACCGGCGGCAAGCTCCTGTTGCTGATCGCGATCGGCGCGCAGCTGTTCTGCGGCATGGCGTCGGTCACCGCGAACTCGCGCATGATCTACGCCTTCTCGCGCGACGGCGCGCTGCCTGCGTCGGACCTCTGGCACCGCATCAACCCGCGCACGCGGACGCCGACGAACGCGGTGTGGCTCGCCGCCGGCGGCGCGTTCCTGCTCGGGCTGCCGTATCTCTGGAACGCGACCGCGTACGCGGCGGTGACGTCGATCGCGGTGATCGGGCTGTACATCGCGTACGTGCTGCCGACGTTCCTGCGGCTGCGCCGCGGTGACGACTTCGAGCGCGGCCCGTGGCACCTCGGGCGCTGGAGCCGCCCGGTCGGCGTGATCGCGGTCGCGTGGGTGTGCTTCATCAGCGTGCTCTTCATGCTGCCGACGGCGTCGCCCGTGACCTGGGCGAGCTTCAACTACACGCCGGTCGCGGTGCTGGTCGTGCTGGGATTCGCCGGCGGCTGGTGGCTCGTGTCGGCGCGCCACTGGTTCACCGGACCGAAGGTGCAGGGGACGCCGCAGGAGATCGCCGCGATCGAGCGCGAGCTCGCGATGCTCGGCGAGGAGCAGTAGCGCGCCGTCGAAGTCCGCCTCGCTTGAGGGTGGGGGGGGACTCCCCTAGGTTGGGCGGGGCATGTTCCGCAAGGTGCTGATCGCGAATCGCGGCGAGATCGCGGTGCGCGTGATCCGGGCCTGCCGCGAGCTCGGCGTCGCGACCGTGGCGGCGTACTCGACGGCCGACCGTGACGCCCTGCACGTCCGGCTCGCCGACGAGCAGATCTGCATCGGTCCGCCGTCGGCGGAGCAGAGCTACCTCAACATGCCGGCGCTGATCTCGGCCGCGCAGGCGCGCGGCTGCGACGCGGTCCATCCGGGCTACGGCTTCCTGTCCGAGAACGGCGACTTCGCCGAAGCCTGCCAGCGCTCGGGGCTCGCGTTCATCGGCCCGCGCGTGCGGAACATCAAGCTCATGGGCGACAAGGCCCGCGCGCGCCGCTTCATGCGCCGTGCCGGCGTTCCGGTGCTGCCCGGAAGCTCGAGCTCCGTGCGCACGCTCGACGAGGCGAACCAGATCGCGCGCGAGATCGGCTACCCGGTGCTGGTCAAGGCCACGGGCGGCGGCGGCGGACGCGGGCTGCGCATCGCGCGCGACGCGGGCGAGCTCGGCGCCGCGATCGAGGCGTCGCGCGGCGAGGGGCAGGCGGCGTTCGGGCAGGCGCGCATCTATCTCGAGAAGTACGTCGAGCGCGCGCGGCACATCGAAGTCCAGATCATCGCCGACCAGCTGCGCAACGTCGTGCAGCTCGGCGAGCGCGAGTGCTCGCTGCAGCGCCGCTACCAGAAGGTCCTCGAGGAGTCGCCGTCGGTCGCGCTCGACCGCCGGCTGCGCGCGAAGATGGGGCGCTCGGCGCTGCGCGTCGCCGACGCGATCGGCTACACGAACGTCGGCACGGTGGAGTTCCTGCTCGACCCGTCGGGCGGCTTCCACTTCATCGAGATGAACACCCGCGTGCAGGTCGAGCACGGCGTGACCGAGATGCTCACCGGCATCGACATCGTCAAGGAGGGAATTCGTGCCGCGGCGGGGCTGCCGCTGTCGGTGCGGCAGCGCGACGTCGTGTCGACCGGGCACGCGATCGAGTGCCGGATCAACGCCGAGGACCCGTTCACGTCGCGCCCGTCACCGGGCACGGTTCGCGCGCTGCGGCTGCCCGGCGGTCCGGGAATCCGCATCGACACCGCCCTGCAGGCGGGCGGCGTGGTCCCGCCGAACTACGACTCGCTGGTGGCGAAGATCATCGCGCACGGCCGCGACCGCGCCGAGGCGATCGCGCGCATGCGCCGCGCGCTCGCCGAGCTGCAGATCGAGGGCATCACCACGAACGTCGCGCTGCACGAGGCACTGCTCGCGGACGAGGATTTTCTCGCGGGGCGCTTCCACACGCGCTATCTGGAGGGGTGGGCCGCGCGGCGGGCGCTGGAGCCGGCGCGCGCGTCGTGAGCGGGGCAGGGGGATGAGGATGACCACCGTGACCAGGGAAGGCCGCGGCAACGAACGGAAGATCCGGATGCGCGGCACGGCGTTCGCGCTCGGCCTCGCCGCACTCTCGGGCTGCGCCGCGACGGCGTACGAGCACGGCGCGCTGCCGCCGCCGAGCGGCGTGCAGCTCGTGGCGCTGCAGGAGGACTACGACTTCGGCACCGTCGAGAGCGGCCCCGTGGTCGGACACACCTTCCGACTGAAGAATCTGGGCCCGGACACGATCGACATCACATCGGTCACGCCGGCCTGCGGCTGCACCGCGGTGCTCGCCTCGACGCCGCGGCTCGGGCCGGGCGAGGAAGGCGGCGTCGAGGTCGCGCTCGACACGTACAAGCTGTCCGGAACGCAGGCGAAGACCGTGACCGTCCGCAGCAGCGACGTCGTCCGGCCGGAGCTGGTCTTGACGGTGCACGGCACCGTCGCGACCGATCTGAAGGCCGCGCCCTCGCGCGTCTACATGGGCCGGCTGCCCGCCGGCGCGGTGGTGAGCCAGCACATCGACGTCGAGACCAGGCCGGACGTGGAGATCACCTCGGTGGCGAGCGAGAGCAACCGCCTGCAGGTGCAGACCACGCCGCTCGACCCGCCGCAGCGCGGCGTGCGCGTGCGCGTGACGCTCCTGCCGAGCGCGACGACCGGCACGTTCGACGACCGCATCGTGATCTCGTCGACGAGCACGCGCCAGCCGACGGTGACGATCCCCGTGCTCGGCACCATCGAAAGCCAGCAGCAGTACGCGCGGCACCGCGGCGGCGACACCGCCTCGCGCTGACGATCGGGAAGAGCGCGAGAGCCGGGCCGTGGCGGAGCAGGACGAGACATCGAGTCTCGCGTACGTCGTGAACGCGCTCGGGCAGCACGTCGGCGTGCCGCTTCCCGGCTGGACCCCGCCGCCGCGTCCGCCGCGCACGGCGCTGGAGGGCCGCACGTGCCGCCTCGAGCCGCTCGACGTCGAGCGGCACGCGGACGAGCTGTTCGCGGCCAACGCGCTCGACGAGGACGGCCGCGGCTGGACGTATCTGCCGTACGGCCCGTTCGCCGATCGCGAGGCGTACCTGCGCTGGATGCGCGCCACCTGCACCGGCGACGATCCGCTGTTCCACGCGATCGTCGACCGCGCGAGCGGGCGCGCCGTCGGCGTCGCGAGCTTCCTTCGCATCGATCCCGCCGCGGGCTCGATCGAGGTGGGCCACCTGCGCTTCTCGCCGCTCCTGCAGCGCAGCGTCGCGTCCACCGAGGCGATGTACCTGATGATGAGGCGCGCGTTCGATCTCGGCTACCGGCGCTACGAGTGGAAGTGCGACGCGCTCAACGCGCCGTCGCGCGCCGCGGCCCGGCGGCTGGGCTTCGCGTTCGAGGGAGTGTTCCGGCAGGCGGTCGTCATCAAGCAACGAAACCGCGACACCGCCTGGTTCTCGATCCTCGACTCCGAGTGGCCGCGTCTGGACGCGGCCTTCCGACGCTGGCTCGACCCCGCCAACTTCGCCGCCGACGGCGCGCAGCGCGAGCGGCTGTCGGACCTCACCGCCCGCTGAGGTTGCGCAGCGGCTTCCGCTCGGGGGACGGCTCGGGCGACTTGTTGCGCGGCGCGCGTCCGCGCACCGCCGTGAGCGTGCGCTGCGCGCCGGCCTGCGGCGACTCCTCGCGCACCGCCTGGTCCGGACGGCTGCTGCCGCCGGTCCAGAACAGCGCCGCGGCGTGCGCGGCGTTCACCGACTCGGGCGTCAGCGCCGGGCACGCACCGGTCGCCTTGACGATGCCGTCGCCGTTGCCGGACTCGAGCGACTCGACGAGGTCGAGCAGCGGGCCGAACGTTCCCGACCGTCCGAGCAGTGCGTCGCGCACCTCGGGCGGCGCGGCGAGTCCGTCGAGCACCTGCGCGAGCGGCGTGCCGAGCAGCGTGTCCATGAGCGACATGATGCCGACCATGAACGCCTGCTCGCCGGCGTCGAGCCGCCGCGGAAACGCCGACTCGGCGAGAAGCTCCATCATGCGCCCGCGGGTCGCGGCGAGCTCGAGCAGCGGGCTCGGAAAGCTCTCGCCCGGCTGCCCGCACGTGTACAGCAGCAGCTGGAGCCAGCGCTGGATCTGCCGGCGTCCGAGCAGCGTGATCGCCTGGCGCAGCGAGGTGATGTTGCCGCGCGCCGCGACGCCGACCGAGTTCGACAGCCGCAGCAGGTTGAGGCTGAGATCCGGGTGGCGCTTGAAGAGATCCTCGATGGTGCGCGTCTCGGCGTCCGACAGGACGAGCCCGAGCAGCTCCATCAGCGCCATCTCGGAGGGCTGCAGCTTGCGCCCCTCGATCATCACCGGGCGCGCGAAGTAGTAGCCCTGGAACAGCTCGAAGCCGAGCGCCATGCACTGATCGGCCTGCTCGCGCGAATCGACCTTCTCGGCGAGCAGCCGCACCGGCCAGCGCCTGAGCTGCGTCGCCGCCTCGCGCAGCGCGACGTCGTCGACGCTGAGCAGGTCGACCTTGGCGATCGCGACGCAGTCGAGGATCGGCGCGTAGCTGTCGGTGTCGCTCGCGAAGTCGTCGAGCGCGATGGTGAACCCGGTCGCGTGCAGCTCGCGCACGCGCTCGATCACCCGCGGAGTCATCGGCACCGTCTCGAGGATCTCGAGGACGATCTGCTCCTTCGGCAGGAACTCGAGCGCGTCGCCGAGCAGCAGCGCCTCGTCGACGTTGACGAATCCCTGGTGCGGGCCGAGCGCGTTCGCGATGCCGAGATCGCCGAACACGTGGCTCAGCACGGTCGCGGTCGCGACCGCGTCGTCGCTGACGTGGGCGCGGTTCGTCCGGTCGTGCCCCAACAGCAGCTCGTACGCGACGATGCGCTGGCTGCGATCGAGGATCGGCTGTCGCCCAAGGAAGAAGTCCGTGGCTCGGCTGTTCTGCATCGTGTGCCTGACCACTCTTCGGAGCGGTGGTGGCACGACTTGAGCCAGCCCGGTCGGCTCGGACGTCAGGCCGCGCCGCGGCGTCGCAACGCCTCGGAAACCGCCAGACCGGCGAGCACGACCGCGGCGACGGCCGACGCCGCGACGCCGCGCAGAAAGCCGGGCGGGGCATAGCGCACCACGATGCGATGCTCGCCCTCGGGAACCGGCAGGCCGAGCACGAGGCCGTACGTCCGCACCAGTGGCGCCGGGGCGCCGTCGATGGTGGCGCTCCAGCCCGGGTCCCAGCGCTCGGCGAACACGAGGAAGCCGTTGCCCATGCACTGCGCGACCGTCTCGACGTGGCCCGGGGCGCGCCCGGCCTTGCCGATGGTGCACGGGCTCTTCGGTCCGGTCTGTGCGAACGGCGCCTCGACCAGCGCGACCTCCGACGGCTCGATCGTGCCCTGCTGTACCGCGAGGATCGCGTCGTCGCGCGTCGCGACCGCGTCGACCTGCGGCACCGCGCGCAGGCGCGCCATCGTGCGCCGCCGGATCAGCAGCGCGACGTCGTCGATCCGGCCTTCGCGGACATAGAGTGCTTCTTCGCCGCCGAGCCGCTGCCCGGTGATGCGGCGCAGCAGGTCCTCGGCGTCGCGCACCAGCACGTACGGAGTCGCGAGGAGGTCGAGCACGCGGTTGCGGCCGTCGATCGGTCCGGGCGCGCCGGCAGTGACGGACCGCACCGTGGCGCCATCCTGCCCGATCGCGCGCGCGTAGCCGGTGTCGAGGAACGCGGAGTATCCGGTCGACATCTCGATCTGCCAGTACGCGCCGAGCGCACGCCGCAGGTCCGGCTGCAGCGGACCGACGAGGATCTCGACGCCCCAGTGCCAGCGCGCCTCGGAGTCGAGGCGCGCGCGCAGATCGCGGAACTCCTGCGACTGCGCCAGCAGCGGCTGCTCGCGCGCGGACGCGTGCGCGTAGATCGAGAGGTCGGGCACGAAGGCCGCGAGCGCGACGACGATCGCGGTGCCGCCGACGAGCGCCCCGCTTTGGCGGTGCGACGCCGCCGCGAGCAGCACGACGAGCGCGAGCAGCAGCGTCCCGCCGATCGCCGCGGCGACCGCCGGAAAGGGCACCGAGCCCGCCGCGTCGAGCACGTAGGCCGGCATCTCCGGTCGCAGCGCCGGTGCGAGCAGCCCGAGCAGAGCGGCGCCCGCGAGCAGCGCCGCGTGCAGCGCTCGCGGCGCGCGCTCCACGTCGCCGAGTCCCGCGCCCGCGAGCAGCGCCGTCGCGAACGTCACGTAGGGGTAGAACTTGTACGGACCGCGCAGGAAGCCGAGCCCGGGCACGTGCTCGTAGAGCAGCGGCAGCAGGCCGCCGCTCTTCCCGCTCGCGAGCCACAGCGCGCCGGTGCCGAGGACGAGCAGGGTGACGCGGGCGCGCGTCGGCCGCAGCAGCGCGATGCCGGCGAGCGTCACGGCGCAGAGCCCGAGGTGCGGCCAGTTGTTCTCCGCGAGCGGCACCGACGCCTCGACCGAGCCGAAGAGCCCGGGCAGCACGATCGCCGGCCAGCTCGCGATCGGAACGTCGGTGCGCAGGAACTCGTCGAGCGAGCGCGGATCCGCGCGCTGCGACGACTGCAGCAGATCGAGCATCGGCAGCACCTGCCACAGCGACAGCGCGAGACCCGCGATCGCGATCGCGCCGGCGAGCGCGACACCGCGTCCGGGACGCGCGGCCGCACCCGCGACGAGCACGACGATCGCAGCGGCCGAGTAGACCCAGATCTGCGGGTAGCCCGCGCTCCAGGCGAGCGCCGCGCACAGAGCGCCGCCGGCGAGGGCGGCGCGCGGACGGTCGCCGTCCGCCGCGCGCAGCGCCGCCCACGCGGTCCACGGCAGCCACGCGAGCACCGCGACCACGTTGGCGAAGCCGGTCGCCAGGAACGCGGTGAACGGGTTCATCGTGAAGACCACCGCCGCGAGCAGCGCGCCGCGCACGGTGGTGCCGAGCGCCCGCGACAGGACGAACGTCCCGCCCGCGGCGATCGCGACGTGCAGCGCGTAGAGCAGCAGGGGCGTGGTCGCGGGCCGCGTCCCGGCCAGCGCATACGCGAGCCACGTCGCGGGATAGAAGACCTGCGCCTGCGGGTCGGCGAGCAGGGGCGAGCCGCTCCAGATGTACGGGTTCCACGCCGGCAGGCGCCCGCTGGACAGCTGGCGCCAGGCCTCCGCCGTCAGCGGAAGATTGTGGACCAGGTTGTCCCAGCGCAGCGCCTGGTCGGGCGCGAACAGCAGCCACGACGACGCGCCGAGCATCGCGCAGAAGAGGGCCGGGACGAGCGGGCGCATCGGCGGCCATGGTTCGCACGGCGGTCGACGCGTCCACAAGCCGCGCCGCCACGACGGCCGACGTGCGCGCCGCCCGTGAACTCGCTTGGCTTGGCCATGCGGCGCCCGTACAAGGCACGCCCATGCGCCGCATCGTCGAGGGCCTGCACCGCTTCCAGACTGACGTCTTCCCGACCAAGCGGGATCTCTTCCACAAGCTCGCGGAGAGCCAGAACCCGCGTGCGCTGTTCATCACCTGCGGTGACTCGCGCATCGTGCCGGACCTCATCATGCAGACCAGCCCCGGCGAGATCTTCATCTGCCGCAACGCGGGCAACATCGTGCCGCCGTTCGGCGAGGTGGCGGGCGGCGTGTCGGCGACGATCGAGTACGCGGTGGTCGCGCTCGAGATTCCGAACATCATCGTGTGCGGCCACTCCGACTGCGGCGCGATGAAGGGCATCCTCTACCCGGACAGCTTGACCACCATGCCCATGGTGTCGCACTGGCTGCGCCACGCGGAGCCCGCGCGCTACGTCGTCGAGGCTCTCCACAGGGAGCGGACCGAGGAGGAGAAGCTCGAGATCCTGACGCGCGAGAACATCCTCGCGCAGCTGACCAACCTGGCGACGCATCCCGCGGTCGCGGCGCGGCTCGCGCGAGGCACGCTGCGGGTCTACGGCTGGCACTACGACATCAGCACCGGCGACGTCCTGAACTTCGACCTGGAGCGCAACGAGTTCGTGCACCTCGAGCCCGCGGATCGGTTGCCCAGCGCGACGCCGCGCCCGCGGCACGACGTCGGCTGACGCCGCGCACGGCGCGACGCGGGCTCAGGACGACGAGCCGCGGCGTCCGAGCGCGTCGGCGATCGCGCCGCTCATTCCCTCGAGCCGCTCGACGACCTGGGTGAGCGTGTCGGCGAGGCCGCGCACGCGGTCCTCGATCGAGCCGACCTTGCGCTCGAGCTGCGTCTCGTCGCCGTGCAGCGTCGTGCCCTGAACGTCGACGACGCGCGACAGGCGGCCGACGATGTCGACCAGGCTGTCGAGCTGCGTCGCCGCGCGTCCGAGCTGCGCGCCGGTCGCGGCGACCTCGCCCGACATCTCGTCGATGCGCCGCTCGAGGCGGCGGATGCGCTCGGCGAGCAGGTCGCGGGGCTCGGAGGTCACGCGGGATGGTTACCAGCGCGCGGCCGGTGACGCGAAGGCCGGGTCGGAGCACGCGCTCGAGCCCCGCTGGAAAACGGACCTGCCAGTGGCGATGCTAGAAGACGAGGTCGATCCGGCCACGGCCA
Organism: Binatia bacterium; assembly: GCA_046327915.1. Classification (GTDB taxonomy): domain Bacteria; phylum Desulfobacterota; class Binatia; order UBA12015; family UBA12015; genus VGTK01. Next base: position 46,636 of record JAXLXO010000023.1, on the reverse strand, counting down.
CCCGGCCGGGTCCCGAACGGCTCTCGACACAGCACCCATGGCGCAGGCTTCCGATCCGAACCCGACCCGCCGCAGCATCGCCGCGGCGGTCACGCTGCTGCAGAAGCGCCTCGACGCCGACCGTCACGCCCGCGTGCAGGGGCTGCGCGGCTCGGCGCGCGCGGCCTGCCTCGCGGCCCTCTACCGAGCGCAGCCCCGGCCGATGCTGGTGCTGGCGCCGAACGCCGGCGCGGCGGAGACGCTCGCCGCGGACCTGAACTTCTGGCTCGGCGAGGAGGCCGCGTCGTCGGTGCTGCGCAAGCGCGTGCACGTCATGCCGGCGTGGGACGTGTCGCCGTTCGCGCCGGTGTCACCGAGCCCCGAGACCGTCGCGCAGCGCATCGAGGCGCTGCACCACCTGAGCCAGGGCCGCAATCCGATCGTCGTCAGCACGCCCGAGGCGGTCCTGCAGCGCGTGATGGCGCCCGCCGCACTCTCTCGCGCGAGCAGCTACGTCGTGCAGGGCGACGAGCTCGACCTGCACGAGATCGGCGCCCGCCTCGCCGACTGGGGCTACCGGCGGCGTCCGCTGGTCGAGGACCGCGGCGAGTTCGCCGTGCGCGGCGGGCTGATCGACGTCTACGTCACCGGACTCGCCGATCCGGTGCGCCTCGAGCTGCTCGGCGACGTCGTCGAGTCGATCCGCACCTTCGACCCGCGCTCGCAGCGCCGCCTCGACGCGCAGGAGGACGCGCTGGTCCTGCCCGCCGCGGAGTTCCCGGCGAGCGCCGCGTCCGAGCCGGACCGGCGCCGACGCATCGAGGACCGCGCGCGCGAGCTCGAGATGATCCGCGAGGACCGCCACCAGCTGCTCGAGGCGATCGCCGAGCGCGTGGCGCTGCCGGGGCTCGAGACGCTCGCGCCGTATCTCGTCGAGATGGCGCCGCTCGCGGCGTACCTGCCGAAGGGCACGCTGGTCGCGTTCGACGACGAGGCTGCGGTCGAGCGCGCCGGCGAGGAGGCCTGGCAGAGCGTCGTGCAGCACGCGGCGATGGCGCTCGAGGAGCGCCGCTTCCACCCGCCCGCGAACGAGCTGTTCCTGAGCGCGACCGAGCTGCGCGACGGCCTGCGCGCGTTCCCGACGCTGTCGCTCGAGGAGCTGCCGACGCTCGACAGCGAATTCGTCGGCGGACGCGCCGAGCGCGTGACGACGCGGCTTCCGTTCGAGCTGCGCGCGACACGCCTGCTGCGCGAGGAGAAGGGCTTCGCGGCGCTCGCGACGCGCATCCGCGACTGGACGAAGGCCGGCGCGCGCGTGGCGCTCGTGGTCGGCAACGCGGCGCAGGCAGAGCGTCTCAAGCACATCCTCGAGGGCGAGGAGCTGCTCGTTCCTGCCGCCGGCGATCCGTTCCCCGAGGCGCTCGCCGCGCGCGAGACGCCGGGGCCGTTCATCGTGCAGGGCGAGGTCTCGGAGTCGATCGAGCTGCCCGACGACGATCTCGTCTGCGTCGCCGAGATCAACCTCTTCGGCGAGCACCGCCGCTCGCGTCGGCGGCAGTCGGTCGCGCTCACCCTCGATCAGGTGATGCGCAGCCTCGAGCAGCTCAAGCCCGACGACTACATCGTGCACCTCGACCACGGCATCGGGCTGTATCGCGGGCTGAAGCACCTGAGCGTCGCTGGCAGCGAGGGCGACTTCCTGCACCTCGAGTACCAGGGCGGCGACCGCCTCTACCTGCCGGTCGACCGCGTGAACCTGGTCCAGAAATACGTCGGCGGCGACGGCGCGAAGCCGCTGCTCGACAAGCTCGGCAGCGCCACGTGGGAGCGCGTCAAGAAGAAGACGAGGGAGTCGATCCTGTCGATGGCGCACGAGCTGCTGCAGCTCTACGCCACGCGCGCCCGCAACGAGAGCCACGCCTTCTCGACCGACGACCCGTACTACCAGGAGTTCGAGGCGCGCTTCCCGTTCGACGAGACGCCCGATCAGCAGCGCGCGATCAACGAGGTGCTGGAGGATCTCGGCAAGCCGAAGCCGATGGACCGGCTGGTCTGCGGCGACGTCGGCTACGGCAAGACCGAGGTCGCGATGCGCGCCGCCTTCATCTGCGCGATGGAGGGCAAGCAGGTCGCGGTCCTGGTCCCGACGACCGTGCTCGCGCAGCAGCACACCGAGACCTTCCGCAAGCGCTTCGCCGGCTATCCCGTGCGCATCGAGTCGATGTCGAGCTTTCACACGAAGCGCGAGAACGACGAGGTGCTGGCGCGCGTCAAGTCCGGCGCCTGCGACATCGTCGTCGGCACGCACCGGCTGCTGCAGCCCGACGTGGACTTCGCGCGGCTCGGCCTGCTGGTCGTCGACGAGGAGCACCGCTTCGGCGTCAAGGACAAGGAGCGCATCAAGCAGATGCGCAAGCTGGTCGACGTGCTGACGCTCACCGCGACGCCGATCCCGCGCACGCTCGAGCTGTCGCTCACCGGCATCCGCGACCTTTCGGTGATCGAGACTCCTCCCCTCGACCGACAGGCGATCCGTACCTACGTCACCAAGCTCGACGACAACGTGATCCGCGAGTCGATCCTGCGCGAGCTGCGGCGCGGCGGGCAGGTCTTCTTCGTGCACAACCGCGTCGAGTCGATCGAGCGCATGGGCGAGAAGCTGCGCGCGCTCGTGCCCGAGGCGCGCATCATCATCGGGCACGGCCAGATGAAGGCGCACCAGCTCGAGAAGGTCATGCTGGACTTCCTGGAGGCGCGCGCGGACATCCTGCTCTGCACCGCGATCATCGAGTCCGGCATCGACATCCCGAACGCGAACACGATCATCATCAACCGCGCCGACACCTTCGGGCTCGCGCAGCTCTACCAGCTGCGCGGCCGCGTCGGCCGCTCGCCGGCACGTGCCTACGCCTACCTGCTCATCCCGGGCGAGCGCCTGCTCACGCAGGAGGCACGACTCCGCCTGCAGGTGCTGCAGGAGCTCGACGACCTCGGCGGCGGCTTCAAGATCGCGGCGCACGACCTCGAGATCCGCGGGGCCGGGAACTTGCTTGGCAAGCACCAGAGCGGACACATCACCGCAGTCGGCTTCGAGCTCTACACGCAGATGATGGAGCAGGCGGTCCAGGAGCTGCGCGGCGAGCCGCTGAAGGAAGAGATCGAGCCCGAGCTGCAGCTCGGCATCGCCGCCTACATCCCGGACGCCTACATCGACGACGTGAATCAGCGTTTGACGTGGTACAAGCGTCTCGCGGCGCTCAAGCGCGCGGAGGACAAGGTGCTGATCGCGGAAGAGATGTGCGACCGCTACGGGCCCGTGCCGGACATCGTGGAGACCCTCATCGAGGTCATGGACGTGCGGCGACGCCTGCAGAGCCTCGGCATCTCCGAGGCGAAGGTGCGCGGCGGCCGTCTTTCGCTGCACGTGCACGGATCGTCGCCGCTCGCGGGCGAGGCGCTGGTCGGCCTCGTGCAGACGCCGGGACGCCGCTGGAGCCTGACCCCGGACGGGACGCTCGGCGTGCCGCTCGGGCCGGACCAGGAGCGCGTGCTGGTCGAGGTGCGCGACGTCGTCACGGCGCTCGAGGACGTCGCGTCGCGCGCCCGTGCGGCTGCCGAGGCGCGCGCCACGGAGGCATCGTGAACGACGTCTCGGAGACCGGTCCGACGCCGTCGGCGGAGCATCCGGTCGGTCACCACCACGACGAGGACGGCAGCCATCACGTCCACGGCTCGCTCGGCGCGCTCGCGCTCGGCGCGCTCGGCGTCGTCTACGGCGACATCGGCACGTCGCCGTTGTACGCGCTGCGCGAGTGCTTCATCGGGCCGCACGCGGTCGGGATCTCGAACGCGAACGTCGTCGGGGTGCTGTCGCTGATCGTCTGGTCGCTGATCATGGTCGTGGTCGTCAAGTACCTGACCTTCGTCATGCGCGCGGACAACCAGGGCGAGGGCGGCATCCTGGCACTGCTCGCTCTGTCCAAGGCGGGCACCGCCGACCGCACGTCGCCGACCGGCAACTACGCGCTGATGCTCGCCGCGCTGTTCGGCGCGGCGCTGCTCTACGCCGACGGCATGATCACGCCGGCGATCTCCGTGCTGTCCGCCGTCGAAGGTCTCGGCGTCGCGACGACCACGTTCGAGCCGTTCATCATCCCGATCACGGTGGTCATCCTGCTCGGTCTCTTCGCGGTGCAGTACCGCGGCACCGCGGGCATCGCGTCGGTGTTCGGCCCGGTGATGCTCGCGTGGTTCGCGGTGCTCGGCGTTCTCGGCATCGCGCAGATCGTTCAGGAGCACCACGACCACATCTCGATCCTGCAGGCGGTGAACCCGCTGCACGGGCTCGAGTTCCTGTTCCATCACGGGTCACACGGCTTCCTCGTGCTCGGATCCGTCGTGCTGGTCATCACCGGCGGCGAGGCGCTCTACGCCGACATGGGCCACTTCGGCGCGAAGCCGATCCGCGTCGCCTGGTACGCGGTCGTCATGCCGGGACTGCTGCTCAACTACTTCGGGCAGGGCGTGCTGCTGCTCGAGCACGGCGAGCAGGTGCGGAACCCGTTCTTCGAGCTCGCGCCCGACTGGGGCCTCTACCCGCTGGTCGCGCTGTCGACCTTCGCGACCATCATCGCGTCGCAGGCGCTCATCTCGGGCGCGTACTCGCTGACGCAGCAGGCGGTGCAGCTCGGCTACGTGCCGCGCTTCACCATCGTGCACACGTCCGAGACGGCGCAGGGGCAGATCTACATCCCGCAGGTGAACCGCATCCTGATGGTGCTGTGCGTCCTGCTCGTGCTCGGCTTCGAGAGCTCGAGCGCCCTCGCCGGCGCGTACGGCATGGCGGTCACCGGGACGATGGGGATCACCACGCTGCTGTTCTATGCGGTGGCGCGCGAGCGCTGGCACTGGTCGAGGCTCGCCGCCGGCTCGCTGGTCGCACTCTTCCTGATCTTCGACCTCGCGTTCTTCGGCGCGAACCTGATCAAGCTCTTCGACGGCGGCTGGTTCCCGCTGTCGATCGGCGCGATCATCTTCACGGTCATGACGACCTGGAAGCGCGGTCGCTCCGAGCTCGGCAAGCTGCTGCGTCTGGGCAACCTGCCGATGGACCTCTTCCTCGCGGACCTGAAGTCGCAGAAGCCGCACCGCGTGCCGGGTACGGCGCTCTTCATGACATCGGACACGAGCGGCGTGCCGAACGTCCTGCTGCACCACTTCAAGCACAACAAGGTCCTGCACCAGCGCGTGATCCTGCTGTCGATCCTCAGCGAGCGCCGTCCCGAGACGCCGCTCGAGCAGCGCGTGGAGGTCTCGTCGCTCGACCACGGCTTCTTCCGCATCGTGGCCCGCTTCGGCTTCATGGAGAAGCCCGACATCGACGGCGTCCTGCGCGCCGCGTCCGGGCAGGGGCTCGTCGTGGACATGAACTCGACGACGTTCTTCCTCGGCCGCGAGACGCTGCTCGTCACCGGCAGCTCGGGCATGATGCGCTGGCGGAAGACGCTGTTCTCGGTCCTGTCGCGCAACGCGCCGTCCGCAGTGCAGTACTTCGGCATCCCGCCGAATCGCGTGATCGAGCTGGGGGCGCAGTTCGAGATTTGATTGCAACGAGGGGCCACGACGCCCCTCGCCCCGTTGGGCGGAGCCCAACGGGGCCCCACTCCCCGCGCTCCCTTCGGTCGGCCGCGCGCGTGGCGCGCGGAGGGGCCATCGCAGTGCGTTCGCGCAATCGCGGCCGTCGTGGAGGCTTCACGGCCGGACGCCGGTGCGGTAGGGTTTCACATTCCGCGACGGCAGGCGCGTCCGACGGAGATCCGCTCGACGGGGGTCGGAGGTAGCAGTTTCGATGAACCCGGGCCGTAGAGAATCACGCACGGCCGTCCTGCGCCGCTTCGGCGCGCGGATCCTGACGGTCGTCGGCGGTGCCGCCGCGGCCGTCGCGGCCGCGGTCGTGCTGCGCTGGCTGCTCGATCCGCTGCTCGGCGCGCGACACGTCCTGCCGCTGTTCCTGTTCGCCGTCACGTACGCGGCGTGGCGCTTCGGGATCGGCGGCGGCGTCGTGGCGCTCGTGCTGGGATACGTCGCGGGCAACGTGCTCTTCGTCGTGCCGTACGGCGGACCGTCGCTCCTCGACGCCGACCCGCGCGCCCTCGAGGAGCTTCCGGTCTACCTCGCGCGCGGCGTCGTGCTGATGATTCTGGTGCGCGCGCTGTCGCGCAAGGACGCGGCGCTGCGGCGCGCGCACGCCAACTTCGAGAGCATCGCGGCCGGCATCGACGACGCGCTGTGGATCATCGACACCGCGAAGCAGCGCATGGTGTACATGAGCCCGGCCTACGAGCGGATCTTCGGCCGCAGCCCCGCGTCCCTTCTCGAAGACCTCCGGCGCTGGAGCGACACCATCCACCCGGACGATCGTGAGCTCGTCGCGAGCGAATGGCAGGCGGCGATCGCGTCGGGGCGCGGCGTCGTCGAGTACCGCATCGTCCGTCCCGACGGCGGCGTGCGCTGGATCCGCAACCGCGGCTTCCCGACGCGCGTTCCGGGCCAGATGGTCGGCATCTCGACCGACATCACGGAGATGCGCGAGCGCGCGCATCTCCTGAAGACCATCACCGACACCGCGACGACCGCGATCTTCATGATCGACCCCTCCGGCCGCGTGACGTTCATGAACCCCGCCGCCGAGGCGATGACCGGATTCACGCAGGACGAGGCTCGCGGGCGCGTGCTGCACGACCTCGTTCACCACGTGCGTCCCGACGGCAGCCCGTACCCGGTCGCGGAGTGCCCGATCGACCGGCCGGACCCGCAGCGCGCCGAGCTGCGCGACCACGAGGACCTGTTCGCGCGCCGCGACGGTGCGCTCTTCCCCGTGCTGGTGAACGCCCGCCCGGTGTCCGGCGATGCGCCGTCGCACGGCATCGTCATCGAGGTGCGCGACATCTCGCGGCAGAAGGAGCTCGAGGCGGAGCACGTGCGGATCATGGACGAGCTGCACGACGCGAGCCGGCGCAAGGACGAGTTCCTCGCCATGCTCGCGCACGAGCTGCGCAACCCGCTCGCGCCGATCCGCAACGCCGCGCACGTGCTGCGGATGGTCGCGCACGACGAGCCGCGGATCGCGACGGCGCGCGACATCATCGACCGCCAGGTCGCGCACATGACGCGCCTCATCGACGACCTGCTCGACGTGTCGCGCATCACGCGCAGCAAGATCGAGCTCAAGAAGGAGCGCCTGCTGCTGCGCGACGTGATCGAGAACGCGGTCGAGGCGAGCCGTCCGGTGCTCGAGGCGGCGTCGCACACGATCGCGGTGAACACCGGCGCCGACGTGTGGATCGAGGGCGACCGCGCGCGCCTCGTGCAGGCGCTGACCAACCTGCTCACCAACGCGGCCAAGTTCACGCCGCGCGGCGGCCACGTGGCGTTGCGGGCGTCACGCGACCGCGGCGGCGTCGCGATCTCGGTGCGCGACACGGGCGTCGGCATCCCGAAGGACGCGCAGCAGCGCATCTTCGACCTCTTCCAGCAGGAGAACGTCTCGCTCGAGCGCACGCACGGCGGGCTCGGCATCGGGCTCACGCTCGTCAAGCGCCTCGTCGAGATGCACGGCGGGACGGTGTCGGTCGCGAGCGAGGGGGTGGGCAAGGGCGCGGAGTTCACGATCACGCTGCCGGTCGTCGCGGAAGTCTCCGCGCCGGAAGAGCGGACGTCGCACGTGCGCCGCGAGAGCTCGGGCCCGATGCGCGTGCTGGTCGTCGAGGACAACGAGGACGCGGCGGAAAGCTTCCGCATGCTGCTCGAGCTGAACGGGCACGTGGTGCGCGTCGCGCGCGACGGCGTCGAGGGGCTGCGCGCGTTCGAGGAGTTCGCCCCGGAGGTCGCCTTCGTCGACCTCGGGCTGCCGGGCATCGACGGCTTCGGCGTCGCGGAGCGCGTGCGCGCGATCGCCGGACGGCATCCGGTGCTGGTCGCGATCTCCGGCTACGGACGCGACGAGGACAAGCGCCGCGCGCTCGACGCGGGCTTCGACGCGCACATGACCAAGCCCGTCGACCACGACCGCGTCGAGGCGTTCCTGCGCGAGATCGCGGCGTCGCCGCGCGACGGGCGCGCGGCGACGGTGCACTGAGCGCGCGTCAGGGCGCGAGCGGGACCGTGCCCTCGCAGTACGTGCGGCCCTTCACGTCCGTGAGGTCGTCGCGCACGTCGTCGGCGAGCAGGCCCTGCGCCACATCGCCGAGGCAGGCTGGGCAGTCCCCCTTCTCGATCAGGCTCGCGACCTTCTTGTCGTACGCCGCGCGGCAGCCCTTCGGCCCGTTCTGGCACGCCTGCTCGTCGAAGTCCTTGCCGGAGACGGCCTTGTCGGCCTTCTGCTGACGGCACTTCAGGACGCACTTGACGTACTTGGCGACGTTCGACGCGACGGAGCTCTCGCACTTGCCGACCTGCTTGTCGGGCGGCACGTAGCCGTTGATGTTGCAGGTCGTGCCCGAGACGCCGGCCGGGCAGGTGCAGGTGAACGTCCCCGTGCCGTTCGCGCACGTGCCGGGTCCGCACGCGGTGCCGGTCGCGCACTCGTTGACGTCGGCGCAGGTCACACCACTGCCCGCGTACCCGGACGGACACGCCCCGCAGGTGCGCGAGCCCCCGGTGTTGGTGCAGGCGACGGGAGGCGAGTTGGAGCAGCCGCCGTTGTTGGTCGCGCACTCGTTGACGTCGGTGCAGGTGACGCCGTTGCCGTTGTAGCCCGGATTGCACGTGCACGAGGACGAGCCGGGGGTGTTGGTGCACGCCGCGGTGCCGGACGCGCAGCCGCCGTTGGCGTTCGCGCACTCGTTGATGTCGCCGCAGGTGACGCCGTCGCCCGTGTAGCCGATCGGACACGCGGCGCAGGTGCGCGAGCCCGCCGTGTTCGTGCAGGTGACCGCAGGGTTCAGGGAGCAGCCGCCGTTGACGGTCGCGCACTCGTTGACGTCGGTGCAGGTGATGCCGTTGCCCGCGTAGCCCGAGATGCACGTGCAGGTGCGCGATCCGGCGGTATTGCTGCAGGTGGCGGTGCCGATGCTGCAGCCGCCGCCGTTCGTGGCGCACTCGTTGACGTCGGTGCAGGTGACTCCGTTGCCGGTGTACCCGGTCGGGCACGCACCGCAGGTGCGCGACCCCGCGGTGTTCGTGCAGGTCGTGCCGGCGAAGCAGCCGCCGTTGACCGTCGCGCACTCGTTGACGTCGGTGCAGGTGATGCCGTTGCCCGTGTAGCCCGAGATGCAGGTGCAGGTGCGCGAGCCCGCGGTGTTGCTGCAGGTCGCGGTGCCGGCGGCGCAGCCGCCGTTGCTCGTCGCGCACTCGTTGATGTCGTTGCAGGTGTTGGACGAGAGGAGGTAGCCGGTGTCGCACGCCGTGCACGTCGGATCGGCGACGCAGGTCGTGCAGTTCGCGACCGTGCACTGCGCGGTCGCCGTGCCGGGGGACGCGAGCGCCAGCAGGAAGACGCCGATCGCGAGGAGGGCGGTGCCGATGGGCCGTGGTGTGATCCGGGTGGTGCCCGTGCGCTTCATGCCGCCTCCGTCCGCAAGGGGATCGTCGGGAACAAACGAGGGTCGAGAGTTTCCACGGTGCAGCCGATGGAGCAAGCAATTTGTTCGAGATTTCCGGGACTTCGCCGTTTGTGTCGGGCGCGCCGGGGGTGCTAGTCGGACGGCCCTTGCCCCCGTCAAGCGCCTGCGTGTCGATCGTCATCCCGGTCTACAACGAAGCGCCCTACGTGACGGCCGTCCTCGATGCGGTCCGGGGGGCCGCGCTGCCGCCCGGCGTGCGTCGCGAGATCGTCTGCGTCAATGACGGCTCGAGCGACGGAACCCGTGCGATTCTCGATGCTTACGGCGAAGGGATCGTCGTGCACCACTCGCCGGTGAACGGCGGCAAGGGGACCGCGATCCGGCTCGGCCTCGAGCGCGTGACCGGAGACGTCGTCGTCATCCAGGACGCCGACCTGGAGTACGACCCCGCGGACTATACGGCACTGGTGACGCCCATCCTCGAGGGCCGCGCCACGGTCGTCTATGGCTCGCGCTTCCTCGGCTCGTGCGAGGGCATGCAGTGGCCGAACCGGACCGTCAATCGCGTCCTCGCCTGGCTGGTGCGCGTCCTCTACCGGCAGGCGATCACCGACGAGGCCACCTGCTACAAGGCGTTCCGCGCCGACGTCGTGCAGGGCCTGCCGCTGCGCTGCGAGCGCTTCGAGTTCTGCCCCGAGGTGACCGCGCTGCTGTCGCGCCGCGGGCACCGCATCGTCGAGGTGCCGATCCGCTATCGGGCGCGCACCACCAACCAGGGCAAGAAGATCCGCTGGACGGACGCCGTGGTCGCCGTCTGGACGCTGGTCTCGCTGCGCGTGGCGGAATGACCGCTGCGGATCCTGCGCTTGCTCCCCGCGTGGCGTCGCCACCCGCGACGCGCGGCGAGCGTCTCGCGGCGGTTGCCGCGTGGCTCGCCCTGTGGACCGGATTCGCGTGGTGCATCGGCCTCGGGACGTGGGGACGCTGGTACTCGCGCAGCATCGCGCACCGCCTGCAGACCGACGCGCTGCTGCGCGGCACCTTCGCGCTGCAGGACACGCCGTTCGGGCAGATGGCCGACTGGGCGTGGGGCAACGGCAGCCAGCACGTGTGGGGACTCGGTCCGGCGCTGTGGCGCCTGCCGTTCGAGGCCGTGGCGCGGATCGCCGGCGCGCCCGGGTTTCCCGATCGCGTCGCGCTGCTGCTCGCCTTCGTCGCGGCAAGCCTCGCGTGCGCGCGTCCATTCCGCGACGTGCGCCCGCTCGAGCGCTTCGTGCTCGCGGCGGTGATGGTGGCGCCGCCGGCCTTCGTGACGCTCTGCCGTACGCGCCTCGCGGTCTACGAGGAGTCGGTCGCGTACGCGCATCTCGTCGCGGTCGTGATGGCGGCGCTGCTGCTGTCGTTCTGCGTGCGTCGCCGCGACGGCGATCTGTTCGCCGCGTTCGCGCTCGCCGGGATCGCGCCGCTGTTTCGCCCGACGCTGCTCTTCGCGGCGGGCATCACCATCGCGCTCGGCTGCGGCGCGCTGCTGTCGGCGCCGCTGCGGCGCTCGCTGCGCGCAGCATCGCGCACGGTCGCGATCGCGCTCGCCGCGTTCGCCGGTGGGGTCGCGCTCGACGCGGCGATCGGGATCGCGCGCTTCGGCAGTCCGTTCGAGACCGGACAGCTGCTCAACGTCTCGTACATCCCCGCCGATCAGGCGGCGAAGCTCTTCGGCTACCCGTTCCGCGCGCAGCCGTTCGCGGTCGCGGCGGCGGAGCTGCTGTCGTCGCTCGTCCTGCCGGCGCGCTGGAACACGCCGCAGTGGTACGCGTCGGGAATCCATCCCTGGCAGGCGCCGGTGGTGCGCTTCCGCGAGTTCTACTTCACGCCGTTCACCGTGCCGCAGCTGGTGCTGCTCGTGGTCGCGTGGGTCGTGATCGCCGGTGCCGCGCTGCGAGCGCATCGGAGTGCGCGCGTGCGCGCGTGGATCGCGGCACCGGTCGGTGTCGCGGCGCTGTGGTCGGCTGCCGTCGCCGCGTGCTTGACGATGTTCTACCTGTGGGCGCCGTCGATGACCTCGCGCTACGCGGTCGACTTCGCGGCACCGCTCGGCGTCGGCGCGAGCGCATTGCTCCTGATGCTGCTGCGGGCGCTGCGCACGGTCGCGCCGGCGGATCGCTCGCCGCAGATGTGCGCGGCGCTCGCGGGCGCGATGCTGCTCTGGATGCTGCACGACGGCGTCGCGACGGAGGTCGCACCGTCGCACCGCGCGACGCCGCTGCTCGACGCGGCGGAGCTCGCCGTCGCGCTGCAGCGGCCGATTCCCGAGCCGCGTCCGCTGCCGTCGTCGTACCGCTGCGGCGACGCGCCCGAGAGCACGGGCGTCAAGTTCAACGGCTCGGGCTGGTCGACGCCGGGCGACTGCGAGGTGCACGCCGCGACCATGCTCTTCCTGCCCGCTACCGACGCGACGTGCGTGCGCGTGCACGTGGCGCCGCTTGCGGGTGCGCCGCCGCTCGGTGCAGAGCAGACGGCGATGGTGCGCGCGAAGCTGGGCCTGAGCGGGCTCGAGCGTCGGTCCGACGCCGCCGACGGCGACGGCCGCGCGATCACGTTCTGCGCCCCCGCGAGCCACCGTCCGAACGCGCGCGGCATCGAGCTGCTCTACCTCGGCTGGGTCCGCCCCGCGGACGTCTCTCCCGACGTGCGTCCGTTCCGCCTGCTCGTGGTGGAGGAGGTCGCGGTGCCGTGACCGTCGTCGAGAAGCACTGGCGGCTCGGCCTCGTCCTCGTCGCGACGCTGGTCACGTTCCGCAACGTGACCGGTCTGCCGTTCACCATCGTCGACGATCCGTCGTTCGTCGTGCACAACCCGTTCGTCGCCGATCCGTTCGGGCAGGGCCTCGTCGCGCTGCTGCGCACGACGTCGATGGGCTATCCGCACACCTTCACGGTGCTGTCGCTGGCACTCGACCGCATGCTCTTCGGCCCCGCGCCGGCGGGCTACCACGCCACCAGCCTGCTCGTGCACCTGCTCAACGTCGTCCTGATCTACGCTCTCGCACTGCGCTTCGACGCCAGCGTGCGCGCGGCCGCCGCCGCGGCGGCGCTGTTCGCGCTGCACCCGATCGTCGTCGAGCCGGTGTGCTGGGTGATCGGCCGCAAGGACCTGCTCTCGACGTTCCTGCTGCTCGGAGGCCTGCTGGTTCTCGCGGGCCGCCGCGCCGACGCGTCGTCGCGCGTCGGCCTCGTGCACTGGATCGCGGGCGACCTGCTGTGCGTCGCGGCGATGCTCGCGAAGCCGTCGGCGCTCACCGCGCCGGGCCTGGTGTGGGTCGTGCTGCGCTGCCTGCGTCCCGCGGAGGCGTCGTGGCGGATGGTGCTCGGTGTCGCACCGCAGCTCGTGGCCGCCGTCCTCATCGTGCTGACCGGCGTGTCGGGCCTGCACGAGCAGGGTGCGGTGGTCGAGCGCAGCCGCGTCGGCATCCTGTGGGACATCCTGCGCGCATGGACGCTGCAGGTGCAGCACGTGCTGTGGCCGCGCGGGCTGGTCGTCGAGTACGAGCGCACGGCCGAAGGCGTGCCGGCGCTCTGGCTGGTCCTCGTCGTGACCGCAGCGACCGTGGCGCTCCTCGCGTGGCTGTGGATGCGTTTCCCGCGACGCTCCGTCGAGCGCATGGTGCCGCTCTTCATCGGCCTCGCGTACCTGCCGGTCGCGGGCTTCCTGCCGACGCAGCACTGGACCGCGGACTCGTACTTCTATCTGCCGCTGGTCGGTGTCGCGCTCGGCTTCGCGACCGTGGTCGCGCGCTGGTGGACCGATCTCGCCGGCTTCCAGGTGGTCGCGCTCGCGTTCGCGATCGTGTCGTTCGTGCAGGTGCGCACGTGGAGCGGCGCGGTCGCGATGTTCGCGCCGGTGGCCGCCGTCCATCCCGACGATCCGCGGCCGCTGAACCGGCTCGCGTACGCGTACGGGAGCGAGGGCAACGCGGTCGCTTCGGCGCGCGCGTACGTCGAGCTCGAGGAGACGTTCCCGGAGCATCCGTTCAACCGCGGCGAGCGCGCGTGGGCGTACGCGTTCCTCGGTGATCTGCCGAGGAGCGACGCCGTGCTGCGGCGCTGCGTCGAGCTCGGTGATGCGGAGTGCACCGGGCGCCTGTTCGTCGACGTCGTGACGCGGCGTCGCGCCGCGCGCAGCGTCAGCCCGCAGCTGCTCGCCGCCACGTACGAGATCGCCGCGCCGCAGCTGCCGCGTCGCCTCGACGCCGGCGGTCTGCGCATGGTCGCCACCTGGCTGCGCAGCGCCGGGCTCGATGCGCAGGCCGCACGCGCGGACGCGGATGCCGACGCCGCGGCACGGCGCGACGCGGCGCGCGCGCCTGCACTCGGCGCCACCGAAGCAGGCGGTGCTCCATGACGTCCACCGTCAAGTACGACGGATCGAGCCGCGGCATGCGCGTGGCGCTCGTGCTGCTCGCGCTCGCGGCGAGCGCGCTGGTCAGCTTCCGCTGGTGCTACGAGCCCGACCTCTGGTGGCACCTCGCGCACGGCCGCGAGATCGCCGCCGGCGCGCTGCCGCGAACGAACCTCTTCAGCTTCACGCATCCCGACTACCCGCAGCCGTCGATCTCGTGGCTGTTCGATCTCGGCAGCTGGTCGCTGTGGGAGGCCGGCGGCGCGGTCGGCGTGCAGCTCGGACAGCTCGCGGTCGTCTTCACGACGCTGGTCCTGCTGTTCGCCGCGTGCCGGCAGCGCGCCGGGATCGCGGTGAGCCTCGCGGTGGTGACGCTCGGCTTCTTCGTGCTCGAGCCGCGCGCGCTGCCACGTCCGCATACCGTGTCCTTCGCCGGCATGGCCGCGTGCGCGTACCTGGTCGAGCGGACGCGGGCATCCCGGTCGGTTCGTCCGCTGCTGCTCGCGATCCCGCTCGTGCTCGTGTGGAGCAACCTGCACGTCGAGAGCATCTTCGGGCTCGCCTTCCTCGGCTGCTTCGCGCTCGACGAGCTGCTGAACGCCGACGACGAGGGCGGGCTCGTGTGGCGGCCGCTCGCGCTCGTCGCCGCGTGTGCGGCCTCCGTGCTGGTCAATCCATACGGCATCGGGCTCGTGCGCTACCTGATCGAGAACGCGCGCGTCCCCGAGGTGATCCGCATCGCCGAGCTGCAGCCGCCGTACCTGCCGGGCTACGGACCGTACTTCCTCTGGCTGATCGCGACCGTGGCCCTGCTGCTCGTGCCGCCGCGACCGCGCACGTGGGAAGTTCTCGTGACGGGCCTCTTCGCCGCGCTGTCGCTCCGCTACCTGCGCTTCACGCCGCTGCTGGTCTGCGTGACGGCCCCGATCGTCGCGGAGCGGATCGCGTCGAGCGTCGGGACGTCGCGCCTGCTGCCGCTCGGCGCGCTCTTCGTCGGGCTGCTGACCTCACGTGCGACGCCGACGGCTCTCGTGCAGCAGCTGGGCGTCGGCATCGACGCGCTGGCACCGTCCGAGATCATCCCGCGCGGCGGTGTCGAGTTCGCGCGCCGGACGGGACTGTCCGGTCCGCTCTTCAACAGCAACAATCTCGGCGGCTACCTGATCTTCGCGATGTACCCCGACGCGCGCGTCTTCCAGGACAGTCGGCTGCAGGCCTACCCGCCCGATCACTTCCGCCGCATCATGTCCGCGTACGGCGCGCAGCCGGCGTGGAACGATCTCGTCGCGGGCGTCGACTGGGCGATGCTGTCGGTGCCGCGCGCGAACGAGCTGTCGGGCGCGGGGCGTTTCCCCGCGTCCGAGTGGGCGACGGTGTACTTCGACGACGCGAGCGAAGTCGTCGTACGCCGCGGGGGCCGCTTCGCGGGGCTCGTCGACGAGAACGAGTACCGCGTGCTGCGGCCGGGCTTCGATCCGTTCGCCCCTCTGCCGCAGTCGTTCGCCGCGGCGGATCGGCTCGCGAACGAGGTCCTGCGCAACCGGCGCGAGAACCCGCACTCCTTCGCGCCCGCCGCCTGGCTGTGCCTGTACGGTGACGACGAGGACGCGTGCGCCGGGGCGCGGGAGATCGCGTCGGGGCGTCCGGAGCTCCGGCGCGCGCTGCTGCGCCTCGAGCGCCAGCGCGCGGCTTCGGCAACGGAGGAGCCCGCGGGCTGAGCGTGCACGCGCGGGCGGGCGGTGGCCGTACGGCGGCAACGCCGCGCCGCCTCGGGTGTTCGCCCGATGCAGGACGGGCTTCATCCGGCGTAGCGTCGCCGCCATGGAAGCCAGATGCCCGTCCCCCGGACCCCGGCGCGCGACCTCCGGCTCGCCCGGAATGACCCCTCGCCGGCCCGCCTGCAGCGCCCCTCGCCGAACGGTCGCGGTGCTCGCGCTCCTCGCGGGTCTCGTGGGCGTGGCCGCACCCGCCGACGCGCAGTCGGGAAGGATCCGCTTCCTCGACAACGCGCACTGCTACTACGTGAGTCCGTACTTCAAGCGCAGCGTCCGCGCGTCGTTCTCGCTGCTGCGCAACGGCGCCACCGTGCAGGGCCCGTTCAAGCTCGGACGCTTCGCGACCTACGGCAGCTACCCGGGCAACCCGGGCATCACCACGCCGTCGCCGCTCGCGCCGGGAAACTACGTCGTGCGCGTCACCTGCGACGGCGAGAGCTATGACATCCCGATTGCGAACTTCCTCCAGCTGCCCGTCACCAACCTGCAGGCCGACAATCGTGCGCCGCGCATCCGCTCGTTCGACCTGAAGGTCAAGCTGACGCCGTTCGCGCCCGCGCCCGCGGTCGTGCGCCAGGCCCGCCCGGGCAGCACCCTGAAGGTCGAGATCGTGGTCAAGGACCCGGGCAGCGCCAACGTCGCCCCGAACGTACGCGTCAAGTCGATCTACGGCGACATCGTCACGACCGGCAGCGAGGCCCTCGGCGACAACGAGCACCGCTTCACGTACGACTGGACGATCCCGAACGCGGCCGGCATCTTCGACATCTTCGCGTCGGTGGACGACGGTCGCGGCGGCTACGTCGAGGGCGGCGCGAAGATCCTCGCGAAGGACGACGACCCGCTCACCGCGCTGACGCCGCCGACGCCGCCCGCGAAGCCGTCGGACAAGGCGCGCCAGCTCGACCATTTCCTGACGTTCTTCTCGACCAAGAACGGCTACGACACGGGCGGCGCCGACACGGCGAAGGGCGCGTGCCGCTACTACCTCGACCTGGGCTTCGCGTCGGCGTGCGACGGCAACGACATGACGACCGCGATCACGTTCGATTCCTGGAAGACCGGCTGGGGCTTCGACAAGCCGAAGCACGCGAGCAAGCAGGTGCGGGCCGTCTACGCCAACAAGGTCGATCTCAACCTGCAGCGCGACATGAACATGATCCACCGCGGCAGCCGCGGCGTCGCGGGGTACGTCTGCAACTACCCGGTCGCCGATCCGCAGCTGCCGGCCGACCCCAACCTCACGCGCGCGATCGAGGGCGAGGCGCTGGTCGCGTGCGTCGCGATGGAGTACTCGGTCACGCCCGGGGTCAACGGCGACCGCAAGTTCACCAAGTTCCTGGTCTTCGACCCGACCGGCCGTCTCACGCGCTTCGTGAATCTCGACGGACGCGGCGAGAAGCTGATCCCGGGCGCGTGCGTCGTCTGCCACGGCGCGAGCCCGGGCTACGCGCGCTATCCCGAGGGCAACGGCGGCAACCCCGACCTCGGGGCGAGCTTCCTGCCGTTCGACCTCGACAACTACGCTTTCTCGGGCCTCGCGGGCTTCCGCCGCTCCGAGCAGGAAAGCGCTCTGCGCACGATGAACTTCTACGTGCGCGACCGCACCGACTCGACGGCGGCGACCCGCGAGCTGATCAACGGCTGGTATCCGACCGCGACCAGCAGCTTCGACGGCGACTTCGTGCCGCAGGGATGGGCGTCGGAGAACGAGTTCGCGTACGACGCGAGCTTCAACTACCTGCGGACCGGCATGAGGCGCATCGTCGACGTCTACGAGTACGTCGTGAAGCCCGCGTGCCGGACCTGTCACGTCGCCATGACGACGAGCTTCTCGAGCATGGCGGACTTCGAGGCGTGGGCTGCGGTGATCAGCGAGTACGTGTGCGGCAACGTGCGATCGAACGAGGCGCGGCGCTGGTCGATGCCGAACTCGCTGGTGACCTTCGATCGCTTCTGGGATCCGGACCTGGACGGCGGCGAGTTCGGCATCGACCGCGGAACCCTGAAGGACTACCTGCGCGGACGGCTCGACGACTACACCCTCGAGTGCGAGCCGCCGTCGTAGAGGCCCCGCCGCGCGTGGCGCGGGCCGCGCATCCGGCGTAGAAGCGCGGCATGCTCGAAGCCCCGATCCTCGCCGCACCGCAGACGAAGGGTCACGTCTCCGTCGCGCGCCTCGCGCGCCACTGGTACGTCGCGTGCCGGTCGAAGGAGCTCGGCACGCGTCCGCTCGCGCGCACGCTGCTCGGCATCCCGATGGCGCTCTTTCGCGCCGACGGCGGTCACGCCGCCGCGGTGCTCGACCGCTGCCCGCACCGCAACGTCCCGCTGTCGCTGGGGCAGGTGGTGAAGCCCGGGCGGATCGAGTGTCCGTACCACGGCTGGCAGTTCGACGGCGCGGGACGCTGCACGCTGGTGCCGGGACTGTGCGCGGGAGACGGCGGCACGGAGCGCCGCGCGCCCGCCTTCGCGACGCGCGAGCGCGACGGCTTCGTCTGGGTGTACCCGACGGCCGACGAGGAGCCGCAGTCCGAGCCCGAGCCGCTGCCGCACGTGACCGCGCCCGGCTACACGACGGTCGTGCGCGAGGTCGCGATGGACTGCACGCTGCACGCGTCGGTCGAGAACGCTCTCGACGTGCCGCACACGGCGTTCCTGCACCGCGGGCTCTTCCGCGGCACCGGCGCGCGCAACGAGATCACGGCGATCGTCCGCCAGAGCCGGCGCGGCGTCGAGGCGGAGTACGTCGGCGAGCCGCGTCCGCCGGGGCTCGCGGGACGCCTCCTGTCGCCGAGCGGCGGCATCGTGCAGCACTGGGACCGCTTCGTGCTGCCGTCGATCGCGCAGGTCGAGTACCGCCTCGGCAGCGAGAACCACCTGCTGGTCACGTCGCTGTGCACGCCGGTGTCGGACTTCGAGACGCGCATGTTCGCGGTGGTGAGCTTCCGCCTGCGCGTGCCCGGTGTGCTGGTGCGTCCGCTCCTGACGCCGGTCGCGATGCGCATCTTCCGTCAGGACGCGGCGGTGCTGAAGCTGCAGTCCGAGACGATTCGCCGCTTCGGCGGCGAGCAGTTCATGTCGACCGAGATCGACGTGCTCGGTCCGGCGATCTGGCGGCTCCTCAAGCAGGCGGAAGCGGGTGCGCTGCCTGTGTCGGACGAGCCGGAGGTCGTGCGCGAGGTGCGCCTGTCGGTGTGAGCGCCGCGCGCTCGGAGGCGTGCGTCGATCGGCGTGCGTCAAGCAATCCCGGCGCGCGCCGCGATCTCGCCGGCGCGGCGCGCCAGCATCTCGCTGCGCAGCCGCTTGCACAGCGCGGCGAACGATTCCTTCGGTCCGCGCCACTGCCACGCGTCCACGTCGCCGACCTGCGCCGAGGTGCGCAGCGTTGCGAGATCCTTGAACAGCAGGGCGTCGGCGCGCTGCCGCACGAGGTTCTCGGCGAGGCGCGCGGCGCCGCGCAGGTTCATCTCCCACGCCGCGGGATCGTCGGGGATGTTCTCGACGTGCGCCCAGCGCGTCAGGATCGCGGCCGCGGAGCGCATGCCCCAGCCGGGGATGCCGGGGAAGCCGTCGGCGGTGTCGCCGACCAGCGCCAGCAGGTCCGGGATCGATGCCGGCGGCACGCCGAACTTGTCGATGACGCCCATCTCGTCGCGCGTCAGGTCGCGGCGGCGATCGACCTGCACCACGCGCTGATCGCGCACGCACTGCGCGAGATCCTTGTCTGGCGTGCAGATCAGCACCTGATCGACGCGCGCATCCGCGTCCGCCACCGCCGCCGCCGAGGCCAGCGCGTCGTCGGCCTCGAACTCGACCATCGGCCACACCGCGACGCCGAGCGCGTCGAGTGCCTCCTCGAGCGGCTCGAACTGCGCGCGCAGCGCGGGCTCGATGCCCTCGCCGGTCTTGTAGCCCGGGTAGAGCTCGTTGCGGAACGACTCGACGACGTGGTCGGTCGCGACGCCGACGTGGGTGGCGCCGGAGTCGAGCAGGTTCAGCATCGAGCCCACGACGCCGCGCAGCGCGCCGACGTCCATGCCGGACTGGTCCTTGTGCGGCGGCACCGCGAAGTAGTGCCGGAAGAGCTCGTACGTGCCGTCGATGAGATGAACCCGCATGGCCTGCGACCGCCGGGCACCATAGCCGACCCGTCCCGCGCCGCGCTATCGCCCCGCACGGGCGGGATGATAGGACGCTCCCATGTCCGACCGTCGTCGCTGCCGCTCGTACGTTCTCGCCGTCCTGCTGCTTGCGGGGATCGCGCTCCTGCCCGTCGCCTGCTCGCGTCCGACCGACCTCCCGGCCGAGATCGAGGCGCAGGTCGAGGCCTACCGGAAGGAGCCGTCCGACGCGCTGCAGTCGCGCATCGAGGCCTCGTTCGCGAAGCTCGACGCGGAGATCGCGGAGATCCGCGCCGACGCGGACACGAAGACCGGAGCTGCGAAGGACGAGACGCTCGCGAAGGCCGACGCGCTGTCCGCGCGCGCCAGCGAGCTGCGCAAGAGCTGGTACGGCGCGCGCTTCGGAGCCGCGAGCGACGCCGCCAAGGAGGCCGTCAAGCAGCTCGGCGCGACCATCGGCAAGGGCATCGAGTCCGCCGGACAGTCCGTGAAGGGCGCGTTCGACGGCTCGAAGAAGGACGCCGACGACACCGGCGGCCAGCCGAAGGAGGACTGACGTGCTCGCGCAGCCGCGTCCGTTCGGCATCAGCTACTGGCCGCTTTCGGAGGACGCGCCCGCCGTCGAGGTCGGGCGCGAGGAGATCCGCCTCGTCACGAAGGACATGGCGCTGGTTCGCGGCATCCTGTGGACGCCGCCCGGCGGACGCTGGAAGACCGCCATCGTGCTCTCGCACCCGCGCGGCGACTTCTCGGTGCACTATGCATGCCCCCTGCTCGCGGCGGCTGGCTACGCCGTGCTCGGCTTCAGCACGCGCTACCTGAACAACGACACCGACTGCCTGCACGAGAACTGCGTGATCGACGTCGAGACGGCGGTCGCGGAGATGCGCCGCCGCGGTGCGGAAGCCGTCGTCCTGTTCGGCAACAGCGGCGGTGGCTCGCTGATGGCGCTCGCGCAGGCGCACACCGGCTGCGGCGACGCGTGGGTCGGCGTCGCGGCGCACCCCGGCGAAGGTGTGTTCATGGGCCAGGTGATCGACCCGTCGGTCGCCGACGAGAGCGACCCGCTGTCGGTCGTCCCCGAGCTCGACATGTACGACCCCGCGAACGGCTGGCGCCCGTGGCCCGAGCCGTGCACCTACGACCGCGGCTGGCTCGCGACGTATCGCGGCGCGCAGCAGGCGCGCATCGCGCGCATCGACGCGATCGCGAAGGAAGCGATCGCGTCGGCGAAGGAAGGCGGCGTCGCGGTGCGCGCGGCGGAGCGAGGCTCGGACGCGTGGCGACGTGCGCGCCGCCGTCAGGTCCACACGCCCTACATGACGATCTACCGCACGCTGGCCGACCCCGCGTACCTCGACCTGACGATCGATCCCGACCATCGCCCGATGGGCTCGCTGTTCGCGTTCCCCGACCCGTTCGACGCGAACTATGGCCGTGGTGGACTCGGGCGCGTGATGACGCCGCGCGGCTGGCTGTCGACGTGGTCGAGCCTGTCGTCCGAGGCACGCCTCGCCGACACGATCCCGCAGGTGAAGGTGCCGACCCTGATCCTGCACCCGACGGCGGACACCGAGATCCGGCTGCGCCAGGCGCGCGAGATCCGCGACAACGCCGGCAGCAGCGACGTCACCTATCACGAGCTCGAGAAGGCGCCGCACTACCTCGAGGGACACCGCCGCGTGGCGATGGAGATCGTCGCGGAGTGGATCGCGAAGCGCCTCCCTCGATGAGCGCGCGGCGCGCGCGTCACGCCTCGGGCTCTTCTGCGTCGTCTACCGGCGGTACGGTCGGCACGCCCGGCGTCGTCGGCGCGACCGGGATCTCGATGCCGGCCTCGCGAAACCGCCGATAGACGTCGATCGCGATCTCGCTCTTCGCAACACCGCCCTGCTCGTGGCGCGAGATCCATGCCTCGAGCGTGAACTCGAGCGCGATCTCGCCGAAGCGCACGAGCTGCGCCGTCGGCTCGGGATGCGCCATCACGCGCTCGTTCGCCTTCGCGGCCTCGATCAGCATGCCGATCACGCGCTCGGGCTCGTTGCCGTAGGCGGCGCGGACGTCGAGGGTGACCTTCCGCGTGCGGTCGGTCAGCGTCCAGTTGATCACCGGGTCCGCGATCAGGCTGCCGTTCGGCATGATGACGTCGGCGCCGTCGCCGGTGCGCACGGTGCTCGAGCGGATGCCGATGCGCTTCACCTCGCCGCTGACGTCCTTGAGCTTGACGACGTCGCCGACCTGGATCGGGCGCTCGAAGAGCAGGATCAGGCCGGACACGAAGTTGTTCACCACGTTCTGCAGGCCGAAGCCGACGCCGACGCCCAGCGCGCCGGCGAGGATGGTGAAGCGGTTCAGGTCGAGGCCCATCACCGCGAAGGCGAGCAGCGTGCCGCTCGCAAGGACCACGTAGTGGACCAGGCTCGAGATCGCGTACGGGACGCCGCGCGGCAGCTCGATCGTCGGGAAGACGTCCTCCTCGAGGACGAAGCGCACGAGGCGTGAGAGCAGGAACGAGATCCAGAGCGTGATCCCGAACGCGATCAGGTCGCCCAGCGTCACGCTGATCGCACCGAACCCGATCGTCGTGGTGAGAGCCGCGCCGACGCGGTCCACGATCGGGTCGAGGATCTGGAACTGGTACAGCGTCGCGAGAATCCAGAACAGCACGCCCGCCCAGCGCAGCACGCGCCACGCCTGCGTCTGCAGCAGCGGGCGGTGGCGGCGCACCGAGCGCAGGAGTCGCAGCGGCCGCGCGCGCAGCGCGTACGCCACCAGTCCGTCGAGCGCGCTCACGCACGCGAACAGCGCGGTCGCGAGGTACGCGGCGATGAGCGTGCCGCCGCCGACCAGGTGCGCGAGGCGCATGAAGCCGAGCAGCCCGCTCACCAGCGCGATCACGAACGCGGCGAGCACGAAGCGCGCGCCGGTGCGCAGCGCGCTGCTCGCCGCCGTGTCGTCCTCCTCGTCGAGGCGAAGCTCACCTTCGTCCGCCGGCGCGACCGGAGCGGCGAGGTCGCCTCGACGCAGCATCCAGAGCAGCACGACGATGCCGATCGCCATCTCGGCCACCAGGATCGTCTGCTCGAGCGGCGGCACCGGCGACACCACGTCGCGCACGCGGTCCATCACGTAGAAGCACGCGAGCGCATACACCGCGGGCTTCAGCCGCGGCTGCACCAGCGCGCGCACG
Organism: Binatia bacterium; assembly: GCA_046327915.1. Lineage (GTDB taxonomy): Bacteria > Desulfobacterota > Binatia > UBA12015 > UBA12015 > VGTK01. Next base: position 23,610 of record JAXLXO010000023.1, on the reverse strand, counting down.
ATGCGCACGACCGGCACGAGCGCCGCGACGCCGAGCACCTGCGTCACCAGGTGCGGCGCCCACGGGTAGAGCCAGTTCGCGAGCGAGATCGTGACGATCAGCGCCGCGGAGTAGGGGAAGCCGAAGATGCGTGTCGCGCGCTCGAGCTCGCGGTCCTGCTCGACCCAGGTCTGCGCGCGCTGCTGCGCCTTGCGGAACGTCATGCACAGCGCGATCAGCAGCAGGATCTGCACGACCAGGCTCGCCACCGCGCGCTGCGCGAACTCGGGCAGCGTCGCGACCTCGTCGCGCAGCGCGTTGCGGATGCTCTCCGCGGTCGCGCCGGCGTGCTGCTGCGCGAGCAGCGCGCCGAGGAACGGCTGCGTGTCGCGCACGAAGACCTGCCCGACTTCCTTCTTCCGGAACTCGGTGATGCGCTCGATGAGCTCGTCGCAGGTCGAGGTCTCGCGCGCGACGCGGTCCTGCAGCGAGAGGATCTGCGCCCGATACTTCTCGACGTCGCGCCGCGTGTCCTTGATCGACGCGAGCGTGGCGTTGATGCGGTCGACGACGGCGGGCGGCGCGTTGGCCGCGCGCGCCTGCTCGAGCGTCGCGTTCCAGCTGTCGGTCAGCGCCGCGAGCTCGGAGATCTGCTTCTCCTGCTCGTTCGCGTACCAGGTGAGCGTCTGGCCCCAGCCGGAGAGCGTGCCGCGCTCGGTCTGCCAGCTGGTGATCATCTGCCCGAGTGCGCGCAGCGCCGGACCCGCCGCGAGCGCCGCGGTGTGGTCGCGCGAGCGCGCCTCGATGCGCGCGCCGAGGGCCGCGGAACCGGCGTCGATCTCCTGCACGTCGGCGCTCGGCTGCAGCGTGGCGCTCATCGCGCGCAGCCGCGCCGCGGTCTCCTCCGCCTTCGACGCGATCTCCGGGATCGGAATGACGGCCGGCGTGGCGCTCGGCGCGGGCGCGGGCGTCGTCTCCTGGGCAGCGCCCGGCGCGGCAAGGACCATGCACGCCAGCAGGACCGCGGCGAGGAGGCCGGCCGGTCGGACGCGCGTCGGCGCGGCGGACGTCACGGCCCGACGCCATAGCAAGCCCGCCGCGGGGTGCACGGCCGTCGCGTGGCCCGTGCGTCGAGCATTGCCTCGGCCCGGCGACCTGCCATCCTCGGCTCGGATGATCCCGGTCAGCTTCGATTCGACCACCGGCGCGGACCTTGCGTTGACGCGTCGGCCGCGGGTGGTGTAGGCGCGCGCCGATGCCGTGGTGGTCCTGGATGCTGTTCGGCGCGGCGCTTCTCGCCGTCGAGATGATGCTGCCCGGCAGCTTCTTCGTGCTGTTCTTCGGGATCGGCGCGCTGCTCGTCGGTGCGCTCTCGGGCGCGGGTGCCGTCTCCGAGCCCTGGGTCGAGTGGCTGCTGTTCTCGATCTTTTCGGTCGGCTCGCTGGTCGCGTTCCGCAGCCGGCTGCTCGAGCGCTTCACGAAGAGCCATGCGAGCACGGTCGGAACCGAGGGCTACGTCGGCGACACCGCCACGCTCACCGACGACCTCGAGCCGGGTGGCGTCGGCAAGGCCGAGCTGCGCGGCACGGTCTGGACCGTGCGCAGCCACGAGACCACGCGTCTCGAGCGCGGCCTGCGCTGCCGCGTCGAGCGCGTCGACGGCCTGACGCTGTGGGTGCGCCCGCACGCGTGATCGGGTTCGCGCGCGGCGCGCGCTGGAGGGTGTGCGAATGAGCGGATTGTTGGGCGTCGTGCTGGTGCTCGCGGTGCTGATCGCGATCGTGATCGCCAAGACCGCGGTCGTCGTGCCGCAGCAGAGCGCGTTCGTGGTCGAACGTCTCGGCAAGTACCACAGCACGCTCGGCGCGGGCTTCCACATGCTGGTGCCCTTCGTCGACGTGATCCGCTACCGGCACTCGCTGAAGGAGGCCGCCGCCGACATCCCCGAGCAGGTCTGCATCACGCGCGACAACGTGCAGGTGCACGTCGACGGCGTGATCTACCTGCAGGTGCTGAACCCCGAGCGCGCGTCGTACGGTGTGTCCGATCCGCTGTTCGCGATCAGCCAGCTCGCGCAGACCACGCTGCGCTCCGAGATCGGCAAGATCGACCTCGACAAGACCTTCGAGGAGCGCGGGCACATCAACGTGCAGGTCGTGCAGGAGCTCGACAAGGCGTCGGAGCCGTGGGGCATCAAGGTCCTGCGCTACGAGATCAAGAACATCACGCCGCCGCAGGACGTGCTCGCCGCGATGGAGAAGCAGATGCGCGCCGAGCGCGAGAAGCGCGCCGTGATCCTCAGCTCCGAGGGCCAGCGCGACGCCGCGATCAACCAGGCGGAAGGCGAGAAGCAGCAGGTCATCAAGCAGTCCGAGGCGTCGCGCCAGCAGCAGATGAACGAGGCGGAGGGCCAGTCGGCGGCGATCCTCGCGGTCGCCACCGCGACGGCCGAAGGCCTCCGCAAGGTCGCGGAAGCCGTCAACGTCCCGGGCGGGCCCGAGGCGATGCGGCTGCGCGTCGCGGAGCAGTACATCGAGCGCTTCGGCGAGCTCGCCAAGACCGGCAACTCGCTGATCGTCCCGGCGAACCTCACCGACGTCGCCGGCATGGTCGCGACCGCGCTCAACGTGATGTCGCAGAAGCCGGCCGGCGAGACCGTCAAGAGCTGACGCGCGCTCCCGTCCGCACCGCGGCGGCGCGCGCGAATCGCGCGCTGCCCGAGCCAGGCGTCAGGGCGCGCGTCGAGAGCCGAGACGCGGCGTGACCGCGAGCGCGAGCACGAGCGTCGCCGCGCTCGCGGCCCATGCGGCCGCGATGCCGCCGGCGGTCGAGCCGCCCGCGGCGGTCACGCCCGCGAGGAGCGCGCCACCGAATCCCGTGCCGAGCGCGACGCCGAGGTTGGTCGCCAGCTGCAGCGCCGCCGACGATTCGCCCGCACGCTCGGCCGCACCCTGCTCGAGGATCGTCAGCGCGGTCGTCGAGTACGCGATGCCCATGCCGAGCGCGGTCACGGTCCACGCCGCGTACGCGACGGCCACCGGAACGCTCTCGTGCAGAACGCCCGCGAGTCCGACGACGCCGGCGAGCAGCAGCACGAGCCCGAGCGCGATCACGCCGCGGCGGCTGCGGGTCGCGGCGGTGCGCTCCTGGATCCACGAGCCGGCCGTCCAGGCGATGGTGCCGAGCGTCAGCGGCAGTCCGGACGCCGCGGCAGATCGGCCGCGGACCTCCGTCAGCGCGAGCGGCACGAACGCCTCCGCGCCGAAGAACGCGACTCCGAGCAGCGCCATCACGACGATCGCGGCCGGCTGTCCGGGTGCTGCGCGCAGCGTTCCGCGCGGCATGAGGTGCGCGAGGGCCGGCGTCGCGACCGCGAGACCGGCGAGCAGGACCGGTGCACCCGCGAGCCAGCGCTCGCTCTCGACTCCGGCGAGGGTCGCGCCGACACCGGCCGCGAGCAGCACCGCGCTGCGCAGGCGCCGGGTGCTCGCGGCGGCGTCGGCGGCGAGCACCGCGCGCGGAAGGGCGCGCAGCGGCGGGATCGCGAGCGCCGCCGCGGCGAGCGTCGGTGGCACGAGCCCGAGGAACACCGGACGCCAGCCCGCGTGATCGGCGACGAAGCCTGCGAGCGCCGGCCCGACGAGTCCCGGCACGACCCACGCGCTCGACAGCAGCGCCAGCATCCGCGGCCGCGCGGTCTCGTCGTACGCCGACGCAATCGCCGCGTAGCTCACCGCCGACACCGCGCCCGCGCCGAAGCCCTGCACGAAGCGTCCCGCGACCACGACCGGCATCGACGGCGCCACGCCCGCGACCACGAGCCCGCAGGCGAAGAGTGCGACGCCGAGCGCGAAAGGCGTCGCCGGACCGCGCGTGTCGGCCATGCCGCCCGCCGCGACGATGCCGACCAGGTTCGCGAGCATGAACGCGCTGAAGGTCCAGCCGTAGAGTGCGAGCCCGCCGATGTCGGCCACCGTCACCGGCAGCACGGTCGCGACCGCGAGCGCCTCGAACGCGGTGAACGCGACCGTGAGCACGAGCCCGATCGTCAGCGCGCGGTGCGCGCGGTCCCACACGCCGGCGACGGTGCGCGCCGTGTCGCTCTCGTGCGTCGCGGGCATCGCCGCGTTGTCGCATCCCGCCGCGTGCGAGTCATGCCCGCGATGCGTCTCCATGCGCGGCTGCGGCTCGTTGACGGCTTGTTCGCGGAATCGGCGTCGTGATAGCCGGGCCGAGGCAGGAAAGGCGGTGGCGCGCGTGACGAAGATGCGTCTCGGATTCATCGGTCTCGGCAACATCGGCGGCGCCATCGCGGCGAACCTCGCCGCCGACGGTCACGCGCTGCGCGTGCACGACCCGGACGCGGCGCGTGCGGACCGGCTCGCGTCGGCCGGCGCCGCGGTGGTCGCATCGGCGGCGGAGGTCGCGCGCGGCAGCGGGATCACCTTCGTGTCGGTGCCGACGCCGGCGATCATGGAGAGCGTCGCGGACGAGTGGCTCGCGGCGTCCGATCCGGACGCGGTGCTGATCGACCTCACCACCAACGCGCCCGAGACCGTGCGGCGCGTCGGCGCGCGCATCGCGGGAGCAGGCCGTCACCTGCTCGAGTGTCCGCTCACCGGCGGCGCGCCCGGCGCGAAGGCGCGCATGCTGACCTTCATCGTCGGAGGAGAGGCCGCGGTGTTCGAGCGCTGCAAGCCGCTGCTCGCGACCGTCGGTCGTGCGATCTTCCACCTCGGACCGCTCGGAACCGGCAACGTCGGCAAGCTGGTCAACAGCATCTTCGCGTTCACGACGACGTGGGTGTCGCTCGAAGGGCTCGCGGTGTGCGCGAAGAGCGGCATCGATCTGCGCACGATGGTCGAGATGGTGCGCGCGGGCGGCGGCGGCAACCTGTTCATCGACCGCATGGTCGAGGGCATCAACGAGCGCGGGCGCCCGACCGACTTCGCCCTCGAGCTCGCCGCCAAGGACGCGGGCCTGCTGCTCGACGTCGCGCGCGACCTCGGCGTCCCGACGCCGGTCGCGGCCGAGGTCGCGCAGGCGTTGGTTGCGGCCAAGGCGTTCGGCCTCGGCGGGCGCGACTTCACCGAGATCGTCGAGGTGGTCGAGCGGCTCGCGGGCGTGAAGCTGCACCTGGCGCCGCCGCGCGCGAGCTGAAGGCCGGGACGCGGCGCTCGTGGGCGGCCGCCCAGCGCGCCGCCCACGCGTTCAGCGGTGCGAGCACGTCGAGCAGCCGCGCGCCTTCGGCGGTCAGCGCGTAGCCCTCGTCGGCGCGCGCCTCGACGAGGCCGGCGTCGCGCATCTCGGCGAGGCGGGTGTTCAGCACCGACGGCGAGACGTCGTCGCACTGCTCGCGCAGCGCGCGGAACGTCAGTGGCCCGTCGCGCAGCTCCCACAGGACGCGCAGCATCCAGCGCCGTCCCAGCAGGTCGAGCACGGCCATGATCGGCCGTCCCGTCCGCGATCCGCGCACGCCGCGTGTCCGCTCGCTCATCGTCCGCCCCTCTTGCGCTACGAAAACCGTAGCGATAGTCTGCGATGCTACGAAATCCGTAGCCCGGTGCAGCGCTGCCGCGCAAGCGCCGGAAGGAGAATCCGCATGGACACGACACCACGCATCGCGCCGCTCGAGGCGCCGTTCGCGCCGGAGACCGCGGCGGAGCTCGACCGCTGGATGCCGCCGGGCGCGGGCCTGCCGCCGCTCGCGCTCTTTCGCACGCTGGCGACCGATCTGCCGCTCGCCCAGGCGATGCACCCGCTGGGCAGCTTCCTGCTGAGCCGGCGCTTCGCGCTGTCGCTGCGCGAGCGCGAGATCGTGATCGACCGCGTGTGCGCGCGCTGCGGCTGCGGCTACGAGTGGGGTGTCCACGTCGCCGCATTCGGTGACGCCGCGGCGCTCGACGAGGCGCAGATCGCGGCGACGTACGCGACCGGGGGACCGGCCGGCGTGTGGAGCGCCCGAGAGGAGCTGCTGCTGCGCGCGGTCGACGAGCTGCACGACCACGGCCGGATCTCCGACGCACTGTGGGGCGCGCTCGCCGGGCAGTACGACGAGCGTCAGCTGCTGGAGCTGCTCGTGCTGTGCGGCTGGTACCACCTCATCTCGTTCGTCGCGAACGGCGCACGCGTCACGCACGAGGCCTGGGCGGTGATGCTTCCGCTCGCCGTGACGTCTGCTTGACGCGGAGCGCTGGGTCAGGAGCGCGCCGCGCGCGGCCGCTCGTCCAGCCCGTCCTCCTGGACGCGGCGCCAGTAGCCCCACGGAAAGTGCACGACCTCTAGCTTGAGCCCGTCGGGGTCGGTGAAGAAGACGGCATAGTAGCCCGGGCCGTACTGCGGGTACTCGGCCGGCGGATCGAGCACCGTGATCCCTTCTCGGACCAGGAAGGCGTGCAGACGGTCGACGTCGGAGCGGCTCCGCGCGCGAAGGGCGAGGTGGTGCAGGCCGGCGCGCGCCCGCGTGAACGGCGTGTCGCGATGCTCGGTCGCCGCGGCGCGCAAGCCGACGTTCATGTGGCCGTTGCCCCACGCGACGTACCCGTCGTGCGCCACCCGGCGCATGCCGATGGCCGGGAGCAGCTTGTCGTAGAACGCCGTCGAGCGCGCGAGGTCGCGCACCGTCAGGTCGACGTGGTCGAGCGCCAGCACCTCGATCTCCGCCATGCTCGTCCCTCCCGATTCGCGGCTAGCGAGCGGTGCGCACGCCCGCGCCGCGCTCCGGAACGCCGATCGCCATCAGGAACATGACGCTCTTGCCGCGCGCGTGCGGCGAGAAGAACGCCGTCACGTCGTCGTCGAAGAAGGTGAGCCCCGACGCGCCGAAGCCGAGCGCGTACGCCGCGAGGTAGGCCTTGCCGCCGGCGATCGCTGCCTCGAGCTGGGCCGCGCGGTAGCCGCGGTTGCCGAGCTCGGACAGCATCGACGACAGGTCGCTGAGCCAGTAGACGTCCACCGCGGCGTCGGACGGGATCTGCTGCCCGAGGCCGAGAAAGCCGGCTTCGCGGCGAAAGCTCCCCGCGCGCAGCGGCAGCAGCGCGTCGCGCTCGCGGTCGTAGGCGTACGTCCCGGGCACGAGTCCGTCGACCGCGTTCACGATCAGGTACGGCTCGGCGCGGAGCGCGCCCGGCGCGAGAAAGTCGGTGGGTACGCCGCGCGACACCGTGCGCAGGATGGTCGACAGCGCGCGGAGCGAGATCGGCTCGCGCGCGAAGCGGCGTGTCGAGCCGCGACGCAGGATCACCGCTTCCACGGTCTCCGCGACCGTCTCGTCGTGCGGATCGAGCGCGACCATTGCTGCCGGCTCGGGTGTGTCGTACTTGACGGAGGGCAGCGCGCGGCGCCACGCCGCGGCCTCGTCCGGCGTCGCGAGCGCGCTCGCGCGGTGCGCGCTGACGATCGCGGGGTATTCGATCTCGCGTTCGGAGACCGGCAGCGTCTCGAGCACGATCGGCTCGGGCCGCTCGGCGCACGACGGCGCGACGACGGCGCTCGCGTCGCGGCCAAGCGCGACGAGCGCGAGTGCGGCCTCGTGCTGCGGGTCGATGCCGAGCAGATCGTTGACGGGATCGTCGGCGAAGCCGAGCACGACCTCGGCCGGCAGGCGGCGCGCGGCGGCGAGCGCCAGCAGGTTCGCGAGCTGCGTGCCGGCGTCCCAGAACGCGTGCCGGTACGCGCGGCTGCGGTACTTCCACGCGTTGCGCCACCAGGTGCTCGTCAGCACCAGCACCGCCGGCGCCTCGCGCACGTGCGTCTCGGCGCCGGTCGCGACGACGAGTGCCGCGCGGTGGTCGCCCGTGCGCAGCCGGCGCAGCGCGAAGTCGTGCGGACCGAAGTGGTAGAGCCCGGCGTCGAGGCCGGGCACGTCGGCGCACGCGAGGTAGACGTCGATGTGGTGCAGGTTCCCGGTGCACGCGGCGGCGCGGAAGAACGTCTCGCCGATCGGGTAGCTGCGGCGCTTCAGGACGCCGGCGGTGAAGTAGAGCAGGTGCGCCAGCAGATCGACGTCGACGTGCGGTGCGTCGCTTCCGTCGCTGCCGCGGCCGTCGTCGGCGATCGCTTCCAGCGCGGGACGCTGCGATCCCGTGAGGTCGCGCGCGAGCGGGATCGGCTCGAGCGTCGGGTAGACCTTGAACGGCCGCGGCAGGATGTCCCAGTCGAGGACGTGCGGGTCGCCGCGCAGGGTCGCGAGGGAGTGCTTCGTGGCGTCGTGGTAGGCCCACAGATCAGCCACGTCGCGGTTCCCCATGGTCCACGGCTACACCCGCGGTGCAGCCCAGAGAAGCACCGCGCGCGAGTGCGCCGCGTCAGGACTTCGCGCGGATCATCGCGTTGCGCTTCGCGCGGCACACGACCTCGCCGCGCTGGTTGGTGCCTGTGTGCTCGAACAGCACGATGCCGACGTCCGGGCGGGACTTCGATCGCCGCGCCTCGAGCACCGTCGTCTCGACGGTGATCGTGTCGCCGAAGAACACCGGCTTCGGGAACTCGACCTTCTCGAAGCCGAGGTTGCCGATCGTCGTGCCGAGCGTGGTGTCGCTGACGGAGAGTCCGACGACGAGCGCGAGCGTGAACATGCTGTTCACCAGCGGCTTCCCGAACTCCGTGCCCTTCGCGAACTCGTGGTCGAGGTGCAGTGGCTGCGTGTTCATGGTGAGCGTCGTCACCAGGAGGTTGTCGGTCTCGGTGACCGTGCGGCTCGGCTGGTGCCGGAACGTAGCGCCGACCGGAAGCTCCTCGAAGAATTTTCCCGCCATGGACGGGCCATACCACAGCAGCGGGGGCTTTCGCTTTGGACGTCGCCCCGTGGGAGGGCTTGCCGCTGCGTCCTTCGCGGGCGAGGATGGCGACGCCGGTGACGACCGACGAAGAGCCGCGGATGTTCACGCTCCGCATCCTGACCCAACTCGCGAGCGACGTCCGTCGGGAGGAATGGGACGCGCTCGTCGGCGACGAGTCGCCGTTTCTGGAATGGGGCTGGCTCGCGTCGCTGGAGGAGGCGCGCTGCGTCGGCGGCCGGAGCGGCTGGAGCCCGCAGCACCTCGCCCTCTACGAGAACGACCGGCTGGTCGCCGCGTGCCCGCTGTACCTGAAGACCAACAGCGAAGGCGAGTTCGTCTTCGACTACGCCTGGGCGAACGCGGCGCACGGCGCGGGCATCGAGTACTACCCGAAGCTGCTCGTCGGCGTGCCGTTCACGCCGGTCGCCGGACTGCGCTTCCTGGTCGCGAAGCACCTGCACCGCGGCGGCATCGTGCGCATGCTCGCGCGCGCGCTGCGCGAGCTGTGCGACGAGAACGAGGTGTCGTCGGTACACGTCAACTTCTGCTCCGACGAGGAGGCCGAGGCGCTGCGCGAGGTCGGCTTCTCGGAGCGGCTGGGCTTCCAGTACAAGTGGCGCAACCGCGGCTACGGCGACTTCGAGGACTACCTCGCGGCCCTGCGGCACAAGCGCCGCAAGGAGGTGCGGCGCGAGCGGCGCGAGCTCGCCGCGCAGGGCGTCGAGATCGTCACCCAGAAGGGGGACGCGATCCCCGACGACCTCTTCGCCCCGATGTACGAGCTGTACTTGACGACGGTCGACAAGTACGTCTACGGCCGCCGATACTTGACGAAGCGCTTCTACGAGCTGCTGCGCGAGCGCTTCCGCCACAACCTCTGCTTCATCACCGCACGCCGCGGCGGCGATCTCGTCGCCGGGACGTTCAACGTCCAGAAGAGCGGCGTGCTGTACGGACGCTACTGGGGAACCTTCGAGGAGGTCCGCTTCCTCCACTTCAACCTGTGCTACTACGCCACCATCGAGCACTGCATCCGTGACGGGCTGCAACGCTTCGAGCCAGGTGCCGGCGGGGAGTTCAAGTGGCTGCGCGGCTTCGACCCGGAGCCGACGCGCAGCATGCATCACCTGCGCGATCCGCGCCTCGCCGCCGCGGTCGAACGCTTCGTTCAGGCGGAGCGCCGCGAGATCGACCGCGTGATGCTCGCGATGCGCGAGCAGAGCCAGCTCAAGCCGGACGGCGCGGAGCGCGACGACGCGTGAGCGTCAAGAACGTGTGAGCGTCAAGCGCACGGGCGCGTGAGCGTCACTCCGCTCGCCCTCCCGGCCACGCGACGCGCGGCGCGGGAGAAGCGGGCGGGTTGCGGCGGACGGCGTCGTCCGCCGGGTTTCGATCGACCGTCAGGCGCGGTGCCCGACCGGACGAACCAGAGTCAGCGGGAAGTGATCGGCGTGGCCGCTGTGCGTGTCGTGCTCGACGTTCTTGAGCAGCCACATCAGGCCGCAGGTGAGGGCGAGCGACGCGGCGAACAGCAGAACCGTCCACATCGGGCCGAAGGTCAGCGTCACCACCTGATCGGGGATCGCCGCCGGAGAGGCCAGAACCGGCATAACCGAGGTCAACATGATCGAACTCCTTCCTCCGTCTCCCACCCGGGTGTGCGGTTCGTCCGGTGCGGGAATCACGCCGTCCGTGTCGGGGTCCATTCCGCGACAGGCGGTCCGGCGAGCTGGCTCGGAACGTTTCCGACTCTGGGTTGGAATCGACCGCATTCCCGAGCTGACGCGCTGCATCGCAATCCGCGTGCCGGAAATTCCGTAGTTCGGACGCAGGCACACGCCACGGCGACCGCCATGAACGTGGCGGTCCGACAACGCCGCGACGCACGCGCGCCACGTCCGCGAAGATCCGCGGTAGGCCTCGTGGCGGAAAGGCGGGGAATCCGCAGGCGGGCGGCAGGGCGTCCGCCATGCGATCCGTCAGGTCAGGAACTAGCGGCCGCGGCCCGCTCGACGGACACCTCGATGCCGTTGAGGACGGCATTCCCGGAAATGGGATCGAAGCGGTCCTCTTCCGCGAGCCGGTTGCTGTTCGCGCCCGCGACCCGCGAGGCGACGCCGAGGCGGGTGCCGCTCTGATCGTGGCCCCAGCCGTGCGGGACGCTGACGACCCCGCGCATGATGCCGTCGGTGATCTCGACCGGCACCTCGATGCTGCCGGCGCGCGAGCGCACGACGGCGTTCTCGCCGTCGTCGAGACCGAGGGCGCGCGCGTCCTCCGGGTGGAGGTGCAGCGTGCAGCGCGCCTTGCCCGACACCAGCGCCTCGACGTTGTGCATCCACGAGTTGTTCGAGCGCAGGTCGCGGCGTCCGACGAGCAGCAGGGGACGCGCGCCCGGCGCCGGCGCGAGCTTCGCGCGCAAGCGGTCGAGATCGGCGACGATCGCCTCCGGCGCGAGCTCGATCCTGCCCGACGGCGTGCGCAGCAGATCGGGCAGGCGGGGTGCGAGCGGACCGAGGTCGACCGCGTGGTCGCTCTGCTCGAGCTTCGCGAGCGTCAAGCCATCGCGCGCGCCGAAGCCGTCACCGTACGGACCGGTGCGCAGCATGAGATCGAGCAGACGCTCGGGTCCGCGACGTCCCGCGACGGCCTTGCGCACGTCGTCGGCGCTGCGGCCGTAGGCAGGCGAGTGCTCGCTGCCGATCGCCTTCTCGAGCTGCTGCTCGAAGACGAAGTCGTCGAGCGCGTCGATGCTCGCGTCCGGTCCCTGCCCGGCGACGATGCCGGCGAGGCGCAGCATGATCTGCCACTCGGGCATCTGTCCCGCGGGAACGGGGAACGTCGGGCGCGAGTAGCGCGCGAAGTTGCGCACCGAGAGCTGCGTGAACGCGAACGGGAAGTGACTCTGCTCGAGCGGCGACAGCCCCGGCAGGATCACGTGCGCGTGGCGCGTCGTTTCGTTCAGGTAGATGTCGACGCTCACCATGAAGTCGAGCGTCGCCAATGCGCGCGTCAGGCGTCCGCCGTTCGGCGTGCTGAGTGCGGGATTGCCGGCGACGGTGATCAGCGCCCGGATCTGATCGGCGCCGGGCGTCTCGATCTCCTCCGCGAGACACACCACCGGCAGCTCGCCGAAGACCTCCGGGGCACCGCGCACGCGGCTCTTGAAGCGTCCCAGCTTGACGCCGCGTCCGCGCCCCGGAGCGCCCATCGCGTTCGCCGCGCCGACGGCGCCCTTGGGGAACATCGCACCGCCCTCGCGGTCGAGGTTGCCGGTCAGCACGTTGATCACGTCGACGAGCCAGCTCGCCGTGGTGCCGAACTCCTGCGTGCAGGTTCCGATGCGCGCGTAGACCGCCGCGGTCTTCGCACCGGCGAGCTCGCGCGCCAGACGGCGGATCGTCGCGGCGTCGATGCCGCACGCGTCGGCGACGCGCTCGGGCGCGAACTCGCGTGCGAGCTCGGTCACGCGCTGCAGTCCGTCGAGCAGCGGTGCGAGCTTGCCCGGCTTGGCGAGCTTCTCCTCGAGCAGCACGTGCACGACGCCGAACAGGAAGAGCGCGTCCATGCCCGGGCGGATGAAGAGGTGCTCGTCCGACTCCTCGGCGGTGCGCGTGCGCCGCGGGTCGAGCACGACGACCTTCCCGCCGCGCGCGCGGATCGCGCGGATGCGGCCCTTCATGTCGGGCGCGGTCATCAGGCTGCCGTTCGACACCAGCGGGTTCGCGCCGAGGATCATCAGGTAGTCGGTGCGGTCGACGTCGGGCACCGGCACGCTGAGCGCGGTGCCGAACATGAGCCCAGCCGACACCTGCTTCGGCATCTGGTCCACGGTGCTGGCGGAGAAGACGTTGTGGCTGCCGAGCGTGCGCAGCATCGCGCGCGAGAACAGCGCCACGCCGACGTGATGCGCCGACGGGTTGCCGAGATACACGCCGACTGCATTGCGGCCGTGCTCGCCGAGGATCTTCCCGAGGCGCGTGTCGATCTCGCGGAACGCCTCCTCCCACGTCGCCTCGTGCCAGGTCTCGCCGCGGCGGATCATCGGCGTGCGCAGGCGGTCAGGATCGGCGTCGAGCTCCGCGACGGCGGGGCCCTTCGGGCAGATGAAGCCGTTGCTGAACGGATCGTCGTCGTCACCGCGGATCGAGACCACCTCGCGCCCGCGCGTGACGAGCTTCAGATTGCAGTTCGCCTCGCACAGCGGGCAGGTGTGGAAGTGCGTCGCCGTTCCGTTCTCGGTCTGCATCGCTTTCTCCGGTCCGGCGTCCGCTGAGCCGCGGCGCCGAAGCGTCAGCTCGCCGCGCGGCCGGCGGCGGCGCGGGCGACGATCTTGCGGGCGCGGTTGATGTGCGGGGCGTCGACCATCGCGCCCTTGTAGACGAACGCGGCCTGGCCGCGCGCGAAGGCTTCGGTGGCGGCCGCGAGCAGCGCGTTCGCCTCCGCGACCTCTTCCTCGCTCGGCACGAACACGCGGTTGATGGTGGGGATCTGTGCGGGATGAATCGCGGCCTTGCCGGTGAAGCCGAGATCGGCCGCTTCCTGCGCCTCGCGCTCGAGGCCCTCGTCGTCGTGGAAGTCGAAGTAGGGCATGTCGAGCGGATCCATGCCGGCCGCGGCCGCGGCGAGCAGGCACGCCGAGCGCGCGAACTGGAAGACGTCGGGCAGAGAGCCATCGGACTTGCGCGAGCGCCGCGAGCCGAGCGCGTTCGACAGGTCCTCGCTCGCCCACATCAGTGCCGCCGAGCGCAGGCTCGCCTGCGCGACGCGGCGGATGTTGAGGATGCCCTCGGGCGTCTCGGTCGCGAGCAGCACCAGACGGACCGATCCCTGCTCGCGTCCGACCAGCGCCTCGAAGTTCGCGAGCGCGCGGTCGATGAAGCGCACGTCGTCCTCGCTGCGGACCTTCGGCACGACGTAGCCGTCGGGGTGCCCGGCCATGGTGACCGTCAGGTCGTCGAGCGTGAGGCCGGTCTCGAGCGGATTGATGCGGACCAGCTTCTCCGCGCCCTTGAAGTCGAGCGACAACAGCGCGTCGCGGACCGTTTCGCGGGCCCGTACCTTGTGCGCCGGCACGACCGCGTCCTCGAGATCGAAGATCAGCGAGTCGGAGCCCGCGCGCAGCGATTTCTCCATCTTGTGCCGGTCGTCGCCGGGGACGAACAGCAGCGAGCGACGGAGGCGGGGCGAGCCGGGCTTGCTGTCGGAGGTGGCCATGACGCAGACCGTCGCTATCCCGCCGCACGACCGCAGGCAAGGAAGGATCACGCGTGCGGCACGGCGGACGAGCGCTTGCGCCGGCGCGCGACCTGGACAAGTGTCGGCCCGATGTTCAGCGCCGGACTGCGGCTCCTGTTCGTCGCGTCGGAGTGCCAGCCGCTCGCCAAGGCGGGTGGCCTCGGAGACGCGGTCGCGGCGCTGGTGAAGACCCTCGCCCGGCGCGGGCACGACGCGCGCATCCTGCTGCCGCGCTACGCCTCGATCGACCCGGCGGCGCTCGGCGCGCGGTCGCAGGGCACGATCCGCGTGCCGATGGGCGGCGAGACGCTCGACGCCGCGCTCTGGCTCGCACCGCTGCCCGGCGGTGGATCGGTCTATCTGCTCGAGCGCGACGACCTGTTCGCCGGCGGCGGGCTCTATGGCGCCGGCGCCGACTACGCGCGCGACGCGTACCGGTTCTCGTTCCTGTCGCGCGCGGCCGTGCAGGTCGCGCTCGACTTCGGCTTCGAGCCCGACGTCCTGCACGCGCACGACTGGCCGACGGCGCTCGCGCCCGCCTACCTCGCCGAGCTGCGCGCGCACGATCCGCGGCTCGCGCGCATCGGCAGCGTGCTGACGATCCACAACGCGGAGTACCAGGGACGCTTCGCGATGGACGCCTGGCGCTGGATCGGCCTTCCCGACGAGCAGCGCACCGCCGACCGCTTCGAGGATCTCGGCGGCGTCAACTTCCTGAAGGGCGGCGTCGCCGCCGCCGACGCGATCACCGCGGTGTCGCCGACCTACGCACGCGAGATCCGCAGCGAGGACGGCGGCTGTGGCCTGCACGCCTTCTTCGCGCGCCGCGCGGCGAGCACCACGGGCATCCTGAACGGCGTCGACGAGGAGCTCTGGGATCCGCGCACGGACGACTTCCTCGCGCGCCGCTTCGACCCGCGCGACCTGCGCGGCAAGCTCGTGTGCAAGCGCGCGCTGCAGGCGGCGTTCGCGCTCGAGCAGCGCGACGACGTGCCGGTGCTCGGCGTGGTCTCGCGCCTGGCGCCGCAGAAGGGACTCGACCTGCTGCACGAGCCGCTCGCCGCAGCACTCGACGAAGGCCGCGCGCAGCTCGTCGTGCAGGGCTCCGGTGAGCCCGCGCTCGAGGAGATGTTCCGCGCGCTCGCCGCGCGCTTCCCCGGACGCGCGGGCGTGCACGTCGGCTACTCGGAGGAGACCGCGCACCGCATCCACGCCGGCGCCGACTACTTCCTCATGCCGTCGCGCCACGAGCCGTGCGGCCTCGGACAGATGTACGCGATGCGCTACGGCACGCTGCCGATCGTGCGCGCGACGGGCGGCCTCGCCGACACCGTGACGGCGTACGACGAGTCGACGGGCGAGGGCACGGGCTTCGTGTTCCTCGCGCCGACGGCGGAAGCGTGCGGCGCCGCGCTGCGCTACGCGCTCGACACCTGGTACCGCAGGCCCGCGCACGTGGCGCGGCTGCGCCACCAGGCGATGGCGCGCCGCTTCTCGTGGGAGGAGTCGGCGGCACGGCTGGAGAAGGTCTATGCGTCGGTGATCGGTGCGCGGGAGCACGACGACGCGGCGGCGGTGAACGGTCCCGCCGGGACGAAGAGGAGCTTCGGATGAGCTACGAGGACATTCGCTACGCGGTGCAGGACCGCGTCGCCACGATCACGCTGCACCGCCCCGAACGCATGAACGCGTTCACGCCCCGGATGTGCCACGAGCTGCTGCACGCGCTCGACGCGGCCGACGCCGACGACGACGTGCGCGTCGTCATCGTGACCGGCGAAGGCCGCGCCTTCTGCGCCGGCGCCGATCTCGGCAGCGGCGGCAAGACCTTCGACGGCGGCGCGCAGGGCTCGAAGCAGACGATCGACTCGCACCGCGACGAGGGCGGGCTCGTGTCGCTGAAGATCCACTCGCTGAAGAAGCCGGTGATCGGCGCGATCAACGGCTCGGCGGTCGGCGTCGGCATCACGATGACGCTGCCGATGGACATCCGCATCGCGGCCGAAGGCGCGAAGATCGGCTTCGTGTTCGCGCGTCGCGGCATCGTGCCCGAGGCGGCGAGCAGCTGGTTCCTGCCGCGCATCGTCGGCATCCAGCAGGCGGCGGAGTGGGTCTTCACCGGACGCGTGTTCGACGCGGCGGAAGCGCACGCGGCGGGGTTGGTGAGCCGCGTCCTGCCGGCGGATCAGGTGGTGTCGGCGGCGCGCACGCTCGCGCGCGAGATCGCGGAAAACACGTCGGCGGTGTCGGTCGCGCTCTCGCGACAGCTCCTGTGGCGCATGCTCGGCGCGTCGAGCCCGATGGAGGCGCACTTGCTCGACTCGAAGAGCATCTTCTTCATGGGCCGCTCGGCCGACGCGTACGAGGGCGTGTCGTCCTTCCTCGAGAAGCGTCCGCCGAAGTTCTCGATGCGGCCGAGCGCCGACATGCCGCCGTTCTATCCGTGGTGGAAGGAGTGAGCGTGGCGGCGATGTCCGTGGACGAGCCTCCGACAGCGCGCTTCCTGCGGCACAGTTTCCGTGCGTGCGCGACGCTCGCCGCGTCGCTGCTGCTCGTCGCGACGACCGGGACGGCGCGCGGGGAAGGCGCCGCGCCGGCGATCGACGAGTCGCGCGTCGTGGACCTGACCTACACGTTCGACGACACGACCATCTACTGGCCGACGGAGGACGGCTTCCACCTCGAGGTCGGCAAGAACGGCCTGACGCCGCAGGGCTACTTCTACGCGGCGAACCACTTCACCACCGCCGAGCACGGCGGCACGCACATGGACGCGCCGATCCACTTCGCGCAGGGGCGCTTGACGGCGGACCAGGTGCCGCTGTCGGCGATGATGGGCCCCGCGGTGGTGATCGACGTGCGCGACTCCGCGAGCGCCGATCGCGACTACCGCCTGACGGTCGCGGACCTCGAGCGCTGGGAGGCGAAGTACGGGCGCATCCCCGACGGTGCGGTCGTGCTCATGCGCAGCGGCTGGGGACGCTACTGGCCGAACCGCCTCGAGTACCTCGGCACCGCGCAGAAGGGCGACGTTGCGAACCTGCATTTCCCGGGCTTCTCCAAGGAGGCGGCGGAGTGGCTCGTGGCGCAGCGCTCGATCGACGCGATCGGCGTCGACACGCCGAGCATCGATCACGGACCGTCGAAGGACTTCATCGTCCACCAGACGATCAACGGCGCGAACAAGCCCGCGTTCGAGAACGTCGCGAACCTCGACCGTCTGCCCGAGCAGGGCGCGCTCTTCGTCGCGCTGCCGATGAAGATCGGCGGCGGCTCGGGCGCGCCGGCGCGCATCATCGCGGTCCTGCCGTGAGCGGTGCCGCGTCGGTGAAGGTCGGCATTCCGCTCTTCATGCTGCGGCACGAGCAGCTCGTGCCGGTCGCACAGCGAGCGGAGGAGCTCGGCTTCGAGTCGGTGTGGGTCGCGGAGCACCTCGTCTTCCCGACGACCTTCCACAGCCGCTATCCGTACACCGAGGACGGCGTGCCGCCGATCAACCCGGCGACGCCGCTGCTCGACCCGCTGATGGTGCTGGCCCAGATCGCGGCGGTCACGTCGCGCATCCGGCTCGGCACGAACATCTACATCCTGCCGCTGCGCCATCCGCTGGTCACCGCGCGTCTCGCGACGACGCTCGACGTGCTGTCGAACGGACGCTTCAGCCTCGGCGTCGGCGTCGGCTGGCTCGAGGAGGAGTTCGTCGCCGCCGGCGTGGACTTCGCGCGCCGCGGCCCGCTGCTGCGCGAGTGCGTGCGCGCGCTTCGCACGCTGTGGACCGAGAGCGAGCCCGAGTTCCGCGGCAAGTCGTTCTCGTTCGGGCCCGTCAAGTTCGAGCCGAAGCCCGTGCAGAAGCCGCTGCCGATCCTCGTCGGCGGCGAGACCGAGGCCGCGCTCAAGCGGGCCGCCGAGATCGGCGACGGCTGGTACGGCGTGCGCCACACGCCGGAGAGCGTCGTGCCGCTGATCGCGAAGCTGCGCGAGCTGCGCGCGGCCGCGGGGCGCGAGCACCTGCCGTTCGAGGTCACCGTCGGACCGTCGGCCGCGAGCCTCGATCGCGACGTGCTGGCGCGCTTCGCCGACGCCGGCGTCGCCCGCGTCGTGTCGCTGCCGTGGACGCGCGCCCGCGAGGCGATGGACGCGCTGGCGCGCTTCGCGGAGAAGATCCTCTAGAGCGCGGCGGGAGGCGGTGCCGACCTTCGGACCCACCGCCTCCCGCCGCGTTCACGGCAAGCCCAGCACCTGCGTCAGGTCGAGCTCGCCGCGCTGGCTCACGGCGCCCACCGCCGGCAAGCCCGCGACCGAATCGAGGAAGCTGCCCGACGCGGGGATGCAGAAGGTCCCCGCGAGCCGCATGCCGAGCAGGCTGCCGCTGGCGCCGAAGCCGGCGCCGTTCTCCGTGACCTCGCGCGCGGCCGGCAGCCCGAGCGCCCCCGGGGCCGTCTGACCGGAGCAGAACAGCCCCGACGCATCCGCCGCGAGCGACGACGTGCCGGTGCCGAGCTGCGTGATCGGCACCGTGAGCGAGCCCAGGAAGGCCGTGTCGGCCGGCGGACAGTCGGGGCTCGTGCCGAGCGCGCCGACCGGCGCGCATGCGCCGCCCGCGTTCGTGCCCGCGCTGCACGTGCCGCCGTCACAGATCGGGCACGGCTGCGCCGTGCTGCCCGTCAAGTACACCCGCGCAGAGATCGTCGTCGCGAAGGTGGCCTGCGTGGTGAGCAGGTTCACGTTGCCGCACAGGTCGGTCTGGAACGCGTTCACCACGCACGCGCCGAACGAGGCAATCGGGATCGGCGGTCCGAAGAAGCAGTTGGCGTCGTACTGGCACGTGCCCTTGCCGCCGCCGCAGTGCGCGTCCGACGTGCACGCGCCGTTGCCGTCGGTGCCGGGCTTGCCGTTCAGGCAGTGCGCGTCCGGTCCCGCGCCCTTCGTGCAGTCGCGCGGACCGTTGCCGTCGCTGCCGCCCAGCTTGACGTCGAGCAGCCCGACACCCTTCACGTCGAGCATCGCGGTGTTGCCGGCCGGGATCGGGATCGGCGGAAAGCCGCCGGTGTAGAGGCAGCCCTCGCCGAGGTCGCCGAGCTTCGCGTCCGCCGCATTGCGCACGTCGCCGCTGAACGGCGGTGCCGGTGGCGGGTTGAAGCCGGCGCCGCCGCAATCCGTCGAGCCCTGCGTGACCGTGAACGGCACCGTCGCCAGCGACGGCAGCCCGATCAGCGGCTGGCAGATCTCCGGCAGCGGGGCGAGCGTCGGGATCGGCGGCGTCGCGGTCGGGACCGGTGTGGGAGTCGCTGTCGGCGCGGGCGTCGGCGTCGGACGGCAGCCGGTCGTGGTGCACGCGTCGCAGCAGCTCGCGTACTGCCCGACGCAGGCGCTGCCGCCCGCGGGCGGCTTGCAGCGCGCGGCGCTGCCGACCACGCTGCACGTGGTCTTGCCGGTGCGGTTCGTGCGGCAGCAGGACACCGCTCCCGGACGCCCGCACGTCGACTTGCTCGCGCAGCGCAGCACCGACGCGCGGCACGAAGACGAGAGCTGCCCTGTTGTGACGCGGTTCGAGGCGATGCCGCGCGCACACGAGAGGAAGGAGGCGCGCGATCCGGCGGTGGTCGGGCAGCCGCACGCCGCCTGGATGTCGGCGCGTGCCGCGGCGATCGCGGCCGCATCACCGGCCGCGTCGCCGCAGCGCGCATGCGCGTCGAACGCGATCAGGAGCAGGAGGGCGGCGGCGCCGCAGAGCGTGAGCAGGGTCCGTTTCATCGAGGCCTCCGCGAGAGAGCTGCGTGTTTCGGAGCCGCGCACGCATCTGGCGCACGCGCGGCGGGCGTTCACCGCCTTTGATCCGAAACCGGACGCCGGCCCAGAGCGTAGAACTACGCGATGCGTGCCGACGGCTGTCGCGACGTCGCGCTCAGCGCAGCACGAGCAGCGTCAGCCGGTCGTGCACGGCGGCGTCCGGAGGACCGCCCGCGATCGCGTCGTCGAGGCGGGCGAGCCCGCGCGCGAACTCGCCGTCGTCGAGGACCGCGAGCAGCGAATCGGCGTGGCGTCCGGTGACGACACGCGCCCGGTAGTCCGTGAGCGACGCGGCCGAGCGCTGCGCGACCTCGTGCAGCGCGACGCGCGTGAAGCCCGCGTCCGCGAAGCGTGCGCACACCTCGTCGACGCCGGGGAAGGTCTCCAGCCGCCGCATGGTCTCGGGAAAGAAGCGCAGCAGCGTGATGCCCTCGTGGCGCCCGGGGAACGCGCCGCGGATCAGCACCGGTGCGCCGGGCACCAGCACTCGCCGCAGCTCGTCCGCGCAGCGCGGGAGATCGCGGACGTGGTGCACGACGGTCGAGAGCCACGCGGCGCCGCACGTCGCGCGCGCCAGCGGCAGCTCCTCCAGCCTTCCACCGACCCAGCGCTGTCGCGGATCGCCGGCGGCGAGCGTGCACGCCGTGCGGCGCATCGCCGCGGCCGGCTCGAGCGCGACGACGTCGCAATCGAACCACGCACGGAAGGCGTTCGTGAACTGTCCCGTGCCGGCGCCGCCGTCGAGGATCGGTGCGGCGCGCGCGAGCCACGGCGCGATCGCCTCGCGCCACGGTGCGATCGCGTCGAGCGCGAGCCCGCGTGCCGCCGCGTAGCGTTCCGCCTCGTCCTCGTAGGCGACCTGGCGCACGACGCCCCGCTAGCGCCGCGCGGTGCGCGACGCCAGCGGAAGCGCCCCTCCGTCGTTCAGCGTGCGTGCGCGGTCGCGCGCACGACCGGCACCGCGAGCGTCGGGTCGGGCGCGCCGTCCGGACGGCGCAGCAGGTAGAGCAGGGCGGCGGCGCTGCCGAGGAGCGGCGTCAAGAGCACATACGGCAGCGCCGACGTGCCGCGGGCGCGCGCGTCGCGCACCATCCACGTGCAGATCAGGCCGAGGCAGATGACGAGGTCGGCGAGGCCGACGATCGCGGCCGGGCTCTCGATGGTTCCGGCGAACAGGCCGACGACGCCGACCCTCGACACGGCCCACGCCGAGATCGCGATGAAGTCCGCGAGGACGACGAACAGCAGGATCTTTCTTCCACTCATGAGGTACTCCCTTCGTCTGCGAGCGGCGCCGTTCGTTGCGGCGCGTCGCGGCGGCAGTCCAAGCGGCGTGCCGGGACGAAACCGCAGAAAGGACGGGCTGCGGGCCTCCGCGAAGCCGCCGGAACGCGGTCGTCCCTCGTTGCCCGGCGGCCACGAGCGTTGCGGGCGCGCAACGCCGCAGCCCGCGCCGATTGCACCGGGCGGCGCGTGCCGCCAAGATCCGCGCGAACCGGGCGTCCGGTGCGGCGTGGCCGCGCAGTTGCTCCGGTCCGAGGCAGGATGATCACGCAGACTGCGAACGACGTGCGCGAGACCGACCCGGGCCGCAGCGCCGCGGCCGACGACCCGCGCCCGTGGTGGCGCCTCGAGCGCTGGTGGGGACTCGCGACCGGCTTCGCGATCGGCCTCGGCGACCTCGTGCTCACCTTCGCGCTCGGCATCCGCTTCCAGATGAACGGCACCGACGTCACCATCGCGGCGCTGCTGCTCTACGCGTGCACGTTCGCGACGGCGGGGCTGCTGTTCGGCCTGGTCCTCGAGGCGCGGCGCCGCGACCGCCGCGCCGCCGCGATCATCGCGGCGCAGATGGAGACCGTCGCCGCGACGCGCGTGCGCCTCGCGCAGAGCGAGAAGCTAGCGGCACTCGGACAGCTCGCCGCCGCGATCGCGCACGAGGTGCGCAACGCGCTGGGCATCATCCGCTCGGCCGCGCAGGGTCTGAACGAGGGACTGCCCGCCGCCGACGCAGACGCGCAGCGCGCGAGCTCGTTCATCACCGCGGAGATCGACCGGCTCGGCAGCGTGGTGTCGTCGCTGCTGAGCTTCGCGCGTCCGCCGCGGCTCGCGCCGCGCACGGTGCCGGTCGGCGCGCTCTTCGAGCAGGCGCTGCTGCTCGCACGCCAGGACCTCGAGGCGAAGGACATCCGCGTGGTGCGCGCCGCCGATCCGGCGCCGCCCGACGTCCGCGCCGACTCCGACCTGATCGTGCAGGTGCTGATCGGCCTGCTCGCGAACGCGGCCGACGTCGTGCCGCGCGGCGGCGAGGTGCGGCTCGGCGCGCGCGCAACGGGCGACGGGCTGGTCGAGATCGACGTCGCCGACTCGGGACCGGGCGTGCCCGAGGAGCTGCGCGCGCGCATCTTCGAGCCGTTCTTCACCACGCGCGACAAGGGCACCGGCCTCGGGCTCGCGGTCGCGCGGCAGATCGTCGAGGCGCACGCGGGACGCATCGACGTCGCGGAGCGTCCGGGCGGCGGCGCGCTGTTCCGCATCGCGCTTCCCGAAGCGCGCGCGACGAGCGCGGGAGCTGTCGCATGAAGCCGCGCATCCTGGTGGTGGACGACGAGGAGCGCATGGCGTCGGTGGTCGCGATGGCGCTCGCCCGCGCGGGATACGAGTGCGAGACCTGCAACGGCGGCGAGGCGGCGATCGCCGCAGTCGAGGCGCGCGGCGCGGACGCGGTCGTCACCGACTGGCGCATGCCCGGCATGGACGGCATCGAGCTGCTGCGCCGCCTGCACGAGAAGCGCCCCGCGCTGCCGGTGATCCTGATCACCGCGCACGGCAGCGTGCCGTCGGCGGTGGCGGCGATGCGCGAGGGCGCGTTCGACTACCTGACGAAGCCGTTCGACAACGACGAGCTGCGTGCGCTGGTCGGCCGCGCGCTCGACCTGACGCGCCTCGAGCGCGAGAACCGCTACCTCAAGCAGGAGGTCGCGAGCCGCTACGCGCCCGACGCGATGGTCGCCGAGAGCGCGCGCTCGAAGGAGCTGCTCGATCTCGTGCGGCGCGTCGCACCCAGCAAGGCGACGGTGCTGATCCAGGGCGAGAGCGGCACCGGAAAGGAGCTCGTCGCGCGGCTCCTGCACTACTGGAGCGACCGCGTCGGCCAGCCGTTCGTCGCCGTCAATTGCAAGGCGTTCGCGGAGGGCGTGCTCGAGAGCGAGCTCTTCGGCCACGAGAAGGGCGCCTTCACCGGTGCGGCCGCGTCGCGTGCGGGCTGCTTCGAGCGCGCGCAGGGCGGCACGCTCTTCCTCGACGAGATCGGCGAGGTCAGCCTCGACTTCCAGGCGAAGCTGCTGCGCGTGCTGCAGGAAGGCGAGGTCCTGCGCGTCGGCGGCACGCAGGCGCGGAAGATCGACGTGCGCGTCGTCGCCGCGACCAACCGCGTGCTGCGCGACGAGGTGCAGGCGGGACGCTTCCGCGACGACCTGTTCTTCCGCCTGAACGTGATTCCGGTGCAGCTCGCGCCGCTGCGCGAGCGCCGCGAGGACGTGCTGCCGCTGGTGCACCACTTCCTCGCGCGCCACGCGGCGGGCGGCGGGCGGCGCTTGACGCTGTCGCCGGAGGCGGAGCGCGCGATCGCCGAGCACGCGTGGCCGGGCAACGTGCGCGAGCTCGAGAACGTGATGGAGCGCGCCGTCGTGCTCGCACGCGGCGACGTGATCACGCCGGAGGACCTGCTGCTCGAGCAGACGCTCGGGCCGTCGGCCGCGCAGCGCGCGACGGTCGACACGTCGGGCACGCTGCAGGAGTGTCTCGATCGCGCCGCGGAGGC
>JAXLXO010000022.1:0-138557 GCA_046327915.1 Binatia bacterium | reverse complement strand
GATGGAGGCGGTCGCCGGCGCGCGCTTCGCGAGCGTGCCGGCGCGCCTCGACGGTTGGGAGCGCGTCCGCGTGCGCGACGCGGTCTATCCCGGCGTGCGCGCCGTGACGGGCGCGTCCGTCGACGGACGGCTGTGGCTCGACGTGCACGACGCGGCACTCCTCCGCCTCGACCGCTTCGAGGGCGAGATGTACGAGCGCCGCGTCGTGCGCGTCGTCACCGCCGAAGGCCCGCGCGACGCGCAGGCGTACGTGATCCCGCCGGCCAACGAGCACCTGCTCGATCCCGTGCCGTGGGACCTCGAGCGGTTCCGGCGCGACCACCTCGCGCGCTACCTCGAGCACTGCCGCACCGGCGAGATCGCCGAGCTGTACTGACGCGCCCGGCGCGTCGCGCGGTCCGCGTCAAGCAGCGGGCGGACGCGCCTTGGTCGCGCGCTCCGCGATCCGCGCGCCGATCGCGGCGAGCTTGTCGCCGAGGTCGGCCGGGCGCAGCGGCTTCGGAAGGTAGTCGTCCATGCCGACGGCGAGACACTCCTCGCGGTCGCCCTGCAGCGCGTTCGCGGTCATCGCGAGGATGATCGGCTGCTCGCCCGGACGCTCGCGCACGCGGCGCGTCGCCTCGTAGCCGTCCATCTCCGGCATCTGCACGTCCATGAGGATCACGTCGAAGGGCTGCCGGTCGAGCGCCTCGAGAACTTCCTTCCCGTTCGCGGCGACCTCGGCGCGATAGCCCATCCGGTCGAGCATGCGCAGCGCGACGCGCTGGTTCACGTGATTGTCCTCGGCGAGCAGGATGCGCAGCGGAACGTCGTCGGCGAGCCGCGGGATCAGCGGCGCCGTGAGCGGCGCGCGCTGCGCCGGACGGACCTGTCCGCCGAGCACCGCGGCGATGCGCGCCAGCAGCTGTGCCGCCTTGGCGGGCTTGGTGAGGAAGCCCTGCGCGATCTCCTCCGCGTCGAGCCCGCGCTCGCGCGCCAGGGTCAGGATCTCCGTGCGTCCGATCGGGCTCAGGAAGACGATCGGCATCTCGGCCGCGGGACAGTGCTTGCGCATCCGGCCCGCGAGGTCGAGGCCGTCCATCTCGGGCATCACCATGTCGAGCACGGCGAGGTCGAAGCGCTCGCCCGCGTCGAGCCAGCGCAGCGACTCCTCGGGCGACGTGGTCGCGCGCGGTGCCAGGCCCCAGTGCTGCAGCTGCAGCGTGAGGATGCGCAGATTCGTGTGATTGTCGTCGACCAGCAGCACGCGGCGTCCGGCGAGCTCGGGCAGCTGGACCGACGTCGCGTGACCGCTCGGCGCGGTCGTCGCCTCGGCCAGGATCGTGAAGTGGAACGTCGAGCCGACGCCGGCCGTGCTCTCGACCCACATGCGTCCGCCCATGATCTCGGCGAGGCGCCGCGAGATCGCGAGGCCGAGGCCGGTGCCGCCGAAGCGGCGCGTGGTGGACGCGTCCACCTGGCTGAACGCCTGGAAGAGGCGGTCGACGCGATCGGGCGGGATGCCGATGCCGGTGTCGCGGACGCGGAAGTGCAGCTCGCTGCGTCCGTCGCCGTGCGGCGTCGCCTCGATCGAGACCTCGACCTCGCCGCGGTCGGTGAACTTGACGGCGTTGCCGACCAGGTTGACGAGGATCTGGCGCAGCCGCGTCGAGTCGGAGCGCAGACCGAACGGGACGTCCGGCGCGCACGCGAACGCGAGCTCGACATGCTTCTCCGCCGCGCGCACCGCCAGCAGCTCGAGCGCATCCTCGACGCACGGCCGCAGCTCGAACTCGTGCGTCTCGAGCTCGAGGCGTCCGGCCTCGATCTTCGAGAAGTCGAGGATGTCGTTGATGATCGTGAGCAGCGAGTCGCCGCTCGCGCGGATGGTCTCGACGAACTCGCGCTGCTCGCCGTCGAGCTTCGTGTCGAGCAGCAGGCCGGTCATGCCGATCACGCCGTTCATCGGCGTGCGGATCTCGTGGCTCATGGTCGCGAGGAACTCGGACTTGAGGCGCGCGCCCTCGAACGCGGCGTCGCGCGCGCGCTCGAGCTCGTGATTGGCGTCGTCGAGCGCGTCGATCGCGCTGCCCTTCAGCCATTCGTAGAGGAGCCCGATCGACGTCACGACGACGATCAGGACGACCGCGCCGATCGTCTGCGCGAAGTCGACGGTCGCCTGGTCGAGGTGCACGGGAAAATCGTATCCAGACGTGCGCAGCACGCGCAGCGTCACCACCATGCCGACCGCGATGCTGCTCCAGAAGAGCGCCGACGCGCGTCCGGCGAGGATCAGCGCGAGCAGCGGCACGACGGCCGCGATGAACGGACCTGGTGTCGCGAGTCCGCCCGAGCGCGCCGACGTCAATACCATCGGCAGGAACGAGATCAGGGCCAGCAGGTTGCCGGCGACGACCAGCGATCCGGTGCGATTCAGGACGACGGGAACGCACACGGAGAGCAGCCCCGCGAAGATCACGGCCGCGATGAGCCCGAGGTGCGCGAAGCCGGTGCCGGCGACGATCACGGCCAGCACCGAGAGCGCGACGGTCGCGAGCACGCCGCTGCACGCGACCGCGAGCCGCGCGCGACGCTGCACGTCGACGCCCTGGCTTCGGACGTCGTCGCCGATCCAGGCGTCGAGCCTCTGCAGACCCGACCTGTGCTCCCCCGTTGTCATCCGCCCCCGGCTCGAGAAGCCTGTGTCCCGCCTCGCACGCTGCACGATGGAGCCGGCAGCTGCTGGGGATGATGTCGGTCGCAGCAGCGTGCTCCTTGAGCGGGCACGGCGCTCTTCCCGGCGGCGCGGACGCCATGGCGTCCGCGCACGGCCGGGAGAGCGCGCTGCGGGGGCTTTCCGGGATCTCCCGGAGGCGCCGGGTTCAGCCCGGCAGCAGGTTCTGCAGGCGCTCGACGGAGGCGACGTAGTCGGCGACCAGGTCCTGGATCACCGAGCGGACCGAGCGCGATTCGTTGATCATTCCGACCACCTGCCCGACCGGGTTGAACGCGACCTTCTGCGCCTTGTCGGCGTAACGGTGCGTGCGGGTGATCATGTCCATCGTGACCATGCCCTGCAGCGGCATCGGCAGGTAGCCCGGCGAGTCCTTGCCTTCCCAGGCCTCGGTCCACTCGTTCTTCAGCATGCGGCACGGCTTGCCGGTCACCGAGCGCGAGCGGACCGTGTCCTTGCTGGTCGCCTTGAAGTACGACTCGCGCTGCGCGGGCGGCGCCTCGGCCTCTTCCACCGCGAGCCACAGCGAGCCGGTCCACACGCCCGCCGCGCCGACGGCGAGCGCCGACGCGATCTGGCGTCCGCTGCCGATGCCGCCCGCGGCGAGCACGGGGGTCGGCGCGACCGCGTCGATCACCTGCGGCCACAGCACGAGGCTGCCGATCTCGCCGGTGTGACCGCCACCCTCGGTGCCCTGCGCGATGATGATGTCGACGCCGGCCTTCTTGTGCGCGAGCGCCTGCTTCGGGCTGCCGCAGAGTGCCGCGACGAGACGGCCCGACTGGTGCACGCGCTCGATGACGTCCTCCGGCGGCGTGCCGAGCGCGTTCGCGATCAGCTTGACCTTCGGGTGCTTCAGCGCGACGTCGACCTGCGGGCTCGCGGTGGCGGCGGTCCAGCCGAGCAGCTGGTGGTGGCGCTCCTCGGGCGGCAGCTCGGGCACGCCGGCGTCCGCGAGCAGCTTCGCGGCGAATCGCCGGTTCTGCTCCGGGATCGCGGCGAGCAGCGTCGCCTCGAGCTTCGCCGGGTCCATCTCGCCCATGCCCTCGTATTTCCCGGGAATGACGATGTCGACGCCGTACGGCTTGTCGCCGATGTGCTCGTCGATCCACTTGAGCTCGACCTCGAGCTGCTCGGGCGAGAAGCCGACCGCGCCCAGCACGCCGAAGCCGCCGTTGCGCGAGACCGCGACCACGACGTCGCGGCAGTGGGTGAAGGCGAAGATGGGAAACTCGATCCCCAGACGATCGCAAAGCTCGGTGTGCACGAGAACCTCCTACGGGGCGGGTGATCCGCCGGATATAGCACCCGTTACAGCCGCGACGCGAGCCCTTCGTGACGGATTGTCAATTGCGTGCGGGCTGGGATAGACGGCGGGAATGCGTCGTCATCGCGTCATCCAGTGGAGCACGGGAAACGTCGGCAAGCTCGCCCTGCGGGCCATCATCGAGAGACCGGACCTCGAGCTGGTCGGCCTGTGGGTGCACGGCGCCGACAAGGTCGGCCGCGACGCCGGCGAGCTGTGCGGCCTGCCGCCCTGCGGCATCAAGGCGACCAACGACGCCGACGCGCTGCTGAAGCTCGACGCCGACTGCGTCTCGTACACCGCGACCGGCGACCTCCGTCCGGCCGAGGCCGTGGACGACATGTGCCGCATGCTCGAGGCCGGAAAGAACGTCGTCTCGACGTCGGTCGTGTCGCTGATCTACCCGCCGGCCGCGGACCCGTCCGCGGTGGCGAAGCTCGAGGCCGCGTGCCGCAAGGGCAACACGTCGTGCTTCACCTCGGGCATCGATCCCGGCTTTGCCAACGACGCGCTGCCGATCACGCTGCTCGGCGCCTGCCAGCGCGTCGACTCCGTGCGCGTGATGGAGATCCTGAACTACGACACCTACGACCAGGGCACCGTCCTCTTCGACACCATGGGCTTCGCGAAGCCGCTCGACCACACGCCGCTGATCCTGATCCCCGGCGTGCTGACCTTCGCGTGGGGTGCCGTCGTCAAGGTCATCGCGGCTGCGCTCGGCGCAGAGATCGAGGAGATCCGCGAGACACACGAGAAGGTCGCCGCGGAGACGACGTTCCGCATTCCCGCGGGCGAGGTTCCGAAGGGCACGCAGGCGGGGCTGCGCTTCGAGGTGCAGGCGATCGTCGGCGGCAAGCCGAAGATCATCCTCGAGCACGTGACGCGGCTGCGCGACGACGTCGCACCGCAGTGGCCGAAGCTCGCGCAGCACGGCGGCTACCGCGTCGACATCCAGGGCAACCCGTCGTTCCTGTGCGAGCTGCAGATGAAGGGCGAGAGCGGCGACCACAACGAGGGCGGCCTGGTCGCGACGGCGCTGCGCGTGCTGAACGCGATCCCCGCGGTGTGCGCGGCGAAGCCGGGCGTGCTGTCGATCCTCGATCTGCCGGTCGCGATGTGTTCGGGCGCGATGTACGCGCGCTGAGCGTCCCGATCAGCGGAGGAGCAGCGCTCGCGGCTTCAGATCACCGCCGGCGGCACGAACTTCTCGGCGGCGTCGCAAGGTGCGGCGGTACGTCGTCGATCGAGCCTTGTCGCCACCCGACCCCTGAGGCAGAGTCGGGCCGTGGCCGACGACGAGGCGATCAGCCCGGAGCAGCAGGCGATCTTTCACTCCATGACTCCGGGTCAGCGCTGGCAGGCCGCCGTCCAGCTCTACTGGTCGGCCCGGCGGTTGAAGACGGAATTCGTCCGCAGCATCCATCCCGACTGGCCGGACGAGCGCGTCGACGCCTACGTCCGCGCTGCCTTCCTCCATGCCCGATCCTGACCTGCTCACTCTGTTTGTCCGCCCGCTGGAGGAGCTCGGCATCCGCTACATGGTGAGCGGCAGCGTCGCCTCCACGCTCTTCGGCGAGCCGCGGATGACCCACGACGTCGACCTCGTGGCCTTCCTCGACGAGGACGCCATCGCCGCACTCGGCCCCGTGTTCGCGCCCCCCGAGTTCTACCTACCGCCGCACGAGGTCATGCTGCTCGAAGCCCGGCGAGAGAGCCGCGGTCACTTCAACGTGATCCACGTCCCGTCGGGCCTGAAGGCCGACGTCTATCCGGCCAACCGGGACCCGCTGCACGCGTGGGCGATCACCCGGGCGCTGCGGGTTCCTGTCGGGACGCTCACCGTGAGCGTCGCACCGCCCGAGTACGTCATCCTGCGAAAGCTGGAGTACCATCGCGAGGGCGGCTCCGAGAAGCACCTCCGGGACATCCGGGCGATGCTCGCGCTGTCATTGGTTCCCATCGACCGAGCCGCGCTGGCCGATTGGCTCGCGCGGCTCGGCCTCGAGGCGCAGTGGCGGCTCGTGACGAACACGAGCACATGAAGAGCCGCGCGGCGAGAGAGGTCGAGATGAGAACGTTCCTTCTATCGATGGTCGCGGCGTTCGCCTGCGCGGCCTGCGGCCTCGCCGACTTCGCCGCGAAGCAGCAGCAGGACAACCGCCAGATGGGCATGTCGGCGATGAACGACATGTCCGGCCAGACGAAGCTGGAGCCCGACGCGACGCGTGACCCGTCGCCGACGAGCGCGAGCCAGGACGAGCAGCGCCGTCAATACCAGGAGAACCAGGACTACCAGCGCGCGTTGCAGGCGGGACAGGACCGCGAGGGCACCGGCCCGCCTGCAGAGTCGGACTGCGTCGAGACCTCCACCATCAGCACCGGCGCGAACAGCGGCAGCGGAACCGTCACGCGCAACTGCCGCTCGAGGACCAGCACGCCATGACCGACGACCGCTTCCTACGCCCCACCCCGATCATCGACTCCGACCACCCCGCGGTGATCGCCTATGCGCGCGCCGCCGCCGGCGACGCGACCGACCCGCGCGAGCGCGCGATCCGCCTGTATCACGAGGTGCGCGACGACGTGGTCTACGACCCGTACGGCCTCGGGCTCGACGTCGCGGGCATGCGCGCGTCGGCGACGCTCGCGAACCGGCGCGGCTGGTGTGTCGCCAAGGCCGCGCTGCTCGCCGCGTGCGCGCGCGCGGAAGGCATCCCCGCACGGCTCGGCTTCGCCGACGTGCGCAACCACCTCAGCACCGAGAAGCTCCGCGCCGCGATGGGCACCGACCTGTTCGTCTTCCACGGCAACACCGAGCTGCTGCTCGACGGCCGCTGGGTGAAGGCGACACCGGCGTTCAACAAGGAGCTGTGCGCGAAGTTCGGCGTGCCGCCGCTCGAGTGGGACGGCGTGCACGACTCGCTGCTGCAGGCGCACGACGGCGCGAAGCGCACCTTCATGGAGTACGTGCGCGACCGCGGCAGCTACGACGACGTGCCGCTGGACGAGATCCTCGCGGCGTTCCGCGAGCACTACCCGACGATGTTCCCCGGTGCGGGCGCGAAGACGCTCGACGGCAACTTCGGCGCGGAGGGCGCCGCGGAGCGCGGGGCGGCGACGGCCAAAGGCCGTCCCGCCTGACGATCGCGCCGTCTCGGCCTAAGGCGCAGGCGTGCAGGCGCCGATGCCGTTGCAGGTCGCGGCGCCCGCGCACTCGTTGTCCGGATCGGTCAAGTTCGAGATGTTGCCGCAGGTGCCGTTCGAGCCGGAGCCCTTCTTCGCCAGCGAGCAGGCCTGGCAGATCCCCGAGCAGGCCGTGTTGCAGCAGAAGCCGTCGACGCAGTTGCCGCTCGAGCACTCGGGACCAATCGTGCAGGCGGCGCCGTTCGCGAGGAGCCCACACGCACCGGCGCCGTTGCAGGTCGTGGCGCCGGAGCACTCGTTCGCGGGATCGGTGCCGGCCGGAACGCTGGTGCACAAGCCGACGCTGCCGGTGACGTTGCACGCCTGACAGCTCCCCCCGCACGCCGTGTTGCAGCACCTCCCGTCGACGCAGTTGCCGCTCGCGCACTCGGCGGAGATCGTGCAGCCCAGGCCGTTGGGGAACAGCGCACACGCACCGGCACCGTTGCACAACGCCGCACCTGCGCACTCGTTGGCGGGATCGGTGCCACCCGGAATGCTGGTGCACGTGCCGACGCTGCCGGCGAGGTTGCACGCCTGGCACGTCCCCGCGCAGGCGGTGTCGCAGCACACGCCGTCGACGCAGCTGCCGCTCGCGCAGGCCGAGGGGCTCGAGCACGTGGCGCCCGCCGCCAGCGGGCTCGTGCCGCAGATCAGGCCGGGGCGATCGTCGTCGACCGTGCCTTCGATCGCGGCGTCGGCGGCGTCGAGTGCCGCCAGGGCGTCGGTCGGCGGCGGCGACATCGCCGCGATGCTCGGACGCACCGCCGCGAGCCACTCGAGCGTGCGCGGGTACTGCGTCGCGACGGCGAGGCGGGCGCTGCAGACCCCGGCCGCGGCCTGGCAATCGACCCACTCGGCGATCGAGTCGATCGAGCCGTCACCACCGAACGACGCGCACCACGCGTTCAGGTTCGACACCTGCGTGGACTGCGGCACCGTCGCGCCCGCGCCGAGAACGTCGGCCAGCGTGTGCTCGACGCCGGGCGTCGCGGGATCGCAGGCGTCCGTCAGCTTCGCCTCGTACTTGCCCAGCAGCGTCTTGGCGGGGTCCGCGCCGTTCTCGATCTTGCGCAGCGCCGCGACGCAGGTCTTGGCCGCATCCGACGGATCGCTGCCGCCTTCCTTGAGGTACTCGGTCGCGATCCGCGACAGGCACTTCGTGAGCGCCTTGGCGGTCCCCTGGACGAGCTTCGCGCCCTCGACGTCGGCGGCCTTCTGGCACTTCGCCAGCGAGGACTGGGGTGACGCGTGCGCCGCCGGTGCGACGAGCACGGTCAGGGTGACGAGGGATACGAGCAGGTGCAGGGATCGACGAGGCATGGATTTTTTCCCGATTTTGGGCGTTCCGACGGCCAGAGCCGACGAACGGCTGTCAGCGCGAGGGTACATGGCCCGCGCGCCGGTGAGCAATCCGATTTTCCGCACGACGGGTGCCGAGCCGGGGAGCGCGGCACCGAGATCGGCAAGGCCTGACGAGACGCCCCGGACGGGGGATACGCCGCCGTCCGGATCACCGCTCACCGAACGATGTTCGGAAGATCGCCGCGGAGAGGAGCCCGACACCGAACGTCGTTCGGTCCTTCCTCACGCCTTGCCTTTGACGGGACGCGCGGTGCGCACCGTCGTCGGGAGGCCCCCATGCGACCGCTCATCCGTGTCCTCGTTCTGATCTCGACCTGCGCGCTCACGGCAGGCCCCGCGGCGGCCCGCGACTACCTGGTCGACACCACGGCCGACAATCCGGCCCTGAACGGGTGCGACGACGCCACGCCCGGCGACTGCAGCCTGCGCGGCGCGCTGACCGACGCCAACGCACGGTCCGACGCCGAGGAGAGCACGATCGTCGTGCCCTCGGGCAATTACCTGCTGACCACGGTCGCGTCCTGCGCCGTCCAGACGATGCAGTTCGGCAACGTCGGCGTCAACGCGACGACGCTCTGCATCTCCGGACGAATCACCATCCGCGGGCAGCAGAACGCGGCGTCGGTGGTGATCGACGGCAACGGCACGGGACGCGTGTTCCTCGTCGGCAGCGATGCGCCCGCGCGCATCGAGAGCGTCACCATCCGCGGCGGCGCCCAGCTGGGCGGCAGCCTGTTCGGTGGCGGCGGCGGCATCAACAACGCCGGCGACCTGACGCTCGTCGACGCGGTCGTCGAGGACAACTTCGCACGCAGCAAGGGCGCCGGCGTCTACAGCTCGGGCACGCTGCACGTCCACCGCTCGCGGATCGTCCGCAACACGGCGACCAACGGCGGCGGCGGCATCTACAGCGACTCGTTCAACATCCCGGTCGACGCGACGATCACCGACACGACGATCGCCGACAACACGTCGACCGAGACGCAGGGCGGTGGCGTCTTCGTCTACGGCGGCAACGACGGTGGCACGACGACCATCGAGCGCTGCACGATCTCGGGCAACGAGGCGACCGTCAGCGGCGGCGGCGGCATCCACGCATCCGGCCTCGGCCAGACGATCAACGTCGAGAGTTCGACCATCAGCGGCAACCGCGCCGGCTGGTACTACGGCGGCGGGATCTCGAACGACGGCGGCAACGCGGCCGGTCCCTCGCGGGTGAACTTGCGCAACGTGACCGTCACCAACAACCGCTCGCAGGACGCGACCGGGACGCGCGGCGGTGGCGGCGGCATCGCGAACACTCCCCCCGGCATCATGACGCTCGCCAACACCATCGTCGCCGGCAATCACGCGCCGGACTTCGCGCCCGACTGCTATGACGGCGGCGGCACCGCGCAGATCGGCTCCGACGGCTACAACATCATCGGCGACCAGGGTGCGGGTACCGGGTCCGGCAACACCGATTGCGACCTCTCCACTGCCGACGGCGACCAGACCAACGTCGACCCGCAGCTCGAGCCGCTGCGCGACAACGGTGGCTTGACGGAGACGCACGGCACCGTCGAGGGCAGCCCGGCGATCGACGGCGGCGCTCCGAGCGGCTGCCGCGACACGGAGGGCAACGTCCTCACCGGCGACCAGCGCGGCGAGCCGAGCCCGACCGACGGCGACGGCGACGGCGGCGCGCGCTGCGACTCGGGCTCGTACGAGAACGGCGGAACGTTCGGGGTCGGCACCGTCGATCCGCCGAACGGCGGCAACGTCGGGCCGGTCTGCGCGGTCATCCACGGACACCGCTTCGCACCGGGCATCACCGTCAAGCTCACGAGACCCGGCTCACCCGACATCCCGGGCACGCCGACCAGCGTCAGCGCCGACGGCACGGTGATCGCGACCGCGTTCGATCTCGCCGGACGCACGCCGGGCGACTACGCGCTGACGCTCACCAATCCGGACGGAAGCAGCGCGACGCGCTCCGGCGCCTTCCGCGTCGACGCCGGCGGCGCACCGGACGTCTGGGCCGAGATGATCGGACCGGTCGCGCTGCGCCGCGGCCGCTGGACGCGCTTCTTCTTCGTCTACGGCAACCGCGGCAATGCCGACGCGCTCGGCGTGCCGATCCAGATCGCGGCCGCGCCCGGCGTCGACCTGAAGCTGAACTTCTCCGTGGCTCCGCCGCCCGCGAACCCCCACCAGGTGATCACCGACTGGAGCACGTTCCGCACCTCGGTCGACGGACGCCCGGTCACCGACTACACGATCCACTCCTTCATCCTGCCGCTGGTGCCCGCGGGCTTCACCGGCGCGCTCGAGTTCCGCGTCAATCTGCCGGTCGGCGGCACGGACGTGCAGCCGCTGCTGGTGCCGTTCAACGGCCAGCCGTTCGCGACCGCGGACGGGCCCGACGCGGACTCCGATCCCGACATCGATCCCGAGTACGTGCGCGCCCACGTCGACGCCGCGATCGCCTACGCACGCGACGTGCTCGGCACGACGCCGCCGAGCGACGTCGCGTTTCTCACGCAGTACATCACCGACCAGCTCGAGCGCATGGTGAAGCACGGGATCGAGTCGTGGTTCCGCGATCCCGGCAACACCGGCGGCGGCGGCGCGGGAAGCGCCGGTGACCCCGACGCGGACGGCGGCTACGCCGGCGGAGACGACAAGTCGCCGGTAGGCTGCGCGGATCCCTGCATCGGCCCCGACGGCGCTACCGCAACGATCGACAGCGAGGGCCGGCCCGTGCCGCCGATTCCGGTCGGCGGCGGCGGTCCCGGCTGCACCGGCGAATGCGTGACCGGGTGCCCGTCGAAGAGCCGGTGGCCGGGCGGGCGGCACTGCTCGTGCCCGCCGCCGACCGACCCGCGCGTGCCGTTCGATCCGAACGGCAAGTTCGGCTCCGCGATGGGCATGGGCTTCGTCTCGGACGAGGAGCCGCTGCGCTACACGGTCCTGTTCGAGAACGACCCCGTGCTCGCGACCGCACCGGCGCAGGAGGTCGTCGTCACCGACGCGCTCGACACGGCGCTGCTCGATCTCGACACGTTCGGCCTCGGCCCGATCGCGTTCGGCGATCGCCGCGTGTTCCCGCCGGCCGGCGCGCAGGACTACTTCACCGAGGTGGACCTGCGCCCGGAGCAGAACCTCATCGTGCGCATCCGGGCGATGCTCGAGCGCGCGACCGGCGTCGTCACCTGGCGCTTCACCTCGCTCGACCCCGACACCGGCGACCTGCCCGAGGACGCGCTCGCCGGCTTCCTGCCCCCCAACACCCTGCCGCCCGCGGGCGACGGCGGCGTCGCGTTCAGCGTCAAGGCAAAGCCGCTGCTGCCGAGCGGCACGCAGATCTGCAACGACGCCGACATCGTGTTCGACACCAACCCGGCGATCGTCACGCCGCAGTGGTGCAACGGCATCGACCGCGACAAGCCGCAGAGTGCCGTCGCGGCGCTGCCGGCGACCAGCACGGCGACGCAGATCCCGCTCGCATGGACCGGCACCGACGTCGGCTCGCGCATCGTCGAGTACCAGGTGTTCGCGTCGGAGAACGGCGGCCCGTACGATCTCGTGGTCCCGGCGACGCTCGACACGCAGCGCACGTTCACCGGCGTGGCCGGCCGCACATACGCCTTCTACGCCGTCGCGCGCGACGACGCCGGCAACGTCGAGGACGCGCCGCTCGTCGCCGACGCGGCCACGCGCGTCGACCTGTGCCCCGCCGATCCCGTCAAGGACGAGCCGGGCACGTGCGGCTGCGGCGTCGCCGACGGCGACGCGGACGGCGACGGCACGCCGGACTGCGTCGACCCCGACGTCGTGCACGATCTCGCGATCGTCGTCCTGCGCGGGCCGAAGCGCACCACGATCGCGCAGGGCGGCGGCAGCACGCTGCGCTACACCGCCGTGCTGCAGAACCGCGGCGCCGGCGTCGAGACCATCCCCGACGCCGCCACGCTCGCGTCGCTGGTGCGGCTCGAGCTCGCGAGCGTCACGCCCACCGCGTGCAGCCCGGCGCCGGTCATCGCGATCAAGCCGCCGAAGGCGCGCCAGCTCCCGATCCGGCTCAAGTCGAAGGGCAAGCGCGCGGTCACCTTCGACGTGACCGTCGGCTGCGGCGGCGATCCGGCCAAGGGCCCGAACCACGAGGACTACGCGGTGAGCGCGCGCGTCGATCGCTCCGTGCTGGGGGCACCGGACGCGCACCCCGCGGACGACGTGTGCCCGCGGCGCGTGTCGCCGCCGGGCCTGGTCGACCCGTACCCGGACGGGAAGATCCTCGACAAGGGCTGCGGCGGACGCCTCGCCGACGGCACGTTCGGCGGCGCGGTGCTGCTCGACGTGGTGCTGAAAGCACCGCGATGACCGTTGCCTTCGCGTCCCTCAGCTGCAGATCGTCGGACACGGCGTCGGTGTCGGCGACGGAGGCGGCGGCGACGCCAGCGGGGTGATCACCGGGGTCGGCGTGACGCACGGCTGCGGCGTGGGACACGACTGCAACGTCGAGCAGGGCTCCGCCGTCGGACACGGCGCAGGCGTCGGTGTCGGCGTCACCGTCGGCGCGCAGACCGGGACGCACATGCCCGACGTCGGTCCCGGCGTCGGCACCACGGTCGGAACCGGCGGACACGCGACCTCCGCCGTCGCACCGTGCATGCGGAACGCGAGCGCGGTGTCCACGGCGATCGTGCCGCCCGCAGCACCACCCAGAACGACGCAGTAGGTGTCACCGCTGCCCGCGAGCGACAAGCTGCCTCCGCTGCCGAGATTCGGAGGCAGCAGGTTCAGCGGTGTCGTCCCGGCGCTTCCGCGCAGCACGACGCGGACGCGAGCCGGGTCGGTGCCATTGGTCTCGACGAGCACCTCCTCGACCGGAACGTCCGCGGCGCCCGTGAAGCGCTGCCCGCGAGCCGTCGACGTCCAGCCGCTCGCCGGCAGGAAGAAGAGCTGCGACGTCGCCGACTGTCCTTCGAGCCGGACGAGCAGGTTCGCGCCCTGCGAGAACGCGGGCACCGGAACGTCGACGCTGGCCTCGCGGCCCACGATCACGACCTTGCGGCTCGACTCGCCGCCCTGCCCCGCGCGTACCGCGAGCCGGCGTCCGCGCACCGCGACGTCCGCGGCGAGCGCACCCACCGCCGCGAGCACGCACACCGACGCCGCTCCGACGATCGTCCTCCGATCGAGCATTCCGTCTCCTCCCCGGCGAACGACGGCGGAACCCGGACGGGGCCATGCAGCGAGAAGGTGGTGCTCCGATCACGTCGCCACGCCCCGTTTGTCGGACGCGCACACCGACGTCAAGGCAGAATCGGCCTCTGGTGCGACGGTCAGGCGACGGGAAAGCGGAGCCGCATGGTCGTCGTCGTACCGTTGGCCCAGTCGGCGTACGGGATCGGCGTGACGGCGACCGGCTCGCTCGCCGCGCGGCCTGCCCAGCGGCCGTGCAGCGTCGCCGCATGCGCGCGCCGCCGGCGAAAGGCCGTCTCCGGAGCGAGCGACGGGTCGACCACGAGGTCGCGCAGATCGACACCGGCAGGCACGCCCGCACCTTCGACGCAGTAGACGACCGGCCCGCGCCGCAGGTGGACCGTCGCACCGCCCTCGACGCGGTGGTCGGTCGTCCACCACGTCCACTCGACCGGCATCGTCAAGCAACCATCCGGCGCCGGGCTCTCGTGCCCCTGCCCGCCGGCCCACCCCGGACGGCGCACGCGAACCGCGCGTCCGTGCGGAGCCGCGTGCACGATCACGCGGATCGCGCCGTCGAGCGGATAGCCGCCCTCGATCTCCACGTCGAAGCCCGCGCCGCGCACGCGGCACGCCAGCGGCACGTGCACGAGAAGGTCGCCCGACCCCGCGTCGGTCTCCGCCACGCGGCGCTCGACGGCAGCGAAGCTGCGCGCCAGGTTCGGCGGACAGCACGGCACGTCGAACCACGCGTGGCGCCGCGCCGGAAACCACTCGCGCATCATCAGCAGGCCGTAGTCGAAGCCGTACACCCACGGGTTCGGATCCGCCGCGACGTCGGCCACCGCCTGCGGCTGGGAGTAGAACCAGCTGTCGCCGCCCGCGCCGACGCCGCAGGGCACCGCGTTGAAGAGCAGAAGCTCGATCTGGTCGAGCGCGCGCGGATCGCGCGCGAGGCGCCACACGCGCTCGGAGAGCTGCAGCGCCGCCACCGCCGCGCAGCTCTCCGCGTACGCCATGGCGTCCGGCTGCTCGTACGGACGGCCGACCGACTCGCCGAGCCAGCGCGCCCCGACCGCGCCGGTCGGATACGCGTGCTCGCGCAGCATCGCGTCGAAGAGCCGCAGGGCCGCGTCGCGCCAGCGCGGCTCGCCGGTCGCGAGCGCGACCTCGGCGATGCCCGACGTCAAGTACAGCGCACGCACCGCGTGTCCGCCGAGGACGAAGCCGTCGACGCCGGTCCCGGCGGCCGCGAGACGGTGCTCGATCGCCCAGGCCGCGTGCGCGACGTAGCGCGCGCTGCCCGTGACCGCGCCGAGGCGGCACAGCGCGAGCTCGACCTCGGGATGCGCGTCGGTGCGCTCGTCGCGCCCGCTGCCGAACGTGTCGCACAGGTGGTCGGCGAGCCGCGTCGCGACGGCGAGCATGCGGTCGCTGCCGGTGACGTCGTGGTGCGCGACGCACGCCTCGATCAGGTGCCCGAAGCAGTAGTGCTCGTGACCGAAGTCGAGATCGGACCAGCGCGGCGGCCCGCCCGCGGCGCCGTAGTACGTGTGCACGTAGCCGTCGGGCGACTGCACGCGCTCGACGAGGTCGAGGACCGGGTCCGCGAGGTCGAGCCGCCCGGCGAGGATCGCGGCCTCGAGCCACTTGAAGACGTCGGAGTCCGAGAAGTGCATCGCGCGCCGCGCGAGCTCGGGACGGCCGGCGAGGCGGCGGAAGTTGTCGATCGCGCCCTGCTTCTCGAGACGCTCGAGCACGACGTCGAGCGTGCGGGTCCGCAGCTGCGCGACGCGCGGTGCCCAGAAGCGGTCGCGCAGCTCGACCGTGAGGCGGTCGTCGGTCCGGTCTCCGGCACGGGAGCTCATGCCGGCGATCTAGCCGCACGCGGCGGCCGGCGACAAGCAACGCCCGCCAGCCGCCGCGCGATGCTCTTCAGGACTCGCCGCGCACCGCGCGCACCTGCCTCGAGGAAACCTTCGGCTCGTAGCGCACGAAGCCGTCGTTGAAGGACACCGTCCACGCCTGGGAGCTGTCGCCGTCGTAGGCGCTCGACGTCCAGTAGGCGCCGGGATTCACCAGGAACGACACGGCGTCGCCCGGAATCGTGGTGCACGCCCTGCCCACCGGGCAGTCCGGGTACTGCGCGGAGAGGATCCCGCGCAGCTCCTCGACCGTCGGCAGCCGCCAATCGCACTTGCCCCCGAGGCACCCACGCGACGTCGTGATGCCGTCGAAGGAGCGCCCCGCGTTGAGGTCGGCGAGGAAGACCGTGAACGCCGTCCCGTTCGCCCCGCCGTTGCCCCACGTCATGGTCCAGCCGGCGTCGCGCAGCACGGGTCCGATGCCCTTGAGCTCCCACTGCAGCCCGCTGTTCAGATCGGTCGCGGTGCCGTCGCCGTTCTCGAGCCAGCGGCACGACGTCGCGGCCTTCGCGGCCGAGGCGTCGGCGGCGCCGACGGCCTTGGTGAACGACGCGGCACACTTCTCGAGGTCCGCCGGCTTGCCGACGAGCTCGTTCGTGCGCGCGCTCACGCGGCAGGAGTCGCGCTTGCGGATCGCGGTGAGCTTCGCGGCCTGGCACTTCAGCTCGGGCGGCTGCGCGGCGGAGCGTGCGGTCGCCGGCATCGCGGCGAAGATCATCGACAGGACGAGAGTCCAGAGGACGGGACGGGACATCGGGGCTCCTTGCTGCGGGGGAAGGACGGACGGCGAGCGGTCGGTTTCCGGCGGAGACGCAGGGTGCCACGCGACGCACGCGACGGGCGAGCAGAATTCTTTCTTTACGCGCTCGCGAAGGCGCTTTCCGCGCCGGTCCGCAGGACGGCACGGCGCACTTCATGGCGCACGACGACGCGATCGCCTGGCATCGTGCAGCGACGCCCGCTGCGCGTGCGGCGCGGGAGCGTGGTATCGAAGCCGCGGCGATGAAGATCGACTGCCTGATGGGAACCTACGGACGCCACGCGCTGGTGCGCGAGTCGCTCGCCTGCTTCCTGCAGCAGTCCGCGCTCTCGCAGGCGACGCTGCTGATCTACAATCAGCACCCCGTGGCGCTGCGCTTCGACCACCCGCGCGTGCGCGTGGTCAACGAGCCGCCGCCGCCGGGGAATCTGCGGCACATCCGCGCGCGCATGCACGAGCTCGCCGATCCGTCGGCGGACCTGCTGCACTGGTGGGACGACGACGACCTCTATCTGCCGTGGCACCTCGAGGACTGCCTGCGCCACATCGGCAATGGCGTCGCGTGGAAGCCCGCCTCGTGCTGGGTCCTGACCGACGACTCCCGCTACGAGCGCAAGGCGGCGATGTTCGAGGGCTCGTGGGTCTTCCGCGCCGACCATCTGCGCGCGGCACCGCTCGACACCCACCTGGTCTATCCGGATCACCCGGTGACCTGTCAGACGATCGACGCGGGAGGCCTCGTCACGTCCGAGCTCGGCGGGCGGACCTACTACGTCTACCGCTGGAGCACCGGCGCCCAGCACCTGAGTGCGTACGGCGGCGTCGGCACGCAGCCGGAGCACCGGGTCTCCGTCGAGTGGTGGCGGCGGCGCAGCCGCGACACGGGCGACGGCCGGCCGCTCGAGCCCGCGGACCTGACGGGCGCGTGGCGCCACTTTCTCGACGGCACGCGCGACCAGGTCGAGCCGGAGACGTGGGAGCTCAATCGTGGGCAGTGCGAGACGGCGGCCGCACCGGATCCGGATCGATCCCGAGCTCGTCCTTGACGCGCGACGTGATCGCGGCGGTCGCCTCGGCGCCGAGCACGTCGGCGAAGTGCGCCTCGACCTCGGACGTATCGATTCCGAGCTCGGAGAATCCGATCAGATAGTTGCGGATGCGATCCTCCCAGCGCATCGCGTACGGCACGCCGCGCGGACGGTCGAAGCGGTGCAGCCAGCGGAGGAACGGCAGGCAGAGCGTCCGGCCGCCGTAGCGCCGGACCTTCTCGTGGAGATAGCCCTCCTCTCCTCCGAAGCCGCGGAAGAGCTCGCTGAACCCGACCCAGGCCGCGCGACGGCACGCGAACAGCCCGAGGCCCTGCAGGGGGATCTCGAACGCCGGCGCGTCGGGATCGACGCCGCGCGGATCCGCCTCCCACACGCCGAGCATGCCGGCGTGCCAGCG
The DNA here is from genome assembly GCA_046327915.1 of Binatia bacterium. Taxonomy (GTDB): domain Bacteria; phylum Desulfobacterota; class Binatia; order UBA12015; family UBA12015; genus VGTK01. The sequence goes on along the minus strand of JAXLXO010000022.1, from coordinate 120,672 downwards.
CGGCTCCATGTGCGTCGCGAGGCGCGTCAGGTCGTCGTGCAGCATCGGCCCCTGCAGCAGGTCGCGGCTGCCGGGGTTGGCGTCGTCGAAGGCGACGAGCTTCGCGAGTGCGCCGGGAGCCACGAGCACGTGGCAGTCGATGCACAGCACCAGCGGGCTGCTCGCCTCCTCGAACACGGCGTTGCGCACCGACGTTCCCGTGCGGTCGCCGCGCGGCACGTAGCGCACGCCGTCGATCCGGCGGGCGAGCTCGCTCAGCGACGCGGAAGCCGGGCCGCCCGGATGGTTGTCGACGACGACGAGCTCGAGGTCGCCGGCGAGCTCGGGATGACCCATGCGCAGCGACTGCACCGTGAAGTACACGCCGTCGTAGTCGTCGTAGGTCGCCATGCCGATCGTCAGCCGGCGCGGGAAGCGCGCGACGGTCGGCGCGAGCGATGCGGGCGATGCCGCGGCGGACGACTCCCGCGCGGCCGCGCGCGCGGTGAACGCGTCGCACAGCGCCGCGAGGTCGGCAGGGCCCGGGCGTGCCGCGTGTACTTGACGGGTGAGCACGTCGAGCGTGCCCGCGAGCTGCGCGGTGTCGCCGTACTCGATCGCGACCGCCGCGACGCCACGCGCGAGCGCGCCGACGATCGGCAGGCCGCCGGCCGGCAGGTTGCGCACGTTGAGGCAGCTGCCGGTGAGGCGCAGCCCGGCTTCGCCGGCGCCGAGCGCGGTGAGCCGCAGCGGCGCGCCGGGAACGAAGTGCGGGAACACGATCAGGCCGCGCGCGATCGGTGATCCGACCGCTCCGGCGGTGGACTCGCCCGCGGACCATCGCGCGGACGCGAGCCGGAGCAGCAGTCCGGCCTCCGCCTCGCACTGCGCGAGCGGTAGCTCGCCGGGCTTCAGGCACGGCGCCAGGTCCATCGGCGACTTCAGGATCGCGGGACGCGCGAGCGCTCCGGCGAACGTCGCCGTGCGCGCGTCCGAACCACCGATCGGCAGCGCGGCCGACACCGCCACGACCTCGTCGCTGCCGAGGTCGAAGCCCTGCAGGCGGTACCAGAGCGCTAGGCGCGTCTTGCCGGCACCGCTGCGCCCGCAGACGAGCACGAATGCATCGTCACGGCGGACGACCGCCGCGTGCAGCGCGATCGCGTCCTGCACGCCATCGATGAGCAGGAAGCTCGCGCGCTCCCAGAAGGTCGCGAGCGCGCGTCCGAGCGCGAGGCCGGCCTGCGACGCGCCGCCGCTGCTCGCGACGTCGAAGCGATCGTGCGCGTCACCTTCCGACAGTCGCACCCAGCCGCACGGAGCTTCCGCCTCGTCCTGCGCGCGCTCGACGACACCGTCGAACCAGGCGTCCAGCGCAGCGGGGTACGCGACCGCGATCCGCACGTTGCCGAGGCGGATCACGCCCTCGACGATCTCACCGGACAACCAGCAGGCCGCCTTCCTGCAGCTGCTGCAGCACCGACTCGACGTCCCGCTCGAGAACGTCCGCGCCTTCCGGGTACGACGCGCCGAGGATCTGCAGGATGTCCCGCGTCGAGCGCGATCCGTCGCACAGCCCCCACACCAGCGCCGCGGCCGGGTTCAGATGGACCGCGGTCTGGTAGCGCGGGTGGTAGAGCAGGACCTCGCCCTCGATGATCTCGGTGGCGACGTCGGTCACCGGTCGCGGGATGCGGTCGAGCGACGCGTGCGACGGATCGCTCACCGAGCCTCCGCCACAGGCGCGCTCAGCCGGCTCGCGAGCCGCGTCGACATCCAGCGCGCCAGCGTGGCCGGGTGCCGCACGGTGCGGCAGAGGAGCAGCGATCGCTCCGGCGGGACGCCGTAGAAGCCGTGCATCCACCACGGCGGAGGGTTGAGCAGGGCGGCGAGCTTGCGGCGCGCACCGCGCTCGCAGGCGGCGATCTCCGACAGCGGGATCATGCCGCGCCCGACGCCCGATGCGGCGCGCGTGCGCCGCGGCGAGAACACCTGCGCCGCGAGCTCGATCGAGACCGTCACGTGCGGGAAGCGCGCGCGCAGCGCGCTCCAGTCGATCTCGTCGCGGTGCACCGCGGGATAGCGCCACAGGTCGTAGAGGTGGATCAGCCGTACGCGGCGCGCCGGACCGAACGTGTGCCGCGACAGGTGGCGCAGCATGTCGACGTGCCCGAGCGCGCGTCCGTCCGGGCCGCCGCCGCGCGAGAACGTGCGCGCGGTCGCCGCGACCGCGGCGAACGGCATGCGCTCGCGATGCTCGAGCGCCAGCGCGTCGGTGTGGATCTCCAGCGCGACGTTGAAGCCGCACTCCGTGATGGTCGCCACGGGGAGATGATGGTGGCGGCGCGACGCGAAGCGCGAAGGCCGCGGCCTCTCGAACCGGTATCCGAGCTGCCGCGCGACGTCGGCGGCGCGTGCGCCGTCGCGCGGATCGACCAGCAGGTCGACGTCGGCCATCGCGCGCAGCGCGGGGTCGCCGTAGAGCAGATGGGCGAGGCGGCCCCCTTGAGCAGGACCACCTGAATGCCGGCGTGCGAGAACGCCGTCAGCAGACGGTCGATGCAGCGCTCGCGCGCGACTGCCGCGCGCCGGTGGCGTGCGGCCAGCACCGCGAACGTGCGGCGGACGTCGGCGGGGACCGGCGGATCGAAGCCGGCATCGGAGCACGCCGCGACCGCGGGAGCCAGCAGCGGCGTGACGCCGTGGAACTCGGCCGCCCCCGCGAGCGCTCGCCAGGGCCCTTCCTGAGCATGCGCCGCGGCCGCGATGACGGCTTCGCCGACGAGCGCGCCCTCCCGATCGTGCGTCGCGGCGGCCTTGCGCAACAGCAGCCGAGCGAGACCTTCGGCATCGACCGGCGCATCGGCTTCGGGGGCGGCGCCGCCGGAGAGCGGCTGCGCGCGCCGGACGGACGGCATCACTCGTTGGGGTCGAACCCGCCGGTCGGCATGATCGTCGGAATCGGCGACGACTGCGCGTGCGCGGGCACCACGATGGTGTCGACCACCGGCCGGATCCATCGCTCGGGCAGCGCGAGCGCTCCCAGCGCACCGGCACCGAGCGCCGCCTGCAAGACTCGTCTGCGATCGACGCTCATGGCGTGGCGTTCTCCATTCGCGAGCAGCCCGTCCCCAAAGTGCGGCTGCACCTAGCAGGCATGGCGGAAGGCAGTCAAGCGAAACAGCGGAGCCGGGAGCGGACGGCGGGTCTACTTGACACGCGATCCGCCCGCCCGGCGTGCCGGGCGGGCGCGCCGCGGCGCAGCACGCGCGCCGGCCTCGGCGAGCCCCGCCCGCAGCAGCGCGAGTCCAGCCCAGCGCAGCACGTCGCACGCCTCGTCGTCCTTCAGCCGGCAGACGTCCTTCATGACCACCATGCCGTCCATGCCGAGCGTCAGCGCGAGCGCGCACTCGAGACGCCTGCGCTGCTTCGCCGACAGCGCGCCGCGCGCCGGCTCGAGCACGCGGCCGAGCCAGCGCATGCGCCGCCCCTCGCGCAGCTCCGGTCCGCCCTTCGTGCCGCGCTGCCGGCGCGCGAGCCAGTTGTCGAGGTAGGCGCGCAGCGCGGTGCGCATCTGCGCCTCCTCCTGCACGACGACCGTGTTGAACGTGTCCTGCACGCGCAGGAAGCGTGTCTCGGGATCGGCGCCTTCGCCGAGCTCCGCGAGCACGGCCTCCACCGGCTGCATCGCGGGCGTCACGGTCGCGACTTCGATCAGCAGGTCCTCCGGTGTCGGGAAGTATCGGTACGCGGTCGCGCGCGACACGCCGGCGGCCTCCGCCGCCTGCGCGACGGTCGGCGTCGCGCCCTCGCGCACGAGGCGCACCGCGGCGTCGACGATCGCGCCGCGCGTGCGCTGCTTCTGGTTCGCGCGCGGGTCGGTCGCGGGCTTCGCCACCGGGCTCAGCGTCCGGACCCGGCGCCGAGCTGGCGCTGGATCGCGGCGAGATCGCACCACGCGGCCTCGCGGGTGATCTTGCCGTCCGCGAACTCGAAGACGTGCAGCAGGCGGAAGCTCACCGGGCCGCTCTTCCCGTCGCAGAGGAAGATCGAGCCGTCTTCGATGCGGCCGTGCCACAGCGTCTCGTCGACCATGAAGCCGTCGCCGTAGAGGCGGCGGATCGGCGTGACGCTCTCCCCCCGCACCGCACCGAACAGGCGCGTGTAGTATGCGCGGATCGCCGCCGGGTCGTGCAGCGCGCCGACGGGCGACGGCACCACCTCGTGCTCGACGCTCGGCGCGAGGCTCGCCATCACGCCGTCGACGTCGTCGCGCGCCTCGTAGCCGAAGTGCTCGTCGATGATGCGGTCCATGTCCGCCGGGCTCAGTCCCATCGCCCCCTCGCTTTCTCGCGACGCTCATCTCATCATGAGACGCTCGTCTCATAAACGGATACGCGTCTCGCGTCAAGGCAGGGCGCCGGCGCGGCGACGGGCTACGGATGCAGGTCGGTCGCCGGGCAGCGTCCGGCGAGCAGCGCGAGATCGCGCTCGAACGGCGGCACCGGCACCGCGCCGCGCAACTCGACGCGCTCGAGCCACGCGCCCGTCCAGGGGTCGTACCACTGGCCGCACCAGCGGCCCTTCACCTGCAGCGCGGCGTCGGTGATGCTCGCCGCGCCGGGCGCGTTCCACTGGAACGCGTCGTCCTTCAGCCACAGCAGCAACTTCTTCCGTCCGCGCAGGCCGTACGCGACCACCGGACGGCTCGACGACGCAACCGCCGTCTCGGCGGGCACGAAGCGCTCGCGATCCCAGCGGATGCCGTCGACGAAGCGCGCGACGGCGCCGAACATCGGGTAGTAGCGCTCGGGCTCGAGCGCGATCAGGTTGTCCCACCACCACGACATCGCCGTGCCGAAGCCGCCCGACACCACGCCCGCCCAGAGGCCGTCGTGGATGCCGACGCCCTCCGGGTCCGCGGCACGCGTCTCGTTCGGTCCGCGGTAGTCGACGCCGAGCTCGCCGAACAGGACCGGCTTGCCGGTCGCGAGCAGGCGCTCCTGCGTCTGGCTCACCACCGCGAAGCCGATGTTGCGCAGCGGGGGCGGCTGCTGGTTCGCGTAGGCGTGCCGCTGCGTGAAGTCGAGCCCGCCGCCCAGCAGGACGTTCGCGTCGCTGAGGAACGCATGGCTGGTCGTCACCAGGTGGTCGTAGGGGTCGAGCGCGCGCAGGCGCGCCGCCATGGCGGCGTGCCACGCCGCGACGTTCGCGGAGACGTAGCCGTCGGTGAGATCGACCTCGTTCCACAGCTCCCACGCCTGCAGATGCGTCGACCAGCCCCAGCGCGCGACGACGTAGCGCAGCCGCCGCTCGAAGAGCTCGCGCGCGGTCGGATCGGTGAAGAACTGCGCCGGCGTCGTGAGCGGACCGCCGTTCGCCGCGTTGTACGGGTTGTCCGCCCACGCGCTGTTGAAGAAGCTCGAGAACGCGCCGTGGTTCAGCAGCGAGAGCATCACGTAGATGCCGTCGCGCTCGGCCTCCTCGAGCACGCGATCGAGCTGCCACGCGCGGTCGAGACGATTCGTGTAGTCGCCGAGCCCGGTGTCGTTCCACTCGATGCCGAAGGTCCACGACGACATCCAGATGCGCCCGAAGTTCGCGCCCTGCTCGGCGAGCCGTCCGAACCAGTCGTCGTAGGCGAAGCTGCCGCGACGATCGTACCAGCCGGTGTTCTCGCCGACCGCGAAGTACGGCGTGCCGTCGTCGAACGCGAGGTGGCGCGGGTCGCGCCGGCTGACGCGAAGGAAGCCGCGGCCGCGCGCCGGGCTCACCTGCAGCGTCGCGTACGGCAGGACGGCGATCGCGTCGCCCTGGCGAATGATCCACCGCCAGCGCCATCGGCCCGGCCGATCGGGCGTGAAGCGGACCAGGAAGTGCGGGTCGCCGACCGGCGTCAAGCGCTCGCTGCCGCTCACGAGGCTGCGCTCGTAACCCTGGTACCAGAACGCCGGGACGTCGAGCGTCCTGCCGCCCGGTGCCACGAACTCGGCACGCACGTCGATCTCGCCGGGATCGAACGGGTTCGCCGGCGGGGCGGCGGGCACGAACGACGCCTCGAAGCGCGACCACTCGGCGATGCTCGCGGGCGCGGGCGCGCCGGCGGATCTCGCCTCGGAGACGAACGCGATCAGCGGCAGAAGCGCTGCGACGAGTGTCCGACGAAGTGCCTGGCGAGCGGACGGCATGCGCTCTGATGGCACGGCGTCGCCGTCGCCGGCAACCGCGATTCCCGCACCGGCGACCGGCCGCCGCGGGCTCAGCGCACCGCTGACGAGCCCTCCGCGACGGCACGCGCGACGGCGGCGAGACGCTCGAGCCGCGCGCGGAACTCGCTCTCGTCGGCGTAGCGCGCGCCGTGGACGAGGCGCGTGGCACCCGCATCGGCGTAGCGCTGCACGAGAGCACGCGCCGCCACCGTGTCGTCGAGCGGCAGCGTCGTCATCACGGCGACCGGCGGCGCGGGCGCGCCGGCCGCGGCGGCCTGCTCGCGCAGCGTCGCGACCAGCGGCGCGAGGCGATCGGGCGGTAGCCCCACCGGCATCCAGCCGCCGCCGTGCGCGATCGCGCGGCGGAACGCGTGCGGCGGGCTGCCGCCGACGAAGAGCGGCGGACGCTCGGGCCGCGGACGGAACAGGAACGGCTGCCCGTTCGCCACCACCACGTCATTGGCGAAGCAGCGGTCGAGGAACGCGAGCGTCTCGTCGGCGATGGCGCCGCGGCGACGACGCTCGACGCCGAGCGCGCGGAACTCCGCATCCATCCAGCCGACGCCGACGCCGAGCACGAGGCGTCCGGCGGACAGCTCCTGGATCGTCGCGACCCACTTCGCGGTCGGCAGCGCGGGACGGTACGGCAGCACCAGCACGCCGGTGCCGAGCCCGACGCGCGTGGTCGCGCCGGCGAGGAACGCGAGCGTCGCGAGCGGATCGAGGTAGCGTCCGTCGGAGCCTTCGGCGTCGTCGGGCGGGATCGCGACGTGATCCACGACCCAGAGGTCGGCGATCTCCGTCGTGGCCTCGACGGCGCGCGCGCAGGCGAGCAGTGTCTCCCGAGTGGACTGCGGTCCCATGTTCCGGACGACGACGCCGATCTGCATCGCACGACGGTGAGTGCACCGGGCGGCCGTGTCAACGACGAGGCGCGTACACGTTGCCGAGCGCGTGCTGGCTTCCACCCGCCGCGGCACGCTAGGAGCGAGCCCGTGCGAATCGACCTCGGCGGCGAGCCCATCCACACCCGCGCACACGCGCTCGTCGCCGCGCTGCGCGACGACGGACGCGTCGAGGCGCGCGGCTCGCTGATCGACCTGCGCACGCGCGGCTTCCTGCCCGTCGGCGGCAGCATGCAGGGCATGGGCATCATCCACCACATGGAGCTCGCGTGGGTGATCGATCCGGCGACGGGCGTGATCGAGGAGTTCACGCCGGCGCAACCGACGGTCGCATTCGAGGCATCGCCGGAGACCGCGGGCGAGAGCTGTCGCGATCCCATGCCGGCGGTGATCGCGCTCGCCGGGACGCGCCTCGGCGAGGGCTTCTCGTCCGCGCTGCGCGACCGCATCGGCGGCGCGCTCGGCTGCTCGCACGTCATGACGCTCGCACTCTTCATGGACGCCGCCGTGCGCGCCGGTCTCGACTGGCAACGCGCGAACGTGCCCGCGCGCTTCGCGTCACCGCGCGCGGGCACGCTGTTCCGCCGCGATCTCGTGTTCGACGGCCACGAGCTCGCGGACGGCCGCGTCGCGACCGCGATGCGCATGGGCGACCTGCACTGGAACGCGGAGCCGCCGACGGTGCTCGCACCACTGCGCTTCGCGCGCCACCACGAGCTCGCCGCCGAGATCACGGCCGATCTGTGGCCCGGCAGCCTGCTCGCGATCCGCGGCGCGGAGCGCGAGCGCGACGCGGACGCGTTCGCGGACGTCGCGTGGACCGACCGCTCCGCGTGGCTCGCGGTGCTCGACGGACTCGGTCTCGCGCGCGGTGCGGCGGCGGAGCTGCAGCGCCGCCTCGGCGGCGTGGAGCACGCGCGTCCGTGGATCGACGCGCTGCTGCAGTTCGCGCCGGCGCTCGTGCAGTGCCGTGCTGCGCACCCCGACGCGTGGCACGAGAAGGTCCGCGCGACGGAGCGTCACCCGGGGCTCACCGCGATCCCGGACTCGTGCTGGATGTGGCGCCGCGGCGGTACGCTCGAGCGCATCCGCGAGCGGCACGGCGCGGTGAAGGGCGGGCGCTGAGCGCCGCACTGCGGCGCGGCGCTCGGCGGATCATCGCCTGACGCTCGCGAGGTCGCGCGATCATCCGACCGCGCGACCTCCGCGAGAGCGTCGAATCAGGCCGAGGCGGCCACCTCGCCGATGCCGCTGGTACGCACCGGCGGCAGGAGCGGGAGGTCCTCGCCCGAGTGCTTCATCGACGGGCCCTCGTCGGTCCACGTCCAGGTGCAGCGCCCGTCCTCGACGTCGAAGCGCAGGAAGCGCTCCTTGAGCCCGTGGCGCAGCGCGCGCTCGATGGCGTCGGGCTTCTGCTCGGTGCGCGCGTGGATCCGCGCGCCCATCTCGGCGATCGCCGCCGACTCGACGTCGTCGCCGCTCTCGACGACGTCCCAGCTGCCGTCGGTCTCGAGCAGGTCCTCCATCATGATGGCGTAGTACACGCCGTGACGCTCGACGCGGTAGTACGTCTCGAGGTCCTCGGCGCTCGCGGTGCCGTTGCCGACGCGCTCGGCCATGTCCCAGAAGCGCTGCTTGGCGCGCTCCTCCATCTCCATCGCGATCGCTTCCTGGATCTCGTTGCTCACCGCGTCGTTCTCGGTGATCGCGTGGTTGGCGTGGAACTGCGACCAGTCCTCGGTGAGCAGCTTGATGCCGTACTTCTCGCGCTGCTCGTAGACGGCGGTGCCGGGGAACGGCGCGAGCATGTGCACGCCGGTCTCGCAGCCCATGTCGGCGAGCTTGCGCGAGAACTCGTGCAGCTCGCGCAGCGTCTCCGGCGTCTCGCCGGGAAGCCCGATGATGAACGAGCCGTGCGGCTGCACGCCCGCCTCGTTGCACATCTGCACCGCCTCGATGATCTTCGGGATCTTGGTGCCCTTCTTCACCGTCTTCAGGATGTCGGCGTTGGCCGACTCGAGGCCGAAGCTGACGAGGATGCAGCCGGCCTCCTTCATCTTCTTCAGCAGCGGCACGTCGACGGTGTTGACGTTCGAGAAGCTGGTCCACGTGACCTTGAGGCCGCGCGCGAGGATCTCGTCGCACACCGCGTGCGCGTGGTCCTTCCTCGCGGTGAACAGGTCGTCGGCGAGGTTCAGGCGCTTGAAGCCGAGCGACGCCACGTGCTCCATCTCGTCGACCACGCTCTTCGCTTGACGGTAGCGGATCTTCGCGCCGACCAGCTGGCGTCCGGTGCAGAAGATGCACTGGAACGGGCAGCCGCGGCTGGTGGTCATCGAGATCGGCAGGTCGAGTGCGCGATAGCGTCCGAGCGGCACCAGGTGCCGCGACGGCACCGGCAGCGTGTCGACGTCGATCCAGTAGCCGCGCGCTCCCGTCGTGCGGATCTCGCCGTTCTCGCGGTACGTGAGCCCGGGAACCTTGCTGAAGTCGCGCCCGTTCTCGAACGCGCGCACGATGTCGACGATGGTCTCCTCGCCCTCGCCCAGCGCGACGAGATCGAGCTCGGGGTGCCTGGTCAGCGTCTGCTCGGCGCAGAAGCTGACGTGCGCGCCGCCCATCGCGGTGAAGATCGTCGGATCGATCTCCTTGACGCTGCGGATCACCGAGATCGCGGAGTCGAAGGTCATGGTGACCGACGTCGCGCCGACGATGTCCGGCTGGAAGTCGTCGAGGATGCGCTCGAGCTTCTTCCGGTCGCAGGCGCTGACGACGAGGTCGAGAACGCGGACCTCGACGCCGATGCGCTCGAGGGCCGCAGCCAGATACGAAATCCCGAGCGGCGGCGAGGGAATCTCGGCGATCGGGTAGAAGGGATTCACGAGAAGAAAGCGCATCGAATGCCTCCGTGCCCGCACTTCGATGGCGGGGCGAGGCGCATCATGCACGGGGCCGCCCTCCGAGGCGAGCGATTCGAGCGCTGCGCGGCGCGTGCAATCGCGGAGCACCGGGGATAGGGGGCTCCGCCATGAAGGCTTCGGGAGTCGCGCTCGTCACCGGTGCGAGCCGGGGCATGGGACGCGCCGTGGCGCTCGAGCTGGCGGCGCGGGGCTTCGAGGTGATCGCCACCATGCGCGATCCGCATGCAGGAGCGGACCTGCCCGACCAGGCCGCGGTGCACGGCGGCCGGCTGCGCGTCGCAGCGCTCGACGTGGACCGGCCCCGGACCATCTCCATCCCCGACGGGCTGCGCGTGCTGGTCAACAACGCGGGCGTCGAGTGCGCGACGTTGCCCGTCGAGGCGCAGCCCGCCGACGACTGGCGGCGGGTGTTCGAGACCAACGTCTTCGGTCTGGTCGAGGTGACGCGGCGAGCCATCCCCTCGTTGCGCGCGGCGGGCGGGGGCGTCGTGTGCAACGTGACCTCGGCCTCGCTGCTGGCGCCGGTGCCGTTCTACGGGGTCTACCGCGCCAGCAAGGCCGCGGTCGCAGCACTCGACGAGTCGCTGCGGGCGGAGCTCGCCCCGCTCGGCATCCGGGTGCTCGAGGTGCTCCCCGGACCGATCGCCACCGACATGCTCGCGGGCTCGGAGCGGACGCCGGAGGCCTGCGCGTTTCCCGACTACCGGCCGCTCGCGGAGGCGCTGCACGCGGGCCGGATGGCGCTCGCCGACGCCGTCACGCCGCCAGCCGAGGCCGCCCGCCGCATCGCCGACGCGATCCTCGACGACGACGCGCCGCTCCGGGTCGCCTGCGACCCGCTGGGCGAGGCGATGCTCGCCGGCGCCGACGCCGCGGGGGCGGAGACCCGGATGGCGGCGTTCGTCACGGGTCTCGGGGGCCGACCGACGCGCTGATCGACGGAGCGCTCAGTCGCAGAGCTGTCGATACGCGTCGGAGGCGAGCAGGCGCGCAGTGCATGCCGCCGCCTCCTCACGCGAGATCGACACGATTTGCGGGACTCCCGAGCACGAGCCGATGTCGCTCGGGTCGAGGTCGGGGATCGCCACGCAGAGGTTGCCGCCGAGGACGGCGACGCCACCGCGCGGGAACGTGAAGTCCTGGCCCACCGGCCCGTGCAGCACGCAGCTGTCGGCTGCCGAGAGGCTCGGCGCGGGCAGGTCGCACACCGCGCCGCCGCGCCCGCTCGCGTCGAAGAAGCCCGGCGGGAAAGCGAGGTCGATCGAGGCGCTCGTCCAGCACGGGCAGGTGCCGACGAGCATGCCACGCAAGGTGAGGGCACCCGACTCGAGGATGTCGGAGACGTCCGCGGCGGAACGAGTGGACAGGCAGTCGCCGCGCGCCGCTGCACGGGCGAAGCGCCTGGCCAGCTCGGCACGGGCAGCGGCAATCGTCGCCGCGAGCCCGACCGGGTCGGGGGTCTGCGCGTCGCGCAGGTGTGCGCGCACGAGCCGTCCAATCGCATCACGAGCCGCCGCGAGCTGCCGTGCGGTGCACACCGACGGCGTCGGACCGCCCGGAAGCAGCACGCCGCGCAGCGTGCTCACCGTCTTCTCGACCGCGTCGCCGAGGATCACGGAATCACCGACCGTGCCGCAGGTGCCGGCCCCCTCGCGACGCGCGAAGGCCGCATCGCGGTGCCGCGCTGCCGCCGTGATGCACGCGGCCGTCGATGCTCCGCCGAGGCCGCGCTGCTCGCACGCGAGGCGCGCGACCAGCTCGTCTCTCGCGGCCGCGAGCTTCCCGGCCTGGCAGCGCAGCACCGGGTCCGCGCCGGCGGCCACCGGGACTTCGACCCGGAGCAGCAGGACGGCCGTCGTGGCGAGCAACGTCCCGATCGCGGTCCACGTGCGCATGGCCAACCCCTTCCGCAACGCCCCCGACCGGTGCGGTCGGGTGAGGGCGTCCGAGGCCTAGCCGGACCTTCACGGCCGCACAAGAAGAATCCTCGCCGGCGGCACCGGGTGGCTTTTACCGAACGATTACCGCTCGTTCATGACTTCGCGCCCGCGGCGAAGGATCTGATCCTCACACGGCCGCGGCCGAACGCGCGCCGGCAACCCATGGAGGATCATCCGATGCGCTCGACCGCCGCCCCGATCCGGACTCTCGCCCCCGCCGCACTGGCCCTCGCGGCCATGATCCTGACGCTCGCCGCCCCGGCGTCGGCGTTCGTGGTGCCGAAGAGCGCCAAGACGCTCAAGGGCGAGTTCATCACCGCCCACGTGGGCTGCACGACCCCCAACATCGTGACCACGGGCCCGTTCGGCTCGGCCGCGTGCGGCACGACCACAGGGCTGCCGCTCGCAGAGGACGGCGGCACCGAGTGCTTCTTCGGACCGAAGGGCAGCGGCAAGTGGTCGCTCGCCGTGAGCCGCTCCGACATCAAGGCGAAGGTTCGCATGACCGGCCTCGACTCCGCCTGCGAGGGCGACAACCTGCAGCTGAGCCTCATGCTGCGCATCACCACCGACGACTCGTCGATCGGCAACGTGACGACCGTCGACCGGCTGGAGATCGAGTTCGGCAGCTGCATCGTCGCGGGCGGCCGGTGCGACATCTCGACGACGTGGGAGACCTTCTTCGGCTCGCCCGACGTCCTCAAGGACGACAAGCTCTACTCGATCGAGGTGCTGCGCGTGGACATGTGGAACCACGTCGGCGCGGTCTCGTACCGCAACTTCACGGCAGGACTCCGCGTGGGACCGAACTGAGCGTTCTCGCCGATGCAGCCCGTCCGCCGTCGCACGGCGGACGGGCCACGACTCAGGCCCCTGCCCGCTCGAGCGCCGCGATCTCGACGCTGATCGCCACCAGCTCCATCGCCTGGCGCACCTGCGCGAGCGGCGGGAAGCTCGGCGCGAGGCGGATGTTCCGGTCGCGCGGGTCCTTGCCGTACGGGTACGTCGCGCCGGCCTTGGTCAGCTTGACGCCGGCCTCGTCGGCCATCCTGACGACCTTCGCGGCGCAGCCGTCCGGCGTGTCGAGGCTCACGAAGTAGCCGCCCTTCGGATCGCTCCACGTCGCGACGCCCTTGCCGCCGAGACGCTCGGCGAGGATAGCGGTGACCGCGTCGAACTTCGGCTTCAGGATCGCGGCGTGCTTCTTCATGTGCGCGGCGATGCCGGCTGCGTCCTTGAAGAAGCGCACGTGGCGCAGCTGGTTCAGCTTGTCGTGGCCGATGGTCTGGATCGACAGGCCGGCGACGATGTTGCGCACGTTCGCGACGCTCGACGCGAGCGCCGCGATGCCCGCGCCGGCAAACGTGATCTTCGAGGTCGACGTGAAGACGATCGCACGATCCGGGTTGCCGGCCGCGGCGCAGGCCGGGAGCAGGTTCGCGAGCGGCGGCGGCGCGTCGACCAGATGGTGCACGGCGTACGCGTTGTCCCACAGGATGCGGAAGTCGGGCGCCGCGGTCTTCATCGCCGCGAGGCGCTCGACCACCGCCTTCGCGTAGACCACGCCGCCCGGGTTGCTGTAGCGCGGCACGCACCACATGCCCTTGACGGACGCGTCGGACGCGACCAGACGCTCGACCTCGTCCATGTCGGGACCGTCGGCGTTCATCGCCACCGGAATCATGTCGATGCAGTAGCGCTCGCAGATCGCGAAGTGGCGATCGTAGCCGGGGCTCGGGCAGAGGAACTTCGGCTTCTGGCCGTGCCACGCGGGTCCGCCGGTCGTGCCCTTGAGCAGTGCCTGCACGATCACGTCGTGCATCATGGCGAGGCTCGAGTTGCCGCCGACGACGACCTCTCCGGGCTGGACGTCGAGCAACTCCGCGAACAGCGCGCGCGCCTCGGGCAGCCCCTCGACGACGCCGTAGTTGCGGCAGTCGGTGCCGTCGGCGGCCTTGTACTCGCGGCCGAGGACGTCGAGCAGGCCGAGCGACAGGTCGAGCTGCTCGTTGCAGGGCTTGCCGCGCGTCATGTCGAGCGCGAGACCGCGCGCGCGAAAGGACTCGTACTCGGCGCGCAGGGCTTCGAGCCGCTGCGCGCTTCCGGCTGATCCAGTGGTGGCCGTCGTCATCGTTCCTCCGATGACGGACTACAAGCACGCTTTGCGGCCCGCCGGTAGGGTCGCCGCGTGCACGGGCGTCGCGATCGCCGAGCCTCTGGTCAGGACACGTCGGCCATGACGCCGGCGCGCTCGCCGCGTTCGTACACGATGTGCGCGCGGCCGACGAGCATGCCGTCGAGCTTTCCGATCGCCTCGACGTCCTTGCCCGCGTAGGGCAGCTTGAGGAGCACGTAGCGCATCGCATTGAGGCGCGCGCGCTTCTTGCAGTCCGACTTGATCACCGTCCACGGCGAGTCCGCGGTGTCGGTGTGGAAGAACATCGCCTCCTTCGCCCGGGTGTAGTCGTCCCACTTGTGGAGCGAGGCCTTGTCGACCGGCGACAGCTTCCAGTGCTTGAGCGGGTGCGCCTCGCGCTCCTTGAAGCGGCGGCGCTGCTCCTTGCGGCTCACCGAGAACCAGAACTTGATCAGGTGGATGCCGCTGCGCACCAGGTTGCGCTCGAACTCGGGCGCCTGACGCACGAACTCGCCGTACTCGCCCGGCGAGCAGAAGCCCATCACGTGCTCGACGCCGGAGCGGTTGTACCAGGAGCGGTCGAACAGAACGATCTCGCCGGCGGTGGGCAGCTCCTGCACGTAGCGCTGGAAGTACCACTGCCCGCGCTCGACCTCGCTCGGCTTCTCGAGCGCGACCACGCGCGCACCGCGCGGATTCAGGTGCTCCATGAAGCGCTTGATGGTGCCGCCCTTGCCGGCCGCGTCGCGGCCCTCGAACAGCACGACGATCTTCTGTCCGGTGGACTTGACCCACGCCTGAAGCTTCAGCAGCTCGACCTGCAGGCCGTACTTCTGCCGCTCGTACGCCTTTCGCGACATCAGGTTCCGGTAGGGATAGCCGCCGCTCCGCCAGTCGGGCGACAGCTCCTCGTCCGCGTCGGGACCGCTGCGGTGCGCGAGCCGCGACTTGTCGCGCAGCGCCCGCCGCAGGGCCGCGGCATCGTCCGGCGAGACGCCGTCGGCGATCGCCTGCAGCGAGGCGGCGAGCTCGCGGCGATCGACCGCGTGCGGTCCGCCGATGATGTCCGCGACCGCGGTCGCCTTGGACTCGATCGCCGCCGCCTGCGCCTCGCCGACGGTGAACTCCTCGATGCCGCGCGGCGTGAGCGAGGGCGCGACGTCGCCTGCCGCGGCCCGCTTGGGCGGCGCCGGGCGCGGAGAGCGCGTCGCCCGCGGCTTCTCGTCCGACGTGCGCCGCGAGACCTTCTTCGCGCGCACCGCGCCTCCGCTCCGATCAGGACTCCTGCGCTTCGGGCGCGATGCCACGTCCACCTCCTGCCGGACCCGGAGTCCGGTCACCACCACATCACCATCGACAGGACGCGCCTCCGGCTTCAGTGCGCCGGGGGACACCGCCCCGGCGCGTTGACCGGACTTCGCGCTACGGAATCAGGATGACGCCGCCGGGGCTCGCCTGCGCGGCGTTGTCGAGCGGCAGCGCGTGCAGCGTGCCGCTCGTCTGCACACCGTCGGGATGCAGCGTCGTCACCCACGACTGCGCGCGACCGGGGAACGGATCGGCCGCCGCGAGCGTGTGGTTCAGGTTCAGATAGAGCCACCCGCGCTTGTACGGGATGCTCATGTCGGTCGCGATCGCGTTGCCGCCGCTCACGTGGATGCGCTGCGTGGAGAGCGAGAAGCACGACTGGTCGCCGCCGATCACCGGCGACACGTTGTCGGTCACGCGGCAGAGATCGGTGGGGTTCTCCTGCACGTCGAACGCGACGACGTCGGTCTGGTTGAGCGGGAACCAGGCGGGCTTCGAGCCGCACGCGCGGCGGCCGTTCACACCCGTCGGGGACGTCTTGCTGTCGCGCCACACCAGCAGGTCGGTGCCCTTGCCGTGGCCCTTGACGCGGTAGCGCGCGGCGAACGTCGTCGGCAGCGGCTCGCGCTGGTCAGCCGCGGTGGCGGCGACGTAGCGACCGTAGAAGGTGTAGTCGCCCGGAACGAACGGGCAGAGCCCGGCGCCGTTGCCGACCGACGCGATGGGGCAGCTCTCGATGTGCACCAGCGTGGCGGTGTCGGCCGACTGGCTCGCCGAGTCGACGATGGAGAAGTCGCCCCACAGAATGTTGCGGACGTCGGCGATGCCGGGGAAGTAGCCGACGTCCGCGGGCGTCAGCAGCGCGCACGTGACGATCGAGTCGACGGTGACGTAGCCGCGCGCGATCCCGTCGCCGTACGTGGCACCCCAGCACTGGTTGTCGAGCGACGAGCTCAGCCCCTGGTGGACGCGCTGCATGTTCTGCACCTTGAGCGCGAGCGTGGGATCGGGCTGGCCGTAGATCGTCGAGCTGGCTCCGCACGACCCGATCGAACCGGGAAAGTTGATGTCCTGCGACAGAGAGCCATGGTGGCTCACCTTGTCGCCGGGATCGGCACCGGCATCCGCGGTGATCGGCAGCGTGCCGTTGAAGACGTTGCGCAGGTCGATCGACTGCGAATCGTAGCCGGTGAGGTAGATCTGGAAACCGAGCGATGGGACGCCCCAGTCCGTCCAGACGGTGACGTTCGCCACCGCGGCCGACGCGGACGCGTTGTTCACCGTGAAGACCGTCGTCGTGCCGTTCACGTCACCGAGGTCGACTTCGAAGTACGGCAGCAGCAGGGTCGCCGCCGGTACGTCGTCGATGGTGCCGATCTCGGCACGCGCCGTCACGGCGCAGGCGGACACGACGAGAGCCGCGAGGGCTGCGAGCAGGGTCTTCATGGTCGGCGGTCCTCCCTCGCCTCGACGGCGAGGCGTCCGCGATCCGGATTCTGCCGACGATAGGCCCGGAGGCCCGGGGAATCAACGCGGGAAATGGTCACGCAAAAGGTCGTCCGGGGCGCCCCCGACGCGCATCAGTCCTGGTACTTCGGCTTGCGCTTCTGCTTCCGCGCGCGAATCGCCTCTTCCAGGTTCTGCGTCGTGAGGCGCACCAGGAGCTGGTTCCGGTTCTCGAGGTCGATCGCGTTGGTCAGGCTGCCCGCCTCGAGGTTCGACCACAGGACCTTCTTGGTCATCGCGATGCCGTGCGGGCTGTAGCCGCACATCTGCTCCGCGAGATCGAGCGCCGCAGGCAGCAGCTCCTCGTTCGGGTAGACGCGCGACACCAGCCCTGCCCGCTCGGCTTCCACCGCGCCGATCTCGCGACCCGACAGGATCATCTCGAACGCGCGCGACGCGCCGACCAGGCGCGGCAGCAGCCAGCTGACGCCCAGCTCCGTGCCGGTGAGACCGTTGTTGATGCCGGCCGCGCGGAACGTCGCCGACTCGGCCGCGAGCCGCACGTCGGCGCCGAGCGGCAGGCACATGCCGCCGCCGTGCGCGGGCCCGTTGATCGCGGCGATCAGCGGCTGCGGCATCGCGCGCATGGTCGGCACGAGGTCCGACATGAACTCCATCGCGCGGATCGCGATGCGTGACATCGGCAGGCCGTCGATGCCCGGCGGCGCACCGTGGTCCTCGAGGTCGAGGCCGGCGCAGAAGCCGCGTCCGGCGCCGGTCAGAACGGTCACCCACGTGTCGTTGTCCGCCGCGACCGCGCGCAGCGCCTCGAAGAGCGGCACGACGGTGTCGAAGGACATCGCGTTCATGCGCTCCGGACGGTTCATCGTGATCAGGCTCACGTGCGGGCGGGGCTTCTCGACGAGGACGTAGGCCATGTCTCCTCCGGGTCTTGTCTCGGGCTTGCGTCGGCGGCGCCGACTCGGCGATGACGTCGCCGTGCCACCGGACGGATTGCCGGCGCTCGACGAGCCCGTGACCCTACCGACGGACGCCGCGGAGAGCTACCGCCGCGGCGGCTTCGCGGTCGTGCGCGGACTCGCGACGCCGGACGAGGTCGCGTGCTTCCGTCCAGCGATCGTCGCGGCCGCGCAGCGCCTGAATCGCGAGACGCGTCCGCTCGCCGAGCGCGGCACGTACGGACGCGCCTTCCTTCAGACGCCGAACCTCTGGCAGCACGACGACGTCGTGCAGCGCTTCGTCTTCGCGCGCCGCTTCGCGCGCGTCGCGGCGGAGCTGATGCGTGTCGCGGGGGTGCGGCTCTACCACGACCAGGCGCTGTTCAAGGAGCCGCACGGCGGCCTCACGCCGTGGCACCAGGATCAGGTGTACTGGCCGCTCGCGACCACGCACACGATCACCATGTGGATGCCGCTCGTCGACCTCGACGCGGACATGGGCATCATGCACTTCGCTCGCGGCTCGCACGCGGACGGCGCGCTCACCGACCTGCCGATCGGGCGCGCGTCGCAGGACGAGCTGTCGCGGCTCGTGAGCGATCGCGGCTTCCCCGTGACCGGCCCGACGAGCATGCGCGCGGGCGACGCCACGTTCCACGCCGGCTGGACGCTGCACGGCGCACCGCCGAACGCGACCGACCGCACGCGCGAGGTGATGACGGTGATCTACTACGCCGACGGCACGCGCGTCGGCGGATCGGACCATCCGACGCGCGCGTTCGATCTCGCGGCGTGGCTGCCGGGATGCCGCGAAGGCGATCTCGCGGCGAGCGCGATCAATCCGCTGCTCTACGCTGGCACCTGAAACACGGCGGTCGTCGGTCCATCGACGGGCAGCCGCCGAACGCGTGCTAATCGACGGAGAGCGCCTTGGCCTTGCGTTGATACTCGGCTGGCGTGATCAGGCCTTTGTCGCGCAAGCGCCGGAGCTGCTCGACTTTGTCGGCGTTGGTCGGCGAGGACGCGACCGCGCAACCTTGCGACTCCTCCAAATAGCGCCGAAGTTCATCCTCGAGCGTACCGTTCGAATTGATCGGCCCCGAGTACTCGAATCGATGGCCCACCATCACGACGGACCAGTTTCCCCGGAGGCTAGCCTTTGTACCTGAGGAACCGCTGTCACTCAGCAGCAGATTGAGATTGACCGCCCCCACCGATCTTCCTTCGTACTCATCCCCCCATGAGACGAACGTTCCCGCAATTGGTGCGCCGGTCCGTGAGTTCACCAGAGGAAACACGCAGTAGGAGTCCAGATCCGATGCATCCAGAGCACTCCGTTCGAAGCGAATGAGACCGCTGCTCTTCTCCAGGACCTTTACTTCGAGATTTCGCTCCTGGGCGAACGACAAAGCTCGGTCGAACACCTGATCCCGCGCGCACGACACCGGAAAGTCTTCCAGGCTCGTACTTCCGGGCTTGGCGACGATTCGGGTGCACCCAGCGCCAAGAGCCACAACCGCACACACGGCGAAAGCGAAGACGACACGGCGAGACACGACTCAATACTCCTTCAGCAGGCGGTCTTTGGCGTCCTGATATTCCCTCGTGGAGAGAGTACCTTCCTCGTGCAGCCGTTTGAGTTCCGCTAGTTCGCTCTCCAACGATCGACCCGAATCGGACACGGAGCCCTGCGCGCGAGTCGCGTTCGGGTCTCGGACGAGCGTGAATGTGTAGCTGTCCTCGAACGTGGACATCGGGCGAACCGCGGCGACGATTCCGAGCGTGAAGATTGCGCCGGTGATCCGGCCAGTGGCTGTCACTGGGGCAAGCTCGCCGTTCACCGGCTGGTATCCTTCCAACTCGGCACGCACCCGGTACGGCGGCTTCCACGCGCTGTCTGGCGTGCTGTAGATCACGGGAGAGGAGCCGACCAACTGATCGTTCACGTAGACGCTTGCGCCCGCCGGAACTGTCCGAATCTGGGTCGAGGTGGCGCAGCCCGACAGCAACACCAGCGGCAACGAGAGTAGCGGGATCGAGATTCGCGACCAACGAGGATTCAACACTGCTGCGCTCCTGTAGACTGCGACGAGCGCCGGCTCGAAGCGCGTCGTCTCAAGTTTTGGCGCAGCGGTCCTACCCTGACTCAATTGCGCTGTCGAGCCGAGCGCTGGCCACGATTGGCCCAATGCTCGTTTGCGCTCAGCCGTTGTCGCGAAGTCGACCCAATGCGCGCACCTCTCAGCGCGCCGCGACCTCCGCGACGTGATTGACGTAGATCGGCGACGACCACGCGCGCTCCTCCGCAGGCGTCAGGCAGTCGTCGGAGAACGGCGTGCGGTAGTCGCCGTAGCAGATGTCGGGCTCGATGCAGTTGCCCTTCTCGTCGTAGCGGCAGCGCAGACCGCCCGCGTTCACCACCGGCGTCGGCTCCTGGATCGCGCGCACGTAGTACGTCGCGTCGCGGCCGCCGGCGACGAAGTCGTCGTCGGTGAACTCGACGACGCAGCCGTCGGGGCTCGGCGCGCAGTCGAAGCGCTTCCACGGATCCTCGATGAGCGAGCCGACGGGCTCGTCGGGACGCGCCTGCGGCTTGATGCGCACGACCTCGATGCGCGTGATCTGGTGGCGCTCGTCGGTCGGGTTGTAGCACTCGCCGCGGCACAGCTTCTCGAGGCGCTCCTTCGACATCGCGCCGTGCGCGTAGTCGGGGCAACCGGGCTTCTGCTTGAACGAGCCCGCCGCACGCACGCGGAAGCGCGGCGCCTTGCCCATGTACGCCTCGCCGCCCATCGGCACGTCGCCGTCCTCGCCGTTGAGCATGTCGAACCACAGCAGCATGCGCTCGCCGCTCGTGCCGTAGGTCTCGCGGCGCTTCAGCGCATCCCAGACCGCCTCGCGCGAGCGCCCGTCGGAGTGCACGGCGACCAGACCGCCGGTCATGAAGAACGACGCCTGGCGTTCGAAGTCGACCACCTGGAACGGCTGCACGGTGACGTTGTTCGGGTCGAACGCGACCGACTCGGGGCTGCGCGGCTTCTCGGGGCCGAGCAGGCGGCGCGCCCAGGTCTCGTCGCGCGCGCCGGTGGTCTCGGTCATCTGGCGGCGGTCGTACTCCTTGTAGCCGGTGCCGGGACGCGCGCTGTGATTGTCGCTCGAGCCGATGAAGCCGAAGCGGAAGCGCTTGCGCTCGCCGGGATCGTCGAAGTTGCTGATCGCGAGCGCGAACTGCGCCGAGTTGCCGGGACGCGTCGAGAACGCCGGCAGGAAGCAGTCGCGGCACTGGCCGCAGTCCTTCCACTCCTCGGCGCGCGCGCCGGGGACCGTCAAGTGCCCGGCGACTCCCGCCGCGACGTAGTTCGCGCGCGCGTCGCGCACGCGCTGCTCGCACTGATCGGCGGGGATGTCGCCGCAACGCGCGCGGATCAGCTCGCCGGCCTGCCAGCAGCACGGCAGGAACTTGTCGGTCGGCTCGGCGCACTGCAGCTTGCCGTCGGCGCCGCGCACGACCTCCTGGTTGTCGCGATACTCCTCCGAGTTGCCGTGGCCGGAGTAGATCTCGAACAGACGCTGCAGGTCGGGATCGTTCTCCTTGCTGGTGAGCTGCTTCGCGAACGTCGTGCCCGGCGGCGTGTAGAGACCCCACGTCGTGCCGTGCGGGATCACCAGCGAGTCGAAGCCCCACTGACCGAGCTTCTCGAACAGCTCGTGCGGCGAGCCCGCGGTCTCCATGCAGTCGTCGGGAAGCTTGCGCGTGTCGACGCCCTCCTCGCAGACCTTCGTCGCGCGCAGATCGGTCTGGTACTCGCCGAAGTCGAGGTAGCGCTCGCGGTTCGGCAGATCGAGCAGGACCACGCCGAGACGCTGGCGCAGCGGCTGGCCCTGCTGCAGGAGTGCGAGCGAGCGGCCCGAGGCGCTGATCGGGCGCTTCGGCACGCGATCCTCCTCGGTGTCCTTGAAGATCACGTTCTTGTGGCCGTAGTGGTTCTCCGGCGTCGTGCCGACCTGCGTCCACTCCCAGCCGAGGAACGCGACCACGTCCGGGTTCTTCGGATCACCGGCCACCGCGTTGCACTGCCGGATCGCTTCCTTGGTGTCGCGCCAGTGCTTCGGCGAGATCGACTCGGCGTGGTCGTTGATGCTCCAGAAGTCGAGGTCGCTGCAGAAGCGCGCGAAGTCGCAGGCGTCGGCCGGCGGATGCGCGCCCTCGCCCTGCACGAGCGGCAGGCTGCGCATGAAGGCGTCGGCGGAGAAGGTCGTGTGCACGTGCAGGTCGCCGAAGAGGATGGTCTTCGCGTCGCCCTCGCCGCTCTCGACGCCGCCGAGCGCTGCCGACGTCTTGCGCTGGGTCTCGACGCGCGCCGCGACGACCTCGGGCGGCAGCTGTGTCTTCGTGACCTCGCCCGGCCCTTCGAGGTGGCCCCCCGAGAACACGATCACCCACGCGATCCCGAGCAGGACCACGAGGGCGAGCACCAGCAGGAGCAGTCGCTTCAGCATGAGTTCCTCCGCTTGACGCGGCAGCCCCCGAAGCCGCCGCCGCTGCCGACCCGATGGATCGCGCCGCGCCCGCGGTGCCGCCGCCCGGCGTCCTTACTGCACTTGAAGTGCAAGTTCCAGATCGTGCATTGCCCGGGCGGGACCGGGCGGATAGCTTCGCGACGCTCGCGCAGCGGAGCCGCATGGCCGGCCAGTGCGAGAGGGAGGGTGTCCATGCGGACCTACGGGAAGATCACCACCATTGCGCTCGCGTTTCTCACGCTCGCGGGCACGGCCCACGCCGGCACGCCGATCTCCGGCTTCACCGACACGCAGGTCGTCGGCTCGCTGTCGACGCCGACGGCGATCGCGTTCCTGCCCGACGGACGGCTGCTCGTCGCCGAGAAGGGCGGCGCGCTGAAGCTCGTCACCAGCGGCGTCGCGAGCACGCTGGTCAGCATCCCCGTGTGCTCGACGTCGGAGATGGGGCTGCTCGGCATCGCAATCGATCCGGCGTTCGCGAGCAACGGCTTCATCTACCTCTACCGGACGAACCCGGTGAACGGCTGCGCCAGCGCGACCGGACGCTTCAACGAGGTCGTGCGCGTGACCATGGCGTCGAACGCGATCGACATCAACTCGCTGTCGGTGCTGCTGACCGGCATGCGGACGGACAACGGCAACCACGACGGCGGCGTGCTGCGCATCGGTCCGGACGGCAAGCTCTACGTCGGCGTCGGCGATACCGGCAAGGGCGACAACGTCGGCGGACCCGGCACGTCGACCAACCCTTACTCGCAGGATCTGAACGCGCTCGAGGGCAAGGTGCTGCGCCTCGAACTCGACGGCACGATCCCGGCCGACAACCCGTTCGTCGGGCAGGTCGGCAAGCGCGAGGAGATCTTCGCGTACGGCTTCCGGAACCCGTTCCGCATGGGCTTCGATCCGCAGAGCGGCAAGCTGTGGGTCGCCGACGTCGGTGACTTGACGGTCGAGGAGATCGACGTCGTCACTTCGGGATCGAACTACTCGTGGCCCTACTGCGAGGCGACGCTGCCGGCTAGCTGCGCGCAGCCGGGTGACGTGGCGCCGATCTTCACGTACCCGCACAGTGGCGCGGGCTCGCTGGGCACGTCGATCACCGGTGGCCAGTTCGCCGGCAACGCGTTCGGCGGACTCGAGGGCGACTACTTCTTCGGCGACTACATCGGCAACGCGATCTACCACGCGGAGCCCAACGGCACGCGCGACGGCATCGTCGGCACGCCGACGACCTTCGTGTCGAGCGCCGGCGGCCCGGTCGACTTCGCGTTCGGCCCGATCGACGGCGCGCTGTACTACGTCGCGATCTTCAGCGGCGAGGTGCGCCGCGTGGCGCCGGTCGCGCCGCCGTCCGACGTCGACGCGTACCTGTGCTACAAGGCGGCGCTCGCGCGCGGCGAGACGCCGCTGCCGAAGGGAACGACCGTGTCGCTGTCCGACGCGATCGTCGCGGGACCGCAGTCGTTCGACGTCAAGAAGGCGACGACGATCTGCAACCCGGCGTCGGTCAGCGCGAGCAGCGTGATCGAGCCGAGCGCGCACCAGGAGGGCTTCCAGGTGAAGCGTCCGGCCGGCGCCGCGAAGTTCCCCAAGGCGCTCGTCACGACGAGCGATCAGTTCGCCGGCCGGAACCTGCTGCTGAGCCAGGAGAGCTCCCTGCTGGTCCCGTCGAGCACGGTGCTCGGCTCGGGCGGCGCACCGGCGTACGGCCTCACCACCGTCGATCACTACAAGTGCTACAAGGCTGCCCTCGCGAAGGGCTCGCCGAAGTTCGTGGCACCGGCCTCGCCGACGGTGTCCGACCTCTTCTACCCGGGCGGCCAGAGCCTCGTCCTGAAGAAGCCGAGCCGCTACTGCGAGCCGGTCGCGGCCGACGGCTCGTCGGTCGGCTTCCCGGCGTCGAAGCTGGTCTGCTACGGCGTCAAGCTGCCGACCGGGACCAAGTTCGCGAAGACCCTCGTCTCGACGAACAACCCGGACTACGGCACCGACGTCCTGCTCGCGACCTCGATGAGCGAGCTCTGCCTGCCGGCGAGCGTCGCCCCGTGACGTGACGCGGAGCCGGGATCGCCGCCGCAACGACGCGCGATCCCGGCTCCGCCGCCCCCGGCGCGCGCGACATCCGCAGCGCGCCGCCGCCGCGCGATCCCGTTGCGGCATCGCCGCCATCGCGGCGGCCGATGACCGGCCCCACCGCGCGCGCCGATCCGGCCCATCACCCAATTCAATGTAAAAATTGTGTCGGGCGCGCGGCCACCGCGCGCGTGCCCACGCGCGACGCAGCTGCCCAGCGATCGGTCGGCACGCGGCCGCGCGCGACGGGCGAAACGCAAGGCGCACGCCGCTTCGCCGCGGGCATCCGATTTGCGTCGCCGCAACGGGCGACCGCTCGCGCATCGCGAGCGGCCCCGCTCACCGGAACCGCAAGGAGGATCTCGCATCATGGCGATCACGCTTCCGACGGACGCCGAGCTGAACACGTTCATCCTCGCGCGCCTCGCCACCATCGGCATCGACATCACGACGCTGCCGCTGTCCGACCCGAGCGCACCGGCCGACCAGACGCGCGTGCTGTCGTCGCTGCGCAGCTTCATCCGCAGCAGCTCGCCGCAGATCAGCCAGTACGTGGCCGACGTGCAGGAGAATCCGCCGGTGCTCTACCCGGCGCCCTTCTCGCAGTGGACGCTCGAGTAGCGTCCGCGCGCGACGACGCACGACAGGAGTCATCACCCATGCCGGAGATTCTGATCACACCCGAGGAGCCGCAGGCTCCGCCACAGGACACCACGCTCGACCGCCGCCGCTTCCTGCTGCGCTTCGCCGCCGTGACCGCCGCGACGTCGGCGGCGGTCGCGATCGCGCCGCGCCTCGCGCGCGCGGCGTCGTACACCGTGCCGCCCGAGCTCATGGATCCGGACGCGTTCGCGACCGACATCCACGTCTCCAACGTGACCGACCTGACCGAGCTCACGCTCGCCGAGGCGGCGAAGCTCATCAAGTCGAAGCAGATCAAGTCGATCGACCTGGTCGAGGCGTACCTCGCGCGCATCGACACGTACGAGGGCACGTACAAGGCCTTCAACACCGTGCTCGCTTCGGAGGCCCGGAACCTCGCCAACGCCGTACGCATCACGGGCAACAACCCGGCGCTGCTGGGCATCCCGCTCGCGATCAAGGACAACTACTACACCGCCGGCGTACGGACGACGGCGAACTCGTACATCTTCGAGAGCTTCGTGCCGACGTTCGACGCGACCGCGGTCGCGCGCCTCAAGGCCGCGGGCGGCATCGTGCTCGGCAAGATGCAGATGGGACCGCTCGCGACGACGCGCGCGACCACGCCCGACGGCATCGTCACCACGGTCAACGCGTGGACGCCGAACACGCCGGCGATCGATCCCGGCGGCTCGTCGAGCGGCTCGGCGTGCGCGGTCGCGGGACGCATGGCGTCGTCGTCGATCGGCACGCAGACGGGAGGATCGATCACCGCACCGTCGAACGCGCAGGGTCTCACCGGACTGAAGCCGACCGTCGGGCGCGTGTCGCTCTACGGCATCATCCCGCTCACCTACACGCGCGACCATCCCGGACCGCTCGCGCGCGACGCGAAGGACGCGGCGATCATGCTGCAGGCGATGGCCGGCCCGGACCTGAACGACCCGCGCACGCAGGGTCTGCCGAAGGTCCCGAACCTGGTGAAGGCGGCGACGCCGTTCAGGAAGAAGGGCAAGGTCGTCGTGCGCTGGCCGACGCGCATCGGCGTGATCCCCGACTACACCGCGGGAACCTCGCAGAACGCGGTCGCGCGCGCCGCGATGCTCGCGACGTTCGCGTCGCTCGGCTGCGAGATCGTCGACGTGCCGCTGCCCGACGGGTGGTCGCTGCTCACCGGGCGCTTCAACGACGTGCGCTTGCCCGAGCGCACCGAGCCGTTCCTCGAATACCTGCGGCAGGACCTGAAGCTCTTCGGCGTGTCGCTGAACAGCTGGATGCAGGGCCTGTTCCTCAGCGGCGACGAGTACCTCAAGGGACAACGCGCGAAGTACATCCTCGCCGAGCGCACCTTCGACACGATCTTCAGCAGGTGCGACGTGGTCGTGCAGACCTCTCCGGTGCCGTTCGACATCATCGGCTT
Source organism: Binatia bacterium (assembly GCA_046327915.1). Classification (GTDB taxonomy): domain Bacteria; phylum Desulfobacterota; class Binatia; order UBA12015; family UBA12015; genus VGTK01. The sequence goes on along the minus strand of JAXLXO010000022.1, from coordinate 94,212 downwards.
CCCGGAGATCGCCTTCCCGATCGGCTTCGGCACGAGCAGCACCCAGACCGGCAGCCAGACGATCCCGCTCGGCGCGATCATCGGCGGCATGCCGTACTCGGAGGACCGGCTCCTCGCGCTGGCGGCCGCGTACCAGGCGGTGACCGACTTCCACACGAGGAGGCCACCCGATCCGGTGCTCGCGGCGCCTGCCGCGGCACGGCTCGCAGCCGTGGACGAGCTGCGGCTCACCGCGGAGGACGCGGAGGTCCTGTCCGAGTGAGGACGGGACGGGGGGCCGCCGACGGGCGTTCCGGCGGCTCCCCCCGCGGCCCGGGTGAGCGGCCAAACCCGCGCGACCGGACGAATCCGTGGTCCGAACGGGGCCGCCGGGGAGGATACGGTCTGGCGACGCGCAGGTGCCGTGTGCGACAATCCGCCACGCTCGGCGCCCCCGGAAGGGGTCGTGCGCCGGCTACGGGAGGGAATGCGCGCGATGGCCCATCGATTCGATCCGGTACGGCAATTCAGCTTCGGCCTCGCGATCGCCCTGGCGGTTGCGGCCGCCGGCTGCGGCAGCTCGAGCAGCGGCGGATCTTCGGATCCGGGCCCCGATCCGAACCCGAGCTGCCAGGCCGACCAGCAGTTCACGAGCACCTTCGAGGGCATCCAGAAGGTGATCTTCGAGAAGCACGGCTGCACCGAGCAGATCTGCCACGGCAGCAGCGCGCAGGGCGGTCTGAACCTCTCGCCCGACGTCGCGTACGACAACATCTACGACAAGAAGGCACTCGGCGTCTCGATGAAGCTCATCGAGCCCGGCGACAACGATCGCAGCTACCTGTGGCTCAAGCTCGCGGCGAAGACGACCCCGGGCAGCGTCGAGATCTCGGGGGCGCCGATGCCGAACGGTCTGCCGGCCCTGTCGGCGGACGAGCTCGAGCTGCTGCGCCTGTGGATCTATGCCGGCGCGCCGCGCGAGGGCACGGTCAACGGAACGCAGAGCCTGCTCAACGCATGCCTGCCCGACCCCGAGCCGATCGTCATCAAGCCGCTCGATCCGCCCGCGCCCGCCGACGGCGTGCAGTTCGTGATGCCGGAGTGGCCGCTCGAGCAGAAGAGCGAGCACGAGCTCTGCTTCGCGACCTACTACGACTTCACCGACGAGGTTCCGGACGCGTACAAGGACCCGAACGGCGAGCTGTTCCGCTTCAGCGGCTTCGAGCTGCGCCAGGATCCGCAGAGCCACCACCTGCTGCTCTACTACTCGCCGCTGAACTTCCAGCCGGGCGGCATCGACACGAGCGATCCGTCGTTCGGCGCGTGGACGTGCAGCGGCGGTCCGCAGGACGGCCAGAGCTGCGACCCGAAGCAGGCCGAGAACGCGTGCGAGGGCGGCGGCCTCTGCCACAGCGAGTTCCAGAAGAGCTTCGCGTGCGTCGGCTTCGGTCCGCAGTCGGGCGAGCCCGCCCAGATCATGGGCGGTGCGGGACAGGCGCAGGCCTACCTGCCCTTCTTCCCCGGCGTGTTCGCGCAGATCCCGCTGAAGGGCGTGATCTACTGGAACTCGCACGCCTTCAACACGACGACCGAGGACACCACGATGCACGGCCGCCTGAACTACTGGTTCGCGAAGGACCAGCAGTTCCCGGTGGTGCAGATCAACGACTTCGGCGCGATCTTCAGTCCGAACAACCCGCCGTACACGCGCGAGACGTTCTGCAACGACCACGTCTTCCCGGTCGGCTCGCGCGTGTTCCACCTGTTCGCGCACATGCACAAGCACGGCGAGCACTTCTGGGCGACGCTGCCGGACGGCACGCAGATCTACGAGACCTTCAGCTTCAGCGACCCGACGCAGCAGCGCTACGATCCGCCTCTCGCGTTCGACTCGCCGAATCCGGCGGACCGCACCGTGCGCTACTGCGGGACGTACAACAACGGCCTCAAGGCCGACGGCTCGCCCGACACCGAGCTGGTGACGCGCCTGTCGCGCATTCCGGCGAGCGCCGTCGGCGCGGTCGGCGGCTCGTGCAAGCCGGTCGCGTGCACCGCGGGCAAGGTCGGCGCGGCGTGCAACGGCGCCAACGACGACGCGAGCTGCGACTCGTCGCCGGGCGCCGGTGACGGCGACTGCGACGCCTGCCGCATCACCGGCGGCGAGAGCACGCAGAACGAGATGTTCGTGCTCTTCGGCGCGCAGTACATCGACCCGTCGGTGCCGGGTGCGAATCCGCCCGACGCTCCGCAGGGCGTCGCCGGCGTGATGAGCCACGACGAGAACGGCCGCTCGCTCTCGACCGTCCCGGCCTTCCCGCACTTCCAGGGCTGCGTCGCTCCGGGACGCGGCATGAGCGGCACGGCCGGTCAGTCGTCCGGCGTGCAGGAGGTGGCGAAGCTGCCGCAGTGATCGACGCCCGGGCGGAGTCCGACTCCGTCCGGGCACCGCGATTCCGAGCCCGCGCCGGTAGTCCGGCGCGGGCTCGCTCGTTTCAGGGCTTCTGCCCGGCCACCTCGAGCGTCCAGGCGCTCGACACGACGGCGCCGCCGTCGCTGATCGTCAGCGTGATCTTCGCATCGCGCCGTACCGTGACCTCGAGTCGCGGCACGTTGCCGCCGACGCGATTGCCGTCGAGCCGCCACGTGTAGCTCAGCACGTCGCCGTCCGGATCGATCGCGTCGACCTCGATCACGATCTTCGCCCCGGGCGTGGCCGTGATCGTCGAGCCGGGCTTGTACGTCGCCGACTGCAGCACCGGGCTCAGGTCCTTCGCCGTGGTCGCCGTCGCCCAGATGTGCGTCTGGTGCGGCATGCGCCCGGAGCCGACGACGAAGCGAACCTCGCCGTGAGCGGTCACGTCCTGCAGGTTCTTCGCCGGGTCGTACTCCCACATGGTGGTGTTCTCGGCGACCATCACGTCGTTGAGGAACCAGCGCATCGGCGGCGGCTGATCGGGATCGGCGCCCTCGACGACCACCGAGAACCAGCGCGTCTCGCTGCGCGTCAGCTGCACGACCTTGTCCTCGGGCTGCGCGCGCTGGATCTCGACCCACGCGTGCTCCGGCGACAGACCGACCAGCGAGCGCAGGCGATCGCTGACCGTCAGCGCCGACCCCGCCGCCGCGACGAGCAGCACCGACGCCACGATCGCGGACCAGCGGAATCCGCGTCGCGCGGGCTTGCCACGCAGCGCCGACTGGATGCCGCCGGCTCGCGACGCGTGCGGCGGCGCCGGCGAGGCCGCAGGCGCGCGCGTCCGTGCGGTCGTCTCGCGCGCCGTGCCGGGCGGCTTCGTCGCGGGCGCCGGCTCGACGTGCGGTGCCGCGGGTACCGGTGTCGCCACCGGCGGAACGAGCAGCGGCGTCGCGCCCGTGTCGGGAAGAGTCGCCGAGATCTCCGCGAGCCGCTGCGCGACCAGCCCCGCGCTGGCGACGCGGTCGTCACGCCGCGGCGCGAGACAGTGCGCGATCAGCTCGGCGAGCGCCGCCGGCGGCTGCGGCTCGTCGTACGCGAGCGGTGGCGTCCATTCCGTGTTGAAGCCGACCTCGCTGAGCACGTCGCTCTCGTTGAAGCCGGCGAGGAACTTCTTCCCCGACACCACCTCGAAGAGCACGACGCCGAGCGAGTACACGTCGGCGCGGCCGTCGATCTCGACGCCGCGCTGGTTCCGCAGCTGCTCCGGCGACGAGTAGCGGTACGTGCCGAGGAACACGCCGGTGCGCGTGGCACCGCCGCTCTCGTCGGGCAGGAGCGACTTCGCGATGCCGAAGTCGGTGAGCACGGCGCGTCCGGTGCCGGCCTCGATGAGAACGTTCGCGGGCTTGATGTCGCGGTGCACGAGCCCGGCGCGGTGCGCGCAGTCGAGCGCGGTCGCGACCTGGAAGCCGATGCGCACCGCCTCGGCGAGCGGCAGCCGTCCGGCGCGCCGCATGAGCGCGCCGAGGTCCTCGCCCTGCACGAGCTCCATCGCCATCCACGAGCCGACGTCGGGCTCGGCGTCGATGTCGAACACGCGCGCGACGTTCGGGTGCGACAGCCGCGCCATGATCTCCGCCTCGTGGCGGAAGCGCGTGACGATCTCGGGCTCGCTCTCGAGGTCGGCGCGCAGCTGCTTGAGCGCGAACGAGCTGCGCAGCCGCTCGTGCATCACCTCGTAGACGTTGCCCATCGCGCCGCGTCCGAGCAGTCGCAGGACGCGATAGCGTCCCTTGATGGTGCGTCCGATCAGGGGATCGTTCTGCGCCTGCGGCGCGGGCTCTGGATCGGTCGCTGACGGCACGTTCAGTTTCCCGGGCGCGAACGAACGCCCCTGCGGGCTCTTCGGCGTGGCGCTGACGCAGCTTGAGGTCGGGCGTCCCGCATGGCGGACGTCAAGTGCCGACTCCCGCCGGCCGATGCGCGTACGCGAGCGCCGCGACGTACTGCCCGGTCCACCAGCGCGTCGGCCAGCTCCCGAGGCGCTCGGCCGCGCACGCGACGCCGAGCGTCGCACGTCCCGCGCGCGCACCGAGCAGGCGCTCCACCGCGACCAGGGCGACGCGCGGGAAATGGTGCACCGCCGCGACGTCGGCGACGGCGAAGCCGCCGTCCTCGAGCGCCCGGCGCAGCCCGTCGCGGCCGTGCGTCGCACCGACCGCATAGGGCACGATGCCGGCGCGGCGCATCAGCGGTGCGAGCCCGTTGCGCACGCGCACCAGCGGATGGCCGGGGTTGTCGAGCGTCACGACGAGCAGGCCGTCGGCGGTCAGCACGCGCCGCAGCTCGGCGAGCGCCGCCGCGATCTGCGCGTGATCGGCGAAGTGGTCGAGCGTCGAATTCGACACCACGACGTCGAACGAGCCGGAGCGGAACGGCAGCCGCCGCACGTCGCCCGCGACCGCGACCGCGCGCACGCCGCTGCGTGCGGCCGCGGTCGCCGCGATCACGGGCGAGACGTCGACGCCGACCACGGCGTCCGCGCGCGCAGCGAGATGCGGCACGAGACCTTCGCTGCAGGTCTCGTCGTAGAGGTCCGTCTTCAGCAGCCGCGCCACGCGCCCCGCGGGCAGCCAGCGCTCGAGCAGCGCGCGCGTCGCGAGATCGGCGTGGGTGCGCCACAGCGGCGCGGGGCTCTCGTCCCGTCCCCGTGCGACCGCGTCCCAGTACGCGGTCGGGTCCGACGCGTGATCGTGCTCCTCGGCGCCGCCGCGGGCCCGGTTCATTCCTCGGCCGGTCCGGGCAGGTGGCCGGGAAGCTGCCACACCTCGGCGTGCAGCTGGTCGACGGAGTCGGGATCGTTGAACACGATGCGCTGCTCGCGCGGCGCGAGCGCCGCGGTGCCCTTCGCGAGCAGACGCTCGACCAGCGCCGTGCGCGCCGCGCGGATCGACGCGCGCACGCGGCGCGGACGCCGCAGCAGCGCGCGGTGCAGCGCGTTCACGTACGGATCGACGATCGCGCGCACCAGGCCGTTGCGCTGCGGCTGCGGCAGCTCGGCCTGCGCCGCGAGATGCTGCTCGTGGATCGCGGCGAGGTCGCGCAGCTCGCGCGGCGGGGAGATCTCCTCGGGAATGACGAACAGGCCCATGCGGCGCGCGGCGTCGCCGACGCTCACGCGGCTGCTGATCACCGACAGCGGGATCGACACCAGGAGCGCGCCGATGATCGGCGTCACCCACCAGAAGTAGTCCGGGTTCAGCCAGTAGAGGCCGAGTCCCCAGACGGTCGCGAACAGCGTGTCGAAGCCGTGCTTGCGGAACGCCTCGCCCCAGCCGGTCTGGTTGTCGTCGCGTCCCTGCGAGGTCCACGAGACGGTTCTTCCAAGCAGATTCTGCACCACGAAGCGCGTGTGGAAGACCATTCGGATCGGCGCCAGCAGGCTGCCGATCAGCGTCTCGACGACGATGCTGGCGAGCAGCCGTACGGCGCCGCCGAACGGACGCACGCCCTCGCGCTTGACGATCAGCAGCAGCACGCTGAGGAACTTCGGCAGGAAGAGGATCGCCGCGGTCACCGCCATCAGCGAGAACGCCCAGTCGGGACGCCAGATCGGCCAGTCCGGGAACAGGCTCGGACCGTCGGGGAAGTAGTTCGGCTCGCGCAGCACGATCTCGATCGCCTCGACCGTGCTCAGCACGAGGAAGGCGAACCACAGCATGGCCGACACGTAGGACAGCACGCCGTTCACGAACAGCGCGCGGTGCGCGCCGAACAGCCCTTCGCTGAACAGCAGGCGCAGGTGCTGCAGGTTGCCCTGGCACCAGCGGCGGTCGCGGCCCATCTCCTCGAGCAGGGTCGACGGCACCTCCTCGAACGACTCGGGCAGGTCGAACGCGAGCCACAGCTCCCAGCCGGCGCGGCCGAGCAGCGCCGCCTCGACGAAGTCGTGGCTCATGATCTCGCCGCCGAGCGGCGGCTTGCCCGGCAGGCGCGGCAGGCCGCAGTTGGCCATGAACGGGGCGATGCGGATGATCGCGTTGTGGCCCCAGTACTGGCCGTCGCCGAGCTGCCAGAAGTGCAGACCCGCGGCGAACATCGGACCGTACACACGGCTCGCGAACTGCTGCACGCGCGCGAGCAGCGATCTGCGATTGACGGCAGTCGGCACGGTCTGGATCAGCCCGACCTTCGGGTTCTGCTCCATCATGCGCACCATGTGCGCGAGAGTCGGCCCCGACATGATGCTGTCGGCGTCGAGCATGATCATGTAGCGGTACTTGCGACCCCAGCGGCGGCAGAAGTCGGCGACGTTGCCGCTCTTGCGCTTCAGGCGAACTTTCCTGCGCCGGTAGAAGACGCTGTCGAACGCCTTCTCGTCGCGGCACCACGTCGCCCACGCGGCCTCTTCCCGCGCCGCGGTCTCGACGGTCTGCGTGTCGCTCAGGATGTAGAAGTGGAAGTGCTCGAGCACGCCGGCGCGCTCGAGCGAGTGGCGGATCGCCTTCAGCCCGGCGAACACACGCTCGACCGGCTCCTCGCAGATCGGCATGACGATCGCGGTGCGTGCCTCGGGCGCGATCGGCGCGTCCGGGTGCTCGACGATGCCGTTGGTGATCGCGAAGCGGTCGCGCCGTCCGACCAGCGTGAAGAAGCCCAGCGTCGCGGTCCAGAAGCCGATCGAGATCCAGCCGAAGAGCGCGCCGAACAGGAGAACGATCGCGACCTCGACCGGCGTGCGGCCCTGATCGGGCAGCACGTTGACCATGAAGCCGCTCGCGATGACGCTCGGGATCAGGACCAGGAACGAGAGCAGCAGTCGCCGCCGCCGCGCGACGCGCGGCCACGGCAGCTGGCGCCGCTCCGCGCGCAGGTCGGCGCCGAAGCGCGGCTGCTCGACCCCCGCCCGCCGCGCGCGCGCACGCTGCAGGACGCGGCGGAGGAAGCGGCGCTCGATCTTCGCCGGCACCATCGGTCCGCGCAGCAGCGGCGGCATCGACCACAGCACGCCGTCGCGCACCGGCACGTCGGCTCCCGACGCCGCGGCGTCGCCGTGCGGACCGAAGCCCGCCTCGACACGCCACTCGAGGAAGTCGTCGGTCGCCGGATCCCACGCCGCGCGCGGCGGCCCGGCGCGTTCCTCGAGGATGGTCTCGAGCGCTCGCCGCGTCTCGGCGTCGGCGTCGCTGTCGGCGCTCCACGGCTGCGCGTGCAGCGCCCGCTGCACCGCCTGCGTCGCGAGCGTCCTGCGGTCGTCGGCCGCGACGCCGAGCGCCTCGAGGTACGACAGCGCGCGCGCGTGCGCGCCCTGCCAGTCCTGCAGCAGACGGTCGGCGGGGACCTCGAGCAGCACCCCGCCCGACGCGCGAGCGGCTGCGCCGCCGCCCGCGGGAGCCGCCGCTCGTGCTTGACGCTCGTGCTCGTCGCTCAAGGCAGGATCACGTTCGACCAGGTCTCGGTGAGCGCCTCGCCGCCTTTGTCGAGAAATGCGCGCACGTCGACGGGGCCCTTGTGCCGCGGGCGGACCTGGAACGCGAGGCGCCAGCCGCCGGTCACGGGGTTCTTGACGACCTGCTGGTCGAGCAGCTCCGCGGAGTCGTCGCCGCCGGCGATGCTGACCACGCCGCGCACCACGGTGTCGGCCGGCAGCTTCGCGAGCTTGCCGCCGTCGAAGTCGACGACGAAGCGGTGCGCGTCCTCGAAGGTTCCGAAGTCGCGCCGCGTGGCGACGACACGCCCGCCCGGCGGACGCTTCGGGTCGTCGCCGTACCACGACATCGTGTAGGCGAAGCTCGCCGGCGTGCCCGGCTTCGGCGCCTCGGCCGGCACCCAGAACGCGACGATGTTGTCGTGGATGTCGGACTTGGTCGGGATCTCGATCAGCTCGACGCGGCCCTTGCCCCAGTCCCCCTTCGGCTCGACCCACGCGCTCGGACGCAGCTCGGAGCGCGCCTCGAGATCCTGGTAGTTGGCGAAGTCGCGGTCACGCTGGATCAGCCCGAAGCCCTTCGGGTGCTCGGTCGAGAAGCTCGACACGTGCAGCGCGCGCGGGTTGTCGAGCGGACGCCAGATCCACTCGCCGGTGCCGGTCTGCAGCAGCAGGCCGTCGGAGTCGTGCACCTCGGGACGGAAGTCGACGACGTCGCGCAGGTCGTTCTCGCCGTGGAAGTACATGCTGGTGAGGGGTGCGACGCCGAGCTTCTTCACCTCGCGGCGCATGAAGAGCCGCGCCTCGACGTCCACCTCGGTCTCGACGCCGGGACGCACCACGAAGCGGTACGCGCCCGCGACGCTCGGACTGTCGAGCAGCGCGTAGATCTCCATCTCCTTCGCCCCAGGCGACGGTACCACGAGCCAGAACTCGCGGAACCAGGGAAACTCCTCGCCGGACGATTCCGCGGTGTCCACCGCGAGGCCGCGCGCCGACAGCCCGAACGCCTCGTTCCTGCCGAGCGCGCGGAAGTACGACGCACCGAGGAAGACGATCACCTCGTCGTGGTACTTCGGCGTCTTGATCGGATAGTGGATGCGGAAGCCGGCGAAGCCGAGGTCCTGCGGCACCTGGCTCGCGAACTTGTTCTTGCCGTAGTCGAAGAGGTTCGGCGAGAACGCGACCGGCTGCACGCCCTTCGCGTCCACCGTGTTGATCCGGACCGGGCGGTCGTAGAACAGGCCGGGGTGGAAGAACTGCACCTCGAAGCTCGACTTCCGGTTGCGCCACAGCGAGTCGTCGGGGCGGAAGCGGATGTCGCGCCACTGGTCGTAGCTCAGGTTCACCAGCCAGTCGGGGACGGCGCCCTTCTGGTCCTGGTACGCGCCGGCGGCGAGCTCCTGCGCACGCTTCGCGACGTCGTCGAGCCCGAAGGCGTGCGCACGTCCGGGCAGCGCCACTGCCAGCAGCAGCCCTGCGGCGGCGGCGAGCACGATGCGGCCCGCGACGGACGCGGGCGAGCGGCGGCGGGTGCTGCGTCCGCCGCGATCTTCCGTCGGATGGGTCCTGTTCGGCACGGCGCCGATCAATAACACAGCGGGCGGCGGGTCAACGCGTCGTGTCGTGCCGCGGCGGTCGAGGGGGAATGTGCGGTGCGGACGGCACCGCGCATTCCACGCGGATCGGACGGGACGCCGGGGCGATCGCGTCCGTCGTGGCCGGGGCAGCGGCCCTCAGTCCTCGGCGTCCTCGTCCGCGTCGGCGGTCGAGCCGGTCGCGCCCGCGGCACCTTCCTTCTTCTTCTTGCCCGACATGCAGTGCTCGACGCGCTGGACGCGGATGTCGAGCTCCTTGGCGACCTCGTCCGGCGTCTTGCCGGCCTTCACGAGCTCCTTGATCTTCTTGCAGGGAACCTTGTCCTTCGCCTCGACGGTGCTGCCCGAGAAGGCCAGCACGCCGGCGAGCAGCGCCACGAACACCCATCGCATGGAAATCTCCTCCCGGGATTCTGCTTAGCGGCGGCCGGGTCGGCGAACAAACACGCGCACCGCGCCGCCGTGGCGCACGCCTACTTCGGCTTGACGGGGGAGTCGCCGCCGGGGGTGTAGATCGGCACCTGCGGGCTCGCACCCTTCGGGGTCGCGCCGCCCTGCAGCGGGATGATCTTCGCGCTGCCGCCCTTGTCGACCTCGTCGATGCGCACCATCGCGTGCATCGGCACGTGCAGGCGGTTCACGCCGTTGAACTCGTTGCGCAGCTCCTGCTCGCCGGGGTCGATGATCACCTCGGACTTGCTGCCCCACACGAGGTCCGCGATCTCGACGAAGCCGAACAGCAGGCCCTGCCCGACCTCGCGCGCGTAGAGCTCGAAGATGCGGCCCTCGTTGAGGAAGCGGACGCGGTAGAGCTTCTTGTTCGGGACCTTCGCGATCTTCGGCACGGGCGGGGTTATGGACATCGCGGCGTCCGCTGACAAGGGCGCCGCCCGTTCGGGCGACGCCCCGTCGGGGCCCGCTGTCGGCCAGCTAGAGCGCGCTCGGTGTCGTGTTCACGAGGTGGCCGTCCACGAAGATCCGCCCCTGCTCGACCTTGACCTGCTTGGGCTCACCGTCCGCGCGCCGCGCGAAGGTCCGGAAGGAGAAGCTGGGGAACGCGTTGGAGTCGACGGTGACGTCGGCGAGGATCTGTGCCGCGATCGCCTCGCCCAGGACGAGGCTCCGCGCGTTGTCCGTTCGCCAGTGGACGCCGCCGATCGAGCGCCCCATGGCGACGTTCGAGGCGAGCTTGTTGAGCTCGCCCTCGATGGTGAGCTCGTCGGCCTCCTCCGCGGACAGCTCGGTGCGAACGCCGACGTCGTTGCCGTTCGCATCCTGCGTCACGCCGGTGACGTACGCCTTGATGGGGCTGCCCGCGCCATACGGCTCGTCCCTCTCGGTGAGCGTGCTGAACTTGACGGCCGTGTTGGTCGTCGGATCGAAGGTCTTGAAGAACGCCTTCAGCACGGTGACGCAGCATCCGGCGACGGTCGCATGCCCCGCACCGTACGCAGGGTGCGTGGGACTGCCCGGCGTGAACGCCATCGGCAGCAGGAGCGTGCCGTGCTTGTTCTGCACGGCTTGCGCTGCAGCCGTGGCGGTGACCCAAGACGGGAGACCGTATGCCCGCGTCGGGTCCGGGCCGCCGATTCCGATCGCCTGCACGTGGGCCAGCCCGCCATACGCCTCCGGACGGAGCCGCAGATTCACCTGCCACTTCTGGTTCCAGACGACCTTCAGGGCGCGCGTCGCGACCTCGGACACCAGCGCCAGGACGTGCGGTCCACCGAGCACGCCGAAGCCGGCTTCGCGCATCCCGAGCCGTCCGACGATCCCGTCACCCGTTCCATCGCGATAGGGGTTGCCGAGATCCCACAGTGCGCCGCCCGACAGCAGCAGCAGGGTCGCGTTGAAGTAGGCCTGGTGGAGCGCGTCCTTGTTGACGAAACGCGCGAGATCGCGCGGTGTCGAGATGTAGCGGGGCAGCTGCTCGAAGTTGGCGGCGCTGTCCTCGTTCGCCTTCGGATAGGCCTGCCCGTTCATGTCTCGCCCGCTGTTCTGCGCGTGCATCCACGATGGGAAGTCGGTGAGGTAGTCGCGGTCCTTCTTGTACGGTCGCTGCATCTGGTCGATGCGCTGCGTGCCGTAGTGCGCCTCTCGCACGAAGAACTGGCTGACCATCGGTCCGACCTCTTCCCCCGGCAGTCCGAGCCGGAAGAGGTTCTGCGGCGTGATCCCGGCCATGGTGCCGGCACGACCGGGAACGTCGACACCGGGGACCAGGTGGCCAGCGTCGCCCGTGTCGCCGACTCCCTGCTGGAAGTGCTGGTCGATCTCCTGCGCCGCCTGGGAGACGCGCGGATCACCGGCGAAGGCGTCGAACGAGACGTCCCGCAGCAGGGCCATCCAGTAGAGCTCCGTCATCTCGGCCGCGATCGAGAGCGAGAGGACCGTGGGCGCCGGCGGCATCGAGTACGCCGCCGGGTGTCGCGTGAGGCAGTCGTTCGCAAGCCCCGCCTGGGGATTGGTGAACGCCGCCGCGTTCGACGTGCCACGCGGCACCTGAGCGAACCCGCTTCCGTCTCCCTCCGTCGCCGCGACGAGGAGGTCGAAGTCCTGCGGTCGCACCTCGCCGTACTTGTTGTGATGCAGGGTCTTGTGGAAGCTGCCGATTCCTCGCACCTGGGAACCGTTGACCACGAAGATGCGCTTGGTGTCGCCGTTCGATGCCATCTCTTCTCCTGACGGTCGGCTCGCGACCTCGCCCCGGCGACGGCCGGGATCGTAGGATCGCGTCGTCAAGCAAACGACGAGCCGCGGCGCCGAGCATCGTTCGCGCCGCCACTCCTCGCGAACCGATGATGCTTCGGACGAGTCCTGTCCTTCCCAGCGGACGAACGGCCCGGACGAGTTTCCTGTGCCGCACAGCACGTCCGCCGCGGTCGCGTCACGATCGGGCGGCTCCCGGCGGGCAACCGTACGACGGCCCTGACGAGGGCGCCGCGATTGCCCCGGTTCGGCGACGAGCGTAGCGTCCGACATCATCGAGAGGACCGCCATGCGCAGCCCTGTATCGCCTTGCTTCCGGACGTCGCACGCCGCCACGGTGGCGGTGGTGCTGCTGACGCTCGCCGCGACGAGTATCCCGGCCAGCGCGGATCCCGCACCCGCGGCGCGTCTCACGCGCGGACGCATGCTGGTCGCGAGCGCTGCACTGCCCGACCCGAGCTTCCATCACGCGGTGATCCTGCTGCTCGAGTACGAGAGCGCCGGCGCGCTCGGCGTGGTCGTGAACCGGCCGACCGAGCTGGCGCTCGACACGGTGCTGCCCGAGGTGCCGGAGCTCAAGGGTCGCGGCGAGACCATCTTTCTCGGCGGGCCGGTCGCGCGCGACCGGATGATCGTGCTGGTGCGTGCGTCGACGCCGCCCGCGTCGTCGGCGCGGGTGCTCGACGGGCTCTTCATCACCGCGAGCTTCGACGTGCTGCGCGAGCTCGCACGCGGTCCGAAGGACACGACGCCGTTCCGCGCGTTCGCGGGCTACGCCGGCTGGGGTCCGGGTCAGCTCGACACCGAGGTCGGCCGCGGCGACTGGGACGTCGTACCGGGCGACGTCGCGAAGATCCTGACGCGCGAGCCCGCGCGGCTCTGGGAGCAGCTGCACGAGCGCGCGAAGGGCGAGTGGGTGAAGGCGTCGCCGCCCTCACCCGCCGCGCAGCTCTCGTCTCTCGCCGATCAGCGCTCGATCGGCGGCGTCGCGTTGCCGCCGCCGGCGCGGAACGCCTGCCGTGCGTCGACGCTCGCCTTCACGTCGTAGTAGTCCTCTTCCGACGCCCACAGGCCGTCGCGGTACTGGAGCACCGTGAACGTCGGGAAGCCGATCGGCTCGCCCTTCGGGTCGTTCGGGTTCGGGTAGACGTTGTCGATGCAGAACGCGACCCGGTCGCCGTCGATCATCGTCCACTTCGGCGGCGGGAAGTACATGTCGGGCACGCCGGCCATCGTCGTGGTGATCCACTTGCGGATCGCCTCGCGGCCTTTGAACGTCCCGTACTGCACCTCGTAGTAGTACGCGTCCTCGTGGAAGAGGTCGGCCCACGCATTCCAGTTCCGGTCGAACGCGCCGAGCTTCAGGTAGCGCTCGAACGCCTTCTCCATCTCGGCCCTCGTCGGCATCGCCATCTCACGGCCCTCCGCCCGCGCCCGCGCTGCGCGGACGTGGAAACGTCTTCCTAGACCGAACGCCCCGGATCGAGGAAGAGTCGGCGCATGATTCGCGTGCGCACGCTCGGGCCTGGGGACGACACGGTCGTCGGTGACTTCCTCGCCCGCCATGCCGACGCGTCGATGTTCCTGCGCTCGAATCTGCTCGCGGCGGGCCTCGCGTACGCGGGACGTACCTTCGAGTGCACCTGGGCGGGCGCGTTCGCCGGCGACGACCTGGTCGGCGTCGCGGCGCACGCGTGGAACGGCAACGTGCTCGTGCAGGCGCCGCGCGCACTCGCCGACGTCGTGCGGCATGCGGCCGCCGCGTCGCGGCGCGCCGTCGACGGGCTGCTCGGCGAGTGGACGCAGGTCCTCGCCGCGCGCACGGCGCTCGGCCTCGACGGACGCCCGGTGCGCTTCCTGAGCCACGACGACCTGTTCGCGCTCGACCTCGGACGGCTGATCGTGCCCGGGGCGCTCGCGTCCGGGCGCGTCCGCATGCGCGTCGCGAACGACGGCGACCTCGAGCGCATCACGCGCTGGCGCAGCGCGTACCGCGTCGAGCTGCTCGGACACCCGGCCGACGACCCGGAGCTCGACGCGGGCAGCGCCGAGGAGATGGCGCCGCTGCTCGCGCAGCGCAGCTGCTTTCTGCTCGAGGAGCACGGCGTGCCGGTCGCGTTCTCGGCGTTCAACGCGATGCTGCCGGACTGCGTGCAGGTGGGCAGCGTCTACACGCCGCCGGAGATGCGCGGCCGCGGGCACGCGCGCGCAGTGGTGGCGGCGTCGCTCCTCGCCGCGCGCGACCGCGGCGTCGCGCGCTCGATCCTCTTCACCGGGCAGGACAACGCGTTCGCGCGCCGTGCGTATCTCGCGCTGGGTTACCGCGTCGTCGGCGAGTACGGAATTTCCTTCTTCGCTCCGGAGGCCGCGGCGTCAAGTACACCCTGACGCCGCGGCTCCGCGGACGCTCAGCCCTCGACCGGAACCGCGAAGGCGCCGGCGAGCTGCTTCATCACGTCGGCCGTCGTGACCGGACGCGCCTCCTCGAACACCGGCGGCTTGCTGCCGCGCACGCTCTTCATCGACAGGTCGACGTCGGGCGACTCGGCGCGCAGTGCCTTCGCGGTGCACTTCTCGCGCGGACGGTGCTTGAACGCGTCGAGGCGGAACGTCCGCAGCGCGTTCTCGTGCGTGATCTTGTTCACGTCGGCGTCGGGCACGCCGACCAGCGACTTCGCGAGCGCCTCGGGCGAGTTCGGCCACGTCGTGTCGGAGTGCGGGTAGTCGCACTCCCACGTGATCGTGTCGAGGCCGACGGCGTTGCGCGTCTGGATGCCGATCGGGTCGTCGATGAAGCAGGTGATCATGTGCTCGCGCCAGACTTCACTCGGCTTCTTGCCGCCGAAGTCCTGGTGCGTCCACGCGTGATGGTGCTCGTGCACGTAGTCGGCGCGCTCGAGGAAGTACGGGATCCAGCCGATGCCGCCCTCCGACAGCGCGACCTTGAGCGTCGGGTACTGCTTGAGCACGCGCGACCACAGGATGTCGGCCGCGAAGTCGACGATCTTCATCGGCGTCGTCGTGATCATCACGTCGACGGGCGCCTCCATCGAGTTGAACTGCATGCCCGCGCCCGAGCCGATGTGCACCGCGAGCACCGTGCCCTCGTCGCACAGCGCTTTCCACAGCGGGTCCCAGTGGTCCGAGTGGAAGCTCGGGAAGTTCAGCTTCTCCGGGCTCTCGGTGAAGCTCATCGCGTGGCAGCCCTTCTTCGCCACGCGACGCACTTCGTCGGCCATCAGCTTCGGATCCCACATGATCGGCAGCGCGAGCGGGATGAAGCGTCCGGGGTACGATCCGCACCACTCGTCGATGTGCCAGTCGTTGTAGGCGCGCAGCATGATCGCCGCGAGGTTCTTGTCGGCGAGCTCCGCGAACTTCATCCCGGTGAAGGTCGGGAACGACGGGAAGCACATCGACGCGAGCATCCCGTTCGCGTTCATGTCGCGGATGCGCTCGTGCACGTCGTAGCAGCCGGGACGCAGCTGCTCGTACGACGTCGGCTCCATGCCGTACTCCTCGGGCGGCCGCCCGACGACGGCGTTCAGCGCGAGGTTCGGGATCTGGTTGCCGTTGAAGTACCAGACGTCCGTCCCGTCCTTCTTGCGCACGACCTTGGGCGCCAGCGACTTGTACTGCACCGGCAGGTGCTGCTCGAACATGCCCGGCGGCTCGACGACGTGGTCGTCGACGCTGACCAGGATCAGATCATCGGCGTGCATAGGTGCTCACCCTCCCTGCTGAACGAAGCTCGTGAGAAGTTGTATCGGGATGCGTCGTGCGCGCCTAGTCCGGGCGCGTGACGCCTCGCGTCTGCGGTGATCCCGCTGTCGCGTGCGCGGCCGGCGCGGGGATGTCGTACAGGCGGCTCCAGTTGTCCCACAGGATCTTGCGCTGCGACGCCGCCGACAGCGGCAGCCGTCGGAAGCACTCGACCGAGCGCGGGTACTTCGAGTCGGCGTGCGGGTAGTCGGTCGAGAACACCAGGTTGTCGTCACCGAAGTGCTCGACGTACTGCTTGACGAGCTCCTCGTCGGCTTCCACGGACAGGAAGCAGTTGCGCAGGAAGTACTCCGACGGCTTCATCGTCAGATCCGGCGCCTCCATGCGGCCGAGCCACTCGTAGTGCTCGTCGAGGCGGTAGAAGAGCCACGGCGCCCACGCGCAGTTGCCCTCGAGCAGCGCCACGCGCAGCTTCGGGAAGCGCTCGAGCACGCCACCCGCCGTCAAGCTCACGGCCGCGGCCATGATGCCGAGCGGCTGCGAGAACGTGTGCCACATCATCAGGCGGTCGAAGATCTCGAGCGAGAAGTCGGGCTTCAGGTAGTTCTGCCCGCCGCCGTGGAACGCGACCGGGACGTTGAGGCGCTCGCACTCCGCCCAGAGCGGATCGTACGCACGGTCGTGCCACTGCCGTCGTCCGACGACGCCGGGCGAGAGGAAGATCGACTTGAAGCCGAGCTCCGTCACCACGCGCCGCGTCTCCGCGACGGCACCCGCGACGTCGTGCGGTGCCACCATGCCCGCACCGAAGAAGCGTCCCGGATGCGCGCTGCAGAAGTCGTGCAGCCAGTCGTTGTAGCCGCGCGCGATCGCGGTGGCGAAGGCGGGCTCGAGCCCGTCCGGTCCCATGATCTCCGGGACGTCGAGGCCGAGGACGAAGAGTCCGCGCGTCGGGAACATCACCGCGAGGTCGAGGCCTTCGGCGTCCATCGCGCGCGCCTGCGACGCGGGGCTCCAGCCGTCGCCCTCGCCGTCGGCGTACGCGTTCTTGTGCTCCGCCTTCCATGCGGTGCGGTCGGCCTGCGGGCGCACCGTGCCGAGCTTCAGCAGCACGTGCGACTTGACCTTCACCCGCATGTCGCGGTGCATCTCGGTGAGCCCGACCGGGGCGACGTGCCGCCACGCGGGATCGATCCAGCGCTGCCAGAGGTCGGCAGGCTCGAAGATGTGCATGTCGCTGTCGGCGACCAGGAGACCGTCCTTCGTCACCCGACCCTCCCTGCGGACGCCGATGATCAAGCGTTCGCTTCACGACCGTCCTAGCAGGAGTTCCAGTCCGGATTCCAACGCCTTTTGCGCGCCGACACGCGTCGACCGGTCGCCGCCGTTTGCGCGTTGACTCGTCGACGGGCGCCCACGTACGTTGCCCCTTTTTTCGGCCAGGGAGACCCGATGACCACCAGACGCTCGACCCCCGCCACACCGTCCTTCCGCACCCTCCTCTGGGTCGCAGGGCTGCTCCTCCTGCCCCTCGCCGGGTGCGGCGACTCCGGCGGCGGCGGCGGCGGTCCGTCCGACCCGACGGTGCCCGCGAGCTACGCGGCGCACGGCTCGGTCGGGCAGGTGTGGATCGCCGGCGCCGAGCCGGGCGAAGAGCTGCGCCTCGTCGACCGCGACAAGAGCGTCGTGCAGACCGCCACCGCCGACGAGCAGGGCACGCTGATCTTCCGCGACGTGCCGCCCGCCACCGGCTACACGGTGCGCGCGACGGTCGCCGGCGAGACCGCCGCGAGCGAGCCGCTCGCCGTGACCGAGGCGCACGACGCGCCCGACCCGTCGTTCTACGCGCAGCAGACGGTCGTCGCCGGCTATCAGTACGTCGAGACGCGCGACGGCACGCTGCTGGCGGTCAACGTCACGCTGCCCGGTCCGATCGACGGCGGCCCCTACCCGACCGTGGTCGAGTACTCGGGCTACTCGCCCGCCGACCCCGACAGCCCGCAGCCGAGCACCGCGATCGCGACCGCGCTCGGCTACGCGACGGTCGGCGTCAACATGCGCGGCACCGGCTGCTCGGGCGGCGCGTTCCAGTTCTTCGAGACGCTGCAGAGCACCGACGGCTACGACGTCGTCGAGATCATCGCGGCGCAGCCGTGGGTGCGGAACCACAAGGTCGGCATGGTCGGGCTCTCGTATCCGGGCATCAGCCAGCTCTTCGTCGCGCAGCTGCAGCCGCCGTCGCTCGCGTCGATCGCGCCCTTGTCGGTGATCGCCGACACCGCGCGCGGCATCCTCTACCCGGGCGGCATCCTCAACAACGGCTTCGCGACCGACTGGGCCGCCGAGCGCAAGCACGACGCGCAGCCCGGCGGACAGGGCTGGTCGAAGCGCCGCATCGACGCCGGCGACCAGACCTGCATCGACAACCAGAAGCTGCGCGGCCAGTCGCCCGACATCCTGCAGACCATCGAGGACAACCAGTACTACACCCCGGCGATCGCGGATCCGCTCTCGCCGTCGACGTTCGTCTCGAACATCACGGTCCCGGTATTCCTGACGGGCGCCTGGCAGGACGAGCAGACCGGCGGCTACTTCGCGACCATGCTCGACCGCTTCACCAGCTCGCCGAGCACGCACTTCACGATGACCAACGGCGCGCACACCGAGGGCCTGACCCCGGCGATGTTCGCGCGCTGGATGGAATTCCTCGACATCTACGTCGGGCACCGCGTGCCGCGCCGCTCGCCGATCGTCCCGGTCGTCCTCGGCGTGCTGAACGGCGCGCTCTGGCACAGCGACGTCCAGCTCGCGCTCGAGCCCGAGCGCTTCGCGGGCGTGACGTCGTACGAGGAGGCGCGGGCGCGCTGGGAGAGCGAGCAGCCGGTGCGCGTGCTGTTCGACAACGGCACCGGCACCGAGGATCCGGGCACGCCGGGTCCGGGCTTCGAGGCGTCGTTCGACGCGTGGCCGGTTCCCGGCACGCAGGCGACCGCGTGGTACTTCGGCCCGGGCGGCAGCTTGACGCCCGAGGCGCCGGCCGCGAGCGGCGCCGACTCGTTCGCCTACGATCCGTCGCGCGCCCAGGACACCGCGCTGCACGGACCGAGCGACGAGGTGTGGCGCGCGCACCCCGCGTGGGACTGGCAGCCGCAGCCGGACGGCAAGGCCGTCGCGTACGCGACGGCGCCGCTCACCGAGGACGTGGTCCTCGCGGGCTCGGCGAGCATCGACCTGTGGCTCGCATCGACCGCCGCCGACACCGACCTGCAGGTGACGCTGAGCGAGATCCGTCCCGACGGCCAGGAGACCTACATCCAGAACGGCTGGCTGCGCGCGAGCCACCGCAAGGTGGACGACGCGGCCTCGACCGAGCTTCGTCCGGTGCAGACGCACCTCGAGGCGGACGCAGCACCGCTGCCCGCGGGCGAGCCGGTGCTGGCGCGCGTCGAGCTGTTCCCGTTCGCGCACGCGTTCCGCGCCGGATCGCGCATCCGCATCTCGATCGAGGCGCCGGGCGGCGATCGCGTTCTGTGGAAGTTCCGCGCGCTCGCGGCCGACGGCAACGTCGTGAACTCCATCTCGTACGGCGGCGCGACGCCGTCGCGCGTCGTGCTGCCTGTCGTGCCGGGAGTCGAGATCCCGACGCCGCTGCCGGTGTGCAACGCGCTGCGCGCGCAGCCGTGCCGCGAGTACGTCGCAGCCTCGAACGCTGGCTGAACGACCGTGGGGGGCGCGGCCTTCGGGTCGCGCTCCCTACGGCAGAATCGCGAAGGCGCGCACCGGAAACCCGAGCCCGCCGCGCGGCTTCGGCCATGCGACGACGAGCAGCGCACCGGTGGCCGGCACCTGGTCGAGGTTGGTCATGACCTCGATCTGCCAGTGCCCCTGGCGCAGCAGCCAGGTCTCGGAGTCCATCGCCGGCGTGGTGTCGGTGTCCATCGCCTCGTGGCCGTTCGCGACGATGCCGCGCTGCTCGTAGAGGAACCTGATCGCCTCGAACGACCACGCGGGGAACGGGTGGCGCTCGAAGCGCTTCGGGTCGCGCGTCCAGTCCTTCGACATGTCGGTGCGGAGCGCCGCGAACGATCCCGCCGGCACGCGTCCGTGCGTCTTCTCCCACTCGAGGATGTCGTCGACCTGCAGCGCGTAGTCCGGCTGCGCCGCGAGCTTCGGCGTGATGTCGAACACGACCAGCGGCAGGATCATGTCCTTGACGGGCATCTCGTCGAGCGTCTTGCCGTCGGGCGCGAAGTGCGCCGGCGGGTCGACGTGCGTGCCGTACTGCCCGACCAGCGAGTAGTGCGTCGCGTGGAAGCCGTCCCTCGCGATGGTGTAGGGGCGTCCGGTCTTGGGATCGGTCTGCGCCGTGAACTTCGCGGGACCGAACCCTTCCCAGACCGGCGTGTCGGGCGCGAACGCGTGCGTCAGGTCGACGAACTCGCGCGACGAGATCGCGCGCCAGGCGTCGGCGAGCGTCGGCTCGGCGGACGGTGCCGACGGTGCCGGCTGCGGCTTCGCAGCCGAGCACGCGGACAGCGCCAGCAGCACCGCACCCAGGGCCGCGGGCGAGACGAGACGCGCGTGCGCGCGACGACGGACCACGCGGCTCCGCTCAGCGCGGCGGGAAGAGGTCCGCGAGCGGTTCGGCGAGGCGGCGCGCGATGCCCTTCGGGCGCCGCTTCTTGAGCCGCGACGCCTCGCGCTGCCGCTTCTCGGCACGCTCGATGAGCAGCTCGTGCGAGCCGGTGTCCGCGCCCGGCTTGCGGCGCTGCACGTAGGTGCCGTCGCTCGCCATGTCCCAGGCGTTGCGCTGGTCGGCGAGGTGCATCTCGAGGACGCCGTGGATCTCCTTCTGCAGGCGCGGATCCTCGACCGGCGCGAGAACCTCGACGCGGCTCTCGAGGTTGCGCTTCATGCAGTCGGCGGAGCCGATCAGGTACTCGGGCGCGCCCGCGTTGCGGAAGTAGTAGATGCGCGAGTGCTCGAGGAAGCGTCCGACGATGCTGACGACGCGCACGTTGTCCGACGCGCCCGGCAGCCCGGGCCGCAGCTCGCAGGTGTCGCGCACGATCAGGTCGACCTTCACGCCCGCCTGCGACGCGCGGTAGAGCGCGCGGATCACGTCGACGTCGTCGAGCGCGTTCATCTTGAACTGCAGGTGGCCCTGCTGTCCCGCCTGCTGGTGCGCGATCTCGCGCTGGATGCGGTCGAGCAGCCCTTGCTTGACGCCGGTCGGCGCGACCAGGATCTTCTTGTAGCTGCGCTTCGGCTTGTAGCCGGTGGTCAGGTAGTTGAAGAGCTCGGTCAGGTCCTGGCCGATCTCCTCGCTGCCGGTGAGGATGCCGAGGTCCGAATAGATGCGCGCGGTGCCGGCGTGGTAGTTGCCGGTGCCGATGTGGCTGTAGCGGCGCAGCCCGGTGTAGTCCTGGCGCACGACGAGGATCACCTTGCTGTGCGTCTTCAGGCCGACCACGCCGTAGGTGACGTGGATGCCGGCCTCTTCCATCCGGTTCGCCCACTGGATGTTCGCGCCCTCGTCGAAGCGCGCCTTCAGCTCGACCACCACCGCGACCTGCTTGCCGTTCGCCGCCGCGGTGATCAGGTGCTCGATGACCTGCGAATCCGACGACGTGCGGTACAGCGTCATCTTGATCGCGCGCACCTTCGGGTCTTCCGCGGCTTCGGCGAGGAAGCGCTCGACCGACGACGAGAACGACTCGTACGGGTGCTGCAGCAGGATCGCGCCCGCGTCGCGGATCACGTGGAAGATGTTGCGGCCGCGCGTCAGCTCGGGGTTGTCGATCGGATGGTGCTTGGGGTCGCGCAGCTCGGGGACGTCGAGCGAAGACAGCTCCATGAGGCTCGCGAGCCCGAGGCGTCCCGACACCTCGACGACGTCGCCCTCCTCCTGCAGCCCGAGCTCGGACGCGAGCATGCCGCGGTGCATCGGCGACATGCCCTTGCCGATCTCGAGGCGCACGATCGGCGCGAACTTGCGGTCGCGCAGCTCGCTCTCGATGAGATCGACGAGGTCGTCGGCGTCCTCCTCGTCGCGCTCGGTGTTGGCGTTGCGCGTGACGCGGAAGAGCTCGCTGCTCTCGATCTCCATGCCGGGGAACAGCAGGTCGAGGTTGTCCTGCATGACGTCCTCGAGCGGCACGAAGACGTTGCGGTCGCCGACGCGCACCAGGCGCGGGATGCCGGCGCCGACGGGAACCTTCACCCGCGCGAGCGAGATCTGCGGGTCCTTCGGGTAGCGCACCGTGACCAGCAGGTTCAGCGACAGGTTCGAGACGAACGGGAACGGGTGCGCCGGGTCCATCGCCTGCGGCGTCACCAGCGGGTACACGTTCTTCAGGTAGTACTCGCGCAGCTGCGCGCGGTCCTTCTGGTCGAGGTGCTTGATGTCGGTCAGGTGGATGTCGTGCTTGCGCAGCCGGTGCACGAGGTCGGTGAAGAGCTCCTGCCGGCGCGCGTCGAGCGCCGCGACGACGCGGTAGCACTCGACGATCTGCTGCTGCGGCGTGCGGCCGTCGATCGTCGTCTCGCGCACTCCCGCCGCGACCTGCTGCTTCAGGCCGCCGATGCGCTTCATGAAGAACTCGTCGAGATTCGAGCTGACGATGGCGAGGAACTTGACGCGCTCGAGCAGCGGCACGCGCTTGTCCTCGGCCTCGTGCAGGACGCGCCAGTTGAACTCGAGCCACGTGAGCTCGCGGTTCAGGAAGAACTCCGGCCCGGACAGCTCGGCGACCGCGGCCTTCTCCTTCGCCCGCGACGGCGGGCCGGCCGCCTTCTTGCCGGGTGCGAGCTTGCGGCGCGTCGCCGCCGCTCCGCCGGCCTTGCTGCGCCGCAGCGTGGCCGCCTTGCCGCGCGTGTCGTTCGCCGCCACTTCCGCCGCCATCGCGACCCCGCGTCCGCTGTCCGCCTCTTCGACCATGCTCACTTCGAAAAGCCCCTCCCGCCACGTCGGGGCTATCACGCCACCCCGAAGTTGCACAGCGGCCTCCGCGTCGCGGCCCTTTAGGCGACGCCACCGCAGACGCCTCGCGCAGCGACGCGAAAGCGGCCGCGGATCAGGTACTTACGCGGTCGCGGCCGGCGGCCTTGGCGCGATACAGCGCTTCGTCGGCGACGCGGATCAGGCGCTCGGGGGTGGTCGCGTCCTCGGGCATTGCGGCGACGCCGATGCTGATCGTGGGCCGCAGCAGCGTCTCGCCGAAGGCGAACTTCTGCGCCGCCAGCGCGGCGCGGATCTTCTCGCCCTCGGCGACCGCGGCCTGGCGATCGAGGCCCGGAAACGCCGCCATGAACTCGTCGCCGCCGAAGCGCGCAACGATGCCGCGCGTGCCGATCAGATCGCCGAGCATGTGGCCGACGCCGGAGATCGTCATCGCACCGGCCTGATGCCCGTGCGTGTCGTTGATCTTCTTCAGGCCGTCGAGGTCCATCATGAGCAGCGCGAGCGGACGCCGCGCACGCGAGCTCGACAGGAACTCCTCGTGGAAGTGCTCGCGGAACACGCGCAGGACGACGAGTCCGGTGAGCTCGTCGATGTTCATCAGGCGGTCCACCTCGTGGTGGAACTCGCTCTCGACCTCGTCGTGGAAGCTGAACTTCAGCACCGTGTCGCCGAGCAGGACCTTGTCGCCCTCGGCGAGGTCGGCGACGTCGACCGCCTTGCCGTTGAGCCGCGTGCCGTTGGTCGAGCCGGCGTCACGGACGATCCAGCAGTCGCGCTCCGCGTCGTGCTCGATCTGGCAGTGCTTGCTGCTGATCTTCGGGTCGCCGTGGATCACGAGGGTGGCGACGTTCTCGCGCCGGCCGAGGACGAAGCGCTTCTCGTTCATCAGGTAGCGCCGTCCGAGCTGGGCGCCGCGCAGCACGATGAGCACCGGAAGACGCCCCGCCTCCGGGTCCTCCCAGCGCGGCATCTCGGACATCACCGTTCTGTCATCGTCCTCGATCATGGCTGCGGCGGGACCGATGGTCCGGGGAGGCCCGGCGGTCCGCGGGCGGATTGTCTGGTCAAGGCACCCGGGTGTCAACTCGAAACGCCGCTTCCGGCGCGGTCGGAGGCCGATCGCGCCGCGGTCGCCTTGCCGTGGCCGCGCCCGCGTGGCAACGCGCCCGGGTGACCGACGGCCACCACGAGCTGAAGCGCACCCTGAGCCCGATCGCGATCACGCTGTACGCGATCGGCGACATCCTCGGCGCCGGGATCTACGCGCTGGTCGGCAAGGTCGTCGGCATCGCCGGCACGGCGGCGTGGCTGTCGTTCGGCGTCGCGGCGGTGATCGCGGTGTTCACCGGGCTGACCTACGCCGAGCTGAGCTCGCGCTACCCGGTCGCCGCCGGTGCCGCGGCCTACAGCGGGCGCGCATTCCGCAGCCCCACGGTCGCGTTCCTGATCGGCATGCTGGTGCTGGCGAGCGGCATCACGTCGGCGGCGACGGTGTCGCTCGCCTTCTCGGGCTACCTCGAGTCGTTCGTGACCGTCCCACCGGTGCTCGGCAGCGTGCTGCTGCTCGGGATCATGACGTGGGTCAGCTTCCGCGGCATCCAGGAGTCGTCGAACGTCAACGTCGTGCTGACGATCGCCGAGGCGTCGGGTCTCGCGCTGGTGCTGATCGTCGGCTTCTGGTTCGCGGGGCGCTTGACGCCCGCCGAGCAGCTGCAGAGCGTGACCCCGCACGCGACGCTCGCCCAGATCCTGAGCGGCGCCACGCTCGCGTTCTACGCGTACATCGGCTTCGAGGACACGGCGAACGTCGCGGAGGAAGTCCGCGACGCGCAGCGCGTGCTGCCGCGCGCGATCCTGATCGCGATCGGCACCTCGTGCTTCGTCTACGTCGGCATCACGGTCGCGGCGCTGCTGACGCTCCCGACGGAACAGCTCGCGTCGTCGAAGGCGCCGCTGCTCGACGTGCTGCGCGCGGCCGGCATCGAGCCGCCGGGCGGCGCGTTCTCGGTGATCGCGCTGTTCGCGATCTGCAACACCGGGCTGCTGAACCTGATCATGGCGTCGCGCCTGACCTACGGCATGGCGCGCGAAGGGCTGCTGCCCGCGGTGCTCGGACGCGTGCACCCGGTGCGCGCGACGCCGTGGGTCGCGGTGCTGGTCGCGTATGCCCTCGCGGTCGCGCTCGCCGTCTCCGGGGGCGTGCAGATCCTCGCGCAGACCACGAGCCTGCTGCTGCTCTGCGTGTTCACGACGCTGCACGTCGGCCTGCTGCGCATCAAGCGCGAGGAGACCGAGCGGCCGGACGGCATCTTCGTGACGCCGTCGTGGACGCCGGCGGTCGGCTTCGTGCTCTGCCTCGGCCTCGCGCTGCAGTTCCCGTTCGAGGCGCACGCGCGCATGCTCGCCGTGCTGGGGATCGCCGTGCTGCTGTGGGCGACGCTCGGCCGCCGCGCGCGCCGCCATGCGGCGTCACGCTGACGCGACCCGCGGCCGCCTCGCCCGCCTGCGTCAGTCGCCGTAGCAGTCCGTCACGGCGAGGTCGTCGCCGGCCTTCATGCGCTGGTACTTGACGAAGAACTCGCGGTCGACCGCGCGCTCGCGCTTCGTGGCGTCCCGGTCGCGGTAGCGCGTCAGCTCGCCGGGTCCGCCGTTGTAGGCGCCGTAGGTCGCACGCGCGAGCGCGTCGACGCCGCCACCCTTCGCGGCCTCGCCGCGCGGCACGGCGTACTCCGTCCAGTAGTGGCTCAGGATCTCGCCGCCGGCGCGCGCGTTGTAGGCGATGTCGCGCTTGAGTCCGCCGGGATCGTAGAAGCCGCGCCAGACGCTCACGTTGACCTGCATGATGCCGACCGCGCCGGCCGCCGAGGTGAGCGGCACGAGCTTGCCGTTCTTCTTGACGTACTGGCGCCAGCAGCTCTCCTTCCACGCCGTGGCCGGCACCAGCGCGCGGAACACCGCGACGTGCGCCGGGTCGATCTCGTGGCGCTCGAGGAGCCACGCCGCCACCGAGTCGAGCAGGCGGCGCGCGAGCGGCGCGTACTCGGCGATGTCGGCGCGCGTCGGCGCCCACGCGTTGAGCCGCTTCGCGAGGTCGGGCTCGGGCAGCTCGGCCGCCCACGCGGTGCCGCCGAGGAGACGCCAGAGCCAGCTCGTCGGCGAGCCGTCTTGCGACGAGGCCGGTGCCGGCGTGACGCTCGCGTCCGGCGAAGGGCTCGCGTCGGGCGCGGCATTCGTCGCGGCGCCCTGCGGTGTCGGCGTCGGCACCGGCGTCGGCGTCGGCTCCTCCTCGTCGCCGCGCGCGGCGCCGGCGTCCGCGTCGACGTCGGGATTCTCCTCGGGCGACGGCAGCGGCGCTCCGAAGCCGAACAGCTCGCGCAGCTGCGGATCGACGCCGGGCACGTACGCGAGCGGATCGTCCGTCAGCGATGGCGCCATCAGACGCGCGAGACGGCGCAGTCCGTCGGCGGAGATCTCGATGCCGGACTCCGGTCCGAGCTGGTCGAGCGCCTCGAGCGCGTCGCCGGCCGAAACGAACGACAGGTAGCGCAGCGCCTGGTCCGCGGGCAGACCGTCGGCGACCTCGCGCACCGCGGGCGCGAGCCGCGTCCACGCGCGCAGGAAGAGCGGCCGCACGGGATCGCGCACGCTCGCGTCGGGATTCGAGAGCGCGTCGGCCAGCGCGTAGCGCTCGTCGAGCAGGATCGACAGCAGCGTGCGGCGCAGCGCCATGATCTGCGTGTCGCCGCCGGTGATCTTGACGACGAAGGTCAGGAACGCGTCCCACTGCTGCAGCGCCTGCTGCCAGCGGCGCAGCTCCTCCTCGGTGAGCGGCGCGACGGTCCCCTCGGGCTCGGGCGTGGCGCTGGTCTCCGGCGGATCGGGCACCGCGACGCGGACACGCACCTGCACCATGCCGTCGGACAGCTCGACGCCGTCGAGGCTCACCGACACCAGAGCGTCGTCGAGCGCGCTGCCCGGCGCGCCGACGCCGAAGGCCGGCAGCACCTCGCGCAGCTGCGCGACCGGCTGCGCGAGATCGATGCGCGTCTCGAGGCGCGGGTGCACGTAGTCCTTCACCCAGCCCCACAGCGTGCCGCTGAACAGCGGCTCGCGGCCGTCCTCGTTGAGCAGCCGCGAGTCGGTCACGACGAAAC
This sequence comes from Binatia bacterium, assembly GCA_046327915.1. GTDB lineage: Bacteria > Desulfobacterota > Binatia > UBA12015 > UBA12015 > VGTK01. The sequence continues at coordinate 67,241 of JAXLXO010000022.1, read as the reverse complement.
GGACGACCGGCATCGCGCGCTCGAGGCGCGGCTCCTCGACCAGCTCGATCCGCCCGCTCCACGACAGCGGCAGCAGGCAGCGCCCGCCCGCCGACACGCCGAAGCGCGCCTCGCCCTGGCTGCGCACGCGCAGCGCGCCCGGCTCCGACTCGACGGTCGGATCGAAGAGCACCAGCGAGTTGCAGTCGGACTCGTCGTCGAAGACGTGTGCCGTGCCGTCGGGATCGGTGAACGCGCTGCGCTGGAGCTCGAGCGTGAGGAAGCGGTCGTCGAGGCGGATCGGGAACGTCACGTCGCGCGCGTGCGCGGCCCCCGCGGCGAGCGTGAGCGCCGCGACGACCGCGGAAAGAGCGTGCGTGCGCGTCGCGCGACGTTTCCACATGGCGAGGTGCATGGTATCGCTCGCGAGGCGACGGGCGAAGCAGTTCACCACACGCCCGCAAAGGGGAGGATCGGCATGGCGGCGAGCGGCGCGAAGAAGAAGTCGAGCAAAAAGTCTGCGGTCAAGGCTCCGGCGGCGAAGGCCGTGGCGAAGGCGGCACAGCCGGCCGCGAAGCCGAAGGCCGCGGCGAAGCCGGCGAAGGCAGCGGCGGCGAAGACGACGGCCGGGCTGAAGCCGAAGAAGAAGAGCGCGCCCGCGACCGCCAAGGGCACCGCCGCGAAGGGCAAGGCGAAGCCCGCCGCGAAGGCGCCGAAGGCCGCGAAGGGCGAGTCGGCGCTGTCGAGCGTCATCAAGTCGCTGCCGATCCTGCCGGCCGTGAGCCGCTGGATCGGCCGCACCGTCGGCTGAACGGAACGCGCGCCGCGCATCCCGTGCGCGGCGCGCGCGTCACCTGCGGCCCCGGAGCCCACGGTCCGACGCCGCCGGAGCGCCCGCGCTCAGGGCTCGAGCAGCGACGCGCGCCACACGCGGCCCCGCCGCGTGAACAGCTCGCGGTGGTGCAGGCGGTCGTCCTTGTGCGTCCAGAACTCGATCACGGACGGGACGATGCGGAAGCCGCGCCACTGCGCGGGCCGCGGCACGTCGCCGTCCGCCCAGCGCTTCTCGGTGGCGGCGCGGCGCGCGACCAGCGCGGCGCGATTCGCCAGCACGCGGCTCTGGAACGAGGTGGCGCCGGACAGCTGGCTGCCGCGCGGACGCGTCGCCCAGTACTCGTCCGCGTCGGACTCGGGCAGCTCGACGACGCGTCCCTCGACGCGCACCTGACGGCCCATGGTGTTCCAGTGGAAGGTCGCCGCGGCGTGCGGGTTCGCACGCAGCTCGCGCCCCTTGCGGCTGCGCGCGTCGGTGAAGAAGACGAAGCCGTCCGCGTCGGCCTGCTTGAGCAGCACGAGGCGCAGCGACGGCACGCCGTCGGGGGTCGCGGTGGCGAGCGCCATCGCCTCCGGGAGCGGAGCGCCGGCGCGCTCGGCGTCGCGCAGCCAGCGGCGGAAGCGGACGATCGGATCGGCAGCAGCCATGCGCGGCAGTGTAGCGTCTTCTCGCCGCGCGTCACGCCCGCGATTCGAGCGCGATCGCACGATCGATGAACGGCTGCTGGTCGGGGTGCAGCCGCGCGCGCGCCTCGTCCGCGGGGTGGAACTCGGCGCGGTCGATCTCCCAGTCGCCGGGCGCGAGCACCGCCGACGCGGGCGGCTCGAGCGCCTCGGCGAGAAACGCGATCACGCGCTTGCGGGACTTCACGTAGGAGATCTCGCCGAGCGCCGCGACGATCCGGCAGTCGAGCCCGGTCTCCTCGCGCGTCTCGCGCACCGCCGTGTCCTCGGCCGACTCGCCCGCCTCGACCAGGCCCTTGGGAATCGAGTACGGCGCCTTTCGGTTGTAGGCACCGCTCGGGTGGACGATCAGGTAGCGCCACTCGCCCTCGAAGCGCGCCCGCACGAGGCATCCGGCCGCGATCTTCACTTCCCGCCCCGCAACGCCATGTCCGCCCGGTAGCGCATCGCACGCGCCCGCGCCGCTGGCGACACGCCCCCCGGATGCCGTAGAGCGTCTGGGCCGGGCTTTGGTCCGGGAAGCGTCTCGCCGATGAGACGCCGTACGCAGGAGGACGAAGCGATGACGGGTGAGCGAAACGACCGGACGACGGCGCCGCGCCGCGGAACGCGGATGGTCACGGCGAGCCTCTGCATCGCGCTCGCGGTCGTCCTCGGGTGCACGCACCACCACACCAAGAAGGAAGAGATCAACGAGCGCGAGTACGCGCCGTATCGCGAGCGCGGCTCGGCTCGGATCACCGGCCAGGTGACGATGACGACCAGCGCCGGCACCACCCTCGTCGGCTCCGCGTGCCAGGTCCGGCTCACGCCGGTCACCGACGACTCGACGCGCTACATCCAGGACGTCGTCCTGAAGGGCGGCACGACGCCCTGGAAGGAGGACGCGGACGCGGTCTGGTGGGTCACCGCCGCGGACGAGGAGGGTCGCTTCGCCTTCGAGGAGGTCCCGACGGGCAGCTACTACCTGACCTGCCCGGTCGCGTGGCGCGACTCGGTGGACGGAAGCGCGCAGCAGCGCATCCTCTGGGCCCAGACCTCGGTCACGGGCAACGGCTCGGCCAACGTCACCGTCTCGCGCTGACGAACGTGGAGATCCGGCACTTCGACCTGTGCGTCGTCGGCAGCGGTCCGGCGGGACAGAAGTGCGCCATCCAGGCGGCGAAGCTCGGCAAGACCGTCTGCGTCGTCGAGCAGATGGAGGCGGTCGGCGGGGTCGCGATCAACACCGGCACGATCCCGTCGAAGGCGCTGCGCGAGGCGGTGGTCGCGGTGCTCGCGGCGCGCAAGCACGCCGACGACGTCGGCGGCGGCACCATCGACCGCACCAAGGAGCTGTCGCTCCTCATCGATTACTGCCAACGCGTGATCCGTGCCGAGATCGAGGTCGTGCGCCGGCAGCTGCTCGACAACGGCATCGAGCTGATGCACGGCGGCGCGTCGCTGCTCGACGCGAACCGCATCGTCGTCGACGGCCGCCACGCGACCGAGACCATCGACGCGACGCACATCCTGCTCGCGCCGGGCACTGCGCCGGCGCGACCCGCGCACGTGCCGTTCGACGGCGAGAAGATCGTCACCACCGACGAGCTGCTGCACCTGCCGTATCTGCCGCAGACGCTGATCGTCGTCGGCGGCGGCGTGATCGGCACGGAGTACGCGTCGATGCTGTCGGCGCTCGGCGTGCGCGTCACGCTGATCGAGACGCGCGACCGGCTTCTCGAGTTCGCCGACCGCGAGATCGTCGAGGCGCTGCAGTACCAGCTTCGGCAGTCGGGCATGACGCTGCGGCTCGGCGAGAAGGTCGTCGAGATCAAGCGCGTGCCGGCGCCGGCCGGCTCGCGCACGACGGGCGATCTCGTCCAGGCGACGCTCGCCAGCGGCAAGACGCTGCACGCGGACTGTCTGCTCTACTCGGGCGGGCGCCAGGGCGCGACCGACAAGCTCGACCTCGCCACCGCCGGCCTCACCGCCGACGAGCGCGGGCGCATCAAGGTCAACGAGACCTTCCAGACGTCGGTCCCGCACGTCTACGCATGCGGCGACGTGATCGGCTTCCCCGCGCTCGCCTCGACCTCGATGGAGCAGGGACGCCTCGCCGCGTGCCACATGTTCGGCGCGCCGATGGTCCTCGAGGAGGAGATGCTGCCGTACGGCATCTACGCGATCCCCGAGATCTCGATGGTCGGCGCGACCGAGGACGCGCTCACCGAGCGCGCCGTGCCCTACGAGACCGGCATCGCCTACTACCGCGAGACCGCGCGCGGCCAGCTGCTGGGCGACGAGACCGGCATGCTGAAGCTGCTGATCCACCAGCAGACCGAGGCCATCCTCGGCGTGCACATCATCGGCACCAGCGCGACCGAGCTCGTTCACATCGGTCAGGCGGTCATGCGCCTCAAGGGCACCGCCGAGTACTTCATCGAGACGGTGTTCAACTACCCGACCCTCGCCGAGTGCTACAAGGTCGCGGCCTTCAACGGTCGCAACAAGATTCGCTGCTCCTGACGCGGCGCGCGGCGGCACGCGGGCCGCGCGTCTGCCGTCTCGCGGACTGAAACTCCGCCGCCGGTTCGACCTCGCGCGCCCCGGGGTTCCGGGGCATACTCTCCGGCGATGCAGCTGCCGGCCCGATGGGGCCAGCCGGAGGGTCCATGCGCCTCGTCAAGTACGCCCCGTCCCTGATGCTTCTCCTCCTCGCCTGCGCGACGACAGCGCAGGCGGCCGACAAGTGCCTCGCCGGCGCCTCGCAGTGGATCGACCGCGCGCAGATCGACACGCTGCGCGCGGTGATCGAGGGCGCGTGCCCGTGCGCGACCGCCACGGCGCGCGACGAGTACCAGCGCTGCTCGCGCGCCGCGGTGAAGAACGCGATCGACGGCAGCGCGCTGCGCCGCGAGTGCAAGGCGACCGTCAACGCCATCCAGGCGCGCACGACGTGCGGCCTGCCGGTGTCGGCGGCGAAGTCACCGTGCCTCAAGCAGGGCACCGGCCCGCAGCCGAAGCTGCGCTGCGCGATCAAGCAGGAGTCGTCCTGCGTGGACAGCCCGAGCGGCAAGGTCCGGCAGGTCGCCTGCGGCGGCTACACGCACTGCATCGACGCCGCCGACGCGAACGGCGATCTGCTGATCGACGCGAAGGACGAGCTGCGCTGCGCGGTGCGCGGCACGACGATCGACATCCCGAGCGCGGCCGAGCCGCCCAACACGCCGGGCAGCCCGGGCGTGACGGTGACCAACCCGAAGCTCGTCACGCAGTTCGGCAGCGCCACCTTCGACCTGAACAACGCGCGCTACACGCGCTACTTCGCACAGCGTCCGGGCGTGCAGCCCGACGCGATCCTGATCCTCGTGCCCGGCTTCGAGGGCGGCGCCGGCGGATTCAAGGTTCTCGCCGAGAACCTCATCGTGCGCGTGGCGCGCGAGCAGGGTCTCGCCGTCGAGGTGTGGGCGTTCGACCGGCGCTCCAACCAGCTCGAGGACCGCGCCGGCCTGCTGCTCGCCGACGACGCGAACGATTCGAAGGCCGCGCTCGACTGGCTGTTCGGCGGCGAGATCGGCATGCCGCTGAGCCCGCTGCTGTCCGACCTCGGACGCCGCGCGGTGTTCTACGACACGCAGGCCGACGTGCCGTTCCTCGCCAACTGGACGCCTCTGGTGTTCTCGCAGGACATCGACGCGGTCGTGCAGGCGGCAGACCTCGCCGTCAAGAACCACAACGTGTTCCTCGGCGGACACTCGGCCGGCACCGGCTTCGTCGCGCGCTACGCCGCGACCGACTTCAACCTCGCCGGCTTCGGCCCCGCCGATCCGGGCTACAAGAAGCTGCGCGGCCTCGTCCTGCTCGAGGGCGGCGGCGGCAGCACGACGGGCACGCCGCCGACCAGCGACACGCTCGACCGCATCGAGGCGCGCTTCGACGGCGGTCTCTACGGCGCGGTGAGCGCCAACGCGCCGCGCTGCGCCGACGGCACCACGCCGTGCACCGTCGCGACCGAGGCATCGGACTGCGCGCTGCTCACGCCGGCGGTCTGCATCCCGCCGCAGACGTCGTACTCGACCGCGGGCGGTCTCCTGAACCCGCGCATCCTCGCGTCGAGCGAGCCGTCGGCGATCCAGGGCCGCAGCGATCCCGACTCGGGCCAGATCATCATCCAGGTCGACCAGACCGGTCCGAACACGTCGGCGATCGACAAGGTCGCCGACCTGAGCATCCTCGGAATCCTGCCGCAGGCGACGGTCTACGGCGGCATCGGCAGCTTCGTCGACGACGACGGCGCGATCGCCGCGACCGCGTTCTTCGTCGCGACCTCGGTCGGCGCGCCCGGTCCGGTGGTCGGCGGGCTCACCACCTGGCAGGACGTCACCGAGACGATGCCAGCGAGCGCGCTGCCGAACAACGGCCCGGCGCCGACGGCGTTCCCGCCGAGCACGCGCTGGGGCAACGAGAAGGAGGTCACGCGCTTCGACCGCCTGCTCGGCACCTTCGTCGCGGGCGGCACGAACTTCAGCGACTGGTACTACCCGAGCTCCGGTCTCAGCACGACGAGCGGCCTCGTGGGCCTCGACTCGACCCCGCTGTCGGTCGGCCGCGGCCGACGCGACATCGAGAACCTGACGCAGGCGCCGGCGATCGACATCCCGGTGATCGGCTTCGGCGGCTCGAACGGCCTCGCGCCGGTCCCGGCGAGCTTCCGCGGCTTCGCGGACAGCATCGCGCCGTGCACGGCACCGTCCTGCGACGGAACGTCGCGCGTCGTGAACGCCGCTGTTCCGAGCGCCGCGTTTCCGACGTACGGTGGTCCGGAGGGCGGCTACGAGGTGTACATCAGCGAGGGCTACGCCCACGTCGACGTGCTGACCGCCGAGGACGACGCGACCAACAACGTGGTCGCGCCGCTCGCGGCCTTCGTCGCCCGCAACGTCCAGTAGCGCGAGAGGAGGTCCGACATGCCGCGGGCGTCGTGGAACGGAACGGTGATCGCGGAGACCACCGGCTTCGAGTCGGTGGAGGGCAACGTGTACTTCCCGCCGGGCGCGGTCCGGCGGGAGAACCTGCGCGACAGCAGCACGACCACGGTGTGCTCGTGGAAGGGCACGGCGCACTACTACGACGTCGTGGTCGGCGACGACGTCAACCGCGACGCCGCCTGGTACTACCCGGACCCGAAGCCGGCGGCCGCGAACATCAAGGACCACGTCGCGTTCTGGCGCGGCGTGAAGGTCGATCCGTGAGGACTTCGTCGTCGCACCGCGACCCGCGCCCGAACGGCGCGGGTCGCGCGTCGCGATGACGGCGACCACGCGGCGCACGACCGAGCTGCCGTCGGCGCTCGACGCGATCGAGACGTTGCTCGAGCGCGCGCCGCGCGTCCTCGTCTGCCTCGACTACGACGGCACGCTGACGCCGATCGCGTCGCGGCCGGAGCAGGCGGTGCTCGACACCGCGACGCGGCATCTGGTCCGCGAGATCGCCGAGCTCTGCCCGACGGCGATCGTCAGCGGCCGCGACCGGCGCGACGTCGAGCGCCGCGTGCAGGTTCCCGAGGCGTTCTACGTCGGCAGCCACGGCTTCGACGTCGCGGGCCCCGAGACGCGCCCGCTGCAGCTCGCGATCGGCGATCCCTACCTGCCGTCGCTCGACGCGGCGGAAGCCCTGCTGCGCGACGGCATCGCGCGGATCCCGGGTGCGCTGGTCGAGCGCAAGCGCTTCACCATCGCGACGCACTCGCGCCTCGTCGCGCGCGAGCTGCTGCCCGCGGTCGGCGCGCTGGTCGACGACGTGCTCGAGCGCTTCCCCGACCTGCGCCGCGAGCCGGGAAAGGAGGTGGTGGAGATCCAGCCCAACGTCGCGTGGGACAAGGGCAAGTCGGTGCTGTGGCTGCAGGAGGCGCTCGGCCTCGAGGACGCGCTCGCGATGCACGTCGGCGACGACATCACCGACGAGACCGTATTCGCCGTCCTCGCGGATGCCGGCGCCGGGATCTTCGTCGGCACCGAGGACCGCGTCACGGCAGCGCGCTGGCGGCTGCGCGATCCGGACGAGGTGGCGGCGCTGCTGCGCCGCATGATCCCGCTGCTGCGCGCGCGCACCGTCGGCCGCGCCGGACGCAGCGGCGGCTGACGTCGCGCGCGAGGCGGTGAACCTGATCGCCGCGTCGCGCGACGCGGGCGGCCGGCGCGACGAGCGTCGCGTGCGCGGCGCCGGACGGCTTCCGCACCCGCTTCGCGCGCGGGCCGCGCCGCCGCTACGCTGCGCTCGTGACGTCGAGCCCGCTGCCGCGCCCCGCGCGCTACTTCCCGGTCAAGGACACGCCGCTGCGCATGGAGGCCGGCCTGCTGCGCCACGGCGTCGATCTCGGCAACGGCCCCGCCGACACGCTCTTCTTCCAGCTCGACGACCAGCTCGAACGGTATCGGGCGGCGAAGCGCGCGACGCCACCGTCGCGCCACGCGCTTCTCGCGCGCGACGACGCGGAGCGCGCGATCCAGGCGGCGGCGCTCGACTGGCTGCGCACGACGCTCGCGCGCGAGCATCCGGAGCTGCTGGTCGGGCTCGGCGCGAACGCGTCCGCCGCGGGCTTCGCGGATCTCGTCGCGCTCGTGCAGGAAGACGTCGTCGTGCTGCGCCGCCTGCCCGACGGCGGCAGCGCCGCGATCGCGGTGCACGTGTCGATCCCGAGCGGCTGGCGCCCCGAGGGCATCCACGGCGCGGGCTTCGGCGCGATCCACGGACCGGTGCCCGATTTCGCGAAGCACCCGCAGGCCGAGCGCTCGATGGTCGACGCGATGGTCGAGCGCGGGCCGTACGTGCGCTTCGTGTGGACCGTGTCGGCGGACGACGTCCTCGATCACCACCCCGAGGAGGGACGCCGCGAGCCGTGGCGCGTCGACGGTCCCGGCTTTCTCCGCGTCGAGCGACAGACGACGATCCCGCTCCCCGGCCTCGACGCGGCCATCTTCCTGATCCGCGTCCATCTCTACCCGTTCGCGGAGCTGACGACGGAGCAGCGCGCGACGCTCGCGCGCGCGATCGAGGCGATGCCGCCGCGCGTGGCCGCCTACAAGGGGCTCGCCGACGCGCGGCCGCTGGTGCTCGACGTCCTGCGCCGTGCTTGACGCGCGCCGCTACTTCTCCGCGACGACGTACACCAGCCAGCTGTACTGCTGGTCCACGCTGTCGAGCTCGACGTAGTCGCCGTCACCGTAGATCATGTCGTCGTCGCTGTTCGCGGTGTCGCTCTCGTCACAGGTCGCCCAGAACACGCGCACCTTCGAGTAGCCGCACTCGAGCAGCAGCTCGCGCAGCTCCGGGATCGTCCACAGGCGCCAGTCGTAGGTGAAGGCGCGGTCGATGCGCGAGCCGTCCGGGAACTTGAAGTGGATGTGGCAGAGCGTCTCGCCGGTGATCGGGTCGTAGCGCTTCTGCTCCCAGACGTAGGTGAAGCCGTTGAGCTCGCGCTCCTCCTCGACCGCGTCGGTCGCGCCGGTGCCGCCGTACAGCTCGAGGAACAGGAGGCCCTTGTCGGCGAGGCCCGCGCGCGCGGCCTTCAGGTAGCGCGCGAGCTGCGCGCGCTGCTTGAAGACGCAGAAGCTGAAGTTCATCGCGCAGATGACGTCCGCGTTGGTGCGCCGCGTCTGCAGGACGTCGCCCTGCACCAGCTCGAGACGCCCGCGCAGCTCGCGCGCGTGCGGCTCGAGGTTGCGGCGCCGCGCCGCGGCGATCGTCGGACCGTCGAGGTCGACGCCGACCGCGCGCCGTCCGCGCGCGCTGCGGCACCAGCACAGCGACAGCTTCGCCGTGCCGCAGAAGTCCTCGCGCAGTACCTTCGCCTCGCGTCCGCGCAGCCGGCGGTAGGTCTCGGCGAAGAACTCGACGTCGTCCTCCGGACGCTGCACGGAGCTCTCGTAGAGCGCGAACGGATCGCGCCGCTCGGCCATGGTCTTGCCGCGCTTCGCCTTCGCCGCGAGCGGCGCCCCCTTGCCCGCGCGTGCACGCTTCGCCGCGCCCGTCGTCCTCGTCTTCGCCTGCGCCATCCGCTGCACGGACCACCGCGCCGCGTGCCGCGTCCTGCGGAGCGCCGGGCGGGTCCTCCTCCCGCGCCCTCCATACCAGCCGGAGGTGCCGCGGTCCCGTCACGACCCGCTCTTCGCGCTCCGATCCGCGGCGAGGCGCGCGTAGCTCGCGGCGAGCCGGCGCGCGCGCGACGAGAAGCGCTCGGGGTCGAGCACGTCGCACAGGTCGCGCAGCGAGCGCAGCCCCGGACGCGCGGGCGGCTCGCAGCAGAAGGAGCGCAGGCTCGTCACGAGCGCCGCCGCGTCGTCCGCGGCGATCGCGCGGTCGTCGATGCGGCGCAGCAGGTCGTCGAGGATGCGCTCGAGGACCGCGCGCGTGCCGTCGTTCGCGAAGCGCGGCGCCTCCGCGTCGGGCGTTGCGATCGCACTGGTCCGGCACAGGGCCGGATTGCGGACGAACATCGGCCACCTCCGTCGTCACGCCGGCGCGAGTCCATTCCGCGCCGGGACGCCGAAGCAGTGCCACGCCCGTGTTGCGGCTTCGTTACCGCGGCGAGAAGGCTTCGTGCCGCGATCGCGGCGCGCGCGGGCTCAGACCTCGCCGTGGCGGAAGCAGGAAACGAGATGGTCGTTGACCATGCCGGTCGCCTGCATCAGCGCGTAGCAGATCGTCGTGCCGACGAACTTGAAGCCGCGCTTCTTCAGGTCCTTGCTCATCGCGTCGGACTGCGGCGTCGAGACCGGCACGTCGCCGACGCCGCGGAAGCGGTTCCGCACCGGCTCGCCGTCGACGAAGCTCCACAGGTACGTCGCGAACGAGCCCTGCTCCTCCTGCACCCGGAGGTACGCGCGCGCGTTGCCGATCGTCGCCGCGACCTTCGCGCGGTTGCGGATGATGCCCGCGTCGGCGAGCAGGCGGGCCTCGTCGCGCGCGCCATAGCGCGCGATCCGCGCGACGTCGAAGCCGTGCAGCGCGCGACGGTAACCGTCGCGGCGCGCGAGGATCGTCGCCCAGCTGAGCCCCGCCTGCGCGCCCTCGAGGATCAGGAACTCGAACAGGCCGCGCTCGTCGCGCAGCGGCACGCCCCACTCCTCGTCGTGGTACGCGACCATGTGCGGCGCGCTGCCGGCCCACGGACAGCGCTTCCGGCCGTCGCCGGCCTCCGGTCTGTGCTCGATGCGTCCCACGCAGAATCCTCCGTCCGGCTTCGTTGCCGGAGCCCGCGCGGCCACGCAAGATGCGCCGCATGGGACTTCTCGTCGACGGCGTGTGGCACGACCAGTGGTACGACACGAAGAGCAGCGGCGGACGCTTCGTGCGCGCCGATGCCGCGTTCCGCGACCGCGTCACCGCCGACGGCTCGTCCGGCTTCCGCGCCGAGCCGGGCCGCTACCACCTGTACGTCTCGCTCGCCTGCCCGTGGGCGCACCGCACGCTGATCTTCCGCAAGCTGAAGCGCCTCGAGGACGTGATCTCGCTGTCCGTCGTCGACCCGTTCATGGGTGCGGACGGCTGGACGTTCGGTGAAGGACCGGGCTGCATTCCGGACGGCGTCAACGGCGCGCAGTTCCTGCACCAGATCTACACGCTCGCGAAGCGCGACTACACGGGACGCGTGACCGTGCCCGTGCTGTGGGACAGGCAGAAGAAGACCATCGTCAACAACGAGTCGTCGGAGATCATCCGCATGCTGAACTCCGAGTTCGACGCGTTCGGCGACGCGAGCCTCGACTTCTACCCGGCGGACCTGCGCGCGGACATCGACGCGCTGAACGCGGTGGTCTACGCCAGGGTCAACAACGGCGTGTACCGCTGCGGCTTCGCGACGAGGCAGGACGCCTACGAGGAGGCGTTCGCGGAGCTCTTCGAGACCCTCGGGATGCTCGAGCTGCGGCTCGCGCGCTCCCGGTATCTCTTCGGCGACCGCGTCACCGAGGCCGACTGGCGGCTGTTCACCACCTTGGTGCGCTTCGACGCGGTCTACTTCGGGCACTTCAAGTGCAACCAGCGCCGCATCGCCGACCACGCGAACCTGAGCGGCTACCTGCGCGATCTCTACCAGTCGCCTGGTGTCGCGGAGACGGTGAGCTTCGCGCACATCAAGCGGCACTATTACGCGAGCCACAAGACGATCAATCCGACCGGCATCGTGCCCGTCGGTCCGGCGCAGGACCTCGGCCTGCCGCACCACCGCGGTTCCGTCGGCGGTGCTTGACGATCGACGTCAGGCGGCGGACGGCTCGCGCGCGTCGCCGCCCTTCACGGCGGCGGACGACATCGGCAGCGTGAAGGTGAACGTGCTGCCGCGGCCGACCTCGCTGGTGACGCCGATCTCGCCGCCGAGCTGGTGGACGAGGCGCTGCACGATGTGCAGCCCGAGCCCGGCGCCGCGGTAGCTGCGCGCGTCCGAGCTGTCGACCTGCCGGAACATGTCGAAGATGATCGGCAGGTGCTGCGGCGCGATGCCGATGCCGGTGTCGCGCACGACGAAGCGCGCGACCTCGCCCTCGCTGCTGCAGCTCAGCACGACCTCGCCGCGCACCGTGAACTTGAGCGCGTTGCCGACCAGGTTCTTCAGGATCATGCGCAGCTTCCGCCGGTCGGTCTCGACGACGAGGCTCTCGGGCCCTTCCCAGCGCAGCGCGACGTCGTCGAGCGGCGTCACGGCGGCGAACTCGTTGGCGAGCTCGGCGAACACCACCGGGACGTCCACCGGCTCGCGCGTCGGCGGATCGCCACCGGCCTCCAGGCGGCTCAGGCTCAGCGTGTCCTCGACCAGCTCGAGCAGCTCCAGCCCGGAGCGGCGCACGCGGCGCAGGATGTCGTCGCGCTCGCCCTGGTCGAGCTCGTCGGCGAGCATGTCGGTGTAGCCCAGAATCACGCTCACCGGCGTGCGCAGCTCGTGCGACATGGTCGAGACGAAGTCCGACTTGATGCGGTTCGCCTCGCGCAGCTCGTCGAGCAGCCGGACGTTCTGCAGAGAGAGCGATGCCAGGTGCGCCGTGCCGACCAGGATGCGCCTCTGCGTCTCGGTGAACCTGCGGTCGCCGTTGCGGTGGTGCGCCGAAATGATGCCGATCACCTCGTCGCCACGCCGCAGCGGCGTGAACAGGCTGCGCGGGTTGCGGTGCCGCTCCCGCAGCTCGCGAATCTCGGGCGGGCGCGGCGCGCGTTCGCCGAGCTCGACCGCCCCCTCGTGCTCGAACCGATCGAGCAGCGGCTTCAGCGTCGCTGCCGGGATGCGCAGTCCCTTGATCAGCGGCAGATCCGAGACGCGGTGGCCGAACGATCCGTGCACGGCGAACGAGTCGTCGCCGGGGTCGTAGAGCGTGAGCGCCGTCTCGTCGCAGCTCAGCAGCTCGGCGACCAGGCCGCACAGCTGATTCAGCACGCCGGTCGTGGTCTCGGTCCGGATCATCTGCTCGCCGAAGCGTGCCAGCGCCGCCGAGACGCGTGACTCGATCGCGAGCTGCGCCTCCGCACGCCGGCGCTCCCGGCGCTGCCGCTCGTGCTCGTGGGCCAGCCAGATCGACCCGAAGAAGACGATCGCCGATGCGGACCACACGTAGACCGGCAGCACGCCCGCCGGCAGCGGCACGACGACGGCCGTCGCCGCGATGGCGCCCGCGGCGCAGAGCACGGTGAAGAGCTGCGCGCGCGTCCCCCACGGCACGAACGTCGCGGTGGCCATTCCGACCGCGAGGAACAGCAGGAGCGCCCCCACGATCTCCTGCCGCACCACGGACGACACGACGGTCGACACGTAGATGCCGCCCATGAGGGCTGCGCCGATCCAGCGCAGCCGCGCCGGCTCGTGCTCGCGATACGTCGCGCGCACCAGCACCGCGAGGCCCCCGAGCTGGAACAGCTTGACGGCCAGCAGCGTCCCGATTCCCGGACGCTGCTGCACCACGTCGACCGCGAAGAATGCCAGCAGAGCCACAGCGACCAGCCAGGCGCCCACTCGCAGACGATGCGCGAGCAGGGCGCTGCCGAGCTCCAGGCCGGGCCGGCCAGCTCCCGCGTCAGCCGTTCGCGACATACGCTCTTGTATCGGCAAACGATCGGCGTGCGAAGAGCGTTCGCGCCTTCAGACGGGGGCCGCACCCCGGCGCACCAGCGCGTCCAGGTCGAGCCCGACCGGCAGCGTCCCGTAGACGCGGCCGTGGTCACCGCCGAGGCGCGACACGCAGAAGGCATCCGCGACCGCGGGCGGCGCGTGGCGCACCAGCAGCGCACCCTGCAGAGCAAGCGCCATCTGTTCCGTCACACGCCGCGCGCGCAGCTCGAGGTCGGTGCCGTCGAGCAGCGCGTCCCGCACGCCGTCGATTGCCGCGTCGAGACGGCGGTCGCCGCCGCGCGCACGCTCGAGCTCGGCGAGAAAAGCGTCCACCGAGCCCGGCTCGCGCGCCATGGCGCGCAGCACGTCGAGGCAGATGACGTTGCCCGACCCTTCCCAGATGCCGTTCAGTGGTGCCTCGCGGTACAGGCGCGGGAACACGTTCTCCTCGACGTAGCCGGCGCCGCCGAGGCACTCGAGCGCCTCGACCACGTGCCCGGGCGCGCGCTTGTTGAGCCAGTACTTCGCGACGGCGGTGGCGATGCGGCAGAACGCCTGCGCCTCCTCGGCTCCGGTCGCGGCGTCGTCGAAGCTGCGCGAGATGCGCATCGCGAGCACGGTCGCGGCCTCGGCCTCGACCACCAGATCGCCCAGCACGTTGCGCATCAGCGGCTGCTCGACGAGGCGCTTCCCGAAGGCGCTGCGGTACGCGACGTGGTGCGACGCCTGGATCACCGCCTGGCGCATGAACGACGCGGGCGCCGTCACGGTGTCGTTGCGGGTGTGGTGCACCATGTCGAGGATGGTCCGCACGCCGCGGCCGTCCTCGCCCAGCATGCGCGCCCAGGTGTCCTGGTACTCGATCTCCGACGACGCGTTCGAGTGGTTGCCGAGCTTGTCCTTCAGGCGCTGCACGAAGAAGCGGTTGCGCGTCCCGTCGGGACGCCAGCGCGGCACGAGGAAGCACGACAGCCCGCTCGCGGTGTTCGCGAGCGTCAGGAAGCCGTCCGACATCGGCGCCGAGCAGAACCACTTGTGGCCGGTGAGCAGGTACTCGCCGCCCGGACCGCCGGCCCCGATCGCGCGCGCCGTCGTGGTGTTGGTGCGCACGTCGGAGCCGCCCTGCTTCTCGGTCATCGCCATGCCGAACGTGGCACCGCTCTTCTCGGTCACCGGAATGCAGCGCGGATCGTACGACCGCGCGGTGACCTTCGCCTCCCACTCCGCCGCGATCTCCGGCTGGCGGCGCAGCGCCGGCACGACCGCGTAGGTCATCGTCAGCGGACAGCACACGCCGGCCTCGACCTGCGACAGCAGGTACAGCATCACCGAATGCGCGACGTGCGCACCGGGCTGCGGATCGCGCCACGGCAGCGACGGCATGCCCTGCTCGACCGCGAGGCGCATGAGCTCGTGGTACGCGGGGTGGTACTCGACCTCGTCGACGCGCTGCCCGAAGCGGTCGAAGGCGCGCAGCTCGGGCTTGAAGCGGTTCGCCTCGAAGCCGAGCCGCTGCACGCGCTCGGATCCCGTCAGCGCGCCGAACGCGCGCAGCTCGTTCTCCGCCCAGCCCGCCCCCTCGCGCCGCACCGCCTCGACCAGCGCCGGATCGGCGTCGAAGAGGTTGTAGTCCTCGAGCGGCGGCACCTGGTTCTGAACCTGGTGCGTGCCGAGGTCGGTGAGCGGCGCGCGCGCGGACATCAGGCGCCCGCCTCGAGCGTGAAGTCGAGGTTCTCCTCCTCGCAGGTCGCGGCGAGCTGGCTGCGCAGCTCGGAGAGCACGATCTTCGACGGCACGTGCAGCTTCGCCTCCAGCACGAAGAGCGGCGTGCCGCTCTCCGGTGCGTAGGTGACGCGCGACTCGAGCGATGCGACGTTGACGCCGCGGCTCGCGAGGATCGACGCGATCGACTGCACGATGCCCGGACGATCGGCGCCGCTCACGCGGATGCGGTACGGCAGGTAGTCCATCGGCGCCGAGACGCGGGTGGTCTCCTTCAGGATGCAGCGCATCTTCGAGTCGGTCTCGAGCTGCGCGCCGATCTGCTTGACGCGTCCGATCGCGTCGGTGCCGCCCGAGATCAGCAGGATGATCGCGAACTCGCCGCCGAGCACGGCCATCCGGCTGTCCTCGAGGTTCGCGCCCGCCTCGCGCACCAGCGAGGACATCTCGTTCACGAGCCCCGGGCGGTCCGGCCCCACGGCGGTGAGCACGACGTAGCTGCGATCTTCCGTTCCCATCTCGGCCCCTCCTGTCGCATGCGATATGTTCCCGGCACGGAGACCTCAAGCGCCGCCCGGTCTTCGTGCCCTCGGACCTCAAGCCCCGCGCACCGACCGCCGAAACGGCGTGTGAGGCGACGCGTGCACCGAATCGGCGATCCATGGGGAGCCAGCGGACTGCTGGAGGCGATGGGACAGCCGCTCCTCGTGCTCGACGACGGCTTGCGCATCGTCAAGGCGAACCACTCGTTCGAGCGGGCGTTCGCCGCTCCGGCCGCGATGCTGTGCGGAGCGCCCGTCCAGCAGCTCGGCGACGGGCGCCTGGTCGCGAACGGCCTGCTCTCGCGCCTCGAGCACCTGGTCGCGGACGGGCACGAGTTCGACTCGTTCCAGCTCGAGGTGGACCTGCCCGGCGGGCGGCGGACGTTCCTCGTCGAGGGACGCAAGCTGCCGCGCGCGAGCGGCCTGCCGCTGGCGCTGGTCGGCTTCGAGGACGTGACCGAGCGCCGCCGCGCCGAGGCCGTGCTGCGCGAGAGCGAGGAGCGCTTCCGCACCGCGTTCGACTTCGCCGCGATCGGCATGGCGCTGGTGGCGCCCGACGGACGCTTCCTGAAGGTGAATCGCGCGCTGTGCGAGATCCTCGGCCGCTCCGAGACCGACCTGCTGCGCTGCGCGTTCCAGAACATCACGCACCCCGAGGACCTCGCGAGCGACGAGGAGCAGGTCCGCCGCGTGCTCACGGGAGAAGTCCCGACCTACCAGCTCGAGAAGCGCTACCTGCACGCCGACGGACACGTGGTCTGGGTGCAGCTCAACGTGTCGCTGGTGCGCGACCTCCGCGGACGCCCGCTGTACTTCGTGTCGCAGGTGCTCGACATCACCGACCGCAAGCGCGTCGAGGGCGAGCTGCGCTGGGCACGCGACGAGGCGCTGCGCGCGTCGCGGCTCAAGTCGGAGTTCGTGGCCAACATGAGCCACGAGATCCGCACCCCGATGAACGGCGTGATCGGCATGAACACGCTGCTGCTCGAGACCGAGCTCACGCCCGAGCAGCACGAGTTCGCGCAGACCGTGCAGGACTCCGCCAAGTCGCTGCTGCGCATCATCAACGACATCCTCGACTTCTCGAAGATCGAGGCCGGCAAGCTCGACCTCGAGATGATCGACCTCGGCGTGCGCGACACCGTCGACGGCGCGATCCAGCTGCTCACGCCGCGGGCGCGCGAGAAGGGCCTCGATCTCGTCGCGAAGATCGACGCCGCCGTGCACGAGACCGTGCGCGGCGACCCCGTGCGTCTCCGTCAGGTGCTGCTCAACCTGATGGGCAACGCGATCAAGTTCACGGATCAGGGACGCGTGACGGTGCGCGTGTCGTGCTCGTCCGAGACCGACGACGAGCAGCTGCTGCGCTTCGAGATCATCGACACCGGCGTCGGCATCCCGCGCGAGGCGAAGAAGCGGCTCTTCCTCGCGTTCAGCCAGGCGGACGGCTCGACCACGCGCCGCTACGGCGGTACGGGTCTCGGCCTCGCGATCTCGAAGCAGCTCACCGAGCTCATGGGCGGACAGATCGGCGTCGAGAGCGATCAGGGACGCGGCAGCACGTTCTGGTTCACGATCCGCGCGCAGAAGGTCCGCGCGACGCCCGAGCAGTCACAGCCGCGGCGCCGCCGCGCGCTGGTCGTCGACGACAGCATCACCGTGCGCACCGACCTTCTGCAGAAGCTCGACGCCGTCGGGCTCGACGCGAGCGGCGTGGCGGACGGACCTGCGGCGCTGGCGTGGCTGCGCGACGCCCACGCGAACGGACCGCACGTCGACGTCGTGCTGCTCGACCTGCAGATGCCCGGCATGAGCGGCATCGAGCTCGCGCGCGAGATCCGCTCCGACGCGCACCTGTCGGCGCTGCCGATGATCATGGTCACCGGCTTCGCCGAGCGCTGCCACGAGATCGAGGCGCGCGAGGCCGGCATCGCCGGATACCTCACCAAGCCCGTGCGCCAGGCGGACCTCGGCGAGTGCGTGAACCGCGTGCTCGCGCGACAGGGAAGCGCGGGCGACGACGCGCCGAAGGCGCCGGTGCAGCGCGAGCGCAGCGCCACGCGCGTGCTGGTCGCCGAGGACAACCCCGTCAATCAGAAGGTCGCGCTGCTGACGCTCGAGCGCCTCGGCTACCAGGTGCACGTCGTCGGCAACGGCCTCGAGGCGGTCGCCGCGATGGAGGCCGGGCTCTTCGACATCGTGCTCATGGACTGCCAGATGCCCGTCATGGACGGCTTCGAGGCGACCAGCGAGATCCGCCGCCGCGAGGGCGAGTGGGCGCACCACCCGATCATCGCCATGACCGCGAGCGCCATGCAGGGCGACCGCGAGCGCTGCTTCGTGGTCGGAATGGACGACTACATCTCGAAGCCGGTGCAGCCGGCGGCGCTCGACCGCGTGCTGCAGCGCTGGCTCGACCGCCAGGACGTGGTGTTCGGCACCGACCGTCCGCTGCCGCCAGCCGAGATCGAGCCCGCCCGCGCCGCCAGTTGACCCGGCGCGCGCCGTGGCCGACAGTTTCCCTCCATGACGGGAAAGCTGGTCTGGTCGCGCGAGGAGCTGCTCGCGGAGCATGGGTACGCGCGTCCGCACGAGGCCGCGGGGCGCGCGCTGCACGGCGGCTTCGATGAAGGCGGCACGTACGTCCCGCCGCGCACGCTGTACCGCTGGCCCGCGATCCGCGCGTGGCAGGACGCGCTGGCCGCGCGCGGCTTCCCGCTGATCGAGGCGACGACGAGCCTGCTGTCGGCGGGCTCGTATCCGACCGGCGAGCAGCAGAAGCTGCTCCTGCAGCACGGGCTCGGCGAGACGTTCTGGAACTCGCTCACCATCACCGGCGTGATCGAGGCGCGCGGACGCCTGCTGATCGACCTGCCCGCGCCCGACTTCCAGAAGACCGTGCTCGAGGACCTGTCGAGCACCGCGACCGGGCATCTCGTGAAGGGCCTGCTGACCGCGCACGGCATGGACGAGGGCGGTGATCCGCGCGGAACGCTCGGCGCGCACGACGAGATGTGGTTCGCGATCCGCGACCTGGTGTTCGGCGCGAACGCGTATCCGTTCCCCGAGGTGCCGGCGAGTATCGCGCGTCCCGACGGTGGACGGCTCGCGCCCGATCTCCCGTTCGGCCACGAGCAGCTGCTGTCGCTGCTGATGAACGTGCTGATGATCGAGATCCGCGCCGAGAACGGCTTCGCGTTCACGCAGCGCATGCTCGCCGATCCCGAGCTGTTCGGGGACCGTCGCGACGCGGCGGCGCTCGGACACGAGCTGGTCGAGCGCATCCGCACCGACGAGGCGGTCCATGTGGCGTATCTGCAGCTCGTGCTGTCCGAGCTGCGCAGCTTCACGTTCGTGACGTCCGACGGACGCCACGTGCCCGGCGCCGACGTCATCGACCCGATGTGGGCGACGCTCGTGCACTGGCACGCGGTCGAGAACCCGCGCCTCGCGCGCGTGCAGATGCGCGACGTACTGCACGCGCGGATGCGCGCGCACGCCGACGGCGAGCGGCTCGTCCGCGAGTTCGAGACGCTCGGCTGACGCTGTCGTTCTCGCTCCGGGTGATTGCCGCTTCCGCGCGGCGGGCGTAGCGTCGGGTCTTCCCCGCCAACGTCACCGGCATCTTCCGCACACCGGCACTGTCTTCGGGTCCGCGTCCTGCACGGTCTCCCGTGCAGCAAGGAGAACGAGCGATGGCCGAAAGCGTGTACAAGGTGATCGAGCTGGTCGGCACCAGCAGCGAGTCGTGGGAGCGCGCCGCCGCGGCGGCGGTCGAGAAGGCCTCGAAGTCGCTGCGCGACCTGCGCATCGCCGAGATCTCGCAGCTCGACATGCAGATCGAGGACGGCGCGGTGCGCGCCTACCGCGCGAAGGTGAAGGTCTCGTTCAAGTACGAGGAGTGAGCCGCGTCCGGCGGGGCCGCGTGTGGCGCACGACGTCCGCGCGGCTTCAGCCGAGCGCGGCGCGCGAGAACGGCAGCACGAAGACCCACACCGCAACGGTGAACGACGCGCTGCCGCCGATCACGAACAGGTGGAACACCTCGTGGTAGCCGAACACCTGCGGGTACGGGTCCGGCCGCTGCAGCGCGTAGACGACCGCCCCGACGGTGTAGAGCAGCCCGCCGACGAGGAGCAGCGTGACCGCCGGCCACGGCAGCAGCGCCGCGAACGACGGCAGCAGGACGACGCCGATCCAGCCCATCGCGACGTAGAGTCCCGCCATCAGCCAGCGCGGCAGGTGCTCCGTGAACACCGACAGGACGACACCAGCGGCCGCGATGCTCCACATGACGGTGAGCATCGTCGTGCGGAACGAGCCCTCGAGGACGTTGACGCACATCGGCGTGAACGTGCCCGCGATCAGCACGTAGATGTTGGCGTGGTCGAGTGCGCGCAGGATGCGCTCCGTGCGCGGCTGCCAGCGCCCGATGTGGTAGGTCGCGCTCACCGCGTACAGCACGATCATGCTGACGCCGAAGACCAGCATCGAGTGCGCGCGCGCGCGGTCGTCGCCGCTCAGCGTGTAGAGCGCGATCGTCGTCGCGAGAGCAGCGACGGCGGCACCGGCGTGCGACCAGCCGCGCAGCAGCGGCTTCGGTCTCGACTCGGCGGCGATTCGGCTGGGGTGCTTCATGGTCGGTGGCTGCGTGCAGCGCTTGCGCGGCTTGGACCGAGCTAGCTGCCGCGCCCGTCGAAGTCGAACCGATTCGTCGCTCGTGGCGACGTTCGTTCCAGCCGGGACGGCGTGATAGCGGAAGCGCTCCACGAACCAGCCATTCCAGCGGAGGACGGGCATGAAGGCGCAACTCGGACGGCACTCGGACACCATCTACGCACTGCTGCGCATCGTCGCCGGCTTCCTCTTCGCGTGCCACGGCGCGCAGAAGATCTTCGGCCTGTTCGGCGGCGCGCCGCCGGAAGCGCCCGCGTTCGTCGTCTGGGCAGCGGGCTCCATCGAGCTCGTGGGCGGACTGCTCATCATGATCGGGCTGCTGACCAGCTGGGCCGCGTTCCTGTCGAGCGGCACGATGGCCGTCGCCTACTTCCTCGCGCACCAGTCGAAGGGCCTGCTGCCGATCGAGAACCACGGCGAGCTCGCGGCGATCTACGCGTTCGTGTTCCTGTACATCGCGGCGCGCGGCTCGGGGCCGCTGGCGGTGCAGCCGGACTGAGGACGTTCAGGCGAGCGGATCGACGAACCGCAGGCCGGGGACGCGCGTGAATCCCTGATCGTGGGTCCACAGCTCCGCGGCGCCGTTCTCGAACGCAGTGAGCGCGATCTGCAGGTCGAACACTCGCGCACCGGCCACGTCGAGGTCCGACGCGAGTTGAAGAAGCCGCGTCGCAAACCCGGCGCGCGGCACCCAGACCTGCATTGCCGCGTCCGTCTCCAGCGCAGCGAGAAATCCGCTCGCCTCGCCGGCGGTCGACGGGCGCGAAGCGGCGCGGTGAGTGACCACGCTCCAGAACTCGCCGACGCTGGTGAGCGCGATGCCCCAGCCTCGCGGGTCCGCGCTCGCCTGCTCGAGCGCGCGTCGCGCGCGACGATGCTCGGGAAGACTGCTCCGGTGCGCGTAAACCAGCAGATTCGTGTCGACCGCGATCACGGGTTGCGCCGGAGCCACTCGTGCATCCGCTCCCGGTCTTCGACGTCGAGACCCGGAGCCAGCGCCCCCTTCACGGTCACCCAGCCGATGCGGGGTCTGGGGCGGCGCGTCGTTACGGGCGCCTTCCGTCCGCCGCCCGAGGCGAGCTGAGAACGGAGGCCTTCCGTGACGAGCGTGCGCAGCGGACAACGCAGCTCGGCGGCGAGCTTCTTCGCCTCCACGAGCAGGTCGTCGGGGATGTCGAAGGTGGTCTTCATACGGAAAGCAGTATTCCCGTAAATACTGCTCGGTCAAGGGCTGCCGGCCGGGGGCGGATCCGCGGTCGAAGACGATTCCCTCCGAAGCGACGTTGCGGTAGCGGTGCGGGTCCAATGGCGACGCCGAGGAGCTCGACGCACAGCTACGAACCGCGCAAACGCTCCTCGACGGCAGCGCGTCCCTGATCCGCGATCTCGGCGTGAACCCGCACGCGAACACCCGGAAGATCGCCGAAGCGCTTGCCTCGTGCAGGCACGGGGCCTAGCGTCGGCCCGTGGACTACCGCGCACGGATCACGATCGAGCCGGGCAAGCGGAGCGGCAAGGCCTGCATTCGCGGGCTCCGCATCTCGGTCGACGATGTCCTGTCCTACCTCGCCGCCGACATGACGGAGGACGAGATCCTCGCCGACTTCCCGGATCTCGAGCGCGAGGACTTCCGCGCGGTCTACGCCTTCGCCGCGGAGCGCGAGCGGCGACTCCTCACCGATCCGGCCGCGTAGCTTCTCAAACGGATGCCGGCACGCCTGCTGTTCGACGAGAACCTGGCGCCGCGCTCGACGCGCGATCTCGCGGACTGTTTCCCGGCTCCGCTCACGCCCGCGATCTGGATCTCCAGGCGGCCGACGACGAGATCGTGTGGGCCCGCGCAGCAAACGGCGGATTCGTGATCGTGACCAAGGACGACGACTTTCGTCACCGCAGCTTCCTCCACGGACCTCCGCCGAAAGTGATCTGGCTTCGGCTGGGCAACTGTCGCACGGCGGACGTAGCGGCACTTCTCCGCACCAGAGCACCCGAGGTCCATGCGTTCAGCGACGATCCTCAGTCCGGTCTTCTGGTGCTGGGACCACGGCGCCCATAACGGCTCCGCCGCGACGCGATTCGGCGCTCAGCCCCCCGCCAGCTCCAGCGGAAAGCGCTCGACGCTGCGCAGCCGCCGCACGAGCGTCGGCACGTCGCGCGGCAGCTTGTTGCAGTAGGCGACGTAGCCCGGCAGCGTCGCGAACGTGACCTCCGCCGCCGCGAAGTGCGGATCGGCGCGCAGCGTCTGCTCCGCGCGCACCGGCGGCGGCGTGCCGCGATCGGCGCGGAAGCGGCGCACGTAGTCGAGCAGGCGCGCGTGGTACGTCGGGTCCTCGATGATCGCACCGATCGTCCGCGCGCGCGGGTGCGTGCCCGCGACCATCTCGGCGACTTGACGCTCGAAGTCCTCGAGCCCGTCGTCGAACATCTCGATGAGCTGGAGATCGTACACCGGGTTCAGGTGCACGACCTGCATGACGTGCCCGACGATCGTGTCGCGGTCGGAGAGAAACCCGGTCGGGTCGATCATCGACACCGGGTCGTCGAGCACGCGCAGCAGCTGGTGGAACCCGAACGAGATGCCCTTCTGCCGGTAGTAGTCGCGCGACGCGGGCTCGATCACGAAGCGCAGCATGTCGAGCCCGCCGAAGAGGATCTGCGCGCGCGTCGGACGTTGATTGACGTAGCCCCTGTTCTCCAGCGTCGTGAGACGGCGCTCGATCTCGCGACCGTCGACGTAGAGGCGCAGCGTGCGCGCGAGGCGCACGAGCTTGCCCGTGACCTGGCGCGGGCCGCCGATCGCGGCGCGGATCAGCGTCCACGAGTCGGCGGTCTGACGCAGCGAAGCTGCGCGCTCGACCGTGCCGGCGGCTGCAGCGTCGGCTGCGCGTGGAACAGGGTCATGCATGTCATCGACCTACATCGGGGTAGACCGCGAAGCCACGATAGCCGGTGGCGCGATCGCGACCGAGCCAGGGCGCGAGGTCGTCGTAGGCAATCGCGCGAAACGAATGCTCGCCGTCGACACGAACCTGCCGGACCGGGAACTTCCACACGCGATCTCGCGACTCGCAGTCGAGGACCAGCGCCAGTCGCGCGACCAGCACCCCGCGACTCTCGCTGTGCGAGACGATCGCGATCTCGCCGGTTCCCGTTGACGCCACACAGTACCCGCCGCCCGGTGCCCATCCGGACGCCCCCTCGGTCAGCAGAACGCGCACGCCCTGGTCGCCCAGCCGGAACCGATCGCCCGCCCGAACGTACGGCAACTCGACGGTGAGCTTCTCGAACTTCTCATCGTCGATCGTGAAACGGCCGCCGGGGTCGTATTCCCGCAACAGCAGGA
Organism: Binatia bacterium; assembly: GCA_046327915.1. Lineage (GTDB taxonomy): Bacteria > Desulfobacterota > Binatia > UBA12015 > UBA12015 > VGTK01. The sequence continues at coordinate 43,384 of JAXLXO010000022.1, read as the reverse complement.
CGGTCGACGAGCCCGGTTCGATCCAGTTGCCGTCGCCGCGCGATGACGGCGCGATCCGCGCGTCGCGGACATAGTGGCGCGACGTGGTCGTGCAGCCGGACGTCGCGGCAAGCGTCAAGAACAGTAGCCTGAGCAGCGCGGGGCCGGGACGACGCGACCGTCGGCGTGCAGAGAGCATCGCGAATTCGTACCCCGGTCGAGCTCGCGCGTGCAAAGGCGGTCAGCCACGCTGCCCCGCCCCCGACAGTGCGCGATCGAGGAAGTGCGCCGCACTGATCAGCCCGAGGTGCGTGAACGCCTGCGGAAAGTTGCCGAGGTGCTCGCCCGCCGGACCGAGCTCCTCGGCGTAGAGTCCGACGTGGTTCGCGAAGCCGAGCATCTTCTCGAAGGCGAGGCGCGCCTTGCCGAGCTGTCCCCCGCGCGCGAGGCACTCGACGTACCAGAACGAGCACATCGTGAAGGTGCCCTCGCGACCCTCGAAACCGTCCGGCGCGGCCATGGGCCCCTGATAGCGATAGACGAGCGAATCCGACACCAGCTCCTTCTCGACCACGTCGAGCGTCGAGAGCCAGCGCGGATCGGTCGGGCCGATGAAGCGCATCAGCGGCATCAGCAGGCAGGACGCATCCACGGCCTCGCCGTTCTTCACCTGCACGAACGCGCGCCGCTTCCCGTTCCAGAACTTCGTGTGGATCTCCTCGTGGATCGCGGTGCGCACCGCGATCCAGCGGTCGAACGGTGCGGGCAGCGAGCGCTTCCACGCGAGCCGCACTGCGCGATCGACCGCGACCCAGCACAGTAGCCGCGAGTACAGGAACTCGTGCCGGCCGCCGCGCACCTCCCAGATGCCCTCGTCGGCGACCTGCCAGTTGCGGCACACCCAGTCGATGAGGCGGCTCAGGTTGCCCCACATGTCGTGCGAGATGGTCTCGCCGTACTTGTCGTAGAGGTAGACCGCGTCCATCAGCTCGCCGTGGATGTCGAGCTGCAGCTGGTCGTAGGCGCCGTTGCCGATGCGCACCGGACGCGAGCCGCGGTAGCCCGCGAAGTGCTCGAGGATCTCCTCGTCGAGCCGGTGACGTCCGTCGATGCCGTACATCACCTGCAGCGAGCCGTCGGGCTCGAGTTCCTCGCAGCGCGCCTCGATCCAGCGCATGAAGTCGCGCGCCTCGCCGGTGAAGCCGAGACGCAGCAGCGCGTACAGCGTGAACGACGAGTCGCGGATCCACGTGTAGCGGTAGTCCCAGTTGCGCGCGCCGCCGATCTGCTCCGGCAGTCCGAAGGTCGGCGCCGCGACCAGCGACCCGAAGTGTCGCGACGTCAGGAGCTTCAGCGTCAGCGCGGAGCGGTTGACGATCTCGCGCCAGCGTCCCGCGTAGTGCGAGCCGCCGATCCACTGGCGCCAGAACTCCGCGGTCGCCTCGCGCATGCGCTCGCACCATTCGGACGTCGCCGCGCCCTGCGGACAGCTCTCGCGCGCTTCTTCCAGCACGAAGTCGATGCCCTCGCCGGAGCGCAGCTCGAACTCCGCGATCGCGGCACCGTCCTCGACGCGCACCGGCACCGGCGTCCGCAAGCGCAACGCGGTCGCGTCACGCCCCTGCGACGCGAACAGGACCTCGCCCTGCTTGACGTCGACCGTGTGCGTCGCGCGGCCGTAGTCGAAGCGCGGCGCGCAGCGCATGCGGAAGCGCACGTCGCCGCGAACCGTGCGCACATGACGCACGATCGCGTGCGGATGGTCCTGTTCCTCGATCGGCATGCAGTCGGTGATCTCGGCGACGCCCTCCTCCGACAGCGCGCGCGTCACCAGCACGTTCGTGTCCGGCAGGTACATCTGCTTGTGCCGGCCGTTCGCGAACGCGGGCGCGATCCGGAAGCTGCCGCCGCGCTGCTCGTCGAGCAGCGACGCGAACACGGTCGGCGAGTCGAAGCGCGGGAACGACAGGAAGTCGATCGTGCCGTCGGTGGCGACGAGGGCGACGGTGTGGAGGTCGCCGATGATGGCGTGGTTCTCGATCGGCTGCTGGCTCAATTCAGCGCTCCGGCGGCTGTGGTGCGTGCCTCCTCCAGTCTGGGCAGGCGCGTGGCGCGGCGCCAGCGTGTCCCTCCTCTTCCGCCGTGCCAGTGGGGCGGGCGCCTGCGGGATGTCGGTCCGCTGCGCGGTTTCGCCGGTTCGGCGAAGCTGCGCTTCGCCGACCGGCTGCAAGCTTCGCACGCGCTGCGGACCGACATCCCGCAGCCGCCCTTGGCCTGTGCTGCTCGCGATGCGCCGTCGGGTCCGCGCGGTCGGCTACGCCGTGCGTCACGCGCCGGTGGACGCGGCGGGGCGGAGTCGCATAGTGTCCGCGCTTCGGGTTCGGGCGGCGCCAGCAGCCGCTCGTGCTGGTTGGAAGAAGAGAAGAAAAGGAACGGGAAGAGGAGGCTCTGCCGTGAGTTCGCTTGGGGGGAAGATTGCCGTCGTCACGGGCGGGGCATCGGGGATCGGGGCCGCGACGGCGCGGGTGTTCGCGAAGGCGGGGGCGACCGTGCTGATCGGCGATCTGCAGGACGGATCGGCGGTCGCGAAGGAGATCGGTGGCTCGTACCAGAAGACCGACGTGCGCCGCGCCGAGGACGTGCAGGGCCTCATCGCGCGCGCCGTCAAGGATCACGGCCGCGTCGACGTGTTCTTCAACAACGCCGGCATCGAGCAGCACGCGCCGCTCGCCGCGACCGACGACGACATGCACCGCTCGATCATCGACGTGAACGTGAACGGCGTGTTCTACGGGCTCAAGCACGCGCTGCTCGCGATGTCGCAGAATCCCGGACCGGCGCGCGGCAGCATCATCAACACCGCGAGCGTCGCCGGGATCACCGGCACGGCGATGCTGGGCTCGTACGCGGCGTCGAAGCACGCGGTGGTCGGGCTCACGCGCACCGCGGCGGTCGAGTACGGACCGATGGGCATCCGCGTGAACGCGGTCTGCCCCGGAATCATCCGCACGCCGATGCTGCTGCAGGGCTTCGAGCCGACGCAGGAGGTGATCGACCAGATGGGCCGTGCGCACGCGCTGAAGCGCATCGGCGAGCCCGAGGAGGTCGCGCGCCTGGTGCTCTTCCTCGCCAGCGAGGACTCGTCGTTCATCACGGGACAGGCGATCGCGGTCGACGGCGGCATGACCGCCGGACCGATGTTCGGCTGAGCCGCTTCGGAGGGAAACGATGGCGGGACGAGTCGCGCGGTTCTTGTGCGGAGCGGCGCTCGCGGTCGCTGCGGGCGCCTGCTCGGACGCGACCGGCGGCAACGGGCAGCCGATCGTCTTCGGCCCCGAGGGCAACAACCTCAACGCGTATTCGACCGGCGCCGAGGTCGTCAAGCAAACCGTCATCGCGAACCACGACTCCGACCCGAACGGCCGCGACATCAACGGCCAGGTCTGCTTCGCGCCCGACGGCTCGCGCGTCTTCGTCGCGGGCGAGGACACCGGACAGCCGGACCCGCCCGCGGGCTTCGGCCTGTTCAAGCTCTCGGGCAGCGAGGTCGGAGCGCTCTCCGCGGTGCAGATCGGCAAGCTCACACCGACGTATCCCGGCGCAGAGACCAGCATCCCCGATCCGTACGGCTGCAGCTTCCTGTCCGACGGACGCCTGATCACCAGCGACATCGGCAACAACCAGAGCGGCCCGCCGAACGGACAGGTGATCGTGTGGTTCCCGCCGCTCGACGTGGCGAGCCCGAGCTATTGCAAGATCGACGTCGCGGTCGGCACCGCGGGGCAGGTCTACGTCGACGCCGACGACCGCGTGTACGTGACCAGCTCGCGGTCGCAGCCCGGCGTCATCCGCTACTCGCACCTGCCGACGTCGGCCGACGCGAGCGGCGGCTGCGGCGCGACCGACGAGACCGGAGCGCCACTGTCGCTGTCGGTCGTGCGCGAGCGCTTCATCGTGTCGGACGCGAACCTGCCGACGGTGAACGGCATCACCGGCACGCCGCAGGGAACGTTCTACGTGTCGAGCGTGCTGAGCGGCGTCATCGCCGAGTACGGCGCCGACGGGAAGTTCCTGCGCCGCATCCTCGAGCCGCCCGCCGGCGAGACCATCGGCTTCGATCCCTACTCGACCGGCACGCCGCTCGGCATCGCCGTCGACCGCACCGGCACCGTCTACTACGCGGACCTCGGCCTCGTGTTCCGCAACGGCCGCTTCGGGCCCGGACCGCGTCTCGGCACGGTGCGCCGCATCCACTTCGACGGCGACGTTCCGCTCGCCCCCGAGACGATGGACTCGGGCCTCAGGTTCCCCGACGCGGTCGGCGTCTTCACGCCGTGAGCCGGCGGGCGCGACACGCAAGAGAAGGAGCAGCATGGGCAGCGTCAAGGTGAACGACGAGATTGCGGCGCCGATCGACCGCGTGTGGGCGAAGCTCGAGAACTTCGGCGACGTGAGCGCGTGGGCGCCGGGCGACCCGACGGTCACGCTCGAGGGTGGCGACGGACGGACCGTCGGGGCCGTGCGCAACGTCGTCGCGGGAGACCAGCCGCCGATCCGCGAGCGTCTCGCCGCGCACGACGCCGCGAAGCACACCTTCGACTACGCGATCGACGAGAGCCCGTTCCCGTTCCAGAACTACCGCGCCCGCGTGGAGCTGCGCGCGAACGGCGACCGCACCGCGATCACGTGGAGCGGCAGCTTCACGCCGAAGGACATGCCGGACGAGCAGGTGCAGGCGCTGCTCGAGAACGTCTACGGGATGTTCATCGGCAAGCTCAAAGAAACGCTCGCGAAAGGCTGACAAGACGATGCTGTCCCGCTTCGACGACTATCCCATCCACCAGACGCCCGAGCCGATCGCGCAGACCGCGACCAGCGACCGCAACGCCTACGACCGCTACTGGTTCAACGGCTTCGCGAACGACGGCGAGTTCTACTTCGGCATCGGGCTCGCGATCTACCCGAACCTGCGCATCATGGACTGCGGGTTCTCGATCGTGCGCGACGGCGAGCAGCACGCGTTCCACGCGTCGCGCCGTGCGCCGCTCGAGCCGACCGAGACGCAGGTCGGACCGTTCCGCATCGAGATCGTCGAGCCGATGAAGCGCATCCGCGTGACGATCGCGGACAACGAGACCGGCATCACGGCCGACCTCGAGTTCACGGCGCGCACCGCGTGCATCGAGGAGGCGCGCCAGACGCTCCGTCGCAACGGCAAGATCATGATGGACGCGACGCGCTTCACGCAGATGGGGCGCTGGCAGGGCACGATCACGTACGCCGGCAAGACGGTAAAGGTCGACCCCGAGCGCGTGCACGGCACCAAGGACCGCTCGTGGGGCATCCGTCCGGTCGGCGTCGGTGATCCCGGCGGCGCGCCCCCGACCGACAATCAGGGGATCTTCTTCCTGTGGGCGCCGCTGCAGTTCAAGGACGTCTGCACGCACGCGCTGGTGTTCGAGAACGCGCACGGGCACGCGTGGCACCAGGAGGGCATGATCCTGCCGCAGTACCGCTCGCTCGCCGACGTGCCCGGCATCGAGGATCCGCGCACCGAGCACTTCCCGCGCGTGGAGCACCACATCAAGTACGTTCCCGGCACGCGGCGCGCGAAGTCGGCGGAGATCGCGCTGGTCGGCTGGCACGGCGAGCGCAAGGTGATCACGCTCGAGCCGCTGCTCTGTTTTCGAATGAAGGGCATCGGCTACACGCATCCGACCTGGGGCCACGGCCTGTGGCACGGCGAGCTCGTGGTCGCCGGCGAGTCGTGGAAGACCGCCGACCTCGACGAGATGGCGATCGACAACCAGCACATCCAGCAGGTGATGCGCGCGACCATGGACGGCGAGGAAGGGGTCGGCGTCCTCGAGCAGCTCGCCTTCGGACCGTACCCGCGGTACGGCTTCGACGAGTTCCTCGACCCGGCGAAATAGCCCGGCGAAACAGCCGTCGCGCGGAGCATCGTCGTTCGTTACGGGGCGACGATGCTCACCTTGTTCTCCCACTACACGGCCACGCTCGCGGTCACCGCGGGCGTCTTCCTCGTCCTCTGGATCGTCTCGCTCCGCACCCGGAACGCGAGCCTCGTCGACATCTGGTGGGGCCCCGGCTTCGCGCTGATCGCCCTGCTCTCGTTCGCGCTCACGCCCGAGGGCGCACTGTCGCGCCGCCAGCTGGTCCTGATCCTGACCACGATCTGGGGCCTGCGCCTCGGCACCCACCTCCTCGTCCGCAACACCGGCAAGGACGAGGACTTCCGCTACGCGGCGATGCGCAAGGCCTGGGGTCACGGCTTCGCGATGAAGAGCCTGACGCGGGTCTTTCTTCTCCAGGCGGCCCTGATGTGGGTCGTGTCGTTCCCCGTGCAGGCGGCGATGCGCTCCGCGACGCCCGCGACGCTCGGCTTCTTCGACTGGCTCGGCATCCTCGTGTGGACGTTCGGCCTGTTCTTCGAGACCGTCGGCGATCTGCAGCTCGCGCGCTTCAAGAAGGATCCCGCGAACGCGGACCGCGTCATGGACCGCGGCCTGTGGCGCTTCACGCGGCACCCGAACTACTTCGGCGACGCGTGCGCGTGGTGGGGCCTGTGGCTGATCGCGTTCGCGGTGCCGGGCGGCTTCTGGAGCATCGTCGGTCCGATCACGATGACGGTGCTGCTCACCAGCGTGTCTGGAGTGCCGATGCTCGAGCGCAAGATCGGCGAGCGTCGTCCGGGCTACGACGAGTACGCGCGCCGCACCAGCGCGTTCCTGCCGCGGCCGCCGCGCGGCTGATTCCCGCATCCGCCCGCACGCCGCGCGCCAGCGTCAAGCACCTGGCGCGCGGCGCGCGAGCAGGAGGACCTCGCGTCCGTCGCCGCGCGTGACGCGCGACTCGAGCTGCCACTCCGGCCGCGCCAGGACCAGATCGGCCGCGGCGCGCGAGCCCTGCGAGACCGGCGTCTCGTCGGGCGGCGGCACGACCACGACCGCGAGCGCGTAGGTCGCGAGCTTCGCCTCGTCGAGCGTGCGGTCGGAGCGCTCGACCTCCACCCTCGCGCGCGAGCGTCGCAGCAGCGCGTAGTCGAGCGAGGTGAAGTTCATGTGCTCGTCGTTCGGGACGACGAGCACGCGCAGCGGCGCGCCTCCCGCCGCGTCGAGGTGCGGCCGCACGAGGTCGGCGATCTCGTCGAGCTTCCAGTCCATGCGGTCGGGCGGTGCGAGGCGGAACAGGTCGTCGGCCGCGAGCAGCCAGCCCAGCACGCCGCAGGCGACGAGCGCCCTGCCCCGCATGCTCGACGGGATGGCCGTCACGCACGCGCCGCAGACCACGGCGGCGACCGGCATGAACGGCAGCAGGTAGCGCGGATCCTTGTTCGCGATCAGCAGCAGGCACGCGAGCCCGCCCGCGACCGAGAGTCCCAGCGGCACCCAGCGTGCGGCGGGTGCGGCGCCCGACGTGTCGCGACGCCACCACGCAAGCAGCACGACCGCGGCGCCCGCGACGAAGAGCAGCAGCAGCGGGACGCGCAGGTAGTCGAGCCACAGCTGCTGCCCGTAGTACTCGAGGGACGCGAGGCTCCACACGGGCGGGTCGCCCTCGTCCGCGGCGACACCCGAGCCCAGGTGCCACGCCGCCTTGCCGAGCAGCGACGGGACGCTGCGCACGTACCACGGCGTCGCGAGGACGAGCGGCCACAGCGCGACGTGCAGCAGCGGACGCCGGAACGCGGCCGAGCGGACGTCTCCTCCGGTGCGCACGAAGTGCCGCCACACGAGTAACGCGAGTGGCGCGGCCGTGAACAGCACGTACGGCCACTTCGCGAGCAGCCCGAGCGCGATCGACAGTCCGACCAGACGCGCCTGACGCGGCTCCGCCAGGTCGATCGGGCGCACGAGCAGCCACAGGGTGAAGGTGACCGTGGTCGCGAGCGTCAGGTCGGTCATCGGCATGCGGCCCATCCACGCGACGTAGGTGAAGCCGGGAAGAAGCAGTGCCGCCGCGAGCCCCGCCGCGTCACCGGCGACCGAGCGTCCGAGCAGAAACGTCAACCAAAGGAGCGCGAGCAGGACGACCCAGTTGCCGAAGCAGTACGCGTCGGGATGGGTCGAGACGAAGGACGCCGGTACCGCGAGCACGTGGAAGAGCGGCGGATAGAAGCGCGACAGCTCGTACGCGCGCCACAGGTTGCCCTTCGCGAGGCCATCGTGCAGGCGCAGGACGAGGCCCGCGTGCATCGACATGTCCCACGCGGCGACGCCGCGGTCGATCCACAGCCACGCCGCGAACAGCGGCACCAGGGCGAGCCAGAACCCGGCGAGGATCGCGAACGCGCGGCGTGTCGGGATCGTCACCAGCGATCGCGGTGGCCGTGGCGAACGCTCAGCCGACGAGCCCGATGCCGCGCGCGATCACGTCGAGGATCAATCCCAGCAGGAACAGCATCCCGAAGCGGCGCGTGTGCTGGAAGCTGAGCGCCGCGTACCAGAGCGGCCAGATGCCGGGCGGATATTCCGGCGGCGGCGCCGCCGGACGCTCGGCGCGGTACACCTGGATCGCGCGCCACGCCCACGGAGCCGCGAAGAAGACCACGAGCATCAGCCACGACAGGTAGCCGTTCAGCACGAGGTAGAGCGTCAGGACGTACTGCATGACGACCATGCCGATTGTCGCGAGGCGCGCGTTCTTCTCGCCGAGGAGAACGGGCATCGTGCGGATGCCCTTCGCCGCGTCCGCGTCGAGCTTGTCGGTGTGCTTGCCGAAGAGAACGGTGGTCGCCGCGAGCGCGCAGGGCAGGCTCGCGAGGATGACGTCGGAGTTCACGCCGCCGGTGATGACGTAGTAGCCGCCGCCGACCATCAGCGGTCCCCAGACGATGATGACCGCGACCTCGCCCATGCCGATGTACTTGAGCGGCCAGGTGTAGAAGAGGACGAAGAAGGCGCCGAGGGCGAGCAGCGTGAGCGTCGCCTCGCCTCGCGTCGCGACGAGATAGAGTCCGGCCGCGAGCGCGATGGCTCCCGTGACCGCGATGTAGAGGAGGAGCTGTCCGCGCGTGAGCAGCCCGTGCTCGAGCGGCTGCGGACCGTACTGCGAGCGGAAGTAGTTGTCCTTGTCGACGCCCTTGATGTGGTCGGTGAAGTCGTTGATCAGGTTGTTGGTCGCGTGAGCGAACAGCAGCCCGACGGTGACCATCAGCCACAGCAGCCCGTGGAACTTGCCGTCACGGAGCGCCAGCAGCCCCGCGATCGCCGAGGCGTTGAAGGTCATGACCAGGACGGCCGACCGCGTCGCGATCAGCCAGCGCGACACGATGTCGAGCGAATCCCACTCGTCCTTGGTGACGCGCGGAATCACCCGCACGGCCTTGCCCCACATCGCGACGTTCATGCTTTCTCCTGTGTCCGAGACCGACGGACGATAGACGCGCCCCGGCGAACCCGCAACGGCGGCGCGCGCAAACGGCCCCTCGGATCCCACAAACAAGCATTGACCAATGTATGTAACTTGCCTAGGATCGCCGGATGGCGCGGCGATCCCAGGCGGAGCGGTCGGCGGATACCCAGCGCCGGCTCATCGACACGGCGATCGAGCTGCTGCTCGAGCGCGGCTGGGCCGCCACGACGGCGGTGGCCGTGTGCGAGCGCACGGGCTGCACGCGCGGTGCACTGGTCCACCACTACCCGAGCCTGTCGGCGCTGCTCGCGCGCGCGCTGGAGTCGCTGTACGCAGACCTCACGCGGGTGCCGCACCGGCCGGCGACCACGCTGACCGCGTCGCTCGACGCCGTCTGGCACGCCGTCGGCGATCCGCGCTTCAAGGCGGTGATCGAGGCGTGGTCGGCAGCCGCGAACGATCCGGCGCTGGCAGCGGAGCTGCGCCCCACCATCGATCGCTTCGCGAAGCTGGTCTCGCCGGCCGGCGTGGTCGAGGGACCGCTGCGCCAGGCGGACGCCAAGGCGTTCTTCCTCACCGCTCGCGAGGCCATGCTCGGTCTCGCGCTCGGGCGGGCGAGCAACGGCGGCAAGGCCGTCCCGCACGAGCGCACGGTGCTGAACCGCCTGCGCGCGGAGGCCGCCGCGCTCGATGCGCGCTCCCGGCGCAACGGACAAGACCGATGAATGCACTTCCCGAAGCCGCCCCCGCGAAGCACGTCGTCTGCTCGATCTGCGACATCGGCTGCCAGCTGCGTGCCGAGGCTGCCGACGGGCGCTTGACGAGAGTCCTGCCGCACGACAACCCGCTGCTGGCGCGCAACGTCTGCTACAAGGGCACCGCCGCGCCGCACATCCACAACCACGCGCAGCGCCTTCGCGTGCCGCTCAAGCGGATCGGCGAGCGTGGCGCGGACCGCTGGCAGGAGATCACGCACGACCAGGCGATCGCGGAGATCGCCTCGCGCCTGCAGGCGACGATCGACCGCTACGGGCCGGAAGCATGGGCCGTCTCGACCTCCGGCTGGAACACCCAGACCGCGAACGGTCTCGATCGCCGGCTGATGAACCTGGTCGGCTCGCCGAACTGGATCAGCGGCGTCGCCATGTGCGCCGGGAACACGGCCGCGGTGAACCGTCTCACCTACGGCTGGTTCCCGATGGCCGACTGGCTGAACACGCAGTGCATCGTGCTCTTCGGCCACAATCCCCGGAAGCACTCGTGGACGCCGATCTACAACATGATCAACTTGGCGCGCGCGCGCGGCGCCAAGTTGATCGTTCTCGACCCGCGAGTGTCCGACCAGGCAGAGACCGCGGATCTCCACCTCCGGCTCCGCGCCGGCACCGACGCTGCGATGTGCCTCGGCTGGCTGAAGGTGATCTTCGACGAAGGTCTGTACGACGCCGACTTCGTGCGCCGCTGGTGCGTGGGCTTCGAGACGCTGCGCGCGCGCGTCGACGAGTATCCGCTCGAGCGCGTCGAGGCGATCACCGGCGTCGACCGCGACCTGATCGCGGCCGCGGCACGAACCTACGCCACCGCAGACGGAGCGGTCATCCCGTGGACGCCGATCACGGACATGCAGGTCTCGTCGACGTCCGCGATCCGCCTGCACTCGATCCTGCGCGCCGTGACGGGCAACCTCGACGTCGTCGGCGGCGAGCTGCTGCACGCGCCCCATCCGGGGTGGGTGCCCGAGGCCGCGCTCCAGCTGCACGACGCGATCAGCCCGGGACAGCGCGCCAAGCAGCTCGGCTACGACAAGCACCCGATCTACACCTACCGCACCGCCGAGATCCTGAGCGGGCCACTCGAGCGCGTCTGGGGCGTGCGCTGGATGGACCAGGTGATGGGCTGCCACATGGCGAACCCGTCGGAGGTGTTCCGGGCGATGGCGACCGGCGACCCCTATCCGGTGAAGGCCTTCTTCTCGCTCGGCAACAACACCCTGCTGTCGTACCCGAACCAGCACCAGGTCCACCGCGCGCTGCGCGCACAGGACCTGGTGGTGGTCCAGGACCTGTTCATGACGCCGACGGCCCTGCTCGCCGATTACGTCCTGCCCGGCGACGTCTTCACCGAGCGCAACCAGATCACCGACACGTGGGGCTGGACCAACCGTCTCACCCTCAGCGAGCAGGCCGTCGAACCCGCGGCCGAGGTGCGCTCGACGTTCGCGTTCTGGCGCGACCTCGCCGGCGCGCTCGGCCACGGCGAGCACTTTCCGTGGGCCACCCTCGAGGATCTCCTCGACCATCGTCTCGCGCCGTCCGGCCGGACGTTCGCCGACTTCGCGGCGACGAAGCTCATGGACGCGCCGCCGCCCACCTTCCGCAAGTATCGGCGCACCGGCTTCGCGACGCCGTCGGGCAAGGTCGAGCTCGCGTCGTCGATCCTCGCCGATCTCGGCTTCGACCCGCTGCCGTACCATCGCGACGGCGAGCCGCCATCGACCGCCTTTCCGTACCGCGTGTTCAGCGGCGTCCGCGAGGACCCGTTCTTCCAGACCGGCCAGCGCAACATCGACGTGCTGCGCCGCCGCTCGCCGTGTCCCAGGATCTTCATCCATCCCGACGACGCGCGGCGCGAGGGACTGCTCGACGGCGAGTGGGTGCGCCTCGAGACCGCGACCGGGCACGTCACCGCGAAGCTCGCGGTGCAGACATCGATGCTCGAGGGACACCTGCGCGTGCCGCACGGCTGGTGGTTCCCCGAGCTGCGTGGCGCGGCGGACCTCGCCGGCGCGTTCCTGTCGAGCGATGCCGTCCTGTGCCCCGACGACGACGCACACCTCGATCGCGAGCAGGGCACGCCGCACTTCAAGGGCTACCCGGGCCGTCTCGTGCGCAGCGAGCCGCCGCCGGGCATGTCGGCGAGCACCCTCGAGGGCTGAGCCACCATGACCATGCGCCGCAACCTCGCCAACCGGCGACGCGAGCTGCAGGCCGCCATCTTCGGCCGGCTCGCGAACCGCGTCTTCACCCGCAGCACGAGCGGGATTGATGGTCTCGCGAAACGGCTGATCGCGTCCCGGCTGCCGCCCGTCGAGCACGACCCGGAGCTCGATCACCCCGAGTGCGATCCGCCGCGGCGCGCCGGCAACGACCCGTCGTAGCAGCCCCGGCGGGTCGCGCGCGATGGGCGACGCCCCTGCCGCGTCGAGCGTCAGCGAATGCCGACGAGCTCCTCCTTGTACTCGCGCGTCAACAGGATCCGCAGCGCCTCCAGCAACGGCCGCCGCTTGTGGAGCACGTGGTACACCTGCTCCGTGATCGGCATGTCGACGCCGATCTTCTCCGCCAGCGCATGCGCCGCCGCACTGGTGTTGAACCCCTCGGCGACGGTGCGCTGACTCGCGAGATACGCCTCGGGATCGAAGCCCGCCGCGACCTTCTTCCCGAGCGTCCGGTTGCGCGACAGGTCCCCGGTGCACGTCAGAACCAGATCGCCGACGCCCGACATGCCGAGGAAGGTCAGCGGATCGGCACCGAGCGCCACGCCGAGGCGCGTGATCTCCGCGAGCCCGCGCGTGATGAGCGCCGCGCGCGCGTTCGAGCCGAGATCGAGCCCGTCGCTCGCCCCCGCGGCGACAGCGATCACGTTCTTCATCGCACCGCCGACCTCGACGCCGACCGGATCGCCGCTGGTGTAGACCCGGAACGTCGGCGAGTGCAGCCACGGCTGCAGACGGCGCGCGGCCTTCATGCCCTTCGACGCGGCCACGACGTCGGTCGGAAGCCCGCTCGCGACCTCGCGCGCGAACGTCGGACCCGAGAGGAAGACGAAGTTCTTCGGGTCGTAGTCCGGCATCGTCTCGGTGAGCACCTGGCTCATGAGCTCGAGCTTCTCCTCCTCGATGCCCTTGCTCGCGATGGTCACGACCGCATCGGAGTCCACATAGGGTGCGATCTCGCTCGACACCGACCGCAGGTGCTTCGACGGCGGGACGAGGATGACGAGCTCGGCTCCGGTCACGACCTCCTCGAGATCGTGCGACGCCCGCAGGTCGGGCGGCAGCGTGATGCCCGGCAGGAAGAGGACGTTCTCGTTGCGGTCGTGGATGTCGGCGACGACCTGGGGCTCGCGCGCCCACAGGCGGACGTTGTGCTCGAGCCGCGCGGCGTGCGCCGCGAGCGCCGTTCCCCAGGCACCCGATCCGATCACTGCGACTCTGGCCATGTCTCTTCTCCTCGAACGCGGACGCCCTGCTCGCTCGTCGAGCCGGGCAAATGCAGCATCGTCGTGCATGCGGCGACGCGGTGCAAGCCGCGGAGCGCGACGCGCGTCGGAGGACCCACGGTCAGGCGCCCGACCACACGCGCGATGAAGGCCGCGCGCGCGACGCTTCCGCCATCGCCTCCGCCTCCGCGCCGGACGTGCCCCGCGCTCCGCGGCACTCCCGCGCGCCCTCTCCTGCGCCGGACACGCGCGCGTCACCACAGCGTCGCTCGGCGACGCGCACGCGTCGTCCCGGACGCGAAGCGTCCGGGACGTTGCTCGACCGTGACCCGCGGCACGGCGCGGGCCGGCAGCACGAAGCCGCCGAAAAGATCCGACGGGCAGGGTTTTCGCGCACCGACGGCGCACCGTCGCCACCTGCGGCGGGCTCCGGACCCGGCCTTGCACCGCGCCCTGCCCATGCATCTCCGGGCAACCATGTCGTCCGCCGTGTGGGACCACAGCGCTCCGCAATCCCGCACCTGTTTCGATCTCGTCCGCTTCGCGCTCTCGTTCTGCACCGGGGTCGCGATGATCGCGCTCGCCGCGTCGTCGGCGGGTGCGTTCGCCGTGCAGCGCATGAGCGTCGCGTCGGACGGCACCGAGGGTGACGCCAGCAGCACGACGTCGGCCGTGTCGGCCGACGGCCACGTGGTCGCGTTCGTGAGCGCGGCGACGAGCTTCGTCACCGGGGACGGGAACCTCACGGTGGACGTCTACGTCCGCGACCGTGCGGCCGGGACCACCGAGCGCATCAGCGTCGGACCGAACGGCGCCGACGCGAACGGCCAGAGCGCGACGCCCGTCCTGTCCGCGGACGGCACGCTGGTCGCGTTCACCAGCGCCGCCAGCAACCTCGTGCCCGGCGACGGGAACGGCCGCTTCGACGTGTTCCTGCGCGACCGCGAGACTGGCTCGCTGGAGCTGGTGAGCGTCGCGAGCGACGGCACGCAGATGGTCGGCGACAGCATCGCACCCGCGATGTCGGCCGACGGACGCTGGGTCGCCTTCGCCAGCGCCGCGGCGCTCGTCCCCGAGGACACCAACAACGCGTTCGACATCTACGTCCGCGACCGCGTCGCGCAGACCACGACGCGCGTCAGCGTCGCGTCCGACGGCACGCAGGCGGACAGCCTGAGCCTCGCACCGCGCATCTCCGCGGACGGCGCGGTGGTCGTCTTCCACAGCTTCGCGTCGAACCTGGTCGCGGGCGACACCAACAACGCGGCCGACGTGTTCGCGCACGACATGGGCACCGGCGCCACCGACCGCATGAGCGTGTCGTCGGCGGGCGTGCAGGGCACGCGGCAGAGCGTCGGGGCGCAGGTCTCGGGCGACGGGCGCTTCGTCGCCTTCGACAGCGACTCGCCGAACCTCGTCACCGGCGACACCAACGGCCGAACCGACGTGTTCGTGCGCGACCGCACGAGCGGCGTCACCGAGCGCGTCAGCGTCTCGACCCTCGGCGGCGAGGGCAACAACCAGAGCGGCTTCCTCGACCCGCCGTCGCTGTCCTTCGACGGACGCTGGGTCGCGTTCACCAGCGGCGCGAACAACCTCGTGCCGAACGACACCAACAACCGCGTCGACGTGCTGCTGCGCGACCGGCAGCTCGGCACGACAACGCGCGTCAACGTCGCCGCCGACGGAACCGAGGCGGACGGCAGCTCGACGCTGTGGGCCAACGTGTCCGCCGACGGCGGCGTCGTCGTGTTCGCGAGCGGCGCCACCAACCTCGTGCCGAACGACGGGAACTTCGTCTCCGACGTGTTCGCGTGGATCGACACCTGCGGCAACGGCACGCTCGATCCGGACGAGGCGTGCGACGACGGCAACCGCGTCGACGGCGACTGCTGCTCGGCGACCTGCCAGGCGGAGCCCGCGGGCGGCGCGTGCGACGACGGCGACCTCTGCACGCAGACCGACGCGTGCGACGAAAGCGGCGCGTGCGCCGGTGCGAACCCGGTGACCTGCGCCGACGACGGCGGCCAGTGCGGCACGCCGGCGGCGTGCGATCCCGCCACCGGCGCGTGCGTCGCCGGTCCGCCGCGCGACGCCGGCGCGCCCTGCGACGACGGCGACCTGTGCACGCAGAGCGACACGTGCGACGGCACCGGCGCGTGCGTCGGTGCGAACCCGGTGGTGTGCGCGCCGGGCGGCGACGGACAGTGCAACACCGCGTCGAGCTGCGATCCGGCGACGGGCGCGTGCATCGGCGGACCGTCGCCCGACGGCACCGCGTGCGACGACGGCGATCCGTGCACGGTCGAGGACAGCTGCGCCGCCGGCGCGTGCGAACCGGGCGACTTCCAGCCGGCGGCCTGCGTGTCACCGTTCCAGTGCTACGACGCGTTCAGCTGGCAGAAGCCGTACTGGTGGCTCGGCTCGAGCAAGGTCCGGCTCGAGGACCGCTTCGAGGCCGCGATGTTCAAGCTCGGCTCGACCACGGAGGTGTGCTCGGCGCTCGGTCTGCCGGGCGGACAGCTCGCGAGCCGTCTCGCGTGCGTGCGCCTGCAGCGCGCGAGCGGCAGCGAGGGGACGCGCACGCTGCAGGTCGCGAACGCGCTCGGCTCGCTGACCCTGCGCGTCGGCAAGGCGAGACAACTCTGCCTGCCGGCCGGAACGACCAGCGTGCCGGTCGACCCGGGCCTCGACGCGTACAAGTGCTACACCGCCGAGACCAAGCCGAAGACGCCGCGCTTCGTGCCGACCAGCGTCAAGCTCAGCGACGAGTTCGGCAGCGGGACGGTCGACGTCGCCGCGCCCGACATGGTGTGCAACCCGGCGAGCGTCGCGAGCGGCGGCGTCGAGCACGATGCCGTGCACCTGGTCTGCTACCGGATCGCGGAGCGCCGCGTGTGGGGCCGCAACCCCGACGCGTTCCGCCCGCGCAGCACGACCGTCATGTCCGCGAACGGACGCGACGTCGTCGGTCTCGTGGCACGCGACCACCTCTGCGTGCCGTCGGCCGCGGCCGCGCCCTGAGCGGACGGCGTGGCGTGCCGTCGCGTCCCCCGCACGGCACGCCACGCCCGCGAAATTCTCCGCGGCCGGAGACGCAGACGCAGCCGTGCCGGTGCGATAGGAGTCGGCGCCATGCCGTCCCGCACGCCGCGCACGAGGAAGCCGCCCGCTCTCCGCCTGTCGATCGAGCCGCACGCCGGCGACGAGCAGAGACGCGCCGTCTCGGACCGCCTCGACCTCTTCAACGTCGCGACCACCGGCATCGACCGCTGGCACTCGGTCTCGATCTTCCTCCGCGATCCCGACGACGAGGTCGTCGGCGGGCTGCTCGGCGAGATCTGGGGCGGCTGGCTCGAGGTCAAGTATCTCTGGATCGCGGAGCCGCACCGCGGCCGCGGCCACGCGAGCACGCTGCTGCGCGAGGCCGAGCGCTTCGCGCTCGCGCGCGGCTGTCACGCGGCACACCTCGACAGCTACACGTTCCAGGCGCCCGACTTCTACGTCAAGCACGGGTACCACGTCTTCGGCGTGCTGGACGACTACCCGCCGGGACACCAGCGGGTGTTTCTCCGCAAGACTCTGGTGGAGCCCGTGAAGCCGGCGCGCACGCCGGCGCCGCGGACGAGGCGACGCGTCAGGTCGTGATGCCGCCGTCGATCGAGACGATGGCGCCGGTCATGTAGCGGCCCTCGTCCGACGCGACGAACGCGATCAGCGACGCGACCTCCTCCGGCTCGGCCATGCCGAGGTGCGAGCGGATCTTGCCGAGCGACGCCAGGTCCGCGCCGGTGGGCATGTCGCGGAAGGTGTTCTGGAACGGCGTCGCCATGCCGCCCGGCGCGACGCAGTTCACGCGCACGCCGCGCTTGACGTACTCGTCCGACAGCGCGCGCGTGAGATTGACCACGCCGCCCTTCGAGGCGCAGTACGCGGCGCTGTACGCGATGCCCATCAGCCCCGCGTTGGACGCGACGTTGACGATGTTGCCGCCGCCGTCGAGCAGGTGCGGCAGCACCGCCTGCGCCATCAGGAAGGTCCCGGTGAGATTGACGGCGATGATGCGCTGCCAGTCCTCGAAGGGCATCTCGTGCGTGTTCGCGAAGCGTCCGGTGCCGGCGCAGCTCACGAGGACCTGCGGGCGTCCGAGCGTCTTCGCCGACGCCTCGACCGCCGCCTTCACCGACGCCGGGTCGGCGACGTCCACGCGGTGCGCGAAGGCCTTGCCGCCCGCGGCCTCGATCTCGCCCGCGACCTTCTGCGCCGACTCGGCCGAGAGGTCGAGAACGGCGACGCGGCCGCCCTCCGAGGCGAGGCGAAGTGCGGTGGCGCGGCCGAGGCCGGAGCCCCCGCCGCTGACGATGCAGACCCGTCCGTCGAAGCGTGCCATGGGTCGGCTCTATCCGAGCGTCCGCACTGCGGGCAAACGTCCGCGCGCAAGGCGCTCGACCGAGCGAAGCGACCGCAGGGCGAGGGGGCGCGCGGCCCCCTCGTGGCGATCACCTCGCGCAGCGGATGCCGCCGTCGGCGGCGCGCGTCGAGTCCCTGGTCCAGCCGCGCAGCGAGGCGCGCGCCCAGTGCGGCTCGAACGTCCACGAGGCGCCGCGCACCGAGTGCCCGGCCTCGCGGCTGTCGGCGGTCCACTCCCAGACGTTACCGATCATGTCGAGCGCACCGACCGGCGACGCACCGTCGGGGAACGAGCCCGCGGGCGCCGTGCCGACGACGCCGTCGTCGTAGCCGAGGGTGTGCTTCCACTCCGGAAAGACCTTCCGCGCGGACTCGTCGGCGACGTTGCCGAGCTTGACCTTGTAGGGGCTGGTGTCGCCCCACGGGTACTTGAAGCCGTCGGTGCCGCGCGCGGCGCGCTCCCACTCCGCCTCGGTCGGCAGCCGCTTGCCGACCGACTTGCAGTACGCGTTCGCCTGCGACCAGTCGACGCAGTTGATCGGATGCTGCTGGCGGTTCTTCTTCTGCCAGTTGCAGTACGACGCGAGCTTGGGATCGTCCTTGTCGTTGACGAACGGCGTGGTGAGGCCGTCGGCGGAGCACTTCTTCGCCGCGACGCACGCGGCGTACTGCGCGACGGTCACCTCGGTCGCGTCGATCTCGTAGGCCTTCAACTCGACCATCTTGCCGGGCTTCTCGTCGTCGAGGCAGTCCTCGTCGACCTGCTCGTTGCAGCCCATGAGGAACTTCCCGGCCGGCACGCGCACCATGCCGTCGCTGCTGCGCGGCACGGGCTTCGGACGCTGGAACTTCTTCGGCGTCGGCGCCGGTGCATCGGCGGCGTGCGCGGCACCCGCCAGGGCGAGGCTTGCGGCGACCAGGACGAAGAGACGCAGGAGGGGTGCAGTCCGCGGCATCCCGCATCGATAGGAAGAAGTCGCGTCGCTGCGCAAACCGATTTCGCGTGTTGCCCCCGGTGAGACGCAGAGTCTATGGTGCGCGCTCCGGACCCGGGTCCGGAGCACGGCATCACCCTCGGAGACGGCGTCCTGACGAAACGGTTTCCACGGGCAGCGACCCTCGCCTGCCTGATCCTCCTGACGAGCACGGTTGCGAGCCGCGGCGCTGCAGCAGCCGTCTGCACGGCGGCCGACGTCTGCGCCGCGACCGCGAACCCGTGCACGATCGCGGGCACCAGGGACGTCGGCGAGGGCTGCGTGCTCGACTTCGGAACGCGCGACGTCGTCGTCTCCGGCGCGCTGCAGAGCGCCGCCCCCGGAGGCTCGTACACCGTGCGCGCCGGCACGCTGACCCTTTCCGCGGGCCGGATCCGCTCGACGGGACCGACGGGGACCGCGGGCGGCAGCGTCACCGTGCAGGTCGCGGGCGCGCTCGTCCTCACCGGCAGCGGGCCCACGCTCGACGTCAGCGGGGCCGCGAACGGCGGCGTGCTGCGCGTCACCGCCGGCTCGATCGACGTGCGCGCGGGCAGCGTCGCCGCCGACGGCACCGGCAGCGGTGCGTGCGGCGGCGCGATCTTCCTGAAGGCGACCGCCGGACCGCTGGCCCTCGCGGCGCCCGTCCACGCGACGGGCAACCTGCTCTGCGCGGGCGGCCTGCTCGACCTCTCCGGCGACAGCGTGACCGTCGCGACCACGCTCAACGCCGCGGGCGGCGACTTCCCCGGCGGCATCTCGCTGACTGCGAACGCGGGCGACGTGACCATCACCGGCGCCGGCGTGCTGAAGGCGAGCGGCGAGCAGATCGAGCTCGGTGACGGCGGCGACGGCGGGCCGATGGCGATCGCCGCGGAGTCGGGCAACGTCTCGATCCAGGGTGCGATCACCACCGAGGGCGCGACGCCGGAGGGCGCGGGCGGCGAGGTCACGATCGTCGCGGGCGGCCGCGTCGACGTCGCGGCGCAGATCTCGGGGCAGGGCAACGGCGGCGGATCGGACGGCGGCTCGCTCGAGATCGACGCCGGCGGCGACGTCGCGATCACTGCGAACGTGCGCGTCGGCGGCGGCAGCGACGCGACCGGCGGCGACGTCGACGTCCGCGCCGACGGCGTGATCTCGGTCGCCTCGGGCAGGCTCGTGCAGGCGAGCGGCGGAACCTTCGGCGGCGGCACGATCACGTTCCGTGACGCGAGCCGCGTCGACGTCGCGGGCACGCTCGAGGCGCGCGGCGCCGTCGGCAACGGCGGCTTCGTCACGCTGCAGACCTGTCGCGTCAACGTCTCGGGCATCCTCGACACGGGATCGGGCGGTGGCGGGCTCAGCGGCGCGAACGCGATCGTGGCCGGCATCGTCACCGTGACGAGCACCGGGCGCCTGCTGGCGACGCCGTGCAATCCAGTGATCGCCGGCGGGTGCAACGCGTTCACCTTGACGGCCGGTGCGCCGTCACTCGACCCGCTGGCGATCGAGAGTCCGGCACCGACGATCACCATCGATCCGACGCTCGCCGCCTGCTGCGGCAACACGACCATCGAGCCCGGCGAGACCTGCGACGACGGCAACGCCCTCGGCTGTGACGGCTGCTCGCACCTCTGTCAGCTCGAGACCACGCCGGCGTGTCCGAGCGACGGCAACGAGTGCACGCAGGACTGCTCGCCGAAGGGCGGCTGCACCTACGCGCCGCGCACCGGACAGTCGTGCACCGACGACGGCAACGCGTGCAGCGCCGACGTCTGCAACGCGGCGGCCGCGTGCGTGCACCCGCCGCGCGTCTGCAACGACGGCATCGCCTGCACGGTGGACTCGTGCGTCGCAGGCGTCGGCTGCGTCGCCGCTCCCGACGACGCGCGCTGCGACGACGCCGAGAGCTGCACCAGCGACGCGTGCGGTCCGACCGGCTGCACGCACGCCAGCGCGCCCGACGGCACCACGTGCAACGACGGCTCGGTCTGCACCACCGAGGACACGTGCGAGGGCGGGACGTGCACGCCACAGGGCCCGCCGCTCCGCTGCGACGACGCCAACCCGTGCACGAGCGACAGCTGCGTCGCGACGCTCGGCTGCCGCTTCGAGGAGCAGTCGGGGCTCTGCCCGTGCACCACGGAAGCGGGCCCCGCCGCGGCAGGCACCGCGTGCGCCGACGGCGACGACTGCTCGCAGGGCGACCATTGCGACGGCAGCGGCAGCTGCGTGCCGGGCCCGGTGTGTCCCGACGACGGCAATGCGTGCACCACCGACACCTGCCTGCGGCTCCCGGGTATCGAGCTCTGCCTCTCGCTCGACGATGCGTGCGTCTCGGACTGCAGCTCGCAGAGCGACGGCACGCCGTGCAGCGACGGCTCCGCGTGCACCACGGGGGCCTGCCTGAAGGGCGCGTGCGTGGCGACGCCGGTCGCGTGCGGCGACGGCGATCCCTGCACCGGCGCGGACTACTGCCTCTCGACCATCGGCTGCCGCTCCGGTGCACCGCCGGTCGGCGATGCGCTGTGCACGCCGGGCGACGGGCTCGACGCCTTCGTCTGCTACGGCGCGAAGACCGATCGCACCGGGCCGCCGTTCGGGCCCGTCTCGGGCGTTCCGGTCGCCGATCGCTTCGGCAGCGCGCGCGCCGACGTGCGCAAGCACGACGGACTCTGCCTGCCGGCGAACGTCGCGGGCGCCGATCCGGGCGCACCGGATCATCCGGACAAGCTCGGGGGCTACCTCGTCCGCCTGCGCGACGTCGTGCCGTCGGGCGCGGAGCGCCTCGCCGTGCCGGTGCAGAGCGCGCTCGGAACGGTGCGGCTGGACCTCAAGAAGATCGACGGCACGTTCCTCCCGGCGGCGCTCGACGCGACCACTCCGCCCGGTCCGCCGGTTCCGCCCGATCCCGATGCGTTCGTCTGCTACAAGGCCGCCATCACGCCGGGCGACGCGAAGTTCGCGCCGCTGTTCGGAATCCCGGTCGAGGACGCATTCGGCACGCTCACCGTCGACGTCGCGCGTCCGACGCGGCTGTGCAGCCCGGTCGACGTGAACGGCGCCGACCCGACCGCGCCCGGCCACGCGGGCCAGCTGCTGTGCTTCCAGATCCGCACCAGCTCCGGCACGCCGCGCTTCGCCAAGCGCAGCGGGCTCTGGCTCGGCAGCGAGCTCGGCTCCGAGAAGCTCAACGTGTCGAGCCTCGAGGAGCTGTGCGTCCCGGCGACGATCCTGCCCTGACGAGGCCGCTCAGCGCGACGCCGATTGCTTGACGGCCGGCTTCACGGTGCCGGGCACTTGCCCGGGGTCCAGGTCGAGCCCCACTTCGGCAGCACGTGCCCCGCCGTGCGGCACTTGTCCTCGGACAAGCCGTAGCTGCAGCCCGGCGGCGATCCGGACGCGGGATCGGGCACGATGCAGCAGCAGCCCGGCGGCGCCTTGTCGCTCACCACCAGCGACGGCACGGGAGACGGAGCCGGCGGCGCCGCGTCCCCGGCCAGCGCGGTGCGCGCGACGCACGTCGCGAGCACCGCGGCCGCCGCGGCGATGCGACCGCATGCGCCCATCGCCGTTCTCGTGCGGATGCGTGCGCTCGTCGCTGTCGGCGTGCGCGCTCGTTCGTCACGGTCGTTCATGCAGCATGCTCCGTTCCTGCTCACGCGAGGCGCGCCGTCACGCGATTGACGACGTTCTCGAGCAGCTCCTGCCGCCCCGACACCGGCTTCGGGTCGATCGCGCGTGACTCGACCAGCGTGGCGAGGCTCGCGAGGTCGTGCGTGCCGTCGAGGATCTCGCGACCGAGCCCGTCGTCCCAGCGCGCGTAGCGCTCGTCGAGCTTCGCCGCGAGAGTGCCGTCCTCGATCAGGCGTGCCGCACCGAGGAGCCCGCGCGCCAGCGTGTCGATGCCGCCGACGTGCGCGTGAAAGAGGTCGTCGGGCGCGATGCTCTGGCGGCGCAGCTTCGCGTCGAAGTTGCAGCCGCCCGTCGTGAATCCGCCGGCGCGCAGGATCACGTAGAGCGCGAGCGTCGCCTCCTCCGCGCTGTTCGGGAACTGGTCGGTGTCCCACCCGTTCTGCGGATCGCCGCGGTTCACGTCGACGCTGCCGAGCAGGTCGTTCGCCGCGGCGTAGGCGAGCTCGTGCTGGAAGCTGTGCCCGGCGAGCGTCGCGTGATTGACCTCGACGTTGAGCTTGATGTCGTTCTGCAGCCCGAAGCGGCACAGGAACGCGTGCACCGACGCCGCGTCGAAGTCGTACTGGTGCTTGGTCGGCTCCATCGGCTTGGGCTCGATGAGCAGCGTGCCGCCGAAGCCGGTCTTGTGCTTGTGCTCGACGACCATGCTCATGAAGCGTCCGAGCTGCTGCGCCTCGCGGCGGAGATCGGTGTTGAGCAGCGTGTCGTAGCCCTCGCGCCCGCCCCAGAGCACGTAGTTCGCGCCGCCGAGGCGGTGCGTCGCATCCATCGCCTTCTTCACCTGCGCCGCGGCCCAGGCGAACACCTCGGGATCGGGGTTGGTCGCCGCACCCGCGGCGTAGCGGCGGTGGCCGAAGAGGTTCGCCGTGCCCCACAGCAGCTCGACGCCCGTCCGCGCCATGCAGCGCTCGATGTGCTCCAGCACGCGGTCGAGGTTCGCGTTGGTCTCGGCGAGCGTGCGGCCCTCGGGTGCGACGTCGCGGTCGTGGAAGGTGAAGAACGGCACGCCGAGCTTGTCGAGGAACTCGAACGCGACCTCGGTCTTGCGCGCGGCGAGCGCCATCGCGTCGCCGTCGCCGAACCACGGACGGTCGATGGTGTCGGCGCCGAACATGTCGGTGCCGGGCCAGCAGAACGTGTGCCACCAGCAGACCGCGACCCGCAGGTGATCGCGCATCGTCCTGCCGAGCACGACGCGGTCCGCGTCGTACCAGTGGTAGGCGAGCGGCTCGCTTCCCTCCGGACCCGCGTACGGAATCCTGCCGATGCCGGCGAAGTACGGCTCGCTCATGACGCTCCCTCCTCCCGCGCGGCCTGCGCCGCAAGGCTCGCGAAGCTCGCGCGCAGATCCCGGTACAGCTTGCGGAACGGCTCGATCCGCGCGGCGTAGCGCGCGCGCAGCGACGGATCGGGCGCGACCACGTGCGCGAACGGCGGCGGCGTGCACACCGCGCGCGGATCCTCGCCCGTGACCGCGAGACGCGCCAGCCGCGCCGCACCGAACGACGGTCCGTGCTCCGCGCCCGCGTGATAGTCGAGCTCGCGATCGAGCGCGCTCGCGAGGATGCGCCCCCACAGCGCGCTGCGCGCGCCGCCGCCGATCACCGACACGCGCCCGATGGTCGTGCCCGCCGCGAGCAGGGCGTCCTGCGCGTCGACGAACGCGAAGGCGACGCCCTCGAGCACGGCCCGTCCCAGGTCGGCGCGCGTGGTCGCGTGCGTCAAGCCGACGAAGGCGCCGCGCGCGTCGGCGTCGTCGTGCGGCGTGCGCTCGCCCGACAGATACGGCAGGAACAGCACGCGCGGATCGCGCTCCGAGGCCGCGACCTCGTCGAGCAGCGCCGCCTCGCTCGCCGCGCCGGTCGCGTGCGTGACCCACGTGAGGCAGCTCGCCGCGCTCAGCAGCACCGACATCTGGTGCCACGTGCGCGGCAGGCAGTGGCAGAACGCGTGCACGGCGCGATCCGGATTCGGCGCGAAGCGCGCCCCCGCGACGAAGTAGACGCCCGACGTGCCGAGCGACAGGAACGCGTCGCCGGGCGCGATCACGCCCGCACCGACGGCACCGGCCGCGTTGTCGCCGCCGCCGGCCGCGAGCACCGTGGTGCGCGGCACGCCCCACGCGTCGGCGACGTCCGCGCGAATCGTGCCGGTCGGCTCGGAGCCCTCGTGCAGGCGCGGCATCGCGCGCTCGTCGAGGCCCGTCGCGGCGAGCATCTCCGGCGACCAGGCGCGCGCGGCGACGTCGAGCCACAGCGTCCCGGCCGCGTCGGACGGATCGCTCGCCGCGTCGCCCGAGATGCGCAGCCGCAGGAGATCCTTCGGCAGCAGCACGCGCGCGACGCGGCGGAACACGTCGGGCTCGTGCTCCGCCACCCACAGCAGCTTCGGCGCGGTGAAGCCCGGCATCGCCTTGTTGCCGGTGATCGCGCGCGTGCGCGGCTCGCGCCGCTCGAGCTCGCGGCACTGCGCCGCGCAGCGGCCGTCGTTCCACAGGATCGCGGGACGCAGTACGCGGTCCTGCGCATCGAGCAGCGTCGCGCCGTGCATCTGGCCCGCGAGGCCGATTGCGCGCACCGCGGACATCTCCGCCGGACGCCGGGCGCGCAGCGCACGCGCCGCGGCGTCGGTCGCGCGCCACCAGTCCTCGGGATCCTGCTCGGACCAGCCGGGGTGCGGACGGCTCACCTCGAGCGGCGCGCTCTGCTCGTCGACCGCGCGCTGCGCGTCGTCCACCAGCAGCAGCTTGACGCTCGACGTGCCGAGATCGATGCCGAGGTACATCGTCCGCTTCCTACCGCACATCCGGGCTTCGCGTCACGCGGACACGGCGTTGGAAATGCGGCGGCGCTGACGTAGCGTGACGACGTGCCGAGGATCCGGGGGACGCGCGGCGGCGCGACGCACTCGCGCGGAGCGACGCCGCGACACGAAGCATCCCCGTCGCGCGGAGCGTCACCGTGGAGCTGACCGGCGGCGCGATCCTCATGACCGCCGCCGGCATCCTGCTGCTCGCAGCCGTCCTGCTGAGCCCGCTGTCGCAGCGGCTCGGCGTGCCCATCATGCTGGTCTTCCTCGCGGTCGGCATGCTCGCCGGCGAGGAGGGTCCCGGCGGCATCCCGTTCGAGGACTACGGGCTGTCGTTCAACCTCGGCACGGTGGCACTCGTGCTGATCCTGTTCGACGGCGGGCTCAACACGCGGCTCGCGACCTTGCGCAGCGCGGCGCGGCCCGCGCTCGTCCTGGCCACGCTCGGCGTCGTCGTGACCGCGGCGCTCACGGCTGCGGGCGGGATGCTGCTCGGCCTCGAGCCGGCGGTCGCGGTGCTCGCGGGCTGCGTCGTGTCGTCGACCGACGCGGCGGCGGTGTTCTCCGTGCTGCGCGGCGGCGGCATCCGGCTGCGCGGCCGGACGGCGGCGCTGCTCGAGGTCGAGTCCGGCCTCAACGATCCGATGGCGATGTTGCTGACCGTGGTCGGGACCGAGGCGTTCGTCGCGCAGCACACCGGAGTCGCGCAGACGCTGGGGTTCTTCGCCTCGCAGCTCGTCTTCGGGCTTCTCGGCGGCCTCGCGGTCGGAGCGCTCGGACGCATCGTGCTGCGCCACGCGCGCCTGCCCGCCGCGGGACTCTTCCCGGCGGTCACCGTCGCGCTCGCGCTGATCGCGTTCGGGCTGCCGTCGCTGATGAACGGCAGCGGGCTGCTGTCGGTCTACGTCGCGGGCGTGCTGATCGGCGACGGGCGCATGCCGTACCGCGCGTGGGCGCTGCGCGTGCACGACGCGCTGGCCTGGCTCGCGCAACTCGCGATGTTCCTCATGCTCGGCCTGCTGGTCTTTCCGTCGGCGCTGGTGCCGCTGTCCGACGAGGCGCTCGAGATCGCGGTCGTGCTGGCGCTGGTCGCGCGTCCCGCCGCGGTGCTGCTGTCGCTGCTGCCGTTCCGCTTCGCGTGGCGCGAGCGCCTGTTCGTGTCGTGGGTGGGGTTGCGCGGCGCGGTGCCGATCATCCTCGCGACGTATCCGGTGCTGCGCGGCGTGCCGCACGCGACCGAGATCTTCAACGTCGTGTTCTTCGTCGTGCTGGCGAACGCGACCGTTCAGGGCGGCAGCGTCGCGTGGCTCGCGCGCCGCTGGAAGCTCGCCGACGACGCGACGATCCCTCCGCCGGCGAGCATCGAGCTGGTGTCGCGGCGCGAGTACGGCGGATCGTTCTCGTGGCTGTACGTCTTTGCCGGGACCGCGGCGGAGCACGCGCTCGTACGCGATCTGCCGCTGCCGCGCGACTGCCTGCTGACGCTCGTCCTGCGCGACGACGAGGTCATCCCGCCGCACGGCGACACGCGCCTCGAGCACGGCGACCACGTGTGCGTGTTCTCGACGCGCGAGCACCGCGCGCTGCTGAGCCTGCTGTTCGGCAACGCGGCGAGCGACGATTGACGCCGGTCAGCGCGCGAGGTCGAGCACCAGCGGCAGGTGGTCGCTGACGCTCGCGTCGCCGCGCTCGACACCGGCGG
This sequence comes from Binatia bacterium, assembly GCA_046327915.1. Taxonomy (GTDB): domain Bacteria; phylum Desulfobacterota; class Binatia; order UBA12015; family UBA12015; genus VGTK01. The sequence continues at coordinate 16,237 of JAXLXO010000022.1, read as the reverse complement.
CGGCGAGCGTCGCGTCGTCGAGGCGGTGCGCGTCGAGCACGAAGGCGCGCACCGTGCGCACGTCGTGGCCGTGCAGCAGCCAGTCGAGGCGTCCGGGCGAGAAGCGCGACCACACCTGCGTCCACGTGTAGACCGCCGCGTCGCCGAGCACCGGCGTGTCGGCGATCTCCAGCGTGCCGCCGTCGCCGTCGAGCCGCGACGCGAGGATCTCCAGCGGCTCGCGCGAGCCGACCAGGTTCAGGTCGCCGCCGACCACGCGCACGCACGGCGCGTGCTCGCGCCACGCCGCGCGCAGGACGCGGTTCGCCTCGCGCGCCTCCGCACGCCGCGCGACGTCCTGCTCGGACACGGCCGAGCCGCAGCACTTGAGGTGGAGCGACGCCGCGCACACCGGACCGAGCGCGGTGGTCGCGACGCCGCCCGCGAGTCGCAGCGCGCGGTCGCCGCGGCGCGGATCGGCGGGCGCGTCGTCCGGCCGCGCGACGTGCCGCGGCAGCAGCTCCGCGAGCTCACCGCGCGCCGCGACCGCGACGCCCCAGCCGTCGCTGGTGTGCGCCTGCCACGCCGGCTCGCCGGGAAGCTGCGCGTTCAGCCACGCGGCGATCTCGTCGCCGGTGCCGCCCTCCCACTCCTGGAAGAGCACGACGTCGGGCGTCAGCGCGCGCAGCACGCGCGCGAACGGCTCGGGCTTCTTGCGCGGCGCCGCGAGCAGCACGTTCCACGACACGACGCGCACGCTGCCCGCATCCTTCGCGGGAATCGCGGCCGCGCTCGTCGACGGTGCAGAATCGCGCGGCGGCAGGTCGAGCTGCCAGGCGCGGCCGCGCCACGCGGGCGCGCCGTCGGGACGGAGCAACGACGCCTGCACGCGCACGCGCCCCGACGCGAGCAGCTCGGTGAGATCCGGACGTCCGCGGACATCGCGCGCGAGGCGCAGCTCGAACTCGCGCGACGCGACCGTCGGCGCGGCGAAGAGGTCGAGCGACGCGTGTCCGAGCTTCGCGGCGTCGGCGTCGCTGCGAACGGCATCGACCGCGACGCCGAGACCGCCGGTCGCCGGCGGCGAGAACGTGATGCGCAGGTCGGGGTCGAACGCGCCGTCGGCGCGGCCGTCGATCGCGAGCACCAGCGGCATGTCCGACGCCTGCAGGTTGCGCGCCTCGGGCAGCGTGAAGCGGACGTACAGCCAGCGGCCGTCGGCCGCGAGGTGCGTGCGCGCGGGCCAGTCGTCGAACGCGCCGTCGATGCGGATCGCAGCCGGCGCGTCCGGCGACGGCGCAGGACTCGCGGATGGCGTCGGTGCGGGGACCTCTCCCGCGAGCGACGGCGCTGCAGCTCCGTCACCCGCGAGCGCGCGGGCCGGACCGCCCGCAAGCGCGAGCAGCGTCAAGCATCCGGCGACGACGCCGCGCACCTGCGCTCAGATCCCGTAGCGCTTGCGGCGCCGCCACAGAGTCGTGACGCCGATGCCGAGCCGCGCCGCCGCCTGCTCCAGCGTCGGCGATTCGGCGAGCACCTGCTCGATGTGCGCGCGCTCGAGCACCTCCAGCGAGCCGCCCGACGCGGCCTCCGTGCCACCATTCGCCGACGCCGAGGGCGGCGTCGGTGCGACCACGGCGTCGGGCAGCGCCTCCGCCTCGATCGCGTCGGGACGCGACAGCACCAGCGCGCGCTCCAGCGCGTTCACCAACTCGCGGATGTTGCCCGGCCACGCGTAGCCCTCGATCGCACGCCACGCCTCCGGCGTCGGCTGCGGCACCGGGTCCCGATGGTGGCGCGCCGCCAGCGTCGTCAGCACGTGGCCGACCAGGCGACGCAGGTCGGAGCGCCGCTCGCGCAGCGGCGGAAGGCGAATCCCGACCACGTTCAGGCGGAAGAAGAGGTCCGAGCGGAAGCGTCCCGCCGCGACCTCCGCCTCGAGATCGCGGTTGGTCGCCGCGATCAAGCGCGCGTCCACCTCGATCGTCGTCCGTCCGCCGACGCGCTCGAAGCGGCGCTCCTCGAGAAAGCGCAGCAGCTTTGCCTGCAGCTCGAGTGACAGCTCGCCGATCTCGTCGAGGAACACCGTACCGTGCGCGGCGGCTTCGAGCCGTCCCGGGTTGTCCTTCCAGGCGCCGGTGAACGCGCCCTTCACGTGACCGAAGAGCTCGCTCTCGAGCAGGTGCTCGGACAACGTGGTGCAGGTGATGGTCACGAACGGTGCTGCGTTCCGCGCGCTCCATCCGTGCACCTGGCGCGCGAGCACCGTCTTGCCGGTGCCGCTCTCGCCGGTCAGCAGCAGCGTCGCGTCGGATCCCGCGACACGGCGCGCGACGTCGAGCGCGCGCTGCATCGCCGCACTCCCGGACTCGAGCAGGATCGGCTCGTCGGTCGCGCGGCGCAGGCGGCGGTTCTCGCGGCGCAGGTCGCGCACTTCGAGGACGCGCGTCAGCAGGAGCCCGATCTGATCGAGCGAGAACGGCTTGACGAGGTAGTCGTACGCGCCGGCGCGCATCACCTCGACGGCCTGCGGCACGGTCGCGTACGCGGTCATCAGCACGACCAGCGTCTCCGGTGCGCGCTTCCTGATCTCGCCGAGCAGGGCGAGGCCGTCGAGGCCGGGCATGCGCACGTCGGACAGCACGAGGTCGAACGTCCGTTCGCCGAGCATGGCGAGGGCCTCCTCCGCGCTCGCCGCGACCTCGGTCGCGTGCCCGAGACTCTTGACGTACGTCGCGAGGTGGGCGCGGATGTTGCGCTCGTCGTCGACGACGAGAACGGTGGCCATGGACCCGGACACTAGCAGCGTGGCAGCGCGAGCGTGAAACGGGTGCCGTGTCCGGCCTCGCTGTCGAGCAGGATGCGCCCACCGTGTGCCTGCACGATGTCGCGCACGATCGCGAGTCCGAGGCCCGCCCCACCGATGTCGCCCGCCTGCGCGGACTGCGCGTAGCGCTCGAAGACACGCTCGCGCTGCTCCGGCGGGATACCGGGGCCGCTGTCCTGCACCGAGATGCGCACCTCGCCGTCGGCACCGCCCGGCATCGCCTCGACCGAGATCCGCCCGCCCGCCGGCGTGTAGCGCAGTGCGTTCGCGAGCAGGTTCGAGATCGCCCACGTCAGCTTGGTCTCGTCGCCGACCAGCATGCCGACCTCGTCGACGCGGCTCTCGAGCGTCACGCCCTTGTCGCGCGCCTGCGGCGCGAAGATGCGCATCGCTCGCTCGACCACTGCGCCGACGTCGATCTCGCCGCGCTCGACGGCGATCGCGGTCGCGCGGCTGCGCGCGAGGTCGAGAAAGCGGCGCGACACGTCCTGCAGCCGCACCACGTCCTCGTGCGCCGCGGCGACGAGGTCGCGCTGCTCGTCGTCGAGCCGCGCGGCGTCACGCCCGAGCAGCTCGAGCGCCATGCCCAACGACGTGATCGGCGTGCCGAGCTCGTGCGACAGCGTCGCGACCAGGTGCTCGCGGCGCGCCTCCTGGTCGCGGAAGTAGGTGACGTCCTGCAGTGCGAGGATCAACCCGGCGGGCTCCCCCTCGGGCGTGCGGAACGAGGTCGGACGGAGCACGAAGTGGTGGTCGCGACCGCGCAGGAAGAGCGCGATCTCGACACGGTTGGCCTCGTGCCCGGGATGGCGCTGCAGCTCGCGCACCGCCTCGCGCACGCGCAGATAGTGCGGATGCCGGCTCGCCAGCGCCTCGAAGCGCTGCCCCAGCACGTGCTCGCGCTGCACCTCGAGGATCGCGCACGCGACCTCGTTGACGTGGATCACGACGCCGTCGGGATCGAGCACGACGAGGCCGTCCTCGATCGCCTCCATCACGGCCTCGGTCTTGGCCTTCTCCGCCAGCACGGCGTCGATGCGCGTGCGATCGATTGCGATCGCCGCCTGCCGCGCGACGGCCTCGAGCAGCTGCCGCTGCTCGAGGGCGAGCACGCGGTCGCTGGAGTGGACGCGCAGCGCGAGCACGCCGACCACGCCGCGCGCGGAGTCGAGCGGCTCGAAGCTCCACTCGCCGCCCGGCAGCGTCTGGGTGCCGGGCCCGGCGCTCTCACCGTGGTCCCGTACCCAGCTCGCAGCGGCGACGTCCGCCTGTGCGAGCTCCGTCCCCGCGGGATAGGCCACGCGCGGCGCCATGTGAGCGCCCTCGGGAAGCAGCACGACCACGTCCGCCTCGAGCAGCGCCGCGGTCTGCTCCGCGATCACGGTGAGCAGGTCGTCGATCCGGGCCGCTTCGGCGATCCGCCGCCCGAAGGCGTACAGCGCCGACGTCCGCGCCTCGCGCAGGCGCGCGGCCTCCGCCTCGTCGCGCGCGCGCGCCGTCAGGTGGCTCACCAGGACCGAGGTCAGCAGGAAGACACACAGCAGCACGACGTCGTGCGGCTTGGTCACCGAGAGCGTCAGCACCGGCTCGACGAAGAAGAAGTCGTAGACCAGCAGCGCCAGCACCGACGCCGCGAGCGACGGTCCGAGACCGCCCCACACCGCCGCCAGCAGCACGCCGGTGAGGAACACCATCGACGCGTCCGGCAGCGCGAACAGCTCGCGCAGCCCCATCGCGATGCCGGTCGCGGCGACGACCGCCGTCACGGCAATGCCGTACCGCAGCAGCGCCGCCGTGCCCGACGACGCTTCCTCGCGGTGACGGCGCGGCGCTCGCTCCGGCAGCGCGAGGCGCTCACCGGTCACGAGGCGGACCTCGATGTCGCCGCTCGCGCGGATCACGTCGTCCACCGGCGAGCGCCGCGACATCGCCTGCCACAGCGAGCGCGGCGGCTTGCCGAGCACGATCTCGGTCACGTTGCGCTGCCGTGCGTAGCGGACGATCTCGGCCGCGACGTCGCGGCCGGGGATGGTCACCGGCTCGCCGCCGAGGCGTTCGGCGAGGTGCAGCGCGCGCGCCACGCGCTCGCGCTCCGCCGCCGTGCGGCGGTGGAAGCCCGCCGGCTCCACGAAGAGCGCGATCCACTCCGCGTGCCGGCGACCCGCCATGCGGCGCGCCGCACGCACCAGACGCTCGCCGAAGGGTCCCTCGCTCACGCAGACCATCAGCCGCTCGCGAACCGCCCACGGGCCGGTGATCGCGTGCGCCTGCATGTAGCGCTGCACCTCGTCGTCCACGCGCTCGGCCGCGTGACGCAGGACCAGCTCGCGCAGTGCCGTCAGGTTGCCCGGCTTGAAGTAGTTCTCGACCGCGCGCTGCGCCTGCGCCGGCACGTAGACCTTGCCCTCGTGCAGGCGCTTGATGAGGTCCTCGGGTGGCAGGTCGACGAGCTTGATCTCGTCGGCGCGCTCGAACACGACGTCGGGCACGGTCTCCTGCACGCGGACGCCGGTGATCTGCGCAACCACGTCGTTGAGGCTCTCGAGGTGCTGGATGTTGACCGTGCTCCAGACCTCGATGCCGGCCTCGAGCAGCTCCTCGACGTCGGAGTAGCGCTTCGGGTGCCGGCTGCCCGGCGCGTTGGTGTGCGCGAGCTCGTCGACCAGCACGATCGCCGGGCGGCGCGCGAGAATCGCGTCGAGATCCATCTCGTGCAGCGTCTGGCCGCGGTACTCGACGCTCCTTCGCGGCACGACGACGAGGCCCTCGAGCAGCGCCTCGGTCTCCTTGCGCCCGTGCGTCTCCACCACGCCGACGACGACGTCCACGCCCTCGCGCAGGCGCTCGCGCGCGGCCTCGAGCATCGCGTAGGTCTTGCCGACGCCGGGAGCGGCGCCGACGAAGATGCGCAGCTTCGTGCGCTCGGCGCGCTCCGCATGGTCGAGAAGCGCCTCGGGCGACGGCCGCGTATCGGGATCGCGCAGAGTCACCTCGGCATCGCGTCGAGCGCGAGGTTCAGCTCGAGCACGTTGACGCGCGGCTCGCCGAGCACGCCGAGGGCACGGCCTTCGGTGTGCCGATCCACGAGCTTCTGCACCGCGTCGGGGTCGAGTCCGCGCGCCGCCGCGACGCGCGCGACCTGATAGCGCGCGCCCGCGACGGACACGTGCGGATCCAGCCCGCTCGCGGACGCCGTCACGAGATCGACGGGCACCGGAGTCCGGTGCTGCGGATCCGCGTCGACCAGCGCCGCGACGCGGCTCTTGACGGCGTCCTGCAACGCATCGTTCAGCGGCCCCTGGTTCGATCCCGACGACGCGGCACCGTTGTACCCGGTCGGTCCGGTCGCCGAGGCCCGGCTCCAGAAGTGCTTCGGATCGGAGAAGCCCTGACCGATCAGGGACGAGCCGACGACCCTGCCGTCGACGGTGATCAGGCTGCCGTTCGCGGCCGACGGCAGCACGACCTGGGCGACCGCGGTCACGGCGAGCGGATAGACCACGCCGGTCAGCACGGTCAAGCAGAGCAGCATCAGGGCGGCACGCTTCAGCTCCTGCATGGCGGAACCTCCTTCGGTGTCCATCTCAGGCGAGCCCCAGGGCGGAGAGGATCATGTCGATCAGCTTGATGCCGACGAAGGGCACGATCACCCCGCCGAGGCCGTAGATCAGCATGTTGTCGCGCAGGAGGCGTGCCGCTGGCACGGCGCGGTAGCGCACGCCCCTCAGCGCCAGCGGGATCAGCGCGATGATCACCAGCGCGTTGAAGATCACCGCCGAGAGGATCGCGCTCGCGGGAGTCTTCAGCCCCATGACGTTCAGCATGGCCAGCTCGGGGTAGGTCGCGGCGAACGCGGCCGGGATGATCGCGAAGTACTTCGCGATGTCGTTCGCGATGCTGAAGGTCGTGAGCGCACCGCGCGTCATCAGCAGCTGCTTCCCGATCTCGACGATCTCGATCAGCTTGGTCGGGTTCGAGTCGAGGTCGACCATGTTGCCGGCCTCTTTGGCGGCCTGCGTGCCGGTGTTCATCGCCACCGCGACGTCGGCCTGCGCGAGCGCCGGCGCGTCGTTGGTGCCGTCGCCGGTCATGGCCACGAGGCGCCCGCCGGTCTGGTAGCTGCGGATCAGATCGAGCTTGGCCTCGGGCGTCGCCTCGGCGAGGAAGTCGTCGACTCCGGCCTCGGCGGCGATCGCGGCCGCAGTGAGCGGGTTGTCACCGGTGATCATCACCGTCTTGATGCCCATCGCGCGCATCTCGGCGAAGCGCTCCTTGATGCCGCCCTTCACGACGTCCTTGAGCTGCACCACGCCGAGCACGTTCGCGCCCTCGGCGACGACCAGCGGGGTGCCGCCCGAGCGCGCGATCAGCTCGACCTCGTTGCGCACCTCGGACGAGAAGGTGCCGCCGAGGCCCTGCACGTAGCGGTCGATCGCGTCGGCGGCGCCCTTGCGGACCGAGCGGCCGTTCAGATTGACGCCGCTCATGCGGGTCTGTGCCGTGAACGGCACGAACTCCGCCCCGAGGCCGTGCACGTCGCGCTCGCGGATGCCGTACTTGTCCTTCGCCAGCACGACGATGCTGCGGCCTTCGGGGGTCTCGTCGGCAAGCGAGGCGAGCTGCGCGGCGTCGGCGAGCCGCTCGGCGGTGACGCCGTCGGCCGGCAGGAACGCCGCCGCCTGACGATTGCCGAGCGTGATCGTGCCGGTCTTGTCGAGCAGCAGCACGTCGACGTCGCCTGCGGCCTCCACCGCGCGTCCCGAGATCGCGATCACGTTCGCCTGGATCATGCGGTCCATGCCGGCGATGCCGATCGCCGACAGGAGCCCACCGATCGTCGTCGGGATCAGGCACTCGAGCAGCGCCGTCAGCGTCGTGACGGTCACCGGCGAGCCCTGCCCCGCCTCGTTGACCGCGAAGATCGAGAACGGCAGCAGGGTCACCGTCGCGAGCAGGAAGACGATCGTCAGCGCCGCGAGCAGGATGTTCAGCGCGATCTCGTTCGGCGTCTTCTGGCGCGTCGCGCCCTCGACCATCGAGATCATGCGGTCGAGGAAGGTCTCGCCGGGGTCGCTGGTGATCCTGACCACGAGCCAGTCGGACAGCACGCGCGTGCCGCCGGTCACGGCGCTGCGGTCGCCGCCGGCCTCGCGGATCACCGGCGCACTCTCGCCGGTGATGGCGCTCTCGTCGACCGATGCGACCCCGATCACGATCTCGCCGTCGCTCGGGATGAAATCGCCCGCCTCGACCAGGACGGCGACCCCCTTCCTGAGGTCGGCGCTGGTGCAGCTGCTCCACTTCGCCTGCGCCGGGTCGAAGGCACCGTTCTGCGGCAGGCGGTCGAGCTTCTTCGCCGCGATGTCGCGGCGCGCCTTGCGCAGCGAGTCCGCCTGCGCCTTGCCGCGGCCCTCGGCCATCGCCTCGGCGAAGTTCGCGAACAGCACCGTGAACCAGAGCCACAGCGAGATCGCGAGGATGAATCCGGTCGGCGCCTCGCCGTGGCCCAGTGCCGCCTGGACGAACAGGGCCGTGGTCAGCACGCTGCCGACGAGCACCACGAACATGACCGGGTTGCGCACCTGGTGGCGCGGATCGAGCTTCTTGACGGAGGAGACCAGGGCGCCGCGCACGATCTCGGGATCGAGCAGCGGGCGCGCCTTCGGAGGATGCGTCGTCATGAATGTTCTCCAGCTGCTCAGGCGAGCATCTTGAGGTGCTCGACGATCGGGCCGAGCGCGAGCGCGGGGACGAAGGTGAGGACGCCGACCACGATCACGATGCCGCACAGCGTGAGCACGAAGAGCGGCCCGTGCGTCGGCAGCGTGCCGGCGCTCTGCGGCACGGCCTTCTTCGCCGCGAGCGAGCCTGCGATCGCGAGCACCGGGATCGCGAGCCAGAAGCGCGCGACGAACATCGCGACGCCGCCGAGCAGGTTGTAGAACGGCACGTTCGCCGACAGTCCCGCGAACGCGCTGCCGTTGTTGTTGCCCATCGAGCTGAACGCGTAGAGGATCTCGCTGAAGCCGTGCGCGCCGTGGTTGGCGATACCGCCGACACCGGCCGGCGCGACCACGCCGATCGCGGTCGAGCACAGCACGACGGCCGGCGGGATCAGCACCACCAGCGACGCCATCTTCATCTCGTAGGCCTCGATCTTCTTGCCGAGGTACTCCGGCGTGCGTCCGACCATGAGGCCGGCGACGAACACGGTGATGATCGCGAACGCGAGCATGCCGTAGAGGCCCGAGCCGACCCCGCCGTAGACGACCTCGCCCATCTGGATCAGGAACATCGGCACCATGCCGCCGAGCGGCGTGAACGAGTCGTGCATCGCGTTCACCGAGCCGTTCGAGGCCGCGGTGGTCGCCGCTGCCCACAGCGTCGAGCGCGCGATGCCGAAGCGCACCTCCTTCCCTTCCATGTTGCCGCCGGGTTGCACCGCGCTCGCGACCTGGTCGGCGCCGAGCGCCGTCAGCCGCGGATTGCCGGCCTGCTCCTGCTGCAGGCACAGCATGAGCAGCGGCACGAAGAGCAGCGTCATGGCGGCGAGGATGGCCCAGCCCTGGCGGGTGTCGCCGACCATCGCGCCGAACGTGAAGCAGAGTGCGGCCGGGATCAGCAGGATCGCGAGCGCCTCGACGAAGTCGGTGAGCGGCGTCGGGTTCTCGAACGGGTGCGCGGAGTTGACGTTGAAGAAGCCGCCGCCGTTGGTGCCGAGCTGCTTGATCGCGACCTGCGACGCGGCGGGTCCCATGGGCAGCACCTGCTCGGTGACGGGCTTGCCGTCGGCGTCGGCGGTCGCTTCGGCGAGCTGCGCGGTCTCGTACGGCCGCAGGTTCTGCACCACGCCCTGCGACACCAGGAAGAGCGCCAGCACGAGCGACAGCGGCAGCAGCACGTAGAGAGTGCTGCGCACCATGTCCACCCAGAAGTTGCCGATCGACGCCGCAGAACGCTGGCGAAGGCCGCGGATCAGCGCGACGAGCACGGCGATGCCGGTCGCCGCGGAGACGAAGTTCTGCACGGTCAGCGCGAGCATCTGCGTCGCGTACGACATCGTCGACTCGCCGCCGTAGCCCTGCCAGTTGGTGTTGGTCGCGAAGCTGACCGCGGTGTTGAACGACGAGTCCGCCGAGACCGACCCGAAGCCCTGGGGGTTCAGCGGCAGGACGCCCTGCAGACGCTGGATCGCGTACACGGCGACGAGCCCCAGCCCGTTGAAGAGCAGCATGGCGGCGGCGTACGTCCGCCAGCTCATTCCGGCTTCCGGGTCGACGCCGCAGACGCGGTAGAGCACACGTTCGAGCGGCGCCAGCACCGGGTGCAGGAAGGTGCGCTCGCCCTCGAGGACGCGCGCCATGAACGCACCGAGCGGCTTCACCAGCGCGATCAGCACGGCCATGTAGAGGACGGTCTGCGCGATGCCGTTGGCGGTCATCAGAAGAGCTCCGGCTTCAGCATCGCGACGAGCAGGTAGACGAAGAGCGCCGCGGAGATGGCGCCACCGACGAGGTAGAGAAGAGTCACGAGCGGTCTCCGTCGCGCAGCCGGTCGCAGAGCAGGATCAGTCCGAATCCCGACGCGACGAGGAGCGCCGTCAAGAGAAGGTTCACGAGGTCCATGGTTGCCGCCTTTCGAAAACGTCTCGCAGGACGCGAGAGCAGCCGACGTGCCACGTGCCGGACGCGCGCAAACTCGCGCACTTCGCGGCCGGACCGCGCGTGCGGCCGGGCCGCGCATCGACCAGAACGATCGGTGCCGATTTCGAGTTGAACGATGCACCCGCCTACCGGGAGCCCTTCGCGCGCCGCCCCGAAGGACGGCGCACTGGCACACGCGATGCAACGCGATCGGGCATGGGCACCGTGGTTCGAGACTGGCGGCTCGCCAATCGCCCGTATCGGAAGAGGGCGGCAGGCAGGACGCGCTCGGCCCCCGCGCTCGACGAGCAGGTCGGCCACGAGCTGCACTCGCCGGCGCGCGTGCTCGTCCCGCGCCACCACCTGGCGGCACGGATCGCGATGGTGCTCGTCCCGCTGCTGCTGCTGATCGCCTGGGTCTGGTGGCTCGGCTCCGAACGTCGCGCGATCCGTGCGCTTCCGGCGGACGAGCGGACCGCGCTGTTCGAGCAGACCATGCGCGGCTTCGACGACCTGTGTGTCCCACCGCGCACCGGACTCGAGCTGCACTGCCGCCGCGAAGCGTCGTTCCTCCTGAACTTCCCGGAGTGCGAGCGGCACTGCCTGAACGTCACGCGTCCGATCCTCCTGTGGCGGAGCTGACCCGCCCGCGGGCGATCCGATCGGTCGGCGGCCGTGTCGTTCATCGCCGCCGTTCAATGCGAACGGTGGCATTTCATTTCGAACGGAATTCGGCCCGGCGCGAGGATTTCGGGCACGAAATGGCGCTTCTTTCAAACTGGCATGTCCACTGCTCAGCGCGTCATGGGACTCGCCCGACTGCGACCGCTGACCGCGTCACCCGCCCTCTCCGACCAGCCGACCGACGCTCCACCCGCCGACGTTTTCGGCCCGGGCGAAGGCCCGATCGGCCACGCACCCGCCTCTGCCTGGCACCAGCTGCGCGCCCGCTTCATCGGCGGCGCACGCGACCCGCTCGACCCGCACGTCTTCCACCAGATCTCGCTGGTCGCGTTCCTCGCCTGGGTCGGTCTCGGCGCCGACGGGCTGTCGTCGTCGTGCTACGGCCCGGCCGAGGCGTACCTCGCGCTCGGCGACCACCACTTCCTCGCGGTCATCCTCGCCGGCCTGATGGGCGTCACCGTGTTCGTGATCTCCGCGAGCTACGCGCAGATCATCGAGCTCTTCCCGACCGGCGGCGGCGGGTACCTCGTCGCGACGCACCTGCTCGGATCGGGCGCCGGTCTCGTGTCGGGCTGTGCGCTGGTCATCGACTACGTGCTCACGATCTCGGTCTCGATCGCGAGCGGCGCCGACGCCGTGTTCAGCCTGCTGCCGGCCGACCTGCACGTGTACAAGCTCAGCGCGGCGGTCGTCGTCGTCCTGCTGCTGATCGTCATGAACATGCGCGGCGTCAAGGAATCGGTGACGCTGCTGCTGCCGATCTTCATCCTGTTCCTGATCACGCACGCGGTGATGATCGGCGTCGCGTTGATCACGCGCGCGCCGGCGGCACCGGCGATCGTCGCCGACGCCTACCGCGAGAGCCAGCAGGCGGCGGGGTCGCTCGGCATCGGCGCGCTGTTCATCATGCTGATGCGCGCCTACAGCCTCGGCGGCGGCACGTACACCGGCATCGAGGCGGTTTCGAACGGCCTGCAGATCCTGCGCGAGCCGCGCGTCGCGACCGGCAAGCGGACCATGCTGTACATGGCGATCTCGCTCGCGGTCGTCTCGTCGGGAATCCTGCTCGCGTACCTGCTGATCGGCGTCGAGCACAATCCCGATCAGACGATGAACGCGATCCTCGCGGAGCGAATCAGCGTGAACTGGCCGGGCGGACGCGCGTTCGTGTTCGTCACGCTGCTGTCCGAAGGTGCGCTGCTCTTCGTCGCCGCGCAGGCGGGTTTCCTCGACGGACCGCGCGTCATGGCGAACATGGCCGTCGATTCGTGGCTGCCGCGCCGCTTCTACCAGCTGAGCGATCGCCTGGTGACGCAGAACGGCATCGTGCTGATCGGTGGCGCGGCGCTCGCCGTGCTGGTCTGGGCGCGCGGCGCGGTCAGCACGCTGGTCGTGCTGTACAGCATCAACGTCTTCCTGACCTTCACTTTGTCGCAGCTCGGCATGTGCCGGCACTGGTGGCAGGTGCGCCACGAGGACCGGACGTGGCTGCGCCGCTTCGCGGTGAACGGCCTCGGGCTCATGCTCACGTCGAGCATCCTGTGCTTCACGGTGATGCTGAAGTTCACCTCGGGCGGCTGGCTCACCGTCGTGCTGACAGGCCTGTTCGTGCTGGTCTGCCTCGGCATCAAGCGCCACTACACCCGCACAAGCGTGGTGCTGAAGAAACTCGACGAGGCGCTCACGAGCCTGCCGCTCGAGCCCGTGACCAAGGTCGCCGACCGGAACCTCGATGCGCCGACGGCGGTGTTCCTCGTCACCGGCTACAACGGGCTCGGCCTGCACGCCGTGCTCGGCGTCCCGCGCCTCTTCGGCGGCCACTTCAAGAACTTCGTCTTCGTCTCGGTCGGCGTCATCGACTCGAGCCAGTTCAAGGGCGCGGCGGAGGTCGATCACCTGCGCCAGAAGACCCAGCAGGACCTGCAACGCTACGTCGACTTCGCACAGAGCTTGGGCGTGCACTCCGAGTACTGGTACTCGCTCGGCACCGACGCGATCGAGGAGCTCGACAAGCTGTGCGCCGAGGTCGCGAAGAAGTTCCCGCGCGCGGTGTTCTTCTCGGGCAAGCTGGTGTTCGCGAGGGAGAACTTCCTCACGCGCCTGCTGCACAACCAGGCGGCGCACACGATCCAGCGCCGCCTGCAGTTCGCCGGGCTGCAGATGGTCGTGCTTCCGGTCCGGGCCGTCGTCTAGCCGCGACTTGCCGCGTCACGCACGAAGGACGACAACGACCCATGCGAACCGGACCGATCGTCGATCGCCGCACGAACGGCGCGTGGCGGGCAGTGCTCACCGTTGCACTCGTCGCATCGTCTCTCGCCTGCAGTCCCGAGCCGGCATTCCGGCGCCAGGCCGAGGAGGAAGGGCTCGTCGACGCGATCCGCGAGACGCTGCTGTCCTCGGTCGAGGCCGAGAAGAGCGCGGTGCTCGCGACCAGCGACGAGGAGTCGCTGCAGATGGCGCAGGAGTCGCGGCGGCTCGCGCAACGGATCGACGCGCTCGTCGGCGACCTCCGCACGCGCGTCGATGCCGACGGACGTCAGGCCGTGACCGAACGATTCGCAACCTTCGTCGCGCGCTGGGACGAGCTGAAGGCCGTCGACCAGAGCCTGCTCGCGCTCGCCGTCGCGAACACCAACCTGAAGGCGATGCGGCTGTCGGCGCGCGATGGCCTGTCGGCGGTCGACCGCTTCCTGGTCGCGCTCGACGGCATGGAGCGCTCGACCAGCGACCCCGACACGGTCCGCACGCTGGCCGCGGCGTCGGTCGCGGCGCTGCGCGAGCAGTCGCTCCTGCTGATCCACATCCCCAGCGCCGACGACGCCGAGATGACGCGCCTCGAGAAGCAGATGAGCGAATCCGCCGCGTCGGTGGATCGCGCGCTCGCGGCGCTGCGCGTCGGCGGCAACGTCCCGCCCGGTGCGCTCGAAACCGCGAGCGAGGCGTGGGCCGCTCAGCGGCGCATCGTCGACGAGGTGATCCGGCTGTCGCGCGAGAACACCAACGTGCGCTCGTTCGACGTGTCGGTGCACGAGAAGCGCACCGTGACGCGCGAGTGCCTCGACGCGCTCGCGGCACTGCGCACGGCGGTCGCGTCGAGCCCGACGGCGAACCGCTGAAGGCGGAGGTCCGGACGGCGCGTCGCGTTCCGGCGCCACGCGGCCGGCGCGCACTCGCCGCCCCCCGGCCCGCGCGTCAGCCGCCGGAGAGGATCGCCTCGGCGATGCGCTTGACGTCGCCCGCCTCGACCTGTCCGCGGTGCGTCTTCATCACGTCGCCGACCAGCTTGCCCACCTGCTTGACGTCGTTCACGCCGAGCGACGCGATGCGCTCCGCGACCAGCGTGCGCAACTCGGCGTCGGCCATCGTCGCCGGCAGGAAGCGGCTCGCGAACCCGATCTCGAAGCGCAGCTTCGTGATCTGCTCGGCACCGCGCTCGCCGATCTTCTCGTACTCCTCGACGGCCTTCTGCAGCTGCTTCCGGTAGGCGCCGATCACGTCGCGCAGCAGGGCGTCGTCGACCTCGCCCGAAAAGCCCTTGGCGGTGCGACGCTCCTGGACCTTCGACTTGATCATCCGCACGACGTCCAGCGTCGGCTGGTCCTTGTCGCGCAGCGCCTGCTTGAGCTGCTGGTCCAGGTCCTGCTCGATCGACATCGCTCGTTCCTCCTGACGCCTACCTATCGCCGTCCGCCCCCCCGGGTGGCAACCCGGGCGCCGACACGGACGTCGAAGGGGAGTCTTTGGGCAGTTCCTGCCCGATTTCGGGCAAATTTCTCGCACACGGGCCGGGAAAATGGTTCATGATGCCGCCCATGGCGAATCCGGGCGGCCTCGAGGACCTGCTGGCGCACCTGTCGCGCATGGCACGCGGCGACGGCGCCGAGGTCGAGCGGGTCGTGCGCGAGACCCTCGACTACTTCTCGGAGACCGTGGAGCAGTTCGTCGCCCGGCGGCACGCGGAGCTGCAGGCCGAGGACCTCCGCAACGACGCGATCTGGGAGCGCATCGCGGACGAGCTGCGCGCGCGCCGCTTCGCCGCCCCGCCGCTCTCGGCGCGTCAGATCCGCCGCCTCGTCTACGGCTGAGCCCCCGAACAAAGGAGCACGAACACCATGTGCGGAATCGTCGGATACGTCGGACGCCAGGACGCGACCCCGCTGCTGCTCGCAGGACTGCACCGTCTCGAGTACCGCGGCTACGACTCGGCCGGGGTCGCGGTGATCTCGCGGAGCGGCGTCAAGCTGCACAAGTCGTCCGGGAAGATCGCGCGCCTCGAGGCGACGCTGCCGAAGCGCGGGGTGCGCGGCACGACCGGCATCGCGCACACGCGCTGGGCGACGCACGGCGAGCCGACCGACGCGAACGCGCACCCGCACGCCGACTGCTCGGGCGAGATCGCGGTCGCCCACAACGGCATCATCGAGAACTTCGCGGCGCTGCGCGCCGAGCTCGCGGCCGCCGGCCACACGTTCCGCTCCGAGACGGATACCGAGGTGCTCGCGCACCTCATCGAGGCCGCGTATCAAGGCGATCTCGAGCAGGCGGTGCGCGAGGCGCTGCGCTCGGTGCAGGGCACCTACGGCATCGTCGTCATCGACGGCCGCCACCCCGACCGCATCGTCGCCGCGCGCAACGGCAGCCCCGTGGTGATCGGCATCGGCGACAAGGAGATGTTCGTCGCCTCCGACGTCGCGGCGCTGGTCCGCCACACGCAGCAGATCGTCTACCTCGACGACCGCGAGATCGCATCGATCGAGGCGGGCGGCTTCCGCACGTCGACGCTCGACGACGAGCCGACGCAGAAGAGCCCCGCGACGGTGCCGTGGGGCTTCGAGGCGTACGACCGCGGCGAGCACGCGCACTTCATGCTGAAGGAGATCCTCGAGCAGCCCGAAACCTGCGAGCGCACGCTGAAGGGCCGCCTCGACCCCCAGTTCGGAACGGCGCACCTCGGCGGCCTCAACATGAGCGCGCGCGATCTGCTCGACATCCGCCGCGTCAAGATCCTCGGCTGCGGCTCGGCGTACTACGCGGGGCTCTCGGGCTCGCACATGATCGAGACGCTGGCGCGCATCCCGGCCGACGCCGAGCCCGCGTCCGA
>JAXLXO010000021.1:0-143310 GCA_046327915.1 Binatia bacterium | reverse complement strand
GGGGGGGGGGGGGGGGGGCGCGGCCCCCCCCCCCCCCACGTCCGGCACCCGCCGCGGTGCGTGCTCACGCGAGGATTCCACATGAAGCACAGCACCACCGTGTTCCTGCTCCTCGGCTGGCTCACGCTCGCCGCCGGCGCCGACGCCGCACCGCCGACCGCCGATCAGCGCCGCTGCATCACCGAGCTGAACCGCGCGGGGGCGCGCGTCGCGGAGGTCACCACGCGCGAGCTGCTGCGCTGCGCGCGCCGCGCCGTGCGCGGACGCCTGCCCGCCGGGCAGACGCTCGAGCAGTGCGCGCTCGCCGATGCGGACGGCCGCATCGCGCAGGCGCGCGTCACCACCGAGGTCGCGGAAGCGCGCTGGTGCGTCGGGCCGCCGCCGTTCGGCCCGCGCGACGCGGCGGCCGTCAACCACCTGATCGACGGCCTCTTCCAGGTGCGCGCGGTGTTCGGACCCGACGCGGCGTCCGTGCTCGGCGCGAGCGCCGGCGACGCCCGGCGCGCGGCGTGCCAGGTGACGGTCGTGCGCGGCCTGGGCCGCATCGCGAGCGCGAAGCTGCGCGAGTTCAACCGCTGCACGGAGAGCGCGCTCGCCGACGGTGCGGACGCCGCGTCCGATCTCGCGGCGTGCATCGACGCCGATCCGCGCCGGCGCGTGGCGCGCGTCGTCACCGACGTGAACGCGGACGCGGCCCGCACGTGCGACGGCGAAGCGGTCGCGTCGGCGTTCCCCGGCGCATGCGCGGGGGATCCCGCGAGCACGCTCGGCACGTGCGTCGAGCCGCGCGTGCACTGCGACGTGTGCACGGGGCTCGACGCCGCGCAGGGCACCGGCGTCGCGTGCCACCGCTTCGAGGACGGCATCGCCACGGCGTACTGCGGCGAGCGCCCCGCGCAGGAGCACTCCGTTGCACGGCTGTGGGACGAGCAGCTGCTCGAGGCCATCCGCCGCGACACCCCGCGTCCGACGGTGCACGCACGCAACCTGTGGCACACCTCGATCGCGATGTGGGACGCGTGGGCTTCGTACGACGGCACCGCGGACATGTACCTGCACGCGTCGCGTGCGAGCGCGCCCGGCGGCGACGTCGCCGCCGCACGAGACGCCGCGGTCAGCTTCGCGGCCTACCGCGTGCTGCGCCACCGCTTCGCGGGCTCGCCCGGGGCGTCCGTCGTGCTGCCGCGGTTCGACGCGCTGCTGTACGAGCTCGGCTACGACAAGGGCTTCGCCGACACGACCGGCGCATCGCCGGCCGCGCTCGGCAACGCGATCGGCGCCGAGGTCATTGCGTACGGCCTCGTCGACGGCGCGCGCGAGCAGACCGACTACGACGACCCCACGTACATGGCGCTCAACGAGCCGATGATCGTCAAGAACCCCGGCACCGTGATGGCGGCACCGAGCCACTGGCAGCCGCTCGCTCTCGACGTCCAGATCGGCCAGAACGGCGTGCCGATTCCCGGCGGCGTGCAGGTGTTCATCGGCTCGCAGTGGTCGAACGTGGTGCCGTTCGCGCTGCAGCGGCCAGCCCCCGGCGCGCCGTACGCCGACGCGATCCCGCCGCCGACCATCGAGGATCCGGCGACCAACGCGGAGTTCAAGGACTCCGCGGTCGAGCTGATCGTCAAGCAGAGCCTGCTCGACACCACCGACGACACGGTGATCGACGCGTCGCCCGCCGCGATGGGCAACAACACGCTGGGCGCCAACGACGGCACGGGTCGGCCGCTCAATCCCGTCACCGGGCAGCCCTACGCACCGAACCTCGTCAAGCGTCAGGACTTCTACCGCACGCTCGGGATGTTCTGGGCGGACGGCCCGCACTCCGAGACACCGCCGGGCCACTGGAACGTGATCGCGAACGAGGTCGCCGATCACCCCGGCTTCGAGAAGCGGATCGGCGGAGCGGGACCCGCGCTCGACGATCTCGAGTGGGACGTCAAGGTGTACTTCGCGCTCAACGGGGCGACGCACGACGCGGCGATCGCCTGCTGGGAGCAGAAGCGCATCCACGACTCCGTGCGGCCGATCTCGATGATCCGCTACATGGGCGGACTCGGACAGTCGTCGGACCCGCTCGGACCGTCGTACCATCCCGATGGGCTGCCGCTGGTGCCCGGGCTGATCGAGGTCATCACCGCCGAGAGCAGCGCGCCGGGCGAGCGGCACGAGCACCTCGCGGCCTTCGTGGGCGAGATCGCGGTGCGTGGCTGGAAGGGGGAGCCGGCGGACCCGCGCACACAGGTCGGTGGCATCGGCTGGATCCGCGCGAAGCTCTGGGTCGCGTTCCAGAAGAACACCTTCGTCTCGCCGGCGTTTGCGGGGTTCACGTCGGGGCACAGCACCTTCAGCCGCGCGAGCGCGGAGGTCATGACGCTGCTCACCGGCGACGAGTACTTCCCCGGCGGCCTAGGCGAGTTCGTCGCCCCGGCGAACGTCTTCCTGCCGCCCGAGAAGGGCCCCACGCAGGACACGCCGCTGCAGTGGGCGACGTACTACGACGCCGCGGACCAGGCCGGCATCTCGCGCCTGTGGAGCGGCATCCACGTGCGCGCCGACGACTTCGAGGGACGGAAGATCGGCGCGGTGGTCGGCGTCGACGCATACGCGAAGGCGCTGACGTTCTTCGACGGCAGCGCGGTGCCGTGACCTGCGGCTGACGCTCCGGGTCTTCGCGCGGGTCGCGTGCGGGCGCCGACGCTGGTCTCGACCGGCGTTGCGCGATAGGCACGCGCGATGCGCAGGGAGGACATGAGCTTCGTCGAGCGCGCGCCGGTGCGGCACGTGTTCACGAGGGTCGTCGCGGCGCCGCGCGCCGCGGTGTTCGCGGCGATCGCCGATCCGCCGTGCTGGCCTGCGTGGTTCCCCGGCGTGCGCAGCGCGCGCTACGCGTCGCCGCCGCCGCACGGCGTCGGCTCGATCCGCGAGGCGGACGTCTCGGGCACGCGCTGGGTCGAGGAGATGATCGCGTGGGACGAGGGACGGCGCTGGGCGTACACCGTGATCGAGGCGTCGACGCCGCTCGCGTCGGCGCAGGTCGAGGTGTTCGAGTGCGACGACGCGACGCTTGACGGCGGAGCCGGTGCCCTCGGAACGCGCGTGACGTGGACGCTCGCGATCGAGCCGCGGCTGCTGCAGAAGCTCACCGGTCCGATCGCGCCGCTGGTGATGGGCCGCGTGTTCGAGCGCGCGATGGCGAATCTCGAGGCGCGGCTGCGCGGTGCGGGTTCGCGCGCGGCCGACGGTGGCGTCGCGGCCGCCGGCGGATTCGACGTCGATCGCTGGACGACGCGGCTGAACCCGCTGGTCGTGCGGCTGCTGCGCTCGCCGCTGCACCTCCTGATCGGCGGCGGGCTCATGCTGATCACGGTGACCGGCCGGAAGTCCGGCCGGCGCTACACCATCCCCGTCGGCTACCAGCGCGACGGCGACGTCCTGCACGTGCTGGTGTCGAAGGCGCCGCGCAAGCAGTGGTGGCGGAACTTTCGCTCGCCACGGGGTCTGGAGGTCGAGCTGCGCGGCGAGCGCTTCGCCGCGACGGGGCACGTCGTCGACCCGACGGACGAGCGCTTCTTCGCGGTCGTCGAGGCGACGCTGCGGCGCTTGCCGATGCTCGCGCGGCAGTTCGGCATCGTGTGGAATCCGCGCGCCGGACTCGGCGCGGAGCAGCGCGCCGTGCTGGCACGCGAGGTGGCCCTGGTGGAGATCACCCGCGGCGAGAGGACGACATGACGGACCACGCGAACGATCCGGCGCTCGCCGCCTGGCAGAAGGTCGTCGAGAGCCTCGCCGCCGCCGGACGACGCATCGACGAGGCGACGTCGGCGCTGTCCGCAGAGGAGCGCGCCGACGGCTTCCGCGCGCTGGCGCGCGCGCTCGCGAACCAGCTCGGTCGTCTCGAGGCCGACGACGCGAACCCCGAGCTGCAGCCGTTCAACCTGTGGCGGCAGAAGTTCTTCATGGACAATCCCGACTGCCGCTACTGGGTGGGCGAGATCGCGCCGGGCGGAAGCTATCGCATCGAAGGCGTCGCGCGCGGCGCCGCGTTCACGTCGATCACGGTGTACGCCGGCTCGGGCCTCAAGGCGCAGGCGGTCGCGCGCGTGACGTCGGACGAGCTGCGCTGCGACCACGAAGGGCGTTTCCGCTTGACGCTCGGCGGCGACGCTTCGGACGCGGACGGTCAGTGGCTCGCGATCCCCGAGGGCGCGAACATGGTCTGGGTGCGGCAGTTCCACGACGATCCGCCGGCGGCCGACGGCGCGTGCTCGATCGTCCGCCTCGATGCCGTGGCGCCGCCGCCCGCGATCGAGCCCGCGCGCTTCGCGAAGCGGCTCGCGGGGATGGGCACGACGCTCGACGTCGCGTCGATGGTCATCGCGCAGGGCAGCAGGCAGGACGAGAAGGTTCTGAACGGAATCCGCGAGTGGTCGGAGATGCAGGGCGGCGCGGTCTACACCGAGCCCGGCATCCACTACCAGCGCGGCGCGTGGCAGCTCGAGCCCGGGCAGGCGCTTTTGATCGAGGGTACGACAGTGCCTGCGCGGCACTGGAGCGTGCTGCTCTACAGCCGCTTCCTGAACTCGCTCGACTACCGCAACCGGACCGTGTCCTCGACCGGCACGCGCGTGGCGACGGACGCGGACGGACGCTTCCGCATCGTGATCGCCGGCGAGGATCCCGGCGTCCCGAACTGGCTCGACACGGAAGCGCGTCCGTTCGGCATCTTCGTGATCCGCTGGCTGCAGCCGCAGGCGACGCCGGTCCTGCCGACGACGCGCGTCGTGCCGGTCGCTTCGCTGCGGGGCTCCTGCTGATGTGGACGGCGCCTGCGCGCAGCGCCGAGGCGCGTGCGCTGTACGACGCGGCGGAGGCCGACCGCGCGGCGCGGCCCGAGCGCTACGTGCTGGACGTCGAGCCGATCCTCGCGGCGGCATTCCGCAAGGACTCGCTCGGCCCCGACGACGACGGAGACTGGCGCGAAGGGGTCGCGGTGTACCTCGCCGCCGCACGCGACGAGGGACGGCTGAACGCGCTCGGCGTCAAGAGCATCGCGGCGACCGCGATCGGGCGGCTGCAGGCGCGCGTCGCGATCGCGCGCGCGCTCGGCGCTGCGCCCGAGATCCGCAAGCGGCGGATCGACCGTCCCATCTTCGTCATCGGCGGCTGGCGCACCGGGACGACGCTGCTGCAGCGCCTGCTCGCCGCAGTGCCCGCGTTGCGCGGCGCGTATCCGTCCGAGCTGTCGGTGCCGTGGCGCTTCGCCGGCCTCGACCAGGGCGCGCGCGACGCTCTGATCGACGCCGGCGCGTCGGCGCACGACCTCCTGCACCTGCTGAACCCCGCGATGCAGGCGATCCACCCGTCGGGCGCGCGCCTCGCCGAGGAGTGCGTGCTCGCCATGGGCACCGACTTCCGCAACTGGGGCTTCACGTCGACGCTGCGCTGCCCGAGCTACGCCGCGTGGCTCGCGACGCAGGATCTGTCCGGGAGCTACCGCCGCTACGCCGACATCCTGCGTCTGCTCGACGACGACAGCGGACGGCGATGGATTCTGAAGGCGCCGGCGCACACCGCCGAGATGCCGAGCCTGTTCGCCGCGTTCCCCGACGCGCTCGTCGTGCACCTGCACCGCGACGTGGTGCAGACCGTGACGTCGGGCGCGAGCCTGTTCGCGGCGTTCCGCTCGACGTACAGCGACGACGTCGATGCGGCGGAGGTCGGACGCTACCAACTCGACACGACCGCGACGTGGTTCGATCGTGCGATGAGCGCACGGGATGCGCGTGGCGATCGCGGTGTTCTCGACGTCGCGTTCACCCAGCTGGTGGCGGATCCGATCGCGACGGCGCGCGCGATCTGCCGCGCGGCGGACGTCGCGTGGAGCGACGCGACGGATGCGGCGCTGCGCGTGCGGCTGGGCGAGCTGCAGGAGCAGCACGGCGCGCATCGGTACGCGCCGCAGGACTTCGGGCTCGATCCGGAAGAGATCCGTGCGCGCTTCGCGGGGTACCGGAGTCGGTTCGGGCTGGCGTGAGCGCGCCGAGCGCAGCGCCGGTCCTGCGTCCACGAACGATCCCGTCAGCGATTGACGGCGAGCTGGGCGGCAAATGCTCGCTGGTACGCGGGTCGCGCCTCGCCGCGCGCGACGTAGACGGCGAGGTTCGGGTGCTCGTCGAGCAGACCCGCCGCCCGAACGCGGAGCAGCACCGAGACCATCATGAGGTCGCCCGCGCTGAAGCTCCCGTCGAGCCAGTCGGCGCCGCCGAGCCGCGCCGAAAGCTGCCGCAAGCGGGCGCGGAGGCGATCCTCGACCAGGGGCAGACGCTCTCGCGTCCACGGCTTGTCTCCCTCGAGGAGCTTCGCGTTGACGAGCTCGAGAATCGCCGGCTCCACCGTGTTGACGGCGGCGAACATCCACGCAATCGCGCGCGCCCGAGCGTTCGGATCGTTCGGCAGCAGCCCGGCGTGGCGCTCGGCGATGTGGAGGACGATCGCACCGGTCTCGAAGAGTGCCAGGTCACCTTCCTCGCAGGTCGGTATCTGACCGAACGGATGGATCGCCAGATGCGCCGGCTCCTTCATCGCCGCGAAGGAGACGAGGCGCACCTCGTAGGGCTGGCCCACCTCCTCGAGCGCCCAGCGGACGCGCGTGTCGCGCGCGAGGCCCTTGCCGCCGTCGGGGGAACGTTCGAAGGCGGTGATGACGATGCTCATTGCCTCGGCTCGTACCGCATCGCCCTGCCCGTGAGGAGTACCGAGGGAGTTGCAGCTCCGCGACCCGCACGCTGCCGGTCGCCATCGCGCGCGCTCAGCGCTCCCTGAACAGCGTGCCGATCTCGTCCGCGTGGTCGGCGGGGCCGGCGCTGAACTGCGGGAGGGCGTCGCCGATGTCGAACCAGGGAGCCTTCGAGCCGACCCAGAAGTGCGCCAGCGAGCGGCGCTCCGGATCGTCCTCGAGGATGCCGAGCCGGAGGCGCAGCACGTCCGGAGCGTCGGGCCGTCGGCTGTAGATCGGCGAGCCGCAGCGCTCGCAGAAGGCCCGAAAGACGCCGGGTGAGGATTCGTACTCGCGCACCAGCTCTTCGCCGGCGACGTACGTCCAGTACTTGCGCCGGACGTCCGCGTTGGCGCCGAACGCCGAGCCGCTCGATTTCTGGCAGCGCGTGCAGTGGCAGTAGACGATCGGGCCGACCTTGCCGGACACGTGGATCCGGATTCCGCCGCACAGGCATCTTGCATTCATGGCTTCACCTCGTCGAATGCGCCGGCTACGCGAGCCGCCCTGCGAGCCACCAGGTAAGACCGAAGGGATCGTGGACGGTCGCGCCGCGCACGCCCTGCTGCGGACGATCGGACGGCGGATCGCCGGTGGCACCCGCGGAGATCGCGCGCGCGTACGTCGCGTCGACGTCGGGCAGGTAGAGGCGAAGGCCCACGCGCGGCAGCCGCTCCGCGTCGCGACCGACGGCATCGGGATGCTCGCCGAGCTCGACGATCGTCTCGCCGAGTCGCAGCTTCGCGTGCCCGATGCCTCCGCGCGGTGTCGTGTGGCGCTCGATCTCCTCGGCCGCGAACACGCGGCAGTAGAACTCGATCGCCGCAGCCGCGTCACCGACGATCAAGTATGGACGGACGGCGGGGTGATCGAAGCTCTCATACTCCGACAACTTCTTGTCCGGCATGTGTGACCTCGTGTCAGAGCTCGGTCATCAGCTCAAACCCGTCGCGCGTCACGACGACGGTGTGCTCCCACTGCGCGGACAGGCTGCCGTCGGCGGTGACGATGGTCCATCCGTCGGCGAGCTGGCGGACGGCGGGACCGCCGAGGTTGATCATCGGCTCGACCGTGATCGCCATGCCGGCCTTCAGGCGCTGTCCGAAGCCGCGCCTGCCGACGTGCGCCACGTGCGGATCCGCGTGCATGGCGCGCCCGATGCCGTGCCCGCCGATCTCCGCGACGACGCTCACGCCTTCCCGATGCGCCAGCTCCTCGATCGCCGCTCCGATGTCGCCCAGACGCGCGCCCTCGCGGATCACCGCGATGCCCGCGTCGCGGCAGCGCCGCGCGACGTCGACGATGCGCCGCGCATCGGCGCTGACTTCACCGATGAGGAACGTGGCGCTCGTGTCGCCGTGGTAGCCGTCGAGGTTCGTCGTCACGTCGACGTTGACGATGTCGCCGGACTCGAGGATCTCGCGCTTGCTCGGAATCCCGTGACAGACGACCTGGTTGCGGCTCGTGCAGACGGCGGCGGGGAAACCCATGT
This sequence comes from Binatia bacterium, assembly GCA_046327915.1. GTDB lineage: Bacteria > Desulfobacterota > Binatia > UBA12015 > UBA12015 > VGTK01. Next base: position 135,037 of record JAXLXO010000021.1, on the reverse strand, counting down.
AGCCGAGCTGGCTCGGCTTGCCGCCGCGGCGCGCGGTGTCCTCGCGGACCAGGCGGTCGATGTCGGCGGTCGACATGCCGGGCTTCAGGCGTGAGCCGACGAAGGCGAGCGTCTCGGCGGCGGCGCGGCCGGCGCGGCGCATGCGCTCGATCTGGGCGGAGGAGAGGATTTCGATCGGCATGTCTGGGTCGATGTTCGCGGGAAGTGAGAGCTGCGTCCACTTTCAGCTCGCCGTGCCTCGGACCGCCCACGCGCGCGCGGTGAGAGCGATCGTCCCGCCGGGACGTCGTCGCAGCGCCTCTTCGAGCTTCCGTGCCATCGCGGTGCGACGTTCGTCGTCGAGCGTGGCGACGTAGGAGGGGGCCGGCCCCGTCCCGCCGAGAAAGGACCGCCAGTAGTCGTCGAAGCCGGCGAATGGGGTCGGGATCTCGATCGGCCCGCAGCGGACCTCGCCGAGCCCGCCCTTGCGGAACAAGTCCGCGAGAGCGTCGGGACGGCAGACCGGGAATCGCTCGCCTTCGTCGAGTTCGCGGGCGGCCGGATCGACTGCCGCCGCCGCATCCCAGAAACAGCGCAGGAGATCCATCCTGCCCGCATAGTCCCACACACACGCCGAGACGGTGCCCCGAGCGGCCGTGCGAGACCGCATCTCATCGATGGCCGCCCCGGAGTCGGGAAGGAAGTTCAGGGCGAGCAGCGAGGCCGTGCTGCCGTAACCGTCCGCGCGGCGCGGAAGGTCGCCCACTCCCGCGATCACGAACGAGGCGCGGGCGTCTCCGGAACGTCTCCGGGCATACTCGATGAACGGCGCCGCGGGGTCGCACCCCAGCACCGAGGCCGGATCGGCGTGACTGCAGATCGCATTCGTCAGTGCGCCCGTACCGCATCCGACGTCCAGCCAGTGAACGCCGGGAGGGAGCCCCAGCCACGACACGAACTCGAGGGCGAGCTGGCGACTCCACCGGCCCATGAAGTCCTCGTAAGCCGATCCGGCAGCCCACCCGTCTCGAATGCGTGACATGCTGCGGTCTCCCGTCGCTGCCCAGGCACGATCCGACAGGAGTGTATTGCCCGGCGCCATCGCCCATCCAACCCGTTTCCACGGGGTTGGACCGCGCTTCCAGGGACGCCTGCAGGCGGCGCCCCCGGAAGCTCTCGTCAGCCGCTCCGCTCACCGAACCACTTCGATCTCGCTCGGCCGCCAGCTCTTGTCGAAGAACGGCTCGAGCGGGCTGTAGAGCCGCAGGATGACGAACCAGCCCTTGCCGGGCATCGTCTGGATCCAGTTGCCGCGCTTGACGCCGTCGGGCTGCTTCGGGCCGAAGTACACCGTCGTGACGCCGGACACGTCCGCCTCGGCGGCGGGCGACGGGAAGTTCTGGCTGCCGGCGCGCGGATGGTTCTGCGGCGTATCGAGCATCGAGCGCGTCTGATTGTCGTAGAGCGTCAAGGACCAGAACTTCGCCTCGGGGATGCCCTTCGGCAGCGTCACCCGGTAGGTCTTCGCGCCGTCGAAGTACTGCTTGTCGGCGTCCTGGAACGCGAGCAGGTACTGCGAACCGATTCCCGGCAGCCGCATCGCCATCGCGGGAGTGATGCCGGTGATGCCGTAGAAGAAGGCGGAGCGCGCGTCGAGCATCCGGTACCCGGTGGGCGGGAACGGCTTGACGCCCTCCGGCGAGATCATGGGGATCGGCGTCTCGAACTCGTACCCGCTGACGAACAGGAAGTTCGTCCACGCCGAGCCGGGGTAGTAGAACCAGTCGGCCTCACGCGGGGCGATGAGCAGGCTGCGCGAGGTCGCGTTGCCGACGGCGAGCGCGTCGGTGAGGATCTTGCGCATGCGCGCATCCGGTGCGAACGGCTTGCCCTTGACGATCCCGATCGCGGCGATCGGGCCCATCAGCTCGGGGTCGAGCGCGGTCGCCGGCTCCGACTGCACCGCCTCGTTCAGCATCTCGAAGTAGCTGAAGTCGTTGGGCGGGATGGTGTTCATCACCTTGCCGCTGCCCTCGTGGAAGACCGTCGCGGGCGGCGGCGTGATCCGGCCGAGCTTCGCCTTGCCACTGAGGAACTCGGCGACGCTCGTACCCGCACCGCCGGCTTCGTACGGATGGATCTTCGTGAACTTCTTGATCAGCTCCACCGCCGGAGCCGGATCGTCCTTCTCCATGAACATGCGGCCGAGGATCAGGACGCGGTTCGTCTTCGAGTGCGCGACGTAGAAGCCGCCCTCGGGCAGCGGCCCCTCGTAGCCGGGAGGCAGGATCAGGTACTTGCCGCCTTCGCCGCGGTCAGGTCCCGGCACGCCGAAGTCGGTCACCCAGCGCCACCACATGTCGTCGAGCGTGCCGAGCGCGTTCGGCGGCGTCTCGAGCACCATCGGCCCCTTCGAGAGGTCGAGCACTCCGACGAAATAGACCGTGTCCGCGTTCGCCGTCAGGAACAGCGACTTCGCGTCCATCAGGCGGGAGAACACGAGGATCTCGTTGTCCTTGACGCCGATGTCGAGAAAGCCCTTGCGGATGGCGGCCGCATTCACGCCCTGCATGGTGTTCACGAACGCCTCGTAGGCGTGCGTGAAGTCGACGTTGTCGTAGACCTTGTCCAGAGTCGCCTGGCTGGGCGCGCCGTCGTTGAACTCCAGCGTGCCGATCCGGGTTTCGACTCGATCCGGAGTGGTGATGGATGGCGGGATCGCGGGCGATGTCTGCGCTTCGGCCACGCAAGCCACCGCCAGCAGGGTGCCGGCGACGAGGGCTTCCAGGGCTCCAACGGGTCGCTTCATGGATTGTTCTCCCAGCTGCCTCTGCGGCAGGTCGGCTCGATGCCGGGGCGATGCGTCAAGTGCCGCAGCTGCCTATTCGAACCGTGCGGGGGTGTCCTGCCATTCGACGACACGAAGTGCGTGCTCGACGTTGCTGCGACGGGAGGGCCGGAGGCCCCTCGCCGACGACCAGGTCGCCATGGACCCGGAAGCTCCATGGCGAAGGAGGGACAGCGGTCGCCGTCGTCGCGAGAGACCGCCGGCATCATCCGCGGACCTCGGCGCCCGCGACGTCCGCGATCGAGCGCACCTCCTCGAGCAGCCCCGCGGCTCACGCGACGTTCGCCCCCCCACAGCCCTGCGGCTTGTGCACGCGCTTCGTCGACGCGGGATGCTTGACGAGCATCGCCGCGGGCCGCCGCGGACGCCGTACCAGCTCGCCGCCGCAGTTCGGACACACGCCGAGCAGCTTCGTCTCCGCGCAGCTCGCGCAGAACGTGCACTCGTACGTGCAGATCCTCACGTCCATCGAGTCCGGCGGCAGATCCACGTCGCAGCACTCGCAGCCCGGTCTGAGCTCCAGCATGGCCGGCTCCTCCTCTAGGCGTCCGGTCGGCGCAGCAGGCCCGCCGCGAGCGCCTCCTGCATGTCGTGCGGCAGCGACTCGACGCCCTTCACGACGCCGGGTCCGCCGTTCTGCCACCGCACCGTGAAAACGCGCGGCTCCGCGGCATCCGGCGGCACCCACGACGACACCTGCAGCACGACCTCCGTGCCGCCGTCCACCAGCGCGGGTGACGCGAGCACCCTCACCACGGGTCCGAGCTCGCGCACGGCGATCGCGACGACGACGTCGAACGCTCCGCCGCGCGCATCGGCGACCTGCGCCGCAATCGCCGACGGCGCGACGTCCTGCACCCGGCGCAGCTCGGTGCGCGCGAAGCAGCCGGAGCGGCGGAAGAATTCGTCCAGGCCGGACGCCGCAGCCGCCTCGCGATCCGGCACGTCCTTCTGGTCCGCGCGCCACTCGGGCGCCCACAGCACGAGCGCCGACGCGCGCGCATCGCACACCGGCGCCTGCGGCGACGGCGTCACGGTCACCGTCGTGCTCGCGCACGACGCGACGACGACGCACGCCGCAAGGCCGAGGGCACGCAGCTCGGCACGCATCAACGCGCGCCGCCGCCGAGAACCTCCTCCATCACGCTCGCGACATCGCGCAGCGTGCGCGCGCCGTCGCCCGTGACCGTCGAGCCGTGCATGATCGCGAGCGTCTTCGGCTCCAGCGCCGCGAGGCGCTCGAGCATGGGACGCGTCTTCGCCGTCCACGGGACGTAGCTCGCGAACGGACCGGCCTCGTACTCGAGCAGCGTCTGCTTGACGCGTCCCGTGACGTCCGACGACGTCACGGCCTCGTGCTCACCGCCCTGGTGCACGAGGTCGGAGCAGAACAGCGTGCGCTGCGTCTCCTCGAAGAGCAGCCCGGCCTCCCAGCAGTGCGGCAGGTGCGGCGTGCGCAGGAAGCGGAAGCGATGCCGGCCGGTCTGCAGGACCTCGCCGTCTTCCATCGGCCGCGCGGGACGCAGCGCCGCGTAGCCGTCGACGCTCACGACCTTTCCGACGAAGCTGCAGATCGGCGTCGCCTGCGGCGCCAGCTCCTGCCACTCGCGCAGCGAGCCGCACTCGTCGTCCTCGAAGTGGCTGAAGCCGATCCAGCGAACCGTCTTCGGGTCGAGCACCTTCGCGACCGCGTCACGTACCAGCGGGAACAGGCCCTTCATGCCCGTGTGGTAGAGCAGCGGCTCGTCGTCGCGAACGAGGAACTGGCAGAACTGGAGGTTCGCCTCGGGGATCCAGGTGCAGAGGCGGAACAGGTCCGGTGCGACTTCGGTGACGTCGGTCATCTCATCCTCCCAGCGGCGAGGCCCCCGGCGGGAGCTCGTCGAACTGCGGTGCGTCACCGCCGATATGGTCCCATGGTGCGCGTGAGCCGACGAAGATGTGCATCGTGATCTCGACTCCGGGGTCGCCGTCGACGCTGCCGAGCGTGACGCCGTGCACCCGCCCTTCGTGCGTGCCGCAGAGCGTGGTTCCACAGGTGCGACAGAACGACAGGCCCCAGCCAGCAGCGGACTCGTAGCTCGTCAGCTCGTCGTGGCCGCTCTCCCACGCGAAGGCCCCGGGGACGACCTCGGCGTACGCCGAGCCCGTGCCGCTGAACGCCTTGCGGCAGCGTGAGCAGTGACAGCAGCGCGCCGAGTGCAGCGGCGCGTCGACACGGTAGCGCACGCGGCCGCAGAAGCAGCCTCCCCGAACGACGCCGGGCGTGCTCACGCCGCCGGCTCCATGAGCTCGATGCGGTTGCCGAACGGGTCGGCGACGAAGACACGGTAGTGGCTCAGCTGCGTGTCGTCCGTGACCTCGACCCCGGCCCCGCGCAGATGAGCGACCAGCGCGCGCAGGTCGTGCACGACCAGCGCGGGGTGGGCCTTGCGCGCGGGCCGGAAGTCCGACTCGACGCCGAGGTGCAGCTTGACGGCGCCGAGCTCGAACCACGCGCCACCGCGCGCGGCCAGCGGCTCCGGCTTCGGCGTCTCCGGGAGACCGAGCAGGCCCGCATAGAAGCGGCGCGCCGCATCCTCGCAGCCCTCGGGCATGGCGAGCTGCACGTGATCAATCCCGACGATGGGCATGGCAGGGAGCCTCCTCACGCAGCGGAGCCACGCGCGACGAGCCGACGCAACCCGGCCGTGGCCGCGCGAGCGACACCGCATCCCTCACCGGCCTTCGCTCGTCCGCGCGATCGCGGCCCGGCGCCTCTCCCAATGCTTGCGGGCGTCGGCGTCACACTCCGCGAACACGTCGCGACCGAACTCGTACTTGGCGGCCGCCACGGCGAGGGTGTCGTAGGCTCTCACATATGCCGTCAGCGCGTCGCTCACGACACAACCCGCGACCACGCGCAGCTCGATGCCGTGCCGCGCGCGCAGCAGGCGAGCGTATTCCGGGCGCCAGCGCGCCGGGAGCCCGGTGCTCTGCACCTCGAAGTGCCCCCGGGCCACGTCGAGAGCGGCGTCGAGGTAGCCGTGAATCGACGACGACCACCACCACGCCAGCACGATCGCGACAGCGGCGGCCAGCCTCCTTCGCTTGCGGATGAGTCCTCGCACGACGGGCATTCTGCCTCCTGCTCAACACTCCCCGACCGGCGACCTCCACGTCGCCTCGGCTCACCGCCACGGACGCGCCTCGTCCCCGGACACGCCGAGCTCCGCCGCTACGTCATCCACCCAGCGCACGAGGTCCGCGGGCTTCTCCAGGAAGCGCTCGCGCAGGCGGGCGAGCCCGGCCTTCCCGAGCAGCCCCTTCTCGTTGCACGTCCACTCGCGACGCTCGCAAAGCACGGCATGGGCCTCCTCGAGCGCGGCCTTCGTTGCTTGACCGAGCGTGCCGACGACGTCTCCGCGACGCGCGTGCATGCGCGCGTAGTCGAGGCTGAACGATCGGCAGAAGCGCCACTTCGCAGGCGCCGCCGCGGCGAGACGCTCCGGAAGCGGATCGGCGGATGGCATCGCGCCGAGCAGCACGCGACACGACGCGAGCTCCGCCGCGAGCAGATACGTCGGCGCGCCCGCGAGGTATCCGAGCAGTGCGTCGATCTCGAACTCGCCGCGCGCCGCGCACGCGCTCCAGTGCTCGACCGCGTCGAGGTCGCGCAGCAGAACGTCGACCTTTGCGTCGCCGACGTGCAGCCACGCGCCGCCGTTCATGAGGCGCCCCCACGATCCCGGCGGGTGCACGACGCCGTACGACGCGAGCGGGTCGAGATCGATCGTGCCGCGGTAGTAGAGCCCCAGATCCCAGTCCGACGCCGCGTCGTGCGCGCCGCTGGCGCGCGAGCCGCCGAGGACGACCGCGACCGCGCCACGCAGGCCCGCGAGCACGTCGACGAGGTCGCCCACGCCGGTCGGCAGGTGCAGGGTCACCCCGCGTCGATCCCGACCATCTTGCGGAACTCGTCGGTGGTATTGACGCTCGGGAACGGCGCGTCCGGAACGGGCACGCCGAGGAACGCGCACAGCGGACCCCAGCCCTGCTTCGCGTCGAACACCAGCAGCTTCTCCGCGGGCACGCCCGCGCGCACCGACGCGTTGTGACGCTCGAACGCGGCGACGCACGCATCGCGGTCGTGCAGGTCCTCGTCGACGACGTCCTTCAGGATCCTGCGGATGGACGGCGGCGCGCCGTCCTGCACGTGGTCGCTGAAGATCGTGGACTGCGTCGAGCGCCACCAGCTCTCGGGATCGCGCAGGCTGAGGATCACCTTCGCGTCGGGATAGCGCGCCATCAGCTCGCGCCAGTAATTGCACGCGGGCCAGTCGACGGTGGACCGGAAGCCCGCGAAGACCTCCTCCCAGTCGACCTTCTCGCCGGCGGCGAGGCGGTTCCAGTGCTCGAGGCGCTCGGGCGCCGAGCGCACCTCCATCATGTGGTAGCAGGGGCCCAAGCCGATCTGCTCGAGCGCGAGCTTGAGGGACAGGGTTCCGGTGCGCCCGAGTCCGGCGCCGATGACGTGAAGTGGCATCGTTCCTCTTCACCCGTGGCGCGGGATCGTGCAACGCTCTCGCATGACCACGCGCGCATTCGACACGCCGCTCGTTCTCTACGGACCGCTCCGCCACCCGCACCAGATGCTCGCGGAGCAGGAGTACGGCGGGCACGGCTCGATCCACGACGACTCGATCGCCGAGAAGCTCGGCTTCCGCGCGGGACCGATCGAGGGCCCGACGCACTTCAGCCAGTTCGCGCCGCTTCTCGCGCAGCTCTGGGGCCGCGAATGGTTCGAGCGCGGTTGCCTGTCGGCGCACTACCAGAACATGGTGGTCGAGGGGGAAGCGGTGCGCGCCTTCGTCGAGATCCCGGCGCCGGGTGCGACGCGCACGCGCGCCTGGGCGGAGAAGGCCGACGGCACGCCGGTGCTGGAAGCGAGCGCGAGCATCGGTCCGCAGACGGTACCGTCGCTGCTCGACGAGCGCGTCGCGAAGCTGCGCACGCCGCAGAAGCTCGTCATCCTCGCCGACCTGCGCGTCGGTCTGTTCGGCGCCGCCGACGAGCGCGTACGCATGGACATGGAGCAGAACATGGGTGCGCTCTACCCGTTCTCGCTCGCGCAGAAGCTCGCGAAGATCACCGAGCCGTCGCCCTGGTACGACCGCGACGCGTCCGCGTCACCGTGGGGACGCGCGATCATCCCGATGGAGATGATCAGCGTTCTCGCGGAGTACACGGGTCACCAGGCGAAGTTTCCCGTGAAGGGCCCGGTGGTCGGTCTGTTCGCGGATCAGGAGATCCGGCTCATCGACGGCCCGCTCTTCGTCGGCGAGGACTACGTGCTGCGCCGCGAGATCGTCGCGCTGTCGGAGAGCAAGCGCACCGAGTCGTACTGGACGCGCACGCGCATCTTCGACTCAGCCGGCACGCGTCGAGTCGCGGAGATGCTGCTCAACCACGCGGTGCTGAAGGAGTCGTACGCGGGCTACGCGCGTTAGCTCTCCGAGGGGTCACGCGACCCCTCGCCCCAACGGGCGAAGCCCGTCGGGGCCCCACTCCCCGCGCTCCCGTTGGTCGGCCGCGCGCTCCGCGCGCGGATCACTCGACGTGGCCCGCGCGACCGTCCGCCGCGGGCACGACGCCGATCTGCTTCGCGCCGCCGATTCCGGGACGCGCCATCGCGCACGCGCCGCCCGCAGGCACCACCACCGACGTCGACAGCGAGCGGCCGCGCGCGTCCACGTTCAGCGCATCCGCCTGCTCCGCGCTCGCCACACCCGCCGCCGCGTCCTGCGCCGCGACCGTCGGGTCGACGTAGTAGAGCCCGAACAGGTTGAACATCTCGTTCTCGGTGCTCTCGCCGCCGGTGATCGGGCACGCGTCGCACTCGCCGTCGCCGGCACCGGGCGACGAGTCGCAGGTCGCGTCGTCGTCGGCGCCGCTGCACGCCGCACCGACGCGTCCCGCCGTGCACGCGACCGGCTTGCACGTGCCGCCGACCTGCCCGGCCGCGGTCACGCTCACGCGCGACAGGCGCGTCACCTGCGACGGATCGGGCGCGTCGCCCTCGCCGAGCCCGTTCTCGTACGTGCCGCAGTAGCGCAGCGTGCGCTCCGCCGGATCGGGCGAGTCGAAGGCGAGCGGCGGATCCCAGCGGCCCTGCACCGGGTCGGTGTAGGAGAAGTTCTCGTAGACCTGGCTGCCGTCGGGCAGCGTGATCCAGGTGCGCTTGCCGCGCTTGTGGGTGTGCGTCGTCAGGTTGAAGAGACGCGCGCCGCGCGGCAGCACGTGGTCGTTGCAGTAGCTCTCGCGCGTGTACGGCGGCGCGTTGGGACGGAAGATCGCCGAGAAGTCGGTGATCGGGGTGATCGTGTAGCGCTGCTCGCGCGCGAACTCGTAGTTCTGCTTGACGTGCATCACGCCGTCGGTCTTCGTCAGGTTGAAGGCGTGGCTGTTCCAGTAGATGACGCCCTTCATCGGCAGCTGCGCGAACACGCCGGGCAGGTAGTCGGTGCGGTACACGGGCTGTCCGGCACCGCCGATCAGCACGGTGTTGCCCGCGCTGCGCGGACCGTAGCCGATGCAGCCGAGGCTCTTCTTGAGCTCGCTCGCGCAGACGCCGCCGCCCGACGTGCACGCGTCGGACGCCTTCGGGTCGCACGCGTTGCCCGCGGCGCTGCCGCCGCGGCAGGTCCACTGCCCGAACTCCGGCGCGTAGACGTCGACACCCTCGGGACGGAAGTTCGCCTCGGGGTAGTAGAGGAAAACGTGGTGCGACTGCGGGTCCTGGCGAACCTCGGTCGCGCCGAAGCGGAACATCGTGCCGCTCGGGTCGCGGAACTCGGCGGGCACCTGGTCGGTCACGTCGTAGTAGACCGCCATGCAGCCTTCGTACTCGGTCTGCGCCTTCAGGTCCCACTCGGGCATCGTGAGCTGGAAGCCCGCGCCCGGCGACGGTGCGACGAGCGGCTCGATCTCGAGCGGCTTCGGCTCGGGCAGGCAGGCGCCGAGCAGCTTCTCGCTGCCGTTGACCACGCCGGTCTCGGGCGCGCCGGCGTAGATCCACAGGCGCATCAGCTCGAGCTCGTCCTCGCTGAGCGGCGCCTGGCCGCTCGGCATCGGCGAGCCGGCGATCTGGTATTGACCGGGCCGCGTCGCCGCCGCGAGCTTGAGCCACAGGAAGCTGCGCTCCTCGTCACCCGGCTCGATGCGGCTCAGCGCGCTCGACGTCGCGCGGACGCCGTAGATGCTCGCGAACGCGTTGGCCGGCGTGAGGTCGAGGCCGCCCGACTTCGCGCTGCCGTGACAGGCGTCCTGCGTGCAGCCGTGGCGCTCGAAGATCTTCGTCTGGATGCCGGCGAAGGTGCTGTCGTACGACTCGGTGCCCTCGGCGCACGACGGGTTGCCGGGCTCGGTCGGATCGCCGCCGCCTCCGCCACCGCCGCTGCTGCAGGCCGCGAGCACGGTGGCCGCGGCGAGCGCTGCGAGAAGAGTGGGAAACGGGACGCGCGAGCGGATCATGGTCGGTCTCCTGGGGGTGCGGCGCTTTGCCGCAGCGTCCCATCCCACGGAGCACTCCAACGCTCAACCGCTCCGGACCTCGGCGTCCGGACCGTCGCGCGAACGGTCCGGAGCCGAGGTCCACCGGTCGGTGTCGCGAAGCTCAGCCTTCCTGCCGGACCTCGACGATCATCTCCTTCAGAACGCGCTTGAGGACCTTGCCGGTCGGGTTCCGCGGCAGCTCGTCGAGGAAGACGATGCCGCGCGGCACCTTGTAGCGCGCGAGGTGGTCGCGGACGTGCTTCTTCAGGTCGTCCTCGGAGCAGGCCTGCTTCTCGACCAGCACGACGAACGCCTGCAGCCGCTGACCGAACTCCGTGTCCGCGACGCCGATGACCGCCGCCTCGTGCACCATCGGGTGGTCGGCGAGCAGGTCCTCGACCTCGCGCGGGAAGACGTTCTCGCCGCCCGAGATGATCATGTCGTCGTCGCGGCCGTCGACGAACAGCAGGCCGTTCGCGTCGAAGTGGCCGACGTCGCCGCTCGACATGAGGCCCTTGACGATCTCCTTGTTGCCGCCGCCGGTGTAGCCTTCGAACTGGTTCTCGTTGGCGACGAAGATGCGCCCGGTGACGCCGGCCGGCACCTCGTTGCCGTCGCCGTCGATGATCCTGACGATGGTGCCGCGCGGCGGACGTCCGGCGGTGCCGGGAACCGCGCGCAGCTCGTCGGGCATCGCGATCGACGCCTGCGCGACCTCGGTCGAGCCGTAGAAGTTGTAGACGTTGTCGCCGAACGTATCCATCCAGCGCAGCGCCAGCTCGCCCGGCAGCGCCGATCCCGAGGCCGCGACGACCTTCAGCGAGCGGCAGTCGTACTTGCGGATCACGTCCTGCGGCAGCTGCAGGATCCGCTGCATCATGACGGGAACGACGGCAAGCACGTCGGGTTTGTGCTCGTGGATCGTGCGCAGCGTGTCCTCGGGATCGAAGCGGCTGCGCATCACGATCGTGTTCGACAGCATCGCGCCGAGCAGCAGGTGCAGTCCGCCCCACGAGTGGAAGGCGGGTGCGGCGTCGAAGGTCTTGTAGCCCACGCACAACGGCATGCGGCCGAAGAGGCCGATGAACGTGTCGAGGCTCGAGCTCTTGACGCTGCGCTGCGCGCCCTTCGGCGTGCCGGTCGTGCCCGACGTGAGGATCGTCGTGCGGCCGTGGCGCGACGGCGCCGCGGGCTCGCTGGTCGAGTTGCGTCCGGCGAGGTCGAAGATCGTCGCGTCGCCGAGCGGACCGCTGCCGTAGGTGACGAAGCGCTTCTTGTCGGGCGCGCCCTTCTCGACGATCGCCGCGAACTCCTCGTCGTAGAGCACGACCTGCGAGCCCTCGCGCGAGACGACCTCGGCGAGCTGCGGTGCCGCGAAGCCGGTGTTGAGCAGCAGCGTGTCGGCGCCGAGCTTGTTGAGCGCGACCATCGACAGCACGAAGCCGCGGTGGTTGCGCGCGAACAGGCTGACGCCGTCGCCCGTCTTGACGCCGTTCGCCGCGAGGCCGTTGGCGATCGCGTTCGACTGCTGGTCGACCTCGCGGAACGTCATCGGCGGACCGGCCTCGTCGATCAGCCCGATGTCGTCGGGCCGGCGCTGCGCCGATGCCCAGAAGCCGCCCGCCGGGGTCGAGCCCCACTTCTTGATCCCCTTCTGCAGGTTGATCATGAACGACGGATTCAGCATGCCGGCGCTGCCGAGGACCTCGACGGTCTCCCAGAGCCGCGCCAGCGTTCCACCCTGACCTGTTCCGCGTAGGCTCATGCGCCTTCCCTACTTCGCCGAACGGTCCCGGTTCAATCCAAAGCGTCGTGGTAAGGGGAGCCCGTGCTGAAGGCCGCGTTCAATCCGGCGGGCGGGGTCCGCTACCACCTGCGCGCGCGGCGCCACCGCGACCGCGAGTGGGCGCCCTTCCGGGCCGCGCTGGCGGCCTGGCTCGAGGACTGGCGGCCCCCGACGCGGACGCTCGCGATCGTCGGGCCGAGCGGCGGCCACTGCCTGCCGGGCTCGCTGGTCGCCCGCTTCGACGAGCTCATCTGCTTCGAGCCCGACCCGACCGCGCGGCCCATCTTCGCGTCCCGACTGCGTTCTCTCGCACGCGAGAGCGGATCTCCGGCTCCGTCGCTGACCTGGATCGCCGAGGACGCGTGGATCGAGCCGGTGCTCGCGGGACGCGGCGTCCCGGCCGATTTGATCGAATCGCGTGGCGCGGCCCTGCTGTTCACGAACTTCCTCGGGCAGGTGTCGTTCCTCGTCCCCGACGACCGCTGGATGCAGTTCCGCGCCGCGTGGCGCGCGAGCCTGTGGCCGCTGCTCGAGCGCGTGCCGTGGGCGAGCTTCCACGACCGCGTGTCGGGCGAGATCGGGCCGCGCCTCGGTGACGGCGTCCGCACGGCGAAGCCGCTCGGCGACGACGAGATCGTCGCGCTCTACGGCGACGACCAGGACGGCGAGCTGCTCGACCACCGCACCGACGACCTGCTGCCGTGCGGCGCGAGCTGTGCGTACTTCGACTGGCCGATCGTGCCGGGGCGGCACCATCTGGTGGAAGGCGTGCTCGGGAACGTGCCACACTCGCCGCGCGGGAGGTGACGACATGGCGAGCAGCGGAGCGACCACCACGACCGAGGACGTCCTCGCGGGCATCGACTTGACGGGCAAGCGCGCGCTGGTGACCGGCGCGTCCGGCGGGCTCGGGCTCGAGACCGCACGCGCCCTCGCGTCGCGCGGCGCCGAGGTGATCGTCGCCGCTCGCGACGCCGCCAAGACCGAGGCCGCGCTGCGCACGATCCGCGAGCAGGTGCCGGGCGCGAAGGTCAGCGGCACCGACCTCGACCTCGCGTCGCTCGCCAGCATCCGCGCCTGCGCGGCGCGCCTGCTGAAGCAGGTCGACCGCCTCGACCTGCTGATCAACAACGCGGGCGTGATGGCGTGCCCGCTCGCGCGCACCGCCGACGGCTTCGAGCTGCAGTTCGGAACCAATCACCTCGGCCACTTCCTCTTCACCGGGCTGCTGGTGCCGCTGCTGGTCGCGGGCGCGCCGTCGCGCATCGTCAATCTCAGCTCGGACGGCCACATGCTGTCCGACGTGCACTGGGACGACCCGAACTTCGAGCGCCACGACTACGAGAAGTGGGCGTCCTACGGTCAATCGAAGACGGCGAACGTGCTGTTCTCGGTCGAGCTCGAGCGCCGCCTCGGTGCGAAGGGCGTGCACGCGTGGGCGGTGCATCCCGGCATGATCATGACCGACCTCGGGCGTCACCTCACGAAGGAGGACGTCGCGATGCTGCAGTCGATGTCGAAGCCGCGCGCGGACAAGGCCGGGAAGAAGGACGCGCCGGCGGGAGGCGAGAGCCGCGGCGCGATGCCGGGCTTCAAGACCATCCCGCAGGGTGCCGCGACCAGCGTCTGGGCCGCGACGGCGCCGCAGCTCGAGGGACGCGGCGGCGGCTACCTCGCGGACGTCACCGAGGCGACGAAGCCGAAGGCGTGGGCGCTCGATGCCGCCGCGGCGCAGCGTCTCTGGGCGATGTCCGAGAAGATGGTCGGCGAGACCTTCGCGTTCTGATCACCGCGGCGGGCGCGGCGCTACCCGAGCGTCGCGCCGCCGGGGCCCGGCGCCTGCACCGGTGCCGCACCGACGCCGATCCGCTGCGCGAGCGTGCGCACGCCGAAGCGCAGCAGGCTGCCGCCCGCGAACGCACGCAGGGCGTCGCGCAGCGCGAGCCACGGCGAGCCCGGCGACACCAGGTACACGCCTTCCCAGCGCGACGGCGACAGCTTCGCCTTGAACGCGCGCAGGCCGCGGAAGTCGTACAGCGGCGCCGACACCGCACGCGCGAGCCGCAGCGGACGCGGCACCGCGCCGGCGAGCGGCGCGAGCCCGAGCGTGACGGTCTCGTCGCCGCGCGCGACCGCGGCGCGCATCGCCGCGTCGATCAGCAGCTCGGTGGTTCCGTTGGGTGCGCGCCGTCCGCGGATCAGGTCCTCGACGAAGAGACGGCGACGCGCGTAGACCGGAACGGCGGACAGGAACGCGACGATCTCGCCGTCGCGCTCGGCCACGAGCACGACGCGCTCCTCCGCGAAGGTCAGCGGCTCGAGCTGCACGAGGAAGCCCATCGGCGCCATGCGGCGCGACGCGAGCCACTGCGCGCCGAGCTGCAGGATGCCGCGCCGGACCGGCGCGTCGGCGTGCGCGAGCTCGTCGGCGGTCGCGGCGCGCACCGTCACGCCCTTCCGCTGCGCGCGGCGCAGCTGGTAGCGCAGCGACGCGTTCGACTCGAGGATCGCGTCCCAGGCGGATGCGTCCCACACCGGCTGCTCGCCGACGCGCAGCGCGCGCATGCGCGCGGCCTCGACGAAGCGCCGCTCGCAGGCGAAGAAGCTCGCGCGACGTCCGGCCGCGCGCGCCGCTTCGGTGAAGCGCAGCGCAACCTCGCGCAGCCGCTCCGAGGGTGCGACCGGCGCGCCGCCCACGACCCACGCCGAGCCGGTGTCCACGTACGCGACGAACGCGTCCTCGCCGTCGAACCAGTAGCGGAACTCGCTCTCGAGCAGCTGGAACGAGACCGAAACCCAGCCGTGGCCGCGCAGGATGTCGAGCGCGCGCCGGCGCGCGGCGGGGCGGTCGTGGTGCAGGTGGAGCGATCGCGTCACCGGCTTCGAGCATAGCAGCGTGGTAACGTCGCGCGCAGTGGTCCTCCGCCTCCTGCCCATCCCGCTGCTCGTCCTTCTGCTCGTCGCGCCCATCGCGGGCACCGCACGTGTCGCGGACGCCGAAGACGCGCCTCCGCCGCCCGTCGTTCGGACCGGCGTGACGGGCTGCAAGCGCATCGCGCTGACCTTCGACCTCTGCCCCGTGCGCGACCCGCACGGCTTCGACGACAAGCTCGTCGAGCTGCTCGTGACCACGAAGACGCCGGCCACGTTCTTCCCGTCCGGACGCTGGATGACGAAGCACGACGACCACGTCGCCGAGCTGCTGGCGGTGCCGTTCTTCGAGCTCGGCACGCACGGTGCCACGCACGCGCACCTGAAGAAGCAGAACGCCGCGGGACAGGAGGACGAGATCGCCGCTGCCGTCAAGCAGCTCGCGGACGCGCACGGCACCAAGGCCGTGCTGTTCCGTCCACCCTACGGCGAGTACGACGCGACCACCGAGCGCGTCGCCGCATCGCTCGGACAGACGGTGGTGCTGTGGAGCGCCGTGTCGGGCGATCCCGTGCCGTCGGTGTCCGCCGACCGTATGCTCGCGACGCTGAAGCCGCAGCTGCGCGACGGCACGATCATCGTCATGCACGCGAACGGCAAGGGCGTGCACACGCGCGAGCTGGTCGAGAAGCTCCTCCCCGCGATCGCCGCGGCCGGCTTGACGCCGGTGACCGTCGGCGAGCTGCTGAAGCCGTGCCCCGATGCGACGCGGGGCTGACGCGCCGATCGCGATCCGGCGTCTCGAGCAGCGCGACGTGCGCCCGCTCGTCGCGCTGCTCGCGTCGTCCGAGCCGTGGCTCACGCTCGGCTACGTCGCCGCGGACTGGCGCCGGCTGCTGGGCGGTCCGCTCGCGGGCCGCGACGCCTGGGTGATCGACGACGGCGGCCGCGCGCGCGGCGTCGCCATCGTGCGCCGCGGCTTCCTCGCCGGTGACTACCTGGAGCTGCTCGCGGTGGACGCCTCGACGCGGAGCCGCGGCCTCGGCGCACGGCTGCTCGCACACTGCGAGTCCGACGTGTTCATGCGTGCGCGGAACTTCTTCGTCTGCGTATCGGACTTCAACGCCAACGCGCGACGCTTCTACCGGCGCCACGGCTACGCGCAGGTCGGACGGCTCGACGGTCTGCTGGTCGCGGGCAGCGCGGAGATCCTGCTGCGCAAGACGACGGGCCCGGTGCGCGCGCCGGCTCGCCGCAGCCGGACGCGGCGCTAGCCGTCGGTCCGCGTCCCCGCGGCGGCCGCGTTGCTCTCCGCTCGCCGCAGCAGGGTGAAGCGCCGGGCGTCCGGTCCGGCGCTGAGAACCTCCTCGAAGCCCGCTGCCGAGCTGCGCTCGGCGAGCCAGACGTCGCGCAGCACGACGGTATACCCGGCCGGGGCCGCGTCGAGGCCGTCGCGGAGCGGCAGCACGCGGCGATGCAGGTAGAAGAGCACCGGGGCGTCCTTCTCGTCGTCGAGGCCGAAGGTGGAGAGTCGCGCGTCCGGCGGGACCCGCTCGACGATGGCCTCGGCGACGGTGCGTCCGAACTCGTGCACGCACTCGCGCTGCTCCTTGACGGGCACGTACGCGATGTCGAACGCGATCATGACGACGCACGCGGCTGCGTAGACGGTCCGCCACGGTACCGACAGACCGCGCCATTGCCATCGATCGATCCAGCGGTCGCTCCACCACCCGAGCAGCACCGCGACCGCGGGCCACAGCGGGAGGATGTAGTTGCGCCGCTTGTAGGCGGCCACGGAGAAGAACACCACGGTGACGACCCAGAACAATGCGAGCAGGCGCTGCACCCCGATCTGGTCGCCCGGCGAGCGGCCGTCGCGACCGCCGCGGCGGGTCCGCAGCGCGGCCACCACGGCGAACGGCGCCAGCAGGCTCATCGGCACCGAGTTCAGCAGCAGCGGGTCGAGGTAGTACCACGCCTTCATGCGCCCGAGCGTCCCGAAGAACCGTCCGAAGTTCTCGTTCGCCACCTGGCGTTGCAGCACGTCGTCCCGTCCGGCGAGCCAGCACGAAAGGTAGAAGCTCGTGCCGATCGCGACGATCAGGAGCAGGGGTCCCGGCCGCACGAGGGCCCGGAGGTCGGCGAGCCGCCGTTCGAGCACGAGGAAGAGCACCATCGTCCCGCCGGGCAGCAGAGCACCGACCGGGCCCTTGGTCAGCGTCGCGAACCCCATCGCGAGCGCGGCGAGCCAGAGCGCACCCGCGCCGCGCGTGCGCAACCACAGTACGAACGCGGCGAGGGCCGCCCACTCGTAGAACGTGAGCGCCATGTCGACGCGCCCGAAGCGCCCCTCCGAGACGTACTGGTACGCCGCGGCGAGCGAGAGGACGGAGAGGAACGCGGCGCGCGCCCCGAACAGCCGTCGCGTCAGGAACAGCACCAGCAGCAACGTCGCCACCGCGTAGAGCGCCGACGTGGCACGCAGGCTCGTCGCGGTGACGGTCGCCAGGTTTCCGAGACGATGCATCGTTGCGGCGGTCCAGTGGAAGAGCGGCGGCTTGTAGACGGTGTCGTCGCGCGCAGATGCGACGACCGGCTCGCCGCGCTCGACCAGCCGCTGCACCACGAGTCCTTCCACCGCCTCGTTGCCGATGCACACGTTGCTCGCGTCGAGGCGGTGGAAGACCTCGAACGCGAACACGAGCAGCACGAGCATCACCGCGCCGGCCCATGGCCGGCCGGCGCGCCACCACCCTTCCGTCGACGATCGGGACATCGTCCTGCCTTCATCGCTGACGGAGCATGAAGCGATCGTGAAGCGCCCGGGGGGCCGCCTGGAACGTTGACAGCCCGTACGTCCGCGGTGAGGCTGTCACCATGGCCACGCCGCGCCTCGACCGCCTGCTCGACGAGCCGCTCGCGTGCGACCCGGCAAAGCTCGCGCTCGCGTGCGGCGACCGTCGCGTATCGTACGCGGAGCTGTCCGATCTCGAGCGCCGCATCGCGACCGCGCTGCACGACGCGGACCTCGCGGGGGAGCGCGTCGCGTTCCTGCTGCCGAACTCGATCGAGCTCGTCGCCTGCTACCTCGGCTGCTGGCGCGCGGGCGTCACGGCGGTGCCGTTCGAGTACGTCGACGCGCCGCCCGAGATCGCGTACGGGCTGCGCGACAGCGAGGCGCGCTGGCTCATCGTGCACGAGGAGAAGCTCGCCGACCTCGCGCGCATCGAGCTCGAGCACACGACCCTCGAGCGCATCCTCGTCGTCGGCACGCCTGCGACGGGTCACGCTCGCTTCGACGACCTGCTCGCGGTCGCGCCGCGCGCGCTGCCCGACGTGGCGTCCGACGCGATCGCGTTCATCCTCTACACGTCGGGCTCGACGGCGTTGCCGAAAGGCGTCGAGCACTCGCACGGGTCGGCGGCCGGCATCGTGCGCAGCGTGCTGTCGGCGCTGGGTCCGGTCGACGCGTCGTCGCGCATGGTGGTGCACGACTCGGTCGGGCACATGGGCGGCTGGATCGAGGTGTTTCCGCTGCTGTGGCGTGGCGCGACGATCGCGCTCGAGCGCGAGTTCGACGCGGCCCGCTTCCACGCGAACCTGCGCGAGTGGCATCCGACGATCGTCGGCGCACACGTCGACCACCTGTGGCAGATCGTGCGGCACGAGGGCGCACAGCGCGAGGACTTCGCGCCGGTCGCGACGGTGTTCACCGGCGGCGACGAGCTGCCGCTCTCGCTGCAGCGGACGTTCATCGACGTGACCGGCAAGCCGGTGCTGGTCGGCTGGGGCATGACCGAGGCGATCTGGCTCACCGCCGCGCGCACGCCGGAGCTCATGCGCCGGGGCTACCTCGGACGTCCCGTCGACGAGGTCGAGCTGCGCGTGGTCGAGATCGACGACGCGCGCCTCGGCACGGACGTGCGCGACGGCGAGGTCGGCGAGCTGTGGGTGCGCGGACCGATGGTCACGCCGGGCTACTGGCGGCGTCCCGAGGCCGACCGCGCGGTGCTGGTCGACGGCTGGCTCCGCACCGGCGACATGGGGTTTCGCGCGCCGGACGGCGACTACTGGTTCACCGGCCGCCTCAAGCAGATCATCGAGCGCAACAGCGAGAACATCACGCCGGGCGAGATCGAGCAGGCGCTCTACCGGCACCCCGCGGTCGCGGAGGCCGCGGCGATCGGCGTACCCGATCCCGACGAGGGTCAAGTACCCATTGCGTACGTGCGCTTCGCCGCGGGCGCGTCCGCGACCGAGGGCGAGCTGAAGCGCTTCCTCGCGACGCAGATCGCGGAGTTCAAGATCCCGGCGCGGATCGTCGCGATCGACGAGCTGCCGCTCACGCACTCGGGCAAGATCGACCACAAGGCGCTGGCGGCGCGATGGGCCGCGGACGCCGCGCGCTGAACCCGCGAAGACACGAAGGGGGAAGGCGCACCGGCGAGGGCAATCTCCGGCACGCCGCCCCTCCGCCCCCCGAGCGGGTGCGCCGGTCCGTCGACCGGCGCACTCCCTCCCGACCCGGGGCTACTTGCAGGTCGCCGTCGCGCCCGAGACGCTGAACTTGCAGGAGGCGGGCGCGAAGGTCGTCGCGACGCACTGCCCGGTCTCGGCGAGCGGCGGATCGAGCACCAGAGTGACGTTGAGCGGCAAGTCGCCGACGCTCACCGGATACGCCGACTTCTTGCCGCGGACGGTGAACTTGACCTGGCCCGGAGTCTTCGTCTTGCGGACGCTCACACCGGTGATGCCCTGGATCGGCGACGCCGAGGCGTTCACATACGTTGCGCTCGTGCCCGTGCCGTTCACCTTCCAGCCGATCTTCGTGCCCTTGTCGAAGGCGCCGCCGGGGATCGTCACGTCCAGGGGAAGACCACCGACCTCGTCCAGGACGAAGCGCACGCCGGTCGTGACCAGATCGCCGAGCGGCGGAAGCGTGGCGCCGCTGAAGCTGCCGACGATCGCGAGCTTGTCGTCGCCCGGCGGCGTGGTCAGCTTGCCGACGACGATCTTCGTGCCCTTCGCCTGGACCGCCGGCGAAACCGCCGTGCAGAGGTCGCACGCGTCGCCCTCGTCGTCGGCGTCGGCGTCGGCCTGATCGGCGTTCGGCGTGGCGTCGCAGTTGTCGAGGAAGTCGCAGACCGTGTCGCCGTCGGCGTCGGGCTTGACGGCGTCCGCTGGGCACGCAGCGTCCGTTCCGGTGCACGAGTCCGCGAGGTCGCAGTCGTCGGCGGCGGGACGGCAGACCGTGGTCGCGGGCTCGAGCGCGTCCGCAGGGCACGCCGCATCGGTCCCCGTGCAGAAGTCGGCGCGATCGCAGACGTCGGTCGCGGGACGGCAGAGCGTCGTCCCGGCCGCGAACGCATCGACCGGGCACGAGGCGCTCGCGCCGTCGCAGACCTCGGGCTCGTCGCACACGCCGTCGGCGTCCCGGCAGGTGACGCCGGCGCTGCGGATGCGGCAGTCGAAGCCGCAGCAGCTCGTGCCGTTGTTCTCGGCGCCGAAGTCGCACTGCTCGCCGGCGTCGACCGCGCCGTTGCCGCACGCGCTCTCGATCAGCGTCGACGTGTAGTGGACGAGGTTGACCGCGTAGACGTTGCGCATCGCCGCGGCCGGGCCGCAGTTGTTGGAAGTATTGAGGTAGAAGTCGAGCGGGATCGTCGAGTAGATGACTGCGCCCTTGCCGTAGCCGTAAGCGAACGTCACCAGCTCTGCAGAGTCATCCCGCGTCAGGATGAAGCGGGCATCCTCCGGAACGCTCCCGACGACGGTGAAGCCGTGATTCGACGAGCACCCGTTGTCCAGCGTCGTGTTGTCGATGGTCCCGGCCGGTCCGTTCGTGATGAGCGTCGACCCGTCGAGCACGTTGATCTGACGGTCGGTGCCGGCGCCGACGAACAGATCACGGCGGACGTCGAACGCCTCCCCGCCGGGCAGGATGGTTTCGGCCGGGTCGACGTAGCGATCGTGGAGGATCAGCACCATCCCGTTCGCGACGGCCGTCTCGATGTCCGCAAGGTGATCGAGGTATTCCTGCCCGTAGGCGAAGTTGTCGCAGTTGTCGACCATGAGCGCGTCGAGGTTCTTTGCCTGGAACTCTGCCAACGTGAGGTCCTCGACGATCCACGCCGTGTGTCCCGCGGCGGTGATCGGGTTGACCTGGTTGAGGCGCCCGGCGCCCTCGCACATCCCGTAGATGCCGACGTTCATCGCGTGCGCCCGCGTCGGCATCGCGGCGGCTGTCGCCACGAGCGCCACGAACGCGCCGAGCACGTGCTTCAGGACAAGACTTCCCTTCGCTTCCATCTCGCGTCTCCTTCGGGGGACAATGCCGGCCCGGCGGAAGTGCCGCTCGTCAGGTAGAAGTTACACGAGCCTGACGGCCGGATGACGGACGCGCACAGCAACGGCTGTGCCGTTGTCCGTCACCGGATCACGGGATGGAGACGGCGGAAGTTCGGAATTCCGGAAAGCCGCACGGGGACAACCGTTCGGGATCCCGGACGCGCAGCGCTCGGCGCGCGCTCAGGGCAGGAACGAGCAGACGTACTCGCAGATGCCGCTCGCGACCTCGATGTCGAAGCCTGACTTCGCGGGCACGTCGAAGCTCTGCCCCGCCGCGTAGTCGCTGGTCTCGGGCGAGCCGTCGATCTTGACGCGGCACAGGCCCGCGACGATCTCCATGCGCTCCGCGGCGTCGGTGCCGAAGTGGAACTTGCCGGGATAGATGAGGCCGAGCGTCTTCTTCTCGCCGCCGGCGAGGAGGATCGAATGGCTGACCACGCGTCCCTCGAAGTAGACGTTGGCCTTCGCGACGGCGGTGACGTTCTCGAAACGCTCGGGTGCTGACATGTCGGCGAATGTCGCGGATGGCTCCGACGCCCGCAAGCGTGCGGGCGTCGGACGTCTCAGAACCTGAGAAGCTCGACCTCGAGCGAGACCAGGTCGAGCACGCCCACGGCGTTGTATCCCGGCATGTGCCCGGCGCACTCGCCGGGATTGAAGCGCAGGCGCCCGGCGTTGCGCTCGACGACGAGGCGGTGGTCGTGCCCGTGCAGCGCGACGTCGTGCTCGTCCTCGCGCGCCGCGGCAAGGTCGCGCGGGTCGTGCACGACGACGATTCGGCGGCCGGCCAGCGTCAGGCTGAGCGCGCCCTCGTGGAACGCGAAGCCGTGCTCGTCGGCGGCCGGCGCAATGTCGTCGATCTCGTCGTTGTTGCCGTAGACGCCGATCAGCGGAGCGCGCAGCGCCGCGAGCGCGTGCACCGTGCGCGCCTGCGTGACGTCGCCGGTGTGAATCACGCGCTCGACGCCGGCCGCGTTGAACAGCTCCACGATCCGCCGCACGTTGGGCAGCAGGTTGTGGGTGTCGCTGACGACGCCGATCCGCATCGCCCGAGGCTAGCGGGACGGCCGCGCAGCCGCACGCCCCCGGGAGAACGGCCTAGCGGAAAACGTCGTTGCCGCACGCCCGTCGGACGGAGTATCAGTCTGTCGTCCGTCGAACAGCGAGAGAGGCGATGCAGCCCGGACTCGCCGAGCGGGAGCCGACCCCAGCGGGGGCTGGCCGATCGGCTCGCGATTGCGAACAGGAGGGATCATGCACGCTCGAAAGTGGCTCAACGCGATCATCGTGCTCGCCGCCGGCGCCGCCCTTTCGCCGGCCGTCGCGTGGGCGGCCCCTCTGCCCAACGGCGTCCACATCAAGGTCTCGCTCTCGGGCACGACGCTGAAGATCTCGGACGCGTCGAAGGGAAGTCCGCTGAACGGCGACTTCGACAACCAGATCGCCGTCAAGGTGAAGCGCGACGAGCGCATGGCGTACGTGCAGGACTCTTCCGGCGACGCCATCGCAGGACCGGGCTGCGAGGCGGGCTCGTTCCCCGAGGACGTCAGCGCGGGACGGCCCGAGGACACCTGGGCGGCCGGATGGGGGCCGTGGCAGGTCCGGTGCCCGTTCGACGACAGGCTGCACAAGGTCAAGGTCACTGCCGGCCCCGGCTACGACATCGTCTACGTCCTGCTGTCGCACGTGCCGGTGTACATCGCCGGCGGCGCCGACGGCGATGATCTCGAATACTTTTCGCTCGACGGCGACCAGTCGCCGCCGCCCTACTGGTCGAGCTCGATCATCAACGGCGGCCTCGGCGACGACTACCTCGTCGGCGGTCGCGGCAGCGACAAGATCACCGGCGACCGCGGCTACGACTGGGTCGAGGGAACGTGCGGCGCGGACTACCTCGACGGCGGCAACGACGACGACCAGATCATCGCCGCGGAAGAGCTCTGGGGCAACATGGACTGCCCGGCGGCACCGGACATCATCAACTGCGGCAGCGGTGCCGACGGGGCGGACGTCGACGCGACGGACGTCACGAAGAACTGCGAGTCCGTGGCCGGTCCGTTCTGACCCGGTCGGGACGCCACTCGCGCGGGGCTGCGACGCCGGTGCGTCGCAGCCCCGCGGAACGCAGAACCTTCGAAAGGCCGGACTACGCGGCCTTCTCGAGGATGTGGATCGCGCACGCGCTGCCGAGGCCGATCACGTGCGTGAGGCCGAACTTCGCGTTCGGGACCTGGCGCTTGCCGGCTTCGCCGCGGAGGTGCGTCGAGATCTCGTAGATGTTCGCGATGCCGGTCGCGCCGAGCGGATGGCCTTTCGAGAGCAATCCGCCCGACAGGTTCACCGGAATGCGGCCGCCGATCGTCGTGGCGCCCGAGTCGATCAGCTGACCCGCTTCGCCGTCCTTGCACAGGCCGAGGTTCTCGTAGTGCAGGATCTCCGCGGTCGCGAAGCAGTCGTGCAGCTCGATCAGGTTGATGTCGTTCGGGCCGACACCCGCCATCTCGTACGCCTTCTTCGCGGCGAGACGCGTGCAGGTGTTGACGTCCGGCATCACCAGGTCGCGCTCCGACCACGGATCGCTGGTCAGAACCGACGCGCGCACCTTGACGGCGCGCTTCATGCCGAGCTGCTTCGCCTTCTTCTCCGAGACGAGCACCGCCGCGGCCGAGCCGTCGACGTTCACCGAGCACATGAGCTTGGTGTTCGGATACGAGATCATCTCCGCGCCCATCACCTGCTCGAGCGGCGTCTCGATCTGGTACATCGCCTTCGGGTTCAGCGTGGAGTGGTGGTGGTTCTTGACGCTGACCTTGGCGAACTGCTCGAAGGTCGTGCCGTACTTGCGCGAGTGCTCCATGCCCGCCTCCGCGAACACCGCGGGCATCGTCATCGAGCCGAGGAGGCCCTCCTTCGGGATGCCGCGTCCGGCGCCGGTGCCGCCGAGGAGCCCCTTGCCCATCTGCTCGACGCCGACGGCGAGCACGACGTCGTACGCGCCGGCCTTGACGGCGAGCCACGCGTCACGGAACGCGGTCGCTCCGGTCGCGCACGCGTTCGCGCAGTTGACGACGGGGATTCCCGTCTGTCCGATCTGCTGCAGGACCTGCTGGCCGACCATGTTGTTGGCCTGCATCAGGTTGCCGCACCACATCGCCTCGACGTCCTGGATCTTGAGTCCGGCATCGTCGAGCGCGAGCAGCGCCGCTTCGGCTCCGAGCTCGGCCAGGCTCTTCTCCGGGAAGCGGCCGAACTTGATCATGTCGATTCCGAGGACGTAGACGTCTTCGCTCATCGTGTTCTCCTCGTCGTTTCGCCCAGCTCAGCTCGCCGGCTGGAAGAAGTAGCTCAGGTAGGAGTTGCCCTCGCGGTCCTTGCGGCCGAGCGCGTCCTTGTAGACGACCTCGACCGGCATCCCGAACGAGATCTTCTTCGGGTCCGGCTCGACGCCGATCAGGTTGCCCTTGAGGGTGCCACCGCCGTCGAGGTCCACGATCGCCGAGATGTAGGGCGTCTGGATGCCGGGGAACGACCGGTAGACGATCGAGAAGACGTACAGCTTGCCCTTGTTGGACAGCTTGACGGCCTCGATCTGACCGCGCGCGCCGCACTTCGCGCACGTGGCGCGCTCGCCGAGGTACATCGAGCCGCACGCCTTGCACTTGTGACCCTCGAGATACGGATCGCCGCTCTCGGGGATCTTGAGAAATCCGACCACTGGACGCGGCTTCGCAGCTGCTGCTTCAGACATGGCTTGGTCCCGATTGGATGAGGCTCCACGAGCACGAACGGCCGTGGAGCACGCGTCTGGGGATCCGCGGGACGGCGAGAATCGCCGCCTCACGTCGGGCGACCATAGACGCGGCCGGTGCGGTTGACAACAGTCCGGACCGGCGACGGCCGGGCATGCTCCGGCCACCGGCAGAATGGCGCGCCGCGCCGGAGCACGGGAGATAGGCGACCGTCGCGGGCCGCCGCGTCGGCTGGACGCGACGAGCCACGACGGCCTCCGGAATCGCGCCTTCGCGACCGTCGAGGGGGCGTCAGTCGAGGAGGCTGGCCGGCGCGTGGAGGAATGCGCGCGACGCCGAGGGCGCGTCGAGGTCGCGGTCGTACACGAGCGTCGCGCCGGCACACGGCGGCTCGGTGATCGACAGCGTGTAGGTTCCTCCGGTGTCGCAGCCGTCGTCCCGGTCGCCGAAGTCGTGCACGACGATCGAGTACGTTCCGCTCGCCGGCAGAACGTAGCTGGTCACCTCCGGGCAGCCGTAGCCGCACGCCGTCGGAACGCTGCAATCGAACTCGTCGTCGGCCTTCTTCAGGATCGTCTGACCGTCGGGTGCGAGCAACTCCGCGGCGAGGTCGAGACCGGAGGGCGCGGTGCCGACGGTGTCGATCCGGAAGCTCACACGGTCACCGGCCGCGCCTTCGAACGTCCAGACGTCCTCGAGATCGAGCCCGTTTCGGTCGGGCAGCTCCTCGCTCGACGCCTGCAGCCCCGGGTCGACGAACGGGAGCCGCGTGCCGTTCAAAACGTCCCAGGTTCCGCCGACGCCGCCGACGACCAGGGTCGCGACCAGCGATGAAGGATCACCCGGCTTCGGCGCGCGCGGGAAGGATCCCGACGGGAAGCCGTGCTCGGTATTCTTGACGGCGATCGAGAGCTTGAAGCGATCGGCAAGCGCGGTCTCCGCGAACGTGGCCTTGAACTTCTCCCCCGTGGCCGGGTTCGTGAACGAGCTCTTGAGCTGCGCTCGCGACGCCCCGCTGAGCGTCAGCGGACCGAAGGTCCGGCAGTAGTCGTTGACCTTCAGCGTCACCTTGCCGCCGTTCGCGCTCGAGACCTGTGCGGGCGTGAGCGACACGAAGTTCTGCGACGAGCCGGGGAGCGCGATCGAGTCACGGTCGGGCTTCACCTGCTGTCCGAAGCGAAGCTTGCCGAGCGAGAGCTGGCCCGGCGGGAATTCGTCCGTGGCGGACGCATGCCCGCTCGCAAGTCCAAAGGACACGATGCCTCCCAGCACGGCGTACAGGATGTTCCTGGCAGTCATGGGTTCCCTCCCCACCGGGCGGCGGCGCCGACCGGGTTGCCCGTGTCACGGCGCGTGCCGGCGAGACCACGCATGCGGCACACCCGCCGCATGAGCTTCCTCACCGGGCCGTGCACCGAGATCAGCGGCCGGCCTCCGTGCCGGCGAATGCGTCGTCATCGACAGCGACGCGAAATCCGCGGGTGGTTGCCCGCAGAAGGGGCTCGAACCAGCCGCGAGTCGACGATCTGCAGAGCGGCTTCGGGCTCATCCAGCTGCAGCCGCGAAGCACGCGGTACGTGCCCTTGAACGGACCGGCCGGATCCCCGGCGGGACTGCTCTCGTAGTATCTGGGATCGTACCAATCCGAGCACCACTCCCAGACGTTGCCCAGCATGTCGCGGGCTCCGACCCAGGAGCCCTTGTCAAGTACTCCGAGCGGTGCAGTGAACGGGTACGCGTCCAGCTCGTCGGAAAAGGAAAGCGTGCCCGGAAACGCACCACTCTCACGAGCGGCGATGTCGAGGTGGTCGATGTGTGAGCCATCGGACTCCCGCCCCCACGGGAAGGGCAGTGAGTCCGGCCCGCGTGCGGCCCATTCCCATTCGGCCTCGGTCGGAAGACGAAATGGCTTGCCCGTTTTCCGTCGCGCCCAGTCGAGGAATGCCAGCGCGTCGTCGAACGAGATCGCGACCACTGGGTGATCATCGCTCTGCACGAAGCCGGGATTCTTCCAGGTGACGTGCGGGTGAAACTGGCACTTTCCTTCGATGCAGGAGAAGGCGACGCCGTCCTTCTCGGACGTCGTGCGATATCGCGTCTCGGTGACGAAGCGACGAAACTGCGCGACCGTCACGGGTTCCCTTCCGAAATAGAAGCCCTTCGTCAGGCGCACTCGATGGGGCTTTGCGTCCAGTTGCGACTCCTCTCCCATGATGAACTCGCCAGGCGGAACGTGGACGAGGTCCAACCGGAGAGCATCGTCGACGCCAAGTGCGATCGACGCGGGCTGTCGAGGCGTGGGACCGCTCGTTCCGCAGGCTGATGCGGCAAGACAGAGCGTGATGGCCACGCAGCGCATGACGCCGGGCCTGCTGCGCATCCGGGGCGCGTCGTCGTTTTGCACGGGAGTTTCCTGTGGGAGCGGCGCGCGAGAGCCCCGAACGGTTGCGTCGAGGCTCTCGCACGACTGCGGTTCGTCCTCGCCCAGTCATCGATGCTGGGCGAGGACGTCCGCGCATCAACGGGACGGAATCAGTTGCCGACCAGGATACCGGCGACACCGATCGCGTCGCCGCTCTGACACGGATTGGTCGTGTCGTACGGCGGAGCGCCATCGAACGCGATTCCCTGGATGTAGATGCCGGCAACGTCGCCCGGGGCCAGGCCAGCGCCGGCCAGAACCGCACTCGCAATCGGGCCCGAGTATGCGGCGCCCGTGAGGATCGCGCCGCAACCCGGCACGTCGGTGGGCGGCAGGTGCGTCGAGCCGCCGGTCAAGCCCAGCGTCTGGCCCGGAAACGCGTCGGTCGCGAGCGCGAAGTCCGGCTGAAGCTTCGCCTTTCCCTTCTCGATGAGGGTCGGAAGGTTGATGACGATCGGAAGGCCGACGACCGAGGCACCAACCGTGGTCATGTAGCAGTTCAACGGGCTGGTGGTCATGGTGACGGCGTCCGGCGTGCAGATGTCGGTGTTGTCGACGACGTCCTTCTTGTTGGTCGCAGTCGGCTTCAGGATCCCCTTGAGCGAGATCTTGATGCCCTTCTTGCCGCTGACCTGCGCCGTACCGGCGATGTCGTTGGGGCACGATCCGTCCAGATTGGGCGTCGCGCCCTGGAAGCAGTTGCCCTGCTTCGGATCGCCGCCCACCGGCACCACCGAAGCCTTGACGCTCGTTCCCGCGAACGCGTGAGACGAGGCCATCACGAAGGCGGCCGCAGCCAGTACTGGGAAAAACTTACGCATGTTCCGGTTCTCCTTCTGCGATCGCCGGTTCGTCCGGCTTCCTCGCGGAATGCGATGCCGACTCCATGACGGCATCAGGCACGCGCATCACTGCTTCGCGCACGTCGCGTGGTCAAGTTGTTTTTTTGTATTTTGGCTCACTTCCGGAGACGACGAGCGCGTTTTCCGCGCGACGAAGTTTTCCGCCATCGACGACGCCGCACGCAATTCCCCATACGGAAGTGGGCACGCGCGTCGCACTACCCCCATTCGAGGTACGCCATCTGCGCGGCGCCGGGATCCGCGCGTGCCGCGTCCGGATCTTTGGATTTTTTCTTGACGCCCCCCGAGAGGCTGCTCACCCCGGCACCAGGAGCGGCGCCGCGCAGGCAGCGGCTCGCGCCCGCCGAAACCTGGCTCCAACCCGGGGCCGCGCTGGCCGCGCGCGGCGCGGACGACCGGACCACCCGGCCGCCCGCCTCCGCGGAGGGCATGCAGTGATGCAGCTGCCTACCCCAACCTCCAGCAGCCCCGTCGGGCGCAGGAGGAATTCTTCGGGACGAGGCCGATCCGACATCTCTATCGGCGGCACCCGGAAGCTACTTCACGCGCCCGAACCCAGTCTACAACAAATTTTAGTTGAACATTCTGCAATCCCGTCCGGGCGATGCGGGACACCACCGCACACCCCATGCGGGTCGGGGTTCCGCCAGCGCAACTGCCGTGCGGCATGCACCTCCGAGGGGCACCGGCCCCGCTTCGGGGGAACCGGGCGAGGCAGGACACCGGCCGGGGCGCTCGCGCCACACGGCGGCTGCACGCATCGCAAGTCTTTCAACTCAAAATTGAATTGACTTTCTCACGGCCGCCGTGGGACGTGCGACGTGCCGCCGCAGACGCCGCGGCTCCCGCGCCCGCAGGTCCGCTGGGCGCTCCTCGACATCGTCCACCGAACCACGTGGCGCCGGGCGCCGGCCGCGCCCGCGCCACCCACGACGAAGGAGATCTTCATGCATCGGACACCACGAACTCTTCGGCTCGGAGCCTG
Source organism: Binatia bacterium (assembly GCA_046327915.1). Lineage (GTDB taxonomy): Bacteria > Desulfobacterota > Binatia > UBA12015 > UBA12015 > VGTK01. Next base: position 105,650 of record JAXLXO010000021.1, on the reverse strand, counting down.
CGCTCTCGTCCTCGGACTGGGACTCGCGCTCGCGACGTCGGCGCAGGCCGCCATCAGCTACGACGACTCCGTCACGTCGAACATCCTGTTCGGCTCGGGAAACGCGAACGGCTCGTTCACCGTCGATCGCGAGAACGGCGTCGAGCTCGCGCTGCGCGGCAAGGTTCGCTTCCCGACGCCGCTCAACCAGTACAACTCGAACGGCGACGGGACCTACACGTTCGCGGCCGGAGTGTTCAACGGAGCCGAGAACCCGCAGTGGAACTTCGAGTGGTCGGTGAACACGAACTACGACGGAAACGGCGGCAACCTCACGGCGTACACCTTCCTGCTCGAGATGGACTTCGATCCGGGCGCAGGAACGAACTTCCTCGCCTGGGATCACATCTCGGCGCCGACGCAGGCGATCCCGTACACGGTGCCGCAGAACCCGGGTTACTACGACCACTCGATGGGCAACAACGCGACGCCGAACGGCGGCGGCGCCGAGGCTTCGGATCCGATCGGCTACGCGGCACTGCTCGCGGCGAACAACGTCGCGCAGAACTCGTGGCGCTACACCTTCTACGACGGCGCGCCGTTCCTCTTCGACGCCAACGCGACGGGCACGTACGACATCCGCCTCACCGCGTTCCAGGGCGCGACGCCGGTCGCGCAGGTCACGATCCGGATTCTCGTCGACGGCAACGTCACGCCCGACGTCATCAACGGCTCGGGCAACGCCAACGGCGGCTACACGCTCGCGCGCAGCAACGGCGTCGAGCTCGGCCTGCGCGGCAAGGTGCGCTTCCCCACGCCGCTCAACGTCTTCAACAGCAACTTCGACGGCACGTACACGTTCCTCGCGGGAATCTTCAGCGCGCCCGATCGGCCGCAGTGGAACTTCGAGTGGTCGGTCAACACGGACTACAAGGGCACGAGCGGGAAGAAGCTCGACGACTACTCGTATCTTCTCGAGATGGACTTCGATCCGGGCGCGGGCACGAACTTCCTCGCCTGGGACCAGATCTCCGCTCCCGTCGCGCCGATTCCGCACATCCCGCCGACGGCGGTTCCCGGCGGCTACTACGACCATTCGATGGGCAACAACCTGACGCCGAACGGCGGCGGCTTCGAAGCGACGAGCATCGCGTCGTATGTCGCGCAGCTCGCGACCTACAACGTCGCGCAGAACTCGTGGCGCTACCCGTTCTACGCCGGTCCCGGCTTCCTCTTCGACGCGACGAAGATCGGCCGCTACGACCTGCGCCTGACGGCGTTCGACGGCGTGAACGTCGCCGCGCAGGTGTCGGCGCAGATCAAGGTCGTCAAGGCGATGACCTGCAGCACCAACGCCGACTGTGACGACGGGCTCGCGTGCAACGGTGCGGAGACGTGCAATCTCGCGACCAGCGAGTGCGAGTTCGGCACCGCGGTCGTCTGCAGCGGCCAGTGCGAGACCGGCGTGTGCCTCGAGCCGACCGGCTCGTGCCAGCCGAAGACGAACGGCACTCTGTGCAGCGACACGCCGGACACCTGCTCCGTCGCCGACTCCTGCCAGGCGGGAGCGTGCGTGGACGGCGGCGGCGGTGACGTCGACGGCGACGGGCTGTGCGCGGCCGACGACAACTGCCCGACCGTCGCGAACGCGAGCCAGGCGGATCTCGACGCCGACGGCTCGGGCGACGTCTGCGACGCGAGCGACGCCGCCCTGAACGTCACCCGTGCGCGCGCGAAGCGCAGCACCAACCCGTCGAACCCGAACGGGCTCCTCAAGATCAGCGGCGACATGATCGTCGACCTGCCGGGCGGCGACGCGCTGAGCGCGGCGAGCGGGCTGGCGGTGCGCGTGACCGACGCGCTGACGCTCGACACGGCCACCCTCGCGAGCCCGCCGGCGTGGGCCCCTGGAGCGTGCGTCACGAAGCTCGACGCTTCGACCGGCGTCGTGCGCACGATCAAGTGCCAGTCGGCCGACAAGAAGTACTCGGCTTCGTTCCGCGCCGTGAACCCGGTGAGCGCGACCCAGCCCCAGGTCTACAAGTTCACGATCACCCTGAAGCGGATCGCCATCGACGGGCCGTTCAACGCGCCGGTCGCGGCGGTGCTCACGCAGGGCGTGATCGACCGGACGGGCACCATCGGCGACTGCCAGTCGAACGGGGCCGGCCTCAGCTGCAAGGAGGGCTGAGCCCGGTCTGCGAGGCCGGCCGGGCGCACTCGTGGCGCCCGGCCGGCCTCGCGCCGGCCTCGGGCACGATCGAGGGGCCGACCCCCAACCGCACGGAAAAACTCCCCTTCCGCGCCCGTGTCGTCCCCACCCGATGCCACTCCGCCCCTTGAGCGACACGGTTTCGGCGAAGATTCGCGCGAACCGCATGCTTGAGCCATCTGCGTTCGCCAGCTATTTCGCCTGCGTACAGTGACCGACAAAGCTTCGTGCTCTGAATGAAGGGGAGGGACCACTGATGGGTTCGATGTGGAGAGGCAGGCGGCTGACGGGACTCACCGTCATCGCCCTGGCGGGAGTACTTGCGGCGTCGTCGCAGGTGCGTGCGGATGGCCCGGAAGCGGGCGGCTATGTGGGCGCCGGGTTTCCGATCGGCCACTACAACGACACGGCCGGCATCGGCGGCGTCGTCGGTGGCTGGGGCGGCTACCGCTGGATGTTCGACAAGAGCGCGGTGTCGCTGATCGGCAATCCGTCGTTCACGATCCTGCCGTCGGAGAATTGCCCCGGCGGTCCGTACTACGTCGCGTGCGACGACAACACCGACGTGACGAGCACGTTCTCGTTCACGGCCGGTCCGAAGTTCTCGATCGTCGACAAGGGCGTCGAGGCGTCGGTCGCGGTGCTCGGCGGCTACTTCCGTGACATCGCCGGTCCGATCGACGAGTCGGGTGGCGGACTCGCGGTGCACGGCGCCGTCGGCTGGGACGTGCACCCCGAGCTCAACCTCGGCCTGTTCGTCCGCTTCGAGGAGGCTTTCCTCCGTCCGGCCGCGAACTCGCAGCGCGACGACCGTCAGCTGATCAGCGCGGGTCTGCAGCTCGGCTGGCACGAGGCCGCCGAGGCTCCGGCTCCGCCGCCGCCTCCTCCGCCTCCTGCTCCGGCGCCGGCCGTGAAGAAGAAGATCGTCCTCCGTGGCGTGAACTTCGACTTCGACAAGGCGACGCTGCAGCCGCAGGGCAAGCCGATCCTCGACGAGGCGGCGCGCATCCTGAAGGAGAACCCGTCGATCAACGTCCAGGTGCAGGGCTACACCGATGCGATCGGCTCGGTGGAGTACAACCTGAAGCTGTCCGACCGCCGCGCGGCGACCGTCAAGAACTACCTGGTCGCGCAGGGCGTCTCGGCGAGCCGCCTGACGACGAAGGGCTTCGGCAAGTCGAACCCCGTCGCGACGAACGACACGGCCGATGGCCGCGCGCAGAACCGTCGCGTGGAGCTCGTGCCGACGAACTGACGTGTAGTTGACGTCGTCCGCGAAGACGGGCGCGGGGAGCGATGCTCTCCGCGCCCGTTCGCGTTTCAGGCCGTCAGGACGGCGACGACGAGCACGCGGGGTCCGACGACACCCACGTGCACGCGGCGTTGTCGCCGCACTCGGACTGCTCGAGCAGCACGCCGCAGACGTTCGGCAGGAAGCCGTCCTTGCGCACGCAGCACGGGCGGTGGCCGAAGATGAACGACGAGTTCTGCCCGGCGAACGTCGAGTGGCAGCCCATGCAGTCCGCGGTCGTGTACGAGCCCGGCGTCTCCTGCCCGCCCGGACAGCTCGCCGCCGCCTCTTCCGCGGTGGCGACGCAGTCGCCGTTGCAGGAGCGGCAGTACGGACGGTCGGTGTTCAGATTGCAGCCGTTCATCGCGGCCGGCGCGTCCCCGACGAGGAAGCTCTCCAGCGTCACGTTGCCCAGCGTGCAGGGGAAGTTCGCCTCGAACTGCGGCTCGTAGAACGGGAAGTTCGTCGACGAGCCGCGCAGCGGCCACTGCGTCGCAACCAGGAAGTAGCTGCGCCACACGTTGTCGGCGCCGAAGAAGCTCGCGATCGCCTGGTCGTACCGGTCGGTGCAGTGCGTCGGCAGGATCGTCGACACGGTGGGATTGGTCGCGCGCACGATCTGGTTCGGCGGCGGCGACGACGGCAGGTCCTCCACGTCCGGATAGAGCAGCAGGTCGGGGCAGCAGCGGTACGCCTCCGGCGACGACACACCCGGCTGGTACGCGGCACACTCTTCCGGCGTCGGCACCGGCGCGCACGACGGGTCGAAGAACGAGAAGCTCGTCGCACCGTCGTTGATGCCCGCGGTCGGCACGTTGTCGCGATGCTCGAACGTCGCCCACACCCACTCCGGATTCCCGAACAGCGCGGGCTGATACAGGATGTGCAGGCCGACGAGCCCCATCGTGCGCTGCTCGCAGCCGCGCTCCTTCGGCAGGCTCGGGTCGTCGATCGCGAACGTGCGCGTGTAGTACGTGCCGCCAGCGATCTCGGCGGGCGTGAGCTCCTTCCACGCCGCCTTCACCTCCATCGCCCCTTCGATGCCCGGCGCGCCGTCCTGGCTCACGATCGCCGCGGGGAATCCGCCGGGCGTGTCGCCGGGCGGCTTCGAGTAGTCGCGGCGGAGGTTCTGCTTCAGCGCGGCGAGGCTGGTGCCGGTCTTCCAGTAGTCGTTCTGATTGACGATGAACTCCCACTCCGTGCGATTGACGCGGATGTCGAACTGCACGACGCGGCCGTTCCGGTCGACGAGCACGCCGCCGCCGGCCTCGAGCACGTCACCGAACGCGCCCGGCGGCTCCGACTTCGAGAGGAAGGCCTTCGAGATCTTCGACTGCATGTGCAGCGTCGGGCCGGTGCACGCGGGCGGCACGCCGAACAGCTGATCCGCGGTCGGGTAGTCGAGCCACACCGTGCGCGCGTGCTGGCCGCCGCCGGACGGATCGGGCGCGCCCGGCTGGCTCGTCGTGTCGGGATACCCGGGCTCGTCGGGATTCGCGGGCCAGTTGATCGCGAGGAAGAGCTGCCACGCGAGGTTGTCGGCGCTCGCCTGTCCGGGCGCCCACGCAGGGTTCTGCTGCGTCGGGTTGCAGACGTCGGCCGGAATGCACCAGCTCGGCGCCTCCGCGGCGATCGCGCTCGTGCACGAGTCGAGCCCGCCGGTGAGATCGCCGCTCGCGCCGGTCGGGTTGTTCTGCGGCGTGTCCGGCGTCTTCGCGTCGATGAACGCGCAGTCGTAGAACGTGAGCCGCTCGCGGCACCTCGGATCCTGCTGGTAGAGCGTCGTGCCGACGCGCTTTCCGCTCGCGTCGTACTGCGAGTACTCAGGATAGCCCCAGTCGAACGTCGGCTTCGTCTGCCGCTCGGAATTCGAGTCGCTGCAGCCGCCGAGCGCCAGCAGCGCCGCGACCACGACACGCATCCGCAGACCCCGCATCGTCCTCTCCTCCTCCGCGCCGCCGCCGCGGCGCGATGCCGACCGCCTCGAACGCGCAGCAGGATGCGCCGCGCCCGGACGTGGAGCAAGGCGCCGCCGCCCCGCGAGGCCGCTGCGAGTTTCGCTGGCGCTGCGACGGCCGGGCGACTAGGAGAATCGATCGCTCGACGAAATTTTGGAACTCTCATCGATGGCAAGCGAAGAGTCGTTCACGGAGCATGCGCCGCGGCTCGGCGACAGCGGCCGCTACCGCGTCCTCGCACAGCTCGGGGAAGGCGGCATGGGCCTCGTCTATCGCGCCCGCGATACGACGCTGTCGCGCGAGGTGGCCCTGAAGACGCTGCGCGCGTGGGCTCCCAACGACCTCTACCAGCTGAAGAAGGAGTTCCGCGCGTTGTCGAGCCTGCTGCACCCGAACCTGGTGCAGCTCTACGACCTCGTGGTGCACGGCGACGACTGCTTCTTCACCATGGAGCTCATCCAAGGCGTCGATCTGCTGCGCCACGTGCGGCGGCCTGCTGCACCGTCCGGTCCGTCGTGGCGTGACGTCGACGAGGCGCGGCTGCGCGACTCCTTCCGTCAGCTCGCGACCGGCCTGCACGCGCTGCACGGCTTCGGACGCGTGCACCGCGACGTCAAGCCGGCGAACGTGCTGGTCGAGGACGAGGGCCGCGTCGTCCTGCTCGACTTCGGGCTCGCGAGCACGCTGTCGTCGCAGATGTCGCGCCACAGCCGCGTCGGCGTCGTCGACGGCACGCTGGCGTACATGTCCCCCGAGCAGGCGGTCGGCGCCGACATCTCGCCTGCGTCCGACTGGTACGGCATGGGCCTCGTTCTCTACGAGGCGCTCACCGGGCGCCTGCCCTTCGAGGGGCCTGCGCTCGTGTCCGCGCTCGAGCGGACGCACACCACGCCGCGCTCGCCGCAGGAGGTGGCCCCCGAGGTCCCTTCCGACCTCGCGGCGCTCACCATGGACCTCCTGCGCACGAAGCCCGAGGACCGCCCCGAAGGCGCGCTGATCCTCGAGCTCCTGCAGGCGGGAGCCGCCGCTCGCGCGCACGCGATCACCAGCGTGGCCGCGCCGATCGGCGACGGCGCGCCCTTCGTCGGCCGCACGGCGGAAGTCGCGGCGCTGCGCGATGGCCTCGCGCGCGCGCGCCGTGACGGTCCGGTCACCATCTGCGTCGGCGGCCCGTCGGGCATCGGCAAGACGACGCTCGTCAAGCACTTCCTCGAGGACGCCGCACGGGATTCCGACGCCGTGCTGCTGCGCGCGAGCTGCCACCCGCAGGAGTCGGTGCCGTTCCAGGCGATCGACGGCGCCGTGGACGACCTCGCCCGCTTCCTCGCACACCAGCCCGATGCGCGCGTCGATGCGCTGCTGCCGCACGACGTGGGTGCGATCGCGCGCGTCTTCCCGGTCCTCGCACGCGTCCCTGCGATCGCGTCGGTCGCCTCGCGGGACGCGACGAGCCCCGAGCCGCTCGAGACGCGGCGGAGAGCGTTCGCGGCGCTCCGCGAGCTGCTGGTGCGCATCGCGGACCGGCACCCGCTCTTGCTGTGGATCGACGACTTCCAGTGGGCGGACGCCGACGGCGTCGCGCTGCTGCGCGCCGTCCTCGAGCGGCCGGGCGCACCGCACGCGCTGCTGCTGCTGTCGCTCCGCGCGAGCGACCGCGACACGGGTGCGCTCGGCATCCTGCTCGACGACCCGCTCGTGGGCGACCCGCAACGCCTAGAGGTCGCGCCGCTGTCCGACGAGGACACCCGGGAGCTGGCCCGCCGCCTGATCATCGCCGAGGGCGCTTCGGCCGACGACGCGACGCTGACTGGCATCGCACGCGAGAGCGGCGGCAGCCCCTTCTTCGCGAGCGAGCTCGCGCTGCACGCGGCGCGCGGCTCCGCAGACGAGCTCGCGGGGACAGGCAGACCGCTCGGCGTCGACGAGCTCATGGCGCACCGCGTGGCGGCGCTGCCGCCGTTCGATCGGCACCTGCTCGAGACCGTCTGCGTCGCCGGCGAGCCGATCTCCGAGGAGCTGCTGCACCGCGTGCACCGGGAGCATGCCGGACTCGACCGTGTGCTGGCCGGACTTCGCGCCGAGCGGCTGCTGCGTCCCGCGCTTCTCGACGGACGTCCCGCGATCGACACCTACCACGATCGCGTGCGCGAGTCGGTCGTGCAGGCGCTTTCGCCCGAGCGCTATCGAGCGCTGCACGCCGAGCTCGCCGCGGCCCTCGCCTCGCTCGAGCACCCGGATCCGCAGCGTCTCGTCGAGCACTACCTGCAGGCGAACGATCTCGCGCAGGCTGCCGAGCAGGCGTTCGCGTCCGCCGAGCGCGCGAGCGCCGCTCTCGCCTTCGCGCAGGCGGCGCGCCTCTACCGCCGTGCTCTCGATCTCGGCGTCTCGTCGCAGCCGGCGTGGCTCGTCCGCGCGCGCCTTGCCACCGCTCTGGTCAATCTCGGTCGCGGCGGCGAGGCCGCGGCGCTCTACGAGGCGGCGGCACGCGCACTGGCGGCAGCGAGTCCGGACGACCCCGAGGTGTCGCGTCTCGAACGTCAGGCAGCGGAGCACTACCTGCGCTGCGGCCAGCACGCCGAGGGCCTTGCCGCGATGCGCCGCGTGCTCGACGACGCGCGGCTGCCGTGGATCGCGAGCACGCCGCGCGTGCTCGCGTCGCTGCTGCTGAATCGCGCGCGCCTCTCCCTGCGGCACGCGATCGGCGCTCGGGCGCCTGTCGCGCCGCCGTCCGCGCAGGATCGCAAGCGGCTCGAGGTCTGCTGGTCGGCCGGACTCGGTCTCGGCGTGTCCGACATGCTGCGCGCGGCCGAGTTCCAGACGCGGCACGCCCTGCTCGCGCTGCGCAGCGGCGACCCGGCGCACGTCGCGCGCGCCCTCTCGATCGAGGCGCTGCTCGCGGTGTGGGAGGGCGGCTCGCGCAAGCGCCGTCGTGCGGCCACGCTCCGCGTCGAGGCCGAGCGTCTCGCGCGCCTGTCCGGCGAGCCGAACGTCGAAGCGTACGCGCTCGTGCTGCGCGCGGTGGGCGCCTTCCTCGAACGCCGCCTGCGCGACGCGGCCGAGCTCGCCGATCGCGCCGAGGAGCTGTGCCGCGACCGCTGCAACGGAGCCGCGTGGGAGCTCGCCAACGTCGACAACATCGCCGTCACCGCGCGCGCCCTGTCGTGCGACCTCGACGGACTCGCGCCGCGGCTCGAGCGCGTGCTGCGCGAGGCGCGCGAGCGCAACGACCAGTACGCGCTGCTGATGTGCCGCGTCGGCTTCTGCAGCCTCGTGTGGCTCGCGGCGGGCGATCCGGACGAGGCGCGAAGACAGGCGGACGCGGCGCTCGCGCAGCCGTTCCCCGCCACCTACACCTGGCCCGTCTACCAGGGCGCGGTCGCGCACGCGTCGATCGATCTCTACCTCGGCGACCCGCGCAGCGCGCTGGGCCGCATCGACGCAGCGTGGCGCACGCTGCAGTCGAGCGGCATGCTGCGCTTCCAGATGGTGCGCATCGAGCTGCGCGACCTGCGAGCGCGCTGCGCGCTGGCGATCGCGGTCGGCGAGTCGTGTTCGGCGGCCGAGCGCGGCCGCCTGCTGCGCGACGCGCGCAGGGAGACTGCACGAATCGCACGCGAGGATCTCGGCTGGGCCACGCCGGTGGCCGACGCGTTGCGCGGCGGCATCGCCGCGGCGTCGGGAGACGCCGCGGCAGCGCGCGCGGCACTCGACCGGGCCGCGTTCGGCTTCGAGCATCTCGGCATGGACCTGCACGCGGCGAGCGTCCGTCTGCAGCTCGCGACGCTGCTCGACGCCGACGACGGCGCGCGCGTGTCGGCGGAGCAGCGCGCCTGGCTCACCGGACGCGGCGTCCGCGATCCGGAGCAGCTCGCGGCGGCGGTTGCACCGGCCGTCCGCATTGCTTGACGGTGGCGCGCGTCAGCAGTTTTCGACCACGTACGCGCGGGTCTCGAGCCACCGCGCGGTGATGTAGCCGGGGAACGACGGGCCGAGGCGTCCCTGCCCGACCAGCACGACGTCGTTGAGCCACGAGTGCGGGTTCTTGACGACGTTGCCGGCGGGGTCGACGTCGTCGCCGGTCTCGAGGCGCGGCTGCGTGACGAAGTAGGTCTCGCCGTAGTCCGTGATCAGATCCGGGTTCGTGAGGCGCTTCTCGACGGCTTCGTTGACCGTCAGCACGCCGAACGCCTGCAGATAGATCGGAAAGCCGTCGTCGGTGCGCAGCATCACGCGGATGTCGAGCCGCGTGACCTTGCCGTTGATCAGCACCCAGTCGCCACCGCCCGACAGGACCGTGCCGCGCAGCGGCTTGCCGTCGAACGTCCCACCGGGCTCCATGCCCTGAAACGAGCCCTGCGTGACCGGGTAGAACACCCGCCGCCCGAACGGGCCGGCGCCGGCGCTCGCGGGGATGCCGATGTCGACGTGCATCTCGAAGAGTGGTCTGAGCTTCACGGTTCCTTCCCTCGACGCCGGCCTGCGGCAGCCGAGCCGCCCGGCGAGATTGCGCAGCACGCCGCAGAGCGTGCGCTTCACGACTTCGCCCCGCGCACGCGCGCCCAGGCGAAGATCAGCAGCGCGAGCGGCGACAGCAGACGCACCGCGAGCCGCACCAGGCACGGCGGGTAGCGTCCCGCGACCAGCGGCGGCTCGGGCACGCGCACCGGCCACCTCGCAGCATGACGCTTTCCGATCTCGTGCGCCGCCTGAAGCGCCGCCGACACCGCGCCCTCCATGCACGCGAGGTCGACGCGGTTCTTCACCCAGTCGCCGGCGAAGAACAGGTTGTCCACGGCCTCGCACGCGACGTCGGGGCGGTTCGCCCACGAGCCGACGGTGTTGATGAACAGCTGCTGCCCGGGATCGGCGTTCGGGAACAGGCACCAGCCGGTGACGTCGTTGCGCGTCAGCGGCAGGAAGCGCTCGATCTCCGCGATCAGACGCTCGTACTGCTCGTCGCGGCTCAGGTGGAGCAGCGGTGCGAAGTTCGACGAGATGAACGACAGCGCGTACGCCGGCTCGTCCCAGTGCGAACGCAGGTCGATGAACGACAGCCCGTACTCGCCGCCCATCAGGAAGCAGTGCTCCTTCGGCAGGCCGCCCGCGACGCCGTCTCGCAACGTGAGATACAGCGACGCCATCGGCGCCGTGCGCAGGTGATTGACGTGGCCGAGCGCCGGCTCGAGCGCCAGCAGCTCGCTCACCGCGAGGAGCCGCTGGCTCACGTCGAGCGGCGTGGCGACGACGTACGCGTCGGCCGACAGGTGCTCGGCGTGCACCCGACCGTCCGGGTCGGTGACCGTCACGTCCACACCGGCGATCCGGGGACGACTGCCGTCCGGCGGGCGTTCGTCGAGCACCAGCCTCGTCGCCTCGCAGCCGTAGCGCAGCGTGACGCCGTCGCCCACGACCGCCCTCACGTACGGCTCGATGAGGGTGTCCTGCAGATCGCCGGGCAGCATGAAGAGCGACGGCTGCGGCTCGGACGACGCGCCGAACGTGCGCAGCAGGCTCGTCGGACGCAGCGTGTACAGGAAGTACGAGCTGAGGATCTTCGCCGTGTAGGCCGACATCTCGTGCACCGGCACCGCGGCGGCCTTGAGGATGCTCTCCTCCTCGATGATCGGCAGCGAGTCGGTCGCGTACCAGCGCCCGCGCATGAGTCCGAGTCGCGTCACGCGGTCGAGCACCGCCTTCTGCGAGAGGGGCATGCCGATCATGTCGAGAACGAAGTAGAAGTAGAGCAGCGTGTCGGGCGCGGGCAGCGGGCTGTTGCGCAGCACCTCGATCAGCTCGCGCGGCGTCGAGGGCAGATAGAGTCCCTTCCACCCGTCCTCACCGTTGCCCTCGCTCTTGTAGTGCCAGCGCGAGACTGGCCGCAGGGGGATGCCGAGCTCCTTCGTCAAGCGCAGCACGTTCCGATACCACGGCGCGAAGATGTGGTAGCCGTGCTCGTAGCGGACGCCGGAAACGGGCTCTCCGTCGCGTCCGCGCTGCGCCTCGCGCGAGCCGGCCTTGCCGCCCGCGAGCCGCGACTTCTCCAGCAGCGTGACGGTGAATCCGCTTCGCGCGAGCTGGCGCGCGACGGTCAGGCCGGCGAGCCCGGCGCCGAGCACGAGTGCATGCGGACGCTCAGCGGGCATGGCTGCGACGGGCTGCGGACGTGCAGGAGCGAGAAGGTGGGCGCATCGGGGTTGGTCTCATGTGCGTTGGAGATTCCGGGGCGCGAGCTGGCTCGATCACGAACGAGGGCGCGCGCAGCTCGCGTGACGGCCGCGCCGCGATCCGCTTCAGCAAGACCGCGGCCGCAGCAGCCGCGCGGTTTCGCGCGGCCTCCGCGCGGCGCGTGTCCGGTTCCCCGTTCAGCCCGGGCGACGACCCGTCCACGAGAGCGGACAGCGGCTGAGCGGCCCGCGGAGCAGCGCCTTGCCGCACCGCGAACGGCGCGCGAGAGTCTGGATCGATGTCCTCGCTCGGCCAGGCGCTCGCCCTCGCGCCCGACGTCCGCGACGGCTTGACGGCCGCCGTCGCGTCGTACGGACAGCGCACCCGCGAGCGCGGCGCGCGCTACGTGCGCGAGGGGCGCGTCGAGTCGCTCCGGCTCGGCGAGGGCACGATCGACGCCGTCGTGCAGGGCGATGCGCCCTACCGCGTGCACTGGCGGTGCGCGGAGCGCGGCGAGCGCCGTCCGTGGATCGCGCAGTGCTCGTGCCCGGTCGGCATCTTCTGCAAGCACGCGTACGCCGTCGCGGCGCTGCTGATCGGCGACGCCATCCCTGACCTCGTCGGCACCGGCGTCGTTCGCGACGCGCTCCCGAGCGAGGCGTACGGGGCCGACGCCGAGATCGTGCGCAACGAGCCGGACGTGATCCCGACGCGCGTGGCTGCTCCGGTGCCGTCGTCGCGCGAGCGCTCCGACATGGAGGCGCTCGTCCTGCTGCGCGAGTCCCGCAATTCGTGGGAGCGCCGCAACGCGGCCGACGCGCTGCTCCGGCGCGCGGGACTCGCCTACGACGCCGTCCACCGCGTCGTGGCCGCGGCGAAGCTCGACGTCGCCGACGCCGACGTGCGCTGCTGGCGTCTCGCGGCGGAGACCGTGCGCGTCGCGGGGCGCGATCGCGTGCCGCCCGTCCTCGCGAGCTTCGTCGACCGTCCGGATCTCGAGCAGCGCGTGCTCGATCGCCAGCACGCACGCCTCCGTCAGGAGCTCCTCGGCTGGGTCGGCAAGGCGCGCGCGGCGCCCGCGCAGCGCAGCCTGCGCGCGGTCGTGGAGCTGTACCATCACCGCGGCGATCTCGTGGCGCTCGACATCGAGCTGCACGTCGCGACGTCGCGCGGCGAGCAGTCGCGCACCGCGAGCCAGCTGCGGCAGCTGCACGGCGAGGTCCGCGACGACCCGCGCCTGCTGCCGCCCGAGCAGGCCGAGCTGCTCGCGATCTTCGTCGAGCAGCTCGCGGCGCACGCGGATGCCGGCGGCTACGGCGACGGAACGATCCTGCCGCTCGGACCGCTGCGCGTCTTCCTCGAGCGTGCGACGCGCGCCGGGCTGGTCACGTGGGCCGACGACCTGTCCGACGAGATCGTCGAGCGCGGCGGCATCACGCCGGGCGCACCGCTCCGCCTCGCGAGCGGCCCCGCTCACGTGGCGCCGTACTGCACGGCGCACGCGGGGCGCACCGTGCTCGAGCTCGGCCTCACCTGGGACGACGGCCGCGCCTTGCCGCTCGATCGTGCCGTCTTCGTGCAGGGCGAGGAGGTCTGGCGCGGCGGTCGCGCGTCCGGGCTCGTGGTCGCGCACGGCGAGCTCGCGTTCATCGGGTCCGCGCCGCCGCCCGCGCTCATCGAGCGCTTCCGCACCACCGGCGGCCTGCCGCTGCGCGACGACGAGCGCGTGCCGCTGGTGTCGCAGCTCGCGGGACGCTGGCCGCACCTGCGCGAGACGCTGCAGGCGCACACGCGGATCGCCCCCGTCGCTCCCGTCGTGACGCTCGACCTGCGAGAGGACGACTGGCTGCAGATCCGCCTGCTCGCACGGCGTGTCGAGGATCTCGACGGCGAGCCCGCGCCGGTCGCCGTCGCCGCGGTCGCACGCGACGGCTTCGAGTACGACGCCGAAGGAAGCTGGCAGCGCGTCGCCTTCCCCGCCGATCCGTTGCTGCCCGCGATTCCGCTCGGCAGCGCGGGTCAAGCACCGACGCCGGACGCGGCGGCCGACGAGGACACGGCTCCGCGCACCGACCCGCGCACGGTCGACGTCGCGGACGCGTGGCTCGAGATCCCCGATCCGGCGCGCGTCGCGAGCGTCGTCGACTGGCTCGGCGTCACCGGTGCGGCGTCGTCCGAGCGCCGCGGTGGCGGGGCGCCGCCGTGGCCCGACCGAGACACCGGGTTCTGGATCCGCCTCACCAGCAAGCGCGTCGCGGGCTTCTTCTCGGAGTGGGAGCGGCGTCCGCTCGGCGTCACGTACCTCGGCAACGAGCGCGCGCGACGCCTGCTCGGACCCGCGGCACGCACGCTGCCGAAGGTCCGCGTCACGGCGAGCGGCGTCGACTTCCTCTCCGTGTCGGCGGCGTGGCAGACCGAGGCCGCGGGCCTGACTCTGGAGGAGATCGCGGCGCTGCGCACGGCCACGACGCGCTTCGTGCGGCTGCCCTCCGGATGGGCGCGCAAGCCGGAGGACCGGCCCGACGAGGTCGAGCGTGCGCTCGCGGACCTCGGCGTCGAGGTCGGCGGTGGCGAGGCGCGCTTGACGCTGTGGCAGCTCGCCGGCGCGCAGACGTCGAGCCTCGACGCGCTCGCGGGTGTCGGTGCGGACGCGGAGACGTTGCGCGCGGTGCACGAGCTCCGCGAGCGCGTGGCCTCGTTCGCCGGGCTGCCGCTCGTCCTGCCGCCGCGCACGCTGAAGGCGAAGCTGCGCCCGTACCAGCGCCGCGGCCTCGACTTCCTGTCGTTCGCCGGCGACCTCGGAGGCGGCGCGGTCCTCGCCGACGACATGGGCCTCGGCAAGACGGTGCAGACGCTCGCGTGGCTCGAGCACCTGCGCCGCCGCGATCCCGACGGCGGCCCGGCGCTGGTCGTGTGCCCGGCGTCCGTGGTGCACAACTGGCGGCGCGAGGCCGAGCGCTTCGTGCCGACGCTGCGCGTGCTCGTGCTGGAGCGCGGCAGCGAGCGTCACGCGCTGCGCGCCGAGGTCGCGCGCTTCGACCTCGTGATCACCAACTACGCGCTGCTGCGCCGTGACGCGGCGGACTGGCGCGAGACCAGGCTGCGCGCGGTGATCCTCGACGAGGCGCAGAACGTCAAGAACCCCGACGCAGCCGTGACGCACGCCGCCCGCCACCTCGACGCGCGCTACCGGCTCGCGCTCACCGGCACACCGCTCGAGAACCGCCCGCTCGATCTGTTCAGCATCGCGAGCGTGGTGTGTCCGGGCTACCTCGGGACGCGCGCGCAGTTCGTCGAGAGCTTCGACCATCCCGACCTGCCGCCCGCGCGCCGCGTCCTGCTGTCGGCGAAGCTGCGTCCCATCCTGCTGCGGCGCCTGAAGCGCGACGTCGCGAGCGATCTTCCGGAGCGGATCGAGGAGCAGCGCGACTGCGAGCTCACGCCCGGGCAGCGCAAGCTGTACCTCGCCGAGCTCGCGAAGAGCCGCGACCTGGTCGAGCGCCTCGAAGGCGAGCCCCACGGACTCAAGAAGAACCGCATCGTGATCCTCGCGGCGCTGACGCGGCTGCGGCAGATCTGCTGCCACCCGGCGCTGGTCGGCGGCAAGCCCGAGCTCGGCGCGGGCAAGATCGAGGCGCTCTTCGAGCTGCTCGAGCCGCTGCTCGCGGAAGGCCACAAGGTGCTGGTGTTCTCGCAGTTCGTCACCATGCTGCGCCTGCTGGAGGACGAGCTCGCGGCGCGCGGCATGGCGCACCACGTCCTGACCGGCGAGACCGTCAATCGGGAGCGCGTCCTGCAGCGCTTCGCGGACGACGCGCGCCCGTGCGTCTTCCTGCTCTCGCTGAAGGCCGGCGGAACGGGCCTCAACCTGACGGCCGCGAGCTACGTCGTGCTCTTCGACCCCTGGTGGAATCCCGCCGTCGAGGCGCAGGCGATCGACCGCAGCCACCGCATCGGACAGGACCGCACCGTGATCGCGTACCGTCTCATCGCGCGCGGCACGATCGAGGAGAAGATCGCGGAGCTGCAGCAGCGCAAGGCCGCGCTGGTGCGCGAGCTGCTCGGCGACGGCGGCACCGCGCGCGCGCTCACGCGCGAGGACCTCGCGTACCTGCTGGCGCCCGTCGAAGCGGATTGACGGCCGGGGCTCGCGTCAAGCCAGACGCGCGGGCAGCCGCTCGAGTCCGCGCAGGATGAAGGTCGGCCGCCACGCCGGCTCGCCCGCGAGCCGCAGATCGGGACAACGCGCGACCAGCGCGCCGATCGCGGCACGCGCCTCGAGACGCGACAGCTGCGCGCCCGGACAGAAGTGCGTACCGAGCCCGAACGCGACGTGCGGATTCGGCGTGCGTCCGACGTCGAGCCGGTCGGGGTCGTGGAACGCCGCCGGATCGCGATTCGCGGATCCGATGCCGACCAGCGCGGTGTCGCCCGCGTGGAGCGTGGCGCCGCCGAGCTGCGTCGTCTCCGTCACCACGCGCGACACGAACTGCGGCGGGCTGTCCCAGCGCAGCAGCTCCTCGACTGCCGTCGGCAGCAGCGCCGGGTCCTCGCGCAGCCGTTCGAGCTCGTGCGGGTGGCGCAGCAGGGCCAGCATGCCGTTCGCGATGAGATTGACGGTGGTCTCGTGCCCGCCGAAGACCAGCGCGGTGCACATCGCGACCACCTCGAGGTCCGAGAGACGGTCGCCGTCGCGCTCGACGCGAAGGAGGCGCGTCATGAGATCGTCGCCCGCGTCGTCTGCGGCTCCATCCGCGGCGCGCACCGCACGCTCGCGGCGCTCGGGCAGGTGGCCGAAGAAGTAGGCGCCGATGTCGGCGAGCCCCGACCTGACGTCGCCGCTGCCGTGGAAGCGGTCCATGCCGCGCGCGATGGTGCGCGACAGCTCCTGGAAGCGTGCGCGCTCGGCGGGCGGGATGTCGAGCAGGTCTGCGATGACGCGGATCGGCAGCGCGTAGGCGAACTCCTCGACGAGGTCGACCGTCGCACCACCCTGCCCGCTCCGCGCGAGATCGTGGAGCAGCTCGTCGACCAGGACGTCGATGCGCGGCGCGATCGCGCGCACCATCGGGACCAGCGCGTCGTTCAGCAGCGCGCGGACGTCGAGGCACTCCGGCGGGTCGGAGGCGACCACGCGAATCCCCGACGCCGCCGTCGCGGGAGCGGCGCCGCCGGCGTGGGCTCCCCGCTTCGCGCGGCGGCGGTCGGCGGAGAAGCGGCCGTCGTCGCGCAGCGCGGTCGCGACCTCGGCGTGCCCGAGCAGCAGCCACGCACGCAGGCGTTCGTTCCGGACCACCGGCGTCCGGGCGCGCAAGGCGGCGTAGTGCGGATACGGATCGGCGAGGATCGACGCGTCGAGGAGGTCGAGGGTCACGTCACGACGTGTGGCGCGCCCTGCCCCGGCTTCGCAAGTCGCGGCTGCCGGCCACACGAAATACCGTCTTGTACTGTCTGGATACCAGATGGTACTCAGCGCACCGCCGGAGCGCAGCGTGGTGCCGGCGCGGAAGGACTCCCGCATGACGAAGCGAAGCGTACTGCCGATCCTGCTCCTGGCCGCGGTGCTCGGCGGCTGGACCACGGCGCGTCGTGCGGACGCGCGGTCCGTGTTCGGGCCGTGGTTCTCGGCGCCGTTCCAGGCGAAGAAGCTGCCCTACGCGTTCGGGCAGGACGTTTCGTGGACGAGGAACGGCGACGTCCTGTCCACCGAGCTCGACTCGGCCGGCATCGCGCAGGTCTACCGCTCGCGCATCGACGCCGGCCGGCAGACCTGCCTGACGTGCACGACGGTCGCGGGGCCGAACGGCTTCGCGCAGGAGCGTCCGCAGGGCGACTGGATCCTGTTCGCGTCGTACGGGCAGCAGCCGGTCCACATCGGCGGCCCGGGACTCGGCGGCTTCGGCGGCGACCTGTACGTGATGCGCGCCGACGGCTCCCGTCCGCACCGCCTGACGACGGACTCCGATCCGGACGGCGGCGCCGTGTACGGCATCAACACCGGCGTCCCGTACGACAACTTCCACGCCTTCTGGTCGCCCGACGGAGAGCACGTCGTCTGGACGCACACCGAAGGCCATCCCCTCTCGGACGGGGGCCAGACGTGGCAGATCCTGCTCGGCGACTTCGTGCTCGACCGCGGCGTGCCGTCGCTGCGCAACGTGCGCGTCGTCGGTCCGCCGTACGGCGCGTACGAGACGCAGCCGTGGTCGCCCGACGGCAAGGGCTTCCTCTTCTCCGCGGCCGGCGGCCGCAACTCGCCGTTCCAGGACGTCCCGCCGGGCTGGGGCAACATGCGCGTGTACTACATGCGCGTCTACGGCGACGGCGCATCGCCGGAGGACCCGCGCGTGACGCCGATCGGCGACAACGCGCCGCTCTACCAGGAGCAGGCCATCTTCACGCCCGACATGAAGACCGTGATCATGATGTCGAACCGCGGCAGCACGGTCGGCTCGTGGTACGGCGCGATCGCGGCCGCGGCACAGCGCACCGGCTTCGACGCGCCCGACACCGGGTCGACGCAGACGCTGCAGTTCCTCGCCGACTTCAACGGACCCGACTTCCGCGCCGACCTCTGGGCCGTCGACGTCGCGACCGGCGCGTACCGGCGCTTGACGCAGCTCGACGAGGTGGTGCCCGAGTTCTTCTGGAACCACGACTTCACGAAGATCATCTGGGGGCTCGGCACGACGCACGAGACCTACGTCGGCTCGTTCTCGGGAATCGGCGCGTCGCAACGGAAGATCCCGTCCCGCACGCCGCCCGCGCTCGAGGGATCGCCGATCGACATGTCGCGCGTCGGCGCGCAGGCGCAGAAGATCCGCGACCCGGGGCCGACGGACAACACGCCGCGCGCGGTGCAGCCGCCGGCGAATCCGGCGCCGGCCTTCCCGCACGCGGCGAAGACCGGCGACGTGATCAGCGTGCCCGGCGTGACGGCGACGTACCTCGGGCGCTGGCTCGACGACCTCGAGGCGCTCGGCGAGGCGTCCGCCGCGACCTTCACGACCGACCCGCCGCGGCGCCTCGGCTTCACGAAGAAGTAGCGCCGCGATGGGCGCCCGCGTCAATCAACGGATGAAGGCCGCGGTCGCGGCCGCGCAGCGCGAGCAGATCGTCGAGGGCTTCGCCGCGGCGATCGCGGCGAAGGGCTATCAGGCGACCACGATCGCCGACATCGCCGCGCGCGCGCGGATCTCGAAGACCACCTTCTACGAGCACTTCGCCGACAAGGAGGCGGTCTTCCTCGCCCTGCACGCGACCGTCGCCGACGCGACGACCGCCGCGATCGGCCGCAGAAGCCGCGAGACGGCGGACCTCACGGACGGGCGCTCGCGCCTGCGCGCCGTCGTCGACGGCTACCTCGACGCCATGGCGCGGACGCCGGCGTTCCTCCTGCAGGTGATGGCGGAAGCCGCGGTCGCGAGTCCCGCCACGCGGGCGGCGCGCGAGCAGGCCCTCGACCGCTTCGCCTCGCTCCTGACCGGCGCGACGGAGGAGCTCCGGCGAGCGCGCCCGGGGACGGCGCCCGTCCCGCACGACCTCGCCGTGGCCACGATGGCCGGCATCCTGGAGCTGGTGAGCCGTGCCGCGCCTGCGGGTCCGGACGCCGTCCGTGCGCTCGGCGCGAGCGTCAGCGAGCTCCTCGCGCGCATCGTCGCGCCGGCAGGGCCGGTGAAGGCGCGGGCACGCGCCACCGCCCGCGCGACGAAGCCGCCGGGGTCACGGGCCGGCACGCGGACGCGGCGACCGCGTGCCGCCGCGTCAAGGCGCTCCGCCCGCTGAGACGGCCCGATCCGCGCGTGCACGAGGCGCGACGGCCCTGATAGGATCGCGCGCCATGCGCGGCCGCCCGATCCTTGACGCTCCCGTGCGCCGCGCAGCCGGAGCGCGCGGCGTCGCTGCGCGTTCGGCACTGGTGCCGTGCGTCGCGGCGCTGGCCGCGCTCGGTGCGCTGATCCTGCTGCCGGCCCGCGCCGGACGCTCCGCCGAGGACACCGCGGCAAACGCCGCCGCGGCGCACGACGTCGCCGCGGCGGCACGTCCCGGATCCGACGCCGCGCTCGCGCTCGACGACGGCACGCTGCCGGACGATCCGCAGCTGCTCGAGGACCTGACGCGCGCGATCGACCTTCGCCGGCGCGAGGACTTCGACCGCGTGCTCGACGCGCGTGATCCGGGCGAGCTGGTCGAGCACGCGACGCTCACCGAGATCGACTTCGACCACCGCGCGGTCACCAGCGAGACCCTGTTCATCGTCGGCGACGAGCTCTTCGGCTACCCGTTCCGCCCGGAGAACGGCTGGGGCCACGGCGGCCAGGATCGCGGCGCCGTCAATTACACGCCCGAGCTGCAGCGCATCCACCGCGGCCGCTCCGGCGGCCCGGACGCGTTCGCCTGCTTCTCCTGTCACGCGAAGGGCGGACCCGACGGCGCCGGCACGCAGACGCAGAACGCGTTCCTGAACGGCGACGGCGTGCGGACCGGAGGAGCGGATCAGCGCAACGCGCCGCACCTGCTCGGTCTCGGACCCGTCGCGGCGCTCGCCGTCGAGATGACGGCGGACCTGCGGCGGGAGGCGTCCGAAGCCATGGCGCAGGCGCGCGCCGACGGACGGCCGGTCGAGCGCGAGCTCGCCAGCAAGGGCGTCTCCTTCGGGCGCATCGTCGCGAATCCCGACGGCACCGAAGACGGCTCCGGCATCACGGGCGTCGATCGCGACCTCACCGTGCGGCCGTTCGGCTGGAAGGGCCACCAGGCGACGTTGCGCGGCATGGTCGAGGAGTCGCTGCACATCCATCAGGGGCTGATCTCGAAGCGCATCCACCTCGCGGTGCGCGACGGCAACCTCGATCCGGCGCCGTTCGGCACCGGCAAGTGGGACGACCTCGACGGCGACGGCGTGAGCCTCGAGATCGACTCCGGCATGCTGACGACCGTCGTCGGCTACCTCGCACAACTCGAGGCGCCGGTGATGCGTCCGCCGCAGGATCCCGGGCTGCTCGACCTGTTCGCGCAGGGACGTACGCGCTTCGCGCAGATCGGCTGCGCGACCTGCCATGTGCCGACGCTCGAGCTGAACGACCCGCAGCTCGACGTCCGCCTGCCGCGCGAGGAGGACCGTCCGCCGTTCCTCGTGAACGTCGCGACGGACGGGGACGGGCCGAAGGTCGAGCCGAAGTACGCGAGCCGCGAGACGTCGTACCTCGTGCACCTGTTCAGCGATCTGAAGCGTCACGACATGGGTGCGGCGCTGGCGAGCCCGTCGGCGCAGGGGACGATCCCGGCCTCGGTGTACTTGACGCGTCCGCTCTGGGGGCTCGCCGAGACGGCACCGTATCTGCACGACGGACGCGCGCCTACGGTGCACGACGCGATCGTGCTGCACGGCGGCGAGGCTTCCGCCGCGCGCGACGCGTATCTGGCGCTCGACGAGCGCGGGCGCGCGAGCGTGCGCGTGTTCCTGCTGTCGCTGTCGCGGCAGCCGAAGCTGTTCGTGCCGTGATGCGCGTCCGACGTTCGTCGCTCCCGCGTCTGCTCGCGCTCGGCGTGGCGTGCGTGACGCTGGCGTCGTGCGACGCGCCGCAGCCAACGTCGCCTGCGGCGGCGGACGCGACGGCGGGACGGCTCGCGCTCGATGTGCAGGCGTCGGCCAGGAACGCCGACGTCGCGTGGCGCGCGGACTGCCCGCCCGTCGCGCAGCCCGCGCCGCTGAGCCTCGACGCCGCACGCGACGCGCACCGCCGCGCGGCGCGCCGTCACGAGCTGCGCCTCCGCGAGGCCGCCGAGCCCGGCTTCTTCCTCCGCACGATGAACGCGGCACTCGATCCCGACCGCATGGCGCGCGGCGAGCTCTGCCTCGCGCAGATCGCGGATCTCGGCGAGCTCGTGTTCGAGCACGAGTACGGCTTCGCCGACGGCCTCGGCAGTGGCGGCGCTGCACGGGACGCGCACGGGCCGTTCCGCCGCGTGCACGGTGGACGCTTCGGCGGGCCGGAGACGATCTCGTGTCCGTCGTGCCACTGGATCGGAGGTCCGAACGGGGCCGGTGCCGAGACCGACGACGCGTTCCTGCAGGGCGACGGCGAGCGTCCGGGCACGGGTGATGCGCGCAATCCGCCGGCGCTCGTCGCGCCGGGCGTCGTGCAGGCGCTGGCGCGGGAGATGACGCGCGACCTGCAGCGGCAGCGCGACGTGCTCGTCCGTGCCGCGGCCGGCGGCGACGGCGGAGCCGCGCGCGAAGCGCGGCTGGCGACGAAGGGCGTCGACTTCGGCGTGCTGCGCGTCGGCGCGGACGGGAAGCTCGACGCGTCCGGCCTGCAGGGGATCGACGCGGACCTCGTCGTCAAGCCGTTCGGCTGGAAGGGCACGCTCGCGACGATCGCCGACTTCTCGGCCGAAGCGCTGCAGGTGCACACCGGCGTGCAGAGCGAGCCGCTGATCGCGCACGGCGATTCGGGGCTGCTGCGCGTGACGGACGCGACTGGTGACGCGAGCGACCCCGACGCCGACGGCGTGCGCGACGAGCTGCGGCGCGGTCCGTTCACCGCGATGGTCGCGCACATGGCGCTGCTCGAGCTGCCGATCGTGGCGCCGCTGGTGCAGGATCGCGCCTTGCCGCCGCCGGCGCCGGCGCTGCTCGCGCCGACCACGACCAGCTTCGCGCGCGACTTCCAGCGCGGACGCGAGACCTTCCACGAGATCGGCTGCGCCGGCTGCCACGTCCCGACGATGGTGCTCGACAGCCCGGTGCTCGAGCTCGACGGTCTGCCGCCGATCGACCTGTCGCGCGAGATGCGCGCGCCGCAGCTCGCGTACGACGCGCAGGCGGGCGGCTACCCGGTCTGGCTGTTCAGCGATCTCAAGCGCCACGACATGGGCGGCGAGAACGCCGCGCGGCACGAGCAGGACGGCGTCGCCTCACGAATATACTTGACGACGCGCCTGTGGGGCGTCGCCGACTCCGCGCCGTACCTGCACGACGGCCGCGCCCCGAGCCTCGACTACGCGATCGCCGGACACGGCGGCGAGGGCGCCACGGCGCGTGCGGCGTACGCGGCGCTGTCCGACCCGGACAGGGGCGCGCTGCGCGTCTACCTGATGTCGCTGCGCCGCGCGCCGCGCGTGGTCGTGCCGTGAGCCTTGCGCTGCGGCTTCTTCGCGCCTGACGCGGGCGCCGCGCGCAGCACGTAGAGGTCGATCAGGCCGACGGTCGGCTGGCCGTCGACCGAGTGGCGCAGCGAGCCCACGAGCAGCGCGGGACGCTTCGCGCCGTCCGGATCCGGCGCACGCCGCACGTGCCAGCCGAACCAGCCGTCCGCCTCGTCGCCGACCAGTTCGTGCAGGATCTTTCCCGTGCGTCCGGAGCGGATCTCGAGGCGTCCGACGCGCGTCTTGTCCCCGACCGCGTACCACGGCGCGCCGATCGCGACGTCGTCCACGCCGTCGCCGTCGACGTCGCCCGCCGACACCGTCATGCGTCCGAAGAGCTCTCCCGGCTGCTTGCCCGTCCAGCGCCGCAGCTCCTTGCCGCTCTTCCCCGAGTAGACGAAGACCTCGCCGGGCAGCGAGCGCGTCTGGTCGTTGGTGCGCGGTGATGCGACCGCGATCTCGGCGACGCCGTCGCCGTCGAGGTCACCGAGCGACGCGACGATCTCGCCGAAGCCGTCGAGCCGCGTCGTGCCCTGCCAGTGCTGCAGCACGCGGCCGTCGCGCGTGGAGAGCACCCACGCGCCGCCCATCTTCGCTTCCGCGACGCCCGGCTCGAGCGGTGCGCCGACGGCGAGGTCGCTGCGGCTGTCGCCGTCGAGGTCGCCGACGCTCGCCACGTACCAGCCGAAGGACTGCACGTCGGCGGGTGGCGTGTACGTGCGCAGCACCGTGCCGTCCTTGCCGCTCAGCAGCTTGACGCTGCCCGCGTCGACCGACGGCGCGCCCGCGAACACGTCGGCGATGCCGTCGCCGTTCTGGTCACCGGCGGGAGCGAGGTCCCAGCCGAGGTTCTCGGTGTCCTTGCCGCTGCGCTGCCAGATCTCCTTGCCGGTCGCGGGCGAGCGCGCCGACACGACGCCGCGCACGTTGCCGTCGACGCGCGCGTTCGGCGCGGAGATCACGACGTCGGCGAGACCGTCGCCGTCGAGGTCGGGAACGGGCAGCACCCAATGACCGAAGAGGCCGTCGGGCAGCTCGCCGCGCCAGCTGCGCAGCGGCGCGCCGGTCGCGCCGGACCAGACGGTCGCGCTGCCGTTCTGCAGCGTGCCCTTCTCGAGCGTGAAGCGCGCCCCGGCCGCGACGTCCGCGGTGCCGTCGCCGTCGACGTCCAGCGGCTCGCCGAAGCGGAAGCCGAGCTCGCCGCCGGGAACGTCGCCCGCGAAGCGGCGCGCGACGCACCAGCCGGCGCGGTCGCTCTGCTTGCAGGACGGAACGTACGCGGCTGGTGTCGGCGTCGGCGCGGGCTTCGCGCTCTTCTTCTTCGCCCTTGCGGCCGCCGCCGGCGACGCGATGGCTGTGGCGACTGCGAGCGCTGCGACGACCGACGCCGTCGCGACGAGACGCCGGTGCCGACGCGCGCGCGCCGGCACCGGCCGGAGGATCACTGGCAGCAGCCGACCCAGCTCGAGTTCAGGCAGAACACGCCCGCGCCCGAGCCCGACTGCAGCGCGCTCAGGGCACCGGTCGCGTTGGTCAGATTGACCTTCTCGCCGAAGTGTCCCGTGTGGGCCGTCGCGTAGTCCCATGGCACCGTCGTCGCGCACTGCAACGTGTTGACATGCGACGAGTCGATTGCCCAGAACGACGTGACCGCCGTGCCGGCGAGGTCCTTGGCGCCGTCGAGGTCGCCCGCGGCCTCCGCCGCCTGCAGCTCCGCGTACGTGCACGTGTGCGTGCCCGCGAAGTTCGACGCGCACGCGGCGTCCGAGCCGGGGATGCCGAGGACCAGGTTGTAGTTGAAGCGTCCGGTCGTCGGCGTGAGGATGCCCTTCAGGACCGTGCCCGGCGGGAACGCGGGCGTCGGCGTCGGGCCGGGTGTCGCGGTCGGCGCGGGAGTCGGCGTCGGGCCGGTGCCCGAGAAGCACGTGCCGTTCGCGACGGCGTCGTCGAAGACGTCGCAGTTCACGAACAGCGCGTCCATGTCGTTGATCGCCTGGCAGACGCGGCACTCGACGAGACGGTCGAGGCACTGCGCGAGCGCGGCGCCGCTCATGCCGGTGCACGCTCCCGGGAAGGACGTCGTCGTCACGCCCGGCGTGTCGCACTTCTTCGCGATGTCGCCGCCCAGCTTGACGAGCGCCTTCGCGATCTTGCCCTTCGAGTCGGCCTTGATCGATCCCGCGGTGCCGGCGTCGTCGACGCACGCCTGCAGGGCCGCGCCGCTGTTGGCGCCGTTCTTCAGGACCGTCTTCTTGCACTTGACGAACTCGGCGATCTTCGTGTCGGCGAGCTTCGAGACGTCGTCGATGATCTTCGCCTGGCAGCCGCAGCCCGCCTTGTTGGCGGTGCAGCTCGTGATCGCCGCGTCGAGCGGCTCGCCGAAGACGTCCTCGACCAGGTCGAGCCCGGCCTGCTCGGCACCGGCATTGGTCGCGGCGGCGCCCGGGTAGGCGAAGCTCGGAGCGGAGGTGCACGACTTTGCCGCGTCGGCGACCGTCTTGTCCTTCGCCTTCTGCAGCTTGCCCTTCGCGTCGGCCGTCAAGCACGACTCGGCCGTACCGGTGAGCTTGCCCGCGCCCGCGTCCTTGACGCAGCCGACGTTGGCCTTGCCCTGCGCCTTCGCCACCAGCGAGCCGTCCTTGTTGACGGTGTTGAGGCACTTCTGCTGGTCCTTGCTCTGCTGCGCGAAAGCGCCGCCGGCGCAGGCGAGGACGAGCGCGATCGCGGCGGTCGCGCGGAGGAACGTCTTGCGGGTCGACACCGTGGTCACCTCGTCGGTCGAAGGGATGGGGCGAAGTGAAGCGGGCGGACACTAGAACCGACGGCGCGCGGGTGTCAACGAGGCAGCTCGTCAATCTTACGATTCTCGCGGGGTGAGACATTGCGCTTGGGGCATCTGCCCCAACCCCGGCCACTCCGGACCGCAGCTTACGACCGCGCAGTGGGCTGCCGATGTACGCGCGTGGTCGTACGTCGATCGACGGGATCTCTGCGAGCGCGGATCGCGGTCACCATGCTCACGCTCGGCCTCGGCCTCGCGAGCGGCGGATGCGATGGCGGCTCGGGGTCGTCCGGCTCCGCCGCGGTGCCGGAGGTGGCGCCGTCCTGCCGACTCGCCGACGCCCTGCACGAGCACCAGCTCGCGCGATCGCCGGACCTGCACGCGACACCCGGCGACATCGTGATCGGCCGCCTCGAGACCGGCGCCCCCGGTGAGCCCGTTGCAGCCTCCGACTCCGGCCGTTCCGGCGTCGACGTCCTGCCGTACCGGATCGTCGCGGACACCGATCTGCGTCTCGGGATCGGCGGCGGAACCGCGGGCATCGTTCGCCTGCTCGACGCGTCCGGTCGAATCGTCACCGAGACGCACGCGGGCGAAGAGGACTCGCGCGTGCGCGTCGGCGCCGGCGACTACACGCTCGAGATCACGACCGACGGGAGCCGTCCGGCGCACTACATGGCCCTGCCGCGCGCGTGCGCGGGCGTGGCGCCCGGCACGAGCGCCGCGCACGCCACGCAGGCGACCGACGACGCGGCCACGCCCGGCGTCTACGTGACGGAGACGGGCGCGTCCGGCGCAGTGTCCGGCGCGTCGACCTCGGTCGCAGCGTTCGTCGGATCGATCGGCACGGGTCCCGTCGGCCAGGCGATGCAGGTGACCAGCGTCGACGACCTGACGTCGAGCTTCACCGCCGCGGCGTCGGCGTCGCCGGTCGGCCTCGCGGTCACGCAGTTCTTCGCGAACGGCGGCGCCCTCGCGTGGGTGGTCGGTACCGCGAGCGCGTCGGCGAACGACGTGATCGGGACGTCCGGCGCAAAGACCGGCCTGCACGCGCTGGACTCAGCGAGCGGATGGTCGCTGCTCGTGCTTCCCGACCTCGCCTCCATGTCGCCCGATGACGCGACGACGCTGCTGCAGACCGCGGTCCCGTACGCGATCGGCGCGAACGCGTTCACCATCGTCGACGCGCCCGAGTCGCTCGCCGCGTCGATGGAGTACGGCGGCTGGGTGATCGCGTCGCTCATGCCGACGCTTCCCGGCCCGCTGCCGCCGCAGGGCGTGCTGCCGTTCGCGGCGACGTACTACCCCCAGATCGTGGTGCAGAGCGCGCCGGGCGCCACGACGACGGTCGCCGCCGGCGGAGCGATCGCCGGCGCGTTCGCGGCCAACGACGGGGCGAGCGGCGTGTGGGTCGATCCCGCCGGCTCGGCGAACGGCGTCTTGAGTGGTGTGGTGAGTGCGTCGGCCGTGCTCGACGACGTGGACGTGGCGACGCTGCTGTCCGAGAACGTGAACGCCATCCGCTCCGGGCCGGCGTTCGGCACCCGTACGGAGCTCTTCGGCGCGCGAACGCTGGGCGATGCGAACATGAACGGCGCGTACGTCGCGGCGAGCCGGACGGATCTCTTCATCCGCGCGTCGCTGCAGGAGTCGCTGCAGTGGGTGGTGTTCGAGCCGGACGACGAGCTGCTGTGGCAGGCCGTCACGCAGCAGGTGACGACGTTCCTCACCTCGCTGTGGACCGAGGGCGGGCTCGTGGGGGCGACGGCGGCGGATGCGTTCGTGGTGACGTGCGATGCGTCGAACAATCCGCCGGATCAGATCCTGAACGGATATCTCTCCATCGACATCGAGGCGCACATCGCGGGAAATCCGGAGCCGACCCAGCTCGTGTTCACGTTTGAGGTCGAGTCGAGCGGATCGTAGCGCGGGCTTCGCGGCCGGTCGTTGCCGTCGCGTGCGGACGGACTACGACGCCGACTCGCTCGACGCGTGCAGCACGTGGCGTCGGTGAAGCTCGGCGAGCAGTTCGTCCGGCGGCATCGGCAGGTCGGAGGTCTGCAGCAGCACCGGCGGCGCACCCATCGCGCTCGCGATCGCCCTCAGCGCACCGTTCCGGTTCAGCGCACCCTGGCGGACGCGTGCGGGGTCGGCGACGTCGAGCGCGATCCAGTCGACGTGCGTGCTCTTCAGCTCCTGCCGCCAGACGTGGATGCGCCCGATGTGGTGCCACGGGGCATCGACACCGCTGCGACGGTCGTGGATGCCGTGGTCGTCAACGACCAAGGCGGGACGCGGGTCGAGGACGCGGCGGACGAGGGCAGCTGTTGCGATGGCGAAGGTCGGGACGAAGAGGAGAAGGACTGCGTTCCAGAGCGGTCCGGCCGTGCGTTGATGGTACATCCAGAGGCTCGCGAGCGTCGCGGCGGCGCATCCGAGGGCGCTTAGCGCGTTGGTGTCGCGGCGCGCGTGCAGGACGAGCGGGGGATCGGTGTGTGCTGTCGTCACGGTGGCTCGCTCTCCGATGTCACGGTCCGATCCCGGTGCGCCCCGCCGTTCGCCGCTCGCCGGCTCAGCGGCCGCGGTTGAGGCGTGCGAGGCTGAAGGTCGATTCCTTCAGACCCGTGTCGTAGCGCACGTCCTTCAGACGGAACACGGTGCGCCACGCACCGTCCGGGCCGATGACCTCGATCACGCGCGGCGTGGCGTGTCCACCAACGGTCTCGTGGTCGGAGAGCAGGATCTCCCTGGGCGTCCCGGAGCCGCCGTGCGGCACGAGCTTGTGGAGCAGCAGGTCGTCCGCACCGAGCCAGGCATCGAAGGACGATGGATCCCCCGGACGCGGTGCGCGCGGCGTCAAGCGCACGACGTGATGGGCCCGCCCGTCGAGCGTCTCGTCGGCGAGCAGCGTCGCATCGGCGTCCGCATCGCTCCACCCGACGACGCGCGCGGCGCGCTCTACCTCGCGGTAGCCCAGCTCCGCGCCGGTCGCCATCTCGTCGGCCTGCCCGGGCGTCAAGCGTCGTGGACGGCGCGCCGCGGGAGAGTAGATCCACTCCTGCTCGTCGTCGCCCTTCGGCGCGAGGTGCAGGTAGAGCGTGCCCTCGACGTCGGACGGCGAGGTGAACTCCATGAAGGTCCGCTGGCCGCCGTCGGGCTCGCGCAGCTCCTCGACGCGCGCGACGCGGGTGCGGGTGATGCCGTCACCGGAGAGGGACTCGATGGTGACCTCGAGGGCGCGGTCACGCCAGGAGGCCGTGCCGTTCTTGCGCGCGGCGTCGTCGAGGAGGGCGCGGGCGTCGGCGGCACCGTGTGCGGGTGACGGCGCGAGCACCGTCGCGCCGGCGAGCAGCGCCAAGGCGATCGAGGCAGCGAGTCGGATCCCGGCCCCGTTGCGGTTCGTGGTTCCCGTCGTGCTCGCGAACGCGTCGCACCTGGTCATCGCGCCCTCCCGTCTGCGCCGCACGGGCGGCTTCGCGGATCGGATTCGGCGATGGTGCGGTGCCCGGGAGGGCACGAGCAAGCGGCGCGGTGCGATCGGTTCGATCGTGAGCGCGAGAGGATGGCGTCCGCGGGTCACGCGCGGGCGCGGACGCTGCCTGGTCGCGTCACCTGCCGTGCGGGAGGTGCTCGTGAGTGAGGGGCACGAGGCGGGGACGCAGCCCGCGCAGGCGGGTGCGAGCGCGGAGCAGCGCGTCGCGCTCGGAGTCGGTGGCGGAGGTGACCTCGAAGCGGTTCAGCGCGTGGTCGCTGGCGAGGAGCGCATGGCGTCCGAGGAGGACGAAGCAGCCACGGTGCGGATCGCGGAGGACGCGGGCCGTTCGGTCGGGGGCGTCGGAGGGGGAGTCGAGGGGGCGGAGCTTCATGGTGGTTCGGTCGGTGCGCAAGGGCGGTGCCATGTCGATGGCGGAAGAGTGTCCGAAATCGTTGCGTGTCGGCAGACGGGTACGTGTTGCAGGGGCGCGACGGTGCGGACGCGGGTGCAAGGAGTGGGCGGGTGCGATGGCCTTCCCCAGCCCGGGCCGATGGGGCCGCGCAGGCGGCCCCGCCGCTTTCACACTGCCCCGACCATGCGCAGCACGTTGAGCATCCCGCGGCCCTGGATGTAGCGATCCCGGCCGAGGTCCGTGCAGCTCTCGAGCAGCATGCGCTTGACGCGGTCCGGGAAGCCCGCGAACTCGGGCCGCACCGAGAGGAACGCGGCGAGCGCACCCGAGGCGTGGGGCGTCGCCATGCTGGTGCCGCTCATCTCGACGTAGAAGTCGGCGGCGTCGCGCGGGGCGTCACGCCTGGGCGCGGGTGCCGCACGCCGCCGCCGTCTTCGGTCGGACACGAAGTCGTGGCGCGCCGACAGGACGCGCTCGCCCGGCGCGACGACGTCGGGCTTCACGCGACCGTCCGCGGTCGGTCCGCGCGACGAGAAGAACGAGACGCCGTAGGTGTGCGGGTTCTCCTTGTGAACCGACCCGACGGCGATCGCCTCCTCGAGGTTCGCCGGATCGTTGATCGACAGGTCGAGATTCGCGTCCACCGCCCCGTCTGCGGTCTGCAGAGACACGTAGCCGTCGTTTCCGGCTGCGATGCACACGACCACACCCTGCCCCCAGAGCCGGCGCAGCTCGACACAGAGCGGCGAGTGCCCGCAGCCGTAGACGCTCGGATCGAATGGTCCGCCCAGGCTCAGGTTGACTCCGTGGATCACCAGGTGACCGGCTCGGTCGTTGGTGTCCGCGATGTGGTCGAGCGCCTTGATGATCGCACCGTCGGAGCCGGAGCCGTCGTTGCCGAGGACCTTGTAGACGTGCAGCTTCGCTCGCGGCGCGATGCCCTTGATGCGGACCGGGGCCGTCCGCCCCTCGATCAGAAGGTCGTCGGGAAACTCGCCCGCGACGGTCGCGCACACGTGCGTGCCATGACCGTGGCCGTCGGCGGCCCTCTTCATGGCGGCTGTACTCGACCCGCCGACGGGATCACCGATCCCGGTACAGTCCCACGCGGCCTCGACGGTCGCGTGCGTCCGGAAATGCGGATGATCGAGAGCAACGCCCGTGTCGAGCACAGCCCAGCGAATCCCGTTGCCGTCCGCGCCGAACGTGGTCTCGGCCGCGGACGCCTGGATCTTCTGCGTCGACAGCCACAGGAGCGCGCTCTTGCGCGAGTTCTTCCAGAGGTAGTCGATGTGCGCCCGGCAGCTCACGCTCAGAGCCTCGACCTCCAGCTGCGTCAGCTTCGCGGTGACATAGCGGCGCAGCGGATCGATCTCTGCCGCCGCGTGTTGCTTCGTCGGAACCAGCGATTTCAGCGAGGTGACGATGCGCGCGCGTGCGTGATCGAGATCGAGCGCCGCAGAGGCACTGTCCCCGGCAGGCCCGCGCACACCGGCGAGTTGGATGAGCACCGGGTGCCGCTGAGCGGGACGGTCCTCGAGGCTGTCGACGAGGTCCCGAGCGATGACGAAGCTGCGCACGGGCTGGGCGAAGCCCGACCCCACCGCGGCCGCGACGACACCGCGCACCTCCGAAGTGCGCAGGTAGCCGGTGCCCGAATGCGGACTTCCTGGCGAATCCGGGTTGAGCAGCGGTCGGCACACGTCCGTGATCCTGCTTCCGGGCGTGAAGTCGTTGGCGAGATTGCCGTCGAGTGCGACGGGGTCCAGGCGGTCAGCCGCATTGAACCAGCTACCGACACAGCGAGGAACGGGCAGCGATCCGCCGCCCACGTGCGCGAACTCGCGCAGGACGTCCTGCACCTCGTCGAGCCCGAGCGGCGAGCCGATCGTGACGAAGAGTGGCACCGAAATCTTCGCCGGATCGAGGTCGCGCAGGACGTCCCACGCGATCATGCTGCCCTGGCTGTGCGCGACCACCACGAAGGGGCCGCCTCCAGCCTCCAGTCGATCGCGTAGCGTCGCCTTCATGGCCTCGCGACGCTCGGGGACGAAGAGAAAGTCGTTGACGTCCTGCAGGAACGTCGCGGTGAGCCATCGCGTGACGAGCTTTCGCAGGCCGGGCGGCAGGGGCAGCGCCTCGGCCTCGACGCCGAGCACCTGGATTCGCCCCGGCGAGCGCACGCGGTTCCGTCTCGACTCGACCGCGTCGTCCGCGAGCAACCGCCGTCCGACTCGAGCGAGCGCTTCCCGACCGCGCTTCGGCGGCGCGATCTCGTGCAGTCGCTTGTCGAGCCACTCGTCGTCGGTCTCGCGCAGCTCGGCGAGCGCGCGCGTTCCGAGCTGGTGCGCCGACGGCCCGATGTGCTCCGCCGGTGCGCAGTTCTCGTCCAGCGGGCGCGGGTAGTACTCGCGGTTCACCCAGTAGGCCATGCGCGAGCGGTCGCCCATCTCGACGCCGAACAGTGCCATGTCCCACTGGCACTTGAGGACCGACGCGACCGGGTGGTTGCCGATGCCGTGAATGTAGACGACGGTCTGCGGCGTCGGGACAGATTCGCTCTTCACCGCAGCGACGCGCTTGCGGTGGCGGCCGGGGGAACGTTCGGGCATCGAAGCTCTCCTGCAGGTCCGTGACCTGCGGTGACGAATGGATGGACGCTCAGGCCTGATCGCAGGCCCGCAGGAACTCGTCCCAGCGTGTGTCCTTCGCGAAGGCGAGACGCCGATAGACGGGCTCCGCTTCCTTCACGATGATCGGGCAGTAGATGCTGACCCCCGATGCGCGTGACAGCCCCGCGCCCACGTGCTTCTCGGCAACGACCAGGTCGTCCAGGCTCGCGATCACGGCCGCCGCCGCGGACTTCACCGCCTCGCTCCTGCAACGCTTCCGGAGCTGCCCGGCCAGGTCGCCCAGATCGACGAAGTCCTTCATGTCGAAGCGCTGCGCGTCCTTGACGGCCTTGACGACGTTGCCGTACTCCCCGTCCTTCAGGGCCACGATCAGCGCGTCCGCGAGCTCGTCGACGGCCCGAGCGGTCGCCGGGGTCCTGGTGGTGTCCAGGAGGGACTGCGTGACCGCGTCGGACTTGTACGACTCGGCGTAGCGCTTGACGATGGTCGCGCCGAGCTGCTCGGCGGTCATCGACGGCTTCGCGACCAGGTCGGCGAGGACGCGATCGTACGGCCAGCCGTCGCCCGGCTCCACTTCCTCCGAGCCCACGACCAGCCCCGCGCTCGCGCGGAGCTCGTAGCCGATCTCGAGCATGTTCATCAGGCACGCGTCGAAGCCCAGGAGATCGACCTTGCGCTTCAGCTTCGCCTTGACCGCGGCGAGGACCTTCGCGAGCTCGAGGTTGTCGAGGAAGTCTCGCGCGGAGTCGTCGTAGGCGATGCCGCGGACACCGAACTTTGGTTGACGCAACGCCTGCTTCACGGTGCTCGCGAAGATGGCGCGCCCATAACGGCGCGAGAGGGCGGCACGCACCAGCCGTGGCGACACGACGGTGGCCGATGGTGCGATGCGGCGTCCGACCGTCATCCTGGCGCGGTACGCGCGTCGGTAGATGTCGGTCTCGTCGATGCCGCTGCCGTGGTTCCAGATGACGGCCAGGTACCGCTTTGCCGGGCAGCGCGAGATCCCCCACTTGAAGAAGTCGACCGCGACCTTCGGGTCGCCCGTGTTGGTCTCACCGAGATCCTCGACGACGTCCTCGTTGACGCTCGTGCCCTTGTGGATGTGGTACCGGCGCGTGTGATCGTCGCGCATGACGTCGAGCTGCACGAGGACGTCGACCTTGCTCGTCGAGCCCACCTTCTTCAGCTCCTGGAGGTCGGAGAGGGCGAAGTCCTCGAGATTGTTGTCGCCGGCCATCCAGACGAGGACGGTCCATTCTTTCGTCGGCATCACGTCTCTCCTCGTGTCGAAGTCTTCTCGGACCTTGTGCTGTACGCACGCCGCGAGACGACGGAGCACGATCGGTGCCGCACCAAGAGTGCCACGGCGATCCGCCAGCGCAGCGGCGCGGGTCGCCGTCGCCGTCAATCCAAGCGGGATCGGTTGTCTGGCGCGGAGGACATGACGCGTCGAACGTTTCCGCGCGAACGTACGCGAGCGGGCTGGACAGCGTCCTGACGACGGCTGTCGCGTCGGCGCCGCGTCCGCCGTCAGGCAAAGACGATTCGCGCCGATGCAATGCGCTCGGCCCCGCCGTCGGCGTCCGCAAGTGTGATCATCAGCGAGCGGTCCCCAACTTGCTCTCGTCCTCATCACGCACGAGGGCACGCGATGAACGCCATTGAATGGATCGAACTACTGATGCTCAGCGGCCTGGCCGGCGCGATCGGACAGATCGCGCGCGTCGTCGTCGGCATCAAGAAGCTCGGACAGGAAGCCGCAGCCGTGGGCAAGACGCGCACTGACCTCATCGAGGTTTCCCGTCTCGTCATCAGCATCGTGATCGGCTTCACGGCGGGCGCGCTGGCGGCCATGCTCGTGAAGGTCGACCTCGAGCACATCAGTGTGGATCAGCTGCTGGCCTTCGCGGCGGCTGGTTATGCGGGCGCCGACTTCATCGAAGGTGCGATGGACAGCGTCACGCCCAAGCTTCCACCCGGCGGCTCGGTCGCGGGCGATTCAGCGCCTCGACCCTCGTCGACCACCCAAGCTGCGCAGTCCGCGACTGTCGCAGACGACTACGTGGGCTGAGCGATGCCCTCCTCGATGGTGCCCACCCTCGGCTCGGTCACGACGTCCGCCCGGATGAACATCCGCACGGGCGCTCCCAGCACGACTGCGCCGGTCGTCGGCAAGGTCCCGGCGGGTACCGTGCTGACCGTCCGTGGAGTCGTCCACGGCGACGACGTCCTCGGCAACGCCGATTGGTACGCCGGCATCGACGACACGTTCTTCTGGTCGGGTGCGACCTACGGCTTCGAGCCGCAGACGACTTCCGGCGCGGGAGGCCCCCTGGCCGTCCACCGCAGGCCCAACGGTACGATCAGGCCGCTGAGCGACGCGGAGATCCGCTCCGTCTTCGGCAACGTCACGCACACGGAAAAGCCACGCGGGCGCGTAGAGCTCGATCCCGCGTGGGTCGCGGCCAACATCGTGGAGGCGGACACTCCACTGCTCGCCAGCGTCGGCTATCCGAAGCTCAGTCTCCACCGCAAGGCCGCGCAAGCGTTCCTGCGCGTGCTCGATGCCATCGCTGCCGCCGGTCTCACCGACCGGCTCATCACGTGCGACGGGACCTTCGTGCCCCGTCACAAGGGATGGGATCCGAACCGGACGCTGAGCTCGCACACGTGGGGGATCGCGATCGATCTCAATGCGCAGTGGAACGGGTACGGCACGGAGCCGGCTGTGCTGGGAGCGCACGGGAGCGTCAGGGAGCTCGTCGCGCTGTTCGAAGCCGAAGGCTTCGCGTGGGGCGGATACTTCGAGCCCGAGACCGTGCGGGATGGGATGCACTTCGAGTTGGCGCGACTGAGCCAGACCTAACCGAAGCCGCTGGCAGCGAGTGGCGATTGCTCCACCAAGCGAACCAAGGAGTTTCTATGGCATCCAAGTCGACCATGTCACCTAAAACGCCTGTCGCAAAAAAGACGGGCACGAATGCAGTGCTCGGCCCGAGCCCTTGCCTTCAGCGCGGCTCAGAGTTCGTCGCATACGTCTACACGCAAGCATCCCAGCAAGTTGATGCGTTCTTTCAGATCTGCGGCGGACCTGCCGACCTCACGATCTCAATCCACCAAGCGAGCCCGACCGCACCCGGAGGAACCCCGATCTTCTCAGGAACACTCCCTCCGAATCCGAATCCCCTTACGACGAGTCTTCCTCCGGTCACTCCCGGCGAGTACATCGTCATGTGGCAGTTCGCGGCAACTGGCTACTGGGACATCGTGGCGGAGCTCCAGGTGGCCGGTGTTACGCGCTTTCGCAAGATCAACTCTAATCAAGGAGACAAGATCCCCGTCAACGCAATCTGGTGCTACCTGCGGGTGCTTCCATGAAGGCTCTCGCTGCCGGACTCCTGCTGGGTCTCATCTTTGCCACTCACACTCCTGCCGGGGGAGAAACCGATTGCCCCGCAAACACTCAGCCGACACAGACGCTCCTCGGCGATTATCTCGAAGAGCAAGTGAAACATCGCGTCAGCTCCGTCACAGACGCCGCAATCCGCGACGTGCCGCATTTTACCGCACGGAATCATCAAGATTCGGCACCCAGCGCCAACGGGAGTGACGCAACGATCGTCGATTCCGTCGGCTTCGCGTCTCTGCTGAGTGCCGCGTTTGACCAGACGCTGGGCTCAGCGCAGGGCACTGACGACGGAATCGTCACGGCCAACGCTAGCCCTTTTCTCTTTGCGGCTGCCTACGACCCCGAAGTCTACTACGACCAAACGCGTTACGAACTATTTCAGTATGAAGTCATGCGACGAATTGGCGCCACGGTCTCTTTCGGGGGAAAAGGAATTTCGTTCGACAGAGATGGTGACGGCACGAAGGATGATGCTCTTACGTCAAGTTCCTTCACTGACATTGTCACTTGGGAAGCGCGGGCTCAGATCGTAGGAAGTCGCGATCGTCGAGAAAAGACTAACTACGAACGCCTGTTCAATGCCGTCAAAAGCAATGTCAAAGCGATGGACATCTCAGAGACGATCGTCCGCTTTCTCACCGACCCCCAGTTTCGAGCGCTCGAGGTCGACGGCCATCCAGGATGCATCGCCAATGATTCGTGGCGTGCCGCACTTCAATTCGACTGGTTCAAACGCAAAGTGGAAGATCCAATCCAGGTGCTGTCCACCGCCAATGAGAGCTTCAAGAGCGCCGCAGAAGAGATCGACAGGCAACTCGTGATCACCGCCGTACTGACCGGAGTGCAGCGCGCGCAAGAGTTCGGCCCGAACTCTCTGGGAGGGGGCATACGGGCGACTTGGTCGGACTTCACCGGGAATTTCGACTGGACCAGCATGGACGCGATCCCGAACTCGGGCGTCAAGTCAGGTTCCAACATGTTCACGATCGGACTCAAGTACTCCCGCCCGATACTTGACGATCTGTTCAAAGCAGGGGGGCTGGATGCCTCCCTGGCCGCAGCGATCGACATTTTCGACCACGTACCCGACACGGCGGACACGACCAATGTGAAGGTTCAGGGGGGGCTTGAAATTCCGATCACGAAGGGTGTTTCGCTTCCCTTGACGATCACTTGGGCAAACCACGACAGCCTATTGGAGGGTCAAGACACGGTGGTTGGACGATTCGGAATCAAGGTCGACACGTCACAACTTCTCGATTGGCCGCGCGACAAATCATAACGATTTGCAACACGTGCAATCGGCGCCTCACACCAACGGACTAGCCGGCAGCGCCGTCTCCCCCATCAGGAACTTGTCCACCCCCCGCGCCGCCTCGCGCCCTTCCCAGATCGCCCACACCACGAGCGACTGTCCGCGCCGGGCGTCTCCGCACGCGAAGACGCCCGGCACGGACGAGGCATAGTCCGCATCCGCCACGACGTTCCCGCGCCCATCCAGCGCCACGCCGAACTGCTCCAGGAGCGGCTTTTCGGGACCAAGGAAGCCAAGCGCGAGCAGCACGAGATCGCACTCGATCTCGAACTCGCTCCCCGGGATCTCCACCATCTTCGGCGGCGCGCCGCCGGCCTGCTTCTGCCACTCGAGCCGGATCCCGTGCAGCTTCTTCACGTTCCCGTCGGCATCCCCGCTGAACTTCTTCGTGTTGATGCTGAAGTCCCGCACGACGCCTTCCTCGTGCGACGACGACGTACGCAGGATCATCGGCCAGTACGGCCAGGGCGCGACATCCTCGGTGCGACCAGCAGGCGGCTGCGGCAGCAGCTCGAACTGGTGCACCGACGCCGCACCGTGGCGGTTCGACGTGCCGAGACAGTCGGACCCGGTGTCGCCGCCGCCGAGAATGATGACCTTCTTCCCGTCCGCGCGGATCTGACCCTCCACGCGATCCCCCGCGACGACCTTGTTCTGCTGCGGCAGGAACTCCATCGCGTAGTGGATGCCCTTGAGCTCACGCCCGGGCACCGGGAGATCGCGCGACTGCGTCGCACCCGCGGCGATCACGACCGCGTCGTACTCCGCGCGCAGCTGGTCCGCCGTCACGTCCGTACCGACCGAAACCGAAGTGCGGAACGTCACGCCCTCGGCCTCCATCTGCACCATGCGGCGGTCGATGAGGTCCTTCTCCATCTTGAAGTCGGGGATCCCGTAGCGCAGCAGGCCGCCGATGCGGTCGCTGCGCTCGAGCACCGTGACGTCGTGTCCCGCGCGCGCAAGCTGCTGGGCGCAGGCGAGACCAGCGGGGCCCGAGCCGATCACCGCGACCTTCTTGCCGGTCTTCGCGGGCGGCGGGTTCGGCGCCACGAACTCGTGCTTCCACGCGTGATCGATGATCGTCTTCTCGATCTGCTTGATGGTCACCGGGTTGTTGTTGATGTTCAGCACGCACGCTTCTTCGCACGGCGCCGGACACACCCTGCCGGTGAACTCGGGGAAGTTGTTCGTCGAGTGCAGACGATGGATCGCGTCGTCCCAGCGGTCGCGGTACACGAGGTCGTTCCAGTCGGGAATGATGTTCCCGAGCGGGCAGCCCTTGTGGCAGAAGGGGATTCCGCAATCCATGCAGCGCGCTCCCTGGTCGCGCAGCTTGTCCTCGGGGAGCTTGCCCTCGAGCTCGCGCCAGTCCTTCAGGCGCTCGGCGACGGGACGACGCGCGGGAATCTCGCGCTCGATTTCCAGAAATCCGGTGACCTTACCCACAGACGACCTCGTTCCCTCTCCGAACCCGATGCGAAGTTCTCAGACGCTCGCCGACTGTCCGGCCGCCGCACGTTGCTGCTTCTGAAGGATCGCCCGATATTCGACCGGCATCACCTTCGCGAAGCTCGGCGACAGCTGCTTCCAGCCCGACAGCAGCCGCCACGCCTGCGCGCTCTGCGTGTACTCGTAGTGACGCTTGACGAGGTCGTGCAGCAGCTCGATGTCGCTCGCCTCGAGCGGGTCGATCTCGACCTGCCCCATGTTGCAGCGCGACTTGAACGTCTTGTCCTGATCGAACACGTACGCGACACCGCCGCTCATGCCGGCTGCGAAGTTGCGGCCGGTCGGGCCGAGCACGACCACGAGCCCCTTGGTCATGTACTCGCA
This sequence comes from Binatia bacterium, assembly GCA_046327915.1. GTDB lineage: Bacteria > Desulfobacterota > Binatia > UBA12015 > UBA12015 > VGTK01. The sequence goes on along the minus strand of JAXLXO010000021.1, from coordinate 67,032 downwards.
GCCGTGATCGCCGACGCCTTCGACGACCGCCGTCACGCCGGAGTTGCGCACGCAGAAGCGCTCGCCCGCCATGCCGCGCAGGAAGACCTCGCCGCCGGTCGCGCCGTAGAGCGACACGTTGCCGACGATGATGTTCTCCTCCGGCACGAACGTCGCCTCGCGCGGCGGCACGACGACCATCCGCCCGCCGCTCATGCCCTTGCCGAAGTAGTCGTTGGCGTCGCCCTCGAGAGTCACCGACAGACCGTTCGCCATGAACGCACCGAAGCTCTGTCCCGCCGATCCGGTGAAGTGGATCTTGACGGTCTCGGGCGGCAGCCCCTTCTCGCCGTAGCGCCGTGACACCTCGGCCGACAGCATCGTCGTCACGGTGCGATTGACGTTGCGGATCGGCAGCGCGATCTCGACCGGCTTCGCGTGATCGAGCGCCGGCTTCGCCAGCTCGAGCAGCTGGTTGTCGAGCGCCTTGTCGAGGCCGTGGTCCTGGCTCTCGACGCAGCGGATCGCGACACCCGCCGGCACCTCCGGCTTGTGCAGGATCTGCGTCAGGTCGATGCCCTTCGCCTTCCAGTGATCGATCGCGTCCTGCACGTCGAGACGGTCCACGCGGCCGACCATGTCCTCGAGCTTGCGGAAGCCGAGCTCGGCCATGATCTCGCGCAGCTCCTCGGCGATGAACATCATCATGTTCACCACGTGCTCGGGCTTGCCCTCGAAGCGCTTGCGCAGCACGGGGTCCTGCGTCGCGATGCCGACCGGACACGTGTTCAGGTGGCAGACGCGCATCAGGATGCAGCCGGACGCGACCAGCGCCGACGTCGCGAAGCCGAACTCCTCGGCGCCGAGCAGCGCCGCGACCGCGACGTCACGCCCGGTCTTCAGCTGACCGTCGGTCTCGACGCGGATGCGGCCGCGCAGGTCGTTCATCACCAGAACCTGCTGCGTCTCGGCGAGGCCGAGCTCCCACGGCGCACCGGCATACTTGATGGACGTGAGCGGTGACGCACCCGTGCCGCCCGAGTCGCCACTGATGAGCACGACGTCGGCCTTGGCCTTCGACACGCCCGCCGCGACCGTCCCGACGCCGACCTCGGCCACCAGCTTGACGCTGATGCGCGCGCGGTCGTTCGAGTTCTTGAGGTCGTGGATCAGCTGCGCGAGGTCCTCGATCGAGTAGATGTCGTGGTGCGGAGGCGGCGAGATGAGACCGACGCCAGGCGTCGAGTAGCGGATCTTCGCGATGTACTCGTCGACCTTGTGGCCGGGCAGCTGGCCGCCCTCGCCGGGCTTCGCGCCCTGCGCCATCTTGATCTGCAGCTCGTCGGAGTTGACGAGGTAGTGGCTGGTCACGCCGAAGCGTCCCGACGCGACCTGCTTGATCGAGCTGCGGCGCGAGTCGCCGTTCGCGTCGGGCTGGTAGCGGACCGCGTCCTCGCCGCCCTCGCCGGTATTCGACTTGCCGCCGAGGCGGTTCATCGCGATCGCGAGGTTCTCGTGCGCCTCGCGGCTGATCGAGCCCAGCGACATCGCGCCGGTCTTGAAGCGCTTGACGATCTCGCTCGCCGGCTCGACCTCCTCGATCGGGATCGACACGCCCTGCTTGAAGCGCAGCAGACCGCGCAGCGTGCAGAGCTTGCGATCGGCCTCGTTCACCAGCTGCGTGTACTTCTTGAAGAGGTCGTAGCTGCCCTTGCGCACCGCGTGCTGCAGGTGGGCGATCGTCTCGGGGTTGTACGCGTGGTACTCGCCGCGACGGCGCCACTGGTACTGGCCGCCCGGATCGAGCTCGCCGTCGAGCGACGGCGACACCTCGTACGCGTGGTGGTGCCGCATGCCGGTCTCGCGCGCGATGACGTCGAGCCCGATGCCCTCGATGCGCGTCGCCGTCCACGTGAAGTAGCGGTCGATGAGCTCCTGGTTGAGGCCGATCGCCTCGAAGATCTGCGCGCCGCGGTAGCTCTGCAGCGTCGAGATCCCCATCTTGCTCATGATCTTGAGGAGACCCTTGCCGATCGCCTTGACGAAGTGCTTGACGGCGGTCTTCTCGTCGACGCCGGTGACGATGCCCTCGCGCACCTGCTGCTTGAGCGTCTGGAACGCGAGGTACGGGTTGATCGCGCCCGCGCCGTAGCCGACCAGCAGCGCGAAGTGCTGCGGCTCGCGCGGCTCGCCGGACTCGATCACGAGCCCGCACTTGGTGCGCGTGCCCTCGCGGATCAGGTGGTGGTGCACCGCGGCGGTCGCGAGCAGGCTCGGGATCGGCGCGAAGTCGCGGTCGACCTCGCGGTCCGACAGCACGAGGATCGTCGCACCGTCGTTCACCGCCGCCGACGCCTTGTTGCACAGGTCGTCGATCGCGTGCTCGAGCGCGTTCTCGCCGCCGCGCGCGTAGTAGAGCGTCGACAGCGTGACCGTGCGGATGGTGCCGTTGTCGATGCGCTTGACGCGCGCCAGCTCCTCGTCGGTGAGGATCGGCTGCTCCAGCTCGAGCTGGTGGCAGTGCAGCGGCGTCTCCTCGAAGAGGTTCTGCTCGGAGCCGATGGTCGCCTTCAGCGACATGACGAGCTCCTCGCGGATCGGATCGATCGGCGGGTTCGTCACCTGCGCGAAGAGCTGCTTGAAGTAGTTGAAGAGCAGCTGCGGCTTGTCCGACAGCACCGCCAGCGGGGTGTCGGTGCCCATCGAGCCGATCGCCTCCTCGCCCTTGAGCCCCATGGGGTTCATGACGAAGCGCAGGTCCTCGAGCGTGTAGCCGAACGCCTGCTGCAGCGTGAGCAGCTCGTCCTCGGAGTACGCGGCGGGCACGTGCGACTTGTCGACCTCGGGCAGCTTCTCGAGCTTGACGAGGTTGTCGGCGAGCCACTGGCGGTACGGCCTCCGCTCCGCCATGCCCTCCTTGATCTCCTCGTCGTCGACGATGCGGCCCTGCGCCGTGTCGACGAGGAACATGCGGCCCGGCTGCAGGCGGTTCTTCGCGACCACGTCCTCGGGCGGGATCGGCAGCACGCCGACCTCCGACGCCATCACGACGAGACCGTCCTTCGTCACGACGTAGCGCGACGGACGCAGACCGTTGCGGTCGAGGATCGCGCCGATCACGGTGCCGTCGGTGAACGCGACCGACGCCGGACCGTCCCACGGCTCCATCAGGCACGAGTGGTACTCGTAGAACGCACGCTTGGTGTCGCTCATGCTCTCGTGCTTCTGCCAGGCCTCCGGGATCATCATCATGACCGCGTGCGGCAGCGAGCGTCCGCTCTGCACGAGCAGCTCGAGCGCGTTGTCGAAGCGTCCGGAGTCGCTGGTGGTCGAATCGATCACCGGCTGGATGCTCTCGACGTCGTCGCCGAACAGCGGCGACGAGAACTGCTTCTCGCGCGCGACCATCCAGTTCTCGTTGCCGCGCAGCGTGTTGATCTCGCCGTTGTGCGCGATGAAGCGGTACGGGTGCGCGCGGTCCCACGACGGGAACGTGTTGGTCGAGAAGCGCTGGTGGACGAGCGCGAGCGCACTGACGAACGTCGGGTCGCGCAGATCCGCGTAGAACGCGGGGATCTGCTCCGGCTGGAGGAGGCCCTTGTAGCAGATGGTGCGCGTCGACAGGCTCGGGACGTAGAAGCTCTCCGCGTCGCGCAGGTTCTTCGCCGCGCGGACCTCGTTCTCGACCGTCTTGCGGATGACGTACAGCTTGCGCTCGAGCGCGGCGCGGTCCTTGGCGTTGCGTCCCGGCGCGATGAACACCTGCCGGATCTCCGGCATCGACGAGCGCGCGAGCGGACCGGTGGTCGTCGGGTCGACCGGCACGTTGCGCCAGCCGAGGATGCGCTGCCCCTGCTCGCGCACCGCCTTCTCGAACATCTCGAGGCATTCGTTGCGCTCGAAGACGTCGCGCGGCAGGAACACCATGCCGACGCCGTACTCGCCCTCCGCCGGCAGCGTGAAGCCGAGCTGCTTGCAGGCGTTGGCGAAGAAGTCGTGCGGGATCTGCATCAGGATGCCGGCGCCGTCGCCGGTGAGCGGGTCGCAGCCACAGGCACCGCGGTGCTCGAGGTTGCGCAGGATCTGCAGGCCCTTCTCGACGATGTCGTGCGACTTCTCGCCGCGCATGTGCACGACGAAGCCGACACCGCACGCGTCGCTCTCCGTCTGGTGACGGTAGAGCCCGTGTTTCTCGGCGGCCTTGCGGTTCTCGCGCATCCTGCGCACGGCCTCGACGCCGTGCACCGGACAGTCTTCCCGATATCCGTGCTGATGGTGTTCGTTCATCGCGAGCCTCGCTTGCTTCCCTCTGTGGCGCCCGTGGTCCCGGCCGTCGTCACTCGTCGCCCGCCGCCGGCTTCATCGCGAGCACCTTGTGGCGCTCGCCGCCGTTCCGTCCCGCGCGGCGTCGCGACGACGCCGGCTGACGGCACGCCTCGAGCTGCGATCCCAGCGGCAGCTGGGTGCGCTCGGTGTGCGTCGACAGCACGACCATGGTCTCGGTCCGTGCCACGCCCTCGATCCCCCGTACTTGACGGATGAGACCCTCCAGGGACGCGGTGTCCTGGGTCTTCACCTTCAGCAGCATCGTGTGCTGCCCGGTCACGTGGTGGCACTCGAGGACGCCCTCGAGCGACGCCACCTTCATCTCGAACTCCTCGACGCTCGCCGGGTGCTCGACCAGCACGCCGATGAACGCCGTGACGTCGAGTCCGATCTGCTTGCCGTCGATGACCGCGTGGTAGCCGCGGATCACGCCGCCGTGCTCGAGCTTCTTGATCCGCTCGATCACCGACGGTGCCGACAGGCCGACCAGATCGCCGATCCGCGCCAGCGGAATCTTGCAGTCCTGCTGGAGCGTCTGCAGGATCTGCAGGTCGATCGAGTCGAGCTCGAGCTCTTCGCCTTCGCCTAATTTCATAAGGTCCCTACCGGGGGTGGACCTTACGGATAGCGAATGCCCTTCCGCCGCGTCAACGGTCCGTTTTGCCGAAGCGTGGAAATGCCTATGACGCGTCGTTCTGGCCACCATAAGCGGGACGCGTCGGCCCAGGCGGTCCGGATCGGTTTTGCTGATGGATCGCGGGGATGGGGTGCGGGACGGGCTCGGAGCCACACCGACGGACGTCCGGACCACCGGCATGGCCAGCCAAGCCACCGTCGCAGTGACGACGGGCCGCTACTCGAGCACAGCCCCCGACTGACGCCCCACCGTCAATGCGAGCACGCGAGCGGCGTGCTCGTGTTCGTGCCCTGGTCGATGCACGGAAACGCGAACCCGTCGATCGTGTTCGGGCCGATCCGGTTGTCGTCGAGCTGCGGATCGATCCCGACGCCAGCGCCGTCGAAGTCCACCTTCGCGAGCCACACGCCGGCCGAGTTCGGCACCGTGGTCGTCAGCGTGTTGTTGACGATGGCGTTCTTCGAGTTCACGGGCGTCACCAGCGTCGCGCCGTCGACGTTCGCCACCTCGACCAGGATGCCGTACAGCGCGCCGGTGATCGTGTTGCCCGCGACGCGGTTGCGCAGCGACGGGGAGCCGTCGCAGCACGAGTCGACCCACACGCCGCCCTGGTTGCCCGTCATCGTGTTGCGCGCGACCACGACCTTCTTCTCCTCGTAGAGGTACACGCCGGGTGCGACGAAGCCGCCCGGCCCCTCGTACCAGTTCTGCGAGATGGTGTTGTGCACGATGCGGGCCGACGCCTGCAGCTGCACGTCGATGCCGATCGCGAAGCGCGTATTGAACGGCGTCTCGCGGGTGCCGAGCCCGGTGACGGCGTTGCGGCTGATCGTCGCCGTTCCACCCGCGCCCTGCGCCAGGATGCCGACCGCGCCGTACCCGTCCACCACGTTGTCGGCGACGGTCCACTTCGACGTGCCGTCGTTCGGGTCGAGATCGCTGAGCTGGATGCCGATCGCGCTCGCCGCGTCGGGCGTGGCGTTGTGGACTTTGCGCACGGTGTTGCCGAGGATGCGCGCCGACGTGTCGGACACGCGGATGCCGCGGATCGACGTGGCGCCGGAGAACTCGCCGTTGCCGTCGAGCGTCATGCCCTCGATCACCACCTTGCGCGACGCCGACACGTCGATCAGTCGTCCGTCGCCGGTGATGCCGGGCGGCGTGAGGACGGGACCCCCGACTCCCGTGATCCGGACCGCGCCCTTGCCGCTGATCGCGACCAGCTCGTCGTACGCGCCGGCGCACACCGTGATGTTCGCATCGCCGCCGGACGGCACCGCATCCACCGCGGCCTGGATCGTCGCGTGCGTCGCCGCGGGACACTCGACCGCGTCGTCGTCGACGACCAGCTCCGCCGGCACCTGCGCGGCGCCGGGCCGGACGCCGAGAACCAGAACGAAGGCCACACCCGCGGCCGCGAGAAGCGTCAAGCTGCGCTTCGACATCGAGCCCCCCTGCCCGGTCGCCCGGGCCCTCCGCCACCGCGCGACAGTGGCGGGGCCGTGTCTCGCGCGTCAAGAAAAATCGCACGACGGCCGGGCATTTCCCTCCGAATTCGGCACTCGACGCGGCAGCTGCCGTGCGTGGTCCTGCGGAATGGCGCAGGAGAGCGGCGGACGCTGCGCCGACGGGCGCCGGGGTCTCGTCGTCCGCGAACGCGCCGACGGCTAGCGGACGCTCTCCTCCGCGGCGCTCGACGTCGCGATCACGGGCAGACGCCGCACCACGCGACGCGCCGGGCGGCACTCGAGCTCCAGCACGTCGCGATCGACGCGCGCACCGGCACGGCTCTCGGTGACGAGACGCGACGCTCCCACGGGAACGCGCAGCTCCATCAGCCCGGAGCAGCGGTCGTCCCCCTCGTGGTCCTGCGCCGCGCGGTACGCCGCCAGCAGCGTCGCGCGATTCTGGAAGTCCGTTGACGACCGGTCGGGCGACGCAGCCGGCGACTCGACGTCGAACGACGACGGGAACTCCGCTGCGCACGACGGACCGCCCGCCGACGCGACGGCGAAGCACACGCCGACGCGGAAGGTGCACTCGCCGCTTGCCGAGCCGGCGTCGCACGCGGGGTCGCCGTCGTTGCAGCGCGCGGCGCCGGAAGCGCGTACGCTCGACGCGTATGGCACGGAGCGCGGCAGCAGCCACCCGGCGAGGCAGTCGTCGGACGCGTCCCCGCCCCCACCCTGCGCCACGCGAGAGCCGAGACACGCGCGCCCGTCGCCGCAGACGCCGCGCACCCACACCGGGCTCGTCCACGCGCGCGCACCGCCGCGCTGCGTGACGCGTGCGTACAGGAACGTGTTCGGCTCCGTCACCGCGACGTCGCTGACCAGCGTGCAGCGCGCGTCGCCGCAACGCGCCCGATCCACGACCTCGCCGTTGCGCAGCAGCTCGATCTCGGACGCGTCCTCGGTCGCGAGCACCGACACGGTCGCCTGCACGCGGCCGTCGAGCAGCGCCTCGAGCTCGCCGCCCATCGGCGTTCCGTCGACGTCGAACGCGAGCTCGATGCGCTCGCCGGTCGTCGCCCAGCAGCGGCGCGCGCGCATGGCCTCGACCAGGTCCTCGCGCGTCAGATTCGCGACGTCGCAGCCGGTGAGTCCCGTGCCGAGCAGCGGCAGGTCACGCTCGGAGTGGTGATCGTCCGACACCCCGACGAGGCCGAGGCGGAAGCCCGCACGCAGCGCCCACAGCGCGTTGCCGAAGCCGGGCTCGTTGTCGCCGGCACCGGCGGTGTTCCAGACCTCGACCGCATTGGTGATGCGGTCGTCGATCTGCGCCCAGTCCACCTTGAAGAGGTCGGCCGGGTGATTGACGTGCGCGGCGGCGTCGCCGGCCAGCACGGTGTCGCCGAAGAAGGCGTAGAAGTCCTCGGCCTCGGGACAGTCGCTGCCCACGCAGTAGGGCTCGTCGTTGCGCACGAAGTACGCGTTCATGTGCCAGCGGTGCGTCCACTCGATGCCGGGGAACGCGACGAAGCGCCCCGGCACGTCGAACGACGCCGCGGTCGTCTTCAGGATCTCGGCCTCGTTCGCGGTCATGAACGCGTCGTGGTCGGACAGCACCACGAAGTCGAGCCCGGCGACGTCGCGCGCGACGCGAAAGAACGCGTCGGGAGGGTTGGTTGCGTCGTCGGACAGCGCGGAGTGCGCGTGGAGGTCCCCGAAGTACGCTGTCGCACGAGCCGGTGCGGGGGCGCCCGCGGCGAGCGCCAGCACGAGCGCTGCGACCCGGAGCGAGAACGATGCGGCGGACGGCGATGGAGCGGGCGTCGGCGTGGCGTGCACGGTGTTCCCTCCCGCGTGCCGTAGATCGCATCGCCTGCACGCGGTCAACGGGCGCCGAACGACCGTGCAACACCCTGCGCACTGCGCGCGGACACGCGGCGGGAGACGACGCGGACGGCGCGGTCACCCGGATGGGAATGCGAACGACGCTTCGTTCCCGCACGCGGGAACCGTCTGCGTGACGACAGGCGACGCTTGATGCGACCCGCGGACGACGGCTGGCGCAGGCGTTGCACCATTTCACCGCGGACCGCGTCGGTTGCGGTCCGCAACGGGGTGAGGGCACGCCGCGCAGGCTGCGGCGCGCACCATCGTCCCGACGGGAGGGTGTGCAATGATTTTCATGCTTGGCGGCCGATTCACGCAAGGAGTTGCGTGCACCGCGCTGGCGGTCGGCATCGGTCTGGTCGGCGTCTCCACCGCGACGGCCGGTCAGGAGAATCCGCCGGAGGGAACGACCGCGACGCTTTCGGGTGTCCAGGTGATCTCGGGATGGAAGTGCAATCCCGGCACGATCACCTACCGCATCGACGGTGGAGCGGCGCTCAAGATGGCCTCCGGCACGTCGCGCGGGGACACCGCGGGCGTCTGCGGGAATTCGGGGCTGAACGGCTATGGCGCGCTCGACAACGTCAACAAGTACGGTGACGGAGCGCACGTCGCGCGCTTCTACGACAACGGCGTCCAGTTCGCCCAGGCGAACTTCGACGTGGTGACGCTCGGCGGCGACACCTTCGTCACGGGTGCGACCGGCAGCGTCGACCTGTTCGACTTCCCTGATCCGGGACAGGGGGTGACGCTCGACTGGGTGCAGGGGACGCAGGGGTTCGAGATCACCGCCTTCTGCACCGGCAACGACTGCCCGAGCCCCTGCCCGTCCAACATGGAGCGTATCGGCGCCTTCTGCATCGACAAGATCGCGCGCGCAGCGTTCTGCGCGGCTCCGTGCATCCTCGGCGAGACGTTCCCCAACGCCGTGCGCGACTGCGACGACGATCGACGAGATCTCTGCACGGCGGACCAGCTCTTCGCCTGTGACAACGTCGAGCCGAGCGCGGGCGCGCTGTCCTGCACCGGCCAGACCGACTCGGCAACGGCGAAGCTCTGGACCTCGACGGTCGCCGCGCTCAACGCGGCCACCACTCCGGTCGTGCAGAACGTCATCGTCTATCAGGGCAACAACCAGCTCCTCCGGGCCGACGGGGGTGGCGGCGGCGAGCGTCACGCGTACTTCTGCTGCAAGCCGGTCCGGTGAGCCGGACGGATGCGCGAGCCGCCTCGCGGGGGCTCGCGCGCCCACGGCCGCACAGGCATCCAGGCGGTTGCCGCGGCGGTGCATGCCGTCAAGCAGAGCGCCTGAATCTGCATTGCCTCCGGCAGGTCGGCTGGTAGCGTCGTCGTGATGCACCAGACTCGCCAGCCGAACCGGATTCTCGCCCTGTTCTTCCTCGCCGCCCTGGCCGCGTGCTCCGACGCCGGCACGGGCAGCAACGACATCCGCTTCGGCGCGATGGCTCCGCTGGTCGGAGAAGCGGGCCGCGGCGGCTTCCGCTTCGGCGCCGCGAGCGCCGCGACGCAGATCGAGGACCGCAACACGCACACCGACTGGTACGCGTTCACCGCGCCGATCGAGATGGGCGGGCTCGGTCGCGGGACCTTCGTGGGCGACGCGGCGCGCGGCTACACGCTGGCGCTCGACGACGTGGCGCTGCTCGAGGAGGCGCACCTCGAGTCGTACCGCTTCAGCATCGAGTGGGCGCGCGTCGAGCCGCAGCGTGGCGTGATCGACGAGGACGCGCTCGCGCACTACGACGCCGTCATCGACCGGCTCGTCGCATCGGGCATCCGGCCGATGGTGACCATCCACCACTTCTCGAATCCGGTCTGGGTGGACGATCCGCACGACGTCGCGTGCGCGAACGGGCCGTCGGACGCGAACCTGTGCGGCCTCGGTCATCCCGTCGGCGGACCGCTGGTGATCGCGGAGATGGCCGAGCACGCGCGCCTCCTCGCCGCGCGCTACGGCGACCGCGTCGACGAGTGGGGCACGCTCAACGAGCCGATCAACTACCTGCTCGCCGCCTACGGTCTCGGCGCGTTCCCTCCGGGCAAGTCGACGCTCTTCCAGCTCGTCGACCGTTTCATGCCGATCCTGCGCGACTACCTGAGCGCGCACGCCGCGATGTACGACGCGATTCGGGCGACCGACACCACGGACGCCGACGGTGACGGCGTCGCCGCCGCGATCGGCTTGACGCTGTCGGTCGTCGACTGGGAGCCGGCGCGCGACAACGCGCCGTCGTCGAACCCCGAGGACGTGGCCGCGCGCGACCGTCTGGTCTACGCGTTCCACCACCTCGCCGTGGATTCGATCCGCAACGGCACCTTCGACGCGAACCTCGACGGCACGCCCGACGAGCAGCATCCGGAGTGGCGCGGCACGATCGACTGGCTCGGCGCGCAGTACTACTTCCGCGGCGGCGTCACCGGGAAGGGCGGACTCGTCCCGGTGCTGAACCTGACGCCGTGCTTCTCGGCGTTCGACTTCGGCGCCTGCCTGCCGCCCGGCGATGCGACCTGGTGCGTGCCCGCGATGGGCTACGAGTTCTACGCGCCCGGGCTCTACGGCATCCTGAAGGACTTCGCGCAGCGCTGGCCCGATCTGCCGCTCGTCGTGAGCGAGTCCGGTATCGCGACCGAGGTCGGCGCGCGACGCGCGGAGAACGTCGTGCGCACGCTCGAGCAGATCGACCGCGCGCGCCGCGACGGCGCCGACGTTCGCGGGTACTACCACTGGTCGCTCACCGACAACTTCGAGTGGGCAGAAGGCTTCGTGCCGCGCTTCGGGCTCTACTTCGTCGACTACGACACCTATGCACGCATCCCGACGGAGGGCGCCAGGGTGCTCGGCGCGATCGCGCAGAGCCACACGCTTACCGCCGCGCAGCGCGCGCGCCACGGCGGCGAGGGCTCGATGACGGCGGAGCCCGGTGTGCCGGCGAATGCGCCGCTGTGCACGAAGGCGGCGCTCGCAGCGGCGGGCTGAGGATAGCTTCCCGCGACCGCTGGACCTCGCGCGCGACACTCGCATAGTGTCGCGCGCGATGGCTCGCGCAGACTGGGGCTTCGCGTCCGACCTCGAGGACGTCTCGGGGCAGATCGCGATCGTCGGCATCGGCGATGCCGACCACTCGAAGGCGTCCGGCCGCACGACGTACGAGATCGCGGGCCAGGCCGCGGAACGCGCGCTCGCCGACGCAGGCCTGACGCCGCGCGACATCGACGGGCTGATGTACGTCCCGTTCTCCGGCGACCAGATGGACGCGAAGGCGTTCCACGCCCACTTCGGCACGAGCCACGACCTGTGGACGTCGGACAAGGGCGGCGGCATGGTCTGGGCCGGCTCCGCACCGCATGACGCGGCGCTCGCGATCCGCAGCGGCAAGGCGAAGTACGTCCTCAACACCTTCTCGGTCGCCTGGGCGACGCAGCGTCCGCAGATGGTCGGCGGTCCGGGGCACGTGCACGCGGAGGACCTCTACAAGCAGAACCTCGAGGTCCCGTTCGGCTGGTTCCCGCAGCCGGTCTACTTCGCGAACATCGCGACGCGGCACATGCAGGAGTACGGCACGACGTCCGAGCAGCTCGGGGCGATCGCCGTCGCGTGCCGGCGCCACGCCAACTTGACGCCCGGTGCCGTCATGCACGGCAAGCCGCTGACGCTCGAGCAGTACCTCGCGAGCCCGATGATCGCCGACCCGTTCCGCAAGGAAGACTGCTGCCTGATCTCGGACGGCGGTGCGGCCTACATCATGACGTCGCTCGAGCGCGCGCGCGATCTGAAGCAGCCGATCATCGCCGTACTCGGCGTCGGCGTCGGCAACGCGAAGAGCGGCGTCTACTGGTCGCAGCAGGGCGACTTCACGGCGACGCCGCAGGAGTTCGCGGCGCCGCGCTCGTTCGCCATGGCCGGCGTCAAGCCGGACGACGTCGACGTGCTCGCCTGCTACGACCCGTTCACCATCGTGTCGCTCATGCAGATCGAGGACATGGGCTTCTGCGCGAAGGGCGACGGCGGGAAGTTCGTCAGCGGCGACACGCTGCACTTCGACTCCGGCAAGCTGCCCTACAACACGCACGGCGGCATGCTGTCGCACGCCTACGTGCTCGGCATCGCGCACGTGACCGAGATCGTGCGCCAGCTGCGCGGCGAAGCGGCGGCGCAGGTCGCCAACGCGCAGGTCGGCGTCTACGGCGGCTACACCGGACCGCAGGCGAGCACGCTCGTGCTGGGGAGGCGCTGATGCACACGGCATTCCCGCGCGGGAGGCGCTGATGCACGCCGCCTTTCCGCTGCCCGACGTCGAGTGGGCACCGACGCGCGAGCTCTTCGCCGGCGCCGCGCGCGGCGAGCTGCGCGTCACGCGCTGCAACCTGTGCGCGAGCCTCGTCTGGTATCCCGGCACGCCGTGCCGCACCTGCGGCGCCGAGCGTCAGGAGTGGGTCACCGTCAGCGGACGCGGCACGCTGTTCTCGTGGTCCGTCGTGCGCTTCCCGTGGATCCCGCAGTTCAAGTCGATCGTGCCGTTCGTGACCGGCCTCGTCGCACTCGAGGAGGACCCGCGAGTGCGGCTCGTGAGCCGAATCGTCGACTGCGCGATCGAGGACCTGCGCTGCGACATGCCCGTGATCGCCGACTTCCGTCCGCTGCGCTTCGACGGCGTCGACGGCGAGGTCGTCGTTCCGTTCTTCCGGCCCGAACAAAAGTAGCAACGCGGAGCACCGCGGAGGGAGTCCATGAGCGAGCCGTTCAGCGAAGTCGCGAGCATCGACTACCCGATCATCGACGCGGACGCGCACGTCAACGAGCCGCCCGAGCTGTGGCAGGAGCGCGTCCCGGCGCGTCTCAAGCAGCGTGCGCCGAAGGTCCTGCACACGCCGGACGGCGACGTCTGGTCGTTCGACGACGGCAAGAAGCTCCGACCCGTCGGGCTCACCGCGACCGCGGGGCTCAGCTACCTGCAGTTCAAGCCGCAGGGCTACCGCTACGAGACGATCCGTCCGGGCAGCTTCGACACCGCCGAGCGCCTCAAGGACCTCGACGCCGACGGGCTGTACGCGCAGATCCTCTACCCGAGCGTGACGCTCGCCGGCGCGCGGACGTACAGCGACGACCGCGAGCTGCAGCTCGCGTGCGTGCGCGCCTACAACGAGTGGCTGCTCGACTTCTGCAAGCCGTCCGGCGGACGCCTGATCCCGCAGGCGATCATCCCGACCACCGGCGTCGCCGACGCGACCGCCGAGCTCGAGTGGGCGATCAAGAGCGGACACCGCGGCGCGCTGATCGCGGCGTTTCCGAACGGCGCCTACGAGTCGATCCCCGAGGACGACCGCTTCTGGGCCGTTGCGGAAGAGGCGCGCTTCCCGATGGGCATTCACATCGGCAGCTTCACCGACGCGGGACTCCAGGCGACGGTGACGCAGTCGACGCTCGGCTTCCTCGCCGGCGCCGGCGCGTCGAAGGCCGGCGTCAACTCGATCGACGCGAGCTTCCGCGTGCTGTTCAGCGGCGCCTGCGAGCGCTTCCCGCGGATCCCGTTCGTCGTCGTCGAGGGCAACATCGGCTGGATCCCGACCGCGATGGAGCAGGTGGACGACATGTTCCTGCGCTACCGCTGGTTCACGGGTGCCACCGAGATCATGAAGTCGATGCCGAGCGCGCTCTTCCACCGCTCGTTCTGGGGCACGTTCATGATCGACACCATCGGCATCGAGCTGCGCCACCACCTGAACATCGACCACATCATGTGGTCGACGGACTACCCGCACACCGGCAGCGACTGGCCGAACAACCGCGTCACGATCCAGCGCCTCTTCCGCGGCGTCCCGAAGGACGAGGTGAAGAAGATGCTGCACACGAACTGCAAGACGCTCTACCGGCTCGATCACGTTCCGGATCGCCTGCCGGCGTGACGCAGCTCGCACGTCCTTGACGCCGCCCCTCGACGGCGTGCGCGTGCTCGATCTCTCGACCGGGATCGCGGGCGCGTACGCGACCAAGCTGCTCGCCGATGCCGGTGCGGACGTGCTCAAGATCGAGCGGCCCGGCGGCGATCCGCTGCGGCGCTGGTCCGCGTCGCATGCGGCGATCGCGCCGGACGAGGACGGCGCGCTGTTCCGCTTCCTGCACACGTCGAAGCGCGCCGCGATCGTCGACTACGGGACGCGCGCCGGTCGCGACCGCGTGCTCGCACTCGCCGCCGACGCGGACCTCGTGTTCGACACGGAGACGCCCGCGACGCTCGACGGGCTCGGCCTCGATCCCGTCGCTGCGTGCGCGACGCAGCGGCCGCCGGGCTGCGGCAATGGCCGCGCGACGTCGTGGATCTCGCTGACACCGTTCGGCCGCGGCGGTCCGTGGAGCGAGCGCCCCGCGACCGAGTTCACGCTGCAGGCCTGGTCCGGCTCGACCGCGTCGCGCGGCACGATGGACAGGCCGCCGATCTCCGCCGGCGGACGCCTCGGCGAGTGGCTCGGCGGCGCATACGCCGCGGTCGCGGCGCTGACCGCGCATCACGCGGCCGTGCGCACGGGCGTCGGCTGCCACGTCGACGTGTCGCTCTTCGAGGTCATGGCGCTGACCATGGCGCCCAACTCCACCGTGTGGGAGAGCCTCGCCGGCGGCCCGCTGCCGTTCGGTCGCACGCTCGAGGTGCCGTCGATCTTCGCCGCGAAGGACGGCTGGATCGGCTTCTGCACGATCACCGGTCAGCAGTGGAAGGACTTCTGCGTACTCATCGAGCGCGCCGACCTCGTCGACGACCCGGTGCTCGCACGCTGGGACGAGCGCGTGCGCCGCGTCGCCGAGGTGGACGCGATGATCCACGGCTGGACGCGCGCGCACACGGTGGACGAGATCATCGAGCGTGCGGTCGCGCTGCGCATCCCGGTCGCAGCACTCGGCCGGGGCGAGACGGTGCCGCGCTTCGACCACTTCGTCGCGCGCGGTGCGTACGTGAAGCACCCGGACGCGGACTTCGTGCAGCCGCGGCCGCCGTACCGACTGTCGGACGCGGCGCTCCGCCCGCTGTCACCGTCACCGCGCCTCGGTGCGAACGAGGCGGTGTGGACGCCGCTCACGTCCGCGGAACACGACACGCCTTCCACGCACGACGCGCCGCCGAGCACGCCGACGACGGCACGTCCGCTCGCCGGGCTCCGCATCGTCGATTTCACCGCGTTCTGGGCCGGACCGTTCGTCACCCACTATCTCGCGGCGCTCGGCGCCGACGTGATCAAGGTCGAGTCGATCCAGCGCCCCGACGGCATGCGCTTCCAGAGCGTCAAGCAGCCGCCGGCGGAGCAGTGGTGGGAGTGGGGCGCGCTCTACCACGGCATGAACCTCAACAAGCGCGGCATCACGCTCGATCTCACGCGTCCCGCGGGAATCGCGCTCGTCAAGCGCCTGTGCGCGTGGTCCGACGCGACGGTCGAGAACTTCTCGCCGCGCGTGATGGACGGCCTCGGGCTCGGCTGGGAGGAGCTGTCGCGCGTCAATCCAGGGCTGATCGTCGTGCGCATGCCGGCGTTCGGGCTCGACGGCCCGTGGCGCGACCGCGTCGGCTTCGCGCAGACCATGGAGCAGGTGTCGGGCATGGCGTGGCTCACCGGCTTCGCCGACGGCGCGCCGGTGATCCCGCGCGGCGCGTGCGATCCGCTGGCGGGACTGCACGCGCTCGCGGCGCTGCTGGTCGCGCTCGAGCATCGGCGCCGCACCGGACGCGGCCAGCTCGTCGAGGCCACGATGGTCGAGGCCGCGCTGAACGCCGCGTCCGAGCTGGTGCTCGAGCACGGTGCGTACGGAGCGCACCTGACGCGCGACGGCAACCGCGGCCCGGTCGGAGCGCCGCAGAATCTCTACGCGTGCCGCGGCAAGGACGTGTGGCTCGCGGTGTCGGTGACGAGCGACGACGAGTGGGCGGGCCTCGTCGACGCGCTCGGGCGTCCCGCGTGGGCGAGCGATCCGTCGCTCGCGCGCGCCGCGGCACGCCGCGCGCGTCACGACGAGATCGACCGCGAGCTCGCCGCGTGGGCCGCGGAGCAGGACGTCAGCGCGGCCGTCGACGCGCTCCTCGCACGCGGCGTGCCCGCGGCGGTCGTTCAGCCCGCGGCACGCCTCGCCGGCAACGAGCAACTGCGCGCGCGCGGGTTCTTCGAGTCGATCGAACACCCGATCGTCGGCACGCACGAGTATCCGACGCTCGCGGTCCGCTTCGGCGCCGACGCGACGCCGCGCTACGAGCGCGCCGCGCCGACGCTGGGCGAGCACAACGACGAGATCCTGCGCGACGTGCTCGGCCTGGACGACGCCGCCATCGCGGCCCTGCGCGCGGAAGGCGTCATCGGCGAGCGCCCCGCCGGGATCTGACGCCCCGGCGCGTTCCGCCGACGCTCGCGGCGGGCGTCACGTCGGACCGCGAAATTTTCCTTGTTCCGCGGCGCGGGACGGGTGAATGATGCGGCGCAGGAGGGACCGAGGCATGAGCCATCGAGTCTGGAGATCGGCCGCGCGCGCCACCCTGACGACCGTCCTCGTGGTCGGATCCGCAACAGTGTCGGCGGGCGATTCGTGGGATCGCGCGACGAGCAACGACGACTCGAGCGCCACGCAGAGCGAGCTTCTGCACGGCTCCGAGGAGACGCACGACCTGAAGGCGTCGGGCGGGATCGCGGACCAGGACTGGTACCGCCTGAGCCAGAAGCCGTACTCCTCGTACGAGATCGTGGTCGACGCGACCACGGGCGACATCGTGCCGGTCGCTCTCGACCGGGTCGGCAACGACGGCGTCAACGTCCAGCAGAGCGCGATCGCGGTCGGCACCGGCTCCGCGGTGAGCCTGCGCTGGCAGAACTCGTCCGCGAATCAGCGCAACGGCCAGTACGTGCGCGTCAAGAGCGGCGGCTGCACGACCGACTGCGCGGCCGCGGACACCTACCGCATCCGTGCGTTCGACACGACCTATGCGGTTCCCCGAATCAACAACTCGGGAACGCAGGTCACGGTCCTGCTGGTGCAGAACCCGACCGACTACACGATCGGCGGCGACGTCCGGTTCTTCGATGCGACGGGCGCTCTGCTCGCCGCCAGCCCGTTCAGCCTGGCAGCAAAGGCCGAGCTGGTCCTCAACACCAGCACGGTTCCCGGTCTGGCAGGCACCACCGGGTCGGCGACGATCGCGCACGACGGCCGCTACGGGGATCTCGCCGGCAAGGCCGTGTCCCTCGAGCCCGCGACCGGATTCAGCTTCGACACCGAGATCCGGCCCCGTCCGCACTGAGCGCAGGAACGTCGGCATACCCGGTCGGTTGTCGCAGGGGTCCCGTTCCTCGCGGGTACGATCAACTCTCGCGCTTGTAGATCGACCGCTTCGGCTTCGCGAACACGCGCTTCACCATCGGCTCGAACTCCGACAGCGGCAGCGACTCGTACTCCGGGTCGAACGAGCACTGGTCGTAGAGCTCGCAGAACTCGGCGGTCGGATCGAACCACTCGTGGCCGCGGAACTGCTCGCGCGCGTTCCGGTCGAGGCCGAGGTACTCGAAGAAGTAGTAGCCCTGGAAGATCGCGTGCTTGTCGACGATCCAGTGGTTCTGCTCGGAGACGAACGGCTTGACGATCGCGGCCGCGACGTCGGCGTGGTTGTACGAGCCGAGAGTGTCGCCGATGTCGTGCAGCAGCGCGCACACGACGTACTCCTCGTCGCGCCCGTCGCGCAGCGCGCGCGTCGCGGTCTGCAGCGAGTGCTCCATCCGGTCGACGGCGTAGCCGCCGTAGTCGCCCGCCAGCAGGCCGAGGTGCGCCAGCACGCGGTCGGCGAGCTGCTGCTGGTAGGGGAACATGCTGCGCCCGATGGTCATCCACTCCTCGGGCCGCGCGTCGACCATGCGGGTGAAGCCCGCGCGCTCGGAACTCTCGTGATCGCTCATGGTGGTCTCCTTCCTCGTGACGCGGAGCCTACTGCGGCCGGGGCGGCCGTGCTTCTCGCAGCCGGCGAATCGGTTATCATTTCGTGCGATGACCGCCGAGTCCTTCGCCCGCTGGCACATTCCGCGCGAGATCGACGGGATCCTGCTGCTCGGCGACTTCGAGCACGGGCCGGGGCGGTCGGGCTGGGAGAATCGCCACGTGCACGCGGAGCTGGAGCTCCACCTCGTCACGCAGGGACGCTGCGTGTTCCTGCTCGGCGAGCACCGCATCGAGGCCGACCGCGGCACGATGCTGTGGGTGCCGCCGCGGCGCGAGCACACCATCCTCGACCCGACGCACGACTTCCGACGCTGGATGCTGCTGTCGCGCCCGCGGGTCGTGCGCCGCGTGGTGCCGTCCGACGACGCCGGCGTGCTGCTCGCGCGCGGCACGTCGGTGCCCGAGGTGTCGCGGCTGAGCCGCCGTCTCGGACCGCGCGCCGCGCACGCGCTCGGCAAGACCTGCGAGGAGGCCAGCCGCACGCCGCGGCAGCACTTCGCGCTGCACAACGCGACCATCGCGTACCTGCTGGCGCGCGCGTGCAGCGCCTTCGCCGACGCCGACGGCCTGCCGGCGTCGTCCACGCTCCACCCCGCGGTCGCGACCGCGGTGCGCCTGCTGCGCGCAAGCGACGACGCCGGCTCGCGCGCCGACGTCGCACGGCGCTGCGGGCTCAGCGAGTGGCACCTGAGCAAGCTCTTCCACGAGCAGGTCGGCGTGTCGCTGGTGGACTTCCGCAACCGCTGCCGCATCGAGCGGTTTCTGGAGCTGTACGGCGACGGTCGCGGCGTCAAGATGACGGTCGCCGCGCTCGACGCGGGCTTCGGCAGCTATCCGCAGTTCCACCGCGTGTTCCGCGAGCGCATGGGGCACTCGCCCGCCGAGCACGCGCGGCGCATGCGCGGCGGCTGACGCGACCGCGCCGTCGCGGGCTCCGCCGGAGCGCCACGCTCACCTCACTTCCCGATCCACTGGCCGATCGCCTCGGCGACCCGCCGCGATCCGGCCGCGTTCAGGTGACCCTCGTCCGGAATGCGGTGGCCGGGATCGGCGAGGATGCCCGACACGTCGAGCACCGAAAGCTTGGCGCTCGACATGCGGTCGCCGACGACCGCAGTCGTCGGCCAGCCGAGGATCACGATCCCGAGCTGCGCCCCCTTCGCGCGGACCAGCGACTCGAGCCGGCCTACCGCGGCCATGAACCGGTCCGGAGCGCCGGGGTCCAGCGCGAGCCGCCGTCCCTCGGCTTCGACGCTGCTCCTGACCGACAGCAGGTACATCAGACGGGCCGCGCTGGACCAGCGCACGAGTGCTGCGCCCCAGCCGTCTCCCGCGAGGAGCCGCACCGCGCCGCCGCAGAGCCCGCGATCGAGGTCGTTGTCGACGACGAGATAGAGGACGACGTCCGGCGACCAGCGGCTGGCGAAGTGCTCGTACTGCTCGACGACCTCCTCGACGTTCAGCCCGGGGACGCCGAAGTTGAGCACCTCGACGCGCCGGTCGAGCTTCGTGGCCAGCGCGGCCTCCAGCGCCACGGCGATCGTCTCCTCGGCACCGACACCGAGGCCGAACGTGAAGGAGTCGCCGAGGACCGCGATGCGCAGCGTCGAGGGCGACCGCTCCTCGACGATCGGACGGCCCCGGAAGCCGAGCGCGTTCACGTCGTGGCCCACGGCCGGAATCCGCCGCAGGAACCCGGTGTACTCGACGTGCGCGCCGGGCTTCAGCGCGACGCAGCGACCGTCCCCCGGCTCGAGCTGCACCAGCTCGCGCAGCGGGAGCCGGCCGCTCCAGCGCCAGGCGGCGATCTCGGCCACGACCGCGAGCACGGCTGCCGATCCGACGATCATCCAGACGATTCGCCTCATGCAGCCACCGCACCCGCTACGCCGCAGAAGCGGCGCGATGTCAAGCGCAGAGACGCGCCGACACGGTCTCGCCACTCCCGGCTGCCGCCGCGCGCCACCGACGCTATGATCGTCGGCCATGGACAGCCGCACGATGTCGCCCGGAGCCGTGCTGGAGATCGGCCACGCGCCGTTCCTCGCGCGCTGCCGTCCGGACGTCGCGCGCTTCGTCGCGGTGGGCGCGCGCAGCCCCGCGCACGAGGCCACGCTGGTCGTGGAGGGTCCGGCCGCACCGCTGCGGCTGCCGGCGCTGGCGCGGATGCTCGACGATCCGGCGCTCCGTCTCGTCGCCTGCCGCATCCACCAGCGGCCCGGGATCGCCTGGCGCACCGTCGCGACGCTGCTGCGGCGCGCCTGCCGCGTGCCGATCGTGCTGCTCGATTTCGAGGACGAGGACGTCCTGCACCCCGCGCATCGACGGCTCGCCGTCCGCGCGCAGCGCATCTTCAAGCGCGAGCTGCCGGTGGATCGCTGGCGTCTCGCGCGAGGAACGGTGTCGCGCGCGTCCGACGACGCACGGCTGCGACGCGATCCGGACGCGCGGGCGATCGTCGCCGCGCTGCGTCCGCTGCCGCTCGGACTGCCCTTCGGCGCGACTCCGCCGTCGAGCACCACGAAGGCGGCCGACGTGTTCTTCGCGGGCGAGATCGCGTCACGCGCCGGTGCGCGGGCGGCCGCCGCGGCCGAGCTGCGCGCGCTCGCGGCGGAAGGAATCGCGATCGACATGCCGGACGAGCGTCTGCCCCGCGAGGAGTTCCATCGCAGGCTCGCGCGGTCGCGGCTCGCGTGGTCGCCGGCGGGCCTCGGATGGCACTGCTTCCGCCACGCCGAGGCTGCCGCTGCGGGCTCCGTACCGCTGATGCCGCGGCCGACGGTGGAGACCGCCGCCGGCTTCGTCCACGGCGAGACGGCGCTGTTCTACGACACGAGGCCAGGCGGTCTCGCGTCGGCGGTGCGGGAGGCGCTCGCCGATCCGCCGCGGCTGGCGCGCATCGCCGCGGCGGCGCGCGCACACGCGCTCGCGAACCTCACGCCCGAAGCGGTCGCCGCGCGCGTGCTCGCGGAGTCGCTCGGCGGCTGACGCCCGCGGTCGTCGGCGCGCCGATGGTCGGCGCACCACCCGCTCAGGGGTTCAGGATTCCTGAGTCGCGACGCGCTTTCGCGTCATGATCAGGCCGTGCGTGACGTCGTAGGGCGACACCGCCACCACGACCGGATCCCCCGGCATGACCTTGATGTGGAATTTCTTGAGCCGGCCGGACCGCTTGGCGGTGATCTTCTGGCCGTTGTCGAGGTCGATGCCGTACTGGCCGCCCCCGAGAACGCTGGTCACGACTCCGTCGACACGTGCGAGATCGTCGCGGCTCATGATGCGGCCTCGACGTTCACCCCGGACGGTGCATCAAAACAAAAATGATTACGCAAGCGGTGAACCTTAGCGTTGGATCCGGCCGAAGTCCACGTGCCCCGTCCGAGCCGGTTCGTCGACCGCCCCCGAGCGCCACCCGTTCGACGGTTCCGTCCGACGAGGCTTCGCTTGTGCAGGGACTCTCCGGCAGGGGACAACGGCCGCTCCCGAGTCGCGGTGCAGCCGCACCCGACCGACCATCGCCCGCCCTTTCAGCGGAAGGAACACCGATGACCCGGCTCCCGATGATCACGTCCCTCGTCGCCGCACTCGCGCTGAGCACCCTTGCCCAGGAGGCCGAAGGCGGCGCGCGGCGGAGCAGACCCGTCCGAACCGGCCAGACGACGTGCTGGGACACGGCCGGCACCGTGATCGATTGCACGGGCACGGGGCAGGACGGCGAGCTGCGTCGCGGAGAGCCGCGCTCCTATCAGGACAACGGCGACGGCACGATCCGCGACAAGCGAACCGCGCTGACGTGGGAGAAGCTGTCCGACGACGGCTCGATCCACGACCAGGACAACGTCTACACGTGGGACGGGATGTTCGAGAGGATCGACGATCTGAACACGCCGCCCTGCTTCGCAGGGTTCTGCGACTGGCGGGTGCCGAATCGCTTCGAGCTGGAGAGCATCCTCGATCTCGGGACCACCGACCCGGCGGTCTCGGCCCCCTTCAACACGGGATGTTCACCGGGCTGCACGGTGCTCACGTGCAGCTGCACCTACTCGGGGGTCCACTGGACCTCGTCGTCCGCCGCGGACGCAGAATCCATCGGGTGGGGCGTCAACTTCTTCTTCGGCTCGGTGAACCGGAACTACCTCAAGGCGACGGAGAGCTACTTCGTCCGAGCGGTGCGCGGCGGCTCGTGAACTCGATCGTCCGTTAGTCGCGAGCGAGCCCGGGCGGGCACCTTCCCGGACGGCGGCCTCGCCCGGAAGCCCGCGACGCTAAACCCGGGCGTCGCGGGGACGATGTTCCCACCGATGCCCCCGACGAGCCCGTTGCCGTCACGCCGCGGGCGCCTCCGTCGCTGGTGGCCCGTGCTGGCGGCCCTGCTGCTCCTGGTCCCGGCGCTCGGCTTCTCCGCACTCCGGCACCAGACGGCGCGCAGCGCGCCCCTGCCCGTCCTCGGACGGGTGACGGACTTCGCGCTGGTCGACCAGTCGAACGTGCCGACCGAGCGCAAGGCGCTCGACGGAGAGCCCTGGGTGGCGAGCTTCGTCTTCACGCGCTGCCCCCTGGTCTGTCCGCGTCTCGCCGGCCACATGCGCGCGTTGCAGGACCTCGCGCAGCGCGCCGACACGAGGCTGCACCTCGTCACGTTCACCGTCGACCCGGAGCACGACACCCCAGCGGTCCTCGGATCGTACGCCGACGCCCACGGCGCCGATCGCCGGCGCTGGAGCTTCCTCACCGGCGGAGAGTCCGCGATCCGGGAGGTCGTGCGCAGCTTCTCGGTCGCGCTCGAGGGCACGGCCGATCCGACGAAGGCGAACTTCGGCATCATGCACAGCGGCCACATCGTGCTGGTCGACGGGCAAGCCCGGATCCGCGGCTACTACCCCTCCGCCGAGGAGGGCGTCGAGCAAAGAATCCTTGCCGATCTGGAGCGGATCGGCACCTCCTGAGCGAGAGCGCGGCCGATGATGAGACGCCACGTGCGAACACGGATCCACGACCTCGCGAGACGACTCCCCGAAGCCGCGCGCGCCGTCCGCTGGTGCACGCTGGCCACGATCGGGGTGACGGCGTTCGCCTGCGGCGACGCCCGCACCGGCACGAGCTACACGCCGCCGGAGTTCACCGAGCCGGTGGTCCTCGCGAGCGCGAACGGCGTGCTCGAGGTGACGCTGTTCGCACGTCAGGGCGCGGCACGGCTCGATACGGTCGCGACGCCGGTGCAGAACTTCCTGCTCTTCGCCTACGAGGTCCGGCAGGGCACGGCGTCGAACGGCGTGCTCGCGGCCGAGAACCTCTACCCCGGCCCGACGCTGCAGGTCGCGCCCGGGGAGACGCTGATCGTCCACGTCGTGAACGAGCTCGCCGACCTGACGATCCCCGACTTCTACGACCCGGCGTTCACGCCGCAGGGCCAGTCGGTCCCGCTGTACCCGCGCCAGCTCACGTCGTCGCCGATCAACCTGCACACGCACGGGCTGCACGTCAGCCCGAAGGGCAACTCGGACAACGTCCTGCTCAACATTCCCGCGGGCTACACCAACACCTACCGGTACGACATCCCCGCCGATCATCCGCAGGGCCTGTACTGGTACCACAGCCACCGTCACACCTTGACGGGACAGCAGACCTACCTCGGCCTCGCCGGCCTGCTGTCGATCGGTCGCTCGGACGGCGACATCCCGCTGGTCACGGCCAACGCCCTGCCGATCCGCAACATGGCCCTGCAGTACAACTACGTCTTCGACCGTCAGGGCGGACAGGCGATCCTCGACGACGCGAACTGGCCCCAGTACGTGAGCACGCTGCAGCTCCCGGAGGAAACGCAGCTCGCCGACGGCACGTACGTCCCGCTGCTGACGCCGCTGAACTTCTGGCAGGCGGCCGAAGGCACGAAGTACTTCACCAACTGGTGGGCCGGCCCGCTCTCGCCGAGCAACAACCGCGGCCAGCTCCAGTTCGTGCCGAGCAATCTGCAGTCGTTCGATGCCGGCAACTCCGCCGGCTGTCCGGCGGGAACGTCCGGCGGCGACGTCAAGGACAACAGCGCCGCCGACACCGCGCTGCCGGACCACCTGCGCGACGTGCAGTACACCGTCAACGGCCTCTTCCAGCCGGTGCTGCGTGCGAAGCCGGGCCAGACCGAGATCTGGGTGCTCGCGAACGTCAGCGACTTCGCCTACCTGAACGTGACGCTCACCGAGACGGCGACCGGCCGCCATCCGCCGATCGCGATCGTCGGTCAGGACGGCAACCCGTTCCCCGAGGTCCACCGTCCGTTCACCGACGACGGCACGACGCTCGTGATCCCGCCGGCGAGCCGCTACGCGATCGCCGTCACCATGCCGGAGGACGGCGATCTGCTGCTCGAGATGCCGCCCGGCGACATCCCGGCGCTCGGCGCCGGCTGCGCGATCCAGTACACCAACGACGGCACCACGCAGCCGCCCGCGGTGCTCGGGCTGGCGTCGGTGGATCCCGCCCACCTGAGCTACTACGACGGCTTCTTCGTCTTCCCGACGCAGGTGCTGCTGCGCATGGAGCCGGCGGACGGCTCCGGTACGACGGTCGACTTCGCGGACGGCATGCCGCTCGGCGCGTACACCTCGTTCACCGATCTCTCGAACGTCACGCCCGACTACGAGCGCAAGCTGACGGTCTCCGGCGGGTTCGCCAACGAGAACGCGAGCGACCAGGACCCGAAGGCCTTCGAGTACGAGTTCAACGCGAACGTCTTTCCGTTCGTGTCGCTGCTGCAGCCGCGCCTCGACAGCGTCGAGCAGTGGACGCTCGCGAACGGCAACAACGACGAGCATCCGATCCACATCCACGTCAACGACTTCCAGGTGATGTCGATCGACGACCCGGTACGCGGCCAGTCCACCGGCGTGCAGCAGTGGGGCGAGGACAACGCCAACCTTCCGGCGCCGGTCACCGCGACCGAGGACCACGAGATCATCGAGATCGAGGGCGGTCTCGTGCTTCGCCAGCGCTTCCTCGACTTCACCGGAACGTACGTCGTCCACTGCCACCGCCTGAACCACGAGGACAACGGGCTCATGGGGATCATCAACGTGATCCCCGCGGTGTCGTCGTACGCGGTGACGGCCAGCGCGGCCGCGGACCGCGACACCACGGTGCGCGTCCTCGACGGCGACGGCGACGTACCGATCGCGACGGTGGTTCCCTTCCCCGGCTGGAAGGGTGACGTCAGCGTGACCATGGGCGACGTCGACGGCGATCAGGTCCTCGACCTCGTCGCCGGCAAGGGAGCGGGCGGAGCGCCCGAGGTCGTCGTCTATTCCGGTGCCGCGTCGGCCGGCGGGGCGCCGTTCGGCTCGGTCATCCTGAGCTTCCTCGCCTTCGACGAGGCGTTCCGCGGCGGCGTGACCGTCGCGGCGATCGACATCGACGGCAACGCGCTCGCCGACAACGTCGTCGTCGGGTCGGGTCCGGGAATCGAGTCGACCGTCAAGGTCTACGGCTCGACCCTGCCGAGCCAGCTGGGGGCCGCGCCGGAGCCGTTCTCGACGTTCTCGCCGTATCCCGGATCGAGCAGCGGCGTCGCGGTCGCGACCGGCCTCGTCGACTTCGTGTCGGGGCGCAACAGCATCGTGACCGCCCCCGGTGCGGGCAGCCCGGCGCAGATCAAGACCTTCCGCTTCGACCTCTTCCGGGCGAACACCGGTGCCGCGGCGTGGTGCGCGCCGAGCAATCCTCTTCCCGTCGACGTGCCGCTGGTGACCTCCGACTTCGTCGCCTTCGACGGCTACACCGGCGGCGTGTCGCTCGCGACCGGCTGGGTCGCGGGCGCATTCGGCGGCGTGCAGTCGATCGTGGTGGGCCAGACCGAGGCCCCGGGCGCGGTGCAGATCTTCTCGAGCGGCTCCGCGCTCGACGGTCAGCCCACGGTCTACCTCGAGAGCCCCGACGCACACGCGACCACGGTGCAGTTCGCGGCGATCTCGAGCTTCACGCCGTTCGCCGACGCGCCGCGATCGGGGGTGCGCGTCGCGACCACCAGCACGGTCGACGGCGCCGACGTCCTGGTCAGCGGGCTCGACCCGAGCGGTGACGGCGGGCGCGTGCAGAAGCTCATGATGGAGCGCACCACGCCGAAGTCGGCGACACTGTCGCCGCGGCTGCTGAGCGAGATCGAGGTGCCGGGGACGAGCCCGAGCTGGCTCGGCGGGGATTGACGCCGCACAGTCCGGTGGCGTCGGGCCGATTCCGGAAGAGGTCCCGCTTGCGCAGCGCTCTGCACGGAATGTCATCCGTGCCATGGCGCTCCGAACGCGGGGGTTCTACCGCATCGGCATGGATGGTACCGTCACCGCCGTGGCCGAGCCCAGGCGCAGGGTGACCTACGACGACGTGGTCGCGGCACCGGCCGACAAGGTCGCCGAGATCCTCGACGGCGAGCTCTTCCTGAGCCCGCGACCGGCGAACCGGCACGCGCTCGCATCATCCAGCCTGGGCATCGCCATCGGTGGTGCGTTCAGCCGCGAGGCCGGCCATCCCGCGCAGCCCGGCGGCTGGTGGATTCTCTTCGAGCCGGAGCTCCACTTCGGAAGCGACGTCGTGGTGCCGGACGTCGCCGGATGGCGGCGCGAACGGATGCCGTGCATCCCGGACGAGCCGTGGTTCGAGCTCGCGCCCGACTGGATCTGCGAGACGCTGTCACCGGCCACGGCGCGCATCGACCGCACGCGAAAGCTCGCCGTCTACGCCCGCGCTCGAGTACGGCACGTGTGGCTGCTCGATCCTTCCGCGCGCATGCTCGAGGTGCTGGCACTCGAGGAGGACCGCTGGCTCATCACCGAGAGCCACGGCGGCAGCGACATCATTCGCGCGGCGCCGTTCGCGGCGATCGAGCTGGAGCTCGCGCGCCTCTGGGTCGACTGACCCGGGGCGCGAGCACGGATCGCGAGCGAGCCGACGGGCAGCACCCGCCGGCTCGCTCCGCCGACGATCAGAGACGCTCGATGATCGTTCCCGTGCCGAGTCCACCGCCGCAGCACATCGCGATCAGGCCGTAGCGGCCGCCGGTGCGCTCGAGCTCGTGCAGCGACGTCGTGATGAGACGCGCGCCGGTGCAGCCCGTCGGGTGGCCGAGCGCGATCGCGCCGCCGTTCGGGTTGACCTTCGCGTGCGCCGGCTTGCACGCCTTCTCCCACGCCAGCACCACCGACGCGAAGGCCTCGTTGACCTCGAACTCGTCGATCTGGTCGATGGTGAGGCCGGCCTGCTTCAGAACCTTCTCCGTCGCCGGGATCGGGCCCTTGAGCATGGTCTCGGGATCGACGCCGACCAGCGTGGTCGCGACGATGCGCGCGCGCGGCTTGAGTCCCAGCTCCTTCACCTTCTCGGGCGACGCGAGCAGCACCGCCGACGCGCCGTCCGACACCTGCGACGACGAGCCCGCCGTGTGGATGCCGCCCGGCATGACGGGGTTCAGCGTCGCGAGCTTCTCGAGCGAGCTCTCGCGCAGGCCCTCGTCCTTGCTGACGACGCGCTTCTCGCCGGTCTCCTTGCCTTCCGCGTCGAGCACCGGGGCGGTGACCGGAACGATCTCGCGCTCGAAGCGGTTCTCCGCCCACGCCTTGATCGCCTTCTGCTGGCTCTCGAGTCCGAAGCGATCGGTGTCCTCGCGCGTGATGCCGTACTCCTTGGCGATGCGCTCGGCGCCGTCGAACTGCGACGTCGCCTCGTAGTGCTCCATGTAGCCCGGCGAGATCGGCGAGCCGCCCTTCATGTTGGTGCCGAGCGGGACGCGGGTCATCATCTCGACGCCGCAGGCGAGAACGAGGTCCTCGATGCCCGCGCCGATCATGCCGGCCGCGAGCGACGTCGCCTGCTGCGACGAGCCGCACTGGCTGTCGACCGTGGTTGCGGCGATCTCCATCGGGAAGCCCTGGCCGAGCCAGGCGACGCGCGCGATGTTGAACGACTGCTCGCCCACCTGCGACACGCAGCCGCCGATGATCTGTCCGACGTCGCCCGGCTTGACGCCCGAGCGCTCGACCGCCGCGCGCTGCACCGCGCCGAGGAGATCCGCGGGATGCATGCCCGACAGACCGCCCTTGCGGCGGCCGATGGGGCTGCGAACGGCACCGACGATGTAGACTTCACGCATTTTGAGCTCACTCCCGAGAACCGGCCGGACCCGCCGGGATGGCGGCGCGCCGCTCGCAAAAAGCACCGGAACGGTGCAGCCGCTGGAGTACCGCGCGCCCGCGAACGATGCCAGAGTGCCTCCCGGCGGCGCGGCCCGGACGCGACGCGGCGCGCCGCGGGGCCTGCGCGAATCTTCGCGACCGCCGTGCGTCCAAGACGCGGTTTCGCTCGCGGGAGACGCAAGGTAAGGAAGCGGGCGCCACACGGAGTGCCCGGACCATGAGACACCTTCTCCTCGCGCTGGCCGCCGTCGGCGTCATCCTCGGTGCGGCCGCGCCCGGGCGGGCCGCCGATCCGGCGCCCACGTCCGGCAAGGCCGACGCGCCTTCCGCCGCCGCGTCGAAGCGACCCAACGTCCTCGTCGTGACGCTCGACACCACGCGCGCCGACCACACCTCGGCCTACGGCTACTCGCGTCCGACCACGCCGCGGCTGGTCGAGCTCGCGAAGCAGGGCGTGCGCTTCGAGACCGCGTACGCGCCGATCGCGACCACCCTGCCCTCGCATACGTCGATGTTCACCGGCCTGCTGCCGCGCACGCACGGCGCGCTGAAGAACGGGCTGCCGGTGAACCCGAAGCTCACCCTGCTCGCCGAGACGATGCGCGACGCGGGCTACGAGACCACCGCGTTCCTCGGCTCGTTCGCGGTGTCGAGCCGCTTCGGCCTGCAGCGCGGCTTCACGAACTACGACGACCGCTTCAAGGACGGCCAGTGCAAGTGGGAGGTCTCCCGCTGGGAAGGCCAGAAGATCGAGGGCGACTTCTGCCGCCGCGGCGACCTGACGCGCGCCGTCGCCGTCGAGTGGCTGCAGGAGCACGGCTACCTGCCGAAGGAGGGCGCGGCGAAGGGCAGCGCGAAGAAGCCGGACAAGCCCTTCTTCGCCTGGATCCACTTCTTCGACCCGCACAACCCGTACGATCCGCCCGAGGAGCAGGCGAAGCTCTTCCCGCCGCTGTCCGCGAACCCGAGCGAGCTCGAGCGCGACATCGCGCACTACGACGGCGAGATCCACTTCACCGATCAGGAGGTCGGCAACCTGCTCGACGCGCTGGCGAAGGGCGGCATCCTCGACGACACCATCGTCATCGTCGTCGGCGACCACGGCGAAGGCCTGATGGACCACGGCTGGATGCTGCACGGGCTGCAGATCTACGAGGAAGCGGTGCACGTGCCGCTGATCGTGCGCTGGCCCGCGAAGCTGCCGAAAGGAAAGACCATCGCCGAGCCGGTCGAGCTGATCGACCTCACGCCGACGATCCTCGACTTGACGGGCATCGCCACGCCGAAGGTCACGCCGCCGGTCGAAGGCATCAGCCTCGCCCCCGCGCTGGTCGGCAAGGCGAAGCTCGACCCGGAGCGCCCGATCCTCGTGCAGCGCCGCTTCTACGCCGGCGACAACGAGAAGGGCATCTCCGTCAAGGGCAGCAAGCACGGACTTCGCGTCGGCCGCTGGAAGTACATCGAGGCGAAGGAGGAGAACACCTTCGAGCTGTACGACCTGACGAGCGACCCGGGCGAGAAGAAGAACCTCGCCGACGCGAAGCCCGCCGAGCGCGACGCGATGGCCGCGAAGCTCGCGAAGACGCTCGCCGGCACCGCTGCTGCGGCGCCGACCGCGCGCACGGTCAGCCCCGAGGACCAGCGCAAGCTCGAGGCCCTGGGCTACGTGCAATGAACGGCGCGGCGCGCGCGGCGCTCGCCGTCCTCGTCCTCGCGGTGCTCGTGGCGGGCATCGCGGTCGCGCCGGCCGCGCGCGCGAAGCCGAACGTGATCCTGGTCACGGTCGACACGCTCCGCCAGGACCACCTCGGCTTCGCCGGCTACCCGCGCGACACCTCGCCCAACCTCGACGCGCTCGCGCGCGAGGGGACGTGGTTCCCGTCGTACTACTCGCAATCGGCGACGACGGGTGCGGCGCACGCGTCGATCTTCACCTCGCTGCCGCCGAAGGACACCGGCGTCACGGCGAACAGCCAGCCGTTCCCCGCCGACAAGGCGTCGATCATGAGCGCGCTGCGCGCGGCGGGCTACTCGACCGCGGGCTTCGTCTCGAGCGTCGTGGTCGGACGCAAGTCGAAGCTGCAGGACCACTTCGACCACTTCGACGACGAGCTCACGACCGTCGAGCAGAACCGTCAATCACGCTACGAGCGTCCCGCCGACCAGACCGTCGCCGCGGCGCTGAAGTGGATCACGAACGACGCACCGAAGGACAAGCCGTTCTTCGTCTGGATCCACCTGATCGACCCGCACGGGCCGTACGAGGCGCCGAAGGATCCCGACCGCTACGTCGGCGACAAGTACTACGACACCATCACTGCCGAGATCCCGCTGTCGGAGACGGACTGGGAGCCGGGGACGATTCCGCGCTATCAGGCGCTCGGCGGACGCACCGACGCGCGCTACTACGTCGCGCGCTATGACGCCGAAATCCGCTACATGGACGCGGCCCTGGGCACGCTGGTCGCGACGCTCGCGCAGAAGAACCTCGCGTCGGACACGCTGCTCGCGATCACCGCGGACCACGGCGAGACGCTCGCCGAGTCCGGACACAAGCACTTCTTCTCGCACGGCGTGATCACCTACGACGAGACCGTGCGCATCCCGCTCGTGATCCGCGAGCCGCGCGGCGAGCGCCGGCTCGGCACCGTCGACCGCGCGCGTCCGCTGTCGTCGCTCGACCTCGCGCCGACGCTGCTCGAGCTCGCCGGCGTGCCGGTCCCGGCGGGCTTCCAGGGCCGCAACCTGCTGCGCACGCCGCTCGCTCCCGACGCGCCGATCGTCTCGCTCGGCGGCTATGGCACGAAGAACCTCGAGCAGCAGATCGGCACGCAGTTCAGCGTGCGCCGCGGTCCGCTGCGGCTGATCCTGAACTCGAAGGACGGCTCGCAGGAGCTGTACGACACCGCGGCCGATCCCGGCGAGACGAAGAACCTGATCGCGTCGCCGCCGGCCGACGTCGCGGCGCTGCGCGCCCCGATCGACGCGGCGCTGGGCTCGAGCCGGTTGGCCGCGAAGGACCAGACGCTCAGCGACGAGCAGAAGGCCGCGCTGAAGGCGCTCGGCTACGTCGAGTGAGGGACGGCGCGCGCGCATGACCGCCGCGGTGGACGACGCCGCATGCAGCACGCCGCACGACGCCCGCGCGCCGCGCCGGCCGCGCTGGCCCTACCTCGGCTTCGTCCTGATCGCGGCCGTGTTCGGCTGGCAGCTCCTGCTGCAGGGCCGCATCCTGCTGCCCACCAACCCCGCGACGCTCGTGCCGTGGTTCGGCGACGCGACACCCGAGTCCGCGGCGGTGCCGTCGAACGGGCTCATGATGGACACGCTGATCTTCACGTGGCCGGCGCGCATCTACAACTCCGGGATGCTGCGCAGCGGGGAGATCCCGTTCTGGAACCCGACCGTCTTCGCCGGCTACCCGCACTACGCGCTCATCCAGAACAACGTCCTCTACCCGCCGAGCACGATCTTCGACCTGATCGAGCCGGTGCGCGGCATGGGCTTCAGCATCCTGCTGCACCTGACGCTCGCGGGCTGTCTCATGTTCGCGTTCCTGCGCTCGCGCGGTATCGCCGACGATGCGGCCTTCCTCGGCGCCGCGGCGTTCGAGCTGAACGGCATGTTCCTGATCCGCGTCAGCGCGCCGAGCTACGTCTTCAGCGGCACGTGGCTGCCACTGCTGCTGCTCGGCGCGTCGCGCCTCGCGCGCGGACGCCTGCGCGACGGCTGGCCGGTGACGCTCGCGACGTTCCTCAGCGTGCTCGGCGGCCACCCGCAGATCACGTCGCTGTGCTTGACGTTGTCCGGCGTGTTCCTGCTGGTCGAGACCGCGGCGCGGAGCGACGGCAGCGAGACCTCGCGCATCGCGCGCCTCGCGGCGGCGGTCGCGTCGTTCGGGATGCTGGTCGTCCTCGGCGTCGCGCTCGCGGGCTACCAGGTGGTGCCGTTCCTCGAGCTGATGGCGAACTCGGCGCGCGGCAGCATCGCGCTCGCCGCGTACCGGAACGCGTCGATGCCCGTGACGGGTCTTCTGCAGGCGTTGATCCCCGACGCCTTCGGGCACCCGCTCGAGATGGACTACTGGTTCCCGGACACGGCCCACCTCGTCGACGGCATCGCGCTGCGCGACCGCATCTGGGCGCTGAACTTCAGCGGCGAGAACCTCTACACCGGGCTCGTTCCGCTCGTGCTGGCCGTCGTCGCGGTGCTGCGCTCGCCGTCGCGGCGCGACGTCGTGCTGTTCGCGGGTGCCGCGCTGGCAGCACTCGGCGTCCTGCTCGGCACGCCGCTCATGGACCTCGCCTACGCCGTGATCCCCGGCTTCCGCTACTCGCGTCCCGACCGGGTGCTGTTCGTCTACATGACCGGCATGTCGGTGCTGACCGCGTACGGCTTCGCGGCGCTGCGCGGCGGACGGCGCGGTGACGCAGCGGGTTCGTCGGACACGCGCGGTCTGCCGCAGGGCGCCCTGCTGATCGTCGTGGCCGCGGCGCTCATCGTCGCGTGGCCGCTCGCACCGCGCCTCGCGAGCGCGGCCGGACGCGCCGACCTGCACGAGTGGATCGCGGGCGCGCGCACGCAGTGGGCGCAGCGCCGCGCGTTGCTGCTGCCGGAGCTCGCGTGGACGACCGTGCTGCTCGTCGTGCTCGCGGTGCTCGCCCGTCCCGCGCTCGCACGCCGCATGACGGCGACGCACGCGGGCTTCGCGGCCTGGGCGCTGCTGCTGCTCGGACCGGTCCTCTGGTTCGGCTGGCGCTTCAACCCGATGCAGTACCCGCCCGTGCTCGGCGCGACCGTCCTCGAGAAGCAGGTCGTCGCCGCCGCGGCCGACGGCGACGTGCGCGTCGCGCGCATTCTTCCCGGACTGCCGCAGGCGCTGCCCGCGAACGTCCTGCAGCTGCTCGGCGTGGACGACATCCACGGCGCGAGCGCCGCCGGCGTCGGCAACTACCTGCAGCTGATCGACGACGCAGAGCACGGTGCGGTCGCGGCGCACAAGTACTTCCGCGCGTTCCGCGATCCGAAGATCGCGCAGGGACGCCTGCTCGACCTGCTGAATGCAGGGCTCGTGCTCGCGAACGTCGAGCTGCCGGCACCGTACGAGCGCGTCGGCGGCGAGGACGGCTTGACGCTCTACAGGAACCCGCGCGTCCTGCCGCGCTTCTTCCTCGTCGGCGAGAGCGAGCGCTACGCATCCGCCGAGGACGGCCGCGCACGCCTGCTCTCGGCGGACTTCGACCCGGCGACGCGCGTGCTCCTGCACGCGGAGCAGACGGCAGCGCTACCGGCGAACGGCGGCGCCGTCGGCGGCACGGTGGAGGTGCTGAGCCGCGCGGCGCACGCGATCCGGCTGCGCGTGACCGCGCCGCGCGACGCGATCCTGGTGTCGAGCGAGGTCTTCTACCCCGGCTGGACGACGCGCATCGACGGCGCCGACGCGCCGACGCTGGAGGTCGACACGGCGTTCCGCGGCACGGTCGTGCCGGCGGGAACGCACGAGGTCGAGATGATCTACGTGCCGCGCTCGTTCCGCATCGGCCTCGGCGTGAGCGTCGCGGCGCTGCTCGTCGCGCTCCTGATCTGGTGGCCGCGCACGCGCGACGACGCGCGTCCTGCTACGGCGTGAGCGGATGCGTCGCCCGTTCTTCCGCACGGCTCTCGCCGCGATGCTGCTCGTCACGCTCTGCGTCGCCGGCTGCAGCCGCGAGCCGCGACACCCGAACGTGCTGCTGCTGTCGATCGACACGCTGCGTGCGGATCACCTCGGCTGCTACGGCGGCACGCGCGTCGCGACGCCGAACGTCGACCGCCTCGCGCACGACGGCGCTCTGTTCGAGAACGCCGCCTGCCCGATGCCGATGACGCGCCCGTCGCTGTCGACGATCCACACCTCGCTGCACCCGCGCGAGCACGGCGTCGTGAACAACGGCGTGCCGCTCGCGCCGGACAGCGTCACGCTCGCGGAGACGCTCGCCGCCGCCGGATACGCGACGGCCGCATTCACGCCGGTCCGCCTGCTCGACGCGTCGTCGGGGCTCGCGCAGGGCTTCGCGTCGTACACCGCACCGGACGCGCACCACCTGCCCGCCGACCGCGTCGCGCCCGGCGCGCTCGACTGGCTCGCGAAGCGCGATCCGCAGAAGCCGTTCTTCGTCTGGCTGCACCTCTTCGACCCGCACCTGCCGTACGCGCCGCCCGCGCAGTACGCGCCCGGCGACGGCCCCGCCGAGATCTCGTGGAAGAGCCTGCTCGCGAGCGCGAACGAGCACGACGGCGACGTGCCGCAGGCGACGTTCGACCGCGCGCTCGAGCTCTACGCGGGCGAAGTCGCGTACGTCGACCACTGGGTCGGCGAGATCGTCGCGAAGCTCGACGCGCTCGGCGTGCTCGACGACACGATCCTCGTGTTCACCGCGGACCACGGCGAGTGCTTCGACCACGGCATCTTCTTCGAGCACGCCGACTGTCTGTACGAGGGCGCGGTGCACGTGCCGCTGTTGATCCGCTACCCGCGCAAGGTCGCGGCGGGCACGCGCGTCGCGGCACAGGTCGAGCACATGGACGTCGCGCCGACGATCCTCGCCCTCGCGAGCGTCAAGCAACCGGCGGAGTTCCGCGGTTACGCGCTGCTTCCGACGCCACCAACCGCGATCGGCACGATCGTGCCCGACGCGTTCGCGCTGATCGAGCACCCGCTCTACCAGGACCG
Organism: Binatia bacterium; assembly: GCA_046327915.1. Taxonomy (GTDB): domain Bacteria; phylum Desulfobacterota; class Binatia; order UBA12015; family UBA12015; genus VGTK01. Next base: position 31,886 of record JAXLXO010000021.1, on the reverse strand, counting down.
CAACGCCGAGGAGCGCAGCCGCAAGCAGGAGCGGATTCGCTCGGTCGCGGGCATGCCGACGCGCGAGATCCTCACCGACCGCCAGAGCAACGCGCTGCGCGGCACGACGTGGAAGCTGATCACCGACGGCGAGGCCAGCGAGCTCTACGACCTGCCGTCGGACCGCGGCGAGCAGCACGACCTCGCGACGCGCAAGCCCGAGCTGACGTCCGACCTGCGGCGCGTGCTCGACGCGAAGCTCGCGCAGCACCCGCTGCACCTGCGCGAGGGCGGCGACGTCAATCCGAAGCTGCGCGAGACGCTGAAGGCGCTCGGCTACGTTCAGTGAGCGGCCGGCGCAGCGCCCGCGCCGGCATAGGCGATCCAGCGCGCGACGACGTCCGGCGCGATGCGCCGCATGCGCACCATGCCGCCGCGCTTGCCCTCGCTCAGGTTCGGATTGAGGAACTCCCAGACGATCGTGCCGTCGGGGGTGACCTCGAAGGCGCGGCCGCTGTCCGACTGCGCGATCAGCGTGTTGCCGTTCGCGAGCCGCTGATTGGCGCCGCGCGTCTGCGTGTAGAAGGTCTTCGGATCGGGCGCGCGGTACTCCCACACGATCCGGCGCGACTTCGGGTCCATCTCGACCACACGCGACCAGCCGCGCCCGAGCCCGTTGTCGAACACGAGGATGTTGCCGGTGGGCAGCACGACCGCGTCGTGCGGCCCCGACAGCTCGCCCTGCCCCCACGCCCAGACGACCTTCCTCGCGTCCCAGTCGACGATCGCGACCGTGTCCTGGTGGCGCACCGTCAGGACCACGTTCGACGGCGCATAGAGCGGATCGCGCGCCGCGAGCGCCGCGTCGCCCATCCAGAAGACCGAGTTCGCGTGCAGCAGGTCGAGGTGGCCCTTGCCCTGCGTGCGCGTCTGGAAGCGGAACTGCTCCGGCGGCGCGGTCTTCAGAAGATCGTAGATCGATGCCGAAGCGCGCGTCTCGCCGGTCTCGGCGGACAGCAGGGTCAGCGCGTCGTCCTTCAGCTTGCGCTTGTCGTCGAGCTCGGGGACGAGGCGGCGTGACGCCGTGAGCACCGCGATCTCGCCACGCGGCGTGAGCTGCGCGTCGTGGTGCGCGCCGAGCGGGACCTTCCACTTCACGTCGCCGTTCCAGCCGAGACGCGCGACGTAGCGTCCCGCGCCCCAGCCGCGCTCGCCCTCGCCGTCGGCCTTCTCCGGCTTCTGCGCGCGCCCGACGACGAGCAGGTCGCCGTCCGGCAGCAGGCTCGTGTTGTCCCAGCGGAAGCAGGGCTCGAGCGACCACTCGCGGACGACCTTGCCGTCGGCGTCGATGAGCTGCGTCGAGCACAGGTGCGCGTTGGTGAAGACGTCGTAGCCGGGCTGCGAGCGCGCCGCGTCGCGCAGGACCACGCCGGCGCGTCCGTCCGCGGGCGCGTCCACGACGTCGACGTAGCCCAGCGCCTGCAGGCGCTCGACGTCCTCGCGCGACACATCTGCGGGATGCGGGAACGGCGTCGGCACTCCCTGCGGCGCGACAGCGGCCACGTACGCGGCCGACGGCACGGGCTCCGCCGCGGGCGGCGCGCCGCGCTCGCACGCGGCGAGCAGGCCGAGCGCGCCGATCGTGCCGGCGAGCAGGAGACGTTGGATCGTTCGCATGGCGCCGAGCGTTGGCACGCTCGCCGCGATGCACTATGGAAAGCGCCGTTGTCGATCAAGCAAGGCTGCCTCGTGCTCGCGGCGCTGCTCGCGCTGCTGCACTTCTCCCGCTTCGACGCGCGGCAGTCCCCGATCGTCACCGACGTCCGCTACTACGTCTACTTCGCGCCGCGCGTCGCCGACGGCGCCGTCCCGCACCGCGACTTCTTCGACAACAAGACGCAGCTCGCGACCTTCGCCGGCGCGGCAATGGTGCGCGCGGGGCGCGCGCTCGGCGTCGATCCGCTGCTCGCGATGCGCGGCGGCTATCTGCTGCTGTCGGCCGTCGCGGCGGTGCTGCTGTTCGCGATCCAGCGCCGCCTGTACGGCGGCTCGTGCGTCGCGGGGCTGCTGGGCATGCTCTGCTACCTCGGCTTCTCGCTGCTCGGCTTCCTGCCGGCGATCGGACCTCTGCCGAAGCTGCTGATGGGAATCTGCGCGTCGCTCGCGGCGCTGCTCGCGTACGCCGGCTGGTGGACCACCGCGGGCGCGCTCGGCGCGATCGCGTTCTGCGACTGGCAGATCGGCGTGCTCGCGGGGCTCGGCGTGTTCGCGGCAGCGCTCTTCGAGGAGCGCGGGGTGCGCGTCCGAACCGCGCTCCGCACGGCGTGCGGCGGGGTCGGCGTGCTGATCGCCGCCGCCGTCTGGTTCGCCGCGCACGGCGCGCTCGGCGTGACGTGGCACCAGACCGTGCTGACGTCGCTCGCGCGCGGTGAGACCGCGCTCGCGCACAAGACGTTCTCCGGGCGCGTGCTGCAGATCCTCGAGACGGTGCGCGTCGCGTGCCCGGGCCACGCGTGGCTCGCGACGCTCGGCATCGCGGGCATGGCGCTCTTCCCGCTGCTCGCGTGGCGGCTCCGCGGCACGCGCGAGATGCGCCTCGTGATCGCGCTCGCGGTGTTCCACTACGGCATCGTCGCGTTCAGCCTCACCGACTATCAGGCCTACGGCGACCTGTTCGCGCTGCTGGCGAGCCTCGCGCTGTTCGCGGGTGTCGCGCTCAACGAGCTCTACCGCGTGCTCGATCGCGTCGTCGCCACGGGCCCGCACGACGACGCCGTTTCAGCGAGCCGGAGGCGAGCACTCGCGATCGCGGCCGTCGTGCTTGCGATCCTCGCGCTGCGCATCGGACGACCGCGCCTCGACATCGAGCTGCCCGACAAGATCGCGAAGGGGGCGGCAACGCTCGACGAGCAGAAGAGCGTCGCGCGGCAGATCACCGACGCGACCGCCGGGCTCGACAGCGTCGTGTTCGTGAACTGTCCCGAGCAGCTCTACTTGACGGGCCGCGTGAACCCGCTGCCGTTCGGCTTCTGGAACCGCGCGACGTTCGCATACTTCAAGCAGAGCAGCGCGGAGCGCCCGTTCGAGGCGCTGTCGCGCACGCTCGACACCGTCCACCCCGACGCGGTGCTCTGCCCGACGCCGCGTGCCGAGAACGATCTCGTGCGCAGCGGCGTCTTCGACCGCGTCGAGCTGCACGCGGACCGCGGCGAGTACGGCGTCGTCCTGCTGCGCCGCCGCGCCGTGCCGCTGCCGCCGGGCAGCGTCGTACCGCCGCGCACGGCTGCACCGGGCGCCGCTGACGAAGAGTAGAGCTCAGCTCTCGTCGTCGGCTCGGACCGAGCCCGCGATCACCGTGTTGGTCTCGTTGTGGAAGCGTCCCTGGATGCGGACGTTGCGGCCGAGCATGTCGTGCAGCTGCGCCTTCACCTCGGGGGATGCCGCCTGGATCGGCCGCATCGTCTTCTCGCCCTTCATCTCCAGCGCGTAGACGCTGTCACCCGACGCACATTCGGACGCGCTGAGCGGCGTGAACGACTCCTTCGAGCGCAGACAGACGATGCGTCCCGGGAAGTCGCCCATCTGCGCGACCGAGCTCGTCACGTGCTCGTTCATCTGCAGCATCTCGCCGCCGGGGGGCGCGACCTTCCCGTCGTCCGCCGAGGCCGTCCGGTACGTTGCGATCGCGAGCAGGGCCGCGGCTGCCGCCGCACATCGCTTGACGTGCATGGTGTCCTCCTTCGCGCCGGGGCCGCGCGTCCTCCGAGGATGGGGCTGCAAGGGCCGTTCCACGAGTCCCGTCCGCCTCTGTCGCTGCGCGACGACGAGCCGGAACGTCGAGCGGGGTTGTAACTCCGACGCGAGACGCGTCGTTCCTACCGGGGCGCTGCGCGCGCGACGCATGCTCCGCGTGGATCCGCCGCGGGCACCGCGGTTGCTTCCCTACGTGGATTGACGTCCGCAGCGGAACGAAAGGGAGCACGACCGATGACCGAACGTGGAGAGATCATCCAGGGCTACGTGAACGACATGCTCGCCGTGGAACGCGAGGCGCACTCGGCGCTGAGCCGGCAGAAGCACGACCAGAGCGTCAAGCAGTACGCGGAGGCGAGCCGCGTGATCGACCGCATCGAGGACACGCTCGACCGCCACATCGCGGAGCTGCAGAAGTGCCTGAAGGCGATGGGCGCCGACGAGTCGTTGCTCAAGAAGGCCGTCGGCACGGCGCTCGGCGCCGTCGGCGGCGTCTACGACAAGGTGCGCAGCGACGACCGCGTGTCGCGCATGCTGCGCGACGACTACACCTCGATGAGCTTCTCGACCGTCTGCTACGAGATGCTGCACACCACCGCGCTCGCCGCCGGCGACTCGGTGGTCGCGGACCTCGCGCTGCGCCACCTGCGCGACTACACGCCGCTGGTGATGGACGTCAGCGAGGTGCTGCCGCGCGTGATCACCGACGAGCTCGCCGCCGAGGGCAAGATCCCGGTCGACCCGGGCGCCGCGCAGGAGGCGGTGCGCAACACGCGCGCGGCCTGGCAGAGTCCGGCCGAGCAGCGCTGAGCGTCGCGCCCGTGCGGGCGTCCGGTCGTGCGCTCAGCGCGCGCTGCCGGGCGCCCGCGCCGTCGACGCGGCCTTCTCCGGGCGGCTGCGCCGCGGGACGCGCGCGCGCGCGGTGCCGGGTCCGCTCCGCGGCCGCACGCTGCGCGCCACCGGGCTCGCGCCGCGCGGCGCGAGGCCTTCGAGCGCGAACGTCAGCGCGGCGTCCATCGTGCGCGGCGGCGTCGCCGCGTGCCGCACCAGGCGGCGGTAGAAGAACACGCCCGAAAGGACGTCGAGCGCGACCTCGAGGTCGAGGTCGGCGCGCAGCTGGCCCGCGTCGACCGCGCGCTGCAGCAGGCGGCGGAAGTCGGCGCGGCCGGGCTCGACGTAGCGTTCGCGAAAGCTCTCGGCGAGGCGCGGGTCGGTGTGCGTCGTCGCGATCAGGCCCGCGAGCACGTCGCCGAGCTCGCCCGCCATGAGGCGCGTCCCCTGCCGGAGCCGCGTGCGGATGTCGTGCAGCGGGTCGTCGGTCGCGACGGTGCGCAGCCGGGAGAAGACCTCGTCGAAGAACGCGTCCATTGCGGTCGCGGCGGCGCACGGCCACCAGCGATACAGCGTCGCCTTGCTCACCTTCGCGCGCTCGGCGATCGCCTCGGCGGTCACCCCGGCGATGCCCTGGCGGCGCAGCAGGTCGAGCGACGCCTGCAGGATCGCGCGCCGCGCGCTCTCGCTGCGCGGCCGTCCCGGGCGCGACTCCGCCCCTTCTCCGCTCGTGGACCTCAACTTGACTGGCCTGCTCCGTTTCTACACGGTACGTATCGTATTTGAATGCGTCTGACCATCCTCCTTCTCGCGGCCGTGTTCCTCGCGAGCGCGTGCGCCGTGGGCCCCGACTACGTGCGCCCCGATCCGCCGCTTCCGGCCGGCTGGCAGACCGACCCGGCCGGCTTCGAGGTGGTCGCCGGCGCGCAGGTCGGACGGTGGTGGGACGCCTTCGGTGATCCCGAGCTGAGCTTGCTCGTCGAGCGCGCCGTCGCGGCCAACAAGGACCTGGTCCTCGCCACGGCGCGCGTCGCCGAGGCGCAGTCGCTGTACAAGGCGACGCGCTCGGCCGAGTTCCCGTCGATCGACTCGGACGCGGGCGTCGACTACGAGCGCTCGAGCGTCAATGCGCTCTTCCCCGGCGGCAACGACGCCACGGTGTGGAGCGTCGGCGTGTCGGCGAGCTGGGAGGTCGACATCTTCGGACGCGTGCGCCGCGCCGTCGAGTCGTCCGACGCGAACTTCCAGGCGACCGAGGAGGACCGGCGCGGCGTGCTCGTGGCCGTCATCGCGCAGGTCGCATCGGCGTACGTCGACGTCCGCACCGTGCAGCGCCGTCTCGACGTCGCGCGCCAGAACCTCGCGTCGCAGGGCAAGATCGTCGACCTGACGAAGATCCGCTTCGAGGGCGGAATCGCGTCGTCGCTCGACGTGGCGCAGGCGGAGAGCATCTACGCCAACACGCGGACGTTCATCCCGCCGCTCGAGGCCGAGCTCGCGCGGCAGATCAACCGCCTGAGCGTGCTGCTCGGCGAGAATCCCGGACCGCTCGCGAGCGAGCTGACCGCGACGGCACCGATCCCGGCGCCGCCCGCAGAGATGACGGTGTCGCTGCCGGTGGACATGGTGCGGCAGCGTCCCGACGTGCGCGCGTCGGAGCGCCAGCTCGCGGCGCAGACGGCGAAGATCGGCGTCGCGACCGCGGATCTCTATCCGCGCTTGACGCTGCTCGGCACGTTCGGCTTCGACGCGACCGACTTCAAGGACCTCTTCCAGGGCCCGAGCCGCAGCTACTCGGTCGGACCGGCGGTGCGCTGGAACGTCTTCGACGCGGGACGCATCCGGGCGCTGATCGGCGCCGAGGAGGCGCGCACGGTGGGCGCGCTCGCGGTCTACGAGCAGACGATCCTGCAGGCGCTCGAGGAGGTCGAGAACGCGCTGGTGACGTACGCGCGGCTGCGCGAGCAGCGCGAGGCGTCGATCGACGCGATCCGCGCGGCGACCACCGCGCTCGACCTCGCCACCGCGCTCTACAAGGACGGCCTCGCCGACTTCCAGAACGTGCTCGACGCGCAGCGCACGCTGCTGACGTACCAGGACCAGCTCGCGCGCGTGGACGGCGACTCGGTGCAGAGCCTCGTGCAGTTGTACCGCGCGCTCGGCGGCGGCTGGACGGCGCTCGAGCCGCCACGCGAGAACGGCGGCGAGGGTGGGAACGATGAAAACGCTCCTGCGGACGAGGTGGGCGATGCGAAGCAAGGCTGATCGACGGCGCGTGGACGGACGCAGCGCCGAACGAGCGCGCGCGGGACGCGCCGCCCTGCCGCTGCTGATGCTCGCGCTGCTCGTCGCGGCGTGCGAGCACGCCGCACCGCCCCCGCCGCCGAAGCCGAAGGTCGTGGTTTCGCACCCGCTCGATCGCGAGGTCGAGGAGTGGGACGAGTACACCGCACGCCTCGAGGCGAAGGACTTCGTCGAGGTGCGCGCGCGCGTCAGCGGCTACCTGCAGTCGATCCACTTCAAGGACGGCGCGATCGTGCAGAAGGGCGACCTGCTCTTCCAGATCGACCCACGTCCGTACGAGGCGATCCTGCACCGCGCCGAGGGCGACGTCGCGGTCGCGAAGGCACGCCTGCAGCTCGCGCGCACCAAGCTCGAGCGTGCGACCAAGCTGGTCGGGCGCGAGGCGATCTCGCAGGAAGAGGCCGACACGCGCGCCGCGGAGGCGCGCCAGGCAGAGGCCGCGCTCGAGGGCGCCGGCGCCGCGGTGGACGCGGCGAAGCTCGACGTCGAGTTCACCTCGATCCGCGCGCCGATCAGCGGACGCGCGAGCCGCAAGCTCGTCACCGAAGGAAACCTCGTCACCGGCGGCGCCAGCTCGCAGGGCACGCTGCTCACGACGATCGTCTCGCTCGACCCCATCTACGTGTACTTCGAGGCCGACGAGCGCGCGTTCCTCAAGTACCAGCGCCTCGCGCAGAGCGGCGAGCGGCCGAGCTCGCGCGACGTCCACAATCCCGTGCGCATCGGGCTCGCCGACGAGGAAGGATACCCGCACGACGGCTGGATGGACTTCGTCGACAACCAGCTCGACCCCGGCACCGGCACGATGATCGGCCGCGCCGTGCTGCCGAATCCGTACTTCACCTTGACGCCGGGCCTGTTCGCGCGGCTGCGCCTGCCGGGACGTCCGCGCTACCGCGCGCTGCTCGTGCCCGACGAGGCGATCGTCAGCGACCAGTCGCGCAAGATCGTCTACGTGGTCGACGACCAGGGCGTCGCGCACGACCGCGTCGTGCGGCTGGGCTCGATGTACGGCGGGCTGCGCATCGTGCAGGACGGCCTCGCCAGCGGCGACCGCATCGTGGTGAGCGGCGTGCAGCGCGTGCGTCCCGGAATCACCGTCGAGACCACGGAGCGGCCGCCCGCCGAGCCCAAGGGCACCGGTGCGGACGCGGGAACCGACGACACGCCGAGCGACGACGTCAAGCAGGAGAAGCCCGACGCGACGCCCACGCCGGACGACGAAGAGCCGTCCGGCGCCGCGTCGCCGGCCGGCGCGTCCGCCGGGAAGGCGCCGTGAACATCTCCCGCTTCTTCATCGACCGGCCGATCTTCGCGGCGGTCCTGTCGATCGTCACGATCATCCTGGGCGCGATCTCGTACAACGCGCTGCCGGTCGCGCAGTATCCGGAGGTCGTGCCGCCGACGATCGTGGTGCGCGCGTCGTATCCCGGCGCGCCGCCCGAGGTCATCGCGCAAACCGTCGCGACGCCGATCGAGCAGGAGGTCAACGGCGTCGAGGACATGCTCTACATGAGCTCGCAGAGCACGACGGACGGCAGCATGGCGCTGACCATCACGTTCAAGCTCGGCACCGACCTCGACAAGGCTCAGGTCCTCGTCCAGAACCGCGTCGCGATCGCGGAGCCGCGCCTGCCCGAGGAAGTGCGGCGCATCGGCGTCACCACCGTCAAGAGCTCGCCCGACCTGCTGATGATCGTGCACCTGCAGTCGCCCGACCGCAGCTACGACCAGCTCTACCTCGGCAACTACGCGCTGCTGCAGATCCGCGACCGCCTCGCGCGCATCGAGGGCGTCGGCGAGGTCAACGTGTTCGGCCTCCGCGAGTACAGCATGCGCGTGTGGCTCGACCCCGAGCGGCTGTCCGCGCGCAAGATCACCACCAGCGACGTGATCGCGGCACTGCGCGAGCAGAACGTGCAGGTCGCGTCGGGCACGATCGGACAGCAGCCGGTGCCGACCGGCAACGCCTTCCAGATCCCGGTCACGACGCTCGGACGCCTGCTCGAGCCCGAGCAGTTCGAGAACGTGGTGCTCAAGCGCGGCGGCAACGAGGACGGCATCGGGCGCATCACGCGCCTCAAGGACGTCGCGCGCATCGAGCTCGGCGCGCGCGACTACGGCGTCAACTCCTACCTCGACGGCGAGCCCGCGGTCGGCCTGGCCGTGCTGCAGCGCCCGGGCGGCAACGCGCTCGCGACCTCCGACGCCGTCGTGCGCACCATGGAGGAGCTGAAGCAGGGCTTCCCGCCGGGGATCACGTACAAGATCGCGTACAACCCGACGATCTTCATCCGGGAGTCGGTGACCGCCGTCATCCACACGCTCTACGAGGCGATCGGGCTCGTCGTCGTGGTCGTGCTGCTCTTCCTGCAGAACTGGCGCGCGAGCCTGATCCCGCTGCTCGCGATCCCGGTGTCGCTGATCGGCACGTTCGCCGCGATGGCGGCGTTCGGCTTCTCGATCAACATGCTGTCGCTGTTCGGCCTCGTGCTCGCGATCGGCATCGTGGTCGACGACGCGATCGTCGTGGTGGAGAACGTCGAGCGCCACATGGCCGACGGGCTCTCGCCGCGCGAGGCGGCGCGCAAGGCGATGGACGAGGTCACCGGCGCGGTGATCGCGATCGCGTTCGGCCTGTCGGCCGTGTTCGTGCCGACCGCGTTCATCAGCGGCATCTCCGGACAGTTCTACCGCCAGTTCGCGCTGACCATCGCGGTGTCGACTCTGCTGTCCGCGTTCAACTCGCTGACCCTGAGCCCCGCGCTCTGTGCGCTGCTGCTGCAGCCGCACGACGCGCCGAAGGACTGGTTCGGACGTGTCTGGGACCGCGTGCTGGGACGCTTCTTCGAGTACTTCAACGCAGGCTTCGAGCGCATGACCGCCGCCTACGCGCGCGGCGTACGCTGGTTCGTGCACCACACGCCGGTCGGCTTCGGCCTCTACGTCGTGCTGGCGGTGCTGACCGTGATCGGCTTCATGCGAACGCCGTCGGGCTTCATCCCCGCGCAGGACCTCGGCTACCAGATCGTCGCGATCCAGCTGCCGGACGGCGCGTCGCTCGAGCGCACAGACGCCGTCGTGCGGCGGGCGAGCGAGATCGCGATGGAGACGCCCGGCGTCGCGCACGTCACCGCGTTCGCGGGCTTCTCCGGCGCCACGCGCTCCAATGCCGCGAACGCGGGCGCGATGTTCGTCGTCCTCGATTCGTTCGAGGAGCGCGCGCACGGCCCGAGCGCCGCCGACATCCGCTCCGACCTGACGAAGCGTCTCTCCGAGATCACCGACGCCGACATCTTCGTGATCGCGCCGCCGCCGGTGCGCGGCCTCGGCACCGCCGGCGGCTTCAAGGCGCTGGTGCAGGACCGCGGCGGGCGCGGCACGCACGCGCTGCAGGAGGGCACCGACGCGTTGGTCGACGCCGCGCGCAAGAATCCGCTGCTCACCGCGGTGTTCTCGCCGTTCCGCTCCGCGACGCCGCAGCTCTACGCCGACGTCGACCGCGTCAAGGCGAACAAGCTCGACGTGCCCGTCGCGAACATCTTCGACACCCTGCAGGTCTACCTCGGCTCGGCGTACGTGAACGACTTCAACCGCTTCGGCCGCACGTTCCAGGTGCGCGCACAGGCCGAGGGCCGCTTCCGCGACAAGGCCGAGGACATCATGCAGCTCAAGACCCGCAACACCGCGGGCGAGATGGTCCCGCTGGGCTCCGTGCTCGACCTGAAGTGGAAGAGCGGGCCGGACCGCGTCGTGCGCTACAACATGTTCCCCGCCGCCGAGGTGAACGGCGACGTGACGCGCGGCGAGAGCCAGGGCACGGGTCTCGCGATCATGGACCAGCTCGCGCAGCAGGTGCTGCCGGCGGGCCTCCAGATCGAGTGGACCGACATCGCGTATCAGGCCAAGCTCGCCGGCAACACCGCGCTCTACATCTTCCCGCTGTGCGTCCTGTTCGTGTTCCTCGTGCACTCGGCGGAGTACGAGAGCTGGCTGCTGCCGCTCGCGATCATCATGATCGCGCCGATGTGTCTGCCGTTCGCTCTGCTCGGCACGACGCTCGCCGGCATCGACAACAACCTCATCACGCAGATCGGCTTCGTCGTGCTGATCGGACTCGCGGCGAAGAACGCCGTGCTCATCGTGGAGTTCGCGAAGCAGCAGGAGGACGAGGGCGCGGATCGCTTCTCGGCCGCGATCGAGGCGGCGCGGCTCCGGCTCCGTCCCATCGTGATGACGGCGCTCGCGTTCATCCTCGGCGTCATGCCGCTGGCGCGCGCGGTCGGCGCCGGCTCCGAGATGCGGCGCGCGCTCGGCACCGCGGTGTTCTCCGGCATGCTCGGCGTGACGATCCTCGGCCTGTTCCTGACGCCGGTGTTCTACGTTGCCCTGCGCCGCTTCGCGCGCCAGCCGCGCCACGTACGCGAGGCCGCGGCGCGCGCCGAGGAGCCGCAGCCCTAGAGGTAGCCGAGCGCCTTCAGCGACTCGACGGTCTTCGGATCGGGTGCGGGCGCTGTGGAGCCCGGCTGCGTGACGCGAAGCTGCGCGAGCGCGCGCTCGAGGCCGGCATCCGGCGCGTCGGGAAGCACGCTCCGCTGCTCGCGCGGATCGGACGCGAGATCGTAGAGCGCGCTCGTGCCCTTGACGTCGTCGCGCAGCAGCTTGCGATCGTTCGCACGGACGCCGCGCAGCGACAGCGTGCCGTCGTGCGACGCGGTGTGCAGGGCGAGCGTCCGGTCCTCCGCACGACGTGCTCCGCCGCGCAGCTCGGCGAGCAGCGAGCGCCCCTCGAGTCCCGCCGGCGCAGCCGCGCCGACGCGGTCGAGCACCGTCGGCACGACGTCCACCAGCGACGCCAGCGCGGGCACACGCACGCCGCGCGCGACGCCGGAGCCCGCGACGATCAGCGGCACGTGCAGCACCTCCTCGTACAGCGTGTCGCCGTGGCCGAAGCCGCCGTGATCGAGGAACTCCTCGCCGTGGTCCGCGGTGAGGATCACGAGCGTGTCCGGGAAGCGCTGCTCGATGCGGCGCAGCAGCTCGCCGAGGTGCGCGTCGAGCGCGAGGATCTCGCCGTCGTAGAGGTCGACCAGCCGGTCGCGCTGCTCGGGGGACATCGCGAGCCGCCCCTCGCGCGCCGCGCGCTGCAGCTCGAGCACGCTGGTCTCGCCGAGATCGCGCAGCACCTCGCTCGACCGCCTGTCCTTCGCGAACACGTTGAACTGCTTCGGCGGGCGGTACGGGGTGTGCACGTCCATGTAATGCAGGAAGAGGAGGAACGGTGGTTGCAGGCCGTCGAGTGCGCCGAGGATCGCGCCGTGACGCTCGGCGAGGTCGCGGCGACGCTCCTCGAAGCGCTGGTCGAACGCTTCGAAGCCGCGCTCGAAGCCGTAGTCGCGACCGACGAAGGGCGCGTTCACGAACGCCGTCGTGCGGTAGCCCTGCGCGCGCAGCAGCTCGGCGAGCAGCGGCACGTCGTCGCGGATGCGCGTCGCCTCCGAGATCGCGCCGTGGCGGTACGGCGACACGCCGCTCAGCAGGCTCGCGTGCGCGGGCAGCGTCCACGACGTCGGCGACGTCGCGCGCTCGAACACGACGCCGCGTTGCGCGAAGGCGTCGAGGTTCGGCGAGGTCGCGCGACCATAGCCGTACGTGCCCAGGTGGTCCGCGCGCAGCGTGTCGACGGAGATCACGACGACGTTCGGCCGCGCCACGTCGTGCGCGGCCGGCTCGACGCGCTCCGCCGGGTCGCCGCTGCGGCAGGACGCGAGCGTCATCGGCAGCGCGATCACGAGCAGCACCGCGAGCAGCCTGCGCAGCAGCGGCGTCAGCGCGATCAGCGCCAGCATCGCGACGGTCGCGGTGGCCCCCGCGATCCGCCACGTCGCGACGCGCGCGCGCCTCCCGTAGCCGACCAGGAGCGGCCCCGCGTAGAGCGCGAAGAAGGGCAGCAGCGGCACGCGGAAGCGGTTGGTCGCGTTGGCGATCACGTACACCGCCCAGTGGTAGAGGATCAGCGCCACGACCAGCAGCTTGACGCGACCGCCCGGCACCAGCCACAGCGCGGTCATGCCGAGCGCCAGCGACGCGAGGTGGAAGACCAGCTCGGCCGTGGCCATGCGCCGTCCGACGCCGCGCCAGCCGTCCGCGAGCCACTGCGCCTTCACGAAGCGCTGCAGCTGGCTCGCGTTCGACAGCAGGTAGTAGGTGTTGCGCGCGAGCTTGACGAAGATCCAGCCCGGCTGACGGTCGGCGATCGCCTGCAGTGCGGTCTCGCGCGCGAACGCGGCCCGATCGAGCTCGGTCGGCAGCGCGTCGTAGGCCGGCACGAAGGCGCGGTTCTCCTCGCCCATCCCGAGCAGACGGTCGCGCGGGATCAGGTTGCCGACGGCGATCGGGTACCAGCTGTTGGTCGAGAGCAGCGGACGTCCGAGGACGGCCGCGTTGCGCGCCATCCACGGCACGAGGAGCAGCAGAGCAGGAACGACGACGAGCGCCGCTCGTCGCAGACCCGTCCGCACGGACGCCCCCGGCACGAGCCAGGTCCACGCGACGACGACCGGCACGAAGAAGAGCAGCATGTCGCGCGCGAGGACGGCCGCACCGATGGCCAGGCCGGCGCCCGCCAGCCAGCGGTCGCTTCGCGTCGCGTCGAAGCGGTCGAGGCAGAGAAACGCGAGCAGGAGCAGGGTCGTGACCAGTGTCTCCGACCAGAAGACGTGGCTGTAGAAAATCAGGGTCGGGTGCAGCGCGCAGAGCAGCGACGACAGTACCGCGGCACGCGTCCCGAAGCGTCGCAGCACCAGCGCGAAGAGTGCCGCGATCCCCGCGAGGCCGACCGCGATCTGCGCCACGCGCGCGACGCGCAGCGAGCCGCCGCCCGCGGCGAGCGCCGACGCGACGAAGAGCGGATAGCCGGGCGGCCGCAGCGATCCCGGGTATCCGTCGCCGGCCGCGAGCGAGCGCGCCGCGCGCACGTAGTAGCCCTCGTCGCCGTGCAGGCGGGTGACGTCCCCGAGCGTGAACGCGGACGCGACGCGCAGCGCGCCGGCCGCGAGCAGGACCAGCAGCAGCGCGATCGCGGGCGACGTGCGGCGGTCGGCGCTCACCGGTCGCGGGATAGCAGAGCCTTGACGAGCGCGCCCCGATCCGTTCACTGACCTCTCGATGCTCGCGCTCCGCCTCTCCGGCGTCCTGTTCGGACTCGCGGCCCTGGGTCTCGTCTGGGTCGCGCGCTTCCGCTGGCAGCGCCTGCGCAACCTCGAATGGCTGCTCGGCACGTTCGTCGCCGGCAGCGTCGTGGCGCTCGGCCTCTTCCCGGACGCCGCCAACGCGATCCTCGCCTTCTTCGCGTTCGAGAAGGGCGGCGGACAGCGCATCCTCGGCCTGCTGATCTTCTTCGTGCTCGCGCAGTACGTGCTGACGTTCCTCGCGCTGGCGCGGAACCGCCGCCTCGAGGGAGAGCTGGACCGCCTCGTGCGCGAGCTCGCGAAGCAGGACTACCGTCGCAAGCACGGCGCGCACGACGCGTCGATCTACGTGGTGATCCCGGCCTACAACGAGGCCGACAACATCGAGGCGGTGCTGGCGCGCGTCCCTGGCGAGGTGCTCGGACGCCGCGTACGTCCGCTGGTCGTCGTCGACGGCGCGACCGACCGCACGCAGCAGGTGGTCGAGCGCGTCAATCACGCGGCGGTCGCCTACACCGTCAATCGCGGCGGCGGCTCGGCGCTGAAGGCCGGCTACGAGATCGCGCTCGAGGACGACGCCGAGATCGTCGTCACGCTCGACGCCGACGGCCAGCACTCGCCCGAGGAGATCGAGCGCCTCGTCAGGCCGATCCTCGACGGCACGGCGGATCTGGTGAACGGCTCGCGCGTGCTCGGCACCTACGAGAAGGACAGCCAGGTGCGGGCGGCCGGCGTCGTGGTGTTCAACTGGCTCATCAGCCTGCTCACGCTGACGCACATCACCGACTGCTCGAACGCGTTCCGCGCCATCCGCACCAGCGAGCTCGCGAAGCTGCGCCTGCGTCAATCGCAGTTCCACAGCTCGGAGATGCTGATCGAGGCGCTCAAGCAGGGGCTGCGCGTCGTCGAGGTGCCGATCACGATCACGCGGCGCATGAGCGGCGAGAGCAAGAAGGGCATGACGCTCACCTACGGCTGGGGCTTCGCGCGCGCGATCGTCACGACGTGGCTGCGCTGAGCGCGGCCGCGCGCCGGCGCTGGCTGCTCGCGGCGCTGGTCACGCTGGTCTTCGCGTCGCTCGTCGGACGCGAGACCAGCACCGCGGAGATCGCGCGCCGGCTCGGAGCGATGCCGCCCACGGCGCTGCTGTGGGCGCTGCTCGCGCTGGCCGTCGCCGGCGTCCCGCGCGCGTTGCGGCTCCGGATGCTGCTGCCGGGCAAGCTCGCGCTCCCCGACGCGTACTCCTTCAATCAGGCGTACAACGTGATCACGGCGACGATCCCGAGCGGGCTCGGGGAGGCCGCGTCCGCGTGGCTCATGCGGCGCGCGCTCGCCGTCCCGCTTCACCTCGGTCTCGTGGCGCTGCTCGTCACCCGGGTCCTCGACCTGATCGTCCTGCTCGCGCTCTTCCTGCTGGTCGTCGCGTGCGGCCTCGTCCCGCTCGGCGACGGAGGCGGCGCGGTGACCGGCGCGGCAGCGGCACTGCTGGCGGGACTCGCAGCCGCGGCGCTGGTCCACGTCGCCGGGCGCGACCACGTGGCGGCGCGGCTCGAGTCGTTTGCGCGACGGATCACGCCCGATGCGGCGCTGCGGCGTGGCGTGCGACGCGTGCTCGGCCTCGGCGCCGAGGCGCTGCGCATGATGCCCGACGGCCGGCGCGGACTCGTTCTGCTCGCACTCACGACCGTGATGCAGGGGCTGGCGCTGCTCGCCCTGCTCGCGCTGCTCGACGGCGCCGGTCTGCGCTTCGACCTGGCCGCGACGCTCGCCTGCTTCGTGATCTACGTGCTGCTGCGCATGCTGCCGCTGCAGGGCATCGCGGGCATCGGCACGACCGCCGCGTGGTGGGCGATCGCGCTGACCATGCTGGGCGTGCCGGCGCACGAAGCGGCCACCGTCGGCGCGGTGCTCTACGTCGCGTTCTACGTGGTGATGATCGCGCTCTGCGTCCTCTGCCTGCCGCTGCTGCGCGCACGCCGGGGCGCGTGATGCCTCGACGCGACCTCCTGCCGACACTCGCGCTCGCGCTGCCGCTCGAGAAGATCGTGCTGATCGCGATGCTCGCGCGCCTGCACGCGGCACCGCTCGGCGCGTCGAGCACACTGGCGCCGCTCGGCGAGGCCGGCGTGGCGCTGCTGCTGCTCGCCATCGCGGCGCGGACGCATCCCGCCTCGCTCGTGCGGCGTGCGCTGCGCATCGCCGCGTGGCTGCTGGTGCTCGGCACGTGGCTCGCGGTGGCGCCGTGGGGCTTCACCGGAACCGTGGTCCCGCTCGCCCTCGTGTGTTCGCTGCTGACCAGCCCCGCGATCCTCGCGACCGCGACCAGCCAGAGCGAGCTGCTGCTGCCGCTGGTCGCCTGGCTCGCGGGCCTGCCCCTCGTGCTCGGTCTCGCCGCCGTGCTGGCGCGCGCGCTGCAGCACGTACTCCTGTCGCTGGAACGGGACCCGGCGCGCAGCGGTGCCGTCGCCGCGGCCGGCATCGCCGCGCTCGCGCTGTCGCTGCTGCCGCGGGCCGCGGCGACGACGCGCCCGGCTCTGCTCGCCGCGCTCGGCGAGCCCACCTCGACGATGGAGCGGCCGACGATGCTGGACGCGGCGGCCGAGCGCGAGCTCTCCGGGCCGCCCGTCCCGCGCCGCGTCGCCGCCACGCCGGTGCGCGACGTGCTGGTCGTCGTGCTCGAGTCCGTGCGCTGGGAGCCGGACTCGCCGTTCGTGCGCGGCTTTCCCGAGGCACTGCACTTCGAACGCGTCTACGCGCATCAGGCGCGCTCGGTGAAGACGCTCGAGGCGCTGCTGTTCGGCATCTACCCGTCGCTGGCGCGCGAGACCGCGGCATTCTCGATCGGCCAGTACCAGGCGTCGCCCGACGACGCGCTGCCTTCGCTGCTGCGCTCGCGCGGCTTCGCGACGTCGTATCTCGGCGCGATGGATCTGCGCTTCGAGAACTACCAGCGCGCGCTCGAGGCGTCGGGCATGGACCGGATCGAGCGCGTGACCGGCGATCGCACGCTGACGTGGGGCGTCCCGGCGCGCACGGTGTTCACGCGCGCGGAGCAGGTGCTCGCCGAGGGACGTGCCGCGAACCGCCGCCAGCTGGTCGTGGTGTGGACGACCGAGTGCCATCGCCCGTACGACTCCGCCGCATCGGCGGGCACGACGGGCAGCGATCGCGAGCGCTACCGGGCCTGTCAAGCAACGCTCGCCGACGCGCTCCGGGAGCTGGTCGCGGGCCTGGCCGCCGCGGGTGCGCTGCGCGACACGCTGGTGATCGCGTTCGGCGACCACGGCCAGCTCTTCCCCGAGGACCGCGGCGGTGAGCCGGCCTACGGCCAGAACGTCCACGAGCGTGCGCTGCGCGTGCCGCTGCTGATGTGGGTGCCCGAAGGTAGATCCCCGGGTGCCGCCACGCCCGACCGGCGCCTCTTCCAGCTCGTCGACGTGCCGTCGACGATCGCGGCCGCGACCGGCGTCGGCGCGCCGTCCGGGTGGGTCGGGCGCGACCTGCTCGACCCGGCCGAGCCCGGCCGCGACTTCGTGGTGCTGGCGAGCCTGCTCGACGGCAGCACGCTCGGCGTCGTCGAGGCGTCGGGACGAAAAGCCGCGACCGCGCGCGACGGCGGCGTCGTCGCCTGGGACCTCGTGAGCGATCCCGACGAGAAGCAGCCCGTCCCGCAGGACGGCCGCGTCGAATCCCGCGACCTCGCGCGCATGCACGCCTATCGCGCGGTCGCGGACCGCAGCTGGAGCAGCCGCGTCGACCCGGACGCGGCGCGAGAGCAGAGCTTCCGCGGATCGGACGTCGACCGCTTCGGCCGCGTCGGCGTCTGCCTGCGCGCGACGCCGGATCCCGCATCGGGAATCGTGCAGCTGGCACCGAGCGAATTGCCGCGCTGCCGCAAACGCCGGGTGCGACGGCGCGAGATCGTGCGCAGCCTGCAGGCGGACGTCCTCGCGGCGGCGTCCGCGCTGCGCGTCGAGCTCGAGCTTCGCCTCGACGACGCCGGCGCGTCCGCGGGAGGCACTCCGCGCACGCTGGTCCGGCTCGGCGACCGCGACGACGTCGTCGGCGCCGAGTTGAAGGCGGAGGCCGGTGCATGGCAGACCGTCCGCGTGACGGTCCCGGTGTCCGACGAGCTGCGCGCGCGGCTGAGCACGTCGCCCGCGGGGACGGTCGACCTCGGCGTCACGCCGCTCGATGCGGCGCTGCCGTTCTCGCTGGCCTCGATCCGCGTTGAGGCGGTGACGAAGTGAGCGCGCCGCCGCGATGAGTCCGCGCGCGACGAGATTCGCCGTCGTCGCGGCGTGGGCCGCCGCGTGGCTGCTTCCGTGGCAGGGCACATTCGACGCGGCACCCGGTCTGCGGGCCGTGCTGGGACTGCTGCTCTTCTGCACGCCCGGCTTCGCCCTGTCCCTGCTGCTCGACACCCGCGAGCCGCGCGCCGCGCTCCTGCGCCTGCCGGACGCGCTGCTGTTCTCGGCGGCCGTCACCGGGCTGCTGGGCTTCGCCGGCAGCGTCCTCGGGCTGCCGCCCGCGATCGTCGGCGCGGGTCTCTGGCTCACCGGCGCCGCTGCTCTGGCCGCGGTCGCCGCGCGCGGTCTGCCGCCGCGGCCGCTCCGCGGCGACTGGCGCGGCGCGATCGAGACGGCGGCGCTCGCCTGCACCGCGCTCGCGACGGCGCGGCTCTGCTTCGCACCCGTCATGGGCGCCGACGACATGACGTACGTCGCGCGCATGACGTGGTTCCAGCAGACACCGCTTCTCAGCTTCCGCGGCATCGTCTTCGGTGGCGCGACGGTGATCTCGCCGCGCGACTGGCTCGCGTTCTGGCCGCTCGGCGAGGCGCTGATCGCGTCGCGCGCCGGACTGCACGGGCTGCAGCTCACCACGCTCTACCTGGGCCCGCTGCTGGCACCGCTGTCGGTGCTCGCGGTGTACTCTCTGGCGCGCGCCCTCGGCATGTCGCGGCGCGCGGCCGTGGTCGCGACCACGCTGCAGGTCGTGCTGCTGCTCTTCCTGCACACCCGCGACGAGCCGGGACGGCACTTCTTCCAGCGCCTCTCCGAGGACAAGTTCCTCGCGCTGTACGTGCTCGGACCGGTCGTCCTGCGCTTGACGACGCGCGTGCTCGACGGCGAGCGCGGGCCGATGCTCGCGGCGCTGGCGCTGGGCTGGACCGGAGTCGCGCTCGTCCACCCGACGGCGCTCGGCATCCTCTTCCTCGTCGTCGGCGCCTACGCCGGCCTCGAGCTCGTGGCGGCGCGGAATCTCCGCGCACTGCGCGCGTACGCGATCCTGCTGCCGATCACGGCGCTCGCGGCGTCGGTGCGCTTCGTTCCGACCGAGGCCGTGAGCCCGGCCTACTACGACGTCGAGTCGGCGCAGCAGGCGAACGCGATGCGCGGCGCGCGCGAGCGGCGCGTCGACGTGATCCCCGGGACGCGCTTCTACGGCGTCAGCACGCGCTCGGCGCCGCCGCTCGTACGCGTCCTCGGCGGCGTCGTGCTGCTGCTCGCGCTCGCGCGCGCACGGCGCGACCGCGTCGCACGCTACGTCGCGGCCGGGCTCGGCGTCGCGGCGCTGGCGATCGTGCCGCAGACCGGATGGCTGGTCGGCAAGCTGCTGACGCCGTTCCACCTGTGGCGGATCCTCGCCGCGGTGCCGTACGGCATCGCCGCGGCGTTCTTCCTGCGGGTGGTCGTGGGGTGGCTCGCACCGCGTCCCGACCGCGTGGGCGGATTCGTCCGGCGTGCGACCGCATTCGCTCCGGTGCTCGCGCTGGTCGTGCTCGCAGTGTCGGTCGCGTACGCCGCGGCGAACCAGCGAACCTTCCGGCTCGCGGCCTTCGCCGTGCCCGAGGGCTGGCAGGAGAGCCTCGACGCGCGCGTCAAGTTCGACCGCAGCCGGCCGCGCCTGCCCTTCGCGGATCTTCTCGCCGTGGCGAAGGCGCTCGACGACGCGATCGACGGGCGCGCCGTGGTGCTCGGCGAGCCCGAGATCAACAGTCTGCTGCCGACCCTGTCGGCGAAGGCGGTGCTGGTCGCGTTCCGCTCGCCGGCGCAGACGACGCTGCACTCGGGCCTGCCGATCGAGCGCACGCGCAAGACGTGGCGCACGTACCAGAAGCTCGTGCTGGGCCAGCTGCCGGCCGAGGCCGCGGTGCGCTTCCTGCGCACGCACGACGTGCGCTTCGTCGTCACCGCAACCGACGCCCCCTGGCTCGCCGCGATCCCCGAGGACGCCCTGCCGCGCCGCACCCTGCTCACGGCGGGCGCGCTGCGCGTCATCGAGCTGGAGCCCGCCGCCTCCTGAGTTGCGCCGTGCACGGAGCGCCGCGAACCGGTAGGGCACCGGCTGCCGTCGGCGACGGGCGACGGCCGACCCCGAGGAGAGAAGCCCGCATGCGCATCGTCATCGCCGGAATCGACGGCTACCTCGGCTGGCCGCTCGCGCAGCATCTCGCGGCGCGCGGCCACGAGATCGCGGGCATCGACCGCTTCCTGCGCCGTGCGTGGGTCGAGGAGATGGACGGCGAGAGCGCGATCCCGATCGCCGGCTGGGACGACCGCGCGGCCTACTTCCGCGAGCGCTTCGGGCGCGAGCTGCCGTTCTCCGACGGCGACCTCTGCGAGTACGCGGTCGTGCACGGGCTGCTCGAGTCCTTCCGTCCGGAAGCGATCGTGCACCTCGGCGAGATGCCGTCCGCGCCGTACTCGATGATGGACGTGCACCACGCGGTGTTCACGCAGCAGAACAACGTCGTCGGCACGCTGAACCTGCTGTTCGCGATGCGCGACGTCGTGCCCGACGCGCACCTCGTCAAGCTCGGCACCATGGGCGAGTACGGCACGCCGAACGTCGACATCCCCGAGGGCTTCTTCGAGATCGAGTACCGCGGCCGCCGGGACCGCCTGCCCTTCCCGCGTCAAGCAAACAGCATGTACCACCTGTCGAAGGTGCACGACAGCGCCAACGTCACCTTCGCGTGCCGCGTCTGGGGCCTGCGCTCGACGGACATCATGCAGGGCGTCGTCTACGGGACACGCGTCGAGGCGATGGACCTCGACGACCCGCGCGCGCGCACGCGGCTCGACTTCGACCAGTGCTTCGGCACCGCGCTGAACCGCTACTGCGCGCAGGCGGTGATCGGCGAGCCGCTGTCGGTCTACGGCACGGGCGGGCAGACGCGCGGCTTCCTGCCGCTGCGCGACTCGATCCAGTGCCTGACGCTCGCCCTCGAGAACGCGCCGGCGCGCGGCGAGTACCGCGTGTTCAACCAGTTCGAGGACGT
The DNA here is from genome assembly GCA_046327915.1 of Binatia bacterium. Lineage (GTDB taxonomy): Bacteria > Desulfobacterota > Binatia > UBA12015 > UBA12015 > VGTK01. Next base: position 10,541 of record JAXLXO010000021.1, on the reverse strand, counting down.
CTACGACGTCGCGACGCTCGCCAGAACCGTCCAGACCGTCGGACGCAGGCTGGGACTCGACCCGCGCATCGTGCACCTCGAGAACCCGCGCGCCGAGATCGAGCGCCACCACTACAAGCCCGACCACGAGCACCTGCTGAACCTCGGCTACGAGCCCACGCGCGACATGGAGACCGAGCTCGCCGACGTGCTGTCGGACCTCATCCCGCAGCGCGAGCGCATCGCGCAGCGCCGCGCCGTGCTGGCACCCGACATCCGCTGGAGCGGGGAGCGCAAGCAGATGTCCGCGCTGTCCGACGACGCGCCGGCGCCCACCACGCCCGCGCGGCCGCGCGCGCAGCGGGCGGCGTCGGGCGCATCGCGCGCGTGAAGAGCTCCGTCGCGGCCGCCGCGCTGACGGCGCTGCTGTGTGCCGCGTGCAACGGCGGCGGCACCGCCGACGGGCCGCGCGCGACAGCGGCGGCGGGCGTCGCGAGCGCGGACGAAGCGCCGCGACCGGCGGCAGGCCAGGCGACGGGCGTCGCGCAGGCGCAGCCGACGGCGGTCGCGTCACCCGGCCCCGAGCGTCCGTACTCGGTGCAGATGCACGTGCACGGCTCGTTCAGCGAAGGCGTCGGCAGCATCGACTCGCACAGCCACGAGGCCACCGACGTCGGCGCCGACGTCATCTGGTGGAGCGACCACGACTTCCGCATCACGGGCTACGGCCACGTCGCGACCTTCGGCTTCGAGGACGAGACCGAGGCGATGCCGACCGACGGCCGCGTCATGGCGCGCCGCAAGAAGAAGAACGCGCTGGTCAAGGCGCTGGTGCCCGTCGAGACCGGTGCGATCGCGGAGGGGACGACCGAGTTCGTCGGCGGCGACGCGCGCGAGGGCGAGAAGAGCTTCCGCATCACCGCGAAGAGCGCGACACCCGACTTCGCGGCGAAGCGCTTCGCGATCACCGCGGACCGCAGCCTGCTGAAGCGTCCGCTCGCGGCCGACGTGACGCTGCTCGTGTCGGTGTTCCCGGAGAAGGTCTCGGCGGACGCGCGGCCCGTGATCGAGATCACGCTGTCGGAGCACCCGCCGCGCGAGGGGCTGCCCTTCGAGGCCTACCACCTGCAGTACGTGCTCGACGACTCCGTCAAGCAACCCGCGCGCGTCGGCTCGACCTTCGTCGTGCCCGTGCCGTTCAAGCCCGACGAGTGGAACGATCTCTCCCTTCCGGTGAGCCGCGACGCCGCGCGCGGCTTCCCGTTCATCGTCGGCGAGGACAACAGCCTCTTCCAGATCGTCGTCGGCGTCGAGGCGCGAAACGGTGCGACGGCGTCCGCTCGCTTCGACGACCTGCGCATCGAGCAGGTCCTGTCGGGCGCGCCGGTGTTCGACCGGCAGAAGCGGCTGATCGACGAGGTCGCGCGCGACTACCCGAAGCTGCGCGAGCTGCAGGGCATCGAGCTGTCGTGGGTCGGACACCACCTGAACGAGTTCAGCCTCGACACGCGCCCCGTCGACTACGCCGCGCTGGAGAAGGATCGCGCGGAGGGTGAGAGTGGCCCCGCATGGCGGAACCGCGTCACGCACCGCATGGTCGACGACATCCACGCGCGCGGCGGTCTCGTGTCGTTCAACCACATGTACGGTACCATGATGGAGGGCGGCGAGCGCCGCGCGACGCGCGAGGACGTCCTCGACGAGCTGCGTCGCGAGCGCGCGTACGGCGCCGACATCCTCGAGGTCGGCTACCGCGACCGCGGCGGCCACTCGCTCGAGGACCACCTGTGGGTCTGGGACCGGCTCGCACAGGACGGGCTCTTCCTCGTCGGCACCGGCGTCAGCGACTCGCACGGCGGCCCCTCGCAGCGCTGGCGGACGGATCAGAACAACTTCCTGAGCTGGATCTACGCGCGCTCGTCCGACAAGGCCGACCTGATCGCGGGGCTGCGCGCGGGGCGCGTGTTCTTCGGCGACATCGTGCTCTTCCAGGGCACGCTCGACCTCGTCACGCCGGGCGGTGCGCGCATGGGCCAGATCGTCGTGCGCGAGACGCCGAGCGAGGACGTCGAGGTGCGGATCGACGGGCTCTCGAGCGGTGACTCGGTGCGCATGGTCGTGTCCGGCACCGAAGCCGCGCGTTGGACGGCGGACGGCGCGAGCTTCCGGAAGACGCAGCGCGTGCCGCTCGATCCGGCGCACCCGACGGTCGTGCGCGTCGAGGCCTACACGGCCGACGGCGTCGCGAAGGTGCTGAGCAACCCGATCACGTTCCTGCCGCAGATGCCGCCGAACGGCATCCCGGCCGCGCGGGCCGAGCGCGCCGGCGCGTCAGCGCAGCGCTGAGGAGGGGGTCGCGCGCCGCGCCACGACGTGGTGCGGGAGCGGCACGACCTCCGCGCCGTCCGCGCGCCACTGCTCGACCAGCGCGTCGAGCGGCCCCGGGTGCTCCGCGACGATGACGCCGATGCGGCGCTCGTCGAGCAGACGCGCGAGCTCCGCGTCCTGTCCGCGCCGGCTCAGCGGACGCAGCGAGTACACCGGACGATCCAGCAGGAGTGCGTAGACGGCACCCATGTCGCCCGCGATCGCGACGTCGGGCGGCGTGTTCGCGCGCACGACGTCGGTCGCGGCGACGAGGCTCTCGTGCTCCGCACGCGCGTTCGGCCGCGGATCGCCCGCGCGCTGCGCGAGCGCGACGACGAGGAGCAGCGCGGCCGTGCACGCGGTCGCGGTTCGCAGCGATGCCGCGCGCGCGACGATCCACAGCAGCGCCTCCGCGAGCGCGCCGATCGCGATCACGTACACCGGCAGCAGCAGGCGCGCCTGCGCGACGTAGTACCCGGCGATCACCGCGCAGGTCGCGAGCACGTACCACTCCGGAGCCTCGCGCCGCCGCACCAGGACGAAGAGCAACGCCGCGACGCCGAATCCCGCGACGAACGGGGCGACGTGCGACGGACGCCGCGACACCATCCCCGTCGCGAACAACGACGCGTACGCGGACACGTTGTCGGCGATGCGCTCCTCCCACTTCTCCGTACCCAGCGCGGGCGCGTCCGGGTCGTTCGGATCCGCGCGCAGGAACGCCGTCGAGTACGAGTGCAGGTCCGGCGAGTCGTACTGCGAGGTGTACGACGGCGTCAGCAGCCACGGCAGCCAGAGCAGCGCGAACGCCGCGACCGGCAGCACCAGCCGTCGCCGTGCGTCGACGAGACCGTGCCGGCACACGCGGTCGAGCACGATCGCCGGCACGAGCAGGACGTTGGCCGTGCGCACGTAGGCACCGACGACGAGCGTCGAGATCAGGACGGCCTCGCGCGCGAGCGACCACGGCCGCTCCTCGATGCGACGCGCGAGCACCAGCGCCAGCAGCGCGAGTGCCAGCGCCGGAACGTCGGACATCACCTGGTTGCAGAGCGCCTGCAGCTGCGGGTTCAACCACGCGACCAGCGCGACGCCGAACGCGACCCACGCTCCCGTCCGCGGCCGCAGCAGGACGTACAGCAGCGCCACCGCCGCGACGCCCGTCAGGCTGGTGAGCGCGTTCAGCAGCGGGAAGTCGAAGCCGCGCCACGCGACGATCGGTGCGAGCAGCGCGCTGAAGCCCGGCGGTCGAAGCCGGAACGGCTCGCCCATCACCGCGTAGCCCTGCCCATCGGCGAGCGAGCGCGCCGCGAGCAGGTAGCGGGCGGCGTCCGGGCGGGCGTCCCAGAAGTCCCGCACCGTGAATGTCAGCGACGCGAGCGTGCCGAGCAGGAGGGTGAGCAGCAGCGTCCGATCGAGACGGCTGGCTGCGTATCGCTTCTCGATGTCCGACATTCCCGTACGTCAAGTCGTTTGCGTCACGGCAGCTCGAGGCAGCCGTTTGCGCCCGTCCGAGCGATATCGTCCGCGGAGCGCGACGTCGACAGCTACGCTTCGTCGGCGCCACGAGCAGCCTCGCGAGGGTCGCGCAGGCGTGTCCGCCGAGGCGGTCGGGCGTGCGCACAGCGGCTCGACCATTGCTCCGCGTCGAGCGGGCGTACTACGAAGGGTCGTTCGACCAACCCGGCCACTCTCGTCGGGCCGACGACCGCATCACCTCACGGAGGAGCCACTCGAATGAACAAGGTGACACCTTTCCTCATGTTCAACGATCAGCTCGAAGCCGCGATCGAGTTCTACACTGCGACCTTTCCGGACTCCGAGGTACGCAATGTCGCCCGCACGGGTGCGGACGGACCCATCAGCTCCGCCGAGTTCGTCGTCGGTGGTCAATTCTTCATGGGGTACAACGGAGGTTCGTACTTCAGCTTCTCCGAGGGCGTCTCGTTCTACGTGGACTGCGCGGATCAGCAGGAAGTCGACGACTACTGGGGCAGGTTCGAAAAGGCAGGAGGGACGCCCACGGCCTGCGGTTGGATCAAGGACCCCTTTGGTCTGTCCTGGCAGATCGTCCCGAGACGGTTCACCGAGCTGATCCGCGGTGGGGATCCGGTCAAGGTGAAGGCCGTGATGGACGCCATGATGACGATGGTGAAGCTCGATGTGGCCGAGCTCGAGAGAGCCTACGACGAGGCGTAGTCGTGCTCGTCCCGTGAAACCCCCAGTCGTCCCATGAAGGACCGACACCCGCTCGTCTCCGCCGCAGGGACGCGCTAAGTCACGCCCCATGGAGCCGACGCTGACCCCCGAAGACCGTGCCTTCCGCGACGAGCTGCGCGACTTCCTCGCGCGGGAGAAGCCGAAGGACTGGAACTACCCGGCAGGCTCGTCCTACTTCGAGCTCTGCGCGACCGAGTTCGACCGGCTGCGCGCGTGGCACCGGAAGCTCTACGACGCGCGATTCATCGGCATCACGTGGCCCGAGGAGTACGGCGGCCGCAACGCGCCGGCGCACCAGGACGCGATCCTGGCCGACGAGATGATCCGCGCCGGCGCTCCCCCCACCGTCAATCAGCTCGGCATCACGCTGTGCGCGCCGGCGCTGCTGCACTACGGCAGCGCCGCGCAGAAGGCGCGCTACCTGCGGAAGCTGCTCTCGGGCGAGGAGATCTGGTGCCAGGGCTACTCCGAGCCCGGCTCGGGCTCGGATCTCGCGAGCCTGCGCACGCGCGCGGAGCTGAAGGGCGACCACTACGTCGTCAACGGGCAGAAGGTCTGGACCACCGACGGCGCCTACGCCGACTGGATGTTCTGCCTCGTGCGCACGGAGCCGGACGCGCCGCGCCACAAGGGCATCGGCTTTCTCCTCATCGACGTGCGCTCGCAAGGCGTCGACGTGCGTCCGCTGCGCCAGATCACCGGCGGCAGCGAGTTCTGCGAAGTGTTCTTCAACGACGTGGTGGTGCCGAAGGAGAACATGGTCGGGCACCCGACGCAGGGCTGGGAGATCGCGAACACCGTGCTCGGCTACGAGCGCGGCACGCAGGCGCTGGGCTCGTCGGCGAGCTTCGACGCGGACTTCGAGCTGCTGCTCTCGGAGCTGAAGACGCGCGGCGCGATGCGCGATCCCGAAGTGCGCCAGCGCGCAGCGCAGCTCAAGATCGAGCTCGCCATCCTGCGCCTCGTCGCGCTGAAGACGCTCGCGCGCATGCGCGACGGGGCCGCGCCGGGTCCCGAGGCCAGCATGGGGAAGCTCTGCAAGTCGGAGCTCGAGCAGAAGCTGTACGGCTTCGCGGTCGATCAGCAGGGTCCGTACGGCGCGCTCTGGCAGGGCGAGCACGCGATCGACGGCGGACGCTGGCACGGTGCGATGCTCTGGTCGCGCGCCGGGACGATCTACGCGGGCTCGAGCGAGATCCAGCGCAACATCATCGCGCAGCGCGTGCTGGGCTTGCCGAGGGGCTGATCCCTTCGCGAGCGCCGCGCCGCGTACCGCGCGCGCGCGGCGCTACCCGGAGGCTCGCGCGTCGTCGGCAAGCACGTCGTCCTCGGCACCCGGCCCCGCGCCGACCGCGAGCGGCACGGGACGCCGCCACGCGAGCGCCACCGCGCCCAGCATGAGTGCCGCGCCGGCGAGCGTGCGCGGACTCGGCAGGTCGCCGAGAGTAAGCGCCTCGACCGCCGTCGCGAGGAAGACGCTGGTCGCGGCGGCGAGGCTGCCCTGGCTGGCGCTCGTGAAGCCGAGCCCGTGGTGCAGCAGCCACTGCGCGAGCACGGACGTCACGATCACGCCACCGAGCAGCAGCTCCGTCGCGAGCGTCGGGTGCGGCACGCCGCGCAGCAGCGTGGGGGCGGTCACGATCACGCCGACGCCCATGAACCAGGTGGTGATCTTCGCCGCGTCCTCGGTGCGTCGCAGCTGCTGCGCCGTGACCACGGCCCAGCCGGCGAGCATGCTCGCCACGACCGACGCGAGGATGCCGACCGTCGTCGCCGACGCGAGGTCGATGCGCGCGCCGAGGACGACCAGCGCCCCCGCGACGCTCAGCGCGAGCGCCGCGACGAGGCGTCCGCTGAACACCTCGTCGCCGAACAGGACCGCAAGCACGGCCGCAGACACCGGGTAGGAGTTCTGCACCAGCGTCGCGAGACCGGCGCCCGCACCCTCGATGCCGACGAAGTAGAACGTGATCGACACGGCCCCGATCACGCCGCGCAGGATCAGCCGGTTGCGGTTGCCCGGACGCGGCGCGAGCCCGCGCCCCTGCGTCACCGCGAGCATGAACAGGAACGAGCCCACGAAGCGCACGAACGCGATCTGCGACGCCGGCATGTCGCGCGAGGCGGCGCGAACGCAAACCGCCATGACGCCGAACAGCGCGGACGCGGACAGCAGCGACACGAGACCGCGCCTCGTCGAGGCCGCTGTCGCCCCGGCGGCTTCCGCCGCAGCTGCCGCACGCGCCGTCATGGCGCCCAGATTTCCCAGCCCGGGCCGCGCGGTTCAACCCGCGCGTTTCCACGCGGGTGGCCGCAGCGCGGCGCGGGTCAGAGCGGCTGCACCGTCAGCAGCAGCACCACGATGTGCACCGCGAGCGCAAAGCAGACCAGCAGCCCGGCCTGGTACGCGATGTTCCGCCACGGCTGCATCGCGCGCAGGTAGAAGACCGTGTGCAGCACGCGCGCCACGGTGAAGGTCGCGAAGTAGACGGCGGCCCACCACGGCGCGCCGCCCGCCAGCACGAAGCCGAGACCGAGGAACAGGTAGATCGGCACGTTCTCGAGGTCGTTGCGCCAGCAGCGGCTCGCGCGCTCGACCAGCTCCGGGTCGCGCTCCACGGCCTTCGCACCGCGGATCATCGCCGCGTCCTCGGGCCACGCGAACGACTTCGTGCGGAAGCGCGTGATGCCCTGCACCGCACTGTTGGCGAACATCTTGAGGAAGAGGACGACGAGGCTGATCAGCCAGTACCGGAACGCGAGCACGTCGAGCAGGCTGCGCATGATCATCTCCTCCGGGGCGCCGGCGCCCCGTCCGCTCCCGGCCCGTCAGCGGCCCGCTTCGACCGCCGCGCGCGCGTCGGCGACGATGCCCTCGACGAGCGTCCGGTGCCGGTCGCGCAGCTCCGCACTCGACGCCTCGAAGCGCAGCACGAGCGCCGGCTGCGTGTTGGACGCGCGCACGAGCCCCCAGCCGTCGTCGAACTTGACGCGCACGCCGTCGACCTCGTTGACCGGATATTCGCCCTTCAGGCGGTCGCGCACGCGGTTCGCGACGGCGAACTTGATCTCGTCCGGACAGTCGACGCGGATCTCGGGCGTGTTGAACGCGGGCGGCAGGCCGTCGAGCAGGTCGAGGATGCCGCCCTTGCTGCGCGCCAGGATGTCGAGCAGGCGGAAGGACGCGTAGATCGCGTCGTCGTAGCCGAGGAAGCGGTCGGCGAAGAACATGTGGCCGCTCATCTCGCCACCCACGGCCGCCCCGGTCTCGCGCATCTTGGCCTTGATCAGGGAGTGCCCGGCCTTCCACATGATCGGCTCGCCGCCGTGGCGAGCGACGTCGTCGAACAGGCGCTGCGAGCACTTCACCTCGCTGATCACGATCGCGCCCGGACGCCGCGCGAGGATCTCGCGCGCGAAGATCACCAGCAGCTCGTCGCCCCACAGGATGCGTCCGCCGGGTGCCACGACGCCGATGCGGTCCGCGTCGCCGTCGTAGGCGATGCCGACGTCGGCCTTCGCCTCCGCGACCGTGCGGATCAGGTCCTCGAGGTTCTCGGGCACCGTCGGGTCGGGATGATGGTTCGGGAAGCGTCCGTCGGGATCGCAGTTGAGCTCGATCACCTCGCAGCCGAGCTTGCGCATGATGTCCGGGCCGATGTGACCACCGGCGCCGTTGCCCGCGTCGACCACGACCTTGAGCTTCCGCGGCAGCGTGCCGAACTGCTCCGTGCAGTACTTCTCGTAGGGCGGCAGGATCGCGTGCTTGACGATCCTGCCCTTGCCGGTCGCGAACGCGCCGCGCTCCATCTCGCCGCGCAGCGTGGCGATCGCGTCGCCGTAGATCGCTGCATGGCCGATGCAGATCTTGAACCCGTTGTACTCCGACGCGTTGTGGCTGGCGGTGACCTCGAGCCCGCCCTGCACCGGCAGCTCGTGCAGCGCGAAGTACAGGAGCGGCGTCGGGCACATGCCGATGTCGAGCACGTCGACGCCGCTCTCGACGAGGCCGCGCATCAGCTCGCCCGCGTACGCGTCGGACGTGAGCCGGCAGTCGCGGCCCACCGCCATCGCCGGCGTCGCGTCCGGGTGCAGCGCGCGCACGCGCGTGCCGACGGCGCGGCCGAGCGCGTACGCGAACGCCTCGTCGAAGTCGTCGCCGGCGATGCCGCGGATGTCGTACTCGCGAAAGATCGTGGGGTTCATCTTCATTTCGGACCTCGTGGGCCTTGGGTCTTGCGTGGCGAGCGCAGCGACGACGGACGCGACGCGCGCCGCTCGATCGCCGCGAGACGCAGCGCGAGCGCGACCGCGGCCTGCATGCTGCGCGGATCGGCGCCGCCCTTCGCGGCAACGTCGTACGCCGTCCCGTGATCGGGCGACGTGCGGATGAACGGCAGCCCGAGCGTGACGTTCACCGCCTCGTGCACGCCGAGCTGCTTGACGGGGATCAGCCCCTGGTCGTGGTACATCGCGATCACCGCGTCGTTCGCCGGACCGAGCGCGGAGAACAGCGTGTCGGCCGGCACGGGACCGAAGGCGTCGATGCGCGACGCGCGGGCACGCGCGATCGCGGGTGCGATCAGGCGCTCCTCCTCGGTGCCGTAGGTGCCGCCGTCGCTCGCGTGCGGGTTCAGCGCCGCGACCGCGATGCGCGGCCGCGCGATGCCGAACCAGCGCTCGAGGTGGCTCGCAGTGACGCGGATCGAGTCCTCGATGCCCGCGTGGGTGAGCTTCTTCGGCACGTCGGCGAGCGCCAGATGCGTCGTCGCGAGCACGATGCGCAGCTTCGGGTGCGCCATCATGAGCCGCACGTGCGCGGCCCCGCTCTTCTCGGCGAGGATCTCGGTGTGGCCGGTCGTCGCGAGCCCGGCGCGCGCGAAGCCTTCCTTGTTGATCGGCGCGGTGCAGATGGCGTCGATCGCGCCGACGCGCGCGAGCTCGATCGCGGCGAGAAGTCCGTGGTAGGCGACGCGCGCGCCCGCGTCGCTCGGCTTGCCCGGGCGGCGCTCGGCGGCGCGGAGCGGACGCGCGTGCGACGCGTCTGGCGCCAGTAGCGGAAGCACGAGCCGCCCGGTCGCCGCGACCGGCGGCAGCGCGCGCCGCGCGACGTCGGCGATCGCGCACGGCACGACGTCGATGCCGAGTCGCAGCCGGCGCGACGTCTCCTGCGTCGCGGCGAGGTCGCCGATCAGGACGACGCGCGGCAGCTCACCGCGCCCGCGTGCCGCAGCACCGGGACGCAGCAGCGCTCGCACCGCGCGCAGCGCGACCTCTGGACCGACGCCGGCGGGATCGCCGAGCGTGACGGCGAGGATCGTTCCCCGCGACCCTTGCATGGACCTCGTTCACCCGCGGGTGCGGGCTACTTGATCACCACCGTGTGTCCCTTGCGGAGGTCGTCGGTCACCCACTGCTGGAACTTGGTCTCGACGGCCTGCGCGTACAGGCGCTCCTTGATCTGCTCCTGCACCGTCTCGAGTGGCACGGCGGTTCCCGCGTGGCGCTTCTCGACGTAGAGGATGTGCAGGCCGTACGGGCTCTGCACCGGCTGGCTGAACTGGCCTTCGCGCATCGAGAACGCGATCTGCTCGAGCTCGGGACGCATCTCGCCGCGCTTCAGCGTGCCGAGCGAGCCGCCCTGCGAGGCGTCCGGTCCTTCCGACATCGAGCGCGCGACGCTCTCGAACGACTCGCCGCCCTGCAGGCGCGTGTACGCCTTCTTCGCCTTCTCGCTGAGGATCTGTCCGACCTGCTGTCCGTCGACGCCCTGCGGGATCGCGAAGAAGATGTGGCGCACGGTCACCGCGTCGGCTTCCGAGAACTGCGCCTTGTGCTCGTCGTAGAACTTCTGGATCTCCTCGGGCGTGACGTTCACCTGCGAGCGCACGTTGCGCGCCAGCAGCTGGCTGCGCTGGATCTCCTTGCGCACCTGGATCTTGTAGGTCTCGATCGTCAGTCCCTGCTGCTCGAGA
>JAXLXO010000020.1:0-145066 GCA_046327915.1 Binatia bacterium | reverse complement strand
CAGCTCGGTGCGAGCGAGCGCGCCGCCGACCGACGCCTCGATGCCCTCCGGTGCCGCGTAGACCAGCTCGTAGGCGCCCTGCACGAGGCGCTCGACGCGCGCCGCGCGCTCCTCGGGCTCGAGGCTCGAGTTGATGTAGGTCGCGCGCACGCCGCGCGCCTGCAGCGCGTCCACCTGGTCCTTCATCAGCGCGATCAGCGGCGAGATGACCAGCGTCGTGCCGCCCAGCAGCTTCGCCGGGATCTGGTAGGTGAGCGACTTGCCGGCGCCCGTGGGCATGACCGCGATGCAGTCGCGGCGCTCGAGGACGGCGCGGATCACGTCCTCCTGCCCGGGCCGGAACGATGCGTAGCCGAAGGTTCCGGACAGGACGTCGCGCGCGCGCTCGAGCAGCTCGTGCGGCGGTGCGGCGGGCGGCGGCGTCGCCAGCGCGCGTGCGACGTCGCGCAGCGCGGCGATCGCGTCGGGCGTGAACTGCTCGGGCTCGGTGCGCCAGGCTGCGCGCAACTCGGCGAGGCCGCGTGTCGCCTCGGCATGAGCGGCCGCATCGGACGACGCCAGGGCCGCGACCGTGCGCAGCGCGTCGATGCGCGTCTCGACCTCGCCCCGCGATCCCGACCCGTCCGCCTTGTCCGCCGCCATGCGCGCCTGAGCGTCGGTGACGCGGGGCCCGGTTGCAAGGGCGCGGCCGACAAGAAGACCGCAGAGCGAAACTGGTGACGCGCGGGCGATCGGGATATCGTCGCCGGCCATGAGCAGCTCCTTTCACGGTGCCGGCGCAAGCGGGCAGGATGCGCAGATGCCCGAGCCGCCGTTCGCCGAGCGTGCCCGCACGCTGGTGCACATGGGCCGCACGGGCACGCTGTCGAGCCACTCGCGTCGCGCCGCGGGCTATCCGTTCGGCTCGGTGGCACCCTACGGTGTCGACGCCGCGGGGCGTCCGACGCTGCTGATCAGCACCATGGCCATGCACACGCAGAACCTGCTCGCCGACCCGCGCGCGAGCGTGCTCGTGCAGCAGCGCGGCGGCGACGGCGACCCGCTCGCGCTCGGCCGCGTGACGCTGCTGGGTGACGCCCTGCGCGTCCCCGACGACGAGGTGGCGTCGGTGCGCAGCGACTACCTCGTGCGCCACCCCGACGCGCAGCACTGGGTCGAATTCGGCGACTTCGCGTTCTGGCGGATCGACGTCCGCGAGGTGTACTTCGTCGGCGGCTTCGGTGCGATGGGCTGGATCGACGCGGCGGAGTACGCGTCGGCCGAGGCGGATCCGCTTTCCACGAGCGAGCAGGGCATCCTCGAGCACATGAACGCCGACCACGCCGACGCGCTGCGCCTCTACTGCTCCGCGTTCGCCGGGCTCGACGCCGACGAGGCGACGATGATGTCGGTCGACCGCATGGGCTTCCGCGTCCGCGCGCGCATCGGAACCGACCTGCGCGGCGTCCGCATCAACTTCCCGCGCGAGGCGCGCACGCCGGACGAGGCGCGTGGCGTTCTCGTCGAGATGGTGCGCGTGGCGCGCAGCCGCACCGCGGCGCAGTCCGCGTCGTCCTGAGTCCGTCCGCATCCAGCCGTCCTGCCGTCCGACCGGAGACCCGACCATGCGATCCTCGCTGCCACGCCGGCACGTCCTCGTTCTCGGCGCGTCGTGCGCCACGGCCACGGCGCTGCGCGCTCTCCGCGTGCCGTTCGTCTACGCGGCCGAGCCAGCCGCCGCGTCGCGCGCCGGTGAGGAGATGCTGCACGTCGCGAAGCGCGAGGCGTCGCCCGCGGGACAGCGGCTGCAGGCTCTGGTCGCGAACGACGTGTTCCCGAGCGTCACGTTGAACGCGCGCGAGGGCGATCTGCTGCGCGTGACGGTCGAGAACGCGAACGACGCGCCGACCGCGATCCACTTCCACGGCATCCTCGCGCCGAACATGATGGACGGCGTCCCCGACGTGACGGCGCCGCCGATCCAGCCGTCGGCGCGCTTCGTGTACGAGCTGCCGCTCAATGAGGCGGGCACGTTCCTCTACGAGTCGACCTGGAAGACGCAGCGTCAGATCGGGCTCGCGGGAGCCTTCGTGGTCGCGGAGAAGTCGCCGCGCCACGCGGTCGCGCACGACGAGGTCGTGCTGCTGTCGGACTGGATGAACGAGGATCCGGCCGACGTGGTGCGCGTGCTGCGGGGCGGCAAGGCGAAGGAGTTCGTGCCGCCGCCGGCCGCGAACCCGCACGCGGGCCACGGCGCGCACGCCGGCCACGACATGTCGGGTGGCGCGAAGGCGCCGGCTGCGGACGCAGCACCGCAGGCACCGGGCGTGCGCGCCGCGCACCAGGCGGCGATGGCGTCGCTGCCGGGCGCGGGCGCCGCGCCGGCGGCGTCGCCGGCGGGCACCGGACACGAGGGCCATGCCGGCCACGAGCCTGCGCCCACGGCCGATCCGCACGCCGGACACGCGGACCACGACGCGTCCGCGGCGGCCGATCCGCACGCGGGCCACGCCGGGCACATGGGACACGACGCGCCGGCGCCGTCCGGCGAGGCGCCGGCGATGCCGTCCGGTCCGCACGCGATGCACATCCTCGAGGCGCAGAAGCAGGCCGCGGAGGGCGGGCCGCCCGCGCAGACCTACACCGGCGAGCCGCCGCGTCCGGTCAACCCGCTGCCCGACGGCAGCCCGTTCCCGATCGACGTCAAGTACAACGCCTACCTGCTGAACGGCCGCAGCCACCGCGAGGCGTGGACGAAGGAGGTGAAGGCCGGCGACGTGATCCGGCTGCGCCTCGTCAACGCCGGCGCCGCGAGCTTCTTCCGCGTGCAGGTCGAGGGCCTGCCGCTCACCGTCATCGCGGCCGACGGGCGCGACGTCGAGCCGGTCGAGGTGGACGATCTCGTGATCGCCACGGGCGAGCGCTACGACGTGCTGGTCACCGTCGCGCAGCCCGGCAGCTACACGCTGCGCGCGTCGGCGGTCGGCGCGTCGGGAGGCGCGGTCGGGGTGCTGCACACGGCCGACGTGCGGCCCGTGATCAGCACGCGACCGCCGAAGTGGGGCGTTCGTTCGCTCGCGTATGCGCAGCTCCGCGCGGTGGCGGACACGGCATTCGGCGACGCGAAGCCCGAGCACGTGCGTCTCGTGCTGGGCGGCGATCGCGAGCGCTACGTCTGGTCGATCGACGGCAAGTCGTTCCCCGGCGAGTTCACCGGCGACGCGCCCGTGAGCCGCGACCCCGTGCCGCTCGCGTCGGGCGGCGTGTTCGTCCTCGAGGTCGAGAACCGGACGACGTTCTGGCAGGCGCTGCACCTGCACGGCTACCGGTTCCGGCTCTTGACGGGGGACGGCCCCGAGCCTCGCGCGCCGTGGAAGGACACCGTGGCGGTCGCGCCCGACGCCGTGGCGAAGCTCGAGATCCGCGCGCAGACGCCGGGACGCTGGCTGCTGGTCTCGACGCACCTCTACCGCGCGCAGTCGGGGCTCGCGCGGCTGCTGTCGGTCGGCTGACGTCCGCGCGCTACGGCGCCCAGGCGAACTGCGTCGGAGTGGGGTTGAGGGGCTCCGGTGCCGCGCCAGCGATGCTCGCGCTGACCAGGACGCCCGGATCGGACGAGCTCGTCAGCGAGAAGACCGAAACCGGCTCCGGCGTGACCAGGTAGAGGCTCGCGTTGAACGACAGCGACCCCCCGCCGCCGCCGAAGTCGGTCGACGTCGTCACGACGAAGCGGGTCGCGTCGATCTGCAGCTGCTCGACGGGCAGGGTTCCGCCCTCACCGGACAGCAGCAGGCCGGCGGCATCGTCGACCGGTGGCCCGAACGACCAGCCGATCGCGGCGTTCCCCGCGGCGACCTCGACCGCCACCGTCTGGCCGGGCTGCGCGTTCGAGACCTGCAGCTCGATCTGCTGGTAGACGGTCGCGTCCCCCGACGCGTCCACGAAGAGCGAGACGCTGCCGAGATCCTGCGGCAACGACGGATCGGCTCGGTCGGCGAGCTCACGCAGGCCGCTGGACGTGGTGCCTGCCAGAGGCACCACGTCGAAGCTCAGCGCGCCATCGGCGAAGCGCGGCGAGCTGATCTCGAACACCGCGACGTCGGCGCTGCCGGGCGCAGCCTGGACGACCAGCGCCGCGTTCGGCGGTGTCGCGGCGAAGCCGTAACGCGTCCAGCCGGCGAGGAAGTCGGTGAGCGTCAGGGTGTTCGCGCTGCGCTGCGGGCGATCGGTGAAGCTGGTCACGCCCGCTCCGGGATCCTGCAGGACGAGACGGCCCGCGCCGTCCACGTCGCGTTCGAGCCGCGCGGACGGTGCGCCGAGCACGAACAGCAGTCCGCTGGCGGACGAGGTGGACGTCGCGGGCGGCTTCGCCGAGCCCGACGAGTCCCCGCACGCGGCGGTGAGGGCCAGCAGGAGGAGCGCGAGGCGGGCCGGACGGAGGTGTCCCATGCGGGGACTGTCGGCCCGCCGGCGCCGAGTCTGTAGGTCCCGCGCGAGACGCGACGCCGGGCGCCGCGCCGTCGTCAGTAGCCGGCGAGCTTCCTCAGGTGGAAGTAGAACGGCGTCGGGCTCTTCTCGTCCTTGAGCTTCAACGGCCCGTTCATGAGCGGCAGGTACATCACGCGGCGCTGGCTCGCGTCGCCGGTGACCGTCGCCTGGGCGACGCGGTGCCACAGCCGTCCGTCGTGGATCGTCAGATCGCCGGCGTCGGCCTCGATCGCGATCTCGTCGGGATCGGGCTCGTAGTTCATGAAGTGGATCTTGCGCGTCAGCATCGACCAGAGGCTCTGCTCGTGCGTGCCCGGCAGGACGCGCACGCCGCCCTTCGTCCTGGGCGAGTCGTCGATGTAGAAGCCGACGTTCAGGTAGCGGCGCGGCTTCTCGAAGTAGAACACGTCGCGCAGGCTGTCGGTGTGCCAGCCCAGCTTCTGGTAGACCGAGCCTTCCTCGTGCCGGTAGTGATTGACGACGAGGCCGTCGCGCTCGCGCTCGCCGATGCGGTAGTCGTCGCCGGCGATGTCGAGGATCGCCTTGAAGCGCGGGTCCTGCAGGAAGGCGTGCAGCTTCGGCCCGAAGGTCGACGCGAACACCATGCGCTGCACGTAGCGCGAGCCGTCCTTGCGCGTACCGACGATCAGCGGCACGCCGTTGATCGTCGTGCGGCCCTCGCCGACGATGCGCCGGTCGATGTCCTCGATCTCGGCGCGCAGCTCCGCGACGGTTTCCGGCGACGCGAAGCGCCGGAAGCGGATGAAGCCGTAGTGGTCGAGGAACTCGCGCTGCTCCTGCGTGAAGCGCTCGCCGAGCTCGAACGACGGCGGCGCCTCGCTCACCGAAAGTGCGGGCAGTGCCATCGTCACGCCTGCGGCAGGTCGACCATGAGCTGGCGGCTCTTCAGCAGCCAGCGGCCGTTCTGCTTGACGAGGTGGTCGTCGTAGAAGCCGGTCATGCGGTTCGGGTTCGCGGGCGATCCGGTGACTGCGGTCACGTAGCACTCGACGTGCGCGCGCTCGCCGTCGCCCTCGATCACGACGTTGGTCACCAGGTGACGCATGAAGACGCCGAGCGGCGCCAGCGTGTCGGAGAACTGCTTCAGCCCCGCGTGGCCCTCGTAGACGCCCATCAGCTGGCTCAGGTCGAGCCGGCAGTCCTCGGTGAACAGGCCCGGCAGCGCGTCCCAGCGGCCGCGGTCCACGCAGTGGGAGTAGCGTGCCAGGACCTCCTGGATCTGCAGACGATCGGCCGTGCTCAGCTCGCTCATGGTTCTCCTCTCGCTTCGGGCCCCGGCCCGCAGCGGACCCATCGTTATCGGAGCGGTCGCGCGGCCCGCAACCCGTCGCGGCGTGCGCGGGGGGCGCGTGCTAGCCAGACCGCACCGCCCGCATGTCCCGTCACGAACGCATCGACTTCGACGGCGCGCTGCGCGCCCGGCTGACGCGCCACCTCGACGCCTTCGTGCCGCTGCGCGCCGCGGAGGAGCACGACGCTCTCGTGCGCGCCGCAGTCGCGATCACCGTGGTCGACGACGCCCACGGCGATGCCTGCTTTGTGCTCACGCGGCGCGCTTCGCGGCTCGCGAATCACGGCGGCCAGTGGGCGCTGCCCGGCGGCCGCGTCGACGGCGACGAGACGCCCGCGGAGGCGGCGCTGCGCGAGCTCGCGGAGGAGGTCGGGCTCGAGCGTCCGGAAGAAGCCGTGCTGGGGCTGCTCGACGACTACCCGACGCGATCCGGCTTCGTCATCACGCCGGTGGTCGTGTGGGGCGGTGTCGCGTGCGAGTTCCGTCCGGACCCCGGCGAGGTCGCGTCGGTGCATCGGGTGCCGCTCGGCGAGCTCGACTCCCCGGCGGTGCCGCGGCTGCGGCGCATCCCGGAGAGCGACCGTCCGCTGATCTCGATCCCGCTCGGCGGGACCGTCCGCACCGACGTCCACGCGCCGACCGCCGCGGTGGTCTACCAGTTCCGCGAGGTCGCGATGCACGGCCGCAGCACGCGGGTCGCGCACTACGAGCAGCCGACGTTCGCCTGGCGCTGAGCGCGTGCGCCATAGGCAGCGTCGTGTCGTGACAAGACGCGGTGGGCGTGCACAATGAAAGGTCGATGGCGACCGCGGCGAACGACGAGGCGCGCTGGCGCACGCCCGGCTGGGTGGCGATCGTCGTCGCGACCGTCAAGCGCTTCTACGCGGACCGCGGCCTCGAGGCCGCGGCGGCGCTGACCTACACCTCGCTGCTGTCCCTGGTGCCGCTGCTGGCGCTGATGTTCGCGGTCCTGAAGGGGCTCGGCGCGCAGCACCGCCTCGAGCCGCTGCTGCTGTCCAAGCTGTCGCTCGACGCGGACGTCACGGCACGCCTGCTGGAGTGGATCGACCACACCAACGTCGGCACGATCGGCGCTCTCGGCGCGGTCTTCCTGATCTTCACCGTGATCTCGGTGCTGGGCAGCATCGAGTCGATCTTCAACCTCGTGTGGCGCGTGCGTCACGGCCGCACGTGGTGGCGCAAGGTCACCGACTACGTGTCCGTCGTGCTGCTGATCCCGTTCCTGCTGCTGTTCGCGGTCGGCATGACGTCGGCGCTGCGCGAGCAGGCGATCCTGCGCGCGCTGCTCGACATCGACGTCGTGCACGGGGTCGTGCTCTTCCTGCTGGGACTCACGCCGATCGCGATCAACGTGATCGCGCTGGCGATGCTGTACGCGGTCATGCCGAATCGGCGGCCGCACCCGGCGTCGATCGCGGTCGCGGCGCTGCTCGCGGGCTGCGCGTGGCAGGTGGTGCAGAACGCGTACGTGTCGCTGCAGATCGGCGTCGCGCGCGCGAATGCGATCTACGGTGCGCTCGCGCAGCTGCCGGTCACGCTGGTGTGGATCTACGTGAGCTGGGCCGTCGTTCTGGCGGGCGCGCAGCTCGCGGCGGTGATCGAGTTCGGGCCGGAGCCGGAGGACGAGGGCGCGCGCGACGTGTCGCGCTGGGCGGTCGCGCTGCACGTGCTGGTGCGCGCGGCGGAGCACTTCCGCGACGGCCGCGGTCCGGTCGGCCTCGGCGAGGTGTCGCGTGACCTCGAGGTGAACAGCGACCTCGTCGCCGAGTGCGTGCAGCACCTGTGCGAGGCGGGCTCGATCGCGTCCACCGGCGACGATCAGGAGTGCTTCGTGCTCGCGCGCGAGCCGGCGGCGATCTCGCTGTCGCTGCTCGCGGATCGCTTCGGCGAGGCGCGGGCGCCCGAGGGCGCGGATCCGCGCGTCGCGCACCTGCTGCGTGCGCTCGAGGTGGAGCGTCACGACGAGCTCGCGCGCACGTCGCTCGCCGACCTGCTGGCGCTCGTGCCCGACGGTCAGGAGGCGTCGGCGCGGACCGGCGGCGTCGTCGCGGCGGTCGCGAGCACGGTCGGGATCCGCTCGCCGCAGAGCCGCACGAAGGCGCGCAACGCCTGACGCGGCTGCGACTCCTCGAGGAAGCCGAGCGCCCAGCTGCGGCCGAGTCCGGACGCGCCGAGCTGCAGCGGCACGACGTCGCCGGACGCGATCTCCGCGGCGATCGCCCAGCGCGGCACCGCCGCGACCCCGAGCCCGCGTGCGACCATCGCGGTGACGGCCTCCTGATGGTCGATCTCCATCGCGACGCGCGGGAACACGCCGGCTTCGAGCAGCACGCGCTCGACCAGCTGATACGTGCGGCTCCGCCGCTCGCAGATCAGGAAGGTCTCCTCGGCGAGGTCCACGGGCTCGACGCGGCCGCGGTCCGCGAGCGAATGGTCGCGCGCGACGATCAGCACCAGCTCGTCGTCACCGACCTCGACCAGACGCAGCTTCGGCTGCGACACCGGCAGCGTCAGGATGCCGACGTCGATCTCGCCGCCGAGCAGGCGCTCGACGGTGAGGTCGGTGTGGCCGCTGCGCACGTGCAGCTCGAGGCGCGGAAAGGCCTCGCGCAGCTCGCGCAGGACGTCCGGCAGGATGTGGTGGCACACCGCGCCGCCGGCGCCGATGCGCAGGATGCCGCTCGACGACGCGTCGAAGTCGGACACCAGGCGCTTCGCGGCGTCGACGCGGGCGAGGATCTGCCGCGCGTGATTGACGAGCAGCTCGCCGGCCGGCGTGGGCCGTGCGCCCGTTCCGGTGCGGCGCAGCAGGCGCACGCCGAGCTGGCGCTCGAGGGCGCCGATCTGCTGGCTGATCGCGGACTGGCTGAGGCCGAGCTTGACACCCGCGCGGGTGAAGCTCGACAGCTCGACGATGGCGACGAGGGTTCGGAGGTGTTTGGTTTCCATCAGGCTCGGGTTCCGGACGCCGGGTGCCCGCTCGAGCGGCAGCATGCTGCCCGAATGAGCGGCAGAGCGGGGTTTGCGCGCACGGGAAGGTCCGTTGCGGCACGCTCTGCACGTCCACGACGCATCGTGGCGGCGGAGCAGAGCAGGATGGGTGCCAGCGTCCGGGACGCGGCTCAGGGCGCCGCGATGCGTCCGACCGACGCGTCGGGCATCCACCCGGAGCGCCCGGCCGCGGTGCGGACGAGGGTGAAGCCCTCGTGGCCGCGCTCGACGCGCACGATCTCGCCCGGCGGCAGCTCGCTCGACACGGTCGCAGACGCGTAGGGGGCGACGCGCAGCTTCGGGTCGCCGTCGAGGACGACGCCGCGGTCGCGCTCGCCGAGCCGCGTCGCGCAGGCGGCACCGGCGATCAGCAGGATGGCGACCCCGGTGCCCGCGGTCGCCGCGAGCGCATTGCGCATCGGGCGTGCGCCTCCGTCGCCGTCGGCCAGACGACGCGCCAGCAGCGCCGCGCAGGCGAGCCACAGTCCGGCGCTCGCGAGCCACGCCCAGCCGTTCGTGCCGATCGAGCGCACGACGCGCGTCCACAGGCCGTCCTCGGGCTCTGGCAGGCCGGCCGCCTTCCGCACCTGGCGGAGGTTCGCGCGCACGTCCTGGTCGCGCGGCGCGATCAGCAGCGCGCGCTCGTAGGCGAGGATCGCTTCGCCGGGCTTTCCCGCCCGGAACGCGGCGTTGCCGAGGTTGTAGAGGATCGCGGCCGAGGCACCGTCGCGCGCGGCGAGCTGCGCGAACGCGTCGCGCGCCTCGTCGAAGCGTCCGTCGGCGAACGCGGCGTTGGCGCTCTCGAAGGTCGGCTCGTCGGCGGACGCGCGGCGCGCGTCCAGCGTGCTCAACGCGAGCAGCACGCACGCGACGAGCGCGCAGCGGGGAAGGGTGGCACGGGTGCGCATCACCGCTGCCGTCCCTTCGGCGCGTCGAGCTTCTGCAGCAGGTCCGCGACGCGCTTCTGCCAGTCACCGAGCTGGCCCGGCGGCATGCGCTCGCCGGAGTAGGTGATCGCGTCGGCGCGGCCGACGATCGCCCGCAGTTCGTCGCGGACCGCGGCGTCGTCGCCGACGAGGTCCTCGAGCTCGGGCAGCGTGAGGCTCGCCGCCTCGCGGTCCGGATCGCGCGCGAGGCGCTCCTGCACCGCGCGGCGTGCCGCCGCGAAGAACGCCGCCGTGTCGCCGGCCGACGCCGCGCGCTGCATCGCGGCACCCTCCTCGTCGACGCGGCGCCGCGCCGCGAGACGACGATGGTGCGCGGGATCGGCGCGCAGGCGGTCGCGGCGCCGTGCCCACAGCGTGCCCGCGGCGAGTGCCGCGAGCGGGAGCAGCTGCAGGCCGAGGAACCACGGCTGCGTCGCGACCGGCGTGCTGTCGGCCGGAGCTCCCGCGGCGATCTGGTTCGGTGCGAGCTCCCATTGCTCGCCTTCCGCCGCGGCGCGCTCGCCGTCGCTCTTCGCGGCGCGTGCCGGTGCGGTCGCGGATCCGCCCGCGGCGCCGGTGCGCGGCGCGCCCTCGATCGTCAGCGCGACCGGCTGCGTCGCCAGCTCGACGTAACGGTGCTTGTCGGGGTCGAAGTAGCTGAACGGCCGCGCGGGCACCGCCTGGACCTTCGCGGTGAGCGGCACCACGGCCTGCTCGCTGATCTTGCGTCCCGACGTGCCGAGCGCGTCGGTCGGCTCGAACTTGCTGCTCGCGGGATAGGTCTTCCAGTCGGCGCCGCTCTCCATCGCGGGGATCGAGACGCGGTCGAAGTTGCCCTTGCCGGAGACCTTGACGGTGAGCGTGACCGGATCACCGACGGTGACCTTCGCCGGGCTCGCGCTCGCCTCCACGGTGAACCGGCCGATGGCACCGCTGAAGCTCGCCGGACGTCCCTCCTCGGGCAGCGCCTGCACGCGCGCGCGGCGCTGCTCGGTGGCGAGCGGAATCTTGCGCTGCGATCCGCCGCCGCCGAAGAACGAGTCGAACAGCGGATCGTCCATGACGCTGCCGTAGCGGCGGCGCCCGCCGGGCAGGTAGGCGGTGACCTCCATCTTGCCGACCAGCGGGAACTCGCCTGCGCTCACCGGCGTGATCGCGAGCGGAAACGTCGCGACGACCCAGCGCACGCCGTCGATCACCTCGGTGGTCTGCGTCGGCTGTCCGTCCTGCGGGCGGCTCACGGTGAACGCGGTGCCCTCGAAGGTCGGTGCGGTGACCTCGGTGACGCGCACGCCCTCGCGGATGTAGATCGTCAGCTCCACCGGGACCGCTTCGCCGACGTAGAGGTCGCGCTGCGGCGCGGTGAGGCGAAGCGTGATCGGCTGCTGCTGCGCCGCGTCCTCGGATGTCCCGGCGGCTCCGCCGGGAGCGCCCCCGTGCGGCGCGATGCCGTTGCGCGGCACGGTGTTCGCGTCGACCACGCGCAGAGAGAGCGGCGACGTCGAGACGCGCTCGCCTTCGATGTCGGCTGCGAGTGCAGGGATCGTGAACGACCCGGTCCGCTGCGGCTCGAGGAGAAAGTTGTAGGTCACCTCGGCCGTCACCGCGCCGTTGACGATCTGCACGCTGGTGGTCTGGCCGAGGCTCTGGGCACGCAGCCCGTCGATCGCGGGGATGCGCGGCGGTGGCGCGTTCTGCGTCCCCGAGATCGTCACCACGAGGCGCGCGCTCTGGCCCATCTGGATCTCGGTGGGCCGGACTTCGGCACGCATGCGCGCGTTGCCGGCGCCGAGCGCGGGCGTTCGGTGCGCGGCGAGCGCGACGACGGCGAGCGCAGTCGCGACGAGGGCCGCGGCGAGCCGCGTGCGGTGCGCCGTGCCGCGAGTACGTGCGGCGTCCGCGCGGCTCGCGCCGTGCGTGTGGCGACGCGGGCTCACCAGTCGCGCTCCTGCTCGCGGGGACGTCCGCGGCGCTGCTGCTGCGCGTTCTGGTCGAGCTGCTGCAGGTTCTCCTCGCCGTCCTTCAGCGAGTCGAGCAGGTCGCGTGCCTCGTCGGGGCTCATCTGTCCGGGCTGCTGCTGCGGCTTGCCGGTCTGCTGCGAGTCGCCCGGCTGCTGCTGCTCGTCGGGCTTCGGCTGGTCGCCCTGCGACGGCTGCTGATCCTGCTTCTGCTGCTGGTCGTCGGAGCCGTCCTTCGGCTGCGGCTTCTGCTGCTGGTCGGGCGTCGGCTGCGGCTCGCCGCCCTGCGACTGGTCCTGCTTCTCCTGCTCGTCCTTCTTCTGGTCGTTCTGCTGTTGTTGCTGTTGCTGCTGCTTCTGGTCGTCGCCGTGCTGCTGGTCCTGCTTCTTCTCGTCCTGTTGCTGCTGCTGGTCGTCCTTCTTGTCGTCCTGCTGCTGATCCTGCTTGTCCTTCTGGTCCTGCTTCTGTTGCTGCTGCTTCTGCAGCTCCTCGAGGGCATGCTTCACGAAGTCGCGATTGTAGCGCGCGTCCTCGTCCTTCGGATCGACCTTGAGCGCACTTTCGTAGGCGTCGAGCGCCTGCTGCCACGCCTGCATGGTCTGCTGCGGCTTCGACTCCTTCGTCTGCTCGCCGAGGCGGAACTGCGCGTTGCCGAGATTGTAGAATCCCTGCTCCTGCAGCTTCGGGTCGTCGCTGCCGAGCGCGCGCGCGAAGGCGCCGGCGGCGTCGCCGTACTGTCCGGCCTTGTAGGCGGCAGCACCCATGTTGAAGTCGAGCTGCGGCGTCGGCTTGTCGCCGACCGCGGCCTGGTACTCGGCGAGTGCCTGCGCGTACTTTCCGTCGGCGTAGAGACGCTGCGCCTCGCGCACCGACGCCGCCTCCGCCGTGCCGGCGAGCGCCAGCGCGCCCAGCAGCACGACCACGCCGGACGTCTCGGCGCCGCGGCGGCCGCGGCCACGCGACACGCGCTCGCGTACGATCGGCTCCAGCCCGAGGCACAGCAGGGCGATCGCGAGCGGCCACTGGAAGCGCTCGATCGGCACGCGGCGCATGCGCGACGCGAGCTCCTCCTTCGGCAGAGGGGCGAGCGCGCGGTCGTAGATCGCGGCGACACCCTCGCCGCGGCGTCCGAGCGGCTCGTAGAAGCCGCCGGTCAGCTCCGCGACCTGACGCAGCGTCTCGGCGTCGAGCTTCGACTTGACGTACTGTCCCTGCGGGTCCTTCAGGAACTCGGTGCCGCCCTTCGCGCTCGGCACCGGGATCAGCTCGCCGTTGTCGCTGCCGACGCCGACGGTGAACACGCGGATGCCCTGCTCGGCGGCGTGCTTCGCGGCCTCGATCGCGCTGCCGCCGAGGTCCTCGCCGTCGGAGAACAGCACCAGCAGCTTGACGTTGCGCTGCTCGGTCGCGAGCGCCTGCTCGGCGGTGCGCAGCGCGCTCGCGAGATCGCTGCCGGGGGTGGGAATCACGCCCGGCTGCAGCGCGTCGAGCGATTCGAGGAACGCCGCGTGATCGAGCGTCAGCGGGCACTGCAGGAACGCGGATCCGGCGAACGCGATCAGGCCGACGCGGTCGCTGCCGAGCTGGTCGACGAGATCGCGCACGGCGAGCTTGGCGCGCTCGAGGCGGTTCGGCGCGACGTCCTGCGCGAGCATGCTGCGCGAGGTGTCGAGCGCGATCAGCACGTCGATGCCGCGACGCTGCGTCTCCTCCCAGGTGAAGCCGTACTGCGGCCCCGCGAGCGCGAGCCCACCGAGAAGAACGCCGGCGACGACGAGCGCGCGCTTCACCGAGCGGCGGCGTGCCGACACGCTGGCGGTCAGGTCGCCGAGCAGCTGCGGCGATGCGAAGCGCTCCAGCGCGGCGCGGCGTCCGCGGTCGGCGCGGCGCCAGAAGAGCAGCAGCGCGATCGCGGCGGCGACGGCCGCGAGCAGCCACGGCGGGCTCGCGAGGCTCACGGCAGGCTCCTGAGCCGGGTCTCGGCGAGGATCAGCTCGGCGCCCAGGACGAGCAGTCCGAGCAGCAGCGGCCAGTGGTAGAGCTCGCGGTACTCCTCGTAGCGCTTGACGGTCTCCGCGGTGCGCTCGAGCTGGTCGATCTGCGCGTAGATGCCTTCCAGCGTCTTGGTGTCGGTCGCGCGGAAGAAGGCTGCACCGGTGCGCTCCGCGACCGCGCGCAGCGTCTTCTCGTCCACCTCGACCGGAGCCATGACCACGCGCTCGTTACCGAACCGGTCGGTGACCGGCATCGGCGCCTCGCCCTGCGTGCCGGCCGCGATCGTGTAGACCTTGATGCCGAGTGCGCGCGCGGCCTCCGCCGCGGTGAGCGGCTCGACCTTGCCGGCGTTGTTCACGCCGTCGGTCAGCAGGATCACGACCTTCGACTTCGCCTTCTGCTCGCGCAGGCGATTGACGCTCGCCGCGATCGCCGAGCCGACCGCGGTGCCGTCCTCGATGAGGCCGATGCGCACGCGCTCGAGATTCTGCGCCAGCCAGTCGTGGTCGAGCGTGAGCGGGCTCACGAGGTACGGGCGTCCGGCGAAGCCGATCATGCCGATGCGGTCGTCGCCGCGCGCGTCGACGAAGCGCCGCACGACGGACTTCACGACCTCGAGCCGGTCGGCGCGCTTGCCGTCGAGCTCGAAGTCGAGCGCGCGCATCGAGCCCGACACGTCGATCGCCAGCACGATGTCGATGCCGCTGGTCTCGACCTCGGCCGTGCCGAGCCCCTGCTGCGGACGCGCCAGTGCGAGGATGAGCAGTGCGAGCGCGAGCAGGCGCAACGTCGTGCGCGCGCTGCCGGCGTTGGCCGTGACGCCACGTCCGATCGAGCGCACGAGGTCGGCCGACGGATAGAGCAGAGCGGCGGTGCGTCCGATGCGTCCGCGCAGCAGGGCCAGCAGGGGCAGGGCCGCCAGCAGCCAGAGCAGCAGCGGGTTCGCGAAGCGCCAGGTGGTCACGCGTCCACCCGTGGGAGACCAACGATCGTCACGCGTCCGCCTTCGTCCCCGGCCGGGTCTCCTGCACGAAGCGGACGGCGCTCCGGTGCAGCGCTTCCATCTCGTCGCTCGCCAGCGTGGCGCGCGCGAACTTGACGAGATCGCCCTGCTTCAGGACGTCGCCGAGCATGTCGGCGTGGCTCGCCAGCCCCGCCGTCGGCGTGCGCACGAGATCGTTCAGGAACTCGTCGGTGGTGCGGCGCGCGGCGCGCACCGCGAAGCGGTCCTCGATGTAGAAGCGGACCGCCTCGGTCACCGCAAAGCAGAACTCGCGTGCGCGCGCCGGGTCGATCAGCTTGCGCGCCGCCTCCAGCCGCTCGAGCGCGACCTCGTCGGCGGGACGCGGCGGCGGCACGCGCAGCTTGCGCCGCTTCCACCAGCGCCGCGCGAGCCAGCCGAGCAGAAGTGCGAGCAGCACGCCGCCGGCGATCAGCGCCGGTACCAGCCACGGGATCGGGATCGCAACCGGACCGCGGATGTCGCGGATGTCGCCCGGCGTCGCGCTCGGGACGGCGAGCGTGACGCTGGTGGAAGCCGGTGCGGGCGTCATCCGAGGCGTGCCGCGCGCCGCTGGAAGAAGCGCAGCAGCGCGGACAGGTAGGGTGCGGCGGTGCTGAGCTCGAGCGTGTCGATGCCCGCGCCGCGCAGCGTGGAGAGCACGCCGGCGCGCCGTGTCTCGGCTGCTTCCGCGAAGCGGCGCCGCGTCCCGGGATCGTGCGTGTCGATCTCGAGCTGCTCGCCGGTCTCGGCGTCCTCGAGCAGCACGCGCCCGACGTCGGGCAGCTCGGCCTCGCGCGGGTCGGACACGACGACGCCGACGAGGTCGTGCCGACGCGCGGTGATCTCGAGCGTGCGGCGCAGCGGCGTCATGCCGCTCGACCCGGTGCCGGTGGCCGCGGTCGTGCCGGGCGTCGCGCGCAGCGGCACCAGGAAGTCCGACAGCAGGAACACCACCGCGCGGCGCTTCAGCACCTGGTTCGCGTACTCCAGCGCCTTCACGACGTCCGTGCCGCGGCGCTTCGCGTCGAAGAACAGGATCTCGCGCACGACGCGCAGCACGTGGCTGCGGCCCTTCCGTGGCGGGATGTACTGCTCGACCTCGTCGGTGAAGAGGATCAGCCCGACCTTGTCGTTGTTGCGCACGGCGGCGAAGGCGAGGACGCTCGCGACCTCGGCCGCGAGCTCGCGCTTGCTCTGCGTGAGCGAGCCGAAGTGCCCGGACGCGCTGAGATCGACCAGCAGGACGATCGTCAGCTCGCGCTCCTCGCGGAACTTCTTGATGAACGGACGTCCGGTGCGCGCAGTGACGTTCCAGTCGATCGCGCGCACCTCGTCGCCGGGGACGTACTCGCGGACCTCCTCGAAGTCCATGCCGCGGCCCTTGAAGACCGAGTGGTACTGGCCCGCGAAGGTTTCGCGCGCGAGACGGGCGGTGCGGATCTCGATGTGCCGCACCCGCTCCATGATCTCGCGGGTCTGGTCGGCGCTCAGGCTCACGGAACGGGGATGGTGTCGAAGATGCGCCCGACGACGTCCTCGCTGCGCAGGTTCTCGGCCTCGGCCTCGTAGCTCACGACCACGCGGTGCCGCAGCACGTCCATGCCGACGTCCTTGACGTCCTGCGGCGTGACGTAGCCGCGGCCGGCGAGGAACGCGTTCGCCTTCGCGGCGAGCGTCAGGAAGATGGTCGCGCGCGGCGACGCGCCGTAGCGGATGAACGGCTTGAGATCGAGCTTCCAGTCCTCGGGACGGCGCGTCGCGAAGACGATGTCGACGATGTAATCCTTCACCTTGTCGTCGACGTAGATCGTGTCGGCGACGCGGCGCGCCTCGAGGATGTGCGCCGGATCGAGCACCGGCGAGATCGCGGGCAGCGGCGCGGACGTCGCCATGAGGTCGAGGATCTGCCGCTCCTCGGCCTTCGTCGGGTAGTCGACGACGACCTTCAGCATGAAGCGGTCGACCTGCGCCTCGGGCAGCGGGTAGGTGCCCTCCTGCTCGATCGGGTTCTGCGTCGCCATGACGAGGAAGGGCTCGGGCAGCGGATAGGTCTGCTCGCCGATCGTCACCTGACGCTCCTGCATCGCCTCGAGAAGTGCGCTCTGCACTTTGGCGGGCGCGCGGTTGATCTCGTCGGCGAGCACCAGGTTGGTGAAGATGGGACCGTGCTTGGTGACGAACTTCCCGTCCTGCGGGTGATAGATCAGCGTGCCCACGATGTCCGCGGGCAGCATGTCCGGCGTGAACTGCAGGCGCTGGAAGCGCGCCTGCGTCGCCGCCGCGAGGGTCTTGAGCGACAGCGTCTTCGCGAGCCCCGGCACGCCCTCGAGCAGCACGTGCCCGTTGCCGATCAGCGCGATCAGCAGACGGTCGACCAGCGCGCGCTGGCCGACGATCGTGTGCGCGATCTCTCGCTGCAGGGGCTCGACCCATGTCGCGGCGCGCTGCACCGCCTCGGTGATCGCCTGAATGCTGCTGGTCTGCATGCGTCTCCCAGCGATGCCGTTGGCCTTCCGGGTTGTCAAACGTGCCCGGCGGCCCCGGTGCGGCGCTTGCCGCGCGCCGCCGACCGCCGTAGGAGACGGCATGCGTACCGTCGTCGTCACGGGCTCGGCATCGGGAATCGGCGCTGCGGTGTGCGCGCAGCTGCGCGCCGCGGGGGATCGCGTGATCGGCGTCGACGTGCGCGACGCCGACGTGATCGCGGATCTGTCCACGGCGGACGGCCGCGCACGCGCGGTCGCGCTCGCGGGCGAGACGTCGGGCGGCGCCCTCGACGGGCTGGTCGCGTGCGCGGGGCTCGGACCGCAGGTGGCGGCGCACGACCGCATCGTCGCCGTCAATTACTTCGGCGCGGTGGCGACGCTCGCCGGGCTGCGTCCTCTGCTGGCGAAGGGCAGGTCGCCGTCCGCGGTTGCGATCTCGTCGAACTCGTCGCGCATCGTGCCCGAGGGGGAGTCGGGTCTCGTCGGAGCGTGTCTCGACGGTGACGAGGATGCCGCGCGGCGCGTCGCCGGTCCGGTCGACGGCTCCACCGTGTACGCGAACACCAAGCTCGCGCTCGCGCGCTGGGTGCGCCGCAACGCGCCCGGCCCGGAGTGGGCGGGAGCGGGCATCCGCCTGAACGCGATCGCGCCCGGTGCGGTGCAGA
Organism: Binatia bacterium; assembly: GCA_046327915.1. Taxonomy (GTDB): domain Bacteria; phylum Desulfobacterota; class Binatia; order UBA12015; family UBA12015; genus VGTK01. The sequence goes on along the minus strand of JAXLXO010000020.1, from coordinate 127,242 downwards.
CGCCGCTCCTGCAGGAAGGACTCGACGACCCGCAGTTCGGTCCGGCGATCCGCGGCTTCCCGATCCCGCTCGGCGCGGGCTTCGGACGTCCCGAGCAGATCGCGAACGCGGTCGTGTTCCTGCTCGGTGAGCAGGCGAGCTTCTGCTGCGGGACGATCCTCTACGTCGACGGCGGATCGGACGCCCTGGTGCGCCGCGACGCGTACTGACTCCGCATTGAATTCGCACTGATGCTGCAGTAATCCCGCCGTCGTGGAACGGAAGCCGGTCGCGCGCGTCGACGGCCGCCTCGCGCGCAGCGAGCGCTCGCGGCGCGCGGTGGTGGGCGCGCTGCTCGATCTCTTCGAGGAGGGCGAGATGCGGCCGACCGCGGCGCAGATCGCGCAGCGTGCGGGCGTGTCGCTGCGCTCGGTATTCCAGCACTTCGAGAGCCTCGAGACGCTCTTCGCGGCTGCCGCCGACCTGCAGATGGAGCGTCTCGCGCCGCTGCTGCTGCCGATCCCGACCGACGGCCCGTTTCCCGCGCGGCTGGCGACCTTCGTGACGCGGCGTGCGCGCGTGCTCGAGGCCATCTCGCCGGTGCGGCGTGCGTCGCTGCGCTCGGAGCCGTTCTCGAACGAGGTGCGTACGCGGCTCGAGAGGGCGCGCGCGCGTGGACGGCGCGAGGTCGAGCTCGTCTTCGCCAGCGAGCTCGCGGGCTTTCCGGCGGCGGAGCGGCGCGACGTCGCGGCGGCATTGGGCGCGGCCGCGAGCTGGTCGACCTGGGAGCATCTGCGCAGGCACCAGGGGCTCGGTGTCGACCGTTCGCGTCGCGTGCTGGCGCGCATGCTGGCGTCGTCGCTCGGCCGCGCGGTCGACGGCTCGGTCGCGCGCGCGCTCGACGATGCGGACGACACGACGACGCCCAGCGCCGGCGAGGCGTGACGCGAACGAAGCAACGCAGGAGGACGTGATGTCGCAGCAGGCCCCGTACCGGATCTTCGGCTCCGAGCTCTCCCCGTACTCGATCAAGGTGCGCTCGTACTTCCGCTACAAGCGCATCCCGCACGAGTGGATCGTGCGCAGCGCCACGAACGAGGAGGAGTTCAAGAAGTACGCGAAGCTGCCTCTCGTCCCGCTGGTCGTGGCGCCGGACGGCAGCGCCATGCAGGACTCGACGCCGATCGTCGAGCACTACGAGGCGCGCTTTCCGGAGCCGTCGATCCACCCGTCCGATCCTGCGCTCGCGTTCCTGTCGGCGTTGCTCGAGGAGTACGGCGACGAGTGGGGCAACAAGCCGATGTTCCACTACCGCTGGTCGTACGAGGCCGACCAGCTGTCGGCCGGCGAGCGGCTGGCGCGCAGCATGATGCCCGGTCTCGACGACGCGAGCCTGCCGGGTGCGATCGACATGGTGCGCTCGCGCATGGTGTCGCGCCTGAAGCTCGTCGGCTCGTCCGCGGAGACGCGCGACACGATCGAGGGCTCGTTCCTGCGCCAGCTCGCGATCCTCGACCGGCACCTCGCGAGTCGTCCGTACCTCTTCGGCGCGCGGCCGGCGTTCGGCGATTTCGGCGTCTTCGCCCAGCTGCATCAGTGCTCGACCGATCCGACGCCGGGCGCGCTGCTGCGCGAGCGCGCGCCGCGCGTGCTCGCGTGGATCGGTCGCATGCTCGATCCGAAGGACGAGGGGCCGTTCGAGACCTGGGGCATGCTCGCGCCCACGCTCGAGCCGCTGCTGCGCGACGAGGTGGCCGCGATCTTCTTCCCGTGGACGGCCGCGAACGCGGCCGCGCTGGCCGAGGGGCGGGGCGAGGTGTCGCTCGAGATCGGCGGCAAGCCGTTCACGCAGGAGCCGCAGAAGTACCACGCGAAGTCGCTCGCGGTCCTGCGCGCGCGGTACGCGGCCGTCGCGGACCGCGGCGCGCTCGATCCGGTCCTCGCCGCATCGGGCTGCCTGCGCTTCCTCGCCGGGTGAAATCGAAAGTCGATTTCACGAAACTTGGATCTTGACGCGCCGGGGTTCCGCCCGGCGCGGCCCTGTGGTAGCTGTGGCCTCGTCGCGGAGGAGGACGCTCCCGGTCCCGGGGAGTCGGAAGGAGATTCACGCCGTGAAGGGCAACAAGAAGATCATCGACGCGCTGAACGAGCTGCTCACCGGCGAGCTCACCGGCATCAACCAGTACTTCATCCACTACAAGATGTGCGCCAACTGGGGCTACCAGCGGCTGGCGAAGAAGAACAAGGAGGAGTCGATCGGCGAGATGAAGCACGCCGACGACATCATCGAGCGCATCCTCTTCCTCGGCGGCATCCCCAACATGCAGCGCATGAACAAGGTCGCGGTCGGCGAGACCCCGGCCGAGCAGTTCCGCCTCGACCTGGCGCTCGAGTACGACGCGCAGAAGAAGTTCAACCAGGCGATCGCGCTGACGGTCGAGCTCGGCGACAACGGCACGCGCGACCTGCTCGACGAGATGCTCGAGTCCGAGGAGGAGCACATCGACTGGCTCGAGGCGCAGCTCACGCTGATCGAGCAGCTGGGCGAGAAGATGTACCTCGCGCAGCAGATCCACGAGTAGGAAGGTCCGACGTCCGCTCGCCTGCGGGCCCTCGTCTCGTTATGAGCGAGGGCCATGGCGATCCTGCCCACGCGCGTCGACCGCGGCTCCGACGCGTTCCGTCAGAACCGCGAGGGAATGCTCGCGAAGCTCGCCGAGCTCGACGAGCAGATCGCGCTCGCCTGTGCGGGCGGCGGCGCGAAGTACCTGAAGCGGCACCACGAGCGCGGCAAGCTGCTGCCGCGCGAGCGCGTCGAGCTGCTGCTCGATCGTGACGCACCGTTCCTCGAGCTGTCGCCGCTCGCCGCGAGCGGCACGGACTACGTCGTCGGCGCGAGCGTCGTGACCGGCATCGGCGTCGTCTCGGACGTCGAGTGCGTGGTGATCGCGCACGACCCGACGGTCCGCGGCGGCGCCACCAATCCGTTCGGGCTCAAGAAGGCGTTGCGCGCGATGGACATCGCGCGCGAGAACCGGCTGCCGCTGGTCAACCTCGTCGAGTCCGGCGGCGCCGACCTGCCGCGGCAGTCGGAGATCTTCGTTCCGGGCGGCGCCACGTTCCGCAACCTGACGCAGCTGTCGGCACTCGGCATCCCGACGATCGCCCTGGTGTTCGGCAACGCGACCGCGGGCGGCGCGTACCTGCCGGGCCTCTGCGACTACACGGTGCTGGTGAAGGGCCAGGCCAAGGTCTTCCTCGGCGGACCGCCGCTGGTGAAGATGGCGACCGGCGAGGTCGCCGACGACGAGGAGCTCGGCGGCGCGGAGATGCACGCGCGCGTGTCCGGCGTCGCCGATCACCTCGCGCTCGACGAGCGCGACTGCCTGCGCATCGGCCGCGACGTCGTCGCGCGCCTCAACTGGCGGAAGCACGGACCGGGGCCCACGGAGCGCGCCGACGATCCGCTGTACGACGCGGACGATCTGCTCGGCCTCGCGTCGCTCGATCTCCGTCAGCCGATCGACGCGCGCGAGGTCATCGCGCGTCTCGTCGACGGCAGCCGCTTCGACGAGTTCAAGCCGCTCTACGGCGCGAACCTCGTCACCGGCTGGGCGTCGATCCACGGCTTCCCGGTCGGCATCCTCGCGAACAACGTCGGCATCCTGTTCTCCGAGGAGGCCGAGAAGGCGTCGCAGTTCATCCAGCTCGCGAACCGCAGCGACGTACCGCTGGTGTTCCTGCAGAACACGACGGGCTACATGGTGGGCAAGGCCTACGAGCAGCGCGGCATCATCAAGGACGGCTCGAAGATGATCAACGCCGTGTCGAACAGCGGCGTGCCGCACCTGACGCTGGTCATGGGCTCGAGCTACGGCGCCGGCAACTACGGCATGTGCGGCCGCGCCTACGACCCGCGCTTCCTCTTCACGTGGCCGAACAGCAAGACCGCGGTGATGGGTCCGGCGCAGCTCGCCGGCGTGCTGTCGATCGTCGCGCGGCAGGCGGCCGAGGCCGCGGGCCAGACGGTGGACGACGAGAAGGACGCGGCGCTGCGCAAGATCGTCGAGGACCAGATCGAGCGCGAGTCGCTGGCACCCTTCAACTCGGCGCGCCTCTACGACGACGGCATCATCGACCCGCGCGACAGCCGCACGGTGCTCGGCATCGCGCTGTCGGCGTGCCACTCGGCCGAGGTCCGCGGAACGAGCGGCTTCGGCGTCTTCCGGATGTGAGCGCGCGCGTGTCGACGACCAATTCCCCGAAGCCGATCCGCAAGCTGCTGGTCGCGAACCGCGGCGAGATCGCGCGCCGCGTGATGCGCACCTGCCGCGCGATGGGCATCTCCACCGTCGCTGTTTTCTCCGATCCCGATCGCAACGAGCCGTTCGTCGTCGAGGCGGACGAGGCGGTCTCGCTCGGCGGCGCGACACCCGCGGAGTCGTATCTCCGCGCGGACGCCATCGTCGCCGCCGCGCGCGCGACCGGTGCCGACGCGGTTCACCCCGGCTACGGCTTCCTGTCCGAGGACGCGCGCTTCGCGCGTGCCTGCGAGGAGGCCGGCATCACCTTCGTCGGACCACCCGCGGACGCGATCGCGTCGATGGGATCGAAGCTCGAGGCGAAGCGCGTGGCCCAGCGCTGCGACGTGCCGCAGCTCGCGACGCGCGAGGTGCGCGTCGCGACGTCCGCGACGCTCGACGCGGCGGTGCGCGAGCTCGGCCTGCCGCTGCTCGTCAAGGCGTCGGCCGGCGGCGGCGGACGCGGCATGCGCATCGTGCGCTCGCGCGCCGAGCTCGACGAGTCGCTCGCGAGCGCGCGCCGCGAGGCCGGCAGTGCCTTCGGCGACGACACGGTGTTCCTCGAGCCGTACGTCGAGTCGCCGCGCCACGTCGAGATCCAGATCTTCGCCGACGCGCACGGCAACGTCGTGCACCTCTTCGAGCGCGAGTGCTCGATCCAGCGCCGCTACCAGAAGATCGTCGAGGAGGCGCCGTCGACGGCGCTCGACGACGAGCTGCGGGCGCGCATGGGCGAGGCGGCGGTGCGGCTCGCGCGCGAGATCGGCTATCGCGGCGCCGGGACCGTCGAGTTCCTGCTGGCGCCGGACAGCCGCTTCTTCTTCCTCGAGGTCAACACGCGGCTTCAGGTCGAGCACCCGGTCACCGAGTGCGTCACGGGGCTCGATCTCGTGCGTCTGCAGATCGAGGTCGCGGAGGGGCGTGCGCTGCCCGCGGCGGCGCTCGCGCCGCGCCGCGACGGGCACGCCATAGAGGTCCGGCTCTACGCCGAGGTCGCGAGCGAGGACGGCCTCCGCCCGGCGACCGGCACGGTGCACCGGCTGCGCTTCGACGAGCAGCCCGGACTGCGCGTCGACGCGGGTGTCGCCGACGGCTCCGTCGTCGGCGTGCACTACGACCCGATGCTCGGCAAGGTCATTGCCCACGCGCCGACGCGCACGGAAGCGGCGCGCGTGCTCGCGCGCGCGCTGCGCCGCATGCGCCTGCACGGGGTCGGGAACAATCGCGATCTGCTCGTCGGGATTCTCGAGCACGAGGAGTTCCTGTCCGGCGCCACCGACACGCACTTCCTCGAGCGGCACTCGCCGGCGAGCCTCGCGGCGGCCGCGCGCGACGCGGCGGGAGAGCGCATCCTCGCCATCGCGGCGGCGCTCGCGGGACAGGCCGCGCACCGCGCCGACGCGCGCGTGCTGCGGACGATCCCGTCGGGCTGGCGCAACGTCGCGGCGGTGCCGATGCGCGTGGAGCTCGCGACCGACGAGCGCACGTACGCGGTCGCGTACCGGATCGTGCGCGGCGGGCTCGAGGTGTCGGTCGACGGCGAGCGCGTCGAGGGGATCGCGCTGCGCGAGGCGACGCCGTCGCGCGTGGTGCTGGAGACCGCGTCCGTCGTGCGACGCTTCGACGTGGAGAGAGCGGAAGACGTGATCTTCGTCGACGGCGCCGCCGGCAACGCCGCGTTTCGCGAGCTGCCGCGCCATCCGAGCGGCGAGGTCGAGCTCGCGCCGGGCTCGCTGGTCGCGCCGATGCCGGGCATCGTGCTGCGCGTCAACGTCGCGGTCGGCGACGTGGTCGCGGCGAAGGACGAGCTGCTGGTGCTCGAGGCGATGAAGATGGAGCATCGCATCACGGCGCCGGTCGCGGGAACCGTGGCCGCGGTCCACGTCGCGGCGGGCGACAACGTCGCCGCGGGCACGCCGCTGATCGTGCTCGCGGCGGAAGAGGGTTCGGGGGAGAACGATGGCTGAGGCGGTGCTGTACGAGAACGATGGTCCGGTGACGTGGATCACGATCAACCGGCCCGAGGCGCGGAACGCGCTCAATCACGCCGTGCGCCAGGGCCTGTGGGACGGCCTGCGCCGCTTCGCGGCCGACGAGTCGAGCGCGGTGCTCGTGATCACCGGCGCCGGCGACGACGTGTTCTGCGCCGGCGGCGACCTGAAGGAGATGGCGGAGCTGAAGCTCGAGGTGCCGCCGCCCGACTACGCGCCCTACCTCGGACGCAACATCGACATGCCGAAGCCGGTGATCGCGGCCGTCAACGGCGCGGCGCTGGCGGGCGGCTTCCTGCTCGCGCAGATGTGCGACCTGTGCGTCGCCGCCGAGCACGCGCGCTTCGGCATCACCGAGGCGCGCTGGGGCCGCGGTGCCCCGTGGGCCGCCCCGCTGCCGTGGCTGATCCCGCCGCGCGTGGCGCTCGAGCTGCTGATGACCGCGGACACGATCGACGCGCGGCGCGCGCAGGAGGTCGGACTCGTGAACCGCGTCGTGCCCGCGGCGGAGCTGCGCGCCGCGACGCAGGAGATGGCGCTCCGTATCGCGAACAACGCGCCGCTGTCGGTGCGCGCGTCGAAGGCGCTGGTGTACGCGTCGGCGTCGCTCGGCTGGACGGAGGGCCTCGCGGAGGGCGACCGCCTCTTCGAGCCGGTCTACAAGAGCCAGGACGCGCAGGAAGGTCCGCGCGCGTTCCGCGAGAAGCGTCCGCCGCGCTGGACCGGACGCTGAGGATTCCCGCATGACCCGCGCTCGCGGAGAAGGCCCGGTTCGTATCGCCAACTGCAGCGGCTTCTTCGGCGACCGCCTCGCGGCGGCGCGCGAGATGCTCGAGGGCGGCCCGATCGACTACTTGACGGGCGACTACCTGGCCGAGCTGACGATGCTCATCCTGTGGAAGGCACGCGCGAAGGACCCGACGGCGGGCTTCGCGTCCACGTTTCTCCGGCAGATGGAGGGCGTGCTCGGGCTCGCGGTCGAGCGCGGCGTGCGCATCGTGGTGAACGCGGGCGGGCTCAATCCCGCCGGTCTCGCGGACCGGCTTCGCGCGCTCGCCGGCAAGCTCGGCGTCGCGGCGAAGGTCGCGCACGTCGAAGGGGACGACCTGCTGCCGAAGCTCGGCGAGATGCAGGCGAGCGGCGTCGCGTTGGCGCACCTCGAGACGGGACGCACGCTCGCCGAGGCCGGCGTGTCGCCGGTCACGGCGAACGCGTACCTCGGCGCATGGGGCATCGTCGCGGCGCTCGAGAGCGATGCCGACGTCGTGGTCTGTCCGCGCGTCACCGACGCGTCGCTCGTGGTCGGCCCGGCAGCTTTCCACTTCGGCTGGACGCACGACGACCGCGACCGGCTCGCGGGCGCGGTGGTCGCGGGACACGTCATCGAGTGCGGACCGCAGGCGACCGGCGGCAACTACAGCTTCTTCCGCGAGATCCCCGGCCTCGAGCACCCGGGTTTCCCGATCGCGGAGATCGCCGCCGACGGCAGCTCGGTGATCACCAAGCACCCGGGCACCGGTGGTGCGGTGACCGTCGGCACCGTGACCGCGCAGCTGCTCTACGAGATCGACGGTCCGCGCTACGCGAACCCCGACGTCGTCGCGCGCTTCGACAGCATCCGCCTCGAGCAGGAGGCGCCCGACCGCGTGCGCATCTCCGGCGTGCGCGGCGAGCCGGCGCCGCGAGACGCGAAGGTGTGCATCAACTACCTCGGCGGCTTCCGCAACGGCATGACGTTCGTGCTGACCGGGCTCGACGTCGAGGAGAAGGCCGCGCTGGTGCGCCGCGCACTGTTCGCGGAGCTGGGCGGAGAAGAGCGCTTCGCGAGCGTCGACGTGCGTCTCGTCCGCACCGACAAGGCCGACGCCCCGAGCAACGACGAGGCGACGGCGCTGCTGCGCATCACCGTCAAGGACCAGGAAGGGGCGAAGGTCGGGCGCGCGTTCACCAACGCCGCGGTCGAGATGGCGCTGGGCAACTATCCGGGATTCTTCGCGACCACGCCGCCGACTCCCGAGAGTCCGTACGGCGTCTACTGGCCGGCGCTGGTGCCGCGCTCGTGGATCGACGAGGTCGTCGTGACGCACGACGGACGGCGCATCCCGATCGCCGCGCCGGCTGGCGCCGGTGGTGACGCGAGCCTCGCGATCGATGCGCCCGGGCTGCCTGCGATCGCATCGGGCGCCACCGAGCGGCGACCGCTCGGCACGCTGTTCGGCGCGCGCTCCGGCGACAAGGGCGGCAACGCCAACGTCGGCGTGTGGGCGCGCAGCCCCGAGGCGTTTGCGTGGCTGCGCGGCTTCCTCGACACGGAGCGCTTCCGCGCGCTCGTTCCCGACGCCGCGAAGCTCGAGGTGCGGCGCTACGAGCTGCCGAACATCCTGTCGCTGAACTTCGTCGTGGTCGGACTTCTCGGCGACGGCGTCGCCGCGTCGACGCGCGCCGATCCGCAGGCGAAGGGCCTCGGCGAGTACCTGCGCTCGCGGCTCGTCGACCTGCCGGTGTCGCTGCTGCCGCGCTGATTCGAGGCGCCGCCGGCCCGACGGCGCGGAGTCAGGACGCCGGCGCGTCCGCGAGCAGGCCCTTGCCGGGTACGAAGTTGACCTCGAGCCGGATGCCGTCCGGGTCCTCGAAGAGCACCGAGTAGTAGCCCGGCGCCCACGGGCCTTCCTCGGGAGCGTGCACGATCCTGGCACCGTGCTCGACGAGGAAGCGGTGCACCTCGTCGACGCCGTCCTTCGTGCGCGCGCGGAAGCACAGGTGGTGCAGGCCGCTGCGGAACTGCGCGAAGCGCTCGCCGCGGTGCTGCTCCTCCGCGGGCACGACGCCGACCGCGGTGCGTCCGCCGACGAAGTAGATCATCTGCTCCGCGTCGATCACCTGCGTCAGGCCCAGGAAGCCCAGAAGCCGCACGTAGAACGGACGGCAGGCGGCGAAGTCGGAGACGGTGAGGAAGACGTGCGCGATGCCGTTGATCTCCATCGCGCGAGCATGATCTCCCCGCGCGACGGAGACAACGGGATCGGGAGTCCTGTGCTCAGGACGCGGCGCGTGCGGGAGGTGCCGCGTCGCCGCGCTTGCGGAGCCCCGCGTGCTCGTAGACGGCGTCGATCACGCGCATGTTGGCGATCGCGTCGTCCGGTCCGGTCGGGATCGGCGTGCCGTTGCGCACGCAGTCGACGAACGCGCGCAACTGGTGCGTGTAGGTCGCGTCGCCGTTGACGCGCTCGTGCCGCGTGCCTTCGACCGTCCGCACGGTGAGGCGATGGTAGATGTGCGGCGCGACCGGGTTGAACACGCGCATCTCGCCGCGGTCGCCGCGCACGTGCACGCGGGCGCGGAACAGCGCGCTCGACAGCAGCGAGCAGCTCATGCGGCCCATGGTGCCGTCCGGGAAGCGCATCTCCGCTTCCATGTAGCGGTCGACGTCGGGGCTCATCAGCAGCGCGTGGGCGCGCAGCACCTCGGGCTCGGTGCCCGCGAGGTGGCGCAGCATGCTGATCGCATAGCAGCCGGTGTCCATCGTCGCGCCGCCGCCGAGCGCGTAGTCGAAGCGGATGTTGCCGGGTGACGGGAACGGGACGCAGAAGGACGTCTCGATGTCGCGCAGGCGTCCGAGCTCGCCGCTGCGCAGGATCTGGATCATGCGCGCCGCGAGCGGATGGTAGCGCCAGTGGAACGCCTCCATCAGGACGCGTCCGGTGCGCTGCGCCGCTTCGGCCATGCGCTCGGCCTCGGCCGTGTTGGACGCGAGCGGCTTCTCGCAGAGCACGTGCTTGCCGGCCTCGAGCGCGCGGATCGTCCACTCGCAGTGCAGCCCGTTCGGCAGCGGGTTGTAGATCGCGTCGATGTCCTTCGCCTTCAGCATCGCCTCGTACGAGGGGTAGGCGCGCTCGATGCGATACTTGATGGCGAAGTCGCCGCCGCGCTGCGGGACGCGCGCGGCGACGCCGGCGAGGACGACCTCCGGCACGGCCCGCGCGGGCCGCACCAGCGCCATCGGCGTGATCTTCGCCGCGCCGAGGATGCCGATGCGAAGCGGGGCCGGGCCGTCTTCGGAGGGGGTGTTCGGGTCGGGAGTCGATTCCATCCGGCGACGGTATCAGAGACCCAGGATCTTCGTGTAGCGGTCGAGCCGCGTCACGTCGCCGCCCTGGATGCGCTTCGCGTGCATGTCGACCATCGCCATGCGGCTGCGGATGAACGACGTCGCTGCGAGGTGCTTCGACGGGTCGACCGCCGCCTGCAGCAGCAGCTCGGCCGCGACCACCACGTCGATGATCATGTCGCAGACGTGCTTCGCGTTGAGGATCGCGTAGCTCGGATCGGTCATGAGGCCGGGCAGCGAGTCGTTGATCGCCTTGATGCCCTCGTGCACCTGACGCGTCTCCTCGGGGAAGCGGTCGTCGAGGTGCGCGAGCTCGGCGTTGGTCGCGTCGAGCGCGGTGAACAGTGCGCCCTTGCTCATCTCGCGCAGCGCGAAGCTCGCCTGGATCTCCGAGGTGCCCTCGTAGATCGTCGTGATGATCGCGTCGGAGTGGTAGTGGCCCGCGACCGACTCGGCCATGTAGCCGATGCCGCCGTGGATCTGGATGCCGTTGCGCGTGACGCGCGTCGCGACCTCGGTTCCGATGTACTTGCAGAGCGGCGTGAAGAAGCGGATGAGCGCCATGTTGCGCTCGTACTCCTCCTGCAGCTTGGAGCGGTCGCCGGCGTCGTCGCGTCCGCTGGCGAGGTACGCCGCGAGCGCGTCGGTGAGGTCGATCATCGCGCAGGTGCGGTAGAGGAGCGCGCGCGCCGACTTGATGTCGAGCGCCATCGTCGTGAGCATCGACTTGACGAGCGGCTGCTGGATGATCGGCTGTCCGAACTGCACGCGCTCGGTCGCGTAGGTGAGGGCCTTGCGGAACGCGGCCTCGGCGATGCCGATGCCCTGCGCTGCGACGCCGATGCGCGCCTGGTTCATCAGGTCGAGCATCGCGCGGAAGCCGTTGCCGCGCTCGCCGAGCAGGAACGCCTCGGCGTGGTCGAACTCGATCGCGCAGGTGGGCGAGCCGTGGATGCCCATCTTGTTCTCGACACGCGTCACGGCGACCTTGTTGCGCGTGCCGTCGGGCAGCTCGACAGGGCAGAGCATCAGCGATAGCCCGTTGGTCGTGCCCTTCGACTGGTCGTAGGTCGCGGCTTCGCGCGCGAGGACCAGGTGCACTCCGGAGCCGCCGTTGGTGATGAAGATCTTGCTGCCGTCGACGAAGAAGCGGCCGTTCTCCTCGGTCACGCGCGTGGCGATCGCGCCGAGATCCGAGCCGGCCTGCGGCTCGGTGAGGTCCATGCAGCCCTGCAGCTCGCCGGACGCGAAGCGCGGCAGGTAGCGCTGCTTCAGCTCGTCGTTGCCGTACTTCTGGATGTCGCCGGCGACGCCGGCCTGCAGGCCGAGGATGGTCATCAGGCTGGTGTCGGCGCGCGACACCATCTCGAGGTAGTGCGAGTTCAGCAGGATCGGCAGGCCGAACCCGCCGTAGTCCGGGCTCAGGGTCAGGCACACGAGCCCGGCGCCGCGCAGCTTGTCGTATCCGGCCGCGATGTGCGGCGGCACCACGACCTTGCCGTTCTCCAGGCGGACTTCCTCGTGCCAGTGGTCGAGGGCGCCGGCCTCGATGTCCTCGCAGATGTCGCCGCAGGTGGAGAGGATCGAGCGGTAGGTGTCGACCTCGGCTTCGAGGTCGGCGTCGGCGCCGCGCAGGAGGTGGAAGTACCGTGCCCAGTCGACCCGGTGGTCGATGAACAGCTTCATGTCCGGGTGGAAGAATTCGTGCGCCATTTGGACCCGGACCTTATCATGCGGTGCGTCATGGCCAAGGGATGAATTTCACCCGCTCGCCGCCGGTCGGCCTTCTTCGGACGATCGGTCAGGACGCGCGGGCGGCGGCGCCCCGGTCGCGCCATTCGTCCAGCTCGAGGCGTCCCCACTGCGCGAACGCGCGCGCCAGGTTCAGGACGCTGCTGCGCGCGAACGTGAAGCCGTTCAGGATCGCGCGCTCGCCGGAGTTGTGCCGCCCCAGCGCGTGCCGCGCCCTGCGCTCGCGGGCGATGCGGGCCAGCCGCCGGTTGTAGAAGCGCATGAAGCGGTAGAACGGCCGCGACGACGGCATCGAGAACATCGGCTGCAGGAACGCCGCCGGACCGCGCCGGTAGGGCTCCGACGCGACCCCGAAGTAGTAGAGGCCGAGATCGAGCTGGAACGCGATGCGCATCAGGTCGAACTCGCCGAGGTACTCGTACTTGTCGCGATAGAGCGCCTCGAACCAGCGGTCGTAGCTCTGCGCGAGCTGGCGGTTCAGGCGCTCGATCGTCGGCGACACGTCGTCGCCGCGGCGCTCCGCGAGGACCAGGTCGGCGGCGACGCAGGTCGTGTACGACACCCAGTCGAGGCCCGGACTGTAGAGCGGATCCATGAACGCGGCCGCGTCGCCGACCAGGGCGAAGCCGTCGCCGACGAAGCGCGTGGTGCGGTAGGCGAGGTTGCGGCGCCGGTGGACGTCGCCATCGATGAACGCCGCCTCGCCGAGGATCTCGCGTCCGGCGGGGTGCTCGGAGAGAAAGTCCTTGAGACGCGCGCCGAGCGGTGCGCCATCGAGCGCGAAGTCGACGCGGCGCTCGTCGTAGACCACGCCGACGCTGACGTCGCCGCCGCGCAGCGGGATCAGCCATGCCCACCAGCCGTCGCCGGTCAGGTGGTTGGTCGCGTTGCAGCGCAGCGTGTAGGTCGCGTAGCCGAACGACGGGTCGCGGTAGCGCAGGTCGGCCGCGTCCCAGTCGCGCACGCCGCGGAAGCGTGCCCAGACCGACGACACCGGGTGCGCCGCGTTGGCCTGCCACCAGCCATTCTTCCGCGCGAGCATCGCGGCCGGTCCCGACGCGTCGATCACCCAGCGCGCGGTGACCGGCACGGTCTCGTCGCCCCGCCGCACGACGAGATGCTGCGGGCCGCCGTCGCGAAGCTCGACCGACACCACCTGCGCCTCGCGCCACAGCGTGGCCCCGCGCTCGACCGCGCGGCGCAGCACCTCCTCGTTCAGGCGCGCGCGGTCGACCTGGTAGGTCGGGACGCGCAGCTGGTAGCGGTTGCCGATCTCGCTGCAGTCCTCGAGGCGCTGTGTCGCACCGTTGGCGAACCAGAAGCGCATGCCGTGCTTGACGAGGTGCTCCTCGTTGAGATGCCGGCTCAGGTCGAGCACGTGGCTCAGGTAGTAGCTGCTCACCTCCACGGTCGACTCGCCGACGCCGCGCCCGAAAGCGCCCGTCTTCTCGACGATCAGGACCCGCAGATCGGGGCGCTGGCGCAGCAGGATCGTCGCGGTACCGGCCCCGGCCACCGAGCCGCCGACGATCGCGACGTCGTAGTCGGAGCCCGGCGACGGCGCATGCTCGGGCGGTTCTTCGTGGTGCAAAGCCATGGAGACCTCTCTGGCGAGTGTCCGGGCGGGGCGCCCGGCTTGTCAAGGTGGTCCGGTCGAACGCGCCGTCCGCTTGACCAGCATGCCGCGAGCGGGCACCGTTGTCGGCTGTTGCCCGGTGCCGCGCCTCGCGGCCGCCGGATGAGCCCAGGTCGAAGCTCGAACCCGAGGAGGTCGATAGATGTCTTTCCGACGCGTAACCGCGATGCTTGGTCTGCTGATGGTCCCCGGCCTTCTTCTGGCTTCCGGGGCCGGGGCGGCCGATCAGGACACGCTGGTCAAGTACTACCGCAAGAAGAACAACGTCCCGCCGTCCGAGACCGTCACCGTCAAGGACGTGAAGGACTCGCCGATCAAGGGCGCCAAGCAGGGCGTCATCGAGATCGGCACCGCGCCGCGGTCGCGCTCGGTCGGGTTCACCAGCTCGCCCGACTTCCGCTACGTGGTCTTCGCAGACGTCGACGACGTGACCATCGACCCGTCGAAGGCGGTGATGGACAAGATCTCGCTGAAGAACGAGCTCTGCCGCGGTCCGAAGGACGCGAAGGTCACCATCGTCGAGTACTCGGACTTCCAGTGCCCGTTCTGCAGCAAGGGCTACACCACGCTCGAGAGCGAGGTGTTGCCGGCGTACAAGGACAAGGTCCGCTTCTGCTACAAGCACCTGCCGCTGCCGTTCCACCCGTGGGCGGAGCCCGGCGCGATCGCGATGGAGTGCGCCGAGGCGCAGAGCCCCGAGGCCGGCTGGGCGGTGTACGACGGCTACTTCAAGAACCAGAAGGACGTCACCCCGGCCAACGTCAAGGACAAGGCGCTCGAGTTCGCCGCCGCGCAGAAGCTCGACAAGGCGAAGTTCGACAAGTGCTTCGACGGCAAGGAGACCGCCGCCAAGGTCAAGGCCGACAAGGACGAGGCCGCGTCTCTCGGGCTGTCCGGCACGCCGTCGTTCGTGATCAACGGCCGCATGGTGAAGGGCGCGCAGCCTGCCGCCAACTTCAAGGCCGTCATCGACGACGAGCTGGCCGCGAAGTGATCTGATTCGTGCGGGGCGGGCCCTCCGGCTCGCCCCGCACGGTCTCCACGACGCCGAGGTCCGGCCTTCCGGCCGGCGTGGCCGATGCCGCCCCGGGTGCTAAACACGCCCGGTCCGAGCGGCTCGCCATGCCCCACGAAGATCTCGACGTCCTCGCGGCAAATGCCGCGTTCTACCGCGCCTTCGCCGAGCGCGACATCGACGCCATGGAGGCGTTGTGGGCGCGCTCGTCGCGCGTGGCGTGCACGCATCCCGGGTGGCGCGCGCTGCACGGCCGCGACGCCGTGATGGAGAGCTGGCGCTCGATCCTCGAGAGTCCGGACGCGCCCGACATCTCGTGCTCGCGCGAGTCGGTGATCCCGGGCGATGACATGGCCGTGGTCCTGTGCGTGGAGTCGCTGCGCGGCGGCTCGCTCGCGGCGACCAACGTCTTCGTCCGCGAGGCCGGAGCGTGGCGCCTCGTTCACCACCACGCCGGACCGATCGCGCCGGGACGCGACGGCGACGACGGCGACGAGCCACCCCCGTTCCTCAACTGATGAGCAGCATCTCCGACAGGACGCCGGCCCGGCGCCGGGAAGCGAACGGAGCAGCAATGGCCATGCGATGGTGTTCCACGGTGTCCGAGAAGGAGCGGCTCGACGAGGCGGCGCGCGAGGCCTGCGCGGCGCTGCGGCGGGACCTCGGCGCGGATCGCGCCCATCTCGTGATCGCCTTCGTGTCGGACCATCACCGCACCGCGTATCGCGAGCTGGCGCCGCTGCTCGCCGCCGAGCTCGGTGGCGCGCTGCTGGTCGGCTGCACCGCGCGCAGCGTGATCGGCGGCGGACGCGAGGTCGAGGAGAGCCCGGCGCTGTCGCTCACCGCGGCGACGCTGCCCGGCGTCGAGCTGACGCCGTTCCACCTCGACGTCGAGCAGATTCCCGAGCCCGACGCGCCAGCGGACGAGTGGGCGCGCGCGTGCGGGCTTCGTCCGGGCGCCGACGCGCACTTCCTGCTGCTCGCCGATCCGTTCTCGTTCGACGTGGAGCGCCTGATCCGCGGTCTCGACGTCGCGTTCCCGGCGAGCAAGAAGCTCGGCGGCGTCGCGAGCGGCGGACGAACCCCGGGCGACAACGCGCTCTACCTCGGCAACCGCGTGCACCGCGCCGGCCTCGTCGGCGTCGCGCTGTCCGGCGACATCGAGCTCGACACCATCGTCGCTCAGGGCTGCCGTCCGATCGGCCTGCCGATGTTCGTCACGCGCTGCCGCGAGAACGTGCTGCAGGAGCTCGACGGGCGACCCGCGCTCGAGGTGCTGCAGGAGCTCTACGAGACGCTGTCGCCGGAGGACCAGGAGCTGTGCGGCGGCTCGCTCTTCCTCGGCATCGAGATGAAGGAAGCGCAGGGCGAGTACCAGCAGGGCGACTTCCTGATCCGCAACCTGCTCGGCTCCGACGGCGAAGCAGGGACGCTGACCATCGGCGCCGTGCTGCGCCCGCTGCAGGTGGTGCAGTTCCATCTGCGCGACGCACGCACCTCGGCGGAGGACCTCGAGCGCCGCCTCGCGGTCTACGGCCACGAGCGCGACGCCGGCACGGCGCGCGGCGCGGTGCTGTTCTCGTGTCTCGGCCGCGGCGCGCACCTGTACGGGCGTCCGAACCACGACAGCGAGGTGCTCAAGCGGCACCTCGGCGACGTCGCGCTCGGCGGCTTCTTCTGCAACGGCGAGATCGGGCCGGTGCAGGGCACGACGTTCCTGCACGGCTACACCAGCGCGTTCGGCATCTTCCGCGAGCGTCGCGGCGCGCGTCCGTCGCGCGGTCGCGCGTAGCCGCGTCGGTCACGCTGCTCGCAGCGCGCGCGTCGGCCTACTGCACGTAGCCCAGCGCGCGCAGCGACTCGTGCATGCGCGGGTCGACCGGCGCGTCGCTGCCCGACGACGGCGCCTGCGTCGCGCTCGCGCCGCCGAAGCTCGCGCGGAGGCGCTCGCTCGACGCGCGGTGCTCGCCGATCAGCGCCTGATCCACGGCGCGTGCGCTGCGCTTCCTGAGTCTCGGCAGGTTCTCGCCCGGATCGCTCGCCAGGTCGAACAGCTCGTGTCCGTGGTCGGCGCGCAGATACTTCCACGGCCCGTGCCGCACGCCGGCCGCACCCTGCGTGAGCCACGAGAAGAACAGCGGACGATTGCGCGGCAGGTCGAGGCCCGCGAACGCCGCGGCGAGGCTGGCGCCCTGCGCGTGCGGGAGCGGCGCCGCGCCGGCGAGCTCGAGCACGGTCGGTGCGACGTCGACGATGCTCGACGGCGCGTCGACGCGGACGTTCGCCGGGATGCCCGGTCCGCGGAACACGAGCGGGATGTGCAGCTGCTCCTGGTGTCCCGAGTAGCCGTGCTCGACGGCGCCGTGCTCGCCGAACGCCTCGCCGTGATCCGACAGCAGAACCACGAGCGTGCGCTGCGCGAGCCCGAGACGGTCGAGCTCGTCGAGCAGCGACGCGATCAGGTCGTCCGCCTCGCGGATCGTGCGATCGTAGGCGTCCATCTGCGGCCGCTCGGACTGCGGCACGCGGGGATCTAGCCGAAGCGTCTGCCAGTCGGACGCGGGCGCGAACGCGTCGAAGCGCTCCGCCGCAACGTACGGCTTGTGCGTCTTGTACGTGTGCAGGAAGAGGAAGAAGCGACGATCGGCGTTGGCGCGCAGGAAGGCGATGCCGTCGGCGAAGGTCGCGTGGCCGCGCTCGCGCTCGGCGTAGCTGCGCTCGACGAAGCGGTCGAAGCCGAACCAGAAGCCGAACGCGCCGGCGATCATCGCGTCCTCGGTGAAGCCCGCCGTGACCAGTCCCGCGTCGCGCAGGGACTCCGTCATCAGCGCGGCGGTCGCGTCGGCGCGGAGTCGTCCCGGCTGCGGCTGCGCGTCGGGGTAGAGGCCGGTGAACAGGCTCAGGTGCGCGACGTCGGTGCGCGGGAAGCTCGTGCTGACGTCCGTGAACGCCGTGCCGCGCCGGATGAGACGCGCGTCGATCGTCGGTGACGTCGGGCGCGGGTAGCCGTATCCGGAGAGGTGGTCCGCGCGCAGCGTGTCGAGCGACACCACGATCACGTTCTCGACCGCGACCTCGGGTGGCGCGCCGGTCTGCGGTGCGAAGACCAGCGGCTCGGCCCACGCCGCACCGCGCACGGCGCTGCCGTCGGGTGACGCGGTGTCGAGACGCAGCGCGCAGCCGCGTCCCGGAGGCAGCTCGTGCACCGCGCCGTGCCACGACCCGTCGGGTGGCGTCAGCGTCTCGTCGACCAGCTGCGTCTCCGTGGCACCGCAGGCCAGCGTCGCGCGGAAGCGCGTCGGCGGTCCACCCGCGGTGGCGAGCCCGTAGCCGAGCGAGACGCGCGCGCCGCGCGGCACGTCGAACGGCGTGCTGCGCACGCTCGGCGGCTGCGGGAGCAGCGCGCGCACGTCGAGGTTCAGGCGTCCCTCCGCCTTGCCGGCGGGCTCCACCTCGAGCACGGCCGCGCCCGCCCGGGCCGCGTCGCGCTGCAGCGTCCAGCGCGCGTCGACGGCGGCGTGGAACGTCTCGGTGGCGAAGAAGTCGAACACCTCCGGTGCCACGTCGGTGGTGATCGGCACGAGCTGCACGTCGACACGGAAGGCGTCGTCCGGCAGCGCCCGGGCCTGCTCCGGAAGATCGATCGCGCGCCGCGCCTTGCCGTCCTCGAGCGGGACGCCGCGCAACGTCGCGACGTCGAGCGTGCGCGGGCCGAGCGCCACCGTGCGCGCCTCGTCGCCGATCTTCACGACCGGCCGGTGCGCCGGCGCGAGCGTGCTCTGCCCGAAGTCCCGTCCCGTCAAGCGCCGCACGACCGTCTGCACCGGCGCGCTCGCCGGAGCCTCCGCGGGCGGCGGTGCGGAGCCACAGCCCAGGGCTGCGGTGAGCGGTCCGAGCAGGAGCAGAATCCGAAGGAGGGGACAGGGGCGGGGCATTGCGCTCCCTGCACGTAGCCCAGCATTCGCAGGGACTCTAGCCCGTTTCGTGCGCCGCGGCCGGCAGCGCGTCCGCGCGGATCCCGCCGATCGCACGACCCGCCCCGGGCTTGCGACTGACGGGGCGGACCTTGAGTCGCGGCGGCGGATCGAGGATGGTCTCGCTCGTGCTGCCGTCGTGGTGCCGTTCCGTGCCGGCCCGCGGTCCGGCGCTGGTGATCGCCCCGCACGGCGGCCTCTGCGCGCGCGACCTGCTGGCTCCGGCTCCGTCGACGAGCCTGCGCGGCAACGACCTGCACACCGGAGAGCTCGCGCAGCTGCTCGCGGCCCGTCTCGACGCGTCGCTGCTGGCGAACGTCGCGTCCGACCGCAACGACCTCGACCTGAACCGCGTCGACGAGGTGTGCGCCCGTGCGCCGTGGTTTCTCGACGCCATCGCCGAGCATCTCGAGCGGATCGTCGCGGAGCACGGCCGTGCGCTGGTGCTCTTCGTGCACGGCTGGCAGATCGTCGAGCCGCGCTGCGACGTCGGCATCGGCGCGCGCCTCGCCGACGCGCACGACGCCGCGGCGCGCGCCGCGCGTCTGACGGTCTCGCCCGGCTTCGTCACGGGGACGCTCGAGGCGCTGCGCGAGCACGGTGCCGTCCGCGGCCTGCGCACGACGTACGGCCTGCGCTGGCCCGCGCAGAGTCCGAACAACGTGATGCAGCTCTTTCGCCGCAGTGCCGACGGCGCTTCGCCGCACGGCGCGAACGCCATCGTCGAGATCGCCGCGAGCGGGCGCGTCGAGGCGGTGCAGCTCGAGCTCGGCGCGCCGCTGCGCTACCCGGGCTCCTGGCGCGAGGCCGTCCTCGACGCGGCGGCGTCGGCGTTCGGCGGCTGGATGGCGGCGGACCCGGCACTGCGTGTGGGCGTCGCGACGGCAAACGGGCGCGAGGACGCGCCCGCGCCGCCGCGCACGAGCGAGCGTCCGCCGCCGCCGCGCGGTGCGGCGCTGCAGGTCTTCGACGGGAAGACGCACGACGACGGGCTCGGTATCGTCGTCGGGCTGGGTGCGATGTCGCCGCGCGAGCTCGGTGCGCGCCTGCTGCTGCTGCCCGGCGGGCAGCGCATGCTGCTCTTCACCGGCCACGAGCGCATCGGTCCGGGCGCGAACGACCGCGTCGGCGGGCTCGAGGCGCGATCGCAGGCGGGCGGAATGACGGTTCGCTTCCGCGGTCCGGTGCTCGACCTGCCGGACGCGAGCCGGCACTTCCGCTTCGAGGCCGCGCAGCTCGACGCGCAGGTCGCGGACCTCGAGCTCGAGCTGCACTTCGCGGCACGGGGCGAGAGCGGGTATGGCTCGGTCGAAGGCGAGGCGCGCCTCGCGGGGCGCACGTGGCGGATCGACGCGCACGGCTTCACCGAGCCGGTGCTGGCGCGTCCGGTCGCGCCGTCGGGCTCGTTGCGGCTGACTGCTTCGTTCGGGGGGGCGCTCGGCGTGACGGCGGAGGTCGCCGGTCCGCGGCACGGCGCGCGCGTCAGGTACTTGACGAATGGCGGCGCGCGCGAGCACGAGGTCGCGGACACGACGGTGCCGCGCGTGATCGTGCCGGGCCGGCTCGCCGACGCGTTCGAGGTGCGTGCGCAGGACGGCCCGTCGCTGCGCTGCCGGCCGCTCGGCCACGTCACGATCCTGCGGCCCGGGCCCGGCGGGCGGCCGCTGCACGTGACCTTCGGCGCGGCGCGCTTCGCGCTCGACGACGGAACGCAGGGCGGCGGATTCTACGAGCACGGGATGCCGGCGGACGGCAGCGGCGCGGAGGAGCGGGGATGAAGGCGATCGATCTGCGCAGCGACACGGTGACGCGGCCGGGCCCGGCGATGCGTGCGGCGATGGCCGCGGCCGAGGTCGGCGACGACGTGTACGGCGAGGACCCGACCGTCAACGCGCTGCAGGACGCCGCCGCGCGCCGGGTCGGGAAGGAGGCGGCGCTCTTCGTCCCGAGCGGCACGATGGCCAATCAGGCGGCGATCCGCGTGCTGACCGCACACGGCGACCTCATGCTCGCGAGCGAGGGCGCGCACGTCCTGCGCTACGAGTCGGGCGCCGCGGCGGCGCTGTCCGGAGTGCAGATCGCGACCATCGGTCGCGCCGGCGTGTTCGACGCCGACGACGTGCGGCGCGCGCTGACGCCGCCCGACCACCACCATCCGCCGTGCACGCTGGTCGCGGTCGAGAACACGCACAACACGTCGGGCGGACGCGTCTTCCCGTGGGACGTCCTGCGCGACGTGGCGGCCTGCGCGCGCGAGCGCGGGCTGCGCCTGCACCTCGACGGCGCGCGGCTGTTCAACGCCGAGGTCGCGAGCGGCATTCCGGCCGCGCGCTGGGCGGAGCCGTTCGACACGGTGTCGTTCTGCTTCTCGAAGGGGCTCGGGGCGCCGGTCGGATCGGTCGTGTGCGGCAGCGCCGCGACGGTCGACCGCCTGCACCGCGTCCGCAAGATGCTCGGCGGCGGCATGCGCCAGGCGGGCATCCTCGCCGCCGCGGCGCTGCACGCGCTCGAGCACAACGTGGCGCGGCTCGCCGACGATCACGCCAACGCCGCGCGCCTCGCACGCGGGCTCGTCGAGCTCGGCCTCGGCGTGGACCCGCTCCCGGAGACCAACATCGTGCTGTTCGGGGCTCCGGACCGACCGGACTTCGCGGCCCGGCTCCGCGAATCCGGCGTGCTGGTCAACTCGGTGTCGCCGGGGCGCTTCCGCGCGGTCACGCACCTCGACGTGTCGTCGGAGGACGTCGACGAGGCGCTGTCGCGGATCCGCCGGTCGTGCGGCTGACGGGGAAAGCACCCCGCATGGCGGAGCGCAGCGTAAGGCGGTCCCGGGCTCGTTCGTCGAATCATTCCGTACGCCGGGCGTCTCTGCCTCCGGGCTCCGGAGAGGACTCGTCCTTTTGCGACAGACTGCCGATTCGATGATCCTGAGCGGACGGTCCCGAAACGCGGTTGCGCCCGACGGGCGGCGGCGGAGAGGATCGGTCCGATGACCAGGACGAGAGCCGGAGGAGATGCCGTGGCTTGCACCGACCCGAGAACGACCGCGCGCCGTGGTCGCGAGACGCGCGCGATGCGTCTGATCCCGATCCTCGGCGCGGCCGTACTCGTCCTCGGGGCGCGCGACGCGCGTGCCGCCGACGTGGCGGAGCTGCTCGACCGCGCGACCACGCGCGGCACGGTCCGCGTACTGGCCCGGCTCGACGTGCCCTCGACCTCGAAGTCGCTCGCGAGCGTCGACGCGGAGGCTGCACGGGTGACCGCGATCCGCAGCGCGCGCACCGCGCTGGCGCGCGATCTCGAGGGCACCGCATACACGACCGAGCGCGCGTTCTCGACGATCCCGTACGTGGCACTCGACGTCTCGCCGGCGGCGCTCACCGCGCTCACGCTGTCCGGTCACGTCCTCGGCCTCGAGGAAGATCGTCTCGAGAAGGTGATGCTGCCCGAGAGCGTGCCGCTGGTGCAGGGCGACCAGGCCTGGAACGCGGGCTACGACGGCACCGGCTGGGCGGTCGCGGTGCTCGACACCGGCGTCTACAGCCAGCACCCGTTTCTCGCCGGCAAGGTCGTCAGCGAGGCGTGCTACTCCGCGACCGGCAGCTGCCCGAACGGCGAGACCGAGATGATCGGAGCGGGGGCGGGCGAGACCTGCACCTACGCGCCGGGCTCGTGTCCGCACGGAACGCACGTGTCGGGCATCGCGGCGGGGCGCGGCTCGGAGTTCTCCGGCGTCGCGCGCGGCGCCGACATCATCGCCATGCAGGTGTTCTCGAAGTTCACCGGCAGCGACTGCGCCGACGACGTCGAGGACCCGTGCGCCAAGTCGTACACCTCCGACACCATCGCGGCGATGGAGCGCGTCTACGAGCTGCGCAACACGTACAACATCGCGGCGGTGAACATGAGCCTCGGCGGCGGCAGCTTCTCGTCGCAGCTCGCGTGCGACCAGGTGGACTCGGCGCGCAAGGCGATCATCGACCAGCTGCGCTCGGTCGGCATCGCGACCGTTGCCGCGTCGGGCAACGAGGGCAGCACCGACGCGATGTCGGCGCCGGGCTGCATCAGCTCGGTGATCAGCGTCGGCGCGACCACGAAGAGCGACGCGATCCCGAGCTTCTCGAACTCGGCGTCGTTCCTCACGCTGCTCGCACCGGGACGCTTCATCCTGTCGTCGGTGCCGACGAGCTCGTTCCAGGAGATCTCGGGAACGTCGGAGGCGACGCCGCACGTCGCGGGCGCGTTCGCGATCCTGAGCCAGAAGCTCGGCCGCGGCGACGTCGAGACCGTGCTGTCCGCGCTGCAGAGCACCGGCGTGCCGATCGAGGATCCGCGCAACGGCATCGTCAAGCCACGCATCCGCATCTACGACGCGCTGCTCGAGCTCCCCGACCCGAGCCAGCCGTCGGGCGTGCAGATCACGCCGGACGGCGCGCGCACGCTGATCAGCAAGGACGTCGGCAGCGAGCGCTGGGCGATCACCTACAATCCCGACGACGACACGGTGACGGGCAACGTGTTCTCGCCGGGTGGCGGCGATCCGCAGTTCGTCTGGTGCCAGCGCACCGGAGACAACGGGGACCCCGACCCGTACACGGTACAGATCGACTTCACCTGCTCGGGTGCGGGCGCGTGCGAATCGGCGTCGTGCCCGACCGGCGAGTGGTCGCTGATCGCGCAGGTGACGCTGCCGGGGTCGTTCTTCCTGCCGCCGGCGTCGGGCTCGTCCGCGAGCGCGGCGGAGCGCGTCGCGTCCGCGGGGACCGCGGGAGTGACGCCGTCCGGGCTGCAGATCACGCCGGACGAGAAGCGCACGCTGATCAGCAAGGACGTCGGCAGCGAGCGCTGGGCGATCACCCGCAACCCGGACCAGACGGTGACCGGCAACGTGTTCTCGTCGAGCGGCGGCGATCCGAAGTTCGTCTGGTGCGAGCGCACCGGCGACGACGGCAACCCCGATCCGTCGGCGGTGCTGATCGACTACGCGTGCTCCGGTGCGGATCGCTGCGTCGCGGAGCCCTGCACGGCGGCCGAGTGGTCGTTCATCGGCGACGTCACGCTGCCGGGGTCGTTCTTCCTGCCGTGACGTCCGGCGCGTCGTCTTCCGGCGATTGACGCGCCTCGGCCGGCGGAACACAAGATCGAGTCCATGGGCTGGGCGACCGTGGTGCGGGGCGAGCGCTATGCGTTCGACGACCTGCGCACGCTGCTCGCGAAGGCCAACGAGGAGAAGTCCGGGGACCGGCTCGCGGGACTCGCGGCCGCAACCGAGAGCGAGCGCATGGCCGCGAAGACGGTGCTCGCCGATCTGCCGCTCGCGGTTCTGGTCGACGAGCCGCTGCTCGACCCGGCGCGGGACGAGGTCAGCCGGCTCATCGCCGACACGCACGACGCGGCGGCGTTCGCGCCGCTGCGCGCGCTGACGGTCGGCGAGCTGCGCGAGATGCTGCTCGCGCACGACGGCCCCGGCGACGCGGTGCCGCCGAATGCCGTCACGCCGGAGATCGCCGCCGCGGTCGCGAAGCTGATGAGCAACCTCGACCTCGTGACGGCGTCGCGCCGCACGCGGCGCGTGACCCGTTGCCGCAACACGATGGGCGGCCCGGGCGTGCTCGGCGTCCGCGTGCAGCCGAACCATCCCGCGGACGACGTCGCGGGAATTCTGCTTTCGACGGTGGACGGGCTGCTTTTCGGCTGCGGCGACGCGGTGATCGGCGTCAATCCGGCGAGCGAGTCGGTGGACGCCGTGTCCGCCATCCTGCGCGCGCTCGACGGGCTGATCGCACGCTGGCAGATCCCGACGCAGGCGTGCTGCCTCGCGCACGTGACGACGCAGCTCGCGGCGCTCGAGCGCGGTGCGCCGGTCGACCTGCTGTTCCAGTCGATCGCGGGCACGGAGGCCGCGAACGCGAGCTTCGGCGTCACGCTCGACCTGCTGCGCGAGGGACGCGAGCGCGTGCTCGCGCACCACCGCGCGCGCGGCGGCTTCGTCGGCGAGGACGTGATGTACTTCGAGACCGGGCAGGGCAGCGCGCTGTCGGCGGAGGCGCACCACGGCATCGACCAGCTGACGTGCGAGGCGCGCGCCTACGGCGTCGCGCGCGCGTTCTCGCCCTTCCTGGTGAACACGGTGGTCGGCTTCATCGGCCCCGAGTACCTCGCCGACGAGCGGCAGATCGTGCGTGCCGGACTCGAGGACCACTTCATGGGCAAGCTGCTCGGCCTGCCGATGGGCGTGGACGTCTGCTACACGAACCACGTCGCTGCCGACCAGAACTCGTGCGACAACCTGCTGGTCCTGCTCGCGACCGCTGGCTGCAACTACTTCATGGGCGTTCCGTGCGCGGACGACGTGATGCTGAGCTACCAGTCGACGAGCTTCCACGACGTGGCCGGTGTGCGCGCGCTCCTCGGTCTCTCGCCGGCTCCGGAGTTCGCGCGCTGGCTCGAGGAGCGCGGCATCTTCGCCGGTGGACGTCGGCAGGCAGGCAACGCGGCGCTGCGTCGCGAGCTCCTGCGCGCGGTCGAGACGATCGCGCTGCCGGGGGCCGCGTGAGCCGGGACGTCGAGCGCGATGCGGTGAGCGAAGCCGCAGTGTGCGGCGACGACGCGCTCGCGGAGCTGCTGCTCGAGCGCACGCCGGCGCGCGTCCTGGTCGGCGAAGCGGGCGACGCGTATCGCACGAGCACGCAGCTGGAGCTGCGGCGCGATCACGCGGCGGCGCGCGACGCCGTGCGCCGCGGACTCGACCTGCACGCCGACCTCGGTCTCGACGTCGTGCAGCGCTTCGACCTCTTCGTCGTCGACACGTGCTGCCGCGACAAGGACGAGTACCTGCTCCGTCCCGATCTCGGGCGGCGCCTGTCCGACGAGGGCCGTGCGCTCGTCCGCAGGGCGTGCACGCCGGGCGCGGACCTGCAGGTGGTGATCGGCGACGGGCTGTCGGTGGCGGCGGTCGCGTCGCAGGCCGCGGCGGTCCTCGAAGGCCTCGCCGACGCCGCGGCGGCGCGCGGCTGGACGTTCGGGCAGCCGTTCTGCGTTCGCCATTGCCGGGTCGGCGTGCTGAACGACGTCGGCGAGATGCTCGCGCCGCAGGTCGTCGTGCTGCTGATCGGCGAGCGTCCGGGGCTTCGCACCGCGGACAGCCTGTCCGCCTACCTCGCGTACCGCCCGCGCGCCGGACACACCGACGCGGACCGCAACCTCGTGTGCAACATCCACGGACGCGGCGTGTCGCACGCGTCGGCGGTGGAGCGCGTTGTCGCGCTGGCGGAGCAGTTCCGCGCCGGGGGGCTCAGCGGCGTCACGGTCAAGGAGGAGCTCGCCGCGCTGCCGGCGCCCGGCGCGCGCTGAAGCAGTCGGACGTCGCGGCGGCCGCGAGCCGAAGACGACCCGCGCGCCGCCCGAGGCCGCCGCTCAGTTACCGGATTTCGCGGGCTTCGTCTTCCAGTAGTCGGCGTCGGCGACGGTGCGCAGACCCTTCTCGTCGAACAGCGAGTCGGGGACGTTCGCGTCGTAGGAGACCGACGTCACCTTGAGGGTCGTCGTGCTGTTCGTGCCCACGTTGGTGATGCGCATCTCGAGCGGCGTCGGGATGCCGTCGATGCGCGTCACCGCGCCGAAGGTCTCGACCTTGAAGAGGTCGCCGGCGGGCGAGAAGAATTCGCGCCGGATCGGCAGCAGCGTCTCCGCGTCGATCCACGTCACGGTGCGCGAGTAGTACCACTGCTTGACGGTCGTGCTCGGGACCGACTCGATCTTGTAGGCCTTCTTCCCGTCGACGGTCTCGGTGCCGAGCATGGTGTTGCGGGTATCGACCGGCAGGAGCCCCAGGTCGCCGAAGGTGAAGTCGGTGTCCATGAAGCTCTGGTAGCTCTCCGCGGGGACGAGCTTCCGCGTGCGCTGCACGTACGGGACGTAGAGCCACTCGGTCGGACCGCCGTCGGCCTCGTCGGCGGTGAGGTAGGCGATGCCGCGCGCGTTCTCGGGCTCGAGCAGCACGGTGAGCGCGTGCGCGCCGGTGGCGAGCTTCTTTCGCGCCTGCACGAGGTCGAAGGTGCTCCTGGTGCCCTGATCGTCGAACACCATGGTGATCGTGCGGACGCTCGGCTTGGGCGGCTCGAGCGCGGTCTTCATCTGATGCACGACCTCGTCGGCGCTCGGCGCGTCGGCGGCGCCGACCGGGGCGGCGCTGAGGAGCGCGGTCAGGGACAGGCCGAGAGCGGCGAGACGAAGGGCGGGAACGGCGACACGCATGAGGCGAGGCTCCTTTCTGGACGACTCGCGCATACCCCATGCTGCCCGGCGCGCCAACCGGACGCCCGTGCGGTGCGAGCGGGGACGCACGTCAGCCGAGCGCGCGGCAGAACTCCTCGAGCGCGTCCTCCCAGGGCGGAAGGACGATGCGCGGCTCCTGCAGCGTGGTGAGCACGGAGTAGCGCGGACGCGGCGCAGGGCGCGGAAACTCCTCGGTCGTGACCGGCACCACCGGCGTCGCGATGCCGCGCAGCGCGAACAGGTTGCGGGTGAGGCCGTACCACGTGACGGACCCGGCTCCGGCGAAGTGGTACGTCCCGAACGCATCGGTCTCGATCAGGCGCGCGATCGCCTGCGCGAGGTGCGGCGCGTACGTCGGACAGCCGACCTGGTCGTCGACCACGCGCACCTCGGGCCGC
The DNA here is from genome assembly GCA_046327915.1 of Binatia bacterium. GTDB lineage: Bacteria > Desulfobacterota > Binatia > UBA12015 > UBA12015 > VGTK01. Next base: position 99,811 of record JAXLXO010000020.1, on the reverse strand, counting down.
GTCGCGAGCGACAGCATGGTGCGCGGAAAGTTCGCGCCCTGCTCGTGGTAGACCCACGCCGTCCGCACGACGTAGTGCTTCGGGTTCACCTCGCGCACCGCGATCTCGCCGGCGAGCTTGCTGCGTCCGTACGCGGACTGCGGGTTCGGCGCGTCGTACTCGTGGTACGGCCGCGTGCCGCGGCCGTCGAAGACGTAGTCCGTCGAGACGTGCACGATCGGCACGCCGCGCTCGCCGGTCGCGAGCGCCAGGTTGCGCGGCGCGAGCGCGTTGCCGCGATACGCGTCGGTCGCGTCGGCCTCCGCGTCGTCGACGCGGTTGTAGGCGGCCGCGTTGATGACGACGTCGGGCTTCACCGCCGAGACCGCGGCGCGGACGGCGGCGAGATCCGTGATGTCGAGCTCGGCGCGCGCGTACGCGGTGACGTCGTGGCGCGCGAGCGGTGCGGCGAGCGATCGGCCGAGCTGGCCCGCCGCTCCGGTGACGAGGATCCTCACGGCTTCGGCGCGTAGCGCGGCAGCCGGTCGAGCAGGCGCGACAGCGGCTTGCCCTCGCGATCCTTCGGCGACAGCAGCGGCTGGTCGGTCGGCCACTTCACGCCGATCTCGGGATCGTTCCACGCGAGGCCCAGCTCGTCGCCCGCCTGGTAGACGTCGCTGCACTTGTACTCGACCTCGGCGACGTCGCTCAGCACGCAGAAGCCGTGCGCGAAGCCGACCGGCACGAAGATCTGCCGGAAGTTCTCGTCCGAGAGCTCGACGCTGATCCAGCGCTTGAAGGTCGGCGAGCCGACGCGGACATCGACCACCACGTCGAAGATCGCGCCGCGCAGCACGCGCAGCAGCTTCGCCTGCGGGCGCTCGAGCTGGGAGTGCAGACCGCGCAGCGTGTTCTTCACCGAACGCGAGTGGTTGTCCTGGATGAACGTCGCGTCCACGCCGGCCGCGGCGTAGCGCGGCGCGTGGAAGGTCTCCGCGAAGAAGCCGCGGTCGTCGCGGTGCACCTGCGGCTCGATCACCAGCACGCCTTCGAGGTCGGTCGGGAATACCTTCACCGCTTCACGTCTCCGATCGGGTGAGCCTTCGGCTCGTCACGCTTCCTGCTCGAGGATGCGCAGCAGATACTGTCCGTAGCCCGTGTTGCGCATGGTCTGCGCGATGCGCTCGACGTCGGCGGCGCCGATGTAGCCCTTGCGGAACGCGATCTCCTCGATGCACGCGACCTTCAGTCCCTGGCGCTCCTCGATCGCGTAGATGAAGTTCGAGGCCTGCAGCAGCGCCTCGTGCGTGCCGGTGTCGAGCCACGCGATGCCGCGTCCGAGCTTCTCGACGTGCAACTCGCCGCGGCGCAGGTAGTCGATGTTCACGTCGGTGATCTCGAGCTCGCCGCGCGGCGACGGCTTCAGCGCGGCCGCGACGTCGAGGACGCGGTTGTCGTAGAAGTACAGGCCGGTCACCGCGTACGACGAGCGCGGCTGCGGCGGCTTCTCCTCGAGGCGCACGGCGCGCCCCTGCGCGTCGAACTCGACCACGCCGTAGCGCTCCGGATCGCGCACCCAGTAGCCGAACACGGTGGCGCCGCTGTCGCGCTCGGCGGCGACGCGCAGGTAGTCGGTCAGGCCGTGGCCATGGAAGATGTTGTCGCCGAGGGCGAGCGCGACGCGCGCGTCACCGACGAACTCGCGTCCGATGATGAACGACTGCGCGAGCCCCTCGGGCTTCGGCTGCGCGGCGTACGTGATGCGCAGTCCCACCTCGCCGCCGTCGCCGAGGAGCCGCTTGAAGCCGTCCTGCTCGTGCGGCGTGGTGATCACCAGCACGTCGCGGATGCCCGCGAGCATCAGCGTCGCCAGCGGGTAGTAGATCATCGGCTTGTCGTAGATCGGCAGCAGCTGCTTCGAGTTGGCGCGCGTCACCGGGTAGAGTCGCGTGCCCGAGCCGCCGGCGAGCAGGATGCCCTTCAGGGGCTTGCGTGCGGACGCGCTCATCGTGCGTCCTTGACGCCGACGCCGCCGAGGCGCTCGCGCGCGTACTTGCCGCTTTGCACGGCATCGCACCAGGCGCGGTTGTCGAGGTACCAGCGCACCGTCGCGGCGAGCCCGTCGGCCACCGCGTGGCGCGGCTTCCAGCCGAGCTCGCGCGTGATCTTCGCCGCGTCGATCGCGTAGCGGCGGTCGTGCCCGGGGCGGTCCGCGACGAAGGTCCTGAGATCGGCGTAGCGGCGCACGTCGCTCCGCCCCGCGAACGCGGGGTTGGACGCGACCGGACGCAGCTCGTCGAGCAGCCCGCACAGCGTGTCGACCAGCGCGAGGTTGGTCATCTCGCCGTGCCCGCCGATGTTGTACTTCTCGCCGGGGACGCCCTGCTCGAGGACGCGCAGGATGCCCTCGCAGTGGTCCTCGACGTACAGCCAGTCGCGGACGTTCAGGCCGTCGCCGTAGATCGGCAGGGCCTTGCCCTCGAGCGCGTTCAGCAGCACGAGCGGGATCAGCTTCTCGGGATACTGGAACGGCCCGTAGTTGTTCGAGCAGTTGGTGATCAGGGCCGGCAGTCCGTAGGTCTCGTGGTACGCGCGCACCAGGTGGTCCGCGCCCGCCTTCGAGGCCGCGTACGGCGAGTTCGGCGCGTACGGCGTGGTCTCGGAGAACGTTCCGGTGGGCCCGAGCGTGCCGTACACCTCGTCGGTCGAGACGTGCAGGAAGCGGAACGCGCGCCGCTCGGCGTCGGGAAGCTCCGCGACCCAGCGGCGCGACGCATCGAGCAGCTCGAACGCGCCGACGGTGTTGGTCTGCACGAACGCGCCCGGACCGTCGATCGAGCGGTCGACGTGCGACTCCGCGGCGAAGTTCACGAGCCAGGTCGGCCGGTGCTCGGCGAGCAGCTTCGACACCAGGGCGCCGTCGCAGATGTCGCCGTGCACGAAGACGAAGCGCGGGTCTCGCTCGACGTCGCGCAGGCTTTCGAGGTTGCCGGCGTAGGTGAGCTTGTCGAGCACGATCACGCGGTGACTCGTGCGCGCCAGCGCGAGGCGGACGAAGTTCGCCCCGATGAAGCCGGCGCCGCCGGTCACGATCATGCTGCTGCCCATGGCGAGACGGTCCTACCCGACCGGGAAATGGCCCGCCAGCGTCGACGTGCTCAGGCGTGGGGCGGCTGGTGCTGCGGCTTCAGGAGGTCGTTGATCGTCTTGACCGGGTTGAAGGTCGCCGTCGGCACCGCGACGAAGACCGTGCTCCAGTCGGCCATCGAGCCGTTCCAGAGGCCCGGGCGCTCGAGCGCGCGCAGCTTCCGCCCGCCGCTCGACTTCTCGCTGATGAACACCGCCTCGGGGTCGATGTGCTTCGCGAGGTCGAACGCCTTGCCGCGGTGGTCGCGAAGACCGCACGCGAGGTCGACCGGGTTGAAGTAGGTCGAGCCCGCGAGCATGGCCTGCTGTCCCGCGTCGGACGCGTCGATCTGCGCCGTCTCGACGACCTGCGGGCTCGCCTCGCCGTTGCGGCCGCACACCCAGAACGGACCACCGCCGGGATCGCCCTCGCACGGGACCATGCCGCACACGCGCAGCGGGCGGTCGAGCTTGCCGCGCACGAAGGCGAGGCGCGAGGCCGCGTCGTTCGGTGCGCCGTCGGGAGGAACGATGCCGAGCTCGTCGCGCAGCAGTGCCAGCGCCGCGTCGACCGCGGCCGCGTCGGGCGTCTCGTCGAGGCGGCGCAGCGCCGCGAAGACCTTCTCCTGCAGCGTCGCGAGCAGCCCGCCGAGCACCTTCTTCCAGTGCACGACCGGGCCCTTCAGGTGGTCCGGCACGACGTTGTCGATGTTCTTGACGTAGGCGAGATCGGCGCCGCAGCGACCGAGGTTGTCGAGCAGCGCGCCGTGTCCGGCGGGACGGAACAGCAGCTCGCCGTCGGCGTCGCGGAACGGGTTGCCGTCGAGGTCGACCGCGACCGTGTCGGTCGACGGCTCCTGGTGCGAGAAGCCGATCGTGAAGCGGGCAGCGAGGCGCCGCTCGTGCTCCGGCTGCACGCGCGCGAGGAGCGTGCGGAAGCCGTCGAGGTGCTGCGGCGAGACGGTCAGGTGAAGACGGACCGTGCCGTCCTGCGCGCGCGCGTACGTCGCGGCGTCGACGAGGTGCTCCTCGCACGCCGTGCGCGGGCCTTCGGCGGCGCGATGGAACGCGAGCAGGCCCTTCGGCAGCGACGCGTAGTCGAGTCCGTGCTCGTGCAGCAGCCCTGCGAGGACGGTCGCGACGTCGCCCGCGCGGACCGCAGCGTCGAGGTCGACGCCACGCTTCGCGAGGGCGGCGCGCAGCGATGGCACGAACGCGAAGCGGTCGAGTGAGGTCCACACCTCGCGGACCTCGCGCGCGTCCTTGTCACCACTCGCCGCGAGCTGCTCGAGCCTCGCGGCGTCGAGCCTGGGCTCGCGCTCGAGCAGCGCGAGCAGCGCGCGGAACATCCGCGTCGCGGCACCCGACGCGGGCACGAAGCAGGTGAAGCGGCCCGCGCCTGAAGCGCGCTCGTGCGCCGACAGCGCGGCGGCGACCTCGGCCTCGCCGAGGACGCGGATTCCGTCCCCGGCGGCGCACGCGCGCAGCAGACGCGTGTACGGCGGGGGATTGCGCAGGATCGCGAGCTGCTGGCGGACGTCGTCGACGCCGACGCCGCGCGCGCGGATCTGCTGCAGATCGTCTTCCCTCAGGAGCTCCTCGGCCATGCCCGTCCTCCGCGGCCCACGCTACCTGCTCCGTGAATCGGATTCATCCGCAGCGGTCAGGGCGTGGCTTCGGGCGCAGGGACGGGGACGCGGTCCTTGCCGTCGAATGCGGGCGCGAACACCGACACGCCGGTGAACGGCTCCTCGCCGTAGGCGCGTGCCGCGTGCACGGTGTTCTTCGGCACGAGGAAGACGTCGCCGGGCTTCAGGTCGACGTCGCGATCGCCGATCCGCGCGCGTGCGCGTCCGGTCCGGACGACGATGATCTCCTCGTGCTCGCGGTGCAGATGCGGCGGCATCGCGTCCGTGATCTGCCACGCGTTCACGCTCGCCTGCTCGCCGCGCAGGATCTCGGTCACCACCGCGCCTTTCGACGGGTCGGCGTGCGCCGCGAGCGCCTCGTCGAGCGACACCACGGGAGGATCGCCCGCGTGCGACGGGTTCGTCGCGAGCGCGGCCAGGCCCGCGGCGAGAAGCAGCGATCTCGCGCGCGGCAGGCGCAGGCGGGAGCGATGGAGGTTCGTGTGCACGATCGGTTCCTCGGTGGGCATGGCGGGGAGCGATATCAGCGCGGGCCCGGACGGGCACGCTCGGCGGTGCGGCCGTCCTGATCGAGGCGCGCGAGACGCTGCTCCCATGCCGCGGGCAGCGGCGCCTCGTCGACCGTGCGCAGTCCGGTCGCGGGATCGGTCCACTCGATGCGGCTCGCGTGCAGGAGAAAGCCGTCGTCGCTGCCGCGGCCGGGATCGCCGTAGAGCGGATCGCCGAGCAGCGGGTGTCCCACGCTCGCGAGGTGGACGCGGATCTGGTGCCGGGCGCCGGTGCCGGTGCGTGCGCGGACGATCGTCGCGTCGCGCAGGACGCGCTCGGGAACGACCTCGGTGCAGGCGTCGCGCGCGGCGTAGCGGCGCGCGGCGTCCGGCGCCGCGATCGCACGTACGCGGCGCAGCGACGCGCGGTGCTGCCCGATCGGCGCGTCGATGCGCTGCGCGTGCTCGAGGCGTTCCGCGACCAGCGCGAGATACTCCTTCGTCACGGTGTGCTCGCGGAACTGCGCGCGCAGCGCCGCGTAGGCGGCCGGCGTGCGCGCCGCGAGCAGCAGGCCCGACGTACCGGTGTCGAGACGGTGCACGAGCCCGCACTCGCCGGGCGCACCGACCGTCGCGCACTCGGGGAAGCGGGCAGCGATCCGCGCGGCAAGGCTGTCGCCGCCCGCGCCGCGCAGCGCGACCGTCGGGAGGCCCGCCGGCTTGTCGAGGACGAGGACGTCGGCGGTCTCGCGCAGAACCGCCACCGTCGCGTCGGCGGGAAGATCGGGCGCGGTGTCGGTGGGCGGCACGGTGAGCACGTCGCCGCCCCGCAGCCGGTCGCCCTTGCGCGCGTAGCGGCCATTGACGCGGACGCGGGAAGCGAGGCGCACCGCGGCACGGCGTCCGACGGCGAGCGCATCGGCGAGGAAGTCGTCGAGCCGGCGCCCCGCATCGGTCGCGGGGACCACGAGCGTGGTCCCGGATGCCTCGTGCGGCGCCTGCGTCGTCATGCCGCGGGTTGTACAGGACGTCCTCCATCCGCTTAAGTGGTGCTCGCCGTCGCGCGGGATGCGGCGGCGGCTTCCTCCCGCGATGAACGAATCACCGGTCCGGACGCTCTTCCCGATCACGGAGGAGTGCCTGTTTCTCGATCACGCCCGCGTGGCGCCGCTCTCGACCCGGGTCGAGGATGCGATCGTGCGCTTCGCGTCCGAGGCGACCCGGGAGCTGCGGCTGCGCTACCCGTACTGGAACGAGCGTGCGGAGGAGGTCCGCGCGGCGTGCGCGCGGCTCGTCGGTGCGACGCCGGAGCAGGTCGCCTTCGTGAAGAACACGTCCGAGGCGCTGTCGTTCGTCGCCGAGGGGCTCGCGTGGTGCGCCGGCGACGTCGTGCTGTCGGCGGACCGGGAGTTTCCTTCAAACGTCTACCCGTGGCTCGGGCTGCGGCGGCTCGGCGTGGAGACGCGGCTGCTCGATCCCGGACCCGCCGGCTTGACGGTGGACGACGTCGCGCGCGCGATCGACGACCGCGTCCGGCTGGTGTCGCTGTCGGCGGTGGCGTACGGCGCGGGCGAGCGGCTAGACCTCGCGGGGATCGCCGAGATCTGCCGACGACGAGACGTGCTGTTCGTGGTCGACGGCATCCAGGCGATCGGCGCCGTCGCGGTCGACGTGGCGCGCGACGGCGTGGACTGCATCGCGGCGGACGGGCACAAGTGGCTCTGTGGGCCCGAGGGGGGAGGATTTCTCGCCGTGTCGGATCGTCTGCTCGAGCGGCTCCGTCCGGTGCAGCTCGGCTGGAAGAGCGTCGTGAGCGCGGCCTATCACCCCTACGACTTCACGCTGCGACGCGACGCCGCGAAGCTCGAGGCGGGCAGCCTGAACCTGCTCGCGGTGCACGCGCTCGGCGCGGCGGTCGATCTCGCGCTCGAGGTCGGCGTCGACGTCATCGAGTCGCGCCTCGGCGAGCTCACCGGGCTTCTCGCCGAGGGGCTCCGCAGCCGCGGACTCGCGCTTCTCGGACACGACGCGAGCGGACGTCGCGAGAGGACTTCGGGGATCCTGAGCTTCGTGCCGAAGCGCCCGGCCGAGCGCGTGCGTCAGGATCTGTGGGAGCGCGGCGTGGTGAGCACGGTGCGCTTCGGCGGCATCCGCCTCGCGCCGCATCACTACCAGGACGATCGCGACGTGGACGCGTTCTTCGCGCGCCTCGACGATGCGGAGGCGGCAGCCCGATGAGTGCGCAGGACCATCCCTCGGCGATGACCGAGCGCTTCGGGTGGCTGCAGGGCTACGTCGCGCGCGGGCTCACCAACCAGGTGCACGTCGACGCGAACGGCGTGTCGCAGCTCAAGCGTCTGGCCGAGCGCGGCACGATCGTTTACGTCCTGCGCAACCGCTCGCTGCTCGACTACTGCCTGATCAACTTCCTGCTGATCCGCGAGGGGCTCCCGCTCGCGAGCTTCGCGAACGGCGTCACCACGTGGTGGTTCCAGCCGCTGCGGCAGATGATGTCGCGGCTCGCGAGCCGGCTGGCACCGCGGCGCCTGTTCTCGTGGCGGAAGCGCGGCGCGGGCGACCGCCAGCTCGCCGGCGAGCTGCTCGAGAAGGGCGAGCCGGTTCTGCTCTTCCTCCGCGCGCGGAGTCCGCGGCTGCTGTCGAACCGGCGCTCGCGTCTGGCGGCGGCGCGCCCCGGTACCGAGTACCTGCAGGAGATCGTGCGGCGTGCGCACGATCTCGAGCGGCCGGTATTTCTCGTCCCGATCTCGTTCTTCCGCGGACGCGTCTTCCGCCGTCAGGAGGGCAGGCTGTCGGCGTTCGCGTACAGCGTGCACGACGCGCCGAGCGACCTGAAGAAGCTCCTCACGTACCGCTTCAACCGCGAGGACCTGCTGTTCAACATCGGCCGTGTGATCGACCTGCCGGGCTTCCTGTCGAGCCATCGGACGCTCGGCGAGTCGCGCCTCGCACGCCGCCTGAACAACTCGCTGCAGCGCGAGCTGGCGCAGGAGGAGCGCGCGGTCTGGGGGCCGCTGCTGCTGCCGCGGCACGCGATCGCGGAGCGCGTGTTCGAGGGCCGCGAGGTGGCGGGGACGCTCGCGAAGATGGCGCAGGACCGCGGCATCCCCGAGCGCAAGCTGTGGCGCGAGGCGCGCGGCTACTTCTGGGAGATCGCGGCCAACTTCAACGGCTTCGCGTTCGGCATCATCGAGGTTCTGTTCAAGCAGATCTGGCGTCGCATGTTCAGCGGCGTCGAGGTGCGCGGGCTGGAGCGCGTCGTCGAGTGCGTCAAGCAGCACCCGGTGGTGCTGGTGCCGTGCCACCGCAGCCACTTCGACTACATGGTGCTCTCGTACATCTTCCGCGAGCACTTCCTGTCGCCGCCGCACATCGCTGCCGGCATCAATCTCTCGTTCTGGCCCGTGAGCTCGCTGCTGCGCGGATCGGGCGCGTTCTTCATCCGGCGCTCGTTCGAGGACAACGAGGTCTACAAGCTCGTCTTCCACCGCTACCTGACCACGATGATCCGGCAGGGCTACACGCTCGAGTTCTTCATCGAGGGCGGACGCAGCCGGACGGGCAAGATCCTGACGCCGAAGCTCGGCATGCTGGGCGGTATCGTGCGAGCGTTCCTCGGCGGCGTCCGCCGCGACCTCTACCTGGTGCCGGTGTCGATCCACTACGGACGCATCGCGGAGGAGAGCGCGTACGACGCCGAGCTGTCGGGCGGGAAGAAGCAGAAGGAGTCGTTCGGCGCGCTGCTGAAAGCGCGCAGCGTGCTGAAGCAGCGGCACGGAACGGTGTACGTCAGCTTCGCGGAGCCGATGTCGCTGCGCGCGACCCTCGGCGAGCGCCTGGGACGCTTCGCGGAAGGCCAGAACGATCCGGTGGTGCAGGAGGAGCAGCGGCGCTTCGTGCAGAAGCTCGGCTTCCGCATCCTGCACGAGGTGAACGAGGCCGCGGTGGTCGGCGCGACCTCGCTGTCGTCGACGGTGCTGCTGTCGAGCCCGCGCGGCTCGAGCCGCTTCGACGAGTTCGCGATCGCGACGCGCGCGCTGTCGGAGCTGCTGCGCTGGCGCGGCGTGGCATTCACGCCGTCGCTCGAGCGCAACCTCGGCCAGGCGAACTTCGGTGAGATCACGGCGTTTCTCGCGTCGTCGGGGTTGATCTCGGTCGGCGAGGGCGATGCCGGACGCGTGCTGCAGGTCCCGGTCGGCAAGCGCAAGGTCCTCGACTTCTACAAGAACAACACGATCCACTTCTTCCTGCTGCCGTCGCTGCTCGCGCACGCGTACGTGCGCGGTGTCGCGCGCACGGATCTCAAGGAAGAGCTCTGGTGGTGGCTGAACCTGCTGCGCTGGGAGTTCGCGCTGCCCGAGCGCGAGAGCGTCGCTGCCGAGGCCGGGCGTCTGCTCGACTACTTCCGCGCGCACGGCGCCAGCTTCGACGGCGACCGTCGCCCCGTGCCGCTGGTGAACGCGCTGGTCGGCATCTTCGAGAACTTCCGCGAGGCGTACTGGATCGCGGCGCGCACCGCGCTCACCATCGACGGCGAGGCGAAGGCGGAGTCGCAGGTCCTCGCGCAGATGGCGAAGCACTTCGAGGCGGCACTGGTGCTCGGGGAGGTCCGCAAGCCCGAGGGGGCGACGCCGGTGACCTTCGGCAACGCGATCTCGCGCCTCGTCGAGGTCGGCTGCCTCGAGCGCGAGAGGCGCAACGGCGAGCGGGACCGCTTTCTGCGCCGCGGGCCGCAGTTCCGCGACCTCGAGGCGATCGTCGCACGGATCGGCGGATCGCTCGCCGGCCCCGGCGGACCTTCGGCGACTCGTTGACAACCCCCCATTCGCTGTCCTAATGCGCCGAAGCCCGACAGATCCTCCGCACAACGGAGAGAACGCCGGGCGAGGAGCCACCATCGAGCCCAAGGACGCCGACGTCGACGCACGTGTCGAGCAGCTGGCCCGCGAGCTCGCGGAGGCCATCAACGATGCGGAGGCGGGGGGACGGGTGGTGATGCGCGACTACGCGATCGACCTGCTGCGCGATTCCGTCGGCAGCGAGGTGACCGACGCGCCGGTCGACGCGGAGAAGACGCCGGGGAAGGCCCCGCTCAATCCCTTCGCGATGGGCATCCCGTTTCTCTTGATCGGTGCGGTTCTCACGGTCATCTTCCCGCCGGTCGGCGTGGCGTTGCTCGGTCTGGGAACGATCACCTGCCTCGCCGGCGTCGTGATGGCGATCGTGCGGAGCGCGCGCGAGCGTTGGCGTTCCGCGGATGATGTGCGATAGCGGGTCTTATGAGGCGATCGAAGGCATTTTCATTGGAGCGCATCGGCGCTCGGGACTAGGCTCAGACGCTTTCGACCGGCCGCCCAGGGCGGCGCGGCCGTTTCGTACGAGGCGACGGACATCCGATGGCTACTGGTGAAGCACTGGCGGGAAACAACGCAGGAGATCTCGCTGAGCAGCGCCGCGAGGAGCAGCGTCGCGAGCGGGCGAAGCGCGAGCGCGAGAAGGCTGCTCTCGGTGGCCTGTGGTCGCGGCGCGACATCATCGGCCGCTTCGGCTGGATCCTCTTCGGCGCGTTCTCGCTGACCACGATCCTCGCGGCGGTGCGGTCGGCGTTCCCGCGCATCCTCTTTCTGCCGCCGAGCACCTTCAAGGCCGGATCGCCCAAGGACTTCGCGATCGGCGAGGTCAGCGAGAAGTTCAAGAAGGACTTCCGCGTCTGGATCGTGCGCGATCCGGACGGGTTCTACGCACTGTTCGCGAAGTGCACCCACCTCGGCTGCACGCCGCGCTGGCTGCTCGCCGAGGCGAAGTTCAAGTGCCCCTGCCACGGCAGCGGCTACTATCGCAGCGGCATCAACTTCGAGGGACCGGCCCCGCGTCCCCTCGAGCGTCTCAAGATCACGCTGGCCGAGGACGGTCAGCTCGTGGTCGACAAGAGCGTCAAGTTCCTGTTCGAGAAGGGACAGTGGGGCAAGCCGGGTTCGTTCGTCAAGGCATGATCCCGTCACCATGTCGGCGCCCCGCGGGGCGTGAGGCGTGGACGCCGGGACGCTCGGTCAGGGTCTTCAGGGCCAGGGGGTTGCACCCGTGAGTTGGTGGACAGACGTCAAGCAGCAGATCACCGAGTCTCCCGTGTGGCAGTCGATCTTCCGCCACGGGTACGACGACACGCCGCGCAACCGGATCCTGATGGTTTCCGGCAACGTGTGGCTGCATCTGCATCCTTCGAAGGTCCGCCGCCACGCGACGCGCATGCGTTTCACGTGGTGCATGGGCGGCATCACCTTCCTGATGTTCCTGATCACGGTGGTGACCGGCGTCTACCTGATGTTCTACTACCGGCCGGTCGCGCAGTACGCGTACGCCGACATGAAGTATCTCGAGTTCGACATGCCGTTCGGGATGCTCATGCGGAACATGCACCGCTGGGCCGCGCACGGCATGGTGATCGCGGTCTGGCTGCACATGTTCCGCGTGTTCCTCACCGGCTCGTACAAGCCTCCCCGGGAGTTCAACTGGGTGGTCGGCGTCATCCTGCTCGTGCTCACGCTGCTGCTCAGCTTCACCGGCTACCTGCTGCCGTGGGACCAGCTCGCGATCTGGGCGGTGACCGTCGGCTCGAACATGGGGCGTGCGACGCCGCTGCTCGGTCACGAGGGGCCGTTCGCGGAGTTCGTCGGCGTGAACGCGCTGTACGACGTGCGCGCGTTCCTGTTCGGCGGCGGCGAGGTCGGTCCGCACACGCTGCTGCGGTTCTACATCCTGCACTGCGTGTTCATCCCGCTGGTCACGAGCCTCTTCCTGGCGGTGCACTTCTGGCGCATCCGCCGCGACGGCTTCTCCGGCCCGGCGCTCTGAGCGGCGGCCGGAATCGCGAGGGGGAACGACCATGCGAGTGATGGTCCTGCCGATCCTGTTCGCCATCATCATCTGGGGTCTGTACGTCGTGGCGAAGCCGCGCGACCTCTGAAGTTCGCCGAGGGACGGAGCCGAACATGGCGACAAGCGCTGCTGCGAAGGCCGGTCAGACCGGCAAACGGATCGAGGTCTCGATCAAGAAGGCGATCGGACCGGGCGACGACAAGGTCCACACCTGGCCGCACCTGGTGCGCGCGGAGTTCATCTGCGCGCTGCTGGTGATGTTCGGGATGATCGTGTGGGCGCTGATGCTCGACGCTCCTCTCGAGGAGCCCGCGAACACGTCGCGCACGCCGAACCCGTCGAAGGCGCCGTGGTACTTCCTGGGCCTTCAGGAGATGCTGGTCTTCTTCGACCCCTGGCACGCCGGCGTGGTGCTGCCGAGCTTCATCATCATCGGCCTGATGGTGATCCCGTACATCGACATCAATCCGAAGGGGAACGGCTACTACACCTTCCGCGACCGCAAGTGGGAGATCCTGACCTTCATCTTCGGATTCCACATCCTGTGGGTGTCGCTGATCATCATCGGCACGCTGCTGCGCGGTCCCGGCTGGAACTGGTTCTGGCCGTGGGAGAAGTGGGATCCTCACAAGGTCGAGGCACTGACCAGCGTCAACCTGCCGTACCTGCTCGGGCTCCGGGACTACTTCTGGTCGGCGGTGTTCGGCGGCGTCCTCGTGATCGTCTTCTTCGTCGTCGGCACGATCGCCATGTACGGCTGGGTCATATGGCTCAAGGGCGAGGAGTTCATGGAGCGATGGGGAATGACGCGCTTCATGATCACGTCGTTCCTGTTCCTCAACATGGTCGCGGTGCTGATCAAGATGCTCATGCGACACATGTTCAACATCAAGTACGTGATGGAAACTCCGTGGATCAACATCTAGCTCCGTGAGGTTCTATCTCGCCAAGCTGCTCGAGCTGATCGGAATCGCGAACGTGGGGTTCGGGCTGGTCTACGGACTGACCAACGAGGGCGGGCTCCGTTTCGAGCTCCGCATGCTGATCATCGGCTCGGCAATCTTCCTTCTGGGTCGTCTCATCGAGGGTCGTGGTCCGGCCTGACACAGGCCGGTTGCGCGGGGACAAATGGCTAGACGAGAGCTCAATCTCGACGAAGAGAAGCGCAGCTACGCCGGCGTGTGGCTCCTGGCGGCGATCCTGCTCGTGGTGGGCGCCGTCTGGTCCATCCTCGACGACTCCTTCTTCCGACGCCCCTGGAAGGCGTTTCAGAACGAATTCTTCCGCATCGAGGAGCAGAAGGAGCGCACCGCCCTCGAAGGGGAGCAGACGAAGCTGAGCGCCGACAGCAAGTACGGCGAGCTCTCCGGTCAGCTCGCGGAAGCGCAGCAGAGCCTTTCGACGGGCGAAACCGCGAAGCAGATGGCGGCGGCGCAGCAGAAGCTCGCCGCGGCGCAACTCGCGGAGCACGACGCCGACCTCAAGGTACGCTTCGTCAAGAGCGAGCTCGAGGAGGCCTGGTACCACTACGACCAGGCGATCGAGGAGGGTGGCAACGTCGATGGGGCGCGCAAGCGCCGCGACGAGCTGGCCGTCGAGAAGGCGAAGTACGAGGACGAGTGGCACGCGACACAGGCCGTCGTCGCGAAGCATCAGGCGGAGATCGAGGAGCTGCGCGCTCCGGTCGTCACCCTCGAGAAGCAGATGAAGGAGCTCGAGGAGGAGCGCGAGCGCATCGCCACCAAGCTCGACGGCATGAAGTCGATCATCGGACCGCTCGCCGTCTCGCGCATCCCGCAGATCAAGCAGATCGTCCTGCCGGACTTCGACATCAACAACTTCGAGGAGCCGGTCTCGCGCGTCGACCGCTGCACGTCGTGCCACATGGGCATCGACAAGGCGGGATTCGAGGATCTCGAGCAGCCGTACCGGACGCATCCGAAGCGCGATCCGCTGCTGCTGAAGCACCCGGTCGAGAAGTTCGGCTGCACGCCGTGCCACGAGGGGCAGGGCGTCGCGCTCAACACCGTCGCGCAGGCGCACGGCGAGGTCCCGTTCTGGGAGCACCCGCTGCTGACGGGCGACGAGCAGCAGTCGCGCTGCCTGAACTGCCACCTCGACGTCTCGCTCATCCCCGATGCGGGCACCGTCCGTCAGGGCGAGTACCTGTTCGAGCAGCTCGGCTGTCACGGCTGCCACCTGGTCGCCGGGTACGAGGAGCTGCAGCCCGTCGGACCGAATCTGCAGCGCATCGCGGCGAAGGTCGACCCGCAGTGGATGGTCGACTGGATCCGCAATCCGTACGACTTCCGTCCGCGGACCAAGATGCCCAACTTCCTCTTCACCGAGGAGCAGGCGAAGGCCGTCGCGGCGTACATCTGGACGTCGAGCAAGGCGGACGCGGACGCGTGGATGGCCGCGCATCCGGATCCGGGCGGGATCTCGGCGCAGGACGCGACGCTGGTCGGCAAGGGCAAGGAGCTCTTCGACTCCGTCGGCTGCCGGGCCTGCCATGCGCTCACCCCCGACGAGGTCGCGACCCCGCTCGGCGCGGGCAAGGACTTCGCGCCGAACCTCGGCAACGTCGCCCAGAAGGAGTCGGGCCGCTTCATCTACTGGTGGATCAAGAACCCGCGCGGCTGGAATCCGAAGTCGCGCATGCCCGATCTGCGCTTGACGGACGACGAGGCGCGCGCGATCGCGTCGTACCTGCTGAGCCTGTCGACGCCGCCGCCCGCCGACCAGGCGGTCACGCCCGCGGTGCTCGAGGATCCGCAGCTCGCGGAGCAGGGCAAGGCGATCGTCCGCAAGTACGGTTGCTACGGCTGCCACGCGATCAACGGCATGGAGAACGAGTCGCGCATCGGCGTCGAGCTGTCG
This sequence comes from Binatia bacterium, assembly GCA_046327915.1. Lineage (GTDB taxonomy): Bacteria > Desulfobacterota > Binatia > UBA12015 > UBA12015 > VGTK01. The sequence continues at coordinate 84,795 of JAXLXO010000020.1, read as the reverse complement.
ACGTTCGGCGCGAAGCCGATCGAGGAGCTGTTCTTCGGCAACAATCCCGAGATGCCGCGCACGTGGAACGCGTGGACCGAGGGCAAGCTGCACAATCCGCGCGTCTACGCGACGGAGCACGTCGAGCAGCTGATGCCGAACTTCATGCTCGCCGATTCGGACATCATCTCGCTGCGCGTGTGGCTGCAGAGCCGCATCGAGCGGGTCCCGCCCCGCAAGTTCCGTGATCCGCAGAACGAGCCGCGCCTGCAGCAGGTGCGCGAGGGCCGCTGGCTGGTCGAGCAGTACAACTGCATGGGCTGCCACATCATCGACGGCCGCGGCGGCTTCATCCGCCGGCTGTACGAGGACAACCCGACCAGCGCGCCGCCGATCCTGAACGGCGAGGGCAACAAGGTGCAGCCGCAGTGGCTGTACAGCTTCCTGCAGGATCCGTCGCGTCAGCCGTTGCGCTTCTGGCTGAAGGTCCGCATGCCGACCTTCCACCTGTCGCGCGACGAGACGACGAAGATCATCGGCTACTTCACCGCCGTCGCGCAGCTGAAGAATCCGTTCTTCTCGTGGGACACGAGGCAGGACTCGACTCCCGAGTTGCTGAAGGCCGGCGAGTTGCTGATGTCGGCGCAGTACTTCTCGTGCTGGTCGTGTCACGTGCGCGGCAGCCAGACACCGGAAGGCCCGATGGAGCAGTGGGCGCCGAACCTGGCGTACGCGCGCGATCGTCTGAACCCGCAGTGGATCCTGACGTGGATCAAGGACCCGAACGCGATCATGCCGGGCACCAAGATGCCGTCGTTCTACCCGGGTGGTCCGGACGACGTCTTCGACGGCAACGAGGATCGCCAGATCCTCGCGATGCGCGACTTCATCATGTCGATCGGCGGCCACGGCGGTGCGGCCGCTCCGAACATGGCCAAGGACGCCGGCGCAGGTGCGGCGGCGCCGGCGCCGGGGCAGGCGTCGGCCGGCAGCGGTACGCCTCCGGGCGCGAGCTGACGGACGCTCGCGAGCGAGCGTCAAGGACCAAGGAAGACCCGCATCGGCCGCAGCCGGTGCGGGTCTTTGCGCAGCGGTGGTTCGTCACCCGTTCGCCCCGTTTTTTCGCGTACCCTATTGGTTTTTTCTCCGTTGACGATAGAGTGGCCACGGCGCTTCGCCCTTTGCTTCGATGTCGGGAAACGGTATAGAAACCTCGCCCCGCTGGGCGTTCGGGGCATCTCATTCGGGAGCGATGCACTTGGCATCGCCGCGCGGGCCGGCGGCCCGTTTGACGGCGTGGACGTGTAAAAGAGGAGGTGTCTGATGTATCGGAGGTTGATTGCCGGGTTGATCCTGGCAACGTTCGTCACCGCGTGCTCGGCGCACAAGCCCTGGGGCAAGTGTGCGGTCGGCGGCGGTATCATCGGCGCCGCAGCCCTCGGTGCTGCCGGTGGCGCGATCGCGAACAACGTGAACGGCAGCGGTCATCCGTTCACCGCGCAGGATTCTGACCGTGGCGCCGGCATCGGCATCGGTATCGCGACCGGCGCGATCCTCGGTGCTCTGATCGGACACGCGCTGTGCGACGAGGAAGAGGTTCCGCCTCCGCCGCCTCCGCCGCCGCCTGCTCCGGCTCCGGCCGCGAAGAAGAAGATCGTCCTCCGTGGCGTGAACTTCGACTTCGACAAGGCGACGCTGCAGCCGCAGGGCAAGCCGATCCTCGACGAGGCTGCGAAGATCCTCAAGGAGAACCCGTCGATCAACGTTCAGGTGCAGGGCTTCACCGACGCCATTGGCTCGGAGGCCTACAACCTGAAGCTGTCGGATCGTCGTGCGGCCACCGTCAAGAACTACCTGGTCAGCCAGGGAGTGGCGGCGAGCCGGCTCACGACCAAGGGCTTCGGCAAGTCGAACCCGGTCGCGAGCAACGACACGGCGGACGGCCGCGCGCAGAACCGCCGCGTGGAGCTGGTTCCGACCAACTGATCGAGGCCTGAGGGGCCGGCCCGCAGAAGCGGGCCGGCCCATCCTTTCCGGTTCGGCGCCGGGGCGTGAGCTCCGGCGCCGAACTGCTTTTTGCCTTCGGGATTTCGTGTGCAGAGAGAAGTCGGACCGGCTGCGCTGCTGCGCTTGATCGGGGGCGCGCTGCGGTTCAGCAGCGCGACCTTCCGGAGCTCCGCGAGTGCCGAGGGGCTGACGCGTCTTCACCTCGCGGTGGCCATGCTCGCGGCGGTCCTCACCGGGTTCGCCACCGCGAACGGTGCGCTCACGGGCGGAGTGGTCGCGCAGAACGAGCCCGGTCTGTATCGGGCGATCATCCTCTGCTGGGCGATCGCCGTCGTGATCCACTTCGCCGTCTTCCTCGGCATCGCCTGGCTCCTCCAGCGCGCGCGGAGGAAGGACGCCCCGTCGCTGCGCGTCCTCACGCGCCTCCTGGCCCTGTCGCTGGCGCCGTTCTGCCTGAACGTGGTCGTCGCGATCGCGGGCTACGTTCCCGGAAACGTCGTGACCAGCTTCGTCGCGACACGGCTCGGTCCGACGGCGTTCTTCGTCGTCGGCACGGTGCTGGGGTACTACCCCGACGACGTCACGCTGCTCCTCGGCGCCTGGGGCCTCGTGATCGCGATCATGGCCCTTCGTGTCGGAACGCAGGCCTCGTGGTTCGCGGCCGCCGCGACGGTGCTCGTCGCGGCACGTCTCGTCGGCCCGCTTCCGGAGGTCGCGGATCTCGTCATGAACGGTCTTCGCTGATTCGACGCAGCCGAGCGGTGCGTGCGATGGACGCCCGCACGACGGACCGATAGAAGCGCGATCGATGAGCGAGCTGGACGTCGACGCGCTGGTCGCGGAGTTGCGGCGCGAGGCGGAGCAGCTCCGGTCGTCGCTCGGTGCGACCGTGCTGCCGCCCGAGGAGGACCGGGCGAGCGCGCTGCGCACGGTCTCCGCAACGCCCGAGTCCGCCGCGCTCGGCGGCTTCGGACGTCTCGTCGAGGCGTCGCGGCTGGCGAGCCTGAGCGCGCTCGCCGATCCGGGAGACGTCGACTTCCACTCGCACCGGGTGCGGCTCGGGCGCGTCGTCATCGCCGTCAAGCAGGTGCTGCGCCGCCTCCTCACGCCCGTGCTCGACCGTCAAGCAGCCTTCAACCGCGCCGCGGTCCAGGCCTTCGCCGCGCTCGAGGAGGAACTCGGGCAGCGGCTGCAGGGCATCGAGCGGCGCCTGATCGCGCTCGAGGAGACCGCCGCATCTCCGGACGCGGGCGAAGCCGTCGCGGGTGTGTCCTTCGACTACGGCGCGTTCGAGGACCGCTTCCGCGGCGACCGCGCGCACGTGCGCAGGCAGCTGGCGCGCTACCTCGCGTACTTTCCGACCGCGTCCGCGGGTCCGGTCGTGGATCTCGGCTGCGGCCGCGGCGAGTTCCTCGAGCTGCTGCGCGACTCGGGGATCGAGGCGCGCGGCGTCGAGGCCGATGCGAGGCGCGCGTCGGCGTGCGTCGCGCAGGGGCTCGACGTGCGTGCCGCGGACGCGCTGCAGGCGCTGGAGGAGATCGCCGACGGCTCGCTCGGTGGCGTGGTGTCGTTCCAGGTCGTCGAGCATCTGACGCTCGGCAAGACGGTCCGGCTGCTCGCGGTCGCGCGGCGCAAGCTGCGCCCGGGGGGATGCCTGATCGTCGAGACGGTCAACGTGCAGAGCCTGATCACGTTCTCCCGCGCGTGGACCATCGACCCGTCGCACCGGCAGCCGATGCATCCGCTCACGCTGCGCTTCCTCGCCGAGCAGGCGGGCTTCGCGCGCTGCGAGCTGGTCTACGGCAGCGAGGTCGAGTCCGGCACGGCGCTCGAGCCTTCCGGCCGCGATGACGCCGCGGAGCGCAACGTCGCACGGCTCAACGCGCTGCTGTTCGCGCCGCAGGACTATGCCCTGGTGGCCTGGGCATAGGGGGGCGGCCGGCAAGCGGGTCGCGATCCTCGTGCCGTCGCTGCAGCGCGGCGATGCGACGGGGAACGACGCGCTCGGCATGCACGCGGCGCTGGCGTCGCGAGGCTGGGACGTTCGCCTGTTCGCCGAGGGCGGCGACCGCACTCTCGGCTTCGGGACGAGTGCCGAGGCGCGCCCGTTCCTGCGCGACGGTGCGGCGGCGCTCTTCCATCAGGGAACGCAGTGGGACAACGGCGTCCGCCTCTTCGAGCGCGCGCCCGGTGTCCGCATCGCGCGCGATCACAACGTGACGCCGGCGCGCTTCTTCGACGGCGTGAGCGAGGACTTCGTCGGCGCGTCGAACGTCGGCCTCGCGCAGCGCGCGCGCCTGGCGCACGATCCCGCCGTCGCGTGGATCGCGGCCTCGTCGATGAACGCGGCGGAGCTGGTGGCGCTCGGAGCCCCGCCGTCACGGGTCACCGTCGTGCCGCCGTTCCATCAAGCGGAGGATCTCGCGGCCGTGGAGCCCGACGAGATCGCGCTGCGGCGCTGGTCCGCGCTGCCCGCGGACGTGCTCTTCGTCGGCCGCCTCGCGCCGAACAAGGGACACCGTCGGATGTTCCGCATCGCGGCGACCTACGCCGAGCTTTTCGGCCGCCGCCTGCGGATCCGCCTCGTCGGCTCGCACGACCGACGCTGGGCGCCGTGGCTCGCGCTGCTGGCGCGCGACCGCGAGCAGCTGCGCCTCGGTGACTCGATCGAGTATCTGGGCACGCTATCGGTCGCCGAGCTCAAGGCCGCGTACTTGACGTCGCGCATGCTGCTCTGCTGCTCGGAGCACGAGGGCTTCTGCGTGCCGCTGGTGGAGGCCGGGCGGCTCGGCGTGCCGGTGGTCGCGACCTGGCAGCAGGCGGTGGCGGAGACGCTCGGCCCGGAGGGGCTCGTGCTGCGCGACGTCTCCGACGACGTCGTCGCGACGGCGATCCACCGCGTGCTCGCCGACGGCGCGCTGCGCGACGCGCTGGTCGCGGCGCAGCAGGCGCGCTACGCGCAGCTGTTCGCACCGGCGGCTATCGAGCGCCGCTTCGTCACCGCGGTCGAGCCGCTGCTGCGGGGCGAGCCACGCGGATGAAGCTCGCGGTCGTCGTGCAGCGCTACGGCGCGGGGATCCTCGGCGGCGCCGAGACCTACGCCGCGACGCTGGCCGGCCTGCTGTCGCGCTTCCACGACGTCGAGGTTCTGACGACCACCGCGCGCGACTACGTCGCGTGGCGAAACGAGCTGCCCGCGGGCGTCTCGGAGGAGAGCGGCGTGCGCGTGCGCCGCTTCCCGGTGGAGCGCGGGCGCGAGGCGGCGTGGGGCATCCTGAACCGGCTGCTGCACGACGGCTTCGACTCGAGCGCGTTCCCGCTGCTGCCGCAGGAGGTGCGCGACGCGCACGCGCGACGGCTGCGCGCGTGGCCCGACGCGCTGCAGGAGGCCTTCATCCGCGGGCAGGGGCCGCACGCGCCGGCGCTGCACGAGCACCTGCGTGCGACGCCGTACGATCGGGTGGTCTTCGTGACCTACCTCTATCCGACGACGTACGACGGGCTCGCCGCCGTCCCGGGCGACCGCGCTCTGGTCGTCACCACGCTGCACGACGAGCCGCCCGCGTACCTGCCGGTCTTCGGCCGGCGTCTGGGGAAGGCTCGTCTGCTGGGCCTGACCGACACCGAGGTCGAGCTGATGGCGCGGCTCTACCCGGGACAGCCGCTCGCGGCGGAGCGCCTCGGCTACGGGCTCGACCTGCCGCCCGACGACGGGTCACGCGCGGCTGACGGCGACGGATTCCTCCTCTATGCGGGCCGCATCGACGTCCAGAAGGGCGTGGTGCCGCTGCTGCGCTGGTACCGGACGCTTCGCGAGGCGATGCCGCGTGCGCCGCGGCTCGTTCTCATCGGACAGGTCGCGATGCCGGTGCCGTCCCAGGACGGCGTCGAGGTACGCGGCTTCGTCGACGACGCCGAGAAGTTGCGCTTGATGCGCGACGCGCTGGCGCTGATCCACCTGTCGCCCTACGAGAGCCTCGGCATCGTGCTGCTCGAGGCGATGGCGGTGCGGACCCCGGTCCTGGTCCACGCCGACTCGGCGGTAATGGTCGAGCACTGCCGACGGAGCGGGGCGGGCTTCTGGCTGCGCGACGCGGCCGAGCTGGTCGCCGCGGTCCGCCGGCTGCGCGACGATCCGGGTCTGCGCGCGGCGCTCGGCGAGCGGGGCCGGGGCTACGTCGAGCGCGAGTTCAGCATGGACGCGTACGAGCGCCGGCTCCGGGCGCTGCTGCCGCCGTGACGGGCGCTTCCGGGGCCAATTCACGGTCCCGTAACAATGCGGTAACGTCGGGGCGATGTCGGCTGGCTACACCCGCAGGCGAGCCGGGCGCTCGACGACGAGAGCCCCATGGTCATGCAGAAGCGTTACACAGCTCGACTCCGGCATCGCGCGACAAGGCGGACGCGGCAACGGCCCGCGTGGTGGCAATGCGACGACGCGCGACGCACGCGAATCCCGGAACCGGAGGGATGTCCGATGAGCAGCGAATCGACCGTCGTGCGGCGTTCCGCTGCGCTGGTGAGTCACCTCGAGCGCTTTCCCGAGGACCTGCGCGACATCCGGCGTCTCCAGCGCCAGTTCGCGTTGACGACGGTCGAGGTGGCCGCCGCGCTCGACGCGTGGCGGAAGGTGCGTCCGGAGAGCCTGCGGCTCGAGGATCTCCTGCAGCACTGAGCGGAGCGCGGCGGGAACGGGCAGGGTGGAAGCGGACGCCTCGGAGACGGAAGCGGGCATGGCGAGTGCACCGAACGAAGCGGAGAATGCGAAACGGGAAGCAGAGCGGACGGAGGTTCGCGTGAGCATGCCGACCGTCGCCATCGACCGTGACCGTGCGACTGCGGCGGAGCCCGCACCGCGCGCGAAAATCGAGGCGCGCAACATCGACTTCTTCTACGGCGAGACGCAGGCGCTGCACGACGTCTCGCTCGCGGCCGGAACGTGTCAGGTGACGGCGCTCATCGGTCCATCGGGCTGCGGCAAGTCGACGTTCCTGCGTCTGATCAACCGCATGAACGATCTGATCCCGGGGACGCGGATCCGGGGCAGCATCCTGCTCGACGGCGAGGACATCCACGATCCGCGCGTCGACGTCGTCGATCTGCGCCGCCGCGTCGGCATGGTCTTCCAGCGCTCGAACCCGTTTCCCAAGTCGATCTACGAGAACGTCGCGTACGGGCCGCGCGTACACGGCGTGCGCGACAAGGCCGCGCTCGACGAGATCGTGGAGAACACGCTGCGCGGCGCGGCCCTCTGGGAAGAGGTCAAGGACCGTCTCGGCAGCTCCGCGCTGTCGCTCTCGGGTGGACAGCAGCAGCGTCTCTGCATCGCGCGCGCGCTCGCGGTCGAGCCGGAGGTCCTGCTGATGGACGAGCCGGCGTCCGCGCTCGATCCGCTCGCCACGGCGAAGATCGAGGAGCTGATCCACGAGCTCAAGGAGCGCTACACGATCGTCATCGTCACTCACAACATGCAGCAGGCGGCACGAGTGTCCGACATGACGGCGTACTTCTACCTCGGGCGCCTCGTGGAGTTCGGAGAGACGGCCAGGATCTTCACCAACCCGAGCCGCCAGGAAACCGAGGACTACATCACCGGCCGTTTCGGCTGAGGTCGCGTACATGGCTCTGCACACGGATCGAAGATACGAGGAGCAGCTCGCGCATCTGCGCCAGCTGATCCTCGAGATGGGCGGGCTCGTCGAGCGCCAGATCGGCGACGCGACCGCGTCGCTCGCGTCCGCGGATCGCGCTCTCGCCGAGCAGACGATCGAGCGCGATCACCAGGTGAACCGCTACGACGTCGACATCGACGAGGAGTGCCTGCGCTTGCTGGCGCTGCACCAGCCCGCGGCGCGCGACCTGCGGCTCATCACCACGAGCCTCAAGATCACGACCGACCTGGAGCGCATCGGCGACATGGCGGTGAACATCTGCGAGCGCGCCATCGATCTGTGCGACAAGCCGGCCGCGCTGCAGCTCGACCTTCCGCGCATGGCGGACACCGTGCGCAAGATGCTGCGCGAGAGCCTCGACGCGTTCGTCCGCGAGGACACCGATCTCGCGCTCTCGGTGTGCAAGGAGGACGACACCATCGACGCGCTGCACGCGCAGATGTTCGCCGACGTGCTCGGTCGCATGACGGCGGACCCGTCGCTGGTGGTGGTCGGAACGACGCAGCTCTTCGTGTCGAAGTACCTCGAGCGCATCGCCGATCACGCGACCAACATCGCCGAGATGGTGATCTTCATGGTGAAGGGCAAGAGCATCCGGCACCTGTCCGTCCCGGCGACGATCTAGGCCGAGTCGAGGCATTCCACACCATGAGCAACCCTGCCGCGGACAGATCGCAGACGCAGAGCACCGAGCGCCGGAAGATCCTCGTCATCGAGGACGAGCGCGACATCCGCGAGCTGGTGCGCGTCAATCTGGAGGCCGAGGGATTCGCGGTGCTCGAGGCGGCCGACGGGGAGCTCGGGCTGGCACTCGTCAAGCGCGAGCGGCCGGCCGCGGTGATCCTCGACCTGATGCTGCCCGGTCTCGGCGGGCTCGAGGTGTGCCGCCGCATCCGCGGCTCGGAGGCGACGTCGCGCGTGCCGGTGGTGATCCTCACCGCGCGGTCCGCGGAAGCGGACAAGGTGGTCGGCCTCGAGATCGGCGCCGACGACTACGTGACCAAGCCGTTCAGCCCGCGCGAGCTGACGGCCCGCGTGAAGGCGGTCCTGCGGCGAGCCTACGGGCAGCAGGCCGAGGCGCCGCAGGAGACCTACCAGCGCGGCAAGCTGCGCATCGACTTCGACACCTACGAGGTCTACGTCGACGGCCAGCGCGTCGAGCTGTCGCTGCGCGAGTTCGAGCTGCTGCGCTTCTTCGTGCAGCATCCGAACCGCGTGTACGAGAGATCGCAGCTGCTGGAGCTGGTCTGGGGCCCCGACACCTTCGTCGAGCCGCGCACGATCGACGTGCACATCCGACGCCTGCGCCGCCGCATCGAGCGCGACGACTCGTCGCCCGAGCTCATCGTGACGGTGCGCGGCGTCGGGTACATGTTCGACGAACGCCGCCTCGGGGCGTGAGGGCGATGCCCGACCGTCGCGGTGACGGCGCACCGCGCATCGAGCTGCGCACCGTCTCGCGCGGGCTGCTGCCGATCGCCGCGGCGTGCGCGGTCTGGGTGCTGCTGCCGGTCGCCTCGGACGCCGTTCGCCTGATCGCCGCCGTTGCCGCGGCGGCCGCGGTCGCGACGTGGAACGCGCGGCGCGACGCGATCCGTCTCGCACAGCTGAGCGAGTGGGCGCGGCGCGTGCAGTCGGGAGAGCGCGTGTCGCCGCCGCTCGGCGAGAGCACCCCCGACGGCCTCGATCGGCTGAGCGGGGATCTCGGCGACATGGCGGCGGCGCTCGGCGAGGGCCTCACCCGCCTCGAGAACGAGCGCGACCGGCTGGAGGCGATTCTCGCCGCGATGGTCGAGGGCGTGATCGTGATCGACGGACACGGCACGATCCTGCGCGCCAACGCGCGCGTCGCGGAGACCTTCGGCAGCACCCCGGAGCGACCGCTCGCGGGACTCCGGCTCTGGGACCTGTCGCGCGACGTCGAGTTCAACGCCGTCGTGCGCGATGCGCTCGCGAGCCAGCGTCCCACCGTCCGCGAGGTCGAGCTGCGCGGCGTCACGCAGCGTCACCTCGAGGTTACGGTCGGTCCGACCGCGGACGGCAGCGCGTGGGTGCTGGTGTTCCACGACGTCACCGAAACCAAGCGGCTCGAGCGCGTGCGCACCGACTTCGTGGCCAACGTCTCGCACGAGCTGCGCACGCCGCTGACCGCGATCAAGGGCTTCGCGGAGACGCTGCTGTCGAGCGGCTTCGCCGACCGAGAGCGCGCGCTGCACTTCGTGTCGATCATCGACCGGCAGGCGGAGCGGCTCAGCCGGCTGATCGACGATCTGCTGATCCTGAGCGATCTCGAGCTCGGCAAGATGCCGGTGCGACGCCGTCCGGTCGCGCTCGAGCCGATCGTCCGCGAGGTGGAGGACCTGCTCGCCGAGCCCGCTCGACGGGGCGGCGTCACGCTGCAGGTCGACGTGCCACCGGAGCTGCGCGTCGAGGGCGATCCCGACCGGCTCACGCAGGTGGTGTCGAACCTCCTCGACAACGCGATCAAGTACACGCCGGCGGGGGGCCGCATCTCGATCGCGGCCCATGCGGACGGCGGGACGGTGGAGCTCTCGGTGGCGGACACCGGGGCCGGAATCCCCGCCGAGGACCTGCCGCGCCTGGCGGAGCGCTTCTACCGTGTCGACAAGGCGCGCATCCGCGAGCTCGGCGGCACCGGGCTCGGCCTGTCCATCGTCAAGCACATCGTGCAGGCGCACGGCGGGACGCTGCGCTTCGCGAGCCGCGTCGGCGCGGGGACGACCGTGACCGTGACCCTTCCCGCCGCGGCCGGCGCCTGACGCGCGCCGCCTGTTGCCCCGTCTGCGCGCGGCGGCTACGACCGAACGCGGCCGGAGAAGGCGCCGCGTCGGCGCTGCGGGAAGCGCCGTGAGGGCGCCGCGGACCGGATCGGGGAGGTGATGGACGCCGCCGTGCGCAGAGCGGGCTCGAAGGCGACGCCCGGGACCAGTCGTGGAAACGGTCGTCGGCCAGGCCCTGCGTCGCGTCGCCGTCGCGGCAAGAAGCCGGTGTTCCCCGGCTGGCCGTACCGCGTTCTCGAGCACGCGCTGACCGCGCTGCTGCTCGCGGTGGTGGGGATGATCGTGCTGGGTGGGCTGGCGGAGCAGGGCGAGGCGTGGCCCCTGGCACTCGGTCTCGCCGGGGTGGCGCTCGGCAGCGGCTTCGCGATCGTCCCTCTCGAGCGCCTGCGGCAGCGCATTCCGCCCCAGGGGCGCCACGCGCTCAACGCGACGCTCGTCGCCGGGATCGCGGCCAGCCTCTGGTACGGGCACCCGGCCTCGGCGTTGCACGCGCTGCGCGACCTGCTCGCGGGCGAGCGCGCGACGCAGGTGCGCGTGATCCAGCACCAGGTCTTCGCCGCGTACCGGCGGATGGACCTCGACGCGCAGAAGAAGATCCTCGAGCGCGCGGAGGTGTTCGCGCCCACCATCGAGCAGGCGGCGACGGCGTTCGGCATCGACCCGGAGCTCATGGTCGGGATCGCTGCCGCCGAGTCGAGCTTCTACCCGCGCGACAGCCGCGACGGCGGCAAGGGGCTCTTCCAGATCACCGCGGTGCCGGACGCGGCGTCGGCGGCGGCGCGCGAGAAGCTCGGCGTGGCGTCGCTCGATCCCTGGAACCAGCGCCACAACGCCTACGTCGCCGCGGCCACGCTCGACCTCTACCGGAAGCAGATGGGCGGCGATCTGTTCTTGACGCTGCTCGCGTACAACATCGGTCCGCGCAACGGCGGCCTGCACACGATCATGCAGACCTACGGCGCCCGCAACTTCGCGCAGGTGCAGCCCTACCTGCAGGCGTTGCCGCGGGAGTATCCGATCCGCGTGCTGTCGAGTGCGCTCTCGTATCGCGTCTGGAAGCGCATGGGACGCCTGCCGCGCTTCGACGGCGACGGCGTCGCGCGCGACGTGCAGGCGCTCGGCATCCCGGCGCTCGACGACGCGCGGCTCGCCTACGAGACCGACGGCGCCCGTCCCACCGCGCGCTGAGCACGGCCGAGTCGCACGAGGGCCACGAGGGCAAACGCCGCCACGAGGAGGCTCACCGCCGGCTCGTTCGCGACACCGGCCCCGAAGCTCGACTCGCGCAGCAGCTCGATTGCGGCTCGCAGGAGCGACAGCACGACGATGAAGAGAAGCGCGCGGGCTCCGTCGGGCAGCCCGCTGCGACGGAAGGCGAGCAGGGCAGTGGCGCTCGCGGTCAGGGCGGCCACGCCGAGATAGAGCTGCAGCGGGTGGACCGGCCGCGAGGCGTCGGCCGTGGTGGAGACGAGTCCCTGCGCGACGTGGCTCCACCAGGCGGGGCTGCCCGCCGGAAAGCCGACGCACCAGGGACCCGCGCACGGCACCCCGAAGCAGCAGCCGTCCGCGAAGCAGCCGAGGCGCCCCAGCGCGATTGCAAAGCCCGCTGCCGGAACCAGGACGTCGGCGATCGCGGCGCGCGGCAGCGCGTATCTGGTGGCGGCGGGTCCGGCGGCCATGATGACCACCGCACCGGCGAGCAGTCCACCGGTGATGCGCAGTCCCGCGCCGTCGGTGAGCGGCAGGACCAGCGCGCGCCAGCCGAGCGTCGACAGCAGATCCGGGGCGAGTGCCACGAAGTGGGCGCGGGCTCCGAGGATCGACGCGCTCACGGTGCACGCGGCGAGTGCGGCGAGGCGCGGCCACGGGGCCGCACCTGCCGTCCGCCGCCGCAGGAGCAGGGCGCCGACGACGCTCCAGACGAGCGCCGCGGCGCTCCACGCCGCCTCGTAGAGATGGTGGTTCGGGACCATCTAGAAGAGGCTGAAGAACGAGAAGCCGAGGTCGAGGTCGACGTCCACGTCGACGTTGACCTGCACGCTCACGTCCGGAATGTCGCGCGGGCCCATGATGCTCGTCGCGATGAGCATGCCCCCCGGTCGCGACGCGGTGACCATGCCCAGCACCCAGGGAAACTCGCCGCCACGCCCGAGGGGCGGGCTCGCGACGTTCACCGACGGCGACTGCACGACGTGCCACTCCGGGGGACAGCCCTGCGACGGGTCGCACACGCCCCACTTCGTGTACTCCACCGTTCCCCCAGGGTGCGAGCTCAGCCAGTAGTTCGGCGTGTCCTCGTCGACGTCGAGAACGATGGCGGGATTGTCGCCGTCGTCCGGGCCGTCGGCGACGGTCGCGTGCATCTGCATCGCACCGCGCACGCGCGTCTCGACGTAGGCGAAGCCACCCTCGTATCCGGGCCACTTGACGTTGAAGGCCTCGAGGAACGGTTCGGCCACCTCGCGCGACCACAGCCCGGTCTTCGGGTCCTGGCTGCTGAGGCGCAGGCCCGTGAAGACGCCGTCGAGGCCGCCTGGCTGGCTCGGCAGCGTCGCGATCAGCTGCAGGGCGTAGCTCGCGTCGATGTTCGAGAAGGTGAAGCGGCCCGCCGCGTCCGCGCGCGTGGTCGCGATGGGAGTCCAGTCGCACTGATTGATGCAGTACGAGAAGTTGCTCTTCGTCGGGCAGTCGGGCGGACAGACCTTCTGCCGCTTCAGATGCTGCTGGTACGCGCGCAGCTCGACGGTCCCGAAGGGCGTGGCGCACGAGCCCGAGACCTCCTTCAGGTCGTTGCCGCGCATCTTGATGCTCTTGAAGACCGGCACGCCGCCCGATCCGCAGCCACACAGCGCGTCGGCGTCGCGAACGAACGTCGTCAGCGATCCGGCGAGAGCGAGGACGGCGAGCAGCACCGCGCGGCTGCGTTGCGTCGTTCTGCGGGACTGCATGTCAGGCGTCCTTTCCTGCCGCGACCGCGGCGTCAGCGAGATCGAGAGCGGCGGCGGCGTCCTTCGCGGCGGGACGGTCGAGCGTCCTGCCGAGGAAGTGCCGCAGATCGATGCCGGGCTGCGTCTGGCCGGCGTAGAGGGCCGCGAGGCGCGCCGCGAAGGCGGCGGGAGGCAGGCGCAGGTCGGCGAGCGTCAAGCCGCTCGGGCCCGTGGCGACACCCGCTTCGGCGGCGGGAGCCGCGGCCGCGGCGCGCTCGAGCGTGCGCCGCGCGGTGGCGGCGCGGCCCATGTCGAGCTGCGCGAGGCCGACGCGGAGCTCGACGTCGTCGGCGAAGCTCGTGCCCCGGACGAGACGGCGCAGCTCGCGCAGCGCACGGAGCGCGCGCCGATGCTCGCCGCGCGCCCGATGCGTCTGCGCCAGCGAGAGCAGCGCACCGATGCGCAGCGTCGGGTCCTGCGCCGACGACGCGAGCGACACCAGCTCGTTCGGTACCTCGGGCCGCCCGGCGGACCCGACGAGGCGCGCCCAGCCGGTCCCGAGCACGGCGAGCTCGCGCGAGGGGCGCTCGTCGGTACGTGCGGGGACGAGCTCGAAGTGACGCAGCGCCGCCGCGCCATCGCCGCGGGCCAGCGCGAGCCAGCCGCGCGCGAGCAGCAGCTGCGCGCCGCCGTCGCCGTCGGGGAAGTCTCGCCCGGCGTCCGCGAGCGTGCGCTCCGCGCCCGACGCGTCGCCGGCCTTGACCTCGACGTCCGCGAGCAGGAGCGCCGCCTCGAGTCCGCGCTGCGACCCGGGCTCGGCCGCGCGCGCCGCACGGAGCGCGTCGGTCGCGTCCCGGGTGCGTCCCTCGACGATCGCGTAACGTGCGCGGCGCAGCAGCACGCCCGCGGACGGCGCGTCGGCGCCCGCGATCGCCGGCGCGAGCAGGCACAGCACGGCCAGCGCGACGCTGGCGGTTCCGACGCCGGCCGCGCGCGGCCCCGTGTCGACGTGATGAGACATGACGTCCTCCGTGCCGCACTTCCACGTCGGAGTGCGGCGCCGGGCCGCCGCACGAGGTCGCGGCGACGTTGCCGTCCGCGCGGGGGACGCGGACGATGCATGCCTGTGCACGGCTCGTGCCCGGGCGATGCCCGCGCCGATCCGTACCGTCATGCCGACTCCGCCGTTTCAGGCGATTCGCCGCGCTGCAGGCCGCTGCAGCCCGCTGCAACGAGCGGCTGCGGGGTATCGAGGCCCCGCGGCACGAATCCATGTGTGCCGAGCGCTTGCGCAGCGGCGCCTCGGCAGCGAGAGATCCGTGCGGATGGAGCAGGGCACGGACGACCGGCGGGAGCAGGAGGGGCGCCTTCCCGACGACGAGACCTGCGCGCGGCTCTGCAACGCGCTCGGCCGCTTCGCGGTCGTGGATCTCGAGACCACCGGTCTCGACCCGGAGAGCGCGCGCGTGATCGAGGTCGGCGCGATCCTGCTCGTGCCCGGCGAGCGTCCCGCGTTGCTCGAGCGGCTCGTCGATCCGGGCGTGCCGATCCCGCCGATCACGCGCGCGATCACCGGGCTCTGCGACGACGACGTGCGCGGCGCGGCCGACTGGAAGGACGTCTCGCGCGAGCTCGCCGCGTTCGTGCGCGGTGCCACGATCGTCGCGCACAACGCGGCCTTCGAGGAGGCGTTCCTCGCGCGCACGCTCGAGCCCGACGCGCGCTTCCTCGACACTCTGGAGCTGGCGTGCGTGCTGCGGCCGGAGATGCCCGGGCACAGCCTCGAGGCGCTCGCGCGGGTCATGCTCGGTCGCACCGAGCGCCACCGCGCGCTCGACGACGCGCTCGACACGCTCGCCGTCCTCGCCCGGCTGTCGCTCGCCACGGAGAGTGGCGCGAACCGCGAGATCGCGTCGCTCGCGGCGCGCACGGACTGGGCCTGGAAGCCGATCCTCGGCCGTCCCGGTGCGGACCTCGGTGCGCTCGGCGCGCCGCGCGGCGCCGCGGTGGCCATCGAGGAGCCCGCGCGCCGGACGCCGATCCCGGCCGAGTGGTACGCACCCGACTTCGTCGGAGC
The DNA here is from genome assembly GCA_046327915.1 of Binatia bacterium. Lineage (GTDB taxonomy): Bacteria > Desulfobacterota > Binatia > UBA12015 > UBA12015 > VGTK01. Next base: position 69,332 of record JAXLXO010000020.1, on the reverse strand, counting down.
GCTGCTCGCGGACGAGGCGCGCTGGCGGCGGCACTTCCCCGGGTACCGCGCGCGCGAGGGCCAGATCCAGCTGGCGCGCGCGCTGCTGATCGCGCTGCGCGAGGACCGCGTGGTCGGCGCGGAGGCGGGGACGGGGATCGGCAAGACGCTCGCGTATGGGCTCGTCGGACTGCTGCACGCGCTGCACACCGGTGAGCGCGTGATCGTCAGCTCGGCGAACCGTACGCTGCAGGAGCGCGTCGTCGAGGAGGAGCTGCCCCGCATCGCGGCAGTGCTCGGCCTGCCGCGACAGCCGGCCCTCGTGCTCAAGGGCCGGGCGAACTACGGCTGCGCCGCGCGCGCCACCGAGCTCGCGGAGCATCCCGACGACTTCGGCTTCGGCGCCATGCCCGCCGCGGCCCGGCTGTACTTGACGTCGTACTTCGCGCGCTGCCCGGAGCGCGACCTGCAGTCGTTCGGCGGCTGGCTGCTCGCGCAGGAGCCGTCGCTGCGCGGCCTGCGCGACGTGCTCGCGTGCTCGTCGGACTGCGACGAGCGCGCCTGCCGGGCGATGGCGAACGGTCCGTGCGCGTACCTGCGCCGCGTCGACGCGCTCGGCGACGCCGCGATCGTTTCGATCAACCACTCGCTGCTGCTGACGTGGCCGGCGCGCTACGGTGCCATCGACCGCCTGGTCATCGACGAGGCGCACGAGCTGGCGCAGGAGGGCGACCGCGTCTTCCGCGAGGAGATCGGCTCGCGCGAGCTGCGGCAGTGGCTCGGTCAGGTCGCGGGCGGCGGACGTGGCGGGCTCCTGTGGGCGCTCGCGGCGGCGCAGGAGCCGATGGTCCTGCGCCGTGCGCTGGATCTCGCGCGCCGCTGCGAGCTGGCGATCGAGGCGTGCGGGCGCGCGCTGGTGCCGGTGTGCAAGGACGGCGAGACGCTGGTGCCGACACCGGCCGTCGCGGCGCGCCATCCGCAGTGGTCGCACGCGGCGCGAACGGCCTGCGAGCTCGCGGCCAGCATGGTCGAGCTCGGCGAGGAGATCGAGCGTCTCGCGGGCGGCTACCGCGAGGCGCGCGAAGACGGCACCGACGACGCGGTGTCGGCGCGCGCGACGAGCCTCGGGCTGTCGCTGCGCCTCGCCGGCCAGGGCCTCGTTGCCGACCTCTTCGAGCAGACGCGCGAGGGCACGGTGTACGCGGCGCAGAGCCGGCTCGCGCGCGAGCAGACCGACTGGACCGTGCGCGCGACGCCGCTCAACGTGGCGGAGCTGATCCACGCGAAGCTGCTCGAGCCCGCGAAGACTGTGGTCGCGGTGTCGGCGACGCTCGGCGTCGGCGGCAATCCGCGTCCGTCGCTCGACAAGATCGGCTGGCAGCTGGTGCCCGACGAGCGCCGTCTGCCGGAGATGGTCATCCCGTCGCCGTTCGACTACCCGTCGAACGCGGTGCTCGCGCTGGTACGCGCGGGAACGTACCGCTCGCGCGGCTTCGCCGACGACTGCGCGCAGGCGATCGCGAGCATCGCGCGGCTGCTCGGCGGGCGAACGCTGGTGCTGTTCACGAGCCGCAACCGGCTGTCCGAGGTCGCCGACCGCCTGCCGGCGTTGCTGGACGACGAGGGCATCGCGCTGCTGGTGCAGCGGCGGAGCGGCGGGGCGGGGCGTCTCGTCGAGCAGTTCGCCGCGAGCCCGCGCGCGGTGCTGCTCGGAACGCGCAGCCTGTGGCAGGGAATCGACGTTCCGGGGGAGGCGCTGTCCTGCGTCGTGATCGACAAGCTGCCGTTCCCGCCGCCGAACGACCCCCTGCAGCAGGGCCGCGGACGCCTGATCCGTCAGGCCGGCGGCGACGAGTTCCGCGCGCTGTCGCTCGAGCCTGCGGTGGTCTCGTTCAAGCAGATGTTCGGCAGGCTGGTGCGCACCGAGACCGACCGCGGCTTCGTGGTCGTGCTCGGGGCGGACCCGTCGAAGGCCTACATCCAGGAGTTCGTCGCGTCGCTGCCCGGACCGCCGCGGGTCGTGGTCGGCGGGATGCCCGAGATCCTCGGCGAGATGCGCGGCTTCTTCACGGTTCCTTGACGCGCGCGTCGACGGATCGGCACCTCGCGCGCCGTCAGCCTGTCGCGCGCCGCGGCGCGAGGCCGAGCTGGGTCAGCTTCTTGCGCAGCGTGTTGCGGTTGATGCCGAGGATCTGCGCCGCGCGCACCTGGTTGCCGTTGGTGCGCTCCAGCGTCGCCTCGAGCAGCGGGCGCTCGAACTCCATCAGCAGCGTCGCGTAGACGTCCACCGGGTCGCGCTCGCCGTGCGCCTCGAACTGGTTGCGCGTGCGGCGTCGCACGACCTCCGCCAGCGAGTCGCCGTTGGTCTGCGGCGGCGTCGCCTCGGCGAGCGCGAAGTCGGTCGGCATCAGCGTGCGGCCCGGCGCCAGGACCGACGCGCGCACCAGCGAGTTCTCGAGCTCGCGCACGTTGCCCGGCCAGCTGTACTGCATCAGCATCGCCTCGGCTGCGGGCGCGATGCCGGTCATCTCGGTGCCGAGGTCGCGGTTGATCTTGGCGATGAAGAAGCGGATCAGCTCCGGGATGTCGCTCTTGCGCTCGCGCAGCGGCGGCACGTGCACGGGCACCACGTTGAGGCGGAAGTAGAGGTCCTCGCGGAACTTTCCGGCGCGCACCGCGCGCGCCAGCTCCTGGTTCGTCGCGGCGACGATGCGGACGTCGGTGCGCAGGCTCTCGCGCCCGCCGACGCGCGTGAACTCGCGCTCCTGCAGGACGCGCAGCAGCTTCGCCTGCAGCTCGAGCGGCATGTCCGCGACCTCGTCGAGGAACAGCGTGCCGCCGGCGGCCTGCTCGAACTTGCCGGCGCGTCGCTCGATCGCGCCGGTGAAGGCGCCGCGCTCGAAGCCGAAGAGCTCGCTCTCGAGCAGCTCGCGCGGGATCGCCGAGCAGTTGAGCGCGACGAACGGTCCCTGCCAGCGCGGCGAGTGGTAGTGGATGGCCTTCGCGATCAGCTCCTTGCCGGTGCCGCTCTCGCCTTCGATGAGGACCGTCGCGTCGTTCTTCGCGACGCGACCGAGCAGCTTGTAGATGTTCTGCATCGCCGGCGAGCGGCCGATGATGTCGACACCGACCTCGTAGCGCTTGCGCAGCTCGCCCTTGAGGACGTTGACCTCGCTCGAGAGCTGGCGCGTCTCGAGCACGCGCGTGACCAGCATGCGCACGACGTCGAGGTCGAAGGGTTTGGTCAGGTAGTCGTAGGCGCCGCGCTTCATCGCCTCGACGGCGTTCGCCATCGTGGTCTGCGCGGTCATGACGATCAGCGTCGACTGGCAGCCCGCTTCGCGCGCCTTGCTGACGACGTCGAGGCCGTTCATGTCCGGCATGCGGATGTCGAGGAAGGCGACGTCGGTCGCGCCGCGGTTCAGGATCGCGAGCGCGTCGGTGCCGGTCGCGGCCTCGCTCACCTGGTGTCCGTCGGCGGTCAGGGCTTCGGAGAGCACCCAGCGGATCGAGCGCTCGTCGTCCGCGACGAGGATGCGTGCAGTGGGAGAGTTTTCAGACATGATGATTGCCCCGGTCGACCGGCAGGGTCACGGTGAAGATCGAGCCGGCGCCGGGCTCCGTCTTTACGCGGAGAACGCCGCCGTGCTCGGTGATGATGCGCTGGCTGATGGCGAGGCCGAGGCCCGTGCCGCCGTCCTTGGTGGTGAAGAAGGGGGAGAAGATGCGGCTCAGGTCGTCGGGTGGGATGCCCGGACCCTGGTCGCTCACGTCGAGCGAGAGGAACTGCTCGCGGCCGTTCGCGCCGGCGACGTAGTACGACGTCTCCATGCGCGTGGTGATCGTGATCGTGCCGCCGGGCGGCGAGATCTCGACCGCGTTGCGCACGAGATTGAGCAGCACCTGCGTCAAGCGCCCCGCGTCACCGAGCACGTCGGGGAGGCTGGGGTCGAAGGCGCGCACGAAGTTCAGGCGTCCGCCGCGTCCCGCGCCCTCGATCGCGAGCACGCGGTCGATGATCTCGTGGATGTTGACGCCGCGGCGCTCGAGACGCGGCGGACCCGTCAAGTCGAGGAGCTGCGCCATCAGGCTGTTGAGCCGGTCGATCTCGCCGAGGATGATCTGCGTGCACTCGCGCATGCGGTGCCCGTCGGGCTGGTTCGCGGACAGCAGCTGCGCCGCGCCGCGCATGCCGGACAGCGGGTTCTTGATCTCGTGCGCGAGACCCGCGAGCAGGATCTCCAGCTGGCCAAGACGATCGGCCTCGCGCGAGCGCGACTCGAGCTCGCGCTGGTAGCTCAGGTCGTGCAGCGTCAGCAGCGAGCCGACCTCGCTGCCGTCGTCGTTGACGAGCAGCGTCGCCGCGGCACGGACGGGGCGCGTGTGGCCGTGGCGTCCCGAGAGCGACGCGTCGCCGCGCACGTTGCGGACGCCGGAAGCGTGCGTCGCCTGCAGCAGGTCGAGCAGCCAGGGATTGCCGCCGAAGAGCTTGCTCGCGCTGAGCCCGACCGACTGAGCGGCCGAGAGCCCGGTGAGCTGGGCGGCGCCTTCGTTCATGAACTCGACGCACTGCTCGCCGTTCATGACGATCAGGCCGTCGTCGAGGCTCTCGAGCACGTTGAGCCAATGCTCGCCAAGAAAGCGGGATTCTGCCCGTCTCATGTGCATGTGCTCACAAAATAAGCACCCATCCCACCGCTGGCGATGGCCCGTATCGAGAATTTCAGCATCTTTGGTGATCAGCGCCCTTCGCCTAGCAATCGGGCAGCCTGCATCGGCGATGCCCGCAGCCTTGACCCGGGTCGGCCGGGAGGCGAGATCACCCGGGTGATCTCCATTGCCGAGGCCATCGCAGAGGTGATGTCGGCGGTCGTGCCGCTGGCCGTCGAGGAGGTCGGGGTTGCCTCGGCTCGGGGCCGCGTCCTGGCCGCCGACGTCGTCGCCGGCTTCGACATCCCGCCGTTCGCGAACTCCCAGATGGACGGGTTCGCGGTGCGGAGCGCCGACCTCGCCGGTGCGTCCGAGGCATCACCGGGCCGTCTGCGGCTGGTCGGCACCATCGCCGCGGGCGACGCACCGGATCGGGCGGTCGGACCGGGCGAGGCGATCCGCATCATGACCGGCGGTGCGATCCCCGTGGGCGCCGACGCCGTCGTCAAGGTCGAGGACACGACGACGGAGGGCGAGACGGTCCTGCTGCGTCACGCGCCGCGCGCGCGCGAGTTCGTGCGTCCGGCCGGCGAGGATCTGCGCGTCGGCGAGCGCGTGCTCGAGGCGGGCCGCGGGCTGCGTCCGGCCGACGTCGGGCTCGTCGCGTCGCTCGGGCTGCCGGCGGTGCACGTGCGCGTGCGTCCCCGCGTCGCGGTGCTCGCGACCGGCGACGAGCTGGTCGAGCTCGGACGTCCGCTCGGCCCCGGACGGATCCACAACTCGAACGCGTACACGCTCGCCGCCGCGGTCGAGGAGGTCGGCGGCGTCGCGGTGGTGTTCCCGATCGTGCGCGACACGCGGGACGCGTTGCGCGACGCCTTCGCCGCGACCCGCGGCTTCGACGCGGTGCTGTCGACCGGCGGCGTCTCGGTCGGCGACTTCGACTTCGTGAAGGAGATCATGGACGAGCAGGGGCTCGAGCGCCGCTTCTGGCAGGTGGCGCAGAAGCCCGGCAAGCCGATCACCTTCGCCGCGCGAGACGGGCAGCTGTACTTCGGCCTGCCGGGAAATCCCGTGTCGTCGCTGGTGTGCTTCGACCTCTACGTCGCACCGGCGCTGCGGCGCGCGCTCGGCATGCACGACGTGTTCGCGCCGACGGTGGACGTCGTGATGGAGACGGCGGTGCGCACCGCGAAGGGGCTCTGCGAGCTGGTCCGTTGCACGCTGCGCCAGGACGGAGATCGCCTGCTCGCGTCGCCGACCGGGACGCAGAGCTCCGGCGCGCTGCGCTCGCTGTCGCTCGCGGACTGCCTGGTGATCAGCCCGCCCGGCGTGGACGAGCTCGCGGCCGGTGCGCGTGCGCAGGCGTTGCGCATCGGTCCGGTGCACGCGCCGTCGCGCGCGCATCCGTTTGCTTGACGAGGTCGGCGGTCAGGCGTCGTCGCCGGGATCGCCACCCGCGCCGCGCGGATCGTCGGCGTCGTCGAGCGCGGCGTCACCCGACTCGAGCTCGTCGATCATGCCGTCGAGCTCCGGGCCGGCGAGGTCGTCGCCGGCCTCCTTCCCCACGCGGCGCAGCCAGCGCGCGACGCTGCGCGGGTCGCCGTCGTCGAGCCCGGCGAGCTGCGACGGATCGGACAGCGCGTCGAGGCGGCTCTCCTCGGAGCGTGCGAGCGCGAAGCGCGACGGGATGCGCTCGAGCGTGCGGCTGCCGCAGCGGTCGCAGACCGGATCGGGCTTCTCGCTGACACGCAGCGTGAGCACTTGCACGCGACGGCGGCAGGGCGCGCAGCGGTATTCGTAGATCGGCACGTCAGCGCGCGGGCTTCGCGGCGAAGCCGAGCTCGCCGTACGTGAGCAGCGACTTCTTGCCGTTGACGAAGGTCTCGAGCGCCACCTCGCGGCCCCAGAGGCGGTGCAGGTGCTGCAGCGTCCGTTCCGCGTATTCGAGCAGCAGGTCGCGGCCGTCGTGCTCGTGCTCGAGAAGGAGCGTCCGGTTGCCGCCGAAGTCGGCGTCGGTGATGCGGATCACCGGAATCGTCCCGGTGCCCACGCTGCGCAGAAGCGTTTCCTTCACCTCGCGCCAGCTCTCCTTGTCCGAGACCTTCGACACGACGTAGTCCTCGTTGCGCTGCTCGTACTCGAAGAGGTCGAGGTCGCGCATCAGCTTCTCGCCGAGGCAGCGGCGCAGGAACGATGCGTCGCGGTCCGCGGAGCGCGTCGCGAAGATCGCCTCGGTGCCGCTGCCGTCGAGCTTCAGCTCGCGCGACTCCTCGGGCGTCGGGTCGTCGTGCAGGCGCTTGATCTCGTCCCAGACCTTGAGTCCCAGGTGGTACGGGTTGAGCCCGCCGGGGTGCGGGCGCACGACCTGGTTGTGGCGCACGAGAAACTCGAGGTGGAGCTCCGACGGCAGCTGCAGGGAGTTCAGGATCTCGCGGTGCCAGTACGAGGCCCAGCCCTCGTTCATGATCTTGGTCTCGATCTGCGGCAGGAAGTAGCAGGCCTCCTCGTGCACGATCGTCAGCAGGTCGCGCTCCCATTCCGCGAGGTACGGGTTGTAGTCGCGGATGAAGAGCAGCAGGTCCTCCTCCGGCGCGGCCGGCACGCGACGCAGGTCGGGCGGCTGGTAGTCGGGCCGGCGATGGATCTTGTGGAACGGATCGGGGCGCGGCTGCGACGCCTCGAACAGGCGCTGCCGCTCCTCGTCCTGCGTGAGCTTCCGGATCGCGCGATTGCGGCGCATCTGCAGCGACAGCGCGTGCGCGGCGTCGAGGATGCTCTCGACGCGCTCGTAGCCGATCGACGGGTCCTCGACGTACGTCCGCACGCGCTGCGCGTGCGCCTTGAACGTGCTGATCGTGAACTCGGCGCGCGTCTGGCGGAAGTTGAAGTTGTTCTTGAAGAAGTCGTTGTGCCCGTAGACGTGCGCGATCGTGAGGATCTGCAGGCACAGCGTGTTGTCCCGCATCAGGTAGGCGAGGGCGGGGTTCGAGTTGATGACCATCTCGTACGGCAGCCCGGAGACGCCGTAGTCGTACATGGTCTTCAGCTTCTCGAACGACTTGCCGTACGACCAGTGCGGGTAGTGCGACGGCATGCCCGAGTACGCCATGTACCCGAGCATGTCGTTGTGGTCGCAGATCTCGAACTCCTGCGGGTAGACGTCGAGACCGAAGGAGTCGGCCTTCTCGCGGATGATCTCGTCCCAGCGCTCGAGGTCGGCGATCGAGTAGTCGGGCATCGGATCTCCCGGACCCGCGTCAGGCGGGGGGCGCCGCGCTTTCCGCGACCTTCGCCCTGTCCTTCGACAGGAAGGCGCGGAACGACGGCCAGATGTCCTCTTTGCGCTCGATGACGACGGTCTGGAAGTTGTCGGCGTCGAGGCGGCGGAACAGGTTCAGCATCGAGCTCTCGTAGTAGCGCGAGCCGAGCGGCTTGATCTCGCCGTATCCGAAGAGATTCGCGACGTCGGCGAGCTGCCGCGCGGTGCGCAGCGCGGCGGGATTGTCCGAGTCGAAGTTGTCGCCGTCGGAGCAGTGGAACACGTAGATGTTCCACAGCGACGGGTGGTAGCGCTCCGAGAGGATGTCGAGCGCCTTCTGGTAGCCGGACGAGATGAACGTGCCGCCCGACTCGGCCTTGTGGAAGAACTCGTCCTCGGTGACCTCGCGCGCCTCGGTGTGGTGCGCGATGAACACCAGCTCGACCGACCGGTACTTGGTCGCGATGAACTGGTAGAGCAGGAAGAAGTAGCTGCGCGCCAGGTACTTCTTCATCGTGTCCATGGACCCCGAGGTGTCCATGATGCACATGACCACGGCGTTGGACTCGTTGCGCACGTCGGTGACGACGTGGCGGTACGTCAGGTCCTCGGTGTGGAACGGCTTGCGCTTCTCGTCCGCCTCGGCGGCCGACGTCTCGGGCGGACGCGTCAGCCCCGCGTGTCGCCGCGTCGCGAGGATCCGCCGCACGCGCTCGCGCGCGGTCCGCCGTTTGTCGAGACGGATGCGGATGCCGACCTGCCGGTACCCCTTGCGCTTCGACATCCGCTCGGCGGGGATCTTGCGCATCGCCCGCCGCTCGAGGTCGGGCAGCTCGAGATCCTCGAACATGATCTCGATCAGCTCCTCGAGCGTGACGTCGGTCTCGTAGAAGTCCTGTCCGGGCTTGTCGCCCGCCTTGTCGCCCTGGCCGGGACCCTCCTGCTGTCCCTTGCCGACCACGTCGCCGGGCTGCGTCTGTCCCTCGCCCTGGCCGACGCCCGGCGCGTTGTCGCCGTAGACGAAGCGGTACTCGCGCACGCCGCGGATCGGGACCTTGATGATCTTGTCGCGGCTCTTCCCGATGATCGATTCCTCGGCGACGATGTCGGCGATGTTGTCGCGGATCGACTCGCGGACTTTCTCCCGATGGCGCAGACGATCGCCCGCGCTGCGATCGCTGCGCTCGGCCTCGGAATGCCGGAAGGGACGGAAGATCGCGCCGCCCACTCAGTCCTTCCAGAGGTTGTTGGCGGCGTACTTGAGCACCACGTCGACGCAGCTCTCGCAGTAGCCGTGGTCCAGCAGGTTCGAGACCATCGCGTTGTACTTCTGGGTCTGGTCCTCGTCGCGCGTGCGCGCCTTGGTGATGATGCGCGAGATGTCGCGCACCGACGTCATGAGCTTCTTCTCGATCGCTTCCTTGAGCGGCTCGTAGCTCTGGTAGGAGATCTTCTCGCCGCGCCGCGACGTCGCCCAGAGGTAGGCGATGACCTCCTGCCGGAAGCCGTCGGCCGCCGAGCCGATGATCGCGATCTGCTCCTCGATGGACTTCAGGAAGCCCTCGTCGGCGTGCAGCTCCTCCTTCGTGTTGCGGTCCTTGACGCGCGTCTTGTTCACGAAGGCCTCGGCGTGGTCGAGGTAGTTCTGGAACAGCGACTCGGCCTGCTCCTGGTACGAGTAGACGAACGCCTTGGTGATCTCCTTCTCGAGGATCTCGAGGTACTCCTTGTGCAGGACGTCCTGCAGGAACTCGAGCAGGCGCTTGCGCTCGTCGTCGGCGAGGTCGGCCTCCTTGACCATCGTGATGATCGCCTCGCGGACGTTGATCGGGTTGATGCAGTTGCCGTCGACGTTGTCCGACAGCGCGTTGTCGAGCGCCTTCATGATGAAGCGCGTCGAGATGCCGCTCATGCCCTCGCGCTTCGCCTCGTCGCGCAGCTCGCGGACGTCGATCTTCTTGGTCTTGCCCTTCTCGACGACTTCCTCGCCGTTGTAGAGCTTGAGCTTGGTCATCAGGTCGCACTTCGCGGTCGGCTCGAGACGCGACAGGATCGCGAACATCGACGCGATCTCGAGCGTGTGCGGTGCCACGTGGGCGCGGAAGTCCGAGTGGCGGATGATCTTCTGGTAGATCTTCACCTCCTCGGAGAGCCGCAGATTGTACGGGACCTTGACGACCACGATGCGGTCGAGGATCGCCTCGTTGGTGTGGTCGGCCTTGAACTTCTGCCACTCGGCTTCGTTCGAGTGCGCGATGATGACGGTGTCGACGTAGACCATCCCGTGCCGTCCGGGCGCGGGGATGACCTTCTCCTGCGTCGCGGTGATCATCGCGTGCAGGTACTCGGTCTCGTTCTTGAAGACCTCGATGAACTCGACCACGCCACGGTTGCCGACGTTCAGCGCACCGTTGAGATCGAGCACGCGCGGGTCGCCCTCGGAGTAGACGTCGAGCTTGGAGATGTCCTCGCTGCCGATCAGGACCGAGGTGTCCTGGTTGTTCGGATCGACCGGCGGCACGACGCCGATGCCGACGCGCGCGCGCTTCGAGAAGTTGCGCATCTCGACCGGGACGTCCTCGTACTTGCCGCCGAACTCGTGATCGAGGCGGAAGCGCGTCACCGGGGAGATGTCGCCCTCGACGTGGACGCCGAGCATCTTCTCGAATTCCTTCCGCAGATGCTTCGGGATCAGCTGCAGCGGCTCCTCGTTCATCGTCGAGCCGGAGATCGCGTAGAAGGGCTCGGATTCCTCCAGCCCGCGCTGCAGCCGCTCGACCAGCGAGCTCTTGCCGGAGCCGACCGGGCCCATGAGGTAGAGCACCTGGCGGCTCTCCTCGCCCTTGAGTGAGGCGGAGTGGAAGTAGCGGACGATCTGCGAGACGGTCTTCTCGATGCCGAAGAACTCGTCGCGGAAGAAGTTGTAGGTCTTGAGCGGCTCGTCCTTGTAGAGCCGCTTGGCGCCGGCGTCGTCGGTGGACTGGATGTCCTCGCTGCCGGAACGGATGATCAGATCGTAGAGTCTCGCGTGCGCGAGCTTGGGAATGGTGGGGTCTTCGCGGACCTTTTCGAGGTAGTCCAGGAACGAGCCGTTCCAGCTCTTGCTCTCGTGAGCGGCGCGGTCTTCCTGGATGATCCTCGCGAACGTGTCCTTGCTAGCCATAGGCACGCCTCCTCTCGGAAGGGCCGCGGCATCGCTGCCGAGGCAGCCGACCGTGCGCGTCGCGCTGACGGTGAAGTGTACGGGACGTCGAGGGTGACTCGAAGCTCACTCGTTGCAAATTATACGCGCGTGCCGGAGGAGGAACAAGCAATGGCGCCACTTGCGCGGGCGGACCGTGTGTTGTTCGACGCGGACGGCGCCGGCAACGGGGCCGCGGGCCGGCTCGGCGCGCGGCACGGGTCGACCGCAGGCCAGGGCGCGCGCCGCGGGGCGCGCGCCGAGAGCGCGTGACGCCGGACGGCGAACGCGCGGAAGGGAAGAGAGCAGAGCGTGGACATCAAGAGCTGCGTGGCACTGGTGACGGGCGGGGCGTCGGGCCTCGGTCAAGCAACCGTGGAGAACATCGTCGGGGCTGGCGGTCGCGCCATGATCCTCGACCGCGAGAACTCGGCCGGCCCCGAGCTCGCGAAGAAGCTCGGTGACCGTGCGCGCTTCTGCGTCGCCGACGTCACGAGCGCGGAGCAGGTGACGGCCGCGGTCGCGGCGACGGTCGAGGCCTTCGGCACGATCAACGCCGCCATCAACTGCGCCGGCGTCGGCGTCGCGGCGAAGACGGTCAGCAAGCGCGGCCCGTTCCCGCTCGAGCTGTTCTCGAAGTGCATCGAGGTCAACCTGATCGGCACCTTCAACGTGATCCGCCTCGCGGCCGACGCGATGTCGAAGAACGAGCCGAACGACGAGGGCGAGCGCGGCGTGATCGTCAACACCGCGTCGGTGGCCGCGTTCGAGGGCCAGATCGGCCAGGCGGCCTACTCGGCGTCGAAGGGCGGCGTGGTCGGCATGACCCTTCCGATCGCGCGCGACCTCTCGCAGTACGGCATCCGCGTCTGCACCATCGCGCCGGGCCTCTTCAACACGCCGATGCTCGCGATGCTGCCCGAGGAGGGCCGCCGGAAGCTCGGCGCCCAGGTCCCGTTCCCGGCGCGACTCGGCGAGCCGCGCGAGTTCGGCCAGCTCGCGCGCTCGATCATCGAGAACCCGATGCTGAACGGCGAGACCATCCGCCTCGACGGCGCGATCCGGATGCAGCCCGCTTGAATCGTCCGCTCCTCGCGGCGGCGGCCGCGCTGCTCGCGCTCGCGAGCTGCGCGCGGCCGCTGCCCGACGCGGATTCGCCGGGCGCGGTCACCTACGCGCAGCAGTGCGGCCTCTGCCACCCGCCGCACCAGCCGTCCTCGATGACGGCGGAGATGTGGAAGATCCAGGTGGCGCGGATGATGGAGATGCGGGCGCGGCGCGGTCTGCCGCCGCTCACGAGCGCCGAGCAGCGGGTGATCCTCGACTACTTGACGTCGCACGCGGGCTGAGCGCCCGCAGGGGAACGGTGAGCATGGAACTCCGGAGAGTCGCGAACGCCGTCGGAAAGATCCGTGCGGACCTGATCGCGGTGCCGATCGTCGCGGGCGGCCCGGTGAGCCGCGAGCTGAGCGAGCTCGACGCGGAGACCGGCGGCAAGCTGCTGCGCGAGGTCCGCCGGCGAACGGGCGAGCCCGGCAAGCAGGGAACGGTCGGCGTCTACCAGACGCACGGCGAGATGCGCGCCGATCTGATCGCCGTGATCGGCGTCGGTCGCGCCGACTCCGGGAAGGCCGAGGCCGAGGCGTGGCGTCGCTTCGCCGGACAGGCGCTGGAGGTGGCACGTGGCTCGCGCGCGAAGACGCTCGCCATCTCGGTTGCGTCGGCGGCCGGCGGTGCTGCCGGCGCGACGGCGCTCGGCTCGGTGGTCGAGGGCGCGCTGCTCGCGGACTACCAGATCGAGGGCTGGAAGACGTCGCGTTCCGTCTTCCGCGTCGAGACCTGCATCGTCGCGGGCGCGGCGACGTCGCGCGAGGCGGATCGCGTCGCGAAGCGCGCCGGGATCCTCGCCGACGCGACGCGCTTCGCGCGCGACCTGATCAATGGTCCCGCCGAGGAGGTGACCCCCGACCACCTCGGGCGCACCGCGAAGCGGATCGGCCGCGACCACGGCCTCACGGTGCACGTCTACGGGCCGGAGGACATGAAGCGCCTCAAGATGGGCGCGATCCTCGCGGTCGGCCGCGGCAGCCGGAACGAGCCGCGCCTGATCGAGCTCATCCATCGCCCGCGTCGCCCGCGTCTCGCGTCGAGCGCGGGCCCGGTCGCGCTCGTCGGCAAGGGCATCACCTTCGACTCGGGCGGCCTGTCGCTGAAGCCGCCGGCGAGCATGGAGATCCAGAAGCGCGACATGGCCGGCGGCGCGGCGGTCCTCGGCGCGATGCAGGCGATCGCCGCGCTGAAGCCGGACATCGAGGTGCGCGGCTACGTCGCGTCGGCGGAGAACATGCCCGACGGGCGCGCGTACCGTCCGGGCGACGTGCTGCGCTCGTTCACCGGCAAGACCATCGAGGTGCTCAATACCGACGCGGAAGGCCGTCTCGTTCTGGCCGACGCGCTCGGCTGGGCGGCCGCGGGCGGCTTCGGACGCCGCGTCAAGCCGCGCTGGATGGTCGATCTCGCGACGCTCACCGGCGCCGTCACCACGGCGCTCGGACGCTCGATCGCCGGCGTCATGGGCAGCGACGCCGAGCTGGTGCGCCGCCTCATCGAGATCGGCAAGGAGACCGGCGAGCCGATGTGGGAGCTGCCGCTGGTCGACGAGTACGTGTCGGGCATGGACAGCCCGATCGCCGACATCAAGAACGTCGGCGACGGCACCGCCGGCACGATCTACGGCGGGCTTTTCCTGCGCGAGTTCGCCGGCGGGCTGCCGTGGGCGCACCTCGACATCGCGGCGGTCGCGTACACGGACAAGAACCGACCCTACGTGCCGCGCGGTGCGGTGGGTTGGGGCGTCCGCACGCTCGTCGCTCTCGTCGAGAGAGCGGCGCGCGAGGGCTGACGCACGAATGGATCGCTGCGCGCCGGACGCTTCAGCCGGCGCGCAGCGACAGGATCTCGTCTGCCGACTTCGGCACCGCGTGCGACAGCACCTCGTGCCCGTTCGGCGTGACCAGCACGTCGTCCTCGATGCGCACGCCGATGCCGCGATACTCGTCGGGGATGCCCGGCAGCGAGCTCGCGAAGTAGAGCCCGGGCTCGACCGTGAGCACCATGCCGGGCTCGAGCGGGCGAGGCCGGCCGTCGCGCTTGTAGGTGCCGACGTCGTGCACGTCCATGCCGAGCCAGTGGCTCGTGCGGTGCATGTAGTACGGCTTGTAGGTGCCGTCCTTGATCGCCTGCTGCCGCGTGCCGCCGAGAAGCCCGAGCGACAGCAGCCCGTCGACGAGGACGTTCAGGGCCTCAGCGTGGACGTCCTCGATGGTGACGCCCGGCTTGACGGCCGCGACCGCGGCGAGCTGCGCCTGCAGCACGAGGTCGTGGACGCGGCGCTGCGCCGGCGTGAACTCGCGCCCGACCGGGAACGTCCGCGTGACGTCGGCGCAGTAGCAGCCGAGCTCGTCGCCTGCGTCGAGCAGCAGCAGCTCGCCGTCGCGCAGCACGCAGTCGTTCGCCGTGTAGTGCAGGACCGTGGCGTTGTCGCCGCCCGCGACGATCGACGGATACGCCCAGCCCGAAGCACCGCTGCGGCGGAACACGTACTCGACGAGCGCCTCGATCTCGTGCTCGTACATCCCGGGGTGAACCTCGCGCATCGCGGCGCGGTGCGCCTCGCCGGCGATGTCGATCGCACGCTGCAGCCAGGCCATCTCCGCGGGCGACTTGTGCAGGCGCTGCTCGTGCACCAGCTCGCCGGTGTTCAGCAGCGACGTCGGCAGGTCGTTCGACGTGCGCGGACGCTGCGCCCAGCCGGCGCGCGCGATCTCGAGCATCTTCTGGTTGAACGGCTCGTCGTGCCCGAGGTGGTAGTAGAGCGCTCCGCCGCGCGCGACGATCGGGGTCAGGTGCTGCGCGAGCTCGCTCATCGGGTACGCCGCGTCGGCGCCCCAGGTCTCGACGGCGCCCTCGACTCCCGCCCGCTTGCCGGTCCAGGTCTCGCGTTCCGGGTCGCGCGGCTGCACGAACATCACGGTGCGCTCGCGCTCGGCGCTGCCGTCGAGCACCAGCACCGCATCCGGCTCCGGGAATCCGGTCAAGTAGAACAGGTCGGAGTCGGGACGGTAGCGGTACTCGACGTCGTTCGCGTGCACCCGCAGGCTCGGCGCGCGGAAGACCGCGACGCCGGAGCCGATCCGGTCGAGAACGGCCTTGCGCCGTGCGGCGCGGTCGAACGGGGGAAGTCCTTCGTGCGGGTGTACGCTCATGGCATCCGTGGTGTGGGCGAGGGGTGGATCTTCGGGCTCGGCGCGGCGCCGGCGATGGCGATCAGGCGCGCGATCAGAGCGTCGGGCGTCTCCTCGGCGAGCGTCACCACGACGCGGTCGCCGCGGTGCAGGTCCTTGAGCGTCCTGTCCGTCGAGCCGTGGCGGATGACGGTGTCGGCGTCGCAGTAGACGGTGATCTTCCGCCCCGCGTCGAGGATGACGAGGCTCGCGGTGTCCGGGTCGACCGTCCAGACGTTGCCCGCGACCCGCGCCGAGGCGGCGGCGTCCCCGAACGGGCGCAGCAGGACAGCCGCGAGCAACAGGACGAGCAGCGGCGCGCTCCGCCGGCGAAGAGGCATGTCCGCCACGCTACCGGCGCTCCGGCGAACAGACAAGGAAACGCGATGCGCGCGGGCGACGCCGCTCGGCTGTAAAAGGGGCGGGAGTGCGCTAAGACGGGCGGCGTCATGATGGACATGGTGACGTTCCTCGATCTGATCCGGCAGGGCTACTACGCGACCTATCCGCTCCTGCTGTGCTCGATCGTCGCGCTGGCCATCGCGGGCGAGCGCCTCTGGGCGCTGCGCCGCATGGACACGCGCATGCTCGCGGTCGGCAAGCAGATCGGCTTCTTCCTGCGCCGCGGCGACGTCGACGGCGCGCGCGACATGGTCGAGCGCGACGCGGCCGACCTGCCGCTCGGGCGGATCTACCTCGAGCTGCTGCCGCGCGTCGGCGACACCTCGGTCGACGACCTGCTGTCGCTCGCCGAAGGGCACCGCGTCGAGGAGACGCAGGCGCTCAAGCGCAACGTGTGGCTGATCGGCACCATCGGCAGCGCGGCGCCGTTCATCGGACTCTTCGGCACCGTGGTCGGCATCATGCGCGCCTTCCATCACATGGCGCAGACGGGAGCCGGCGGCTTCGCGGTGGTCGCGTCGGGCATCTCGGAGGCGCTGGTCGCGACCGCGCTCGGTCTCGGGGTCGCGATCATCGCGGTCGCGCTCTACAACTACTTCCAGGTGCGGCTCGCCGATCTCGGAACGACCATGCGCGTGGGCATCACGCGCTTCGTCGACGGCGTCTGCGCGATGCGGGGGGAACGTGGCACTCGGCAGGTTGCCTGAGGGCGACGGCGACGGCGAAGGCATCGTCGCCGAGATCAACATCACGCCGCTCACCGACATCTTCCTGGTGCTGCTGATCATCTTCATGATCACCAGCTCGGCGATGGTGGAGTCCGGGCCGAAGGTGGACCTGCCCGAGGCCGGCGTCACGTCGAGCGAGACCAAGGGCATCGTCGTCACCGTCGACCAGAAAGACAACATCTTCGTCAACGGCACGCAGACGCCGCGCGAGCAGCTCGCCGCCGGGCTGAAGCAGGCGGTCGAGGCGAGCGACGTGAAGCGCGTCGTGCTGCAGGGCGACAAGGGCGTACAGCTCGGCGACGTCGTGTACATCCTCGACGAGGCGCGCGCCGCGGGCGCCGCCGAGGTCGCGATCGCGGCGACGCGGCGCGAGTGAGGCGGAGGATCCGGTGGCCCGCGAAGACCTGCTGCTCGCCCCGGAATCGCTGGAGGCGCTGATCGCCGGACTCGGCGACCTCGGGCTCGCCTTCGGTCCGCAGGCCGCACCCGGGCTCGCGAAGGTGCGGACCCAGCTCGAGGCGGCACTCCTCGCACGCAAGGGCGGCGACACCGCGCGCGCGATCGAGGGCATCACGGCCGCGATGCGCGCGCTCGCCGAGCTCGCCGACGCGCTCGACCCGCGCGAGGCGGCGATGATGCGCGCCCTCGCCGGGCAGTTCGAGGGCGCGCTGAGGCGCGGCGACGCCGCGCACGCGGCCGGGCACGTGGACGAGATGCGCAAGCACTCGGGCGCCGTCAAGAAGAGGGGCGACGAGTTCAAGATCTGAACGGACGACGGGCCCGCGGGAACCGCGCGTCCCGCGATCAGCCGTCCGCAGCCGCGGACGCAGAGAGACGTGATCATGGCCAAGGCGAGTGACCGCAAGGGAGTCCGCACCGACGAGCTGGAGTGCTGCGCCGCGGAGCGCAAGCGGCAGCTCGACAGCATCCGGCTGAACTTCGTGACGTTCCCGGTGATCCGCTCGGTTCCGTGCCCGGTCTGCAAGATGGTGCTGAAGATCCGCGTCTACGAGCGTCCGACCGCGGACGCGACCGCCTGACGCGCGCGTCGGGGAGCAGGTGACCGCCGGGCGCGATGACGCGTCCGACGCCGCGGCCACGGACCTGCCGCCGTCGGACGCCGTGCTGTTCCAGCTCGCCCTGCGCGGCGTCGTGCGGATCCGGGATCTCGCCGCCGCGACCGGCACCGCGGACGACGACGTCGCCGCGACGATCGCCGTGCTCGAGGAGCGGGGGCTGGTGCTGCGGCGTCCGCGTGGTGGCGACGACCACGTCTCGGCGACGCCGCTCGGGCGCGAGCGCGCGGCCGCGGTGATCGCGTCGGAGCAGCAGGCGCTGCGCGCCGTCGTCGCCGCGCTCGACGCCGAGTTCGCGGGGCTCAATCGCAGCGTCAAGCAGATCCTGCTGCGCTGGCAGGTGCGCAGCGACCGTCCGACGGAGATGCCGAACGACCACTCCGACGCGCGCTACGACCGTCGCGTTCTCGCGCAGTTGCGCGACGTCCACGGCGCCGCCGACGGGCTGCTCGCGCGGCTCGAGCCGCTGCGCGCGCGCTACGCGAGCCTGCGTCACCGCCTCGGCGACGCGCTCGCGCGGGCCGGCGCGGGCGACGTCCGCGCGGTCGCGGGCGTGACCGGAGACAGCTTCCACACCGCATGGTGGGAGCTGCACGCCGACCTGCTGGCGATCCTCGGACGCGCGCGCGGCGAAGCGGACGCCTGAGCGCCACCGGAGCTCGAAACGGTTGCACGGGCCGGGGACGCATGGCACGAGCGGCGCATGGACGATCAGGTGCGTGGCTCCCTCGAGGCGGACATCCGCATGACCCAGGAGCGCTTCTGCCTCGCGATGGAGGCCCGCTTCCCGAACATCGAAGGCGACTCGCTGGAGCGCTACTTCGCCGTCCTGTCGAAGCTCGTCCTGAAGCTCGAGGATCCGGATCGCTCGCTCGGCCAGATCATGAACGAGATGATGGCGGAGACGGCGAGCATCATCATGCAGGAGATGCAGACCCGGCGCTGACGGCGGCGTCGCGTCCCGCGGACGCGCATTCTGGCCACCTCGCGGTGGCCTGCTAGGGAACCGGCATGGCCTCGACGTTCGCACCAAGGCTCGTGAACGGACCGTTCGGCGACCCCGGACTCTTCGTCGAGCTGCGCTGGCAGGGCAGCGCGGTCCTGTTCGACCTCGGCCGCAACGACGGGCTGCCGGCGGCGGACCTGCTTAAGGTCACGCACGTCTTCGTGTCGCACACGCACATGGACCACTTCATCGGGTTCGACCGGGTGCTGCGCCTGTTCCTGAACCGCGACAAGGAGCTCGTGCTCTTCGGGCCGGAGGGAATCCGTGACTGCGTCGCGGGGAAGCTCGCGGGCTACGTCTGGAACCTCACCGACGACTACCCGTTCGTGTTCGACGTGACCGAGGTGACCGCGGGCGGTCTCGCGCGGTCGCTGTTCCGCGCCTCGACCGGGTTCCGCCGCGAGGACGCGCCGGTGCGCGAGGTTCCGCAGGGCGATGCCACCCCGACCACGCCGCTGCTCGTCGACGAGGGACACTTCCGCGTCCGCGCCGCGATCACCGACCACAAGATCCCGTGCCTCGCGTTCGCGATCGACGAGCCGACGCACATGAACGTGGACGGCGACGCGCTCGCGCGCGCCGGCTTCGCGCCCGGACGCTGGCTCGCACAGCTGAAGGACGCGCTCCGCGCGGACGCGCCGGACGACACGCGCCTCGCGGTCGCGCGCAGCGATCGCACGACGGTCGAGATGACGGTCGGCGAGCTGTGCTCGCTGGTGCGCGTCACGCGTGGCAACAAGTTCGGCTACATCGTCGACACGCGCTTCATCCCGGACAACCTCGCGGTGCTGCTGCCGGTGATGCACGACGCGGACATCCTGTTCTGCGAGTCGCCGTTCCTCGACGAGGATCGCGATCAGGCCGCGATGCGCTACCACCTGACGGCGGCGGAAGCCGGTACCATCGCGCGCCTGTCGCACGCACGGCGGCTCAAGGTCTTCCACTACTCGCCGCGCTATCAGGGCCGCGGCGACATGCTGCGCCAGGAGGCGGAGGCGGCGTTCCGCGGCCGCGTCGATCCGGGCGTGCTCGCGGAGCTCGGTGCCGCGGTCGCCTGACGCGCGGCCGCAGGTCGGCACGGCGGCCGCGCGCATCGGGCGCACCAGCACCGCGCTGACCGCGGAGACGCGCGCGTTCCTCGAGGAGGCGCGCCGCGCGCACCTCGCGACCGCGAGCGCTGCGGGCGAGCCGCACGTCGTGCCGGTGTGCTTCGCGGTGCTCGACGCGCGAACCGTCGCCTTCGCGGTCGACGACAAGCCGAAGGCCGCGAACCGCACGCTGAAGCGGCTGCGCAACCTCGACGAGAACCCGCGCTTCGCGCTGGTCGCCGACCGCTGGAGCGAGAGCTGGCGCCGGCTGGGATACGTGCTCGTGTCGGGCACGGCCGCGCGCGCGCGCGGCGCGCGCCGGCGCGCGGCTGCGGTGCGCGCGCTGCGCGCTCGCTACCCGCAGTACCGCGAGATGGGCCTCGACGCGCGCCGGCACGAGATCGTGCTGCTCGCGATCGACCGCGTGCATGCCTGGGGCCGCATCGCGGTGCGCCGCACGGCGCATTGACGGCGGATTGACGGTCAGCGCCGCCCGCGCGGCTTCGTTCCGTCGCGCGCGGAGCGCCACGCACCGAGACGCTCGCCGATCGCACGCTCGTCACCGGCGTCGGTCGGCTCGTACCAGCGGCGTCCGCGCAGGTCGTCGGGCAGGTAGTCCTCGGCGACGTGGTGTCCGGGTGCGTCGTGCGGATACTGGTAGTTGCGCGCGTACCCGAGCGAGCGCATCAGCTCGGTCGGCGCGTTGCGCAGGTGCATCGGCACCGGCAGCGTGCCCGACGCGCGCACCTCGGCCGTGACGGCGTTCAGCGCGGCGTAGCTGGCGTTCGATTTGGGTGCGGTCGCCAGATACGTCGCACCCTGGGCGAGCGGGATACGCCCTTCGGGCAGTCCGACGAAGTGCACGGCGTCCTTGACGGCGAGCGCCACCTGCAGCGCGCGCGGGTCGGCATTACCGACGTCCTCGGCCGCGAAGATCACCATGCGCCGTGCGAGGAAGAGCGGATCCTCGCCGGCTTCCAGCATGCGCACGAGCCAGTACAGGGCCGCGTCCGGGTCGCTGCCGCGCATGCTCTTGATGAACGCGGAGATGACGTTGTAGTGCTCCTCGCCCTGACGGTCGTAGCGCAGCGTGCGGCGCTGCACGGCTTCCTGCACGTCCTCGACAGTGATGCGACGCCCGGACGTGCGCGCCGCGAGCTCCGCCGCGACCTCGAGTGCGCCGAGCGCGATGCGCGCGTCGCCCTGCGCGTGCCCGATCAGCACGTCGCGCGCGTCGTCGGCGAGCGTCACGCGGAGTCCGCCGAGGCCGCGCTCGGGGTCGACGAGCGCGCGGTCGATCAGCGCGCCGATCGCACCCTCGTCGAGCGACTCGAGCGTCAGCACGCGCGAGCGCGACAGCAGCGGCGCGATCACCTCGAAGGACGGGTTCTCCGTTGTCGCCCCGATCAAAATGATCGTGCCGCGCTCGACATGTGGCAGCAGTGCATCCTGCTGCGCCTTGTTGAAGCGGTGGATCTCGTCGATGAAGACCACCGTGGGACGCCCGCTCGCGGCAAGCTCGACCTCGGCGCGCTCGACGATCGCGCGCAGCTCCTTGACGCCCGACAGGACGGCGGACAGCTGCGCGAACGGCAGGCCGAGCGACTCGGCGACCAGACGCGACAGAGTGGTCTTGCCGGTGCCCGGCGGCCCCCAGAGGAGGAGCGAGTGCAGCTTCCCGCCGGCGATCATCGCGTGCACGAGATGTCCCGGTGCGACCAGATGACGCTGTCCGACGTACTCGTCGAGCGAGCGCGGCCGCATGCGCTCGGCGAGCGGCGCGCGGGCACTGGCCGAAGGCGCGCCTCCCGACGGATGCTCGGCACCGCGCCCGCGCGACTCGCGGGCCGAGGGCGGGGAGGGCGGCTCGAGGCCGGAGAAGAGATCGCGCTCGCGCATCGTCCACCGAGTCTGTCTTCCCGGGACGCGGAAAGCGAGCCGCGCCGCATGCGAGTCCGACGCGTCCCGCGCGGCGGTCCGCGAGGTCGACACGCCCGGCGGGGCCATGCTAGCGAGCGCGCGTTGGCTGCGGCGGCTTCCACTGTCGGACTGGTGCTCAAGCGACGCGCGCCGCACGCCCGCGAGGTCGCGAAGGATCTCGTCGGCTGGCTGCACGCGCACGGCTACCGCGCGCTCGCCGAGCCCGAGGACGCGGCGTGGCTGGGCGCCGTCGCCAGCGACAAGTCCGACATGTTCGCGCGCGCCGACGCGATCTCGGTTCTCGGCGGTGACGGCACGCTGCTCGCGACCGCACGTCTCGCCGGTGAGCGCGAGGTGCCGATCGTCGGCGTCAATCTCGGCAGCCTCGGCTTTCTCACCGAGATCACCGTCGACGAGCTGTCGGCGACGGTCGAGCGCGCGCTGCGCGGCGAGGCGACGATCGACCGCCGCCGCATGCTGCGCGCCACCGTGAAGCGCGCCAGCGGCGAGGCGGAGGTCTACCAGGGCCTCAACGACGCGGTCCTGAGCCGCGGCTCGCTCGGGCGCATCATCGACGTCGAGACGCACGTCGACGGCAAGTTCCTGGCGCTCTTCAAGGCCGACGGCGTGATCATCGCCACGCCCACGGGCTCGACGGCATACTCACTCTCGGCGGGCGGCCCGATCGTGCACCCGTCGGTGCGCGTGGTGGTGCTGGCGCCGATCTGCCCGCACACGCTGAGCGTGCGGCCGATCGTCATCGACGACGGCTCGGTGCTCGCGTTCCGGCTGCGCTCGCCGGGCGAGGAGCTGCTGCTCACGCTCGACGGCCAGCAGACGGTGCGTCTCGGCGCGGAGGACACGGTCGAGGTGACGCGCTCGCCGCACTACGCGTGCCTCGTGCGCTCGCCGGAGCTGGGCTTCTACGACCTGCTGCGCACCAAGCTCGGCTGGGCGCGCTAGGAGGCTCGCGTGCTGCGCTCGCTGCGCGTCAACGACTTCGCGCTGATCGAGGATCTGGTCCTCGGCTTCGGCGCCGGACTGAACGCCGTCACGGGCGAGACCGGTGCCGGCAAGAGCCTGCTGCAGCGCGCGCTCGCGATCGCCGCCGGACACCGCGCCGGCAGCGAGATGGTGCGCGCGGGATGCGAGGCGGCGCGCGTCGAGGCGGTGTTCGCGCCGGGGCCCGAGGCGATCGCGGTCCGGGCCCGGCTCGACGCGCTCGGCATTCCCGCGAGCGCATCGGGCGAGATCCGCATCCGGCGCACGATCGCGCGCAACGGCCGCTCGCAGGTGGTGATCAACGACCGTCCGGCGACGGTCGCGACGCTGCTCGAGATCGGCTCGGCGTTGATCCACCTGCAGGGACAGCACGAGTCGCTGCGCCTCACGCAGGCCGAGACGCACCTCGAGATGCTCGACCAGGCCGCCGGCACGGAGTCGGAGGCGTCGCGGTATCGCGCGACCTACGCGCGCCTCACCGAGATCGTGACGCGTCTCGACGCGCTCGAGCGCGGCGCGGCGCAGCTCGAGCGCCGGCTCGAGGTCGCGCGCTTCGACTTCGAGGAGCTGGCGCAGGCGAAGCTCGAGCACGCCGACGAGGAGGCGACGCTGACGGCCGATCGCATGCGGCTGCGCAACGTCGAGAAGCTCGCGCTCGCAGCGAACGAGGCGGTCGAGCGCCTGCACGCGGCCGACGGCGCGGCGCTCGCGACGGTGCAGTCGATGGCGAAGCGTCTCGGCGAGCTCGCGGCGGTCGATCCCGGGCTCGAGGACGTCGCGGCGAGCCTGGCGCAGGCGGCGGACCCGCTCGCCGACGCCGTGCGCGGGCTCCTCGACTACGTCGAGGGCCTCGAGTCGGACCCGCAGCGCCTGGAGGTGATCGAGGAGCGCCTCGCGCTGCTCGCGCGCCTGGTCCGCAAGCACGGCGTCGCGGACGTCGCCGGACTGATCGAGCGCCGCGAGGCGCTGCGCGAGGAGATCGCGAGCTCGGCGTCGGACCTCGCCGACCCGACCGCGCTGCGCGCCGAGCTCGCACGCGCAGCCGATGAAGCCTGGCGTCTCGCGGCCGAGCTGTCGGCGGCGCGCCGTCGCGGCGCCGACCGGCTCGCCCACGCGATGGACGCGGAGCTCGCGTCGCTTGGCATGGGCGACGCGCGCTTCACGGTCCGCTTCGAGCCGCTGCCGCCGGGACCGACGCGGGGCGCGGAAGCGGTCCTCACGCGCGACGGTGCCGCGATCGGGGCGCAGGGCCTCGACTGGGTGGAGTTCGACCTCGCGGCGAATCCCGGCGAGGGCGCGCGGCCGCTGGCGCGAATCGCCTCGGGCGGCGAGCTGTCGCGGATCATGCTCGCGCTGCGCAACGTCGCGGGTGGCGCCGCGGTACCGACCCTGGTGTTCGACGAGGTCGACGCCGGCATCGGAGGCGCCACCGCCGAGATCGTCGGGCGGCGACTGCACGCGCTGGTGCGGCGCCATCAGGTGATCTCGATCACCCACCTGGCGCAGATCGCGGCGTTCGCCGACCACCACTACGCGGTCGTCAAGGACCGCGATCGCGGGCGCACCCGGACGCGCGTCCTCGAGGTGACCGGCGACGAGCGCATCGGCGAGCTGGCGCGCATGCTGAGCGGCACGACCAGCGCCGTCGCGCGCGCGCACGCCGGGGAGCTGCTCGACAGCGCCCGCGACGAGATCGATGCGCAGGCGCGGTCCGGGGGCGGCGGTGCGGCCGTGCAGAGCGCGGCTCGCGCGGCTCGTCCCGCTGCTGCGGCTGCCGCGGCCGGCGGCACCAGCGCAGGCTCCGCGGCGTCGCCGTCACGCCGGCGACGCTGATTTTCCGCGCCGCAGACGTGTTTCGCGCCGCCCACCTGTAGGGTGCAGCGCGTTGCATTCGTCCATGCCTTCGCTTACCTAGGGGCCCGCGAAGAACATCCGGGGCCGTAGCTCAGTTGGGAGAGCGCTTGAATGGCATTCAAGAGGTCGAGAGTTCGATTCTCTTCGGCTCCACTTTCCGGAACGACCGCCGCCCGTCGGCGGTCTCTTCTTCCGCACCGCGCGGCGCGTCCGGCCCCGGCCGGGCGCGCCTGACGCAGCACCTGGTGCAGCGTCCGAGGCGTGACGCGCGGCTCCGGCCGCGGCGCCCGGCCGTTCGGCGGCCGGGCCAGCTTTTTTCCTTCCTCCGGCCTGCCGGGCGTGTATGTTCGGGGCCTGAGGGAAGGGCGACGGTGGGTGCGATCGTGAAGCGTGGCGGCGGCAGGATGCTCCGGGGACGGATCGGTTGGATGCGCGGGCTGATGCTCGTGCCGGCAATGCTGCTGCTCGCGGCGGCGCGTCCGGCCCGTGCCGACGACATCGCGCCGCTGATCGCGCAGTCGCTCTCCGACCCGGCACCGCTCGCCGTCGACGGCACGAAGCTCGACGTCGCGGCGCTGCGCGCGCTGTACGACACGCGCTCGTCCGCGCCGCTCTGGGTCACTGCGCCGGACGCGAACGCGCGCATCGACGCCGTGGTCGAGTTCCTGCGCCACGCGGATCGCGACGGGCTCGATCCGCAGGCCTACCGCATCACGCTCATCGAGGCGCGCCGCGGTGCCACCGATCCCCTGAAGCGCGCCGAGCTCGACATGCTGCTGAGCGAGGCGGTGATGCGCTACGGCGTCCACGTCCGCACGGGCGCGCGCCGTCCGCGGGTGCCGATTCCCGACATCGAGCCGATGGTCGTGGATCCCGACCCGGTGCCGATCGCGCTCGACCTCGCGTCGGCGCCGCCGATCGAGGTCGTGAGCCGGATGCAGCGCCTCGCTCCGCAGACCGCGGACTACGCGACCATGCGCGACCTTCTCGTACGCTACCGCGAGGTCGCCGCGCACGGCGGCTGGCCGAAGGTCGGCGACGTTCCCAAGCTGACGCCGGGCGCGGTCGATCCGAGCGTGCGCCGGGTGCGCGAGCGGCTGCTCGCGACCGGCGAGCTGGCCGCCGACGCGGTGCCGGCGCCGGCGCAGCGCGACGTGTACGACAGGCACCTCGAGGCGGCGGTCAAGACGTTCCAGAAGCACCACGGCCTCACGCCCGACGGGACCATCGGCAACAAGACCCGCGACGCGATGAACGTGAGCGCGGCGGAGCGCGTCGAGCAGATCGTCGCGAACATGGAGCGGCTCCGCTGGCTCCCGACCGACCTGGGCGAGCGCTACGTCTGGATCAACATCCCGGAGTACCGCCTTCGCGTCGAGGACCGCGGCACCACCACGCTGGAGATGCCGGTGATCGTCGGCAAGCCGACGTGGCAGACGCCGGTGTTCAGCAGCCAGATCCGCCACCTCGTGTTCAACCCGCCGTGGAACGTCCCGCCGCGCATCGCCGCCGAGGAGCTGATCCCGCGCGCGATGGCCGACGAGGGCTACTTCGCGGCGCAGGGCATCTCGTGGCGCGGCGGTACGCGCGTCGCGTCGGCGGGCTCGGGCATCACGGACGGCGGAACGGTCGCCACGACGCCGCGCCGCCTGCGCCAGGCGCCGGGGCCGAAGAATCCTCTCGGGCGCGTCAAGTTCAACATGCCGAACCCGTTCGGCGTGTACCTGCACGACACCCCGAACAAGGACAAGTTCCGCCAGACGTCGCGCTCGCTGAGCCACGGCTGCGTCCGCGTCGGCAACGCGCCCGCGCTCGCGGCGGCGCTGCTCGGCGACATGCCGGAGTGGGACGAGACGCGCCGCAAGTCGGCGCTGTCCGACTGGAGCACGCGCAACGTGAACCTGCGCTCGCCGGTCCCCGTGCACATCGTGTACGCGACCGCGTGGCGCGATCCGGACGGCACGGTGCAGTTCCGCGAGGACATCTACGACAGCGACGCGGAGCTGGCGCGAGACGTCTCGAAGCCGCGTTCGATCCGGCCGCCGACGGTCGCGGCCCCGGCGGGCGAGGCCGCCCCGGCCCCGGTCGGCGACGCCGAGCTCTGACCCGCTTCTCGTCAAGTAAAAGAGAAGCTTGACGCGCGGGCCCCTTCTGCGCCTTGGTCCGCGCCTGACCCCTCGGTCGGGGCGTGGGTGAAAAAACGCTCCCGAGGCTGGACCTCCGGACCCTGGTGTTGTACGACGACACCCACGCAGGGATGGTTCGGGGGAGGGAGCCTGGACCGTCACGGTGCGATCAATCCCAGGGAGGGGGAATGACGGAACCGGAACTGGAGGGGATGGGTGTGTCTTCCGCTAGCCGCAGGCAGTTCATGTGGCTCGGCGGCGGAGTGGTCGCAAGCCTCCTGCTTCTTCCGGAACTTTCGTTTGCCGCCAAGTTCTCGGGTGCCGTGAAAAAGGCATCCACCGGGTCATCGACCAGGGCGGCAACTCCGGCGAAGCAGGGCGGGAAGACCGCCACACAGGCACGGTCCGCGGGCTCGAAGGCGACGGCCTCCGCGAAGTCGGGCGGCTCATCGAAGCCCGGCAAGAGCACGAGCGCCTCGTCGAGCAAGAGCTCGCGTTCCTCGAGCACGGCGAAGGCCGGCGGCAAGGGCTCCGACAAGGTCGCCAGCCGCAAGGGCGAGCCGGCCGGGAAGGGCCGCGAGGCCGTGGCATCGAGCCGCGACGTCTCGCGTGGCCGCGCGGTCACGACGGCGCGGGCCGACGAGGTCGAGCGCGAGTCCGAGATCGCCTTGCCGGAGGATTTCGCTCCGACGCGGCCGTTCTCGTTCGGCGCGGACGCTCCGGAAAGCAGAGAGCTTGCGTTCTACTGCGTCCACACCGGCGAGGAGCTGAACATCGACTACTTCGTCGGTGGTCGCTACGAGCCGGAGGCGCTCGAGCAGATCGACCATCTGCTGCGCGACTACCACAACGACGAGATCTGCCAGATCGATCCGCGCGTGCTGAACCAGCTGTTCGATCTGCGGCGCGCGCTCGGCAGCACCGAGGCGTTCCACGTCTTCTCGGGCTACCGCTCGCCGGCGACGAACGAGAGCTACCGTCGCATCAGCGGCCGCGTCGCCGAGCACAGCTACCACATGACCGGGCAGGCCATCGACATCCAGCTGCCCGGCCGCGACATCCGCCAGCTGCGCAACGTCGCGGTGGCGATGCGCGCAGGCGGCGTCGGCTACTACCCGTCCGAGGGCTTCCTGCACCTCGACAGCGGCCCGATCCGCCGCTGGTAGCTCGCCTCGTTTCACGCACGAGCCGCGCGACCGCGCCCCGTTCCTTGCGGACGGTGCGCGGTCGCCGCGTGACTTTCCGGTTGCACCCGGATCTCACCCGCTTGTAGGGTCCGGCCGACCATCGAGCCCCTCGTTCGGGGCGGGTCGGGAGGGATCCTCGTGCGACACCTGCGCTTCTCGTTCCGGACGATCGTCGCGATCGCGGCGCTGCTGGCAATCGGGGCATCGGCGCAAGCCGCTCCGCTCGCGGCCCGGGTCACACCCGGCAACGCCGCTTCGGTCCTGTTTTCCGGCACCGATGCCGACGGCGGAATCGACGACTGGTACGTCTCGAACGGCGTGATCCAGGCGGTGATCGACGACGTCGGCCCGCAGGACGATCTGGTTCCGCTGCTCGGCGTCAATGCGCCGCCGAAGGTCAGCGAGTTCGCCTTCACCGGCTGCTCGATCATCGACCTCGGCAACAACGGACAGAACAACGACCACCTGACGCAGATCTTCACCGTCGGCGGGCTCAGCACGAGCAACTTCGTGGTCTACAACGGCGTCAGCGCGTCCTCGACGCCGACGTCCGCGACGATCACGTGCACCGGCAACCTGCTCGGCTTCGACGTGGGCGCGACGCCGGTCGCGCCGAGCGATCTCGCCGTCGTCACCCAGTACACGGCGGCGAACAACGATCCGTTCCTCACCGTGACCACCACGGTGACCAACAACCACCCGACCAATCCGGCGGCGGGGCTCGGCGGATTCCTCGACGTCAGCCTGTGGACGCAGCGCGCGCAGGTGCCGTTCTCGCCGGTCGCGGGCAAGGGGTTCAAGCACGCGGTGCTCGACTTCTCGAACATCGTGGCGGCGCTCGAGCTGCCCGCGTTCGCGGCGGCGCCGGGCATCGTCGGTCCGTCCGACGGCGTGTTCGATCCCGCGCACAACCTCGGCATCGGCGAGAACGCGTACGGAATCCTCGGCGACGAGGCGTCGGTCGACCAGGACGGTGGCGGCCCGAATCTGCCCGTGGTCTCGCCGGTCAACTCGCTGTTCGGCGTGAACAGCAATCTGCTGACCGCGTTCGGCAACAGCCCGCTCGGCACGCTGCAGCCGGGCGGCGTGCTCACGTACAAGCGCCGCATCTACGTCGGGAACCGCAACGACGTCGCCGCGGTGTCGAATCCGATGATCAGCGAGATCGCCGTGCGCCGCGGCTTCGCGACCGGCACGATCTCGGGTGACGTCGGCGCGGAGGACACGCCGGACGTCACCGCGAGCGTCATCGCGACGCGCACCGGCGGAGCCGCGGTCCCGGGCTTCGGTGCCGGCACGCCGGTGACGCAGTTCCGCACCAGCGCGACCGGCGCGTTCTCGGGCATCGTGCTGCCGGTCGGCATCTACAGCCTCGAGTTCCGCGCGGTGGAGCGCGATCCGGTGACGGTCGCCGGCGTCGTCGTGGGCGCGTCCGCCAACACCGCGGTCACCGTGCCCGATCTGAGCGCGCTGGCCTCGCTCGACCTCCAGGTCCTCGAGACCGTTGCCGGACCCGATCCGGCGATGCCGGCCAAGATCACCATCAAGGGCGTCGCGCCGACGGCCGACCCGCGCTTCAAGAGCGACGTCATCGCGATCGGTGACCCGACGGTCGGTCCGGACGTCGACCTCCGCATGGAGACCTTCGGCGGCGGACCGGCGCAGGCGAACTGGGTCTTCCTCGCGAACGGTACCGGCACGGTGCAGCTGCGGCCCGGCAAGTACGAAATCTACGCATCGCGCGGCCCGGAGTACTCGTTGCGCCGCAAGGTCGTGACGGTCCGCGCGCGACGCTCGCGCAAGCTCAACTTCCGCCTGCGCCGCTCGGTCGACACGACGGGCTTCCTGTCGGGCGACTTCCACATCCACTCGGCGCGCAGCCTCGACTCGACGGCGCCGCCGCAGGACCGCGTCGCGGGCTTCGCGGCGGAGGGCGTCGAGGTCATGGTCAGCACCGACCACGACTACCAGCTGGACTACGCGCCGCTGATCGCGAGCATGAACCTCGGCAGCCGCATCACCTCGATGGTCGGCAACGAGGTGACGGGCTCCGTGCCGAACCCGCCGGTGTTCCCGGACAGCACGGGACACATCAACGCGTGGCCGCTGACCGTGCAGCCCGACGCGCGCCGCGACGGCGCCATCGAGGACGAGTTCGTGGCGCCGAACTGGCTGTTCAAGCGGCTCCGCGACCAGGGCGCCGAGGTCATCCAGTACAACCACGTGCGCGCCGGCGTATCGGGCATCACGTCGATCGGCTTCTTCAACAACTTCGGCTACGACCCGGCGCTGCCGATCACCGCGTCGCCGAACGATCTGCTGCTCGACGACGACCCGACCGGCCCCGGCACGTCGGGCGTCTCGAATCCCGACGGGATCCGCAACATCGACTTCGACGTGATGGAGATCCTGAACGGCACCGAGATCCCGGCCTACATCGCGGTGCGGCGCGACTGGCTGTCGCTGCTGAACCAGATCGACCCGCCGACGGTCCCGTTCATCGGCGGCACCGGGACGTCGGACTCGCACCGCGTGACCCTCGAGAGCGCGGGCTACGCGCGCACGTACGTGGGCGGCGCCGGCGACGATCCCGCGTCGATGAGCCCGGCCACGTTCAACGCGAACGTCAAGTCGGCCAACATGATGGCGACCACCGGTCCGTTCATCCGCTTCTCGGTTCTCGACACGGTCGGCAACGCGGCGGGCTTCGGCGGCACGCTCGTTCCGGCGAGCTCGACGGTGCGGCTGCGCATCGAGGTGCAGGCCGCGAACTGGATTCCCGTCGAGGAGGTGCGCGTGATCGCGAACGGCTTCACGACGTTCACGTTCGACGCGACTACGTCGCCGCAGGTGACCGCGCCGCCGGCGAGCCCGTACAGCCAGTCGCTCGGCAAGATCACGCGCTTCGAGGCGGAGATCCCGGTGAACCTGGCGGTCGACACGTACTTCATCGTCGAGGCCGGCGCGAAGCTGTCGCCGCTGCCGGCGCCGGACGCGCTGGTGAGCACGATCGTGCCCGGCATGGTCCCGCTCGGCTTCACCAACCCGATCTTCGTCGACCTCGCCGGCAACGGCTTCGACGCGCCGGGTCTGCCGGTGATGGCGAAGGCGGTACCGCTCGCGAGCGAGCTGCCCGCGTTCGCACGCGTCGAGCGCGCCGATCACACGTGGCTCGCCATGCTGCGCGGCTGGTTCGCGACGACGCTCGCCGCCGTCACCACGACGCGCGAGGCGAGCGCGCACGGCAGCAACAACGTGCTCGCCGACGGCACCGTCGTGACGGGCAAGGAGCTCGCGGAGAAGGTCCAGCGCGACAAGGACACCTCGACCGACGACTACTTCCCGCTCTACCGCTTCCGCATCCCGGCGGACGCGGCGGAGAAGGCGCTGCAGGAGCAGCTGCCCCCCGATCAGCTCCAGCAGCTGAAGGCCGATCGCGCGAAAGCCGCGGGGGCGGCGCGCTGATCGCGGGCCGCGCCCTACGCGCACCGGCCGTCGTCCTGGGCACGATGCTGATCGTGCTCGCGGCGGCGGCCGGCATCGCGCGTGCGCACACGGTGCCGCCGGAGGAGATCCTCGCCGAGCTTCGTGCACCGGCGGCGCGCGAGGCGTGGGACGTCGAGGACGCGAGCCGCCTCGACAAGCTACCGCGCCTGCTGCTGGTGCGCGTGGGACCGCGCTGGCGCGACGTTCCCGCCGAGCGCCGGCGCGCGGTCGCGGAGGAGTGGGCACGGGCGTGGGCGCACGCGGTGCCGCAGGGGATCGTGTCCGTCGTCGACGCGACGACGGGCGACGCCGTGGTGAACTTCGACGCACTCGGCAACGCGCACCTGACGCGCTGAGCGCGGGAAGCGCCACGGCGCAGAGCGCCAAGGCCCGGGGCCCGACGCCGCGCGCCGGCCCGCACTTGTCGCGACGGCGAGGCTGCTGCTAGCCGGAGGTCCGGTGAGCGAGCTCGTCCGTTCCGTGGGCCTGCTGAGCGGCCAGCAGCTGATCCTCGTGCTGATCGGCGCGGCGCGCGTCAAGCTCATCGCGACACTGCTCGGACCCGCCGGCACGGGCCTCCTCGCGCAGACCGTCGTGCTGCAGGACGTGCTGCGCCAGACGTCGCTGCTCGGTGCGGGCAACGGCTACCTGAAGCTCGTCGCGGAAGCCGTCGGGCGCGACGATCGCGACACCATGGGGCGGCTGATCACGACATCGTTCGCGCTCTTCGGCGGCCTCGCTCTGCTGCTCGCCACCGCGAGCATGCTCTGTGCGCCGTGGCTCGCGCGGCTCGTCTTCCACGACGAGACGCTCGCGCCGCTGGTGGTGATCGCCGCCGTCGGGCTGGTGTTCGCGGTGCCGGCCGTCCTGTTCCAGCGCACGCTGTCCGGGGCGCTGCAGTTCCGCGCCTACGTGCAGCTTTCGATCGCGGACTCGCTCACCGGCCTCGCCGGGACCGCGGCGCTGGTGTGGGTGCTCGGCTTGACGGGGGCGGTGTCGGCGCTGGCGATCGCCGAGGCGGCGACGGTCGTGCTCGGCGCCTGGCTGGTGTGGCGGATCGTCCTGCGTCCGCACCGGATCGTGCTGCGTCCGGGGCAGCTCGACGCGGCCATCGTGCGGCGGCTCTTCCGGCTCGGCGGAACGCTCGCGCTCACGAGCCTCGTGGCGGCGGGCTCGGCACTGGTCGTGCGCAGCGCGATCCTCGGACGGGACGGCGCCGAGGCGAACGGCTACTACCAGGTCGCCTGGCAGGTCGGGCAGAACTATCTCGGCATCCTGAGCGCGTCGCTGTGGACCTACGGCATGCCGAAGATCGCGACCAAGGTGCACGACCCGTCCGCGGTGCAGGCGCTGCAGGACGACTTCCTGCGCATCGCGCTGGCGGTGCTCGCGCCCGGCATCCTCGTGCTGCTGTGCGCGCGCGAGGTGTGGGTGCCGGTGCTGTACACGCGTGCCTTCCTCGCCGCGGCGCCGATGCTGTGCTGGCAGCTCGGCGGCGAGCTGGTCGCGATGCTCCGCCAGTCGATGAACATCTCGCTGCTGCCGCGCGAGCGTCTGGGATTCCTGCTCTTCCAGGCCGTGTTCTACTGGGCGGGGTGGGCGCTGCTGTCGTTGCTCCTGCTGCCGCGCGTCGGAGCGACCGGCGTCGCGATCGCGTACTGCACGGCGAACGTCGCGGCGCTGGTGGTGACGTTCGCGTACCACCACCGTGTGCTCGGCTACCGCGTGCGGCCGGACGACGCCCGTCTGCTCGCGGTCACGCTGCCCGGCTTCGCGATCGCGGTGCTGTTGGCGAGCGGCGACGACCCGATCCGGGCGCGCGTCGTGCCGCTGGTGCTGGTTGCGGCCTGGGTCGTCTGGAACCGCCGCGTGTACCTCGACGCGCTCGCCTCGCTGCGCGCGCGCTCCTGACGCGCGCTTTCGCACGGCGCGCGCCGTCGCTATGGAACGCGGAACATGCCCGTCGTCCGTGCCGAGGAGCTGAGCTACGCCGCGCTGCTGCGCATGCTGCGCACACGCGCTGTCGCGTTCCTGCCGGTGAGCGCGCTCGAGGTGCACGGGCCGCATCTGCCGCTCGGGCAGGACCAGGCGATGGCGCGCTGGATGGCGGAAGAGCCGGGACGCCGCTTCGCGGAGCGCCACCCGGACTGGACCGTCGTGCAGCTGCCGCAGCTCGCGATCGGCGCCGACGAGCTGCCGCTGCCCGGCACGATGGAGATCGCGTCGCGGACGCTCTACGCAGCACTGCTCGCGACCGGCCGCTCGCTGGTGCGGGCGGGCTTCGAGAACGTGGTGGTGACCAACGGCCACGGCGGTCCGCGTCACGCGGCGGCGATCGAGGCCGCCTGCCGGCGCATCAGCCGGCGCTTCGGGATTCGCATGTTCTCGCCGTCGATCGTGGTGCTGCACCGGATCGTCACCGGTGGCCGGAGCGCGCGCGTCGAGGAGCTGCTCGGCCGTCCGCTCGACGCGCGCGAGAGCGTCGCCGTCCTGAGCGGCGAGCACGCCGGAACGTGGGAGACCAGCTTCATGCTCGCCGAGCGTCCCGATCTGGTCGAGCCCGAGTACGTCCGTCTCGGGCAGCGGCAGCCGCCGCCGTTCGCGCCGCTGGTACGACTCGGCGAACGCTTCGCGGCGTGGCGCGACGCGCGGGGCGGCGACGGCGCGCACGTGCGCGAGGCTGCGCGGTCGCTCGGCGGCGGGATCGGCTGGGTGCTGAACGCGCGCTTCGGCTACGGCGGCGACGAGGTGAGCTACAAGGGCGATCCCTCCGCCGCGACCGCCGAGCTCGGCCACGCGTTCCGCGAGGTGCTCGCGGCCGACTGCCTCGAGATCGTCGAAGCGGTCTGCCTCGGCGGAACGCCGCCGGAGAGCGTACGCAGCATCGCGTCCGATCACGCCGTCATCCAGCCGCGCTTCCTGCTGCGGGTCGGCGTCGCGGCGGCGCTCGCCGCCGGACTGCTGCTCGCGCTCTGACGCCGCGGCATCGACGCCGGCATCCTTGAGTGGTGCCGCGGCCTCGGCTAGCTCTAGCCCCGCGCGTCAAACGAAACGCCCCGTCGTTTCATTCGTCGTGGCCGGCGAAGCCGGTGAGGACGTCAAACCAACCCGCGCGGAACGAGGACGAAATGGCGATCAAGGAAGGCGACAAGGTTCCAGACGTGAAGGTCACCGAGATGGTCGACGGCAAGCCGACGCCCACCTCGCTCGCCGATCTGTCGGCCGGAAAGCGCGTGGTGGTGTTCGCGGTGCCGGGGGCGTTCACCCCGACGTGCTCGATGAAGCACCTGCCGGGCTTCGTCGAGCAGTACGACGCGCTGAAGAAGAAGGGCGCGGACGAGATCGTCTGCCTGTCGGTGAACGACGCCTTCGTCATGGACGCGTGGGGCAAGAGCAGCAACGCGGGCGGCAAGGTCCGCATGCTGGCCGACGGCAACGGCGAGCTGACGCGCGCCCTCGGCCTCGGCATGGACGCGAGCGGCTTCGGCATGGGGCAGCGCTCGCAGCGCTACGCGATGATCCTGCGCGACGGCAACGTCGAGGCGCTCATGGTCGAGCCCGGCCCGGGCCTCGCTGCCTCGAGCGCGGAGTCGGTTCTCGCGCGTCTGTAAGAAGTCGCGGGACGGCGCGCTCAGCCGAAGCGTTTCAGGCCGAGCGCGCCGTCGCGGCGCCACATCCAGCACGAGTCGGGAAATCCGCCGGTCTCGCTGCCGCCGCCTTCACCGCGCATCCACGGCACCTTGGTCCAGGTGTCGATGAACGACGCCATGCACTGCACCGTCGCCGGCGCCAGCATCAGGAGCGCGTCGAGCAGCGGCCGGTCCTCGGGCGCTCCCTCGAACTGACGGAGCAGGCGTGCGCTGATGCCGCTGCGCAGCGAGGCGCCGGCGAGCGGAGCGGCCCGGTCGGGACGCTCGCGCCACTCCGCGGTGTCGAGCTCGCGCGCCGTCCGGCGGCGCTCGCCGACGCCGATGTCGAGCACGCTCATGTCGGCCATGGCGAGGCGGGTCGCGGCGCGCACCTCGACCTGTGCCGCGAAACGGTCGCCGGCGGCGGCGCCCGGTGCGATCGGCGCGAAGTGCAGGTCGTTCATCTGCAGCGTCAAGTAGAGGTCACCGGACAGCTCGTGGCCGTCGACGGTGACGTCGCGACGAAAGATGCGCTCGCCGGGCGGACGCGCGGGCGAGCCGAGCAGCCGCTCGTCCTCGTCGAGCGCCCAGGCGGCCGTCGGACCGAGCAGCTGTGCGGTCGTCAGCACGTGCGAGCAGCCGCGCGGTCCGCCGATCTCGGCACCGAGCGTGCGTGCCCACGAGCCGTCGATCGGAGTGCCGTCGAGGTGCCCGACGCGGAAGGCGAGGTCGCGGCAGCTCTCGCCCTCCGACGCGGCACTCGCCTCGAAGGCGACCGTCGGCATCCGCGCGCCGATGTGCGTGATGGTGCGCGCCAGCGGATCGAGCGTGCCCGCGAGCAGCATGTGGTGGATGATGCCGGTCCCCTGCAGATCGCCCGCGACCGGCACGAAGCCGCGCTTCCTCAGGTCGAGGACGTAGGCGTCGAACGCGACCGCGCCGTCGTCGTCGGCGGACAGCGTCACCGAAAGCGTTCGGGTGTGGATCGGGAGGCCGCGCGCTTCGAGCTGCATCGCGGTGGTTGTCGCAGGTGCGTGCGCGCCTGGGCAAGCCCGCCGGCTCAGGGGGCCGCGAGCAGGCCGTCCCCGATCCAGCGCTGCAGCAGCCCGGCGGCCGTGGCGGTCGCGTCTTCGCTCTCGTCGAGCGCCGTGCCGTCGGCGAGCCAGCCGCACAGCTCCGCGAACGTCGAGCCGCGATGGAGCCAGCGCAGCGCTGCCATCTCGAGCAGCGGCACGCGGCGAACGTAGACCACGAGATCCTGCCGCCACACGCGCAGCAGGACGCTCTCGACGGGGACGTCGCCGGCCGGCTCCTTCGCCAGGAGACGCTCGCGGACGGTGTCGAGAGCGTGCGTCAAGGTCAGCAGCTGCAGGGAGCGCACCGGCGCGATGCGCAGCGCGGGCCACGCGTCCGGTGCGAGCGCCGCGAGCGTGCCGCGCTCGAGCAGCGGCTCGTCGATCGCGTCGAACGCCTCGACCATCGCCCACTCGAGCTGTGCGAGCTCCGCCTGCCACGACGGTACCGCGGGCTCGCCGCGGCGCAGGAAGCCGGGCAGATGGCGCCCGAGGTCGCGCAGGGAAGGGCGGTCGCTCGGGTGCGCGGCGACGTAGCGCTGCGCGAGCGCGTCGAAGCCGTCGTCGCCGAGTGCCGCGAGCAGTGCGGGGTAGTCGAGCGCGAGCGCGTCGCGCAGGCGCAGCGCGTACATGCGCGCGTAGATGCGCACGCGCTCGGCGGCGGACAGGCGGTGGTCGCCGCGGATCGGCAGCGACGCGACGCGTGCCTCGACGAGCGGCAGCGGATCGGCGAGCGTCGCGGGATCGGCGATCAGGACGCGCAGGCGATCCTGCAGCTCACGCAGCGGCAGCGTCGTCGCCGCCATCGCGGGCTCCCTTCGCCGCGCGCGCGTCTCCGGCCGCGCGGCGGGCGCGCGCCGCCTCGTCCTCGACCACGTCGAGCGGCGGAACGTCGCCGTCCCACTCGATCAGCGTCGACACCGGACCGAGCCGCGCGATGGTGTGGCGGTACAGATCCCACACCGCGTCGGCGACGTGCGCGTCGTGCGTGTCGAGCAGGTGGGTGCCGTGGTCGCTGTGTCCGGCGAGGTGGATCTGCGCGACGTGATCGGCGGGAATCGCGTCGACGTAGGCGTGCGGGTCGAAGCCGTGGTTGTGCGCGCTCACGTAGACGTTGTTCACGTCGAGCAGCAGGTCGCAGTCGGTGCGCCGCACCAGCTCGGCGAGGAACTCCCACTCGGTCATCTCGCCTTCGAAGGCGAGGTACGTCGAGACGTTCTCGAGCACGAGACGTCGTCCGAGGGCGTCCTGCACGCGCGCGATGCGCGGCGCGAGGTGGCGCAGCAGCTCCTCCGTCCAGGGCAGCGGCAGCAGGTCGTGCAGCTGGTGCGCGTCGTGGCTCGTCCAGCACAGGTGGTCCGAGACCCACGCCGGCTCGAAGCGGTCGGCGAGCGCGCGCAGCGCGCGCAGGTAGCGCGCGTCGAGAGCGTCGCTGCCTCCGATCGACAGCGAGACGCCGTGCAGCACCAGCGGCTTGTCGCGCCGCACGCGCTCGAGGACGTGCAGCGGACGTCCGCCGGCGATCATGAAGTTCTCCGAGATCGCCTCGAGCCAGTCGGCGCGCGTGCCGCTCTCGAGCAGCGTCCCGAAGTGTCCGGTGCGGAGCCCGATGCCGAAGCCGAGATCCGGGTGTCGTGCGGTGCGCGTGCTCATCGTGGCCTCGTGCGTCCCGTCGGCGGACTCGTCGCGCGGGGGAGACCGGGTGGCTTCCCCCGCGCGTTCGCGTCAGTTCGGCGCGACCTTGCCGCCCTTCTTCTGGCAGTCGTCGGCGCTCATCATCGTGACGCCCTTGCCCTTGCACGAGTTGCTGCCGGCGCACGAGTTGCCGGCTCCGGCGCACTCGCCCTTGCCCTTGCACTCGTTGACGCCGGTGCACGCGACCTTCGCGTCCTTCTTGCCGTCGTGCGCGCCGTGTCCGTCGTCGGCCGATTCCGCGAACGCGGTGCCGGCGCTGAACAGCGCGGCGACGCCGAGCGCGATCACGGTGCCTCTGGTGGTTCGATTCATGTCGTCCTCCGTCGTCGTGTGGTGGCCCGCGTCGCCGCGGTGCCTCGTACTGCAGGAGCCGGACGCCCGGCGTCCGGTGCGAATTCGATACGGCGCGCCCGACCCGCCGGATGCGTCGTCGCTCAGCGCGCCGCGAGGCGCGCCCGGATCGCCTCGCCGACCTCGGCCACCGGACGGCGCGGGCCGGCCGGGAAGATCCCGTGCACGCTCGAGGCGCCGTCGCCGTCGCGGCGCGGCACGATGTGCACGTGGACGTGCGGGACCGTCTGCCCGGTCGCGTCGCCGTTGTTGACCCCGATGGTCGTGCCGGCGGCTCCGACCGCGGCCCGGACCGGACCCGCGAGCCGGGTCACGGTGCGGAAGAGGGCGGCGGCGGCTTCCTCGCCGAGGTCCTCGACGCGTGCGACGTGGTCGTCGGGAACGACCAGAACGTGCCCGTCGGCGAGCGGCGAGACGTCGAGGAAGGCCGTGGCCCCGGGCTCGCGTGCCACCAGCTCGGCCTTCACGTCGCCCGAGACGATACGGCAGAAGATACAGCTCATCTCTTGTCGATTGCTCCCTGTCATCCGGCGTTTGCCGCCGTCTAAACCCTCACCGGCGCCGCGTCAACGCGCCGGTGGGCCCTCCGGAACGCTGCGTCGTGGAAGAATCGGAGCGTCGTCGCAAGAATCCATCTGGCGCGGTCGTTTCAAAAAGATAGAGTTTCGAAAATTGACGGCGGAATGCCTTGCCCCCCATACGGGTGATCTGGCAAGATCGAAGAATTCGTGCAATCCGCTGCGACTCGCGGCCGAGTCCGCGACGAACATGGGTGAGAACCAGATGGAGAAGAAGAAGACCGGCGTGAGCCGTCAGACGTTGTGGCAGCGCAAGCATCGCGCGCTCGGTCTGTGCGTGGTGTGCAGCCAGCCTCGCCTACAAGGGCTGGCGCTGCGTGAAGCACTACGAGCAGCACAAGATCGTGATGCGGCTCCGCTACATCCCGAAGGTTCGCGGGCGCTACGACGTCGGTGGATCGTCGGAGTTCCTCGAGGCCGCCGAGCGTGCTGCGAAGAAGGCGGCCGCGCGTCGCACGAAGGACGGCAAGACCAACCTCGCGACGCTGCTCACCGCCGGCGCGAAGACCACCGAGGCGGCTCCCGCCGCGCCGGCGGCGCCGAAGAAGCGCGTGCCTCGCGCCAAGACGACTACGCGCGCGCGCAAAGCCAGCATGTAAGCGCTCGTCGTTCGAGCGCACTTCGTCGAGCCCGCCGCGAAGCGGTATGGAATCCGTTTCGCGGCGGGTGTACGACCAACTCGATTCCTCCCTCCCGGTTTCTCCTGTTCCAGGTCCGTGAGTCCGGCTGCGTCGCGGCCTAGTGTGCCGCGCAGCCCGAGCGCTCCCGCGGGGACGTTGCTGACGTGGGGTGGTCCGGAGCCGTCGAGTCGGAGGGCGAACGTGAACGAGCAGAAGGTCTTCCCATTCCGCGCGCAGCTCGCGAAGGGAACCGGCAGCCATCGGACCGAGCGTACCGGCTGGCTGACTCCGTACGAGGTCGAGACCCTCTTCTCCGACGCACTCTGGGCGGGGCACGGCTCGCAGCTCGAGCTGCGCGTCCCCGCGCTGACCAGTGACGCCGGCGTCGACTGGATCCGCCGCCGCTTCGATCGTCTGCGCAAGCGCGGCATCGGCGTGAGCGTGCGGCGCGACGAGTCCTGGCGCTTCAACGAGAAGGCGAACGTCGGCTCCTGATCGCGCCGCCGTGCGGCGCACCGCGCAAGCCGCACGTCAAGCAACTGGAAGAAGTTGCACGCGGCGTCGCGGCCGCCGTCGCGGTGCAGCGTCACGATCGCGACGATCGACTCTTCGTGCGGCGCTCCGCTGACGCTGCGCCGCGCTCCGCGCGTGAAAAGCCCGGTGATTGCGCAGCCCGGCGCGTGGCGTGTCCGTTGCTCGGACGCGCCGCATGCGCCGAACCGTACTATCGAGGTTCAGGTCCGCTCCGGGTGTAAGTTCTGCCGTTCTTCTGCTCGTCGTCGTGACCGTCGCGTTCTGGCGGCAGGAGAGCAGCCGTCCCGCGACGCAGGTCGCGCGCCTCGCGAAGATGCAGGCGAAGCTCAACGACGGCGAGTGCGAGTTCTCGGCCGACATCCAGCTCGCGGGCCGCTGGGCGCGCTTCTCGTTCGGGATGCGCGAGAGCTCCGTTCGCTCGGCCCTGGTCGACGTCCTGCGCTCGAAGAGCCGCTACATGGTCAGCAGCAGCACGGCGCGCGAATCCCTGCGCCAGGAGATGCTGGGCGCCGTGAACGGCGTCATCGGGCACGGCCGCGCCACCGACCTGCGGCTGCCGCTGTTCGACCTGATGTGAGCCGTCGACGCCCGTTGCGCGAGGGCTCCGGCCGGCGCTGCGGATGTCGCGCTGCCGGCGGCGGTGAAACTGGTCCCAAGGGGAATCGAACCCCTGTTCCCGACGTGAGAGGCCGGTGTCCTAACCGCTAGACGATGGGACCGAAAGAGCTGGGGAGGTAGGACTCGAACCTACAATCGCCTGATCCAGAGTCAGGTGGCTTACCAATTAGCCGACTCCCCAACGAGTGTCGGCGAACCTAACAAGCCCGAGGCCGCCTGGCTAGTGCCCTGCGGCTCCCTTCGCGAGCTCGATCGCTTTCCGGAGGCGCTCGAGCGTGCGCTCCCGTCCGAGGACGTCGAGCACCTCGTAGATTCCGGGGCTCACGGTACCACCGGTGACCGCGACCTCGAGACCACCGGTTAGCGCAGGAGGAATGAGGTCTGGCGCCTGTTCTCGACGATGCGCTGGGGCCTCGATCGCGGCTGCGCATCCAGGGCTGCAGCGGCGAGCTGATCCGGCTGCCCGTTCGAGCAGGAAGGCCTCGCCGAGGAACTTCAGCTGGAGGCCTCGGCGCCGAGCGGATCGCCGTCGAGCAGGAAGCGCGCAGGCCGGCAGCACTGGTCGAGCTGTTCGCACGCTCGCGCAGGGTCCCGGCCATCTTCGCGAGCCACGCGTCGTCGCCGGGCACGACGATCCCGCGCGACGCCATGAAGGGGCGCAAGTCGCTTGCGAGCTCTTCGGGCGTTCGGGCCTTCAGATACTGGAAGTTCAGCCAATCGAGCTTCTCGAGGTTAAAGACCCCCGCTGATTTGCCGACATTTTGCAGGGAGAAGGCGTGGATCAACTCCGTGCGAGAGAACACTTCCTGGTCCCCGTGCGACCAGCCGAGCCGAGCCAGGAAGTTGACCAGCGCGTCCGGGTAGTACCCGAGCTCGCGGTAGGACGTCACGGCGGTTGCCGCATGGCGCTTGGAGAGCCGCGCGCGGTCCACGCCGAGCACCTGCGGCAGGTGCGCGAAGCTCGGCACCGGCGCGTCGAGCGCCTGGTAGAGCGCGATCTGCTTGGGCGTGCTCGGCAGCAGGTCGTCGCCGCGGATCACATGGCTGATCTCCATCGCCGCGTCGTCGACGGTGACCACGAGGTTGTAGGTCGGCCAGCCGTCCGAGCGCGCGATCACGAAGTCGTCGACGTCCGCGTAGCGGAAGACGACTCTTTCCTTGACGAGATCGTCGATGACCGCCTCGCCCTCGGTCGGCACCGCGAAGCGGATCGCCGCCGGGCGTCCCGCGATCGGGCCCGGGCCGAAGCCCGGCCTGCAGTGGCGGTCGTAGCCCAGGCTGCCGCCGCCCTGCATGGCGACCTTGCGCTTGGCCTCGAGCTCGTCGGGCGTGCACGTGCAGCGGTAGGCGAGTCCCTTGTCGAGCAGCCGCTCGATGGTCTCGCGGTACAGGTCCATGCGCTGCGTCTGGAAGAAGGGACCCTCGTCCCACTCGATCCGGAGCCACTGCAGCGCGCCGACGATTTCGTCGACCCACGCTTGGGTGGATCGCTGGCGGTCGGTATCCTCGATGCGAAGGACGAAACGGCCGCCGAAATGGCGAGCGAAAAGATAGCTGAAGAGCGCAGTGCGCACGCCACCGACGTGCAGTGCGCCCGTCGGGCTCGGGGCGAAGCGCGTTCGTACGGACGCCATCCCGGCACCGCTAACAGGGCGGCTTCGCGCGTGCCAACAATCGGGCTATGGTCTGCGGCCGGCAGTCCAGCGGAGTACGCCTGACTGCCGGGGGCAGCGACGGGCGGCAGAGGTCTTCCATGTCGAGAAAGCGGATTCTGGTCGTCGAGGACAACGAGGACAATCGCCGCATCCTGCTCTACCGCCTGCGGAAGATCGGCGACTTCGACATCGTCGAGACGGCCAACGGCGCCGAGGCGGTGGCCGCGGTGGAGTCGAATCCACCCGACCTCATCTTCATGGACCTGAAGATGCCGGTGATGGACGGCTGGGAGGCGACGCGCCGCATCCGCGCGCTCGACGCCGGCCGCGCGATCCCGATCATCGCGCTCACCGCGCAGGCCATGGCCGGTGACGAGCAGAAGGCGCTCGCAAACGGCTGCAACGACTACCTCGCGAAGCCCGTGGTCGACCCGTCGCTCGTGCGCGAGAAGATCGAGCGCCTGCTCGGCGCCGCCACCAAGCACTGACCTCGCGGCGCCGAAGGGCGCCGTCTCGCGGAACGCGCTGCACGCGTTCCGCCCGCTCGTTTCGCGGAACGCATGCCGGCGTTCCGCCCACTCCGCGGTCCGCCGCGCCGTCGTGCGCCAGCGGTTCCGCTCCGACGCATGCGCCGTCACTTGCCATGTCCGCCGGAAATGGAGTATTGCGCGGCCGTTGTTTCGAATCAGCGAGCGCCGCCGGGGCACCTTGACGGGGCTGGCGGCCGAGGAGGGGAGCTGATGGCGAAGGCGCGTTTCCGGCAAACTGGTCTGTTCCTGGTGTTCATGCTCGGGGTTTCGCTGTTCTCGGCGGGCCGGGCGGGGGCGACCATCCAGCTGGGCGATGCAATGGTGTTCGGCGATCTGTCCGCGCAGAATCTGTTCCGCATGCGCCAGGTCGGCAACTTCAACCTGGTGCAGCAGCGCAACACGCTGCGCATCGGCCTCGACTACAAGTGGCTGAACGACGGCAAGCTCGCGGGCAAGTGGGAAGCGCCGGGCTTCGTCGACAAGTCGAGCCTCTACATGCTGTACCGCGGCGTGTACGACAGCGTGTACGACCTGCAGCCGGGTGGGCACTTCTACTCGTTCACGGGCCAGCGTCTGGGACAGTTCAGCGACATCCCGGACTCGACGCGCGACGCGCTCAAGTACGAGAACAACCTGCGCGAGGCGTACGTCGACGTCGACTTCGCCGACATCCCGCTCAGCCTGCGTCTCGGCAAGCAGCAGATCGTGTGGGGCGAGACGGACAACTTCCGTCTCCTCGACCGCGTCAATGCGCTCGACCTCACCTGGCATCTGATACAGGAGATCGAGATCGGTCGCGGCTGGGATCAGCTGCGCATCCCGTACTGGATGTTCAAGGCGCTCTACAAGCTCGACGAGGTCGGTCCGATCTCGAACTCGTTCATCGAGGCGTACTGGAACCCCGGTGACTGGGTCCCGAACCAGCGCGGCTTCTACCCGTACTACGCGTGGAGCCTTCCGCTGAACAACCCGGTGCCGTTCCCGCAGCTCGAGAAGGGCACCACGCTGTTCCGCCAGGGCGACTACTCGCGCAGCATCGCGGACAACAGCCAGGCGGGTATCCGCTTCAGCGGCTTCGCGGGCGGCGTGAACTTCACCCTCGCGTACCTCTACGGCCGCTGGAACGGCGACGACGGCTCGAACTCGGCGTTCATCAAGGCCGACCTGAACCCGGTCACGGCGAACCAGGCGCTGGCCAACAACACGCTGCCGGCCACGTACTACGTGCCCTACACCAACACGATCGGCGGCTCGGCGAACTACTTCGAGGAGTACACCGGCGCCGTCCTGAGGACCGAGATGGTCTACATCTTCGGCGTGCCGTTCAACTCCGGCGACAAGCGCTCGCCGCTGCTGCCGCAGCAGCTCTTCGGCACGGTCCTCAAGGACATGTGGCAGGGCATGGTCGGCTTCGACCGCCCGACCTGGATCCGCTGGCTGAACAAGAACTCGACGTGGCTCATCCTCGGTCAGTTCTTCTGGCACTACCTGCCGAACAACGAGCACCCGGTCGGCGACCGCATCGGTCTCGTCGGCAACCTGTCGCCGACGCAGCCCCTGCAGGCGCGTGGCGGCGGACCCTGCGTCGACTTCACGAACTGCAAGGCGGTCGACTCGGTCAAGGACTGGGAAATGCTCGCGACTCTCGCGGCGACCAGCTTCTACCTGAGCGGCACGCTCGTCCCGCAGATCACGTACGTCCTCGACCCGGTGAACTCCTTCAACATGGAGGTCGCGTGGAGCATGGACTACTACGTGACGCCCGATTTCATCGCGAACATCGGTCAGAAGTACTTCATCAACACGACCGAGAATCCGGTGTACGAGACCTGGGGCGTGGCCGGCGTGAACCGCGGCCGCTCGGAGACGCAGATCCGTCTCACGTACCAGTTCTGACCTGAGCGCGGCTCGTGCGGGGACACCGCACGGCCGACGGGAAGGGGCGCGGGCGAAGGCTCGCGCCCCTTTTTCGTTTCTGCGGCCGGCGGCGTCAAGAAAGAATTGCCGCGCTGCCCCGGTTGTCCCGCCGCCGGACGGCCGCTATACGGGCCGAGGCCCTCGGGCGCTCGGAGCCGTTAGCTCAGCTGGTTAGAGCATCTGCCTTTTAAGCAGAGGGTCCCGGGTTCGATCCCCGGACGGCTCACTCTCCGCGTCCCGTCCGCTTGCGCTCGGCCGCGGTGCGGCTACATCGAGCGCAGACCACGCGACACGGAGGAGCGGGATGGCGGACGATGCCAGGGGCCGGGGCGGGAGCGACGATCCCGCGGTGCAGGCGGTCGCCGAGAAGGCGCTCGAGCTGATCGAGGACGGTGCGAAGGTCGGGCTCGGCTCGGGTCGCGCATCCGCGGCGTTCATCGCGAAGCTCGGCGAGCGCGTGAAGCAGGGACTGCGCATCGTCGGCGTGCCGACGTCGGACGCGTCGGAGGCGCAGGCGCGGGCGCTCGGCATCCCGCTGGTCGAGATCGACGAGTC
Source organism: Binatia bacterium (assembly GCA_046327915.1). Taxonomy (GTDB): domain Bacteria; phylum Desulfobacterota; class Binatia; order UBA12015; family UBA12015; genus VGTK01. The sequence continues at coordinate 24,347 of JAXLXO010000020.1, read as the reverse complement.
GCTCGAGCTCGACCTCACCGTGGACGGCGCGGACGAGGTCGCTCCGAACCTCGATCTCGTGAAGGGCTGGGGAGGCGCGCTGGTACGTGAGCGCATCGTCGCGGCGGCGTCGCGGCGACAGGTGATCCTCGTCGGGCCCGAGAAGCTGGTGCCAGGGCTCGGAGCGCGCGGCCGCGTGCCGGTCGAGGTCATCCCGCTCGCGCGCGGCTACGTGATCCGCCGGCTGCGCGCGCTCGGCATCACGCCGACCATTCGTACCGGCGCGGACGGCACGTCGCCGTTCGTCACCGACAACGGCAACCTGACGCTCGACTGCCGGCTCGTGCGGCCGCTGCAGGGTGCGGACGAGGCCCTCGCGCTCGAGGCGCAGGTGCTCGCGATCGCCGGCGTCGTCGACACGGGGCTCTTCCTCGGTACCGCCGAGCGCGTGCTGATCGGCCGCGAGGACGGGCGCGTCGAGGTCCTCATTCGCGCGAGCGCGAGCCGTGGAACGCCAGGTGGAGCCCCATGAGCTGCGAGACCAGCACCGCCATGTAGATCTGTCCGAGCAGCGTCTCGAGCGCGGTGAGCGCGAGCGCGGGCGGCGTGAGCGCCGCGACGCTGCCGTACGACGTCGCGCACAGCGTCATGTAGCTGTGGAAGAGCAGGTGCGAGAATCCCAGCATGTGGGTCACGTGCGGATTCGTCGCCGCATGGATCGCGGCGGCGGTGATCGGCACCGGTTGCGGCGGATCGCCGAGTGCGAACGAGTGCGGCTGGAAGAGCTCGAGCACCGCGTAGATCAGCGCCCAGTTGAGGCCGAGCAGGAAGAACACCGCGAGCGAGCCCTGCACCTTCTCGATCGACACGCGCTCGATCTGCAGCGCGTGCAGCAGGATCCGCCAGATCTGGTGCGACACGGCGAGAACGCCGAGGATGCTCGCGATCTGCAGCGCCAGATCCGAGGTGCTCCAGATCGCCGCCCAGATGAAGGCGGCCGAGGGCAGGACGAGCGCCAGACTGCGGCGTCGCACGCTCGTGTCGAGCGAGAACGAGGCCGCGAGCATCGTTCCGGTGATGAACAGACCCATGACGACGATTCCGGCCGGCCCGTCGATCAGGAACGGGTAGACGAGGAACACCAGGAGCTGCATCAGCAGGAGCACCGAGTAGCGCAACCGGATCCAGGAAAGCGGCGTCATGCGGGCTGCGGTTGTCCGGGTCGGCATCGGTCCGGAGTACCACAGGCGTGCCCTTGACGGGTGTCGCGGCGTCGCCGGTTCACGCGCCGCACGCGAAGTGCCGCTACAACGGGAGGACCGGCGATCGCCCGGCCCGGGAGGAGACGACATGCAGAGCGTTGACGATCGCCTCGCGTTTCTCGAGCTGCGGCTCGCTCGCCAGCGCCGCGTGCTCGGAGCGCTCGTCGCGTGCCTCGTCGCGGTCCTGTCGATGGGTGCGGGCGGCAGCGACGTCGTTCAGGCGCGCCGCATCGAGGTGATCGACGGCAACGGCAAGGCGCTGGTCAGCCTGGAGGCGCGTGACGGCCGCGGTGTGATCGACCTGCAGAGCGACATGGGACAACGTGCACTGCTGCTCTCGACCACCGACGACGGCGGCGCGATCGGCGTCTACGACGAGCGCGGCCATCAGGTGGTCAGCGTCGGCGCGGGCAACGACGGCGGCGTGATCGAGACCATGACGGCGGCCGGCAAGACGCTCGTGCAGCTCGGCGCGGGGAGTGCGGGCGGGGGCGCCCTGTCGACGTTCTCGCCAACCGGCAAGCGCCTCGTCGAGATCGGCGCGACCGGCGACGGCGAGGGTACGATCGCGACCTTCGACGCGCGCGGCGCCGCGATGCTCGCCCTCGCGGCGGACGACCACGGCACGGGGCGCATCGTCGCCTACGAGGGCGTCAGGGAGCACTCGGTCTGGCCGCCGAAGTGAGACGCGCCGCGGCGGCTGCGCGCGCTCAGCCTTCCTCGACCTCGCCGGCGGCGCGCTCACCCGAGCGGATCGCTCCCTCGATGTAGCCGTTCCATTCCTCCGCCGTCTCGGTGCCCGCCCAGTGGATGCGGCCGATCGGCGTGCGGATCGACGGGCCGTACGCCGTGAGCGATCCCGGCTGCAGGAAGCCCGCGTAGCAGCCGCGCGTCCACGGGTCGGACGACCAGTCGCGCTCGATGTAATTGACGGCGCGATTCGCCTCGGGCCCGAAGTAGCGCGCGAACGAGTCGAGCACCGCGGCGCGGCGTTCGGCGACCGGATGCCCCGTGAGCCGGCGCGCCTCGTCGCCCTCGATGAAGCCGAGCAGCACACCCGGCGAGCCGTCGGGCGGCGAGTTGTCGAACGTGACCTTGACCGGCCCGGTGTCGCTCGTGACCTGTCCGGTGAGCCCGTCCTCGCGCCAGAACGGCCGGTCGTAGATCGCCTGGCACTTGATGACCGAGCCCATCGGGTAGCGTTGCGTCAGCTGATCGCGCGACGACGGCAGCGATGGCGAATAGTCGATGCGTGCCGCGAGGGCGGGCGGCAGGGTGACGATGACGCGCGACGCGCGCCAGGCCTGCGTGTCGCCGACGACGAGGACCGAGTCTCCCTGATCGACGATGCGCCGCACCGGCGTGCCGAGGATCACGCGTCGTCCGAGGGCCGCGGCCATGCGCTGCGCGACGAGCTGCGAGCCGCCGACGAAGCGGCGCTCCTGCGCGCCGTCGGTGACGCTGACCAGCGGCGTCAGGCCGCCGCCCGCGTTGACGTAGAACAGGAAGTGCAGCAGCGAGAGGTCGCGCGGCTCGGCCGCGAATACCGCAGCCACGGCGAGGTCGAAGAGGAAGCGCGCGCCGTCGGTCTGCAGGTTGGCGAGCTTCCACGTCTCGACGGTCTGGCCGTCGAGCGCCTTCGTGTCGACGCCGTCGACGGCCCACGGCGTCGCCAGCGAGATCTTCTTCGCGAGCGGGTCGAGCTGTCCGATCACCACGGTGAGGAACTCGTTCAGGTCGGCCTGCGGGATCGGCGGCAGCGACAGCGCCGACGCGCCGTCGTATGGCAGCAGCTGGCCGCGGAAGTAGAGCAGGTTGTTGCCGGTGGTGTAGGTCAAGTAGGTATCGACGCCGACCGTCGCGGCGAGGTCGAGGAGACGCGTCTGCGTCGGGCCGACCCACTGTCCCCCGACCTCGATCACCTTGCCGTTGCCGATCGACGCGTTGAGCGTGCGGCCGCCGACGCGGTCGCGCGCCTCGAGGACGGTGACGGACGCTCCCTGCGCGGCGAGCGCACGCGCCGCCGCGAGTCCCGCGAACCCTGCACCGACGACGATGACGTCCTGGAAGGTCGGTGACACCGGCGCGCTGCCGGGGCAGGTCGGTGCGATCGCGGTGAGGTCGCTCGCCGCGAGAGCCGGCGTCGCGAGCAGCGCGCCGACGGCGCCGACGCCGCCGAGGAACGACCGTCGCGAGACGGGGCGGGTGGCTTCGGCCTCCGGCGTGACTGAAGCGGGGACGGGAGTGGTCGTGTCGGCGTCCTGATCGCGGCTCTTCATCGCGGATCAGCTATCAGCAGCCGATCGGGCGGGGCAACCGCGATTCCTCCGCGGCGGACGGCGCGTTCACCCGAAGGCGCGCGTCAAGAACCAGAACAGCCCGAGCCCGCAGATCGCCGCCGACGCGGTCTCCGCGACGAGACGCTCGACGCGTCCCTCGTCGAAGCGCGCGAGCCAGCGCAGCAGCGGCCACAGCAGGGCAACGACCGCGAGCTGCCCGAGCTCGACGCCGACGTTGAAGCCGACCAGCGCCGGAATGAGCCGGTCGCGCGGCAGCTCCATCTCGGCGAGCACCCCGGCGAAGCCGAAGCCATGCACGAGCCCGAACGCGAACGCGATCGCGGCGCGCAGCCGCGCCGGCCGCTCGGTGCGGTCGAGGAGCCCGAAGTGGCACAGCGTGAAGAGCGCGAGCCCCGACAGCGCGAGCGGACGCAGGCTGCCGACGCCGGCGGCCGACAGCACCGCGAGCGCGACCAGGAACCCGACGGTGAGCCGCGGCACGATGCGGTCGCGCCCGGCGAGCAGCCACGCATTCTCCGCCGCGACGAGCGCGATCGAGAACCCGATCAGCGACTCGATCCCGGCCGACTCCGGGCGGACGAGGCCGAGCACGGCGAGCGCCAGCGTGACGCTGTGCGCCAGCGTGAAGGCCGTGACCAGGGTCGCGACCTCGCGCAGCGTGTCCGCGAGCAGCAGCAGCGCCGCGACGAACGCGAGGTGGTCCCAGCCGGAGAGGATGTGTTGCAGTCCGAGCGCGACGTAGCCGGCGAACGACGTTCCCGCGCCGCTGTGGCTCGCCTCCGCGTCGAGCGGCCAGGTGTCGCCGCTCTCGGCGAGCACGCGCTCGACGAGCCGTCCGTCCGCGGCGCGAACACGCGCGAAGTGCAGGTGGGACGGATTGACGTCGCGCAGGAGGTCGCCGTGCATCACGCGCTCCCCCGCAGGACAGTCGATGCGCCACGCGAACACACGCCAGCCGTCGGGCGCTGGAAGCACGCGCGGCTCGCCGCGGAGCGGACAACGGGCCCCGTCGTGCTCGAGCCACAGGTGCTCGCTGGCGTAGCGCGCTGCCGCTTCCGCAGGGCCCGCGCCGAGCGGCAGCTGCGACAGGTCGATCGCGCTGAAGCGCGCCTCGACGTCGGCACCTGCGTCGTCGATGCGCCACGTCGAGTGCGAGATGCTGCGCGCGTGCGACCAGGCCGCCGGCGGCATCGCGGCGAGCACCGCGAGCACGATCGCCGACGCGAGCGGGACGAGGGACGCGCGTCGCCGGGTCATTGCGTCGCCGAGTCGCGCACGCGCACGTCGCCGCTGCGGCGCAGCTCGTCGACGTAGGCCCGGAGTGCCGCGTCCTCGTTGCGCCGCCGCAGCTCGGCACGCACCTGGTCCTTCACGTCGGCCAGCGTCGACGATCCTCCGGACTCGCGCTCGACGATCTCGACCACGTGATAGCCGGCGGCGGAGCGCAGCGGGGCGCTCGGAATCCCGACCGCGAGGTCGTCGACGGCGCGCGCGACGGTCGGTCCGAGGTACTCGCGCAGCGTCGCGGGATCGATGCGTCCGGTCGGCAGCTCGACCAGCGGGGCGTCGCCGAGCTCGCTCGCGACCTTCGCGAAGGGCTCGCCGGCGCGGAGCCGCTTGACCGCATCGTCGGCGCGCGCGAGCGACTGCTCGTCCGTGACGCCCGACGTGACCCGGAACAGGATCTGCCGCACCCGCACGCGCCCCGGACGCGCGAACAGCGCCTGGTTGTCGGCGAAGAAGGCCGCGATCTCGGCGTCGGTGGGCTCGCGCGTGGTCGCTTCGGAGACCACCGACTCGACCACCGAGGCAACGATGTCCGAGCGCACGCGCCCGTCGCGCCGCTCGAGCCCGAGCGCGAGTCCCTTCTGGACCAGCAGCTCCTCGTCGATCAGCCGATCGAGGACGCGGCGCCGGTCCGCTTCGTCGAGCGGCGAGCGTCGGTCGGCGGCGAGCGCCTCGAGCGCGCGATCGTAATCGACGCGCTGCACCGTGACGCCGTCGACGATCGCGACCGCGTCGTCGGGAATGGAAGCGCGTCCGGCGGGTCCGCCCACGAGGTCCCACGCCGCGAGCGCGAGTCCGATCGCGGCGCCGATCGCGAGCAGCGCGCGCGGACGGTTGGTGCCCGGGGTGTCCATGCGCGTCGTCGAGCTATCACGACCACGCGTTGCGCGCACCTTCTCGCGCAGTGCGTCGCGAGCGGTGAAACGAAGCGCCATCGAGGGTTTCCGCGCATTGACATTCGGTCGCGTCGCTGAGTAGTTTGCGCGGCGTTTCGACGGGCGCGGTTGTACCGCGCGATACATTTGCCGCTCGTGCAGCCGTGCCGAGCGGGGCTGCCGGTCATCGAGGAGGGAGGCCAGGATGGTTGCTCGACCCGGAAGGAGAGGCACGGGGGGGAGGCTGCGCCGCTGCGGCGGGATGGCCGTGATCGCGCTCGCACTGCTCGTCTCGTCGCCACGCATCGCGTCGGCGATCCGCTTCGGCCAGAACGACGCGGTGGAGCTGCGCGGTCACTTCTACACGCAGTACACGATCGCGACGGAGCAGTCGCAGGAGTACACGCAGCCGGAGATCAACCCCGGCGACATGAAGCAGTGGAGGAACTTCTACAACCCCGAGCTGGAAGTCGACTTCCGCAAGCTCACGGGCTGGAGAGGGTTCTTCACCGAGGTGAGCGGGCGCCTCGCGATCTGGGGCTTCTACGACGGCATCTACGACGTCGGCCCCGAGCGCTACGCGCAGAACCTGGACTTGACGAAGCACCCCGGCGTCGACGCGGCCTTCTACTCGCAGGGTCACTCGACGATCGCCGCGTTGAACAACGACGGCAGCCGGCGTGACGGCCGCGAGTTCTACGGCCGCCGCACGCGCGTGAACGAGGCGTACCTCAACCTCGCGAAGGACAAGTTCTTCATGCGCATCGGCCGGCAGGCGATCTCGTGGGGTGAGGCCGATACCATCGGTCTGCTCGACGCGAACAACCCGTTCGACGTGCTGCTGATCCCGGGCATCCAGTACGATCTCGACGAGGCGCGCATCCCGCTGTGGACGCTGCGCACGACGTACGAGCTGTTCTCGACGATGGGACCGTTCTCGAGCGGCTTCCTCGACGCCTACTGGGTGCCGGGCTGGCTCGACGTCAACACCGGCTACCTGAACATCCAGGGCGTGAGCCCGTACTCGCAGCCGCCGCCGCTGCAGGGCAAGAACATCCAGGTCTACGACAAGCTGCCGCGCTACGAGACCGGCAACTCGCGCTACGGCTTCAAGTTCCAGACCGTCGTCGACCGCGACTACAACTGGTCGCTGTGGTTCTACCGCACGTTCCAGCAGACGCCGGTGCCGACGCTGTACGGCATCTCCAACGTCAATCCGGACGGGCCCGGCCAGTACATCACCACGCTCACGCACCACGGTCTGACCAACGTCATCGGCACCGCGATGAGCTGGTACAGCGACACGCTCAACTCGATCGTGCGCGCCGAGATCGAGCTCTTCAACGACGAGCCGAACTTCATCCCCTACAACGCGATCGGGCAGGTGGTGAACAACGGCTTCACCAAGCCCGGCAGGGTGGACACCGCGAACGTGCTGCGCGGCGAGTTCGGCCTCGACCACAACTTCTTCATCCCCGAGCTGAACCCGTCGTCGAGCTTCCTCGGCATCGCCTCGGTCGTGTGGACGGGGAATCTCACCGAGAGCGACAGCAAGAACTTCTACACGCCGATCATCAAGCCGTCGGCGATCGACCGTCAGCTGGCGGGCGGTGCGACCGCCGGCCAGATCGCGAACTGCGGCTCGAAGAACGCGCCGACCCCGAAGGGCTGCGACTTCACCAACCAGGACGCCTTCGAGGCGTTCTTCCAGACCACGGTGCGCTCGGACTTCGCCGGTGGTCGCGTGCAGCCCCAGCTGACGACGGTCGCGACGGTGCGCGGCGCGCTGATGTTCGCGCCGTCGGTGCTGTACCGCTTCACCGACTCGTTCCTCTTCGACGTGAAGTACATCAACACGCACACGTTCGGCAGCGGCAACAACGGCTACACGCCCGGCGTCGGTCTGCTCCGCGACCGCGACCAGTTCTGGTTCCGGGCGACCTACCAGCTCAACTGACGATCATCTGACGATTTGACCCCTTCGCGGGGGCGGGAGCAGGATGTAGCCTGGTGCCGCCACCTGGCGGCGCCCCACTTCGGTCCGGAAAGGAAAATTCATGCAACAGGTGAGGTTCCGTCGCGCCGTGCAGGCCACGCTGCTGGGGCTCGCGCTGACGGTCGCGCAGTCGGCGCACGCGGCGTCGATCGACGAGGTGCCGTCGGGCACCGTGCTCTCGAAGGACAACTGGGAGATCGGCAAGGGCCTGATGCCCGACGAGATCCTGGAGTTCTACAAGAAGGGCGAGTACGCGAACCCGATCATCAAGCTCGAGGCGGTCAACAAGAGCGTCGTCGATCCGAACCTCAAGGCCGCGTCGGAGAAGAACCGCGGCAAGTTCGACATCGACGAGCACGGCACCGTCGTCGCGAAGGAGGACGGCAAGCGCCCGGCGATCATCACCGGTCAGCCGTTCCCCGACATCGACCCGAAGGATCCCAAGGCCGGCCAGAAGCTGATCTGGAACTGGTTCTACACCCTCTACTGGGAGGGCGGCTTCCACACGAACTCGCCGGTCAACTGGGTGTCGCGCGACGGACTGCTGCGCCGCATCGCGACCGACGTGACGTTCAAGTACTACGACGGCCAGACGCCGTTCTTCCAGCAGCGGATCGGCGAGAACCCGCTGAACATCCTGTCGCGCACCATCGGCGTCGTGAAGGAGCCGGCGGACGTCAACGGCATCGTCAATCTCAACTGGCGCTACCGTGACGGCGACAAGCAGGACCAGGCGTGGACGTACGTTCCCGCGCTGCGCCGCGTGCGTCCGATCAACCCGGCGAACCGCTCGGACGGTCTGCTCGGCTCGGACATCTCGCTCGACGACGGCCCGTACTTCGACGGCAAGCCCGAGGACTTCGAGTTCAAGCTGGTGGGCGAGGGCACGGTGCTCGCGCACTTCGACCGGCCGATGCTCGAGAACGGCTCGCCGATCAAGAAGATCCAGCCCGGCACGCCGATCTCGGATCTGATCGACTCGACCGACGTCGGCTGGCAGCTGATCTCGCCCGAGTACCAGCTGATCCCGTCCGAGTGCTCGTCGACGCTCAAGGAGGCCGGCAAGTGCGTCAACTGGACGAAGGGTGACGGTCTCGTCGCCTGGGCTCCGATCCAGTGGGCACTGGTGCCGCGTCCGGTGTGGATCGTCGAGGCCGTTCCGAAGAACCCGTACTACCTCTTCGGCAAGCAGGTCCTCTACCTCGACAAGGAGACGGGCCGCGGCTACTGGAAGAACAAGTACGACTGGAAGGGCAACGCGCTCGTCAACTACGCGCTGCCTGCGTTCGCGGTCACCAAGGTCGACGGCGAGCCCGGCTACGTCCGGACGGGCGGCGGCGGCAACGCCGGCTACTCGGTCAATTACAAGCTCGACCGCGCCACGGTCACCGGCATGCCGGTGAACCCGACCGAGTACTACATCGACATTCCGGACGCGATCTTCGAGACCGATCGCGTGGTGCGCAGCGGCAAGTAGCCGTCGCGCGGATCGTCGTGCTGAAGGGCCGGTCGCCTCGTGGAGGCGGCCGGCCCTCTCTCGTTGCGGGACAGAGCTCCCTTGCGAGCGGGCGCGGCGGCTAGTACCGACGTGGACTTCGGTCCCCGTCGTCTAGCTCGGCCAAGGACACCGGCCTTTCACGTCGGTAACACGGGTTCAAATCCCGTCGGGGACGCCTCTTCCTCCGCCGGCCGCCGCCTACTGATGGCAGCCGCCGGCGACCGGCCGGAGTTCGATGCCCCAGCCCAGGTCCTCGCCGAGATTCGCCGCCGGGTGCAGCGATGCGACGCGGATCGCGTCGTTCAGGTCGCGCGCCTCGATCACGAGGACGCTGCCGACCAGCTCCTTGACCTCGGCGAACGGACCGTCGGTGACGGTCGGCTTGCCGTTGCGCGGACGGATCGTGACGCTGTCCCACTCGAGGCTGTCGACGGCGACCACCTGACCCGTCCCGCGAAACGCGTCGTCGTGCACACGGCAACGGGCCACGATCGCCTCGAACTCCTCCTTCGAAAGCGCCTCCACCTTCTTCCGGTCGCCGTACGCCAGCAGCAGGTACTTCATCGGCTTCTCCTTCTCCCGTTCACGGGCCGTAGACGTCCGTTGGTCGTTCGGGAAGGGCCGCGATCGACACGCGAGCTGCGACGCGTCGTCTCTGGTGCCCCGCGCGGCGATGCGCTCAACTCCCGCCATGCCGCGCGCCGCGCTCGTCGCCGTCGTCGTGGTCGTCGTGTTCGCGCTGCGGCCGAGCTGCGCGGTTGCGCAGGACGCTGCGCCGGCGATCCCTGCCGACGACACCGGTGCGACGTCGTCGCCGCTGCAGCTCGACGCGACCGTCGTCACCGCCACGCGCGCGCCGACCTCGCTGCGTGACGTCCCGGCCGCGGTCTCCGTCGTGGACCAGCGCGCGATCCAGGAGGCGCGTCCGACGGCCAGCCTGTCCGAGCCGCTGAACCGCGTTCCGGGAACGTTCGTGCAGGACGCGGGCAATCAGGCGCAGGGCCCGCGCATCCAGATCCGCGGCTTCGGGACGCGCGCCGCGTTCGGCATCCGCGAGATCCGCGTGATCCTCGACGGCCTGCCCGAGACGCTGCCCGACGGGCAGACCGAGCTGAGCGACGTCGACCTCGAATCGATCGCGCGCATCGAGGTCCTGCGCGGACCCGCGTCGTCGCTGTACGGCAACGCGTCGGGCGGCGTGATCCAGCTCTTCACCGAGGACCCGCCCGACGTGCCGACGGTCGAGTCGCGCACGCTCGCCGGATCGTACGGCCTTCTCAAGACGTCGCTGAAGGGCGGTGCGGTCGCCGGTGACGTCGGCGCGTTCGTGCAGGGCTCGTACTTCAGCATTGCGGGATTCCGCGACCACGCCGCCGCGTACGACGGCACGCTGAACGCGAAGCTGCGCTGGACGCCCGGCGACGCGACGCGCGTCACGCTGCTCGCGAACGCCTTCGACGGTCCGCTGGCGCAGGATCCCGGCGGGCTCACGTGGCAGCAGGCGCACGCGAATCCGCGCCAGGCGCGCGACCTCAACGTCGCGCTCGACGCGGGCGAGGCGACGCAGCAGGGACGGGTCGGCGCCGTGATCGAGCACCGCACGGGGCCGCATGCGCTGTCGGCATACGCGTACATGCTCTACCGCGACTTCGACTCGCGGCAGCCGATCCTCCCGCGGAGCGGCGACGGCGCGGTCGCATTCCATCGCACCAGCCCCGGCGGCGGGCTGCGCTACGACTTGACGCAGCCGCTCGCCGGCCTCGCGCAGACGCTGACCGTCGGGCTCGACGCGCAGGGACAGGACGACGTCCGGCGACGCTGGGCGAACGACGCCGGCGCGCGCGGCACGCTCGGCACGAGCGAGCGCGAGACGGTGCAGGGCATCGGCGTCTACGTTCGCGAGGCGCTGTTCGTCACCGACGACGTCCAGATCTCCGGCGGCGTGCGCTACGACGACGTCGCGTTCGCGGTGGACGTCGCGTACCCGCGTGGCGAGGGCGACGGCTCACGAACCTTCGGACGCTGGAGTCCGGCGGGTGGCGTCCTGTGGACCGCGCTGCCGTGGCTGTCGGCGTACGTGAACGTCGGCACCGCGTTCCAGGTGCCGACGACGACCGAGCTCGCGAACCCGGACGGGGCGGGGCTGAACGCCGCAATCGCGCCGCAGGGATCGACCACGTGGGAGATCGGCGCGCGCGCCGGACGACCCGACGAGCTCTCGGCGGGGATCGCGGCGTACGTGCTCGACGTCGACGACGAGCTCGTCCCGTACGAGGCGCCATCGGGCCGCACCGCATTCCGCAACGCCGGCAGCTCGCGCCGCTACGGCGTCGAGCTCGACGCGCAGGCCCGGCTGACGCCGTGGCTCGGCACGGTGGGCGGAGGCGACGTCGACTGGACCGCGTCGTTCACCGCGATCGATGCGCGCTATGTTCGTTACGCGACACCGGGCGGAACCTTCGACGGCAACGACGAGCCGGGCATCCCGCCGTGGCAGGCGTACCAGCAGATCGCCTGGCGTCGCCCCGAGGGCGCCTTCGTCGCGCTCGAGGCGTTCTTCGTCGGCGGGTACTTCGTCGACGACGCGAACGACGCGCGCGCACGCGGCTATCCGCTGGTGAATCTGCGCTTCGGTCTCGAGCGCGACGTCGGTCCGGTGCGCGTGTCGCCGTTCGTCGGCGTGCAGAATCTCGCGGACGCCTCGTACGCCGCGACGGTGCGCCTGAACGCTCTCGGCGGACGCTTCTACGAGCCCGCGCCCGGCATCAGCGTCTACGGCGGCGTCACCATCGCAGCCCGGCTGTGACCGTCAGGCGGCGGGCGAGGGCTCCGGCTCCCGCTCGGCGGAGGCGCGCCAGCCGGGCTCGTGCGGGCGCGGCGGCGTCCACTGCGTGACCGGCAGCGGATCCCAGGACACGATCTCCTCGCGGCGGTCGTCGACCGGCCGGATGCGCGGCCGCCGCGCGTCGTGCGTCGGCTGCGGCGACGCGCCAGCGCCGACCACGAGCCGCAGCTGACTGCGGCGCCTGCGGCAGCGCGCCTCGCGCGTGACGCTCGCGTAGGCGAGCACCGCGGTCACCGACGTGCAGACGCCCAGCGCGCCCACGAGCAGGACTCCCAGCAGGCTCATGTTCATCGTCCGAATCCTTCGTTCGACGTCGGCCGTCGCGTCAGGCCGGATCGCCGCGGGGCTCCCGGCGGCCACGCCATCCCCGTGGCGTGCTGCCGCGACGGTGCGAGATCGATGCCACGTCGCGGGGAGAGCGGGGGCGGGGACGCGCGCCCGCGGCCGTGTGCCGATTGCAAATGGCGCGCGATGTTGCCGGAACATTCCACCATCGTGGTCGGGCGCCGCACGCCGCCTTTTGGGCCGCCATCTCCACGTGTAGAGTCCCGCCCGACGGCCATGTCGACCGCGAAATCCAGCGCGTCCGCGAGCCGGGACCGGGTGCACGTCCTGTACGAGGTCACGCGCCGGTTCGCCTCGACGCTCGACCTCGAGGCGGTGCTCGGAAAGGTTCTCGAGACCACCGTGCGCGCGGTCGCAGCCGATGCCGGCAGCATCTTCCAGCTCGACGCGGTCGGCCGGGTGACGCGCAGCATCCTCGCGCGCGGCGACGTCCCGGCGCGGGTCGGCCGGCCCATCGTCGACGCGGTGATGCGCGAGGGCCTCGCGGGCTGGGTGTTCCGCGAGCGCGGCGCGGCCCTGATCGCCGACACGCTGAACGACCCGCGCTGGCACTTCCTGCCCGACGACAAGCTGGTCACGCGCTCGGCCATGGCGGCGCCGCTGCTGCGGCAGGAGCGCGTGGTCGGGATCGTCACCATGATGCACCGGCAGCCGGACGCGTTCGACGCATCCGATCTCGAGCTGCTCGAGGCGATCGCCGCGCAGGCCGCGGTTGCGATCGAGAACGCGTCGCATCACGAGGAGGTGCTGCGCGAGCGGGCGCGTCTCGCCGCGGTGATCGCGAGCGCGCAGGACGCCATCGTCGAGAGCGATGCCGACGACCGGATCGTGCGCGTCAATCCGGCGGCCGAGCGCGTGCTCGCACTGGGCCCGGACGCCGCCGGCACGGCAGTGGCGGAGGTCGCGGATCGCGTGCTGGCGCCCCTCTACGCGGCGACGCCGCCGATCTCGCGCGAGCTCGCGCTGTCCGACGGGCGCGTGTTCGACTGCGCCCTGTCCGAACTGCCGGGTGGAGGAAAGGTCCTCGGCATGCACGACATCACCACGCTCAAGCACCTCGACGCGCTGAAGAGCGAGTTCGTCGCGCACGTCGCGCACGACCTGCGCGCGCCGCTCGGCGTGATCCAGGGCAACGCGTGGCTGCTCGCCGATCTGCCGCAGCTCGAGGAGGACGATCGCAGCGTCGCGCGCGAGATCCTCGACGCGATCCACCGCATGCGCGCGCTGATCGACAACGTGCTCGACGTCGGCCGCATCGAGATGGGTCTCGCGGCGGAGTTCGAGGACATGGACGTCGAGCCGGTGCTGCGCGCGGTGGTCGCGGCCAGCGAAGCCGCCGCCCGCCGCAAGGACGTGGCCCTCGAGCTCGACGCAGCGGGCGGACTGCCGCACGTGCAGGGGTCGGCGATCCGGCTCGAGCAGGCGGTCGCGAACCTGCTCGGGAACGCGCTCAAGTTCACGCCGCCCGGCGGGCGTGTCCGGGTCTCGGCGGTCGCCGAGGAGGGCTGGCTCGCCGTGCGCGTCGCCGACTCCGGGCCCGGAATCCCCGCGAATCTGCACGACAGGCTGTTCCGGAAGTTCTCGACGCTCGGCGAGCACCGGGCGAACGAGGGCAACGGGCTCGGGCTGGCGATCGTGAAGTCGCTGATCGAAGCGCACGGCGGCCGCGTCTCCCTGCAGTCCGAGGTGGGGAAGGGCAGCGTGTTCGGCTTCGCGCTGCCGGTGTCGCGCAGCTAGCGCATCCGCCAGCGGGCTCGCACCGGCGGGTGCGTCATGGCAAACTTCGGGTTGCGCACGCGCGGACGCGGGGCGGACAATGCGGCTCGCGGCCGCAACCTCACCGCTGCCGTCCTTCCCGGAGTACCACCCGATGTCGTTCCTCTCTTCCGTCTTCCACCGCGGGCGGCCGTCCCTCGCCATCGCAGTCGCCTCTCTCGTCGGCGTGCTCGCCACGGGCGGATCCGCACGGGCCGCGGTGCTCGCAAGTGCCGGCGCGAACGGATCGAGCGGCAACGGTGCGTCGAGCGAGGGGGCGATCACGCCCAACGGCCGCTTCGTCGCCTTTGCGACCACGGCGCGCAATCTGGTCGCGAACGACGTGAACGGCGGCGCGACCGATGTCCTCCTTCGCGACGTGCGCGACGGCATCACGACGCTGGTCAGCGTCAATCGCTTCGCCACCGGCACCGCGAACGGCGCGTCACGCGATCCCGCCGTGACGGACAACGGACGCTGGGTGGTCTTCACCAGCGCCGCCGACGACCTGGTGGGGAACGACGGCAACGGCGCCGAGGACGTGTTCGTGCGCGACCTGCAGACGTCCACGACGACGCTGGTCAGCGTCAAGCAGGACGGTACGGGCAGCGGCACGGGCGCGTCGGGAACGCCGTCGATCAGCGCGAACGGCCGCTGGGTCGCGTTCTCGAGCGTCGCCGAGGATCTCGTCGGCAACGACGGCAACGGCGAGGAGGACGTGTTCGTGCGCGACCTCCAGACCGGCACGACGACCGTGGTGAGCATCGACCGTCAGGGCTCGTCGAGCGGCACGGGGCGCTCGTTCTCTCCGGTGATGACGTCCGGTGGTCGCATCGTGGCCTTCGTCAGCAACGCGAACGATCTCGTCGCCGACGACGACAACGCGGTGAACGACGTGTTCCTGCGCGACTTGAACGCGGGCACCACGACGCTGGTGAGCATCGGGCGCGACGGACTCGGCGGCGGCAAGGGCGACTCGTGGGGCCCGATCGTGAGCCCGAACGGACGCTACGTCGCGTTCACCAGCGTCGCGCGCGACATCGTGACCGCGGACAAGAACCACGTCTCGGACGTGTTCCTGCGCGACCTGCGGCAGGGGACGACGACCCTGGTCAGCGTCAGCAAGAGCGGCAAGCGGACGGCCAACGGCGCGTCGGTCGCGCTCGGCGTGTCGTCGAGCGGGCGCTACGTGCTGTTCACCTCGCGTGCGCCGAACCTCGTCGGCGGCGACCGCAACGAGACCGACGACGTGTTCCTGCGCGACCTCCGCGACGGCGTGACGACCATCGTCAGCGTCAACGGGAACGGCCGCAGCGCGAACGCGCCGTCGACGGCGGGCAGCCTGAGCGCCGACGGACGCTACGTGCTCTTCGCGAGCAGGGCGACCGACCTCGTGACGGTCCCGGTCGGCGGGCTCGGTGACGTCTACCGCCGGGACGTGGTCGACGGCGTGACGCTGCTCGCGAGCACGTCGGCGACGGCGTCGGCGGGCGGGGACGGAGTGTCGGACGCGCCGCTGCTCACCCCGGACGGCCGTTTCGGGCTCTTCGCCAGCACTTCGGACGACCTTTCCGAGGCAGACGCGAACGGCGCGCTCGCGGACCTCTTCCGCGCCGCCTTCTGAGTCAGAGGTTGTCGGGTCCGCCCTGTCGAATTTACAGGGTGCGCAAAATCCTGCGGGGTCGGACGCTCATTCAAGCCCTACAAAAATCGGGTCGATGAATGGGATGAAATGCTCGACCAGGTACTCGTCACCAAGGCGGCCGCCGGAATCGAGCCGCTCCCGCCCACGGTCAGCCGGCTCGCGTCGGCGATGGGCCGCGAAGACTACGGGCTGCGCGAGATCGAGCAGATCATCGCGTACGACCCGGTTCTCACCGGACGGCTGCTGCGCATCGCGAACTCCGCCGCGCTGAGCACCGGCGCACCGATCGCGAGCGTGCGCGCCGCGATCCTGAAGATCGGCGCCGGACGCGTCCTGTCGTACGCGCTGAGCGGACCACTGAGCAAGCAGATGCAGCGTCCGATCGCCGGCTACGGACTCGGCCAGGGCGTGCTGTGGCGGCATCTCGTCGCCTCGGCGCTCGCGGTCGAGATGCTCGACGGAACGACGAAGGTTCGCGTTCCGTCCGAGGCGTTCGCCGCGGCCCTGCTGCACGACCTGGGACAGGTCGTGATGGCGCAGTTCCTCGACGCGAAGATCATGCGGCTGATCGAGCTCGCGAAGGAGCAGGGACTCACCAGCCGCGAGGCTGAGCTCGAGATCCTCGGCGTGCACCAGGGAGAGGTCGGGGCGCTGGTGGCGCAGGAGTGGCGTCTCCCCGATCGCATCGTGCGCGCGATCGCGTACGCCGGAACGACGGTGAACGGCGAGGACGTCCTCTACGACTTCGTCCACCTCGGCCACGTGCTCGCGGGACGCATCGGGGAGTATGCCGGCATGCCCGACAAGGAGCTCGAGATCCTTCCCGAGGTCGCCGAGCGCGTCGGCCTCCTTCCGGAGAGCGTCGATCCGCTGCTCGAGAAGATCGAGGAGCGTCTCGGCGAGGTTCTGCGCCTCTACTCCTGAGCACGCGTCCTCGCGTCCGCTTGCCTGCGGGCGCCGCGCGGGATTGGATCGCGCGATGCCGCGGATCGTCGCCGACGAGAACATCCCGCTCGCGCGCGAAGCGTTCGGCGCGTTCGGGGAGGTCGAGCTCGTCGCCGGACGGAAGATCGACGCGCGTACCGTCGCCGACGCCGATGCCTTGATCGTGCGCTCCGTGACGCGCGTCGGTGATGCGCTGCTCGACGGCAGCCGCGTGCGCTTCGTCGGTACGGCGACGATCGGCACCGACCACGTGGATGTCGCCGCGCTCGAGCGGCGCGGCGTCGCGTTCGCGTCCGCGCCGGGCTGCAATGCGCGCTCGGTCGCGGAGTACCTCGCCGCGGTGTTGCTCGAGCTCGAGCACGACCTGGGGCGAGACTTTCGTGGCGCGACGATCGGAGTCGTTGGCGTCGGCAACGTGGGGAGCCGTGTCTCGGCGGTCGCGCAGGCACTCGGGCTGCGCGTCCTGCAGTGCGATCCGCCGCGCGCGGAGCGCGAGCCGGGCTTCGCCTCGGTGTCGCTCGACGTGCTGGTCCGCGCGGCCGACGTGCTGACCTTCCACGTCCCGCTCGAGAAGAGCGGACCGCACGCGACGCGGCACTTGCTGAATGCGGAGCGCATCGAGCAGCTGCGCCCGGACGCGATCGTGGTGAACAGCTCGCGCGGCGGCGTGGTCGACGACGACGCGCTGGCGATCGCGTGCGCCGCGGGGCGCGCCGAGGCGGTGCTCGACGTGTGGGAGGACGAGCCGCATCCGTCGTCGGCGATGCTCGGCATGGTGCGCATCGCGACGCCGCACGTCGCGGGGTACTCGCTCGACGGCAAGCTCGCCGGCACGCGCATGATCGCCGACGCGCTCGCACGCACCCTGGGCGTCGCAGGGCCGGACCCGGGCGTGTTCCACACACCTGTTGCCGAGCCGGCGATCCAGAGCTCGCAGCGCGGGCGGGCCGCGGTCCGGGAGGCCGTGCGGCGCGTCTACGACGTCCGCGCGGACGACGCGCGCCTGCGCGCCGCGCTCGCCGGGGCGGGAGCGGCGGCCGAGGCCCGTGGCGCGGCCTTCGACCGGCTCCGCCGCGACTACCCGGTGCGCCGCGAGTTCGCCGGATACCAGGTTCGCGGCGCGGTCGGCGACGAGGAGCGACGGACGCTGGGCGAGCTCGGCTTCGCCGTGATCTGAGCGCGGGCCCGGGTGGCCGGGCAGGGGTTGCTCTGGTACGAGGCGAGCCCGGAATGACGAAGCTCGACGCCTCCGGGATGGAGCACTTTCGGCGCCACGGCTGGGTCTGGCTGCGTGGCGTGCTCGACGCGCGCGAGGTCGCGGATCTCGTGCGCTGGACCGACGAGATCGCGTCGTGGCCCGAGACGCCGGGTGCCTGGATGCGCTATTACGAGCGTCCGAAGACCTCGCCCGACAAGAAGCTCCTCGCGCGCATCGAGAACTTCATGCCGTATCACGCGGGCCTCGCGGGACTCTTCGGCAGCGCGCGCTGCCGCGAGCTGCTGGCGCAGTGCTGCGGCGAGCCGGTCGTCCTGTTCAAGGACAAGATCAATTTCAAGCTGCCGGGCGGCGCCGGCTTCGCCGACCACCAGGACGCTCCCGCCTACGTGAACTTCGGCGTCGACCACCAGCTCACGATGATGGTGCCGGTCGATCCGTTCACCGAGGAGAACGGCTGCCTCGAGATCGCCCTCGACGCCTGCGAGCGCGTCTTCCTGCCGCACCATGCGGACGGAACGCTGAAGCCCGAGGTCATGGCCGGACTCGAGGTGGTGCCGCTGCTCGCCAAGCCCGGCGACCTCATCGTCTTCGACGCGTGGGCGCCGCACCGCTCCGGGGTGAATCGTTCCGCGAAGCCGCGCCGGTCCTACTACCTGACGTTCAATCCGGCGTCTGCGGGCGACCACCGCGCGGACTACTACGCACGCAAGCGGGAGTGCTTTCCGCCCGAGTACGAGCGCCAGCCCGGCGTCGACTACGCCGAGCGCGGACGCCAGTTCAACCTCGCCAATCCGTTCGACTGAAGCGGCGGCCGCGGCGATCGCCGTGACCGTCCGCCGACGCGATTCGCGCGCGCGCAACGCGTGCGCGCGCGTTCCAACCTCACCATAGGAGGACATCGACATGAGTGACATCCGTTACGACGGCCGCGTGGCCGTGATCACCGGCGCTGGCGGCGGCCTCGGCAAGACCTACGCCCTCGAGATGGCGCGCCGCGGCGCGAAGGTCGTCGTCAACGACCTCGGCGGCAAGTCCGACGGCACCGGCGCCGGCCACAGCATGGCCGACCAGGTCGTCGAGGAGATCAAGAAGGCGGGCGGCGAGGCGGTCGCCAACTACGACTCGGTGTCCACCCCGGAGGGCGGCGAGGGCATCATCCAGTCGGCGCTGAACGCGTTCGGCCGCGTCGACGTCGTCGTCAACAACGCCGGCATCCTGCGCGACAAGACGTTCCTCAAGCTGACGCCGGAGGAGCTCGGCATCGTCCTCGACGTGCACTTGAAGGGCGCGTTCTACGTCTCGCAGCCGGCCTTCCGCGCGATGAAGGAGAAGGGCTACGGCCGCTTCATCTTCACGTCTTCGGCGGCGGGCATCCTCGGCAACTTCGGTCAGACCAACTACGGTGCCGCGAAGATGGGCCTCGTCGGCCTGATGAACGTGCTGTCGGTCGAGGGCGCCAAGTACAACATCAAGTGCAACGCGATCGCGCCGACCGCGCGCACGCGCATGACCGAGGAGCTGCTCGGCCCACTGGCGCCGCTGCTCGATCCCGAGACGGTCACGCCGCTGGTCGTCTACCTCGGCTCCGAGGCGTGCGAGCTCACGCACGAGATCTTCTCGGTCGGCGGTGGCCGCTTCGCGCGCATGTTCGTCGGCCTGGCGCCGGGCTGGGTGGCGGACGCCGGCAAGAAGGTCAGCGCCGAGGACGTGTCGGATCACATCGAGCAGATCCGCAACCCCGAGGGCTACACCATCCCGGCGAACATCACCGACGAGCTGCGCATCCTCTCGAAGGTGCTCAAGGCCGGCTGAGCCGGACGTGCGGACGCCGTGGGCCGGCAGGCCCACGGCGTCTCCACCGGGCGAGCGACGGGGGAGGGTGCCGCCCCGCATCGACGCCCGGCAGGCGCGTCGCGCGCATCGCCTCGGCTGTTCGCGTCAGCGCATCGCCGGCGCGACGCGGACGAACGGAGTCACCGCAGCCGCACCGGTGTCGGGGGCAGTGCCGACGCTGCACACGTCGTCGCTCGGATCGG
The DNA here is from genome assembly GCA_046327915.1 of Binatia bacterium. Lineage (GTDB taxonomy): Bacteria > Desulfobacterota > Binatia > UBA12015 > UBA12015 > VGTK01. Next base: position 4,360 of record JAXLXO010000020.1, on the reverse strand, counting down.
CGCCAGGGCCGGCGGGCGAGCCCCACCAGTTGTTCGTGGCGTCGATCGCAGGGCCCGCGGACAGCGTCATCAGCCCGCAATTGCCGCCGCTCTCGCCGTCGTTCGCGTAGAGCGAGTTGCCGTTGATGCGCGCGCCGCCGCTGCTCGCGCCGAGCACGACCTTGATGCCGGCAGCACGGTTGCCGACGACCAGGTTGTCGCTCACGACGTGCGGGCTCGTGCTCGCGTTGCCGGCGCCGTCGTCGACGAAGATGCCGATGCCGAGGTTGCCGACGACGAGGTTGCGCTCGATGACGTGGCCCGCGGCGCCGCGCCCCACGACGTGCAGCGCGCTGCTGTTCTCGCCGGGCGTGCCGACCTGCTCGAGCACGTTCGCGGCGATCGTCATGCCGGAGCCTTCCGCGTGGATGCCCTGGCGGAACACCTCGGCGATGCGGTTGCCGACGATGCGCGTGCCGTCGCCGGCGACGAAGAGCCCCTGATCGAGGCGGCTGAAGAGGTTGCCCTCGATGCGCGCGCCGGTCGCGCCGGTGTTCACGCGCACGCCGAGACCGTCGTGCTGCAGATCGCCGACGATCGCGAAGCCCTGCTTCTTGCGACCGAGTGTCACGTTCGGTGCGTCGATCACGACCGCGAACATGCCGTCGACGGCGCCACGCAGAACGGTTGCGCCGGCACCGGCCTCGGAGACGATCGTCAAGGACTTGTCGATCGCGACGAGGCAGCGGCAGCCGTCGTCGAATTGCGCCGGCTCGTCGCCGGGCGACACGAACTCGCCGTCGCCGTCGACGTCGCCGTAGACGCCGGGCTGCACGACGAGACGATCGCCGGCGGACGCGACGCGAACGCCTTGCGAGATCGTCCGGCAGGGCGCGTCGACGCCGCCGCAGCCGGCGGCATCGCTGCCGTGATTGCCGACGTACACGGTCGCAGCCGTCGCCGGGGTGCCGGCGAGCGCGACCAGGGTGAGCAGTGCTGCGAAGATCGTCGCCCGCGAGCAGCGGGACGCCGGTACGTCAAACCTGTCCATCGTCATCACCTCCACGACTTCCCTCGAGCGGCGACGCGATGACCGGCGCTGCTCGGCCGCGGCGGTCGTCATGCGCGGCGGCACGGCGAGCGAGATCAAGAATCGGACCAGCGCCGCCGTGCGGCCGAAGCGCGAGAAAACACGCGGCTGCGCGGCGATCTTGCGCGGTGGTCGATCCTGGAACGATCTTGAAATCCCGTACGTCACCGACGCCTTCCGGCGGCACGAATTACAGGGGTGACCCGTCTTGAGCTGTCGCGCCGGCGGTGACAGACTCGGCGGCACTTCGGTTCACCGAGCGCAAAGGAGGCTGCGATGCTGACGGTACGCGAGCTTCTGGCGAAGAAGGGCAGCGAGGTGTGGTCCGTGTCCCCGGGCGCGACGGTGTACGACGCCCTGCAGCTGATGGCGGCGCGCAACGTCGGCGCGGTGCTCGTGCTCGACGACGGCGAGCTGGCGGGGATCCTGTCGGAGCGCGACTACGCGCGGCAGGTGATTCTCAAGGGGAAGGCGTCGCGCGACACTCCGGTCCGTGACATCATGACGACCGCGGTCGTCAGCGTGTCGCCGGAGCGGACGATCGACGACTGCATGTCCCTCATGACCGAACGACGCATCCGCCACCTGCCCGTGCTCCAGTCCGACGTCCTGCTCGGCGTCCTGTCGATCGGCGACGTCGTCAAGGCGGTGATCTCCGAGAAGGAGTTCCACATCGAGCAGCTCGAGAGCTACATCGCGAGCAGCGGCTGATGGGGGAGAGCGAAGGACGCTCCGGCGCGAGCGCCGAGACCAGGCGCGTGATCCACGAGCTGCGGCAGCCGCTGGCGGCGCTGCAGATGTGGGTCGACCTGCTCGCGGAGTCGCTGCAGGGACAGCTCGGCGAGCAGCAGGAGCGCTACCTCGCAAAGGTGCGTGCGGAGGTGGTGCGGATCGGCGGTGTTCTCGCGGCGGCGGCGGTGAATCCGGCGACGGTGTCGGCGTCGGACAGCGGCGCCGTCACGCGCGACGACGATGGAGCCGATCCGCAGGGCGACGCGGATCGAGCCGCAGCGCTCGACGCGATCGAGGGCGGGGCGCTCGACGGGCTCTCGCTGCTGATCGTCGAGGACGACGACATGACCGCGGAAGCGCTGCAGCTCGCCCTCGAGGCGGAGGGCGCGAGCGTGGCGCTCGCGGCGACGATCGCCGATGGGCTCGCGCTCTTTCGCGAAGGCTCTCCCGACGCCGTGCTGAGCGATCTGCGCGTCTCCGACGGCGACGGGCTCACGCTGGTGACCGACATCCGCCGCATCGACCGCGAGACCGGACGAACCACGGTCGCGGTCGCGGTGACCGGGTACGACAGCCGCGAGACGCGCGCCGCCGCGCGCGAGGCCGGGTTCGACGAGACGGTCACCAAGCCGTTCGCCATCGACGACCTCGTCGCGACCGTCGTCCGGCTCGTCGCCGCGCGCTGAGCGCCGCGGGTAGTTTCCGGCTGCGACGCTTGCAAGGCGTGTAGCCCGTACAGGCCGCGCGCAGAAGCTCCCTCGCGTCGGCACGCGGGCGCGGCCGCCATCGCTCGTGGCACGCTTCGCGCTTTCCATCCTGCGGGCCGGCCGGGCCGGTCCAGAGGACGAAGCGAGGAGCGTGGTGCCCATTCCGATCGAGAGGCGTTCCGAGGAGCCGTCGGTTACGGCGGCGATCGTCGAGGTTCTGGACGCGGGTCAGCGCGTGCTGCTCGACCGCATCGAGTTGCTGTCGCTGGAGGCTCGCGCGGCCGGCGCGGGCGCGCTTTCGAGTCTCGCGTTCCTGATGTTCGGGCTCGGACTGCTGCTCGTCGGATGGATCGCGGCGAACGCGCTCGTGATCGTTCTGATCGCGCGCACGTGGACTCCGGCGGAAGGGATCGCACTCGTCGCCGGCGTCAATCTCGCGGCGGGCGCGGTTGCGCTCGTCCTCGCGCGCCGGCGCGGCACGAGCATGCTCCCCGCGCGCATCAACCCCCGTCACGACGCCGCGGAGGCGGCCAATGGAGGAGCCACGGAATGAAGCAGGACTACGCGGAGCAGATCGAGGCGCTGCAGGAGTCGCTGGAGAGCGACCGGCAGGAGCTGCGCGACGCGGTCGACCGCGTCAAGCGCGCCGTCAGCGAGCCGCTCGACGTGCCGCGCCGCATCCGCGAGAGCCCGACGCCGTGGATGTGCGGTGCGGCGCTGCTCGGCCTGTGGCTGGGCGCCCGGGTGGACGCATGAACGCGCAGGACGTTCGCGAACAGGTGACCGAGGCGCTCGAGCCGTACGTCGATCTCGACCGGCTGCCGGGGCGCGAGGAGGTCGAGCGCATGGACCGCACCGTGCGCAGCTTCGTCGCGGAGCGTCCGGTCACGGCAGTGCTGCTGGCCCTCGCGACCGGATACGTCGTCGGGCGCGTCCTGTCGCGCATCGCCTGACCGAGGAGAGGAAGGAAGCATGGAGACCGATCAGGACCGCGACGAACGCGAGACGCGCAGCAACGGCCGCTCGCACGAGGGCAACGGCGAGGACCACGGCGTCAAGCGCGTGGTCGAGCAATCTCGCAGGGTGCGCGAGGATCTCGAGGGGCTCGTGAGCGCGGTCGTCGAGGCACGCTCGGCGTGGGAGGACCAGCTGCGCGACCGGCTGAACGAGCGTCCCTACCTCGGCCTCGCCGCCGCGGCGGGCGTCGGATACGTGCTCGGCGCCGGTGCGTCGCCCTATCTGTTCCGCGCCGCCTTCGGGCTCGGCACGCGGATCGCTTTCGCGATGATGATGCGCCGCCTCGCGGGAACACTCGGCGAGGCCGCCACGGGACGGGCAGGAGCGTGAACATGAACAACGAACGGCTGCTCGATCTGCTGCGATCGAGAACGGGAGAAGCGATGATCCAGGCAAGCGACGTGACGAGGAATCTGCCGTCCGCGGACGAGGTGCTGCGCTCGATCGGGCTGCAGCGTGCGCGTGGCTCGAGCGGCGAGATGCTGGGCGGTGTCGCCGTGTTCGGTGCCGGGTTGCTGGTTGGCGCGGGGCTCGCGCTGCTGTTCGCACCGAGCTCCGGCGCGGAGACGCGCGAGCAGATCGGCGCGAAGGTCGAAGACGCGAAGGAGAAGCTCGGCCAGATGGCGTCGTCGCAGGGCGGTGCGTCGTCGGGGGCGTCCGCGCGCGCCAACGGAGGCTGAACGTCAACCTGTAAGTTCGGCCGCCATGGCCGGTCCGGGTTGTAAAAGTCGCTGCACGGCGCGTCCGGCGGAACAACTTACAAAGTCCGCCGGACGCGCCGTGCCTGGAAAAGCCCATTGAAAACGCCCATTTCGGCGCGATCCGGGGGCGCGCG
>JAXLXO010000002.1:0-442659 GCA_046327915.1 Binatia bacterium | reverse complement strand
CGTAGGTCTCGCGCAGCACCGCGTCGCGACCGCCCGGCAGGCGCACGACGCGCTCGCGCGCGCCGAGGTCTGCGAGCATCTGCACCGGCACGTTGGTGATCGCGTTGCCGAAGTGGTCGTAGTACGCGATCTGCCCCTCGATCCCGCCGGGCACGCGCTGCGGCTCGGTGCCGGGCAGCTGCACGAGGTCGTGCCGCCGTCCGACGGCCGACGGTGCGAGCAGCCCCGACGCGAGCACCGCCGCGACCGGGCAGAACAGATCGCGGCCGTCGAAGGTCGAGGAGCGGCTGCGCGGCAGGTGGTGCGCGAGCGGACCGCTGCGCTCGATGCGGTACGCGGCGTGGATGCCGCCCAGCCGTCCGACGACCGGACCGAAGAGCCCGTTGTCGGGACCGACGAACGCGTGCCCGCCCGCGACGATGACGACCGGTGCGCGGTCGGTGCCGACGCCGGGGTCGATCACCGCGACGTGCACCGTGCCCGACGGAAACCACGGGCACGCGCCGCGCAGCACGGTGGCGCCGTGCTCGATGCTCTGCGGCTCGATCTCGTGCGCGATGTCGTGGATGCCGATGGTCGGCGCGATCGACAGCAGGACGCCCTTCATCGCGCCGACGTACGCGTCGCGCGTGCCGAAGTCGGTGGTGAGCGTCACGAGGCCGTTGGGCGTGAAGTCGTCGCGGCTGGTCATCGCGCCGTCGAGGCTATCGCTGCGCGCGAGCCTGCACCAGACGCCCGCGGTGCGCGCGCGTGACGGCAAGATGCACTGGTCGGCACGCGTGCGTCACGGCAGCGTGCACTGGTCCGCGCGCGGCGTGCCGGGCTGCTCCGGATCGGCGCCGAGGCAGATGTCCGCCGTGCCCGTACCGCTGGTGACGCAGCGACCCGCGACGCACGCGCCTTCCAGCGTGCACGACGCGACGACCGGATCGCAGTCCACCGGCACGCCGCAGTCGAGGTCGCCGCTGCACGGGCAGTCGCAGGCCGAGACGTCGTACGTGCAGTCGGCGCGGCAGGCGAGCGTGCCGCTGCAGTCCTGGTCGGATCCGGTCGCGTCCGAGCAGTCGAGAAAGGCGAGGTCCGTGCCGTCGCAGTCCTCGCCCGGGTCGACGCGCCCGTTGCCGCAGGTCGCGGGCGGCGTCGGCGACGGCGCGGGCGGCGGCACGAAGAAGCCGCGCGGCAGCGTGACGTCGGCGATGAACGAGAAGTCCGCGGGCGTGCAGCCGCCGGCGGCGCAGCTCGACGCGCCCGAGCACGACAGCACGACGTCCGCTCCGGCGCCGTCCTTCTCCGTGCACCAGACGAACAGCGGCTCGCCCGCGTCGCGGTAGACGTTGCCGGTGACGGTGTCGTCGTCGGCGTTGCGCGTGATCGCCCAGCGCTGACCGGACACGTCCTTGCTGATCAGCGTGCGCAGCTCGTCCGGGGTGATCTGCAGCCCCGACGCGCGGTCGTCGGTCGCGGCGGCGCGCGCGAGCGCGGCGCCGGGTGTCGCGCTCGGCGCGGGCAGGGCGTCGGACGGGAGGAAGAAGCTCTGCGGCAGCGTCACGTCGGCGAGCTTCTGGAAGTCGACGGCGCCGCACGGTCCGGTCACGCAGCGGGGCGCGCCGTAGCAGGCGAGCCCGACGTCCTCGATCGAGGCGCTCCGCTGCACGCAGAAGAGGAAGGTCGGGTCGCCGCCCGCCGTGTCGAAGACGTTGCCGGTGACGCTGCCGTCGGAGAAGTTGCGCGTGATCGCCCAGCGGCTGCCGCCGACGTCCTTGCTGATCAGCACGCGCTTCTGGTCGGGCGTGATCTGCAGCCCCGATGCGCGCCCCTGCGCGCGCGCGGTACCGCCGGCGAGAAGCAGCACCGCCGCTGCGAGCGCCAGCGACGTGCGTCGCGGTCGTCGAACGCGCATGCGTCAGACTACCGGCGGGCGCGACGCGGCAGCAAGACGGTTCCGTCCCCCGTCGCGCAGGGCGCTTGCATGGCGGCCGCGCGCCGGGCGAGTGTCGCCGCGGAGGGCGAACCATGCTGCTGCTGCACGAGGAGCACGAGGTGGTCGGCGCGCACGAGCAGGAGTTCGAGGCGGCGATCCGCGACGGCTGGATGCCGCAGCTCGCGGGCGGCGACGACGCACGCCTGCTGTACTTCCTGCATCACGCGCACGGGACGGGATCGTCGTACCGCGTGGTGACGGTCACCGCGCTGCGCGACGGGGCGGCGTGGGAGCGGCTGGCGCGCCGCGTGCTCGACGGCGATCTCGCGGCGTGGTCGCGCGACGTCGACCGCCTGCGGCACGAGGTGCGCGCCAAGCTGCTGGTGCCGCTGCCGTGGTCGCCGCTGCAGACGGTGGATCTCGCGTCGGTGCCGACGACGCCGGCCGAGCACGGCTTGACGTTGTTCATGGAGGACACCGTCTGGCCGCACGAGGGACGTCTCGAGGATTACGTCGAGCGCTCGGGCACGCACTACGCGCGCGAGATGAAGGAGGCCGGCGTGCACGGCCCGCGCATGCTCACCGTCGACGCGAGCTTCCGCACGACGCTCGGCAGCCACCGCCGCCGCGAGATCGTCCTCTGGCAGAAGGTCGTGCAGCCCGACGGGATGCTGCGCCTCCTGACGCACGAGCTGCCCGCCGCCTACCGCAAGCCCGGCACCTGGATGGTCGACGCCCTCGAGCTGCGCGACCAGTGGCAGAGCCGACTCCTGCGCGCATCCGCCTGGTCGCCGTGGTGGTGACGCGGGTCCTCCTCAGGGCAAGCCGGCGCCGGGCGCTTCGACGCGCACCGTCCTGATTCGCGCGTTGCCGCGCTCGAGGTCCGCATGCGGGCTCGAGTCGCGCGCCTCGAGCAGGAAGAGCGTGCGCCGGTCGGCGCCGCCGAGCGCGCACGCGAAGGCGGCGCGGTCGGGGACGTCGATCTGCTGCACCACGCGTCCGCCCTCGGCGACGCGGCGGAAGCTGCCCGGCGAGATCGGGAACGCGCACCAGACGCAGCCGTCGGCGTCGAGCGCGATGCCGTCGGGATAGAAGTCGAGCGTCGCCCAGACGCGCCGGTTCGTCAGCGTGCCGTCCGCGGCGAGGTCGAAGGCCGTCAAGCGCTGTCCGAAGCTCTCGGCGACGATCAGCGTGCCGCCGTCGGGCGTGACCACGACGCCGTTCGGGAAGCACATGTCCTCGGCCGCGACGCGCGCGCTGCCGTCGGGTGCCACGTGGATCAGGCAGGTGTCGCGCGTCGGCTCCCCGCGGTGCAGGTCGAAGCCGAAGTTGCCGACGAAGGCGTTGCCGTTGCCGTCGACGACCATGTCGTTGCAGTGGAAGGGCGCGAGCCGCGACAGGTCGGCGTGCTGGACGAGGCGTCCGCTGTCCATGCGCAGCAGGCGGCGGTCCTCCATCGACACCACGAGCATGCGGCCGTCCGGCAGCCAGCCGAGTCCCGACGGGCTGCCCGGGACGTGAGCGACGGTCTCGCGGCGTCCGCCCTCGTCGACCGCGACGACCTCGTGCGCGTGCATGTCCGAGAACCACAGCCGGCCGTCGTGCCAGCGCGGTCCTTCGGCGAACACCAGCCCGTCGAGAAGAAGCTTCGGCTCCGCGCTCATCGCTCGTTCGACCGCTGCCGGGCGCGGTACTGCTCCTTCACGACGCGGCCGCGCTCCTCGAGGATCGGCGCGAGCGCGCGCTTGACGATCGGCAGCGCGCTGCCCACGCGCGCCATGTAGCCGGTGAGCGCCGGAATCGTCCGCTCGGCGGCGCCGTCGGCGGCGCAGTCGAGGACGAGGGCGGCGACCTCGTCGGAGGTGGACATGGGGTTGGCGAAGATGAGGTCCGGCACGTGGTCGAGGTCCTCCATGAGGAAGCCGGTGTCCACCGGGCCGGGCGACACGGCGGAGACGGTGATGCCGGAGCCCTCGAGCTCCTCGCGCAGCGCGAAGGTGAAGGCGCGCAGGCCGGACTTGCTGGCGGAGTAGGCCGCCTCGTGGGCGACGGGGATCTGTCCGGCGATCGACGCGACGTTGACGATCGCCGCCTGGTCGCGGCGCCGCAGGTACGGGAGCGCCAGCCGCGTCAGGACGATGGGAGCGGTGAGATTGACGTCGATGATCTGCGCGAGCGCTGCGGGCGACTGCTCCTCGACCGGTCCGCGGTGGTTCGCACCCGCGTTGTTCACCAGCACGTCGATGCCGCCGAACTCCTGCTCGACGGCGGCGAGGAGCGCCGCGCACGCGGCGTGATCGCGCACGTCGGCGGGAAACGCCTTCGCGACGCCGCCCGCGCCGCGGATCTCGCCCGCGACCCATTCCAGAGGATCGAGGCTGCGCGCGACCAGCGCCACGCGCGCGCCCTCGGCCGCGAGCTGCCGCGCGACGGCGCTGCCGATGCCCGCCGATGCTCCGGTGACGACGGCCACCTTGCCCGTGAATCGCTCCGCCATCCCCATGCTCCTTCCGTGCAGCCGGCCGGCGCGTCCGTGCGCCGTTCGTCCCTCCAGCGCCGAGCTTGTACCAGAAAGATTCAGCTTGCGAGCCCGCCGTCCGGAGGCGGACGGAGATCGAGGCGGTGCGGACGCGGGGCAGGGCGCCCGGCGAGCGCGATCGGTGCGACGTCGTTCGGACCGTCGGGGCTGAACAGGCTCGCGAGCGTCTGCACGAGCGTCCGACCGACGCCGACCTCGAACATCCCGCCCATGTAGACCTCGATGCCGCGCGATGCGCAGGCGGCGATCACGGCGAGCGCCTCCAGCACGCCGCCGATGCGCGCCGGCTTGACGTTCACCGCGGCGGGCAGCTCCGCCAGCGCGGCGACGTCCGCGGCCGACACGATCGGCGCGTCGAGCGCGAGACGCGCGTGCAGCGCCGGTGGCCACGGTGCCGAGCCCTGCGGCGCGTCCTCGAGCAGCGCCTCGGGCAGCAGCCGGTGTGCGCGCAGGTGGTCCGTGCGCTCGCCGCCCTGCTTGAAGTCGAGCACCGCGACGCGGCCGAGCGCCGCGAGGGCCGCGAGCGTGTCGTCGCTCCACGACGGATCCGCATCGACCTTGAGCTCGAGGCCGGGATTCGGCGCGAGCTCCTCGCGTGCGCGCGACGCCGGATCCGCCACGCGCTCGAAGGACAGTACGTAGCGCACCGGGCGCGGTGCGACGCCGCACAGCGCGAACGCGTCGGTCGCTGCCTGACGCAGCGCCAGGTCGATCGCCGCAGCCTCGAGCGCCGCCCGGTCGTACGCGTCGGTGAGATGCTCGCGCGCCAGCGCACTCGCCTCGCCGACGGTCGTGCAGCGCGCGAGCGCGAGCGCACCCGCGCGTGCCGCGAAGCCCGCGTGCGCCGCGTCGGTCCACCCCACGTGCTCGCCGCGCCCCGTGCGTCCCGCGCCGTCGAGGATCAGCGTCGAGCTCGGTCGCGGACCGTCGGGGTACGAGGGAACCGCAACCGCCGCGACAGCGCAGCGCGCGCGCTCGACGCGGAGCGGCAGGGCCGCGAGGCGCGTCGCGAGCGCGCGGGCGCGGCGCGAGCGCTCCGCGTGCGTCGCCGGCGCACCGGCGACGGCGCCGGGCGGCTCGCCCGGCGCGCGATCGTCAAGCATCGCTCGCGCAGCGGAAGCCGGCGAAGATCTGCCGGCGCTGCGGCAGGTCCCAGTTGCGGAAGGTGTTGCGGATCGCGACCGGACGCGTCGCCCACGAGCCGCCGCGCAGCACCTTGTATCCCTTGCCGAAGTGGGCCTCGGAGTACTCGCGGTAGGGGAACGACACGAAGCCGGGGTACGGCGCGAAGTCGCTCGACGTCCACTCCCAGACGTCACCGATCATCTGCTCGCAGCCGAAGAAGCTGCGTCCCGCGGGAAACGCGCCGATCGGCAGCGGCAGGAACGTCCGCTGATCGAGGTTGGCGTGCTCCGGCGTCGCCGGCGCGTCGCCCCACGGATGGCGCCGCGCGATGCCGCGCTCGGGATCGATCGCCGCCGCGACCTCCCACTCGTGCTCGGTCGGCAGCCGCTTGCCCGCCCAGCGCGCGTACGCGTCGGCCTCGTACCAGCAGACGTGGATCACCGGACGCACCGGGTCGAACGGCACGACACGGCCGAACGCGCGCTCGGCCCAGCCATCGCCGGCGCGCAGCCAGCTCGCCGGATGGCGCGCTCTGCTCTCGCGAAGCCACGACCAGCCGTCGTCGCTCCAGAGCTCGCGGCGCCGGTAGCCGCCGTCGTCGAGGAAGGCGCGGAACGCACCGCACGTGACCGGTGCCGCGTCGATGCGAAAGCGTTCGACGCGCACCTCGTGCGCGGGGCGCTCGTTGTCGTACGCCGAACGGCGATCGTCGGTGCCGATCGTGTAGTCCCCACCCGGCACGACGACCATCGTTCCTGCGAGCGCGTGCGGCGGGACGACGAGCCGGCGCGCGTTGGCGTCGTCGCGCAGGTGGCTCTCGTACGGCAGTTCGGCGATCTGGATCGTCTGGAGGATCGTCTCCTGGTGCTGCGCCTCGTGCTGCGCCAGCATCGACCAGACGTAGCCGTCGCGCAGCAGCGCGTGGTCGGTGGTCGCGCGCTCGAGCTCCTCCAGGCACGACCGCGTGCGCGTACGCACGCGGTCGAGGTAGGCGAAGCTCTCGTCGTGCGTCAGGAGCGGCAGCTCGGAGCGCGTGCGGCGCGGGTTGCTGATCGCGTCGTAGATCCGGTCGCGCTGCGCGCGCGCGTCGCCGTCGTCGGCCGCGGTCGCGCTGCCGAGCACGCGCGCGGTCCACTGCTCCTCGAAGTTGGCGACGTGCGCGAGATCCCAGACGATCGGGCTCATGAGCGGGCTGTGCTGTCGCGCCAGCGCCGTCGCGTCGAGCGGAGCGACCAGCTCCATCGTGCGCACCCGTCCGGCTTCGAGCGCGTGCACCGCGTCCTCGCACACCGCGAGCGGCGAGCGCGCGCCGTCGTCGGCGCGACGCAGCAGCAGCGAGGCGAAGCGTCCGCCGTCGTCGGTGAACGTCTCCACCGGCACGAAGCCGTGCCGCGACACGCGCAGCATCATCTCGTCGGCGCGGAACTTCCGGCTGATCTCCGTGCGGATCGTCTCGCCGCGCGCGACCCGGAAGCGCTCGCCGAGCGAGGGCAGGTCGATCCAGGTCTCCTTCGTGAAGCGCGCGAAGATGTCGATGCGCTCGCGGCGGTCGTTCCAGTGCGCCACGTGCTCGACCGCGTCGAGGTCGATCGCGGTGCCGAGCTCGCGGTTCATGCGCGCGAACAGGTTGCGCGTGAACAGCGCGGTGACGCCCGCGGCGTCGTCGTAGGCGGCCTCGAGCGTCGCGACGTCCTTGACGAGATCGACGCCGAGCAGCAGGTGATCGCCGGGCGCGAGGCTCGCCGCGACGCGCGCGAGGAACTCGTCGAGCTCGGCGTCGTCGAAGTTGCCGATGGTGCTGCCGAGGAACGCGAGCGTGACCGGCGAGAGGCTCTTCAGCCACGGCAGCGCCTGCTCGTACGATCCCGCGACGCCGCGCACGTCGAGGCGCGGGTACTCGCGCCGCAGCTCCTCGCCCGACGACACGACCACCGGCTCGCAGATGTCGACGGCGACGTACGTCGCCCCGGGATCGCGTGCGGTCCAGGCGTCGAGCAGGTGGCGCGTCTTCGCCGACGTTCCGGCGCCGAGCTCGACCAGCGTGGACGCGCCGGTGAGCGCGCGGATGCGTCCGGCGTGGCGCGCCAGCAGCGCCGCCTCGGCGGACGTCAAGTAGTACTCGGGCTGCTCCGTGATGCGCTCGAAGAGCGCCGAGCCGGCGGCGTCGTAGAGGTAGCGGCAGTGCAGGCGGCGCGGGTGGTGCGCGAGTCCCTGCGCAACCGAGACCGCGAAGGTCCCGGTGTCCGATCCCGACCCGGCGAGGCGCAGCAGCCGCGGCAGCGCGCGGTGCGGATCGGACCCTGCGGCGTCGTCGCCGCCCCGGCGATCGGCGCGGTCATCGGCGCGACGCGCGCTCGCGGGGATGCGGGATACGCTCATCCGGGGCCCTCCGACCCTGCGTGCGCCGGTCGAGTGCACGGCGAGCTCGCGAGGTCCGACGTGGCGCGATCCGCCGGGGGGCCCGGAGCGCGCCGCAACGTGACGATGTCGCGAGTTGATCACATCGCCTTGCTCGTGCAAACCCCATCTGGGCGATGATGCGATCGAACGGCGGAGGTCACCTGAGGCGCTGCGGCGCGCGCCGCGCGTGGAGCGCATTGCTGCTCGTGGCGCTCCTCGCGGCGTGTCGCCCGCCGACGGAGCCGCCGGGCGAGGCGAAGGGCGCGGATCTCGAGACCGCGCTGCTCACGGGCGACGTCTACCAGCGCCGGCACGCGGTCGACGAGCTGGTCGCGCTCGGACCCGCGGCGCTGCCGGTCTTCGCAAAGGCGCTCGACGACGCATCGCCCGACGTGCGCGCCGCGGCGACGCAGGGCCTGGTGCGGCTCGGGCCGGCCGCGCTGCCGCTCCTCGGGCGCGCGGCCGCCGACAGGAAGTCGGTGGTGCGCGATCAGGCGACGCGTGCGCTGCTCACGATGGGGCCGGCGGCGGTGCCCGCGCTGCAGGGCGCGCTCGCGAGCCCCGACCACTACGTGCGCGAGAACGCGGCGACGTCGCTCGGCGCACTGGGGCCCGCGGCGATCCCCGCGTTGCAGCAGGCGGCGGCGGACCACGACCGGCGCGTCAAGCGTGCCGCGATCGCGGCGCTGGGTCAGGTCGGACCGGACGCGATCCCGGCGCTGCGCGGACTCGACGTCGGCGGCGACGCGGGACTCGAGCAGGACGTCGAGCACGCGCTCGACCGTCTGCAGGGTGGCGGCGGAGACTCGAAGGTGTGAAGCCGGCATCACCGGCCGCGCGCGCCGACAAGCTGCGCGCGGCGCTGCACCATCACAACCACCGCTATCACGTCCTCGACGACCCGGAGATCAGCGACGCCGAGTTCGATGCGCTGCTGCGCGAGCTGAATGAGCTCGAGGCGCAGCATCCGGAGCTGCGCACGCCGGACTCGCCGACGCAGCGGGTCGGCGGCGTCGCGCAGGAGCGCTTCGCGAAGGTCCGCCACCCGGTGCCCATGCTGAGCCTCGGCAACGTGTTCGACGAGGAGGAGCTGCGCGCGTGGCACGAGCGCGCGCTGCGCCTGCTGCCGCAGGGCACCGAGCTGTCGTTCGTGGTCGAGCCGAAGATCGACGGCCTCTCGGTGCTGCTGCACTACGAGGACGGATCGTTCACGCTCGGTGCGACGCGCGGCGACGGCGAGGTCGGCGAGGACGTCACGGCGAACCTGCGCACGGTGCAGACCGTTCCGCTCGCGATCCCCGTCGACGGCGGCCGGACGAAGGCGCCGTCGCGCCTCGTCGTGCGCGGCGAGATCTACATGGAGCGCGCGGCGTTCGCGCGCTTCAACGAGGAGCAGGCGGCGCGCGGCGAGAAGGTCTACGCGAATCCGCGCAACTTCGCGGCGGGCTCGCTGCGCCAGCTCGATCCGTCCGTGACCGCGACGCGCCCGCTGCGTCTCTGGGCGTACCAGGTGGTGGTGGTCGAGGGCGCGGCTCTCGACTCGCAGTGGGGGGCGCTCGATCTGCTGCGCAGGCTCGGCTTTCCGGTGGCCGGCGAGTGCACGCGGCTCGCGACCATCGACGAGGTGGCTGCGTTCTGCGCCGCGTGGCCCGAGCGCCGCGAGACCCTGCCGTACGAGACCGACGGGCTCGTCGTGAAGGTGGACGAGTGCCGCGTCCAGGAGCGCCTGGGCGCGGTCGGCAATGCGCCGCGCTGGGCGGTGGCCTACAAGTTCCCGTCGACCGAAGTCGTGACGAAGCTCAACGCGATCGGCGTCAACGTCGGACGCACCGGCGTGCTGATGCCGTTCGCGGAGCTCGAGCCGGCGCAGATCGGCGGCGTCACCGTGCGCAACGCGACGCTGCACAACGCCGACTACATCCGCGAGCGCGACATCCGCATCGGCGACCACGTGGTCGTCAAGCGCGCCGGGGAGGTCATTCCGCAGGTGCTGCGCCCGGTGCCGGAGCTGCGCACCGGCGACGAGACGGTATTCGAGCTGCCGGCGAATTGTCCCGCGTGCGGCGAGAAGGCCGTCAAGCTGGAGGACGAGGTCGCGACCTACTGCGTGAACTCGGCCTGCCCGGCGCAGCTCGTGCGCTCGGTCGAGTACTTCGTGTCGCGCGGTGCCATGGACATCGACGGCTTCGGCATCAGGCAGGCCGGGCAGTTCGTCGAGGCGGGGCTCGTCGAGGACGTCGCCGACATCTTCGCGATCACCGCCGACGACCTCGACGGCCTGCCGGGCTTCCAGCGGAAGCGCATCGACAAGCTGGTCGCCGCGATCGCGAACGCGAAGGATCGCCCGGTGTGGCGCGTGCTGACGGCGCTCGGCATCCGCGGCGTCGGCGAGGTCGTGGCGCAGAACCTGATCGAGCACTTCGGCTCGCTCGACGCACTCGAGAAGGCCACCGCCGAGGACTTCGCCGGCATTACCGGCATCGGTCCGATCCTCGCCGAGAGCGTGATCGAGTGGTTCTCGCACCCGCACAACCGGCGCATCGTCGAGAAGCTGCGTGCGGCCGGCGTGCGCATGGTCGAGGAGCGCGCGCCGGAGGGCGAGGGCGGACCGAAGCCGCTCGAGGGCCTCGTGTTCGTCATCACCGGAACGCTGCCGACGTACAGCCGCGAGCAGGCGGCGGAGCTGATCCGCGCCGCGGGCGGCAAGGTCACGGGCTCGGTCAGCGCGAAGACCAGCTACCTCGTCGCGGGCGAGGCCGGCGGCGGCAAGCTCGACAAGGCACGCAAGCTGAACGTGCCGGTGATCGAGGAGCCGGCGCTGCTCGAGCTGATCGAGAAGGGACCGCCGCCGGGCGAGTGACGCCCGGCGGACGGCGGGAGGGGACGATGACGGCCGGCGTCGCCGCCGGCCGTCAGGTCCTCACGAGAGGTCGCGGGTCTCAGGCGCCCGGCTGGACCACGATCCTGCGCGGCCGCGTGGCCTCGCTCTTCGGCAGCGTCAAGCGCAGGACGCCGTTGCGGACCGTGGCCGAGATGCGCTCGCGGTCGATGCCGTCGGGCAGCGCGAAGCTGCGCAGGAAGCCGCCGCCGACCGATTCGGCGAGGCGCAGGCGATGCTCGCGCTTCGCCGGCTCGACGGCCGCCTCGATCTTGAGCGTGTCCTTCTCGACCGTGATCTCGAGCGTGCTCTCGCTCACGCCGGGCACGTCGGCGACGACCTGGTAGGCGTCCTTCGTCTCGTACACGTCGACGCGGGGTGCCGCGTACGGACGCGGGCGCTGACGCTCGGCCTTCTGCGGCAGCTGGGCTTCGTGCTTCTGCAGATCCTGTGCGGTGTTCATCTCTTCATCTCCCTCGATGATCGTTCGTCGTTCTCAGGCGGTGAGGACCGGAACCTTGCGGGGCCGATCCTCGGCGGCCTTGGGCAGCTTCACCTCGAGGACGCCGTGCTGGTACCGGGCGTCCACGCCGGCCGCGTCGATGCGGAAGGGCAGGCGGAAGCTGCGCGAGAACTCGCCGAAGCCGCGCTCGCGGTGATGGATCACCGCACCCTCCGGAACGTCCTCGGAGGCGCGCGTGCCGCTCAGCGTGACGGTGTCGTCGACGACGGCGATGTCGATCTTGTCGGGGTCGATGCCGGGCAGCTCGGCCGTGATCACGACCTCGTCCTCCGAGGTCCACAGGTTCACGGCGGGAAAGCCCGGAGCGTACGAGTCGTTGACCCGCGCGCGTGCGTGGTCGAACAGGCGCTCCACTTCGGCCTGCATGCGGCCGAACTCGCGCCACGGGCTCCGTCCGAACGGATGGCTGAAGTGCGTCAACGTCATGGCTGCTCTCCTTCGTGCGTCGCGGACCCGCGATGGGCCCGTTGAACTCTTGTTTGAGACGCAGACGAGGTAAGCACGCGGTGCGGTCTGTCAACGGGGCGCGCGCGACGGTGACGCGATTTTCGCCAAGTCCCGAGGTGAGCTGACCGCGCGCCGTTTGCGCGGCCGAGCGCCAGCGAGCGCGGGGAGTGGGGCCTCCCGCGGCTTAGCCGCGTGGGGCGAGGGGTCGCGTGACCCCTCGTTGGAACCGTTGTCTCTCGGTAGGCGGATGCCTATCGTCCGCGCCATGGTGCTGCTCGAATCGGAGGCCCTGCCGGCGGGGATCGCGTGTCCGGACTTCGCGCTGAACGGCGTCGACGGGGAGCGCTACACGCGCGACGGCTTCGCCTCGGCGGACGTCCTGGTCGTGATGTTCATCTGCAACCACTGCCCGTACGTGCAGGCCGTGGAGGACCGGATCATCGCGCTCCGCAAGGAGTTCGCGGGCCGCTCCGTGCAGCTGGTCGGCGTCTGCGCCAACGACCCCACCGACTACCCCGACGACGCGCCGGCGAAGCTCGAGGAGCGCTGGCGGACGATGGACTACGGCTTCCCGTACCTGATCGACGACACGCAGCAGGTCGCGCGCGCGTTCGGCGCCGTCTGCACTCCGGACATCTACGTCTACGACCGGAACCGCCGCCTCGCGTACCACGGCCGCATCGACGACAGCTGGAAGGAGCCGTCGAAGGTCACCCGCCGCGACCTCGCCGCCGCGATCGACGCTCTCCTCGCGGGCAAGCGCCCCGCCGCCGAGCAGCACCCGACGATCGGCTGCTCGATCAAGTGGAAGAAGGGGTGAAGGGCGAAAGCTAGGCCGCTCGGCCCGGCATCCTGAGCGGCGCCTCGGTGTAGATCTCCTCGCGCGTCGTCGGCACCGCGCGGACGCCCGCCTCGCGGCGCCGTCCGAGGATCTGGTGCAGCCCGATGCTCGCCTGCTCGAAGCCGACGGACGCCGAGTGCAGGTACAGCAGCCACGTGCGGTACTTGCGCTTGCCGACCAGCGCGATCGCACGGTCCTCGTTGGCGCGCAGGCGCTCCGCCCAGTCGCGGCAGGTCAGCGAGTAGTGCTCGCGCAGCGACTCGACGTCGGCGATCTCGAAGCGCGCCTCCTCCATCACGCTGGAGATGTGGCTCACCGTGTCGAGCTCGCCGTTGGGGAAGACGTGCTCGACGAGGAAGTCCCACTGCGGCGTCTTCTCCCAGTAGTGGTTGCGCGTGATGCCGTGGTTGAGGAACAGCCCGTTCGGCTTCAGCAGGCCGTACACCTCGTCGAAGTAGGCGCGGTAGTTCGCGATGCCGACGTGCTCGATGATGCCGATCGCGGAGATCCTGTCGTAGGGCTCCTCGGAGACGAGGTCGCGGTAGTCGCGGTGCTCGACGCGGCAGACGTCCGCGAGGCCCTCGCGCGCGATCCACTCCTGCGCGTAGGCGACCTGCTCCTTCGACAGCGTCACGCCGAGCGCCTCGACGCCGTAGTGCTTCGCGGCGTGGATCGCGAGGCTGCCCCAGCCGCAGCCGATGTCGAGGAAGCGCTCGCCGGGCTGCAGGCGGAGCTTGCGGCACACCAGGTCGAGCTTGTCCTCCTGCGCCTGCTCGAGGCTCGTGTCGGGCGTGCGGTAGTACGCGCAGGTGTAGACCATCAGCGGGTCGAGGAAGAGTGCGTAGAAGCCGTTCGACAGGTCGTAGTGGTGCTCGATGGCCTGTGCGTCGAGGCTGCGACGGTCGGTGGACGTCATCGTTCACTCCTTGCTTCCTCTCGTCATCCCATGCCGAAGGCGCCCTCGAAGACGAGGCGCCGCCTGAGCCAGGGCGCGCGGCAGACGGTGCGCGCGAGCGTCGCCGTCACCGCGTGCGGCAGGCCGCCGAGCACGCGCTCCGCGACGCCGGGACGCCCGGTGCCGAAGCGCGCCGCGATCGCGTCGGCGTAGTGCCGCGCGGCCGCGCCGTTCGCGCCGAGGATCGCGTCCGCCGCCAGCACGCCGCTCTCGACCGCGGGCCCGATGCCCTCGCCGCTGACGCCGCGCGCGAGGCCGGCCGCGTCGCCGACCAGCAGGAAGCCGTCGCCGGCGGCGCGCCGCGGATGGTCGATGCGCACGGCATACGCGTGCCCGCGGAACGGCTCGAGCTCCAGTCCCGCCGGGAGGCGTCCGTCGGCGCGCAGGCGCGCCATCATCGCGTCGAAGCGGCGGTGCAGGTCCTTGCCGTCGCCCAGACACCCGATCCCGACGTTCAGGAAGTCGCCCTTGGTGAAGTACCAGCCGTAGCCGCGGAAGTCGGGCTCGGCGAAGAGCTCGGGCGTCCCGCTGCGCTTCGTGAGCTCGCGCAGCAGGCTCGTGCCGACGCGCGTCTCGCTCTCGCGCGTCACGACCACCGCCTCGCCGTCCGCGATCTCGCCGAGCGTGCGCGCCACCGGACAGTGATGTCCGCCGGCCCCGACGACGATCGGCGCGGTGAACCTCTCGCCGTCCGCCTCGACCCGCACGCCGCCGGCGTCGCGCGCGACGCCGGTCACGCGAGCGCCTTCGCGCACCGTGGCGCCGCTCTGCTGCGCGCGGCGCAGCAGGTGCTCGTCGAACTCGCGGCGGATGATCCCGTAGCTGACGATGCGGTCCCAGCTGGTCTCGAGGACTTCGCCGTCGAGCTCGATGGTGGCCTCGGAGAAGGGCTGGATCGTGCACGGGTAGCGCGCGGGGTCGATCTCGAGCGCGCGCCACACCGCCGGCGTCACCCAGCCGGCGCAGAGCTTCGGCCGTGGGAAGCGTGCCGCGTCGAGCACCAGCACGCGCGCGCCGCCGCGCGCCAGACGCCACGCCGCGGTGGATCCGCCGGGACCACCGCCGACGACGATCGCGTCCCACGCGCCGGCCGCCGTCATACGCCGCGCAGCTCCATGTACAGCTGGATCCTGTCGAGCCAGCCCAGCTTCAGATCCTCGAGCTGGTTCGCGACGCGGAGTGCTGCGAAGAGGTCGCCGTCGCAGTCGATGCGGTCGTCGGCGAAGGCTTCCGCCATGACCTTGGTGTCGTTGCTGCCGAAGGTCTCGCGGAACGTCTCGCGGTCGCGGATCACCAGCGTGAACGAGCCGTCGGGCGTGCCGACCGATCCTTCGCTGCCGTCCCACAGGCGGTAGCGCAGCCCGGGCTCGACGTGCCCGAAGATGCGCTCGAGCACCGTGCGCGCGTGACGCCGGGAGCGCGCGTCCCCCATCTCGGACGTTCCTGCCATGCGGAGGTCCTCCGGATTCCCTGCTCGACGTCTGCAACGTCCGGGGCGCCGAGGCAAGAGGATGCAGACGGCGCGTGCCCCGCCGGGCGGCGTCCGTTAACGACACCGCCGTGGCACAGACCTTCATCTTCACGATGCGCGAGCTGCGCAAGGTCTACGGACCCGACCGCGTAGTCCTCGATAACGTCTTCCTGTCCTTCTATCACGGCGCGAAGATCGGCGTCCTCGGCCTGAACGGCACCGGCAAGAGCACGCTGATGCGGATCATGGCCGGCATCGACAAGGAGTATTCCGGCGAGGCCCGGCTGAACCCGGGCTACAGCGTCGGCTACCTGCCGCAGGAGCCGCAGCTCGACCCGACCAAGACCGTCCGCGAGGTGGTCGACGAGGGGGTCGCGGAGACCCGCGCCCTGCTGACCCGCTTCGAGGAGATCTCGAACGCCTTCTCGGAGCCCATGTCCGACGAGGAGATGGAGAAGCTGCTCGCCGAGCAGGCCACCCTGCAGGACAAGATCGACGCCGCCAACGCGTGGGAGCTCGACCGCACCGTCGAGATCGCGATGGACGCGCTGCGCTGCCCGCCGCCGGACGCCGGCACGCAGAACCTCTCGGGTGGCGAGCGCCGCCGCGTCGCGCTCTGCCGCCTGCTCCTGCAGGCGCCGGACCTGCTGCTGCTCGACGAGCCGACCAACCACCTCGACGCCGAGTCCGTCGCGTGGCTCGAGCATTTCCTCGCCGAGTACAAGGGCACCGTGGTCGCGGTCACCCACGACCGCTACTTCCTCGACAACGTCGCCGGGTGGATCCTCGAGCTCGATCGCGGCCGCTGCATCCCGTGGGAAGGCAACTACTCGTCGTGGCTCGAGCAGAAGCAGAAGCGGCTCGCGCTCGAGGAGAAGCAGGAGTCGGCGCGCCAGCGCACGCTCGCGCGCGAGCTCGAGTGGGTGCGCTCGTCGCCGCGCGCGCGCCAGGCGAAGAGCAAGGCGCGTCTCGCCGCGTACGAGCAGCTGCTGGCCGACGGCCAGTCGAAGCGCGACTCGACGGTCGAGATCTCGATTCCGCCGGGCCCGCGCCTCGGACAGGTCGTGGTCGAGGCGAAGCACCTCAGCAAGGGCTACGGCGACCGGCTGCTGATCGAGGACCTGAGCTTCGATCTGCCGCCCGGCGGCATCGTCGGCGTCATCGGACCGAACGGCGCCGGCAAGACCACGCTCTTCCGCATGATCGCGACCGGCGAGCAGCCCGACGAGGGCTCGCTGCGTCTCGGCGAGACGGTGCAGATCGCGTACGTCGATCAGTCGCGCGACCAGCTCGACGCCGACAAGACCGTCTGGGAGGAGATCTCCGGCGGTGCCGAGCGGCTGCTGCTCGGCAAGCGCGAGGTCAGCTCGCGCGCCTACTGCGGCTGGTTCAACTTCAAGAACGCGGACCAGCAGAAGCGCGTCGGCGATCTGTCGGGTGGTGAGCGCAACCGCGTCCATCTCGCGAAGCTCCTGAAGAGCGGCGGCAACCTGCTGCTGCTCGACGAGCCGACCAACGACCTCGACGTCGAGACGCTGCGCGCGCTGGAAGAGGCGCTGCTCGAGTTCGCGGGCTGCGCGGTGGTCATCAGCCACGACCGCTGGTTCCTCGACCGCATCGCGACGCACATGCTGGCGTTCGAGGGCGACAGCCACGTCGAGTGGTTCGCCGGCAATTTCCAGGACTACGAGGTGGACAAGAAGCGCCGCCTCGGCGTCGACGCCGACCAGCCGCACCGCATCAAGTACCGGCCGCTGCGCCGCGACGCGTGATCCGGCAGGGGGCCGGACGTCTGCAGGTTCTGCAGACGTCCGGCCCGTGCGTGGTAGATCCGCGCATCCCGCGACGACGTTTCGCGGCTGTGCGGCCTTCCTGCGGCAAGCACGAAAGTTGCTGCTGCAGCGCCGACGATGGCCCTGTCGAGCTCGGCGGCGACCGCCCCGGTGCGCGATCTCGCGCGCCAGCGCTCGCTCTGCCTCGCCTGCGGCGGACCCGACGGACGCACGCTGCTCACCTCCGACGAGGTGCGCGCCGAGCAGCGCTGGCTGGAGCGCTTCCACAGCCTGCGGCTCGACCTGCCGGACGACGCCGGAGGCGACGACGCGAAGGACCGCGCGTCGTTCACGCAGTCGGAGAGCCGCACGATCGTCGCGTGCACCGCGTGCGCGACCGTCCTGCGCGTACCACGGCCGTCGCCGGACGAGGTCGAGGACACCTACGCGGAGGATCGCTACGGCCGCGCGACGCTCGACGAGCTGGCGAAGAACCAGGACGCGTTCTTCACCGCGAAGCTCGCGCAGCTCGCGCCGCAGCTATCGGAGCTCCGCGCCGGCGCGCGCGTGCTGGAGATCGGCAGCTTCGTCGGCGGCTTCCTGCATGCGGCGCGCGCGCACGGCTGGCGCGCGACCGGCGTCGACGTCGGGGAGGAGACCACGCGCTACGTCCGCGAGCGTGGCTTCGACGTGCGGCGGGGTGACGTTCTCGACGTCGATCTGGAGCCGGGCTTCGCGGCGGCGTTCGTGTGGAGCACCTTCGACCAGCTCGGCGATCCGTCCGCTGTGCTCGAGAGGGTGCGCTCGCTGCTCGTGCCGCGCGGGCTGCTCGTCCTGCGCGTGCCCAACGGACGCTTCGAGACCGCCTGCCTCGAGCTGCGGCGGGCGGCGCGCTGCACGCGCCGCGTGCACCACGTCCTGCTCGCGCAGGCGTACGACAACTTCGTCTCGTTCCCCTACTTGACGGGCTACACGCCGGAGTCGCTCCGCGGGCTGCTCGCGGCGCCCGGCTTCGAATGCCGCCACGTGAGCGGCGACACGATCCTGCGGCTGGCCGATGCGCGCACGCGGCCGTTCGCGGTGCGCGAGGAGGAGCGCGTCAAGCGTGCGGTGCGGCGCGCGTGCCGGTCTGCGGAGCGCGTGACCGGCCTGCTGTTCGATCCGTGGCTCGACGTCGTCGCGCGCTCAGCGTGACGCGGGCGCGCGTGCCGGTGACGACGCCGCGCGCGGCCCCGACGGCTCCGGGTCGTCGCCGAACACGACGTCGAAGGTCATGACCTCGCCGGCGGGCGAGATGTTGCGGATCGCGAAGCGTCCGCGCGTGCCGTCGTACGCGGCCGTGCTCGGACGCGTGTCCGGTCCCGGACCGTCCTTGCGCGCGGCCCACGGGTCGCCGGCGTCGCCGCGGTTGCCGCCGTTCGCGTGTCCGATGTCGAGGTGCGACGGCCACGAGTCCGCGGTGAGCAGGTCGACGCGCTTGTGCGACGCCTCGTCCTGCGAGCGGCGGTAGCTCGTGAGGCGCTCGTCGACGTGCCAGATCAGCAGCCCCGGTCCGGGGATGCGCCGGTCGGCGCCCTTCTGCTCGCGGTTCTCGATCAGGAAGTACTCGAACGGCTCCTGCGGGCCCTTGGCGTAGATCTTCACCACCTGCGCGCCGCGCGCGACCGACGGCAGGGTGACGGTCTGCGTGCGGTCGACGACGATCGGGTCGACCCAGCCGAGCGTCAGCTTCGACCACGCCTCCGGGTGCGGCGGGATGTCGCCGCGGCCGACCCACGTGCCCTGGCCCATGAGGCCCCAGATGCCGATGCCCTCGTGCGGCTTGTTCGGCGCGTACAGCTCCGGCAGCCCGAGCACGTGTCCGAACTCGTGCGCCATCACGCCGAACGGCGCGAGCGGCGGGAACGGGTCCTCGCCGACCACCATGCCGCGGCTGATGCTCTTGTCGCCGACCTTCGCGAAGTCCGGTCCTTCGACGGCGTTGGACCACGGCAGACCGACGGACTTCTTCTCGATGTCGGACTCCGCGCCCGGACCGGCGAAGGTGACCACCACGACGTCGGCGCGCGAGCCGTCGACGAGTGCCTTCTCGCCCTCGGGCGCAGGGCGGCTCGCGAGTGCGAGCGTGTCGCGGATCATGTTGCCGGGCTGGCTCACGTACTGCGCGCGCTTCTTCGGCAGCGTGTAGACGCGGTCCGAGATCACCGGCTCGATGCGGAAGCGACGCGCCGACACCTCGTCCCAGTACGTGACGAGGCGATCGATCAGGCCGCTGCGGCTCTGGTTGTGGAAGTCGCTCGCGGGCCGCGACGACGGCTGGTCGGGGAACGCGGCGCGCAGGAAGAGCACGCGCAGCCGATCCGGCGTGCGCGTCGCGGCCGGCGCCGGCGACGCGGCCGCGCCGGCCCGGATCGGCGCGCCCAGTCCCCGCGTGGCGTTCGGCGGCTCGGCCGTCGCGCGTGACGCGAGCGCGCTGGCGAACAGCAGCACGCCCGCGACGAGCGCCACCGCGCGCACGCCATGGCGGCGCGAGGCGCGTTGACAACGTCTCGGCCTGCATGCCAGCAACGCAGGACGGGCACGCGAGTGCCGTGCTCCCATGCCGAAGCTCATCATCCAGATTCCCTGCCTCAACGAGGCGGAGGTCCTGGCGACGACCATCGCGGCGCTGCCGCGACGCGTGCCGGGCTGCGATGCGGTCGAGTTCCTGGTCATCGACGACGGCTCGCAGGACGCGACCGTGGAGGTCGCGCGTCGGGCAGGCGTGGACCACATCGTGCGGTTTCCACAGAATCAGGGGCTGGCGAAGGCATTCTCGGCAGGGGTCGACGCGGCTCTGAAGCTCGGTGCCGACATTATCGTCAACACCGACGCCGACAATCAATACGAAGCGCGCGACATTCCCGCACTCGTCAAGCCGATCCTCGACGGCCGCGCCGACATGGTGATCGGCGATCGGGGGCCCGAGAGCATCGCGCACTTCAGTCCCGTCAAGCGTGCCCTGCAGTTCTACGGCAGCTGGGTCGTGCGCGGCCTGTCCGGCACCGACGTGCCCGACGCGGCCAGCGGCTTTCGCGCGCTGTCGCGGCGCGCGGCGCTCCGTCTCAACGTCATCTCGGACTTCACCTACACGCTCGAGACCCTCGTCCAGGCCGGCAAGAAGCAGCTCGCGGTGACGCACGTCCCGGTGCGGACGCGCGAGACGCGGCCCTCGCGCCTGTTCCGCAGCATCCCGGCCTACCTGCAGCGCTCGTTCCTGACGCTGGTGCGGATCTACTCGCTGTACGAGCCGATCCGCGTGTTCTGGACGCTCGGCGCGATCATGGTGACCGCCGGCGTCACGATCGGGCTGCGCTTCCTCTACTACTACGTCACCGATCCGCGCGGCGCGGGGAAGATCCAGTCGCTGATCCTCGCGGCGGCGCTGTCGATCATCGGCGTGCAGACGATCCTCATGGGGCTGATCGCCGACCTGATCGCGCTCAGCCGGTCGCTCACCGAGGACACGCTGCTGCGCGTCCGCAAGATCGAGCTGCGTCTCGGCGAGATGCCCGAGATGGAGCCCGGCTACCATCCCGAGACCGACCCGGGGCTCGAAGCGGCGATGGACGAGCCGGAGCCGCAACGCGGCTCGGGAACGGGCGCCTGACGTCCGGTGGAACGCGCGGTGATCGCGCTTCTGTTCGGAACCTACAACTCGCGCCACGCGGCGAACGCGCTCCTCGCCGGCGACCTGCGCGCGGCCGGCGTGACCGTCCGCGCGTGCCACGAGCCGCTCTGGGAGGAGACGCGCGACAAGACCGCGCCGTACTTCGCGCCGGCGGGGCTCGCGCGCCTCGCGCTGCGCTACGCGGGTGCCGCGCGCCGGCTCGCGCGGCGTCTGCCGACGGACGCGGCGTCCGCGTCGCTGCTCGTCGTCGGCTTCAACGGGCAGCTCGACGTTCTGCTCGCGCGCTTCGTCGAGCGCGCCCGTCCGATCCTGTTCGCGCCGCTGGTGACCGTGACCGAGACGCTGGTCGACGACCGCGAGACCTACGGCGAGGGATCGATCGCGGCGAAGCTGCTCGCGACGCTCGATCGCGCGACGCTGCGTGCGGCCGACGTCGTCCTGATCGACACCGCGGCGCACCGCGAGTACCTGATCGAGCGCCTCGGCGTCGCACCGGACAAGGTGGTCGTGCAGTACCTCGGCGCGGAGACGCCGTTCGCGGAGGAGGGCGCGCGCCGCGCGGCCGTCGCCGCGGCGTCCGGCGAGGCGACGGCGACGGAGCCGGGACGCATGCACGTCCTCGGCTACAGCCAGTACCTGCCGCTGCACGGCAACGAGACCATCGCGCTCGCCGCGCGTCTCGTGCCGCCGGACTGCGGCATCACCCTGGAGCTGGTCGGCACCGGATCGGAGCGCGCGCGCAGCGACGCGTTCGTGAAGCGCCTGCCGCACGTGCGCACCACCGACTGGGTGCCGTACGACGAGCTGCCCGGACGCATCGCCGCGGCCGACGTCGTGCTGGGCGTGTTCGGGAAGAGCGTCAAGGCGCGCATGGTGATCCCGAACAAGATCTGGCAGGCGGCGGCGGTCGGCAGCGCGATCGTCACCGCCGACACGCCGGCGATCCGCGAGGCCTTCGTCGACGGCGAGTCGATCTGCCTCGTCGAGCCGACGCCGCGTGCTCTCGCCGACGCGCTGCTCGCGCTCGCGCGCGATCCCGGGCGTCGTGCGCGGCTCGCACGCGGCGCGCGCGAGGCCTTCCTGCGCACGGCGAGCGACGAGGTGCGCGCGGCGCGGCTGCGCGACGTGCTGGCCTCGCCGCTGCTCGCGGCCCGGCGCGCAGCACTCCCGCAGGGAGCCGCGGCGTGAGCGCGGACGCGGCGCCGGCGGCCGGCACTCCGCTCGTCGGTGCGGTGGTCGTCACCTGGAACGGCGGCGACGTGACGCGCGCGTGCGTCGAGTCGCTGCGCGCCAGCAGCGGCGTGCCGATGCTGATCGTCGTCGTCGACAACGCGTCGCGCGACGAGGAGCGTCAGGCGCTGGTCGCGGAGTATGGTGCCGTGCCCGGGATCGAGCTCGTGCTGCTCGACGACAACCGGCACTTCGCGGGCGGCGTGAACGCAGGCGCGCGGCGGGCCATCGAGCGCGGCGCCACGCACCTGCTGTTCCTCAACAACGACACCACGCTCGCGCCCGACTGTGCGCGGCTGCTGGTCGACGCGGCCGACGCGCATCCGGACTCCGGCGTCATCGGCCCCGCGCTGCTCGACCTGCCGCCGCCGCACCGTCCGCTGTCCCTCGGCGAGCGCTACTCGGCGTGGTCGCTCGCCGTGCCGCGCACGTTGCTGAAGGTCCGCTCGGCGGGCGACGGCACGCCGTATCGCGTCGGCGGGATCATGGGCTCGGCGATCATGGTCACGCGCGAGTGCTTCCTCCGCGTCGGGCCGTACAGCGAGGAGCTGCTGGTCTACTACGAGGAAGTGGACTACTGCCTGCGCGCCCGCGCGTGCGGCTATCGCCCGCTGCTGGTGCCGCGGGCGATCGTCCTGCACGACGGCATGCGCGGCTTCACCGCCGGGCTGCAGCCGTACGCGGCGCGGCTGAAGTGCCGCAACCAGCTGCTGCTGCTGCGCTGGTACGGCTCGATCGCGGACTGGCTCGCGTTCGTGCCGATCTTCGCTCTGCTCGTCGTGCTGAGCTCCGCGATCTACGCGCTGCGCGGGCGCCGCGACGTCGTCGCGGCGATGTGGCGCGGCGTCGCGGAAGGCATCGGGCTCGCGTGGCGGGGCGGTGCTGCCGCCGCACCGGGTGGCGCTGCTTGACGCCGCTCCGGGTCGCGATCGGCGCGGTCGCGGGCGTCACCGGCGGACCGGCGACCTACTCGGTCGAGCTGGTGCACGCGCTCGCGGCGCTGGGCGACGGCGCGCTCGAGCTGGTGGTGCTCACCGACCGTCCGGACCTGTTCGAATCCTCGGCGGGCGTGCGCATCGAGGAGATCCCGCTGCCGTCGCCGTGGCGGCAGCCGTGGTGGGACAACGTCGCCGTTCCGGCACGCGTGCGCGCGCTCGGCGGCGTCGACGTCTACCACGGCACGAAGCACGCGCTGCCGCTTCTGCCGCTGCCGCGCGGTACGGCGCGCGTGGTCACGATCCACGATCTCGCGGTGCTGGTCGAGCCGGAGACCTTCTCGCTCGCGCAGCGCCTGCAGCTGATCGTCCACCTGCGCCACGCGGCGCGCGCCGCGGACCGCATCGTCTGCGTCTCGAACCACGCGGCGGGCGACGTGACGGCGCGGCTCGGCGTGCCGCCGGATCGGATCGCCGTCGTGCCGCACGGGATCTCGGCGCGCTTCGTGCCGCTCGCGGATCCGGCGCGGCGCGCAGCCGTGCGCGAGCGCTACGGGGTCGGAGCGGGCGGACGTCTGGTGTCGTTCGTCGGCACGGCGCAGCCGCGCAAGCGCATCGACGTCGCGGTCGACGCCGTGCGCCGCCTGCACGCCGACGGCGTTCCGGTGACGCTGGTGATCGCGGGCCGTCGCCGTCCCGGCTACGCCGCGGACTGGCTCGACGCGCCGCCGCCGTTCGTGCGCCTCGCCGGCGAGCTGCCGGCGCAGGATCTGGTCGAGCTCTACGGCGCGTCCGACGTGATGGTCAGCCCGTCGAGCTTCGAGGGCTTCGGCCTGACCTTCGTCGAGGCGATGGCGTGCGGCTGCCCGGTGGTGGGTGTCGCCGCGACGTCCGTTCCCGAGGTGGTCGGCGACGGCGGCGTGCTGGTCGAGCGTCCGGACGCGGCGCTGGTCGCGGACGCGCTCGCCCGCCTGCTGCGCGACGACGCGTTCCGTGCCGACGTCGCGCGGCGTGCGCTCGCGCGCGCCGGTACGCTGTCGTGGCGCCGCGCCGCCGAGCAGACGCGCGACGCGTACCTCGAGGCGGCCGCCGTGCGACGCGGGACGCGGCGGTGAGCTCCGGCGAGCGCACGCCGGCGGCGATGGCGCGCGTCGTGGCGGAGGCGCTCGTCGTGCTCGTGCTGGTGCTCGCGTACCTCGGGCTCTTCCGCACGTACGGCTTCGACGTCGTCGACGAGGGCACGCAGCTCGCGCAGATCGACCGCGTCGCGCACGGCGCGCGGCCGTACCTCGACTTCGAGACCGGCTACACGCCCTGGTACTTCGACCTGCACGTCGCTCTGTGGCGCTCGACCGGGGCGGAGCTGCTCGCGACGCGGAGCTTCGGCGTCGCGCTGCACGCGCTGACGGTCGCGCTGCTCTACGCGGCGCTGCGGCGCCGCGCGAGCGCGCTGCTCGCCGCGTCGGTCGTCGCGTTCGACGTGGCGTTCCTGCTGCCGGTGTCGCCGCGCGCGGGCGCGCCGTTCAACGTCCCGTACCCCGGCTGGATCGCGGCACCGCTCGCGCTCGGCGCGCAGCTGCTGGCGTCGAGCGTGGTGGCGGCGCGGGCGGGCGGTGCCGCCGTCGGAGCCGGTGCGTCGGGGGTGCTGCCGCTGCTCGGCGCGGGCGCGCTCGCGGGCGCCGCGTTCGCCGTCAAGCCCAACGCGGGACTGCTCGTGCTCGGTGGTGCGGCGCTCGCGACCGTCGCGGGCTGGCGCCGCGGCGACGTGGTGGCGAGCCTGCTCGGCGCGCTGGTCCGCGTCGGCGCGGTCGCTGGTGCGGTGCTGCTGGTCGGCGGTGCGGTGCACGATCCGGCCTACGTCGTGGCGCTGCTGCTGCCGGTCGTGCTCGCGGCGCTGCGCGCGGGACCGGTCAGCGATGCCGGCGCGGCGCGTCCGCTGCGCGATCTCGTCGCGCTCGCGGCCGGTTTCGTCGTGCCCACCGCGTCGTGGGCGCTGCCGCTGCTGCACGAGCTCGGCGCAGCGCGCTTCGCGCGCGAGGTGCTGTTGCTCGACGGCGGCGGCGTGATCGACGCGTACCTGCTGCCGTTCCCCGCGCCGTCGCTCGCCGCGGCCGGACTGTGCGCTGCGGTGCTGATCGCGGCATTCGTGGCGAGGCTGTCACGCGACGGCGATCGCGACCGAAGTGGGGTCCTCGTGCCGGCGCTGCTTCTCGCGGGTGTCGCGTTCGCCGCGATCTTCGCGGGCGCGCAGCCGGCGCGCATCGTCGGCGAGGAGGCGTGCCTGTGGCTCGGACCGCTCGCGCTCGCTGCGTCGCTCGTCCTGCTGCCGCGTGACGCCGGTACCGCGCGCCTGCACGCGCTGCTCGCGTTCGCTGCGGTCTGGGCGCTGCAGCTCTTCCCGCGGCCCGATCTCATCCACGTCGCGATGGGCGGACCACCGGTGCTGGGCGCGGTCGGTGCCGCATGGTGGTGGCTCGCGGCGCCGCTCCGCGAGGCGCACGATCCGCGCGCCCGCCTCGCGATCCGGACGGCGATCGCGGTGCTTCTGCTCGCGTGCGTCGCGCGCGCGCTGCCCGGGCTGCGCGCGCGTCTGCTCGAGCCGCAGGCCGCGCTCGACGCGGGGCCGCGCGCACCGCTCGCGATCGCCGCGCCCTACGCGTCCGAGCACGCATGGCTCGGCGAGGCGGTGCGCGCGATCGACGCCCGCACGACGGACGGCGAGGGGGTGTTCACGTTCCCCGACCTCGCCGGCGTCGCGTTCCTTGCCGACCGGCCGGCGCCCTTCTTCTACCTGTACTTCGTGCCGGGACGTCCGGACCGCGCGGGCGAGCAGCGGACGATCGACGAGCTCGAGCGGCGCCGGCCCCGCCTCGCCGTGACCGGGCACCCGCGCGTGCCCGCCTTCGCGGCGGCGGAGAGCTACTTCGCGCGCCTCGGCGCGTACCTCGACGAGCGCTATCCGGCGGTGGAGACGCTCGCGGGCTGCACGCTGCGCGCCCGCGCGGACGGCACGCGTTGAGCGGCGCGGCAGGCGTCGCGATTGGCGTCGGCGTCCGGGCACGCTATCCGGAGCGGATGTCGAACGAGCTCTGGCGGTGCAGCGCGAGCGAGCTCGCGCGCCGGATCGCGGCGCGCGAGGCGTCGTCGCGGGAAGTGGTGGACGCGCATCTCGCGCGCATCGCGCAGGTCGAGCCGGCGCTGAACGCGGTCACGCGCGTCCTCGCGGACGACGCGCGCACCGCGGCCGACGCGGCCGACGCGGCGCTGGAGCGCGGCGACGCCATCGGCCCGCTGCACGGCGTTCCGTTCACCGTCAAGGAAAACGTCGACGTCACGGGCTCGCCGACCACGCAGGGCCTGGTCGCGCTCGCCGACGCGATCCCCGCGGTCGACGCGCCGGTGGTCGAGCGCATGCGCCGCGCCGGCGCGATCCCGATCGCGCGCACCAACATGCCCGACCTCGGGCTTCGCGTGCACACGCACAGCTCGCTGCACGGCCCGACGAGGAACCCGTGGCACCCCGGGCACACCACCGGAGGGTCCAGCGGTGGCGAGGCGGCGGCGCTCGCGACCGGCATGTCGCCGCTCGGCCTCGGCAACGACATCGGCGGCTCGCTGCGCAACCCCGCGCACTGCTGCGGCATCGCGTCGATCAAGCCGACGACGGGACGCGTCCCGCACGCGTCGGCGATCCCGCCGGAGGACGGCGCGCTCGCCTCGCAGCTCATGCTCGCCGAAGGCCCGATGGCGCGCTCGGTGGCGGACCTCCGTCTCACGCTGTCGATCCTGTCGGGGCCGCACCCGCGCGATCCGTTCTGCGTGCCGGTGCCGCTCGAGGGCCCGCGTCCCGCGGGCGCGCTGCGCGTCGCGGTGATGGACGAGCCGCCGGGCGGCACGACGTCGCCCGCGGTGCGCGACGCCGTTCGTGCGGCGGCCGACGCGCTGTCGCGCGCCGGCTTCGCGGTCGAGGCGGCGACGCCGCCGGACTTCGAGCGCATCGTCGAGGTGTGGGGCTCGTTCCTCGTCAACGACATGCGGCCGCTGCTGCCGATCCTCTCCGGCGTCATCGGCGCGGAGTCGATGCGCTTCATCGACCTGGTGATGGCGGCGCATCCGGTGCTCGACGCGGCCGGCATGTCGGAGATCCTGGTCGAGCGCCACCGCATCGCGCGCGCGTGGTCGGGCTTCCAGGACGCGCTGCCGCTCGTGCTGTCGCCGGTCTGGACCGAGCCCGCGTTCCGCGCCGGCGACGACATCGCGGACGGCGACGGTGCGGTGCGCACGCTGCGCCTGATCCGGTGCGTCCTGCCGGGCAACCTGCTGGGCCTGCCCGCGGCGGTGGTTCCGGCGGCGGTCGCGGACGGGCTGCCGATCGGCGTGCAGATCACCGGACCGCGCTTCCGCGAGGATCTGTGCCTCGATGCGGCGGTCGCGATCGAGGCCGCGCTCGGCGCACGGACGCCGATCGACCCGCGGACCTGAGCAGGGTCCGCGGCCGACGCTTCACACCAGCTCGCGGTAGCCGAACGCCATCACCACGCCGATCGCGATCACCAGCGTCGGCCAGGCGACGCTCGCGACACGGCGGGGCAGCAGGTCGCGGATCTCGAGCCAGCGCACCGCGCCGGCGATCACGCCGAGGCCGCCGAGGATCGCGTGCTGCACGTTGATGATCGTCGTCAGGCGGTCGCTCGCGGAGAAGCTCGAGTGCGCGTGGCCGAGCAGCAGCAGGCTGCCGAGGATCATGACCACCGGCAGCGCGCGGCCGAGCGGACGATCGTCTCCGCCACGGCGCGCCTCGCGCCAGCCCAGCACCGCCAGCAGCACGATCATCAGCGCGCCGACGCGGTGCTCGAGCACGATGGGGTCCGTCAGCGCGACCCACGGGCTCACCGTGCCCATGGGCCAGACCTCGGGATCGCTCGCGATCGCGACGAAGACCGCGAACGGGATGAAGGCGGCGGGCCACACCCAGCCCGCGATGCGCGCCGCGCGTCCGTCGCCACCGACCGACTGCACGAGCCACGCGACGCCGAGCAGGATCACCAGCACGCCGGACCAGCCGTGCATGAACTCGGAGTAGCGCAGGTCGTCGTCGGTGCGCGACGCGCTGCCGACCCACGTCGCGGGATCGACGATCTGCGTGCGTGGTGCGCGCGGAGTGGTCATCGACGCGATCTGCGCCGCGTCCAGCGTGCCTTCGCCCTGCGCCGTCGGCGGCGAGATCCCGGCGAGGATGCCCGCCGTGATCACGACCAGCACGCCGACGGTGACCTCGAGCTCGATGGTGCGCGCGAGCCGGTCGAGAAGCGCGCGCGCCGCGCCGTCGGGCCGTCCCGGGAGCGCGGCCGGGTCGGCCGCGAGGCGCAGCAGGGCGGGGCGCACGATCCTGTAGTTGACGAAGCCGCCGCCGAGCAGGATCGCGAGCAGCGTCAGCTTGGTCGCCAGGGTGAGCCCGTACGACGACGTCAGCAGCGCCGCCGGCGACGGCATGTAGAACCACGTGCCGGTGGCGCCGGTCGCGAACAGCAGCGACGCCGCGAGCAGTGCGATCGGCGAGAAGCGGCCGACGATCGCGGCGGCGAGCCGCACCTCCTGCGCGTCGTCCGCCGCGGCGATCGTGCCGCGCACGAGGAAGAGGTGCCCGAGCACGCCGATCCAGCCCGCGGCGCCGAGCAGGTGGAGGAAGTGCAGCGCGACCGCGAGCTCGCGGCCCTTCGGCTGGGCCGCGGCGTGGCTCACCATCGCCCACACGGCCGCGGCGGCGAGGCCGAGGGCGAGCGTCGGCAGCCACGCGCCGCCGCTCCGGAAGCGTGCCGGACGCGCGGCGAGCCGCCACGACGCGGCGGCGGCGACGAGCATGAGGAGGCCGCGCAGCGAGGCGAGCCGTCCGACGGTGGTGGCGCTCGCGAAGCGCCACAGCAGATCGCGGTCGCTGCCCGCGAGGATCGTGACACCCTCGAACTCCGCCACCTGCACGACGAGGTTCAGGAAGCACGACACGGCGCCGATCGCGCCGGCCCAGGCGGCGGCGCGCGCCGTGCGGCGCAGCAGCTCGTCGCTGACGCGGCCCGACGCGGAGGTGAGCGCCGTCGTGCGCCGCGCCGGCAGCAGCACCAGCAGCGCGAGCAGCGGGGCGGCCAGCACCAGCAGGACGCCGAGCAGCTGGGCCGCGTGGAGAGCGGAGTGCTCCATCCGTCAGGGGAACGCGCGACGCGCGTCCCGTTCGCCCGTGGCCGGCGAAGCCGTCACCCGCGTCACTCGATCTCGCCGACGCGGAACAGCACCCGTCCGCGCGCGCTGTGGCCGTCGCGCGACAGCACCTTGTACTGCACGACGTACGGCCCGGTCGTGAGCGTGCCGACCGACGTGCTCAGGTGCGTGCGGTCGGATGCATCGACCTGCGGCTTCCCCGTGGCGAGGTTCGTCGCATCGGCGGGCGAGCCGTCCGGCTTCGCGCGGTAGACCGTGACGTCGTTGAACTCGTCGTCGAGCAGCTCGTTGAACCACAGCTCGATCGTCTTCGGCGGAACGACCGTCGCGTCGGCGCGCGGGACCGAGCGCTCGAGACGCGCGTGCGCGTGCGCCGTCGCCGACGTCGCGAGGACGAGCAGCACCGTTGCCGCGCACCGCGCGGCGCGCGCGAACCGTCGTGCGCGCCGCGGACGACGTCCTTCCGGTGCGCGCGGCGAAGCTGCGGCGCTCTCGGCGGCGGCGATCATCCGCGGCTCCTTTCGCAGGCTTCGTGTGCGGTCGCAACTCCGCTCGCGGGCCGCCGTGCGCAAAGAAAAAGGGCGGTGGCCTCGCGGCCACCGCCCTCTCGTCCGGAGACGATCAGCCGATCACGGGCAGTCGTTCTCGTTGTTGACGTCGTTGTTCGCGTCGTTCAGCGCGGTGGCCAGCGCCGGGAAGACGACCGTCGCGACCGCGGGCGGAAGCGGGGTCTTGGTGGCCTTCGCGAACGCCTTGTCGACGCAGGCGTCGAAGTTCGCGTCGCCGGTCGAGTTGTCGCCGTTCGTCGACAGCGAGCACGCCGTCGCCGAATCCGAGGTGCCGCCGTTGCCCTTCTTGTTGCTGTAGTCGTTCTCGCAGCCGAGCTGGCACTTCTGGACCGCCGCGGCGTAGCCCGCGACGACCTTGTTGAGCGAGGCCTGGCACTTCAGCGGATCCGCATTGGCGCCGCAGCCGCTCACCGCGCCGAGCGCAGTGGCGAGAAGGTCGATCTGGCCCTTGGTCGAGGCCGGGGTGCCCGCCTGCCACGCGTTCATGTCGGCGTAGGGCTGGTCGCCCGCGGTGCCGCTGTTCGAGTCACCCGGACAGCCGATCGCGGTGTAGCCGGTCGTGGCGGTGAGGGTCTTGGCCTTCTTCAGGAAGGCGAGCTTGCCGTCGCACTTCGCGATGTCGGCGACGAACTTGCCCTTGGCATCGGCCGGCGCGACCGCGACGCCGGTCGCCAGCGTGCACTCGGACGCGATCACCGCGCCCGACTTCTCGCAGTTGGTCGCCGCCTTGACGAGGCACGAGGTGTAGCCGTGCGTCTGCTTCTGGATGTCGGCGCGGAGCTTCTGCTCCTCGCTCTTCGCGACCAGCACGAGCGCCGAGGCGTTCAGGCTCGACACCAGCACTCCGGCGGCCACAGCGGCCGCGATTCCGATCCCCTTGCGCATGTTCCCTCCAGTTCGGGTGGCAGTGACACCTAGTGGTGCCCGCAGACGGGTGTCTGCAGTTGCTGTGCGTTCCCCCCTACGCGGGGCGTCAGCTTCCGGTCAACCGAAAAAGCGCATGCGGCGAAAAGACCCGCTCGGGGTCCTCTGTTGGCGCCGTGCG
This sequence comes from Binatia bacterium, assembly GCA_046327915.1. Classification (GTDB taxonomy): domain Bacteria; phylum Desulfobacterota; class Binatia; order UBA12015; family UBA12015; genus VGTK01. The sequence goes on along the minus strand of JAXLXO010000002.1, from coordinate 412,125 downwards.
TCAAGGCCGCGTGTCGAGAAAATGCCACCGGGTGTCCGGGTGGGGAATTTCTCCCGCTCCGGCAAGCTCTTGACCGTCCTCGGCGGCAACCCGTACGCCGGGGGAGTGGACGCCCCCGCACCGGCCCCGCGGGTCGCCGTCGTCGTGCTGGACTGGAACGGCGGCGACGACACGCTCGCCTGCGTCGCGAGCGTGTGCGCGAGCCGGTGGCAGCCCCTCGACGTCCTGGTCGTGGACAACGCATCGCGGCAGCCCGTCCTCGCCGAGGTCGCGCGCCGTCATCCCGGCGTGCGGACGATCGCCAATGCGTCGAACCTCGGCTACGCGGGCGGCAACAACGTCGGGCTGCGCGCGGCCCTCGCGGCGGGCGCCGACTGGGTGCTGGTGCTGAACAACGACGCCCGCGTGGAGCCCGGCACGATCGACGAGCTGGTGGCGGTGGCGCGCCGCGATCCCCGCATCGCGGCGGTCGGCGCACGGATCCTGCGCCTCGAGCAGCCGGACCGCCTGTGGATGGCATGGGGCGAGGTCGACTACCGGCAGAGCCTCGTGCAGCTGGTCGGCGTGGACCAGCCCGACGACGGACGCTTCGCGGCCGAGCACGACGCCGACTGGGTCTCGGGCTGCGCGATCCTGCTGTCGCGCCGTGCGCTCGAGGCGATCGGTCCGTTCGACGAGGAGTTCTTCGCCTACCACGAGGAGGTCGACTGGTGCGCGACCGCGCGCGAGCACGGCTTCCGCGTCGTCTGGGCGCCGCGCGCCGTGGTCCTGCACCGCGGGCAGGCGAGCTCGGGCGGCAGCGCGTTCGTCAGCCGCCGCCAGTACTTGACGGCGCGCAACATGGTGCGCTTCGTGCGCAAGCACGGCAGCGCGCGCGAGCGCCTGCGCTTCGCGCTGTGGTTCGGCGCGATGCTGCCGCTGTCGTGGGTGAAGCGCAGGCTGCGGGGCGAGCAGGAGGGGGTGCGCCTGAAGTTCCAGGGCGCGCTCGATGCGCTGCGCGGGCGTCCCATCCCGCGCGCACGCCTCGGTCTCGACGGCTGAGCGTGCGATGAACCTGAAGTCGTTCGCCCGCGGCGGGCTGCTCGGACTCGCCACTCTGGTCGTCGAGAAGGGCACGGCGCTGCTGCTGGTCGTGGCGCTGGCGCGCGTGCTGAGCCCGCTCGACTACGGCCGCTACAGCTTCCTGATCGCGTACCTGAGCCTCTTCCAGGTGCTCGCCGACCTCGGCACGGAGACCATCCTGCTGCGGCGTCTCGCCGCACACCCGGACGATCGGCGACGGCTCGTCGCCGGAGCGCTCGGACTCCGGCTGGCGCTGGCGCTCGCGGCCGCCGCCGGCGCGGTCCTGCTGGCACCGCTCGCCGCCGACGCGGGCGAGCCCGACCTGCGCCGCCGCGTGGCACTCGCCGCGGCGGCGCTGATGCTGGTCGGACAGCCGGGCTACCGCGCGCTCTTCCGCGCCGAGCTGCGCATGGGCGCGGTGCTCGGCGTCGCCGCCGTGACCACGATCCTCACGCTCGCGCTGGTCGGCGTGGCGCTCGCCCTGCACGCGGGCATCGACGGCATCTTCGCGGCACTCCTCGCGGCGAACGCGAGCGGATTCGCCGTCGCCGCGTGGCTCGGCCGCGACCTCTTCGCACCGCGGCTCCGCCTCGACACGGCGTTGTGGCGCGAGCTGCTGCGCGAGGCGTGGCCGATCGGCGCCAACACGCTGGTGTTCGCGCTCGGGCTGCGCATCGCGCCGCTGGTGCTGATGCGCGTCTCGGGACCGGTCGAGGTCGGCTTCTTCTCGTCGGCGTCGCGGCTCACCGACGCGCTCAACATGCTCGCCGACGCGGCGATGCTGACGATCTACCCGCTGTTCGTGCGCTTCGCGACGGTGCGTCCGGACGCGCTGCGCGCGCTCGCGGAGCTGACCGCGAAGGGGCTCGGCGTGGCGCTGCTGTGCGTCGTGCTGGTGGTCGGGCCGACCGGCGAGACGATCATGGGCACGCTCTTCCGGCCGGAGTTCGCGGTCGCGGGAACGGCGCTCGCGGTGCTCACGTGGTCGGCGCTGCTCGCGGCGCTGGGCGCGGTGTACGGACACCTGCTGGTCTCCGTCGGACGGCAGGCGGTTCTCTTCCGCGTGAACGCGGCGGGGGCGGTGCTGCAGATCGTCCTGCAGCTGGCGCTGATCCCGTGGCTCGGCGTGACCGGTGCGGCCGTCGGCGTGGTCGCGACGTCGCTCGCGAGCCACGCGGCGCTCTACGTCCTGACCGAGACGCGGACCTGGGTGCGGCCGTGCGTGCACGCCGTCGCGGGCCCCGCGTTGCTCGCGGCGCTGCTGCTCGTGCTGTCGCGGCTGCTGCCGCTGCCCGCGCCCGGGCGCGCGGCGGTCGCTCTGGCGGGCTTCCTGGCGCTGCTGCCGCTGGCCGGATTCGCCGGCCCCGACGACGTTCGCCGGCTGCGCGCGCTGCTTCGTGCGCAGGGCGCGCCGGGCGGTGCGGACGAGGCCGCAGCGGGCGTGGCGCCGGTCGTCGAGCCCTGAGCCTTCGCGGGGTTTTCGGCTTGGGTTGCGACCGGGCCGTCTGCTAGAGGAGAGGGCTCGAATCATTCCGAGGCCGGGCTGCCGCAGCGCGTTGCGGCCCGCGCCGTCCCCAACCTCCGAGGTCAGCGAGTTCCCGTGCCCGAGAAAGTCGTCGTCATTCCGACCTACAACGAGCGCGGCAACATCGAGAGGTTGCTGCCCGAGCTGCTGCAGGCGGATCCCGAGGTCGAGGTCGTCATCGTCGACGACAATTCCCCGGACGGCACCGCCGACGCCGTCGAGGAGCTGGGCCGGAAGCTCGGCCGCATCCACGTCGTGCGGCGCGGACCGAAGCAGGGCATCGGCCCCGCCTACCGCGCCGGCTTCAAGCGCGCTCTCGAGCTCGGCGCCGAGTACATCGTCCAGATGGACGCCGACTTCTCGCACCCGATCGGCTCGCTGCCCGACCTCTTCGGCAACGCGCAGCGCGAGTACGACGTCGTGCTGGGCTCGCGCTACATGGACGGCATCACCGTCGTGCGCTGGCCGATCGAGCGCCTGCTGATCAGCTACTTCGGCAACTACTACGTGCGGAAGCTGACCGGCCTTCCGGTGCGCGACACCACCGGCGGCTTCAAGTGCTGGCGCAGGCGCGCGCTGCTCGCGATCGACCTCGATCAGGTGCGCTCGAACGGATACTCCTTCCAGATCGAGATGACCTATCGCGCGTGGTGCAAGCACATGCGCATCCTCGAGGTGCCGATCATCTTCATGGACCGCGAGGTCGGAACCTCGAAGATGTCGAAGCGGATCGGCCTCGAGGCGCTGTGGATCGTCTGGGAGCTGAAGGTCCGCCGCGCGCTCGGCCGGCTCTGAGGAACGTCGGGCGGACGAACGCGTGCGCCTCCTGATGCTGAACGAGCGCGACCTGAGCCACCCGCTCGCGGGTGGTGTCGAGGTCCACCTCGAGGAGATCGCGAGCCGCCTCGCGACGCGCCACGGCATCGAGACCACCGTTCTGTGCGCCGCGTTCGACGGCGCGCTTCCCGACGAGACCCGGCGCGGCATCCGCTTCGTGCGCTTCGGCGACCGCGGCTTCAGCTATTACGCGCAGCTGCCCGGACGCGCGCGCGCGGAGCTCGCGACGGGCGGCTACGACCTCGTCGTCGAGAACCTCTGCAAGCTGCTGTTCTTCTCGCGCTTCTGGCTGCCCGGCGTGCCGCGTCTCGGCCTCGTGCACCACCTCTTCGGGCTGTCGGCGTTCCGGCAGGTGTCGGCGCCGATCGCGAGCTACGTGGTCGCGACCGAGGCGCTGCTGCCGCTCGCCTATCGCGGCATGCCGTTCGTCGTGGTGTCGCCGAGCACGCGCGACGACCTCGTCAAGCGCGGACTTCCGCGGCGCGACATCCGCGTCATCCCGAACGGCCTCGACCACGAGCGCTACCGTCCGGGATCGGCTCCCGCCGAGCGCGACCTGGTGGTCTTCGTCGGACGCCTCGAGCACTACAAGGGCGTCGACCTGCTGCTCGACGCGTGGCTGCACGTGCGGTCCGCTCGTCCCGGCGCGCGCCTGGTGATCGTCGGCAGCGGCACGGCGGGCGACGAGATGCGTGCGCGCGCGCGCGACGCGGGCTTCGGCGACACGGCGGCCTTCGCGGGCTTCGTCTCCGAGGACGAGAAGGTCGCCTGGATGCAGCGCGCGACCGTCGTGGTTCAGCCGTCGCGCAAGGAAGGCTGGGGGCTCACGGTGCTCGAGGCGAACGCCTGCGGCACGCCGGTGGTCGCGACCGACGTTCCCGGACTGCGCGACTCGGTCCGCCACGGCACCAGCGGACTCCTCGCCGCGGCGAATCCCGAGTCGCTCGCGACGTGTCTGCTCTCCGTGCTGTCGGACGACGAGTTGCGCGCACGTCTCGCACGCGGCGCACGCGCGTGGTCGGAGCGCTTCCGCTGGGATCACGTCGCCGACGCGTTCGCCGACGTGGTGCGCGCGGTCGCGAGCGGCGCGCCGCTGCCCGACGTCCCGGACTTCATCGGCGGCACGATGGCGGCGGAGCAGGGCGCCGGCTGCGTGCCGGGCGCGCTGCCGGGGAGCGTCGAGGTGGGTGGATGAGCGAGGCGGTCGCCGCGGCTCCGGGCCGCCGCTGGACCGGACGCGACACCGTGGCCGCGGGCGAGGCGGTGCGCCTCGGCGCGTGGCCCGCGACGCTCGCGATCGGCGGCGCGGTGCTGCTGCTGTTCCTGCTCTTCGCGGGCTACGGCTACAACCTCGAGGACGAGGGCACGGTCCTCTACCAGATCCTGCGCACGCACCGCGGCGAGCGCCCGTACCTCGACTTCCACACCGGCTACACGCCCGCAGTCTTCTATCTGAACGCGTGGCTGTTCGAGACCTTCGGCGTGTCGGTGATGCCGATCCGCATCGTGCTCGCCGGCGTCAACGCGCTCGCGGTGATGCTGACCTTCCGCCTCGCGCTGCGCGTGGCACCGGTCGCGGAGTCCGCGCTGGCCGCGCTGTCGTACGCGGTCTTCATGCCCTTCTTCCAGGGCCAGTTCGCGTCGTTCAACATCCCGTACCCCGCCTGGTACGCGATCGCCGCGTGGATGGCGGCGCAGCTCGCCTCGGTGAAGGCGGTCGAGAACGCGAGCCGCGCGTGGCTCGTCGCGGCCGGAGCGCTCGCGGGCCTCGCGTTCTCGTTCAAGCCGAACACCGGCATCCTGGCGCTCGGCGCGGCGGTGCTGGCGCAGCTGCTCGCGAGCGCGCAGCTGCGCGGCGTCGTCGGACGCGCGCTCGAGATCCTCGTGCTCGCGATCGCCTGCGTCGCGGTCGCCGCGACGCTCACCTTCGACGTGATCACGCCGCAGTTCGCGCTGCTCGGCGGCCCGCTGCTCGCACTCCTGGTCGGCGGCATCTGGATGCGCGTCAAGCACGTCCCTCCGGGCGAGGAGCGCTCGATCGGCGCCGGGCTCGCCGATGCGGCGGCGCTGCTCGCCGGCTTCGTCGTGGTGTGCGCGGCGTGGCTCGCGTACTTCCTGCCGCGGCTCGGTGTCGGACGCTTCGCCGAGGAGGTCCTGCTGCTCGGCGCCGGCGTCGAGCGCATCTACCTGCTGTACTTCCCGCGTCCGAGCGAGTGGGGCGTCGCCGTGCTCTGCCTGCTCGGGTTCGGGGTCGCGCTGCCGCGCCTGATCGCGCGCGGCGTGCTCGGGACGCGCGCGCTGGTGGCGCTCGGTCTCGTGCTGGTGGTCGCCGGCACGGTCGCGTTCACGCAGTTCGGGCTCGCGCCGGAAGGCCTCGGCGTGTCGATCCTGATGCAGCTGGAGGTGCTGAGCTTCCACCTGATCCCGCTCCTGCTGTGGGCCGCGACGCTCGCCGTGCTGTGGCAGATGCGCGACGTCGAGCGCGCGCCCGACGGCATGCTGCCGCGCGGCCTCGCGGTGACCATGGTGTCGCTGATCTACGCGCTGCTGCTCTTCCTGCAGCTCTACCCGCGCATCGACTTCATGCACGTGGTGATCAGCATGCCGTCGGCGCTCGTCGTGGCGGCGGGCGGACTCGCACGCTTCGAGCGCTGGTGGGTGGAGGAGCTGCGCGGCTTCAATGGATGGGATGACGCGCGCTCGCGGCGCGCGCTCGCGCTGGTGCGCGTGGTCGCGTGCGCCCCGATCGTGTTCGCGCTGGCGGTGCGCGCGCTGCCGTTCCTCGACGCGCGCGTGCGCCTCACGCCGGACGTCGCGGTGCGCGGCACGACGCCGCTCGCGCAGACGGCGATGCCGGTCGTGCTCGAGGAGGACCGCGACCGCGATCTGCGCGAGCTGCGCGCGGTTGCCGACTTCGTTGCACGGGAGACGCGTCCCGACGAGCCGATCTTCGTCTTCCCGGCGCTGGCGATGGTGCCGTTCCTCACCGACCGCGCGACGCCCGTGCCGCACGACTACTGGTTCACGGGGCGTCCGTCGCACGCCGACGAGGCGGCGATGGTGGCGGCGATGGAGCGCACGCGTCCGCCGCTCTTCGTCACGCTCAACGATCGTCTCGGCTACTTCAGCGCGTCGCCGTCGTACTACTTCATCCTGCGCGACTACGTGCAGAAGAACTACGCGCTGGTGCGCCGCATCGGACGCTACGACGTGCTCGCGCGGCGCGACCTGCTGGAGAAGCACCCGGACTGGCGCACGCCCGAGATCGTCGGCGCGACGCTCGACGACACCTTCGCGCACGGCGAGTACGCGCGCGAGCTCGCCGCGGCGCGGCGCATCGCGGAGAGCGGCACGGCGCAGGATCTCGCCGGCACGGCGCCGCAGCTCGCCGACGTCGATCGGCGCATCCGGCAGGCGTACGCCGCCGCGATCGACGCGGTCGCGGCGCGCGATCCCGGCGGGTACCCGGCGGTCGAGCGCGCCGTCGCGACCAACCGCAGCGCACGGCTGCTGTTCCTGCGCACGCTCGGCGAGTACGGCGCGCCCGCGAGCCTCGGCTACCTGCAGGACGTGTTCCTGAATTCCGACGGCCGCATCCGCTGGGAGGCGGCGCGCTCGATCAACTTCCTGCTCGCGCGCGAGCTGTCGATGCGCTTCAACCTGGTCGAGCCGGCGGACGGCCCGCTGGTGACGCTCCCCGACACGCTGCAGAGCGACGCTCTCGTCGCACCCATCGGCGACGACTTCGCCGAGCGCCAGCGCATCGGGCCGCTCGCGGCGCTCGCCGTCGCGCACGCGCGCCGCGACGACCTGAAGCAGAAGATCGACGGTCCGTGGGACCGCCGCGAGACCACGTGGTGGAAGATGCTCGCGGCGTACGCGCTGGTGCAGATGGGCGAGAACGAGCGCCTCGCGACGCTCTTCGAGCTGATGAACGAGGGCACGCTGCCGGGACAGTTCGTGCCGTCGATCGTGCTCGACCCGCGCCTCGTACCGCCCGCCGCGGCGACCGCGATGGTGATCGAGCGCATGAAGAACGGCAGCTCCGAGGAGCGCGAGACCGCCGTGTGGATGGTCCCCTACCTCGCCGAGCCGGGCGAGGCGTGGGCCGCGGTCGAGGGCGTGGCGAACGACGGCGACCCGCGCGTCAAGCACGCCGCGGAATGGGCGCTCGGGCAGCGCGCACGCGCATCCGGTAGGCAGAACGCGGATCCGAAGGGCGCGACCGGTGCGCAGCCTGCGAAGGCGGAGGAATCGTGAGCGGACAGCAGCAGACGACCAGTGCAGACCGTGCCGCGGAAGCGGCGCGCGCATCGGCATGGAGTGCCCCCGCCGCGTACACCGGCGAGCGGCTCGCCGCCGAGGACGCGCGCTTCGCGCCCGACATGGCGCGGCACCTCGCCGCCTACCACCTGATGGAGCCGTTCATCGCCGGGAAGAACGTGCTCGAGGCGGGCTGCGGCGAGGGCTACGGCGCGGCGCTCATGGCGCGGCACGCGGCGCGCGTGGTCGGCGTCGACTACAACGCGCCCGCGCTGGAGCTGGCGCGTGCGCGCCACCAGGCGGCGAACCTCGAGTACCGGGCGGTGAACCTGCTCGACCTCGCGAAGCAGTCGCCCGGCGAGTTCGACGTGGTGACCAACTTCCAGGTGCTCGAGCACCTCGACGACCCGGCGCCGTTCCTCTCGGCCGCCGCCGCGTGCGTCAAGCCGGGCGGCGTGCTGATCCTGACCACGCCGAACCGCCTCGCCAGCGTGTCGGAGAACCCGTACCACGTGCACGAGTACACGGCGCCGGAGCTGAAGGCGCTGCTCGAGCGCTTCTTCGCCAGCGTGGAAGTGCGTGGCGTCGTCGGGACCGAGCGCGTCTACGCGTTCGAGCGCGCGCGCGGCGCGCAGGCGCAGAAGATCCTGCGCCTCGATCCGCTCGGGCTCAGGAAGCTGCTGCCCGACCGCTTCGTGAAGTGGGCCTTCGCGCGCCTCGCGCTGCTGGTGCGCTCGCGCGTCGCGGCGCAGGGCAGGGCCCTCGTCGAGCTGACGACGGGCGACTTCTCGATCGCGACCGCGGAGCCGCCGCAGTGGATCGACCTGCTCGCCATCGCGCGGCGGGGCTGACGCCCGCCCGCGAAAGGCGGGGTTGACGGATCGAGCCCCCTGGGCGACAAACGAGCGTTGGTTCGTCCGGCGAGGCGCCTCCCGGAAGGCCGCGCCCGGGTGGCGTACTGGCATTCCTCCGGAAAGCCTGTAGCGTCTGGTACACGAAACGTAGCCCGCAGCTCTGAGGGAGAAAATGGCAAAGGATCCGAATCGGCTCATCTCGGCCGACTCGCACGTCGTCGAGTCGCCGGATCTGTGGAAGAAGTGGCTGCAGCCGGAGTTCCTCGACCGTGCGCCGAAGCTGGTCAAGGACGCGGAGGGCGGCGACGCCTGGCAGTACGGCTCGGCCCCCAAGCCGGTGCCGCTCGGACTGGTGACCACCTACCGCGGCCGCACGTACGAAGCCTTCAAGTGGGAGGGGGCCAAGTACGACAAGATCAACGCCGGCGCCTTCGACGGTGCCGCGCGCCTCATCGAGCAGGACGAGGACGGTGTCGCGGCCGAGGTCCTCTACCCGTCGCAGCGCACGATGCGCCACTACATGCTCGACGACGACGCCGAGTTCCACCTCGCCGGCATCCAGGCCTACAACAACTGGATGGCGAAGGAGTTCTCCGCGCCGGACAAGAAGCGCCTGATCGGCCTCGCCCAGATGCCGAACCTCGGCGTCGAGGCGGCGATCAAGGAGATGCGGCGCGCGAAGGAGCTCGGCATGCGCGGCGTGATCCTGTCGTCGTGGCCGTGCGGTGCGCCGTCGCTCTCGAAGGAGGACGACGAGTTCTGGAAGGTCGCGATCGAGCTCGACATGCCGTGCTCGATCCACCTCGGAACGGTGTCGAAGGCGACCGCGACCGGCGCCACCACGACGACCGGCAAGTTCGAGCCGACGGGCCTCCTGACCGCGGGCCAGCAGACGGTGTCGAAGTACTCGATCGCGGGCATCGACTCGATGCCGCCGATCATCGCCGACACCGTCATGTCGGGCCTCTTCGACCGCTTCCCGACCCTCAAGTTCGTCTCGGTCGAGGCCGGCGCGGGCTGGATTCCGTGGCTCCTCGAGCAGATGGACGACCGCTGGTGGCGCAACCGTCACTGGGCGAAGGTCGAGCTCGAGCTGCTGCCGAGCGAGTACTTCCACCGCAACTGGCTGCTGACCTTCGTGCAGGACTTCTACGGCGTCCGGAACCGGCACGACATCGGCATCGACAACATGATGTGGTCGACGGACTACCCGCACCACATCTCCGACTGGCCGTACTCCCGCAAGATCGCGAACGAGATGTTCGCGGGCGTTCCCGATGAGGAGCGCTACAAGATCTGCGCGGGCAACGCGGCAAAGCTCTACAAGCTGGATTAAGTTCCGACCCGATCCGCGCCGCGCCCGTCGACGAGACGGGCGCGGCGTGCGATTCTCTCCCTTCGATGGAGACCACCCCGGGGTCGAACCGCGGCCCGAGACGCGTCACGTTGAGCGTCATCGTGCCGGTGTACAACGAGCGCGCCACGATCCGCGAGATCCTGCAGCGCGTCGCGAGTCGGCCCGAGGTCGACGAGCTGGTCGTCGTCGACGACTGCTCGAAGGACGGCACCGGCGACGTGCTGCGTGAGGAGCAGGCCGCGGGCTGGCCGTCGCTGCGCTCCCCGAACCGTCCGCTGCCGCGCATCGTTCTGCTGCAGCACCAGGTGAACCAGGGCAAGGGGGCCGCGCTGCGCACCGGCTTCGAGGCCGCGACCTGCGACGTCTTCCTCACCCAGGATGCCGACCTCGAGTACGACCCGGCCGACTACGACAAGCTGATGTCGCCGATCTACGACGGCCGCGCCGACGCCGTCTACGGCAGCCGCTTCGCCGGCTATCCGCGCCGCGTGCTGTTCTTCTGGCACTCGCTCGGCAACAAGATGCTCACCACGCTGTCGAACATGCTCTGTGACCTGAACCTCACGGACATGGAGACCGGCTACAAGGCCATCCGCAAGGAGATGGTCCGCTCGATGACGCTGCAGTCGAACCGCTTCGGCATCGAGCCCGAGATCACCGCGAAGCTCGCCCGCATGCGCGCCCGCATCTACGAGGTTCCGATCTCGTACAGCGGCCGCTCGTACAGCGAGGGCAAGAAGATCGGCTGGAAGGACGCGGTCTCGGCGGTGTGGACGATGCTGCGCTGCGCGATCACCGACGACCGCGGCGCGGTCGATCCGTTGCACGCGACCCTGCGCCGCATGGCCGCGCTCGACCGCTACAACGCGTTCCTCTTCGAGCAGATCAGGCCGGCGATCGGACAGCGCGTGCTCGAGGTCGGTGCCGGGACCGGCAACCTGACGCAGTTCCTGCGCGACCGCGACGTCGTGGTCGCGACCGACGTCGACCCCGACTACGTCGAGCTGCTGCGGCGCCGCTTCGAGAACTCGTCGAACGTCGACGTCACGACCTTCGACCTCGCGGCGGCGATCCCGGCGGATCTCGCCGAGCAGCGCTTCGACACCATCATCTGCCTGAACGTGCTCGAGCACATCGCAGACGACCGCGGCGCGCTCGAGCGCGTGCGCGAGCTGCTGCAGCCGGGCGGACGCCTGCTGCTGCTGGTCCCCGCGCACCGCCGCCTCTACGGCACGATCGACGAGGCCATCGGACATCACCGCCGCTACGAGCGCCAGGATCTCGTCCGGCTGCTCGCCGAGTGCGGACTCGAGGTCGAGAGCGACATCCACGTCAACGCGACGTCGATCCCGGGCTGGCTGCTCAACGGACGCATCCTCAAGCGCCGCAGCGTGCCCGGCATGCAGGCGCGCATCGCGAACCGGCTCGTCCCGATCTACCGCCTCGAGCGCAAGCTGAACCTGCCGTTCGGCCTGTCGGTGATCGCGGTCGCGCGGCGCGCGGAGGCGCGGCCGGCGCACGCGGTCGGATGACGTCCCGAGCGGGTCCGGGTGCGGCGCTCGTCGGATCCGCAGACGAGGCCGCGCGCGGGCGCGGAGACGCCGCCGCGGACCGAGCGGCCGCGAGCGGTGATGCAGAGTCCCTCGCCGCCGCGGGGCCGCTGCGCTGCCGTGCGTGCGGTGCGCCGGGGCGGGCGGAGTTCGTCAAGCGCGGCTTCGTGATCGCGTCCTGCGCCGCGTGCGGCTGCCACTTCGTGCCCGACCCGGTGCCCGACCCGGCGCGCTACGACGAGGACTACTTCGCGGGCGCCGGCGAGTGCGGCTACGGCGGCTACCTGCAGGACCGTCCGCTGATCCTCGCCAACTTCGCACGCCGCGCACGCTGGATCGCGGGCCTCGGTGCGGGCGCGCGCGTGCTCGACGTCGGCGCCGCGTACGGCTTCTTCGTCGCCGCGGCGCGCGCCGAGGGCTTCGATGCGATCGGCCTCGAGCCGGTGCCGCCGTGCGCTACGTTCGCCGCGCGCGAGCTCGGCGTCGAGGTGCGCACGGGGCTCATCGAGACGGCGGATCTCGAGCCCGCGAGCTTCGACGTGGTCACGATGTTCGACGTGATCGAGCACCTCGCGGATCCCGCGGCCGCGCTGCGCCGCATCCGTACGCTGCTCGCACCGGGCGGTCTGCTGGTCGCCGAGACCGGGGACCTCGGCGGGCTGCTGCGCCGCGTGGTCGGGTCGGGCTGGTACTACTACGACCCGCCGCAGCACCTCACGTACTTCAGCGTCGCGAGCCTCGGCCACCTGCTGCGCGCGACCGGCTTCGAGGAGCCGTCGTCGGTCGGACACCTCGGACGCGAGGTCTCGGCGCGGAACTTCTTCCACCAGCTCGGCCGCGCGCTCGGCGGTCCGCTCGGTGCCGCGAGCCAGGCGGTCGCGCGCTCGCCGCTCGGCGCGCTGAACTTCTCCGTGCCCGACCGCGGCAACGCCTTCATCGCCGCCGCCCGCCGCGGCGCTTGACGTTGGCGCCGGCGTAACCGGCCGCGAGCGCACGCCGCGAGCGGCGCCGCGCGACGTCCCGACGGCACCGCGCACGCTGCGGCCCTTGGCGCGCCGCACGCTTTCCTGTCATGGGAAGCGGGGCTGATGGAGCGCCTGTTTCTCGCCTGGGTGGCAAGCCTCGCCGCGGCGTCGTGGGTCGGCATCACGCTCGCCGAGGCGGGCGTGTTCACGATCGCTCCGGTGCTCGTGGCCGCCGCGCTGGCGGCGGCCGTGGTGCTCGTCGTGCTGCGCGGCGCGCCGCCCTTAGTCGCGTCGCGAGGACGCGTCGCGGTGCCTCTGGTGGCGCTCGCGCTCACCGCGACGCTGTGGCCCACGGTGGACACGACGCTGCTCAGCCAGGACGCGAGCATCCACCGCGCGAGCGGCCGCTGGCTCGCGAAGAGCGGCGGCCTCGGCATCCCCGACGACAGCTTCACCAGCCTGTCGGAAGACGAGCGCCTGCAGCTCTTCGGCGGTGCGAGCCTGAGCCCGCAGCGCATGTCGCTGACGCGGCTGCCCGGCGGCGTCGTGCTGCCCGACCTGACGGGAACGGTCGCGTACCCGAGCTTCTCGCATCTGCTCGCGGTCTGGGTGGCGATCGCGGAGCGCGTCGGCGGCGAGCGCGCGATCGCGGTGCTCGGGCCGCTCTTCGCCGCGACCGCGTGGTGGGCGATCGGCCTGCTGGCGCTGCTCGACGCGGGCCTGCTCGCGGCGGTCGCGGCACCGCTGCTGCTCGCCGTGCTGCTGCCCGAGCACTGGTTCGCGCGCTACCTGATGCCGGAGATCCTCGCGCAGGCGCTGGTGTGGTCCGGCGTCGCGGCGGGACGGCTCGCGGAGGTCGCGGAGGCGCCGCGCGCGCGACGGACGGCCGCGATCCTGTGCGGCGTGGCGCTCGGCGTGTCGGGCTTCGCGCGCCTCGAGCAGTTCTGGGTGTTCGTGCCGGCGCTGCTCCTGACGCGCGCGCTGCTGCCGCGCGATCGCCGCCTGCTGCCGCAGGGCGCGCTGCTGCCGTTCGTGCTGCTGTCGACGCACGCGCTGGTGCACGCCTTCGTCGTGCCCACCGACTACGCGAACCGCATCTTCAGGATGGCGATCTTCGCCTACGCGCCCTTCGTCGTCTTCGTCAGCACGCTGACCGGCCACAACGGCTACACCACCGGGTTCATCCTCAACCGCGTGCTGCCGATCACGGCGGTGGTCGGGATCGCGGCGTGGATCTGGATCGGACGCCGCGTCGACCGCACGCGTCCGGGATTCCTGCGCCGCTGGTCGGCCGCGGCCGTCGCACTGCCGTGGCTCGCGCTGCTCTACCGCGACGGCCTGCCCGAGCACTTCGCAGCGCTGCGCTCGGTGCTGCTCTACTTGCCGTGGACGACCGTCTGCGCGATCGCGCTCGGTGCGCTGCGCGAGCGACGCTGGTCCGGGCTCGAGATCGCGCTCGTGCTGCAGGCGATCGATCAGCTGGTGCAGGCGCGCGTGACCGACCTGCAGCCGTGGGCGTCGCGCCGCGTGGTCACCGTGGTCCTGCCGGTGCTGGTGCTCGCCGCGGTGCGCGCGCTCGCGCCGCTGCGCGCGTCCGCGTCCGCGCCGGCACCGGGCCGCTCCGGGAGCGCGACGCTCCAGCGTCGCGTCGCGATCGCGCTGGTCGCCCTCACCATCGTGCTCGGCGCGCTGCGCGTGCAACCCGTCCTCGGACGCCGCGTGCAGACAGGCGGCGACGACCTCGTGCGCCGCGTCGCTGCCGCTCTGCCGCCGGACGCGTACGTGATCCTCGCGGAGCCGCTCGGCTGGCTGCACCTGGCACCGGCGCTGTGGCTCGGCGAGGGCCCGACGACATTGGTCGCACGCGAGCAGGACTGGTTCACGCCCGCGCTGGCGCGCTTCCTCGACGTGCCGGCGATGAAGGACCGTCCGCTCTACGTGCTGTCGGGCGGGCTCGCGACCGCGGACGGACCGGTCGACGCGCGCGCGGTCGCGCCGACGCTGCCCGACGGCTTCACGCTGCAGCAGGTCGCGACCTTCGCGTGGCCGGCGACCATCCTCGAGCCGACCGTCGAGCGCCGTCCGGAGACGCTCGGGCGCCGCTCCTTCGACCTCGTCCTCTACCGCGCCGAGCGCGCGCAGCGCTGACGCGCGAAGCCTCCGCCAGCCGCGCCGGCAGGCGGCGTCAAGCGCGCGTGCGCGGGCCGCCGTCCCAGAAGCCGAGGCGCATCTTCCACGGCGTGATCATCGAGCGGCCGATCTCGGCCTTCGAGATCTTCGACGTGCCGGCCCGCCGCTGCGTGAACACGATCGGCACCTCGACGCCGTGAAGCCCGGCGTGCACGACGCGGTACTTGAGCTCGACGAGGAACGAGTAACCGTCGGTGCGGATCGACTCGAGGCCGATCGCCGCGAGCGCGCGCGACGTCAGGCACTGGAAGCCGCTGGTGCAGTCGCGGAACGGCATGCCGGTCACGACGCGCGCGTAGGTGTTCGCGACCTGGCTCATGATCAGCCGCGACAGATCCCAGTTCACCACGCTGATGCCGTTGAGGTAGCGCGAGCCGATGACGAGGTCGGCGTTGGCGGCACCGGCGACGAGGTCTGGCAGGTACTGCGGGTCGTGCGACCAGTCGCCGTCCATCGAGATCACGGCGTCGTAGCCGTCGGCGAGGGCGCGCCCGAAGGCCTGGCGGTAGGCGCTGCCGAGCCCCATCTTGCCGGGGCGGTGCAGGACCTTGATGCGCGGCTCCTTCGCCGACAGCTCGTCGGCCAGCTGGCCCGTGCCGTCGGGCGAGTTGTCGTCGACGATCATGTAGTCGGCGTGGATGGGCGAGGCGAGGACCGCGGCGCAGAGCGCTTCGAGGTTGTCGCGCTCGTTGTAGGTCGGGGTGACGACGAGGACGCGCATGCGAGGTGAGCAAGGTCGCATATCGCCCAGCGCGGTGCCAGCACGTCGGCCCGCCGCGGACGCGTGCGGCGGCGGCGTGGACGGGCTTCAGGACCGTCGCGCGGTGGCGATCAGATAGGACCAGCGGGAGTGCGGTAGGGTCCGCGCGGCGAGGCGCTCGACCGCCGCGAGCGCGCCCAGCACCGCGCGGCTGTTGCCGAGACGCGGCGATCCGAAGCGGTGGTGCAGGACCACGCGATCGAGCGGCAGCGCCGCCGCGGGACGCAGCGCGAGGCGCTCGAGCGGCTGGCCGTGGAGGAGCGCGCGCAGCCACGCCTCGTCCGAGCGCGCGGCCCCGCGCTCCGCGGGCACCAGCGTCATCTGCAGGCGGATGAGCGGGTTGCGCGCGTTGGGCTCGACCAGCACGAACGTCCCGCCCGGACGCAGCACGCGGCACGCCTCGGCGATGGTCGCGCGCGGCTCGGGCAGGTGGTGCAGCAGGTCGCGGATCAGCACGGTCGCGAACGCGCCGTCGCGGAAGGGCAGGCGTCCCGCGTCGGCGCAGGCGAAGCGCGCCGACGGCACGTGGCGCGCCGCGAATGCGAGCTTGCGCGCGAACGCGTCGATGCCGATCCGCCGCACGCCGCCGACGGGCCCGCCCGCATCGCGCTCGGCGCCGAGGTGCAGCAGGTTCGCGCCCTCGCCGCAGCCGATCTCGAGCAGCGGACGGTCGGTTCCGGCGAGCAGCTCGCGCACGAACGCGCCCTCGCGCTCCGCGAAGCCGGGTCCGCTGGTCTGCCACGCGAAGTGGTCGGCGTCGGCCTCCGTGAAGTGCGCGCGCTGTCCGGCGAGGAACTCGTCGTGATCGTTGTCGTGCATCGTCGCCTTGCCCGTCGATCGGCTCAGCCGAGGAAAACCATGCGCAGCAGGATTCGCCAGCAGGCGTCGACGTCGACCCAGGGCGGCAGGAAGAACGGTACCCACGCGAGCGCCACGAAGCCGAACGCGAACGCCTGCGCGGCGTGATGGCGCACGCGGCGCGGCAGATGGTCGCGCAGCGCCGCGCGCACCGGCTCGAGCGCGGGCGCCTCGTTCCACCAGCGTCCGGCGACGACGGCGAGGCCGTTCATCAAGCCCCACACCACGAAGCCGAGCCACGCGGCCGGCCCGTAGCCCTGCAGCCCGAGGACCTTCAACGCGCCCCACACGTGCCACAGCCCGCTCGCGAGGAACGTGATCAGCACGTTCAGCGACGCGTGGCGGCGATTGCCGCCGAGCGGGATGTACACGTACGACCGCAGCCAGACGCCGAACGACATGTGCCAGCGCCGCCAGAACTCGGCGACGTTGCGCGACCGCCACGGGCGGTCGAAGTTCTCCTGCACCTCGAAGCCGAGCGGACGCGCCAGCGCGAGCGCGATGTCGGTCCAGCCGGAGAACACGACGTAGAACGTCGTGTAGAGCTCGATCGGCCAGAGCCACAGGCGCGGGTGCGACACGACCTGTCCGCCGGTCGCGAAGATGGTCTCGTTCGACTGCGACAAGTAGAAGGTCGCGACCAGGACCTTCGCGACACCCCACGCGAAGCGTCCCGCCGAGCGCAGCACGATCGCGCCGTACGCGCGCAGCTCGTCGAAGGTCCGCACGGCGGGACCGCGCGTCGCGTGCGCGGCCATCTGCTCGGTGGTCTCGACCGGTCCGTTGACGAACGTCGGGAAGAAGAGCGTCGCGAGCAGGAACTCGCGCAGCGTGCGCCGCGTCGTGCCGCGCGAGCGCCGGTCGACGACGTAGGCGATGCAGCGCAGCCACCACACGTTGGTCGCGAACGACCAGAACTCGCGCATCGAGCCGGTGTTGCCGGTGAACGCGTCCTCGGGCAGCAGCGCCGGATACGCCGCCAGCGCGAGGAGCAATGCCCACGACACGGCGACACCGGCCGTGCCCTGCACGCGCTCGACCACCGCGTGCAGGACGAGCGAGTACGCGACCGCCAGCAGCGCGAGCCACGGCGAGCCGAGGATCGCGAGGCTCGCCGCGCACAGCGCGACCAGCAGCCACTCGCGCGCGACGCGCGGCAGCGGCGCGCCGGCGACGCCGATCGCCGCGAGCAGCGCGCCGTAGAGCGCGTAGTGCGCGAACAGGCTGTGCCGCGCCTCCCAGCTGCCGAGGCGGAAGTCCGCGAGCTCGGCGGCGATCTTCGGTGCAAGCTCGGCGAGGCTCACAGGCGGTGTCCGCGGACCACGTGCGGCGGCCACAGGCTGCTCGCGCCGAGCGTGTCCCAGATCTTGTGGCTCGCGAGGAAGTGCGCGTCGCGGCCCCAGCGCGGCTGTCCGGGCAGGCACAGCTCGCTCGGACCGGGCTTGGTCGCGGCGAGATCCGCGAACACCGGTCCGAGGTCCACGCACGGCGCGATGCCGTCGAGCGCGCTGCAGAAGCTCGCGCCGGCCGGGGCCCCCGTCTGCAGCGGGCAGCGCGGTGCGATCGCGATCGCGAACTGCGCGCCGGCGGTGCGGCTCGCGTCGGCGATCCGCCGCACCAGCGTCACCAGCTGCTGCTGCGCCCGCGCGCGGTCGGCATCGCCGCCGATCGGATCGGGCTCGTCGATGCGGATCGCGCGCGACGGCGTCTCCGCGGGCCGGCCCGCGAGCCAGCGCGCGCTCGCCGACAGCGCGAGCAGCCCGCTCGCGGGCGGGATGTCGGCCGCGACCGCCTGCATCTCGGGCGGGTCGAGGGCTGCCGCGAGATCACGCTCGGGATCGACCAGCAGCACCACCACGTCGGGCGCGTACTTGACGCCACGCTTCTCGAGGAAGCGCAGCGACTCGGCGGGGCCGTAGCCCGGGATCAGGCCGTTGATCGCCGCGACGCGCGCGCCGCGCGTGCGGTCGGTGAGGTGCGCGAGCCGCACCGACAGGCGGTCCGCGCGCGCGATGCCGACGCCGTCCGCGACCTCGTTGCCGAGCAGCAGCACGCGGACTTCGCCCGCAGGCTTCGCGTACGGCCACGGCTGGTCGTGCAGGCCCTGCTCGTTGATCGCGACCGGCGCGGTCCATGCGCGGCGCGTGCCGGGCGGCGCGCACGGGTCGACGGTGACCGTGAGCCCGGGCGTGAACGTCCAGCCGACCTCGTCGTCGGGGGAGAGCAGCACGCCGTCGCGCCCGACGCACACCGGCGGCCCCTCGATGCGCGCGATCGCTTCCGCGAGCAGCAGCGCCAGCAGCATCCCGCACGCGGCGACGATCCAGCGCGGAGCCGCACGGCGCGGGCCGACGATGCCGGCGCTCGGGGCGGGCTCGGATCGCTGCATGGTGACGCGGAGAGTAGGGGGCGGGGGTGGCGTCCCGCAAGCGTGTGCGCGCGGCTCGCGGCGACGTCCCGACCTCGCGCCGCGCCGTCTTGCGCGCAGCAGGGGTGCCGCCTACAACGCGACAGCGGCGCCCCGGCCGCGCGCTCCCATGACTGACGCACGCACCGGCCTCGCCGACCACGCAGGATGAACCGGCACGACGTGCGATCCGGCGGCGGACCGTCGCGCGGCGAGTGGCTCGCGTTCGCCGCGATCGTCCTGTGCGCGGCCGTGCTCCGCTTCTGGGCGCTCGACCTCGGCCTGCCGCACCTCATGACGCGTCCCGACGAGGAGGTGATCCTCTTCCAGGCGGGCGCGCCGGCCGAAGGGAAGTTCGACCTCAAGTACGGCATCTACCCGAGCGCGTACATCTACCTGACGTGGCTCTGGGGCGAGATCGGGCTGCGCGCGCTGCGTCTCGTCGGGATGTTCCCCTCGGGCAACTACACGACGATCCTCCTGCGCCATCCCGCGCAGATGCTGCTGCTCGATCGTGGACTGTCGGCGGTCGCGGGCGTCCTGACGGTCGCGCTGCTGGTCGTGTTCGCGCGTCGCAACCTCGGACGCTGCACGGCGCTGCTCGCGGGCGCGCTGCTCGCGACCGACTTCATCCACGCGCGCGACAGCCACGCGGCGAAGCCCGACGTGCTGATGAGCCTCGGCGTGGTCGCCGCGATCGGCTGCATGGCGCCGCTCGCGCGGCGCGCGACGTGGCAGCGCGGTGCGCTGGTCGGTGCGGTGATCGGGCTCGCGATGGGCATGAAGTATCCCGCCGTGCTGCTGCTCCTGCCCGCGTACGTTGCGGCGGTGATGGGATCGGACGCGCGCGGCTGGCGCCGCATCGTTCCCGGATCCGCGATCGCCGCTGGAGTCGCCGCGGCGGTGAGCTTCCTCGCGACCTCGCCCGATCTCTTCTTCAACCCCGAGACGCGCAACAAGGTGCTGAGCATCGTCGTGCTCGTCTTCCCGCAAGCGTTCCCGCAGGTCGCGGACACCGGCGGCGTGCCGAAGGGCATGGTCGACATCCCGACCGCGCCCAGCTTCTGGGCGGGCTACCTCTACCACGCGAACTTCTCGCTGCGGTACGGGATGGGCCTGCTGCCGACTCTGCTGACGCCTCTGGCGCTGGTGTGGGGCGTCGTGTCGCGCAAGCCGATCGCGGTGCTCTCGGTGGTGTGCGCGGTGTCGTACTTCCTGGTCGTCGGTGCGTCCCCGGCGCTGCTCGCGCGCTACATGACGCCGATCGTGCCGCTGCTGCTGCTCCTGATCGCGGGCATGACGGTCGCGGCGGCGCGGCTGCTCGGCGCGGCGCAGGCGCGCGCCGCGTTCCTCACGATCGCGGCGCTGGCACTCGTGTCGGAGCCGCTGGCGAGCATCGTCGCGCACGACACCATCGCCGCGCGCACCGACACGCGCGTGCAGGCGAGCGAATGGCTGCAGAAGAACCTGCCGAAGGGCGCGCGCGTCGCGATGGTCGGCACGGAGTTCTGGGGCTACGGCGAGCCCGCGGCTCCGCCGGGCATCGAGATGGTGCGGAGCAAGCTCGATGCGGCGTCGATCGACGCGACCGGTGCGACTTGGGTGGTCGCGCACGACCATCCGCTGTTCGCGTCGCGCGTCGATCCGCAGGCGCTCGCCGCGATGGCGCCGCGCCTGAAGCTGGTCGCGGAGTTCGACCCGTTCACCGGCCCGCGCGAGGACGCGGTCTTCGAGCCCGCCGACGCCTACTACATCCCGACGCACGGCTTCGGCGCGGTATCGCGCCCGGGGCCGCACGTGCGCATCTACGAGCTGCTGCCCGCTTCGCCGCGCTGACGCGGAGCCACGTTCGCCGCGGCTCCCGCCGACGGCCCGTGCAGCTCGACGGTGCGGCTCGCGACCGCGAGCGGCGCGTCGAGGCCGTCCTGCTGCAGCACGACGTCGAGGCGCCAGGCTCCTGGCTCGCCGACCGGCGGCATCACCAGCATGGTCGCGTCGACGGAGGCGCCCGCCGGGACGTCGTCGAGGAGGCGCGACACGGCACCTGATGGCACGGTCTTCCCGGACGGCGAGGTCCAGCGGTAGCCCAGCGTGACGAGCCCCTCCGCGCGCACGCCGAGCGCGGGCCAGACGCACGGGCTCTCGTTCGTGACGCGCACGCGGACACGGCGCGCCGCCGGGATCGGCAGGACGCGCGGTGGCGCGTCGACGATCGCAACGTCGGCGGCGCGGCACGCGGGTGCCAGCGGCGCGGTGCTCGCTCCCTGCAGCGTGGTCGCCGACGGCGCGCGGCCGCGCGCGACGACGTCCGCCTGCACGTCGCGCGCGGCCCGCGCGTCGACGCGGTAGACGTCGGTGTCGCCGAAGCTCTGCACGAGCGTCAAGCCGGGAAGCGGAGCGCGCGGCCAGCGCGCGACGTCGTCGGAGAGCAGCTGGTCGCGGTGCACGACGATCCACTCCAGGCCCGAGACCTGGCCGAGCAGCTCGAGAGCGCGCGCGTCGGGGAGATCGCGGATCGCGGCCGCGAGCAGCTGCGCCACGTGCGGCGGGTAGGCGGTCCAGCCGTTCACGATCGGCTTCCAGTGGATCGTGCTGGCGACCATGTACTTGCCGCTGCGCGCGTTGCCGACCACGTCGTCGCCGCCGGCGGTTCCGGGGATCTCGAGCACGCTGCCGTCGCCCGGCTGCCGCGCGAGCCACGTGTAGACCGGCGGCGCCGCGTCGCCGAGACCGGCCGCTGCGACGGGAACCGGTCGCGGCGCTGCGTTCACGACGCAGCCGAGCGCGAGTGCACCCGCAAGAGCGAGCGCGGCGCGCGTGTCGAGCCTGCGCGTCCAGCGCGCGACGACGAAGCCCGACAGCGCGGCCAGCGCCGCCGCAACGACGATCGCGAAGCGGATCGGCACGCGGATCGACGAGAAGCCCGGCACCAGCTCGTAGAGCGCGCGATACGGCAACGGGATCGAGAGACCCGCGACGTCGAGCGACGGGCCGGCCGACAGCACGACGCCGGTCAGGACCACGAGCCAGAGCGCGCGCTCGACGTCGTCCGTCGCGGAGCGCGCGCGCGTCACGCCGCGCAGACGTGCGACGGCGCGCGCCGCGACGTCGAGCAGCACCAGCGTCACCGGCACGAGGCCCGCGCGCTCGAGGAAGCCCCACGACGCGTACTCCCACGGCGCCCACGAGAACCAGCGGATCAGCGCCGGGTCGTGGCGCGGGATCATGCCCTCGGCGCGCGCGTGCAGATAGGGCAGGGCCGCGGGCACGAGCGCCACGACGCCGCCGGCGAGCGCGGCGGCCAGTCCGCCCGCGGCCGCACCGCGTCCGTCGCGCACCGACAGGAGGCGAACGAGCGCGTACACCGGCACGACGATCAGCGTGAAGAAGCCGACGTACACGCAGCTCAGCGCCTGCAGCCCGATCGCGAGCGCGAGCCCGGCGAGCCAGAGCACGCGGCGGCGCTCGAGCCACAGGTCCACGCACAGCAGCGCGAGCGGCAGGAACTGGATGCCGAGGTACTGCGGCTGCGGGATGGTGCTCGCGCGGAAGAACGTGAAGGTGTAGGCGGCGCCGGCGAGGAACGCGGCCGGCGCGCTGCGCGTGTGGTGCCGGACGTAGAGGAACATCGCCACGCCCGACAGCACGAAGCACTCGAAGACGTAGGCCTTGAGCAGCACCAGCGCGCTGCCGCTCAGCGCGAGCGCCGGTGCGGTGACCGGGACGTGCGCGAGCATGTTCTCGGAGCCCGCGATCGCGTTCGCCGCCGGGTGGAAGACGTTGCCGTCGTAGATGCGCGACGGATCGACGAGGGCCGCGTGCGCGATCCACGCCAGGATCCACACGTTCAGGTAGAGGTCGGCGTCGATCATGCTGCCGATCGCGCCGGTTGCGTGCGGCAGCAGGTCGTGGGCGAGGAACCACGGGCGCAGCACGAACGGCGTCGCGAGCGCGTAGAGCAGGGCCGCCGCGAGAACGGTGCCGATGCCGTGTCCGCGCCGCGACGCTGCGTCGGCACCGCGGCGCGCCGTGCCCGCGTCCGCGGCGGCGGACGGCGCCGCGGTCACGGCAGCTCCGTCGCGCGCAGCCACGATCCCGACTGCAGGACCAGCGGTGCCGCACCCGCGGTGCCCTGCGCCCAGAGCAGCGTCGCGCTGCCGGCGTCGCCCGTGGTCAGCGTGCCGGAGAGCGAGATCGCGGCGTCGCCGGTCGCGAGCGAGAGCGTTCCGGGCGAGCCCGACAGCAGGACGCCCGGGGCGTCGCCGCTCGCGCGCGCGACGATGCTCGCCGTCGTGCCGGCCGGCAGGCCGAGGTCGAGCGTGATGCCGCTGCGCGCGTCGGCGGCGCGCACGCGGAGGTGGCCGTCGATCGCGTAGCTTCTGCCGGCGGCGAGCGGGAGCGCGAGGGAGGGCTCCGCCGCCGGTGTCGTGCTCCCGGCGCGCTCGACGTCGGTGCGCACGTGCGCGACGACCGCGCCGCGTGCCGACGACGCCGCGTCGGCGAGCGTCGGCGCGTCGCCGGCGTCCGCGCCGGCGTTGCCCGAGACGCGCGTTCCGGCGCGGACCTCCGGCGACGTGAAGCCGTCGAGGCCGGCGCGCGTCGCGCCGAAGTTGTTGCCCGTGATCAGCACCGAGCGCCACGCGCCCGGCGTCCGCGCGACGCGCACGCCGACCGGCGGCGCCGCACCGCGCGGTGCGAGCGCCGGATCCTCGCCGCAGGTGTTGCCGCTGATGGTGACGCCGGCGAAGCCGCCGCCGCCGGCGTCGTCGAGCACGATGCAGGCGAGGTCGCTCTTCGGGCCGGTCCGCTTGCCGATCTGGTTGTCCGCGACGACGATGCCGCCGTTCGGTGCGCCGCCGCGCGGATTGACCAGCCGGATCGCGCTCGCCGCGCCTTCGCCGGCCGCACCGATCACGACGTTGCCCTGCACGACGAGGTTGGTCGCGTTCTCGACCACGATCTCGCCGGTGACGATCAGATTCGCGACGTGGTCGTGGTCGAAGACGCCGTAGTCCGAGCAGCGTCCGCCGCACGCACCGCAGGCGCCGTCGTCGTCGCACGAGGCACCGTCGCACGTGCCGCCGCTGCAGCGCCCGCGCGCGTCGAAGAATACGCCCTGCGCGGCGTAGTTGGCGTCGAGCCAGATCCCGGCGAGGTGCGAGCCCGCGCCGGCGATCGCGTGCACCGCGGGCGACGTCGTGCGCGGATTCACCGCGAGCTGGTTGCCGACGATCACCTGGTTGCCGATCGTGTCGTGGATCGACAGGATCGCGCCCGCGTCTTCGCCACTGGTCGCGAGCTGGTTGCCGGTCCAGACCGAGTTGAGCGACGAGTCGTCGACCGCGTTGTCGAAGCAGCGCACCAGCGTGTTGTCGTTCGCCGTCACGCCGCCCGGACGACGCACCTCCAGGCAGTCGCCGCCGCAGCCCTGCACCCAGTTGCCGAGGATCTGCGTGTTGAAGCCGATGAAGCCGCCGGGCGACACCGTCAAGCACGTGTCGCGGCGCTCGGGCGAGTCGGAGCCGAAGATCGCGTTGCCGGCGATCGTGCACGGGCCGCTCGCGAGCGTGCAGTCGAGGCGCACCAGCGACAGCGGATCGCCCTCGCCGGACGGCACGCCGCGCACCGTGTTGCCGCGGAACTCCCAGCGCGCACCGCCCTTTTCGCGGCCGCTCGACTCCCAGGCCGTCGCGGCGACGCCGTTCAGGTCGAACTCGCACCCGGTGACGCTCCAGTCGTCGAGCGTCGCCGTGGTGCGGAACAGCGCGCGGACGCCCGGCAGCGCCACGAAGCCGGCGCCACGCTCGCAGCGCAGCGACACGCGGCTGCGCGGCTCGACGCCGTCGCCGCCGATCGCGCAGCGCACGCCGGCCGGGAGGACGATGGTGCCGCCGTCCTTCGCCAGCCTGTCGTACGCACGGCGCAGCGCGGGCGCGGTGTCGGTGCGGCCGTCGCACACCGCGCCGAAGCTGCGCACGTCTCTTCCGGCGCTCGATTCTGCGCTCGCCGCGGACGCGTCCTTGGTCTCGGCACGCACGCTCGCAGGCGACGCGAGCGCCGCGCAGGCGAGCAGCACGAGCGTGCGCAGGCCCCGCGCCGGTCGAGGTGCTCGCGCGCGCGTCGCGGCCGACGGTCCGCGACGGACGTGCGTCGATGCAGAGAGCCCGCCGGGCGTGGGGTTCACTGCAGATAGCCCAGCGCGCGCAGCTTCTCGCGGACGGCCGGGTCCTTGATCTCCGGCATGGCGGCGACCTGCTCGCCGGGGAAGCGCCACAGGCAGACGCGCACGCCGCTGTCGGGCGGCGCGCACGCGGGCTCGGCGTCGCTGGTGACGTTCGCGGCCGTGATGTCGATCACGTCGTCGGTGGGCGCCGTGCCGTCCTTGCCGAGCGCGATCGACGACAGCGGCGCCCGCTTGCCGTCGACGGCGACCGAGATCCTGAGCTTGTCGTCGCGCGCGATGTTGCGCGGGCTCAGCAGGCGGTCGAAGCGGAAGCCGGTGCCGCGCGCGTCGACCTTCGCCTGCGCGTCGAGCGTCTCGCCGTTGGTCGACAGCGCGAGGCGCGGCTCGCCGAACGGCGACGTCCGGTCGAGGGTGAGGAAGGTGCCGCTGCGCGGCTGGCTCTCGAGCTTGACGGTGACCGGAACGGTGCCGGACTTCGGCCCGACGACGCGCACCTGGTAGCCGCGCTTCGCGAGCGGCGCGCGCGCCGCGGCGAGACGCGCGTCGAGCCTCGCCAGATCGTCGGGACGCTCGGACGCGAGGTTCTTCTCCTCGTGCGGGTCGTTCGCCAGGTCGAAGAGCTCGCGCTTCCCGGTGTCGAGGCTCTCGATCAGCTTGAGGTTGCCGCTGCGGATCGCGTAGCGCGTCGGGAACTGCGCCTGCGTCGCGGTCGCGATCAGGTCGTCGCCGGGCGCACCCGGTGCGGCGAGCACCTGCGACAGCGGACGGCCCTCGAAGGTCGCGGGACGCTCGAGCCCGGCCCACTCGAGCAGCGACGGCGCGAGGTCGATCATGCGCACCGGCCGCTCGATCACCGTGCCCGGCGGCGCCGCGCCCGGCGCGTGCACGATCAGCGGGATGTGAAGCAGCTCGTCGTAGAGCGACTGGCCGTGAAAGAAGTTGCCGTGGTCCCAGAACTCCTCGCCGTGGTCGGCGGCGACGACGATCACGGTGTCGTCGAGCTGGCCACGCTCCGCGAGCGCCGCGACGATGCGCCCGATCTGCGCGTCGATGTGGCGCAGGCCGGCGTCGTAGAGCGCCATGATCTTCTTGCGGTCGGCGGCGTCGTAGCCGCTCGCGTCGGCACCCTCGACGTGCGCGAACGTGTCGCCGATCTTTCCCGTGTACGCGGGGTCGGCGAACTGCGTCACGTACTCCTTCGGCGGCGAGTACGGCGTGTGCGCGTCGAGGAAGTGCAGGAACATCACGAAGCGGTCGTCGCGGTTGCGATCGAGCCACGCGAGCGCGCGATCGGTGATCGCCTTCGCGTCGTACTCGCCCGACATCATGACGTCGAAGGTTCCCGGCGGCTCGGCGTGCTTGCCCTGGCTGAGCCACAGCGGGATCCACGCGTTGTTGACGATCGCGGCGCTCGGGATGCCGGCCTTCGAGACCGGCTCGAGCAGCGTCTCGACGTCCTTGGTCGGGAACACCGTCGAGGTGAAGAGCTGCGGGATCGACGGCAGCGTCATCGGCGCGTTCGCGAACGCGTTCGCGAAGCGGATGCCGCCGGCGGCGAGCTGGTCGATGTTCGGCGTGGTCGGCTTGCCGTAGCCGTACGCGCCGACGTGTCCGGCGCGCAGGCAGTCGACGGTGATCAGCAGGAAGTTGCGCACGCCCGGCGACGGCGTGGCGCTCTCCTCGGGACGCTGCACGATGCGCGGCGCCGAGAAGTAGACGTTGGTGCTCTTCGCCTTCTCGGCGTCGCCCTCGTTGATCGCCTCGAGCTTCAGCGTGCCCTTGCGGCCGGCGAGGGCGGCGAGGTCGATGCGCTCGTCGAACCAGCGCCGGTCGGACTTCTGCGTGCGCAGGTCGATCTTCCGCTCGACGAGCACCGTCTCCTTGCCGCCGTCCGCATCGGAGAAGACGACGCGGATGCGTCCGGGCTCGGCGAGCTCTGGTGTCTCGGTCATGAACGCCGCCGCCTGGAAGGCGTAGCCGAGCGACAGCAGCGCGCGCGGGGGGATCTCGACCGGAACCGCGATCGTACCGGGCAGCGGCACGTGCAGACCGGCCCGCGTCTCGCCATGGCCGCCGCGATAGACGACCTCCACCCCGTCGCTGCGCGGGCCCGCCTGCTGCAGCGCGGTGAGCATGTCCCACGTCGTGCGGACCGGCGGCCGGTCGGCGGGCGTGCCGGGCGTCGCGGCGACCGCGGTCGGCGCGGGCTCCGGCGGTGCTGCGGGAGAGCGGACGGGAAGCAGTGCGACGAGCAGCAGGAGCGCCGTCGTGCGGACGGCCACGCGCCAGGGCATCCCGGCGACGCTACCACGGTGCCATACGGGTGTCGACGCGGAACGCGCCCGACTTCGCCTCAGGACGCGGGTGGCGCGACGGTGACGCGCGTCCACGCGAGCGGCGCGTCCGGCGCGCCTTCCAGCGCGAGCGTCAAGTCGTAGTTTCCCGCGCGCGCCGGGACCTCGAGCGTGACCGGGACGCGCGCCGAGGCGCCCGGTCCGAGCGCGATCGGCAGCAGCGCGCGCGTGCGCTCGGCGAGCACGACGTCGCCGCCGGCGTCACGCCAGCGCGCCTCGATCGCGAGCGGCACGATCGGCGGCCGCTGCGCGTAGGTGGCGTCGGTCGCGTTCGTGAAGGCCAGCTCGAGGGTGCGGCGGCCGGCCTCGGCCGTGTGCGTCTCGGCGTCGGGTGCGACGGTGACCAGCACGGCCGGATCGTTCGCCACCGGCGCGGGGCTCGTCATGCGGAACACCAGCAGACGCGCGGTCCGCCCGGCGAGCTGCAGCCGCTCGCCGATCGCCGGATCGACGTTGATCAGGTCCGTGAAGAACTGCACGCGCTGCGCGTCCAGGCGGTCGGCGTGCAGCAGAAGCGTCTCGAAGCCGAGGGCGGCCAGCGCGTCGACCGCGCTCGCGCGGGGCAGCGCCCCGGCGAGTGCCGCGACCTGGGCGTCGAGCGGCGAGCCGAACGAGTTGTAGCAGGCCGCGACGGGACGCGGGCTGAACGCGTCGAGCATCAGGTAGCCACCGCCCGCGACGCGATTCGCGCTGCCGACGTGCGGCAGATCGAGGATCGCGCCGCGAGCGTTGGCGCGCAGCAGCTCCACGTCCTCTTCGGGCGGACGCGCCGTGAACGCCTCCACGGCGAGCGGCGCGCCGAAGTTCGCGCGCGCGAGCGAGGGCACCCAGCGCTCCGCCACGACGAGCAGGCTCAGCGCCGTCGCGACGCCCGCCGCGCAGCGCGCACCGCGGCGGGCGGTCAATGCGACCACCGCGTAGCCGGCGAGCAGGGCGGCGGGAAGCACGACGACGCGGCCCGTCGACCCGAGCACGCGCACGGCGTCGACCCCGGGCACGAGCCGCTTCAGCAGCAGCAGCGGGGAGGGCAGGTCCATGCCGGCGAGCGGCAGCGTGCGCAACGAGCACGACGCCACGAGAAGAGCAGCGGCGAGCAGCGCGAGACGCGGGTCCTCGCCGTCGATGTCGCGGCGACCGCGCGCGCGGTCGGCGAGCGCCAGCAGCACGAGCAGCAGCATCGTCCAGCCGGGGAACGCGTAGCCACCCGGCGCCCAGGCCTCGAGCGGCAGGAAGATCGTGCCCGGGCGCACCAGCACGTCCCAGGTCGCGCGCGTCAGCAGGTAGGGCCGCAGCACGACGATGGCGACCGCCGTCACGAGCAGCGTCGCGAGCGCGAGCGGCGGCAGCCAGCGTGCGACGCTGCGCCGGTGACGCCACGCCGCGTACGTGCCGTAGACGGCGAGAACGAGCAGCACGCCGAGCAGCACGTAGAGGCTCTCGAGCACCGTGAGCCCGACGAACAGCGCGCAGCCGAGCGCGTTGCCGACACCCCCGCGCGCGAACGTGCGGTGCAGGAACAGCAGGGCGAGCGGCGCCCAGAGATCGCCGTGGATGAACGGATGCCCGGTGTCGGTCATGCGTTCGGGGGCGAGGCAGAACAGCAACCCGGCGACGAAGGCGGCCGCATCGCTGCCCGTGAAGTGCCGCGCACAGAGGAACATCGCGACGCCGGCGATCCACAGCGACGCGACCAGCACCGCGTTGTACGACGCGATCGGGTCCCCCGTGAGCGCGAGCGGAACCGTCGCGACCAGGCTCTCGCCGAGCATGTGCTCGCCCAGCGTCCAGGCGCGCGGCAGCGGGTGGCACTGTCCCTCCGCGCGCAGCTGCGCGGGCCGGGTGAGGATGCGATCCGCGTTGCCGGTCACGACCCAGAGCACCATGGTCAGGTCGAGGCGTCCGAGCGTGGTGTACTCGGCGCTCGGGTACGTGCTCTCCGGCAGCAGCGTCGCGGGCGCGGACAGCACCGCGCGGAAGCTCCACAGCGCGACGGCGAGATACGCGATCACGGCGGCGGCGAGGCAGACGGTCCGGGGGCGGCGCATCGCGGGCTCGGTGCGGCGCCTGTATCACGGGCCGCGCCGCCGGGTCGATGGCGGCGGAACCGCGTCGGCTCAGGCGGCGGGCTGGAGGTCGACCACCCGCGTCGCGACCACGCGGCCGGGGTCCGCCACGCGCGCGACCTCGACGACGTAACGTCCCGGCCGGTCGGGCACGGCGGTGGTGAGCGTGATCGGGAACGTCGCGTCACGCGCCAGCGCCATGGGCAGCAGCGCGCGCACGGTGTCGCTCCGTGCGACGGAGCCGTCGGGGCCGAGCCAGCGCACCGCGAGGTCCTCGGGGGCGATGGGGTCGGGCAGGCGGAACGTCGCGTCGCCGCGGTTCGCAATCTCCACCGCGACGCGCGCCCGGCCGTCCTTCGCGTCGCCGCGGACCGTCACCGGCGGCGCGTCGGCGCTCGCGAGCAGCGCGTAGTCGTTCGACACCGGCGCGCTCGACGCCAGCTCGTACGTCAGCAGGCGCCCCGACTTGCCCGCCGGACGGAGCCGCGCCGACGCGTCGAGGTCGCGCATGCCGTCGAAGAACGTCTGCAGGTCGCGCGGGTCCATGCGCACCTTGTCGAGCACCAGCGTGCCGAAGCCGAGTGCGGCCAGCGCGTCGGCGGCGTCGCGCGCGGGCAGGCGGCGCGTGAACTCCATCACCTGCAGCTGCACCGGCGAGACGAACGAGTTGTAGCAGGCGGCGGTCGGACGCGGGTCGTACGCGTTCAGCAGCAGGTGCGGTGCCAGGTTCGACGCGGCCGGCGTCTCCATCAGCGGATAGGGCACGTCGAGCACGGCTCCGCGCGCGGTGCGGCGCAGCAGCGCCACGTCGTCGGCCTTCGGGCTCGCCTGCCAGGCGTCGAGCCGGTACGACCAGACGCTGAACATCGGCTTCGCGAAGCGCCCGTCGTAGAGGAAGAGCACCGTCAGGCAGGTCGCCGCGGCCGCGGCTCCGATCGCGACCAGCGTGCGGCGGCGCTCGATCAGCAGCAGGATGCCGTAGGCCGCGAGGAACGCCCACGCGAGGTTCGCGGTGATGCCGATCGCGTTCAGCGCGCGCACGGCGTCGAGTCCGGGCACCAGCGGCTTCAGCATCTCGATCGGCGAGGGCAGCAGGCGGTCGGTGAACGGCAGCGGGAAGCCGACCGTCGAGCACCAGATGACGGTCACGCCGGCCGCGAACAGCGCGAGGCGCGGGTCCTCGCCTCCGACGTGCCGTGCGCCACGCAGGCGGTCGACGAGGCCGAGCGCCGCGAGCCCCAGGATCATGAGGCCCGGGAAGTAGATCGAGCCCCAGCCGTAGTCGGCGAGGTTCATCATGATCGACGAGCGCCCGCCGAGGAGCCGCCAGGTATCGCGCGTCTGCAGGTACGGTCCGAGCACGAGCCACGCGACGGCCAGCACGATCGCGCTGGCGAGCGCGATCTTCGGCAGCAGCGACGGCAGCGAGCGCCAGTGCTTGACCAGCAGCACGCTGCCGTACACCAGCACGATGATCGCGCAGCCGAGCAGCGGGTACAGGCTCTCGAGGATCTCGAGGCTCACGAAGAGCGCGAACAGCAGCGCGTGCCGCCAGCGTCCCTCGGTGAACAGCCGGTGCAGGAAGAGCACCACCAGCGGCACCCACAGGTCGCCGTGCACGTACGGGTGCGACGGGTCGACGACGCGTCCGGGCACCAGCTGGAACAGCATGCCGGCGACGAACGCCGCGGCGGGGTTGCGCGTGAAGTGCCACGCGAGCGCGAACATCGTCAGCGCGGGAACCCACAGCGTGAGGACGAGCGCCGCGTTGTAGCTCAGGATCGGATCGTGCGTGAGACGGTACGGCAGCGCCGCGAACAGGCTGGTGCCGATCATGTGCTCGCCGAGCGTGTAGGAGCGCGGCATCGGGTGGCACTGGCCGAAGCCGGAGAAGAGCTTCGACGGCTCGCTCACGAGGATCGCCGCGTTGCGCGACACCACCGACACCACCATCGACTGGTCGCGGTGGTCGAGCAGCGTCAGATCCATCTCGGGGCGCGACTCGAGGTCGAGCAGCGCGGGGTAGGGCAGCAGACGCCCCGGCGACGGCAGCACCGCGCGCAGCACGAAGAGGGCGATCACCAGATAGGCGAGCGCCGCGAGCGCGACGCACAGCGACGTGCGGGGTCTCTCCACGGACGGGTCAGTCCTTCTCGACCACGACGAGCTGCGAGATCGCGATCAGCGGCACGCGGTAGGGCAGGCGCACCAGCAGCCGCGCGAGCGGCAGCGGCGTCACGTTCGGGAACAGGAGGCCGCAGCGCTGCGGGTGCGCGGTGCGTCCGGTCGCGGCGCGCACCAGGCGGCGCACGTGCCCCGGCGAGAACAGCAGCGACTTGCGCTCCTCGGTGCGCGTCAATCCCAGGACGACGTGCCCCGGGTTGATGCGGTTGGGCTCGAAGACGATCAGCCGGCGGCGCGCGACGCGCCACATGTCGCGCAGCGCCGCGACCGGGTCGTCGAGGTGGTGCAGCAGCTCCCAGCAGCCGACGACGTCGAACGCGCCGTCCGCGAACGGCAGCTCGGTCGCCGACGCGCGCACGCGGTCACGCGCGGGGTTGCCCGCGAGCATGCCGGCCGCGTAGTCGGTCGCGACGACGCGGATCGCGTCCGGGTAGTAGGCGCTCGAGAAGCCGCTGCCGGCGCCGACGTCGAGCAGCGTGCGCACGTCCGCGAGCAGCCCGCGCTCCGTCAGGTACGCGACGCGCTGGCGCGCGAACAGCTCGACGACGGGGTGGTCGCTCCGGCGGTAGAGCCCGCCGGTCTCCCAGAAGGCGTGCTGCTCGTTCCCGGACGCGCTCGGGACGTCGCTCATCGCGGCCGGGCGTCGTCCGCGCCGGCCGCCGCGTCGCCCTCGGATGTCGCGGCCGCGAGCTTCTGGCGCAGCAGCGCCACCTCCTGCGCGAGCAGCTTGACCTGCAGGCTCAGGCCCGACAGCCGCACCGCATAGTTCAGGCAGACGGTGAGCAGGAAGACGAGCCCGAAGAAGAACAGGGTCGAGCTCGGCGTCCACGCGCCGACGAGGCGCGTCAGCATGCGCAGCGCATCGAACCACAGCGCCAGCACCATCGTGCCGAGCGCGACCACCGTCCAGATCGGGGTGTACTCCTCGCGCAGCCGGCCGCGGCGGACCAGCACCAGCACGGCGATCAGGAACGCGGAGCACAGGCCGATCGCGAGCACGCGCGTGGCCGGCGACTCCGGCTGCTCGATGGCGAGCCGGCGGAGGACGTCGACGTCGATCGTCGATGGATTCATGGCTTGATCACTCGGGCTGCAGGTTCACGCGCGGCGTGAGCCAGCTGCGGAACGTCGAGAGCAGCATCTTGTACGGATAGTAGACCGCGCGCAGTCCGTAGTGCATCGGCTTCCGCATCGGCGGGCTCGGCGCCATCTGCACCGGAACCTCCCGGATGCGGAAGCCCTGGCGGTGCAGGAGCAGCAGCACGTCGATGTCCGGGAAGTCGAACGGGTAGAAGTCGGAGCAGCAGAAGCGGAACACCGGCCGCGACAGCGCCTGCAGGCCCGACGTCGGATCCGCGATGTGCGGCCCGCCGCACCACACCAGCACGCGCTGGAAGAAGACCCGTCCCGCCGTGCGCGCGCCGCCCATCTCGTAGCCCGACGCCTCGACGAAGCGCGAGCCGATCACGACGTCGGCCTCGCCGGCGCGGACGGGTGCCAGCAGCTCGGGGATGTACGCCGGGTCGTGCTGGCCGTCGGCGTCCATCTGCACGACGTGGTCGTAGCCGTTCTGCAGCGCGAACTTGTAGCCGGTCTGCAGCGCCGCGCCGTAGCCGAGGTTGAACGGGTGCGACACGACGATCGCGCCGTGCGCGCGCGCGATGGCGGCGGTGTCGTCGCGCGAGCCGTCGTTCACCACCAGCACGTCGAGGTCGAGACCGGTGTTGCGGACGCGGTCGACCACCTCGCCGATCGAGCGGCGCTCGTTGAAGGCGGGGATGAGGAGGAGACACCTGGCGGAAGGAGAGAGCATGGGAGCGTCGGCTTCCCTACCACATGCGCCGAACGGGAGTCATGCCCGGATTCGCACGGCGGCGGCTGCGCCGCCCGGCGACGCCACGGCGTCTGCGTGGTCGCGCGGGCGAGCCGGACCGAACGGTTCGAGCGCCGCTCAGGCGGCTCCGGCCGCGGCGCGCTCGGACGCCTCGGCGACGGCGCCCGGGTCCGCCGGCAGGCGCGGTCGCATGCCGATCTTCGCCGCCGGCACCCCACCGACGATCGAGTAGGGCTCGGTATCGCGGGTCACCACGGCGCCCGCGCTGACCACCGTCCCGTCGGCGATGGCCACTCCGGGCAGGATGACCGCGTTGGCGCCGATCCAGACGTCGCTGCCGACGTCGACGAAGTCGGTCTTGTGGCCCTGGAAGACCATCTCGATCGTCGGGTCGTCGAAGCGGTGCTGGGAGCTGACGATGACCACGTTGGGCCCGATCATCACGTGGTCGCCGAAGCGCAGCCCGCCGCGCCCGTAGATGAAGGCGCCGCCGTTGATCATCAGGTTCTTCCCGGCGCTGATGCCGTAGGTGTGCGACAGGCGCGCGCCCGGGTAGACGTAGCAGAAGCCGTCGAGGCGCTGGAAAAGCAGGCGGTAAAGCCCGTAGCGCATGACGAAGCCCTCGACCCCCGGCCACGAGCGGACCAGCGTCCCCAGGTACTCCTCGGCGAAGACCTTCAGGAGCCGCGAGGGTGGCACGCTGCGCACGAAGTTCCGGATCAGCTGACCGAAGGTCTGACGCTCGTCCGACATGCCCCGGAAGGTTCGCACACGGTGCGTGGCTCGGGCAATGTCGCGGCCGTCCGGCCCCCGGCGGGGGCCACGCACGGGGTTTACCGCGGCGTCCCATCCCGGTAGAGAGGTGGACCCACCGCCGCGGGCCGAACGCCGCCGAACCTCTCTCCCGAGAATGCGCAAGCTCTATTTCGAAACCTTCTTCCTTTCGCTCGCGGTGATCCTGCTCGAGGTTTCCTACACCCGCGTCTTCTCGTTCAAGCTGGTCTACTACTTCACGTACCTGGTGATCGGCATCTCGCTGCTGGGCCTCGGCTCGGGCGGCGTGTTCGTCGCGGTCAACGAGCGCCTGCGGCGCGCGTTGCCGGAGAAGCTGATCCTCGGCTGCACGACGGTCGCGGCCTGCACGGTCCTGCTCGGCTACTTCCTGATCGCGACCATGCCGCTGAACCTGTTCCTCATGGTGATGAAGATCACCCAGGGCGGGGGCTGGGGCACGGTGATCCTCGAGCTGCTGAAGCTCGTGCTGGTGTGCGTGACGCTCTTCGTGCCGTTCCTGGCGGGCGGCATCGCTCTGGCGAAGATCTTCGCGTCGCAGACCGACCGCATCGGACGCCTCTACGCGGTCGACCTGCTCGGCGCCGCGCTCGGCTGCGCGATCGTGATCCCCGCGATCTCGATCATCTCGCCGCCCGGCGCTGTCTTCCTGTCCGGGCTCGCGTTCGCGTTCGCGGGACTGCCGCTCGCGATGCGCGCCGGGCGCGGTGCGCTGGTGCCGGTCGCGATCGCGGCGATCGGTCTCGCGCTGGGCGTGCTCTTCCCGCGCGCGCTGCCCGATCCGGTGCGCGACAAGGTGAAGGGTGCCGAGGCCGAGCCGATCTTCTCGAAGTGGAGCCCGGTGTTCCGCGTCGACGTCGTGCCGGTGCCGGGAACGAATCCGCCGACCAACTTCCTGGTGCACGACGGCACGCTCGGCTCGTCGATGCTCGGCTACGACGGCAACCCCGAGTCGCTCACGCGCTACGACAAGATGGACCGCTCGTATCCGTTCCGCATCCTGAAGCCGGGTCCGCGCGTCGCGATCATCGGCTCGGCGGGCGGCAACGAGATCCTCGCGTCGCTGCGGCTCGGTGCGAGCCACATCACCGGCATCGAGCTGAACCCGGTGACCGTGTCGCTGCTGACGACGCACTTCAAGGACTTCACCGGCCACATCGCCGACGACCCGAAGGTCACGATCGTCAACGCGGAAGGCCGCTCGTTCCTCAAGGGCTCGGGCAAGGAGTTCGACCTGATCTGGCTGGTCGCGCCGGACAGCTACGCCGCGATGAACGCCGCGACCTCGGGCGCCTTCGTGCTCTCCGAGAGCTACCTCTACACGAAGGAGATGATCGTCGAGGCGATGAACCACCTCGACCCGAACGGCATCCTGTGTGCGCAGTTCGGCGAGATCGACTTCGACACCAAGCCGAACCGCGCCGTGCGCTACATCGGCACCGCGCGGGAAGCGTTGAAGCAGCTGGGGATCCCGGACTTCGAGCAGCACGTGCTGGTGTCGGTGGCGCCCGGCTTCGGACGCCTCGAGTCGGCGACCATCCTGCTGAAGAAGTCGCCGTTCACCGCGGCGGACGTCGAGAAGTTCCTTGCCACGACCTCGGCCCTCGAGGGCGCGCGTCTGGTCTACTCGGGCCGCGCGAGCGATCCCGACAGCCTGGTGCGCAAGGCGATCCTGCTCGAGGGCGCGGACCGCGACGCGTTCTACAAGGGGTTGAACTACAAGGTCGGACCGATCACCGACGACTCGCCGTTCTTCTGGCACTTCGTCGGCTTCGACTCGGTGCTGTTCGGCAACAGCGACCACTCGAAGCTCAACGTCGAGGAGGGCATCGGCGAGCGCCTGCTGCTGGTGCTGCTCGGCGTCGCGGTGACGTTCGCGTCGATCTTCCTGCTGCTGCCGATGGTCGCGATCCGCGACGTGTGGACCGAGATCCCCTACAAGCTGAACGCCGGCATCTACTTCGCGGCGCTCGGCCTCGGCTTCATGTTCATCGAGGTCTGCCTGATCCAGCGCTTGACGCTGTTCCTCGGCTACCCGACCTACTCGCTGACGGTGACGCTGTTCTCGCTGCTGATCTCGACCGGTATCGGCAGCCTGCTGAGCGAGCGCTGGGGTGACGACCGCAACCGCACGCTGGGCGCGCTGCTCGGCACGCTGGTCGTGCTGGTGGTGTTCTACCGCTTCGGCCTGACGCCGCTGGTCGACCACGCCGTCGGCTTTCCGTTCGCGCTGCGCGTCGTGTTGACGATCCTGGTCCTGCTGCCGCTCGGCCTCGTGCTGGGGTCGTTCATGCCGATCGGGCTGCGCGCCGTGTCGAGCGTGACCACGCACCACGAGCGCTTCGTCGCGTGGTGCTGGGCGGTGAACGGCTTCTGCTCGGTGGTGGCGTCGGTGCTGGCGACGATCCTCGCGATGACGACCGGCTTCAACACCGTCATCCTCGCGGGCCTGGTCTGCTACCTGATCGGCGTGACCGCGTTCCTGCGCCTGCCGCAGGTCGAGACGACGGCGACGCCGACCGCCTGATCGGCGCGCGCCGCCCGCTCAGTTCGCGGCGGCGCGCGGCACGAGCCGCGGCTCCGCCCAGCCGGCGAGGTCGCCCGGATCGTCGGGCAGATTGGGCGTCGACACCGACAGCCCGAGCAGGATCTCCTCGCCCGCGAAGTCGTCGAGGTTCACGTCGACGGGGAACCACTGGCGGTCGGCGACGTTGCGCGCCGGGTCGACGAAGCGCTCGAGCACGAGGCGGCGCTCGCCGCGGTCGCTCATCGCGCGCATGCTCAGCACGACGATCGCGAAGCGGAACGGGCCGCTGCGCAGCCCGAGCCAGCGGTCCGGATTGACGCCGAAGGAGCCGCGCAGCGTGCCGCCGCCCGGCGGCACGCGCAGCTTCAGGAACGCCGGCCGCGGATCGGTGTCGAGCGTGACCGTCTGCGTGAGCACCTCGGCGAACGGCCAGCGCGCGCGCGTCAGCGTCGCCGCCGCCGGCGCGGTGCGCTCCAGCAGAGAATCGCCCTCGGGCGCGGCGCCGCGGCGGCGCAGGATCGTCACCAGCGGACCGTTCGCCTCGCGCGACAGCACGCGCGCGATCTCGTAGTTCGCGACCAGATACGCGAACAGCTTGGGCGCGTTCTTCTGCACCGTTCCGAGGTGCTGGTACTGCGACAGGCTGTAGACGATGGTGCTCGGCTTGCGACGGTCGAGGTCGGCGACGATGCGGTCGTCCCGCGTCGGGTCCTGCACCGGCCAGATGACGTGGAAGCCGCCCGCCGCGTCGCGCCCGGCGAGGAACTCGAGCATCGGCTGCACGGGGTAGACCGGCAGCGGCTCGCCCGGCGGCACGTTCTCGTCGACGTACGCGAGCAACTCGTCGATGATCGGTCCGTTGCGCGGATCGATGCGCACGCCGCCGCGCGGTGTGGCGAGCGCGTAGCTCACGTCGCGGCGCAGGTCGCGCACGAGCAGCACCGACACGGCGCAGAGCGCGAGCACCGGCAACGCGCACGCCGCCGCCCACGCGATCCGCGCCGGACGCGGCAGGCGCACGGACACGCGCTCGAGCAGCACCGCGCCGACGACGACCGACGGCGGGTAGATCATCATCAGGTGCACCCAGTCGCGCGGGCGGTTGAACGCGGCGAGGAAGCCGCACGCCCAGGCGAGCAGCACGAGCTTGCGCGCGTCCTCGAGCCGGCGCGGATCGTCGGCCGGAAGTCCGCTCGCGAGACGCCGCACCACGCCGCCGAGCCACAGCACCGTGGCCGTCCCGGTCACGAACAGCGGCGCCCAGTAGACCAGCTTCAGCGTCGTGTCCCAGACCGCGGTCTGCTTCCACGCGTGTCCCGTGCCGATCGTGCCCCACCACAGCGTCGCCAGGATCGACGGGAAGTAGCTGCCGATCTCGGCGCGCAGGGCCGGGTCCTGCGCGAACAGCGGCGTCAGGTTCGGCAGGCGCGTGTAGGTGAACTGCAGCGCGCCCGACAGTGGGACGAGAAAGGCCTGATTGACGAGGTCGTCGAGCGCGCCCTGCCACGCGAAGTACGCGAGCGACGGCAGGACCACCGCGGCTCCGCCGGCGACGAAGCGCAGTGCCGCCGCGAGTCCGCCGATGATCGTCGCGCCGGGCGCGCGCCGCGCGATGCCGTCGAACGCGAGCACCAGCGTCACGAGCCCGCTGACGGCGAGCCCGTAGTCCTGCTTGCTCATCACCGCCGCGCCGGCGAGCACGCCGGCCGCCACGACGCGCGCGGGTCCGCCGCGGCCGACGAAGGACATCACCAGCGCGACCGCCGCCGACAGCAGCGCCGCCGAAACCAGCGAGTAGCTGTAGATGTGCCAGTGCGGGAAGGCCCAGACGCGGTAGCAGAGGATCACCGCCAGCAGTCCGAACGACCACGCGCGTGGCAGCAGCGCGCGCGCGATGCGGAACGACGCGGTCGCGAAGAGCGCGAAGCCCGCGATCACCAGCACGCGAGAGCTCAGCACCGAGCTGCCGACGAGGCGGAACCACCACGCGAGCAGGTAGAACGCGCCGGGAAACGGCGCGTCGACGTTCACGTCGCGGTAGAGGACGTTGCCGCGGTTGATGTCGTCCGCGATCTCGAGGATGTAGCCCTCGTCCAGCAGCGCGAACCAGCGGTCGAAGATCGGCAGCTGCACGCCGACGGCGGCGATCGCGACCGCCAGCGTGAGCCAGAGCGGATCGCGCGTCTCGTCCGGCTCGCGCTTCAAGCCGACGCCAGAACCAGGAGCTCGCCGACCGGGATGCGCAGCGGGCGGCGGCGCAGCGACGCGGGCGTCAAGGACCCGAGCACGCTGGCACCCCGGTGCAGGAGCGGGTTGAACGCCGCGAGCGACTGCAGCACGTAGTCGATCGTCATGACCTTCGGTGCGCCGCCGATCTGCACGGTGGTCAGTCCGTGGCGCGCGAGCAGGCGGACGATGGTGTCGCGGTCGAAGTAGTTCACGTGCACCGGCGGCGCGTAGTAGTACCAGTGCCGTCCCATCACGCGCGCCTGCGCGCTGCGGATGTCGGGCACGGTGATCGCGAGGCGTCCGCCCGGCGCGAGCCAGTCGCGCACCCGGGCGAGGAACGCATTCGGGTCGATCAGGTGCTCGACGAGGTCGAACGCGGTGATGCACGCGTAGCGGCGCTCGGGCACGAAGTCGTCGGCCGCGATCTGCGTCGCACGCAGCCCGCGCGACCGCGCCGCCTCGACGGCGACCGCCGACAGCTCGATCCCTTCCGCGTCGATGCCGCGATCGACCGCCGCCTGGAGCAGAGCGCCGGTCGAGCAGCCGACGTCGAGCCACGGTCCGGCCGGCACGTGCGGCGCGATCGCCGCGACCCGCGCGCGCGCGGTCGCGCTGCGCACGTCGTCGGCCTTCGCGAACATCGCGTACAGGCCCTCGCGGTACGAGCGCTCGTAGATCTCGGCCAGCAGCTCGGGTGTCGGCAGCGGGTCGAGGCGGACCAGCGAGCAGTCGGCGCAGCGCTCGAAGTCGTAGCCCTGCTTGTGGAACAGGTGCGTGAACGACCGTCCGCCGCACAGCGCGCAGGGGGGCTGCTCGCCGGACCGCCGCCGCGCGCGGATGCTCTCTTCGGATTCGAACAGGTTGTCGTGCACGGGGGATCTCGGTCGGGCGGCGCCCGCGGCGGGCACTGTAGCTGGATCTGCCGCGTCGCGCTTCCGCAGGCAAGCGTCGCCGTGCCGGAGGCGTGCCCGCTCGCGG
The DNA here is from genome assembly GCA_046327915.1 of Binatia bacterium. GTDB lineage: Bacteria > Desulfobacterota > Binatia > UBA12015 > UBA12015 > VGTK01. The sequence goes on along the minus strand of JAXLXO010000002.1, from coordinate 372,352 downwards.
GGCGTCCGGTAAAGCGCGCCGAGCGTGGCCACCGATCGTGGAGAGAATGCCGCCGCGACGAGCCCGGCGCGCGCCGTCTGGCTCGACGCGCGTGGGCTGCAGCAGGGCTTCAAGGCGCACGGCGGACGCGGCATCGGCACGTACGCCGCGGCGCTGGTCGGAGCGCTCGACGCGCTGGCCGCTCCCGGGCGCCTCGGCTGCGTGGTCGAGCGTGGCGCCGAGCTGCTGCAGCCGGTGCCGCGCGCGCGGCTGGTCGAGGCGCCCCGTGCGCTTCCCGGGCACGGACGCCTCGCGACGCAGCTGCACCAGCACGTGCAGCTCGGCGCGTGGCTGTCAGCGCGGCGCCCGGGCGCGATCCACTTCCCGGCGCAGACCGATCCGCCGGTGCTGGCCGGCGTGCGGACCATCGTCACGGTGCACGACGTCGTGCTGCACCGGCACGGTGCCTGGTATGCGACGCACTCCGGCGACGGGCTCGCCGCACGCGCGTCGCGTGCGCGCTTCCGCACCATGCGGCTCCTCGAGCGGCTCGCGATCGCGCAGGCGTCGCGCGTGATCGTGCCGTCGCGCGTGACCGCGCGCGAGGTCGAGGACACGCTCGGCGTCGAGCGCTCGCGCATCACGGTGATCCCGCTCGCCGCGGACGCGCGCTTCTCGGCGGTCGCGGCGCCGGGCGACGCGTCGGTGCGGGCGCGCCTCCGCCTGCCGGAGCGCTACGTGCTGCACGTCGGGGGCAGCGACGCGCGCAAGCGGCTGCCCGATCTCGTCGCCGCGTTCGGCGCGCTGGCGCACACCGACGAGACGCTCGGCCTCGTGCTCGCCGGTCCGACGGGCGACGCCGCGGGCAGCGAGGCGCTGCGGCGCGCGATCGACGTCGCGGCGGCGCGGCACCGCATCGTCCTCACCGGCGTGGTGTCGGACGAGGAGCTGCCCGCGGTCTACCGCGGCGCGGCTGTGCTGGCGCTCGCGACGCGCCACGAGGGCTTCGGCCTGCCGGTGCTCGAGGCCTTCGCGTGCGGCGTGCCGGTGGTCGCGACCGCGGCCGACGCGGTGGCGGAGGTCGCGGGTGACGCCGCACTGCTGGTCCCGGCCGACGCGCCCGACGCACTCGGCCCCGCGCTCGCGCGCGTGCTCGGCGACCCGTCGCTCGCGGCGTCGCTGCGCGAGCAGGGCCTCGCGCGTGCGACGCAGTACCGCTGGAGCGTCGCCGCGGCGGAGACGCTCACGGTGTACGAGGAAGTCTCGGGCCTCGACCTGCGCACGCCGTGACGCGCGGCTCCGGGTGAAGCCGTCGCCCGGTGACGCGTCGTGCGGCGCGCCCGCGTTGACCGCGGCCGCCGATCCCGGCTACGCGTCGTGCATGACGCCAGCCGACCTCGTCGAAATCGAGCTCATCAAGCGACTCAAGTACCGCTACATGCGCTGCCTCGACCAGAAGCTCTGGGACGAGATGGCGCTCACGCTCGCCCCCGACGCGGTCGCGTCGTACAGCGCCGGGAAGTACGAGTTCCACGGCCGCGACAACATCCTCGAGTTCTTCCGCGAGTCGATGGGCTCGCCGAGCTTTCTCTCGAGCCACCGCGTGCACCACCCGGAGATCGACCTCACCGGTCCGACGACGGCGACCGGCACGTGGGCGCTCGAGGACGTCGTGGTCGACGCGAGCCGCGACTTCAGCCTGCGCGGTGCTGCGTTCTACACCGACGAGTACGTCAAGCTCGACGGCGAGTGGCGCATCCGCCGCACCGCGTACAAGCGGACCTACGAGGAGGTCTGGAAGCGCAGCGCGCCCGCGCCGCAGGTGCTCACCGCGAGCTGGTGGGAGACCGGCGGCAAGAGCCAGCTGCCGCTGCCGGAGTCGGTCGCGAAGCTGCTGAAGTCCTGACGTCCGCGCCGGCCTGGCCGGTCACGAAGCGATGGGCGCGCGCCGGGCGTGTTGTCCTGACGCACGGCGTCTCCCTCCGCGGGAGACGTGCCCTTCGCTGACCCGAGCGGCTGCGCTAGAACTCCGGAGATCACATGCGACGTCTCTGGAGCTATCTGGCGCGGTACCGGATGCGGTACCTGGCCGGCTGCCTGTGCCTGATCGCCACCGCGTCGCTCGCGATGGCCATCCCCGTGCTGCTGAAGCGCGCGGTGGACAGCATCCAGGCCAGTGGCGACGTCGCCACTGGCGCCCGCACCGCCGGCTTCTACGCGGCCATCGTGATCGGCATCGCGCTCGTGCAGGGCGTCGTGCGGACCTTCTCGCGCTTCGTGATCTTCAACGTCGGGCGCGACGTCGAGTACGACCTGCGCAACGACCTGTTCCGCCACCTCGAGCGCCTGCCGTGGCAGTTCTACCAGTCGCGGCCGACCGGCGATCTGATGTCGCGCCTCGTGAACGACATCTCGGCGGTCCGCATGCTGCTCGGTCCGGGCGTGCTGAACGTGCTCAACACGCCGGTCTACTACCTCTACGCGGTGTCGATCATGGTATCGATCGACCCGCTGCTGACGTTCGCCGCGCTGGCGCCGTACCCGATCATGCTGCTGGTCGTGAAGCGCTACAGCCGCCGGCTCATGGAGGGCACGCTGCGCGTGCAGGAGGGGCTCGCCGAGATGAGCACCCTCATCCAGGAGAACGTCAGCGGCATCCACGTCGTGAAGGCGTACGTGCGCGAGCAGAGCGAGGTCGACCGGTTCCGCGAGATGAACGTCCGCTTCCGCGACGTGGCACTCGAGCTCGGCAAGGCCCGCGGCATGATCGCGCCGGTGATTCGCTCCGTGAGCGCGCTCGGCATCCTGGTCGTGCTGTGGCTCGGCGGACGGCACGTCGCGCGCGGCATCCTCACCATCGGCGATCTGGTCGCGTTCATGGGCTACCTGCACCTGCTGGCGTGGCCGACGATGGCGCTCGGCTGGATGCTGTCGATCCTGCAGCGCGGACGCGCGGCGATGAAGCGCCTCGAGGAGGTGTTCGCGGTCGAGCCCGACATCGCCGATCCGGCGGGCGTCGCGACGCCCGACTGGGCGGTCACGACGGTCTCGCTGCCGGTCGGCAATGGCGCCGTCGCAACAAGCGCCACGAACGGGTACGCGGCGCACGCCAACGGCAGCGCGAACGGCCACGCCGCGACGGGCGGTCCGGTGGTCGAGAGCGGCGAGATCGAGCTGCGCGGCGTCTCGTTCGCGTATCCCGGAGCGAAGAAGCCGGTGCTCGAGGACATCGACGTGAGCATCCCGGCGGGCGCCACGGTGGCCATCGTCGGACGCGCGGGCGCGGGCAAGACGTCGCTGCTGCACCTGCTGCCGCGGCTCTTCGACCCGTCTGCCGGCAGCGTGCGCATCGACGGCCGCGACGTGCGCGACTACGCGCTCGCCGACCTGCGGCGCGCGATCGCCTTCGTGCCGCAGGACCCGTTCCTGTTCTCGACCTCGCTGCGCGCCAACGTCGCGTTCGCGCGTCCCGAGCTCGAGCTCGCCGGGGACGGCGACGCGCTGGTCCGCGAGGCGGCGAGCTGGGCCGCGGTCGCGGGCGACATCGACACGTTCCCGCGCGGCTACGACACCATGGTCGGCGAGCGCGGCATCACGCTGTCGGGGGGGCAGAAGCAGCGCGTGACGCTGGCGCGCGCGCTGCTCGCCGACGCGCCGATCCTGATCCTCGACGACGCGCTGTCGAGCGTCGACACGCAGACCGAGGAGCGCATCCTGCAGGCGCTCGAGGACCGGCGCCGCGGCCGCACCTGCATCCTCGTCGCGCACCGGCTCTCGACCGTGCAGGACGCGGACCTGATCCTGGTGCTCGACGAGGGGCGCATCGTCGAGCGCGGCGATCACGCGGCGCTGCTGGCGCGCAGCGGGCTCTACGCCGACCTGTTCCAGCGCCAGCGCCTCACCGCCGAGCTGGAGGCCATCTGAGCGCGCCGGAGAAGAAGAGCGCTCCGGCGCGTCCCACGCTCGCGTCGATCGACCGCGGCATCCACGCCGAGGAGTCGTACGTTCCGGCCTACGACGCCGAGCTGGTGCGCCGGCTGTGGAAGTATCTGCAGCCGTACCGGCGCACGTTCTGGGCGAGCGTCGCGATCCTGCCCGTCATCTCGGGCCTGATGCTCGCGCAGCCGTACCTGCTGAAGATCGCGATCGACCGCTACGTCGAGCACGGCGACGCGGCCGGGCTCGGGCACGTCGCGCTGCTGTTCTCGCTCGCCGTGGTCGGCGAGTTCCTCGCCGTCTACTGGCAGTACTACCTGACGATGGTGGTCGCGCAGCACAGCCTCGCCGACCTGCGCGTGGACCTCTTCGCGCACCTCGAGAAGCTGCCGCAGCGCTACTTCGACCGGAACCCCGTGGGACGCATCGTCACGCGCCTCACCACCGACGTCGACGTCCTGAGCGAGATGTTCGCATCGGGCGCGATGACGATCTTCATGGACGCGCTGACCTTGCTCGGCATCGTCACCATCATGCTGTGGATCGACTGGCGGCTCGCGCTGGTCGCGCTCTCGGTGGTGCCGGTCGTGGTGGTGACGATCGACTTCTTTCGAAAGCGCGCGCGCGTCACGTACCGTCTGATCCGCGAGCGCATCGCGCGCATCAATTCCTTTCTGTCCGAGGCGATCTCGGGCATGCCGGTGATCCAGCTGTTCGCGCACGAGCGCGCGAGCTTCGCCGAGTTCGACGAGCACAACGCGGCGCACCGCGACGCGAATCACCTGTCGAACGTCTACGAGGCGGCGCTGTTCTCGATCATCGAGGCGGTGAGCTCGATCGCGATGGCGCTGGTCGTCTGGTACGGCTCGGGTCAGATCGTCAAGGGCGTGGTGGCGTTCGGAACGCTGGTCGCGTTCATCGAGTACATCCAGAAGTTCTTCGTCCCGATCCGCGAGTTCTCCACCAAGTACGCCGTCATGCAGTCGGCGATCACCGCGGCCGAGCGTGTCTTCCAGCTGCTCGACACGCCGCTCGAGATCGTCTCTCCGGAGCAGCCGAAGCACGTGCGCGCCGACGATCCGGAGCGCGGCAGCGTGCGCTTCGAGAACGTGTGGTTCGCCTACAAGGGCGACGACTTCGTGCTGCGCGACGTGTCGCTCGACGTGCGTCCCGGCGAGACCGTCGCGATCGTCGGTGCGACGGGCTCGGGCAAGAGCACGATCATCAAGCTCCTCGGGCGCAGCTTCGACGTGAAGCAGGGCAGCGTGAAGGTCTCCGGTGTCGACGTGCGCGCGTGGGACCTGAGCGAGCTGCGGCGCGAGATCGGCATCGTGCTGCAGGACGCGTTCCTCTTCAGCGGCACGCTCGCGAGCAACGTGACGCTCGGACGTGCGGAGGTGAGCGAGGAGACGCTGCGGTCGACCGTGCGCGCGGTGAACCTCGAGCGCTTCGTCGACGGGCTGCCGCGGGGCTTCGCGCAGCCGATCCGCGAGCGCGGCAACAATCTGTCGGCGGGGCAGCGACAGCTGCTCGCGTTCGCGCGCGCGCTCGCCTACGACCCGCGGATCCTCGTGCTCGACGAGGCGACGTCGAGCGTCGACGCGGAGACCGAGCAGCTCGTGCAGGAAGCGCTCGACCGCCTGCTGCACGGACGCACGGCGATCGTGATCGCGCACCGCCTGTCCACCATCGAGCGCGCCGACCGGATCGTCGTGCTGCACCACGGTGTCGTGCGCGAGGTCGGCACGCACGCCGAGCTGCTCGCCCGCGGCGAGATCTACGCGCGCCTCTACGAGCTGCAGTACGCGGGCGGACGGTCGAACGTGGACACGGACGCGACGGACGACGGTGCCAGCGCAGGGTCCTGAGACGCGGGTGCGCCCGCGCCGCCGCCTGAGCGCGGCCCTGCTCGCCGTGGCGCTGTCGAGCCTCGTCGGCTGCGGCGGCTGCTCGCCGACCTACGTCGCGCGCTCGGGCTGGGAGGAGGCGCGCATCCTGCTCGCGCGTCAATCCATCGAGGGGCTGCTCGCGCGCCCCGAGCTCGACGCGCAGACGCGCGCCAAGCTCGAGCTGGTGCTCGCGGTGCGGAAGTTCGCGGCGAACGACCTCGGGCTCGACGTCGGCGACGCCTACGCGTCGTTCTCGATCGTGCCGCCGGGCGCGCTGCTGCAAGTCGTGTCGGCGGCGCAGAAGACGAAGCTCGTGCCGTACGAGTGGTGGTTCCCGATCGTCGGCTCGGTCGACTACAAGGGCTACTTCGAGCTCGCCGACGCGCAGGCCGAGGCCGCGCGTCTCGACGGCGAGGGCTTCGACACCTACGTCCGGCCGTCGGTCGCGTTCTCGACGCTGGGCTGGTTCGACGACCCGGTGCTGTCGAGCTGGCTGCGCGCCGACCCGACGCGCATCGCCGAGCTGCTGATCCACGAGCTGCTGCACCGCACGTGGTACGTGAACGGCGAGACCGCGTTCAACGAGTCGCTCGCGACCTTCGTCGGCCACGTCGGCGCGTACGAGTTCTTCCGCGCGCACGACGGCCCCGACGCCGCGACCACGCAGCGCGCCGCCGCGGCCTGGCAGGAGGCGCTGACGGACTCGAAGCAGTGGTCCGCCGCGGTCGCCGAGCTGAAGGCGCTCTATGCCGACGGTGCGCGCGACGGACGCGCCCCCGACGAGATCCTGGCCGCGCGCCAGGCGATCTTCGCGCGCCTGCAGAAGACCGAGACCGGGCAGGGCGCGGCACCGCCGCCGTCCGCGGTGTCGCCGGCCGCGGCTGCCGCCGCGAGCAAGCCGACGCCGACGCCCGTCGCCGGCGAGCCGACGCCGTCGCCCAGCCCGGTGCCGCCGCCGGGGCGGCGTCCGGTCACGCTCAACAACGCCGTGATCCTCGCGAACTACGCCTACATGCGGGACCTGACGGCGTTCGACCGCATCCACGTCGCGTCCGGCGGCGACCTGAAGACCACGATCGCGCGGCTGCGCGAGATCACGAAGGACGCGACGGACCCGTTCGACGCGGTGACGCGAGCCGCGGCGGCGCTGCCGCCCGCGCCACCGTCGGTCGCCGGCGCGGACGCATCCCACGCTTCGACCGGGGCCGTCGCGCCGTTGCGTGCGGCCGGACGACGCGGCTAGAGTCTCGGCGTCGCATGGACGCTCCCCGCTTCGCCGTCGATCGCATGCTCGGGCGGCTCGCGCGCTGGCTGCGCGTGCTGGGCTTCGACGCCGCGTACCGCAACGAGCTGCCCGGCAACCGTCTCCTGACGCTCGCCGCGCGCGAGGAGCGGATCGTCCTCACGCGCGACGCGCGCCTGCGCGACCCGCGCGGCCGTGCGCGCGTGATCCGGATCAGCAGCGCCGGCTTCCGCGACCAGCTGCGTGAGCTCGACCGCGTGCTGCCGCTCGGCGGCGTGGACGCGCGTCCGCAGCGCTGCGTCGAGTGCAACGAGGCCGTCGTGCCGATGGCGGCCGGAGACGTTCCGGAGTCCGTCCCGCAGTACGTGCGCGCGACGCAGACCGATTTCCGCCGCTGCCCGCGCTGCCGGCGCGTGTTCTGGCCGGCGACGCACCGCACGCGCATGGAGGCCGAGATCGCGGCGCTGCAGCTCACGCCGCCGGAGACGTCCGATGCTTGACGAGGCGCGCGAGTCGCTGCTGTCCGACGCGGCGGGCCTGCCCGCCGGGCCGTGCCCGGCCTGCGGGCGCGAGGTGCTCGCCTACGTCGTGCTCGACGGCGACGTCGAGCGCCATGCCTGCGTGCACTGCGACGGCCCGGTGCGGCGCGTGTACCTGGTCGGCGAGAGCGAGCTCGACGAGCTCGGCTACGCGATGAGCGATCCGCTCGCCGTGAAGGCCGGCTGCGGGACGGGCTGCGCGGCGGGCGGCTGCGGCGTCAAGCGTCCGGGCTGAAGCGCACAGATCGCGGCGGGGCCGCGTGCCCGGCGGACACGCGACGTCAGACGCGTCCGAGCTGGCGCAGCGCCTCGTACAGCACGATCGACGCCGCGTTGGCGAGATTCAGGCTGCGCACGCCGGTGCCGGGCATCGGGATGCTCCACAGCGGCGCGAGCTCCGGGCGCAGCGCGTCGGGCAGGCCGCGCGTCTCGCCGCCGAACACCAGCAGGTCGTCGTCGCGGAACGCGATGCGCGTGTACGACTGCTCGCCGTGCGAGCTGAACGCGAGCAGCCGCCCCGGTGGACGCACCGTGCTGAACTCCTCCCACGTCGGATGCACGGACAGCTCGACGAACGGCCAGTAGTCGAGCCCGGCGCGCTTGAGATACCGATCCTCGAGCGAGAAGCCGAGCTTGCCGACCAGATCGAGCGGCGTGTCGGTCGCGGCACAGAGGCGCGCGACGGAGCCCGTGTTCTGCGGGATCTCCGGCTCGACGAGGACGACGCGCATCAGGCGCCGCGGTGCTCGAGCGGCTGCACGCCGCCGGGGACCGGCAGGACGAAGCCGTCGCCGTTCGCGGTCACGTGACCGAGCAGCTCGCTCTGCGCGGCGCGCAGGAAGCGCGCGCGGTACGTCGCCGACTTGACGTCGCAGTAGAGGACGTCGCCGTCGCCGAAGGCGAGGCTCGACGGCGCGAGATCCTCGGTCGAGCGGTCGTTGAGCGTGATCCGGAAGCCACGCTGCGGGTCGCCGTCGACGCGCGTCACCACGAACGGGGTGTCGTCGACCACGATCTTCGCCCGCTCGTCGCCGATGCGGAGCCACCACGAGCCGTCCTCGGCGCGCGTGATGTGGCGCGCGAACAGGTCGGCGATGCGCGGGTTCACGATCGGCTCGTCGTCGGAGTACCAGCGGCCGTCGCGCCCGAAGCGGATGACGTTCGTCTCGATCGCCCAGAAACCGGCCTTCGGCATGCCTTCATTCATTCCAGCCCGATCGACGTGCCGCAACGCGTACCGGTGCCGATTCCATGTGCGCCCGCGCATGGCAGCCCCGGACGGGATCGGGTATGTCTCGACGCTCGATGATTCCGGTCCTGTTCCAGCTCGGGCCGCTCGCGCTCTACAGCTTCGGTGCGATGCTGGCGCTGGCCTTCCTCGTCGCGGGATACGTGACCGGCAACGGTCTCGAGGCGCGCGGGCTCGACCGCGCGCACGCTTCGTCGATCGTCTGGTGGGGCGCGATCGGTGGCATCGTCGGCTCGCGGATCCTCGCGATCGTCAACGACTGGCACCAGTTCGTCTCGTCGCCGCTGAGCTCGATCCTGACCGGCTCCGGCTTCGTCTGGTACGGCGGGCTGGTCGGTGGATTCCTCTCGGTGTCGGCCTACATCCGCTACGCGGGGCTGCCGTGGCTGCTGGTCGTGGACGCGATCGCGCCCGCGCTGGCGATCGGCCAAGCGATCGGCCGGATCGGCTGCCAGCTCGCCGGCGACGGCGACTGGGGCACGCCGTCGACCTTGCCGTGGGCGATGGCGTATCCGCGCGCGATCTCCGGCTGGACGGAGCCGGCGGGTGTGCGCGTCCATCCGTCGCCGGTCTACGAGAGCCTGCTCTACAGCGGCGCGTTCGTGATCCTCTACCGGTTGGCGCGACGGCCGAACCGTCTCGCCGACGGCTCGGTGCTGTGCGTCTACCTCATCCTGTCCGGCATCGCGCGCTTCCTCGTCGAGATCGTGCGCATCGAGCCGCGCTACGCCCTGGGCCTGTCGGAGGCGCAGTGGTTCGGCATCGCGAGCGTGATCGCGGGAGCGCTCGGGCTCGTCTGGGCGAAGAGCCGCCGTGCCGCGCTCGCACCGCTGGCCGCGATCGCGCTGCTGCTCCTCGCGGGCGGCTGCAAGAGCGGTGGCAAGGGCGCGCCCGACTTCGTCGCGCAGGATCTGCAGGGACAGGCGGTGCGCCTGTCCGCGCAGCGCGGGAAGGTCGTCTTCCTGAACTTCTGGGCGACGTGGTGTCCGCCGTGTCGCATGGAGATGCCGTCCATGCAGGCGCTGTCGAAGAAGTTCGCGGCCGAGGACTTCGTCATGCTCGCGATCAGCGAGGACGACGGCGGCGCACCGGTGGTGCAGAAGTTCGTCCAGGAGAACGGCCTCACGTTCCCGATCCTGGTCAGCCCCACCGGCGAGATCGGGCGCAGCTACGGCGTCTACGGCTACCCCGAGACGTTCCTCATCGATCGCGACGGAAATCTGGTCGCGCGCTTCATCGGACCGCGCGACTGGCGCGACCCGCGCTTCGAGCAGGACCTGCGCACGCTGATCAAGGAAGGCCGCTGGGTGCGCGGCCCGGACGGGAACTGACCCGGTCTCCGTGATGGAGAAGCCGCGGCCGGATCAGGAGATCGCCTTCCAGCTGCCGCTCGACGGCTGGCCGGACGCGGTGTTCGAGGGCTCGTTCACGTACGACGGCGGCACGCTGGTGCTCGGCGGACGCCCCGTGCTCCGGGCGCGCACGCGCGCCGAGCTCGAGCGCGGCGTCGAGACGGTGCTGCTGCCGGGCGGCGCGCGCCTCGCGATGCGCCTCGTGCCCGAGGGGCAGGGCGTCGGCGTCGCAGTCACGGTGGACGGCGAGGCGGCGCCACGCCGCGACCGGCTGCGCGCGCGTCCGACGCGCTCGGCCTGGATTCACGCGCTGCTGGCGCTCGGCGGCTCGTTCGCGGGCTTCGCCGCGAGCTGGCTCTACCTGCAGCGCTCCGAGCTGCTGCACGACGAGTGGGCGCTCAAGATGGGCAACCACATGGCGGGCTGGCACCTGCTGCTGACGTTCACGCTGTTCCCGGCGTCGGTCTGGGGCGGCCGCATCGGGATCCGCGTCGTGCAGTGGGTGGCGGCGCTGTTCTTCGCGATCCACGTCGGCATCGCGATCGCGAATTTCGGCGCGCACGATGCCGGCGATCCGCTCGAGGGCTGGATCGCGTTCCTGAACGCCGCGAGCGGTGCGCTCTTCCTTGCGACGGTCCTCTACGGCAACCGCGCGTGGCGCGACATGGACCCGGTGACGGCGCTGCGCGAGGGGCGGGTCCGGGCGGCGGCGTAGCGAGCGCTGCGGCGCCCGATCTACCGCTTGCGCTTGAGCGCCTCCTGCGCGCGCTTCACGTTGTTGACGCGCAGGAACACGGTCGCCTTCCCGGTGTCGGGCGTGCTGCCGTACATGTAGTCGATGTTGATCCGCGCGGAGCCGAGGCGCTGCGCGAGGCCGACCAGCGCGCCCGGCTTGTTGGCGACCGACACGGCGAGCACCTCGTTCTCGAACACGAGGACGCCGCTCGCGCCCAGCAGGTGCATCGCCTTGTCCGGGGCGTCGACGATCATGCGCACCGCGGAGTGATCGACGAGGTTCTCGACGTTGATCGCGATGATGTCGATCTTCGCCTGCGCGAGATCACCGCACACCTTGGCGAGAACGCCCGGGCGATTGTCGATGATCAACGAAAGCTGCCTCTCCACCCGCATGGCCCGACCTCCCGCGCCGGACCTAGCAGCGCGCAACGCGCGAAGTCAAAATCGCTCCGGCGCATTCTTCTCCTTGCGGTCCCGGTCGAATCCCGGTTAAGACCAACGCTCGGACGACGCGCGACATCGGGGGGGCGCGGTCGATGGTGCGGTTCATTCACGTTGCCCGGGCTTGGCCGGATCGCGAGGTCCTGGCCGACGTGAGCCTGTGCGTCGACACCGGCGACGTGCTGGTGATCAGCGGGCCGGCGGCGGCGGGCAAGTCGACTCTGCTGCGCCTCCTGCTCGGCCTCGACACGCCGACGCACGGCTGGATCGTCGTCGACGACCTCGTCCTCGGCGGCAGCTCGCCCGAGGTGCTCGCCGCGCACCGGCGCCGCATCGGCGTGATCGCGCAGCTGCCGCTGCTGGTCGGCGACCTGACCGTCGAGCAGAACGTGGCGCTCGCGCTCGACGTCGTCGGTGCCCTGCCGCGACAGGCCGAGTCGGCGGCCGGCGAGGCGCTGGAGCGGACCGGCATCGCGCATCTGCGCGGACGACGCGCCGCCACGCTGTCCGCGGTGGAGCGCCGCTGGGTGGGCATCGCGCGCGCGCTCGCGCGTCCAGAGGCGTCGCTGCTGCTGGCCGACGAGCCCACCGCCGACCTCGACGCGCGCGACGCACGCCGCCTCGGCGCGCTTCTCGCCGAGGAGCGCGCGGCGGGCAAGACGATCGTGGTGGCGAGTCGCGAGCCGTCGCTGGCCGGCCTCGGCGCGCACCGGCTCGCGCTGCTCGACGCCGGACGCATCACGCTCGAGACCGCGACGCCGGGACGCGTGCGCAGCCTCGCGGGGCGGATCCCGTGAACGTCGCGTCCGCGACCTGGCGACGCTCGCGCGGCGTCCTGCTGCTCGCCTTCGCGGTGGCGCTCGCGGCCGGCGTGCTGGTCACCTCGGGTGCGACCGTCCTCGCTCGCGCGCGCGTGCAGGCCGCCCCTCCCATGGAGGGCCGCTACTACGTCGTCGCGCGCGGACCGCTCGCGGAGGCGACGCGCGCCGGGCTCGCGGCGCACGGTGACGCCGCGATCGTCGCCGAGCACGGCATCGACGATCTGCTCGGCGAGACGGCGGCGCTCCGCACCGGCGGCGAGACCATGCGCGTGCTCGAGGTCCGGATGGCGCGTCGGGCCGGCGAGGACGCCGCCACCGAGGTCGCGACGCTGCAGCAGCTCGACGGTGTCGTCGACGTGATCGCGCTGGCGGCGCCGCAGCCGCCCACGCCCCCGGCCGGGCAGGGGATCGTCGGCGTCGCGCTGGTCGCGCTCGGCTGCCTGCTCTTCGTGACCGGGCTGCTGCTCACCGCGACGATGGCGGTGCGCGAGTCGCGCGACGAGCTCGCCGTGCGCTACCTGCTCGGCGCGGAGCCGGCGAGCCTGTGGCGGCCGCTCGGCAACCAGCTCGGACTGGTCGTCATGGCGGGCACGCTGGGAGCGGTGCTCGCGACCTGGCTCGGCGCCTCGCTTCTGCTGGGACACGACGACGCGGCGGGCGCGTCGATGCCGCTGCTGTCGCCGACGAGCCGCGCGGCGCTGCTCGCGGCGGCGTGCGCGTTCGTGATCGGTGCGGTGGCGTCCGCGGCGCTCGCCGCGCGCCGCGCGGTGCTGCGCATCACCGACGCGCCGGTCGAGCTGATCGCGCTGGTCGGGTTCTGCATCCTTCTCGGAGCGTCCGCCGCAGGCGCCGCCGAGACGGTGGCGCCCTCCGACTGGCAGATCCTGCGCGGCGTCGGGCGCGAGCTCGCCGCCTGCAACCGCAACCGGATCGACGCCGAGCGTCTGCTCGCCGAGACCGAGGTCGCCGCCGTGCGCGCCTACGCGACGCAGGACGCACTTCGCCTGCGGCTCGCGAATCTGCAGCGCGACGAGCACGTGCGCATGGTCGAGAACTGGCGCGACACCTGCGCGGCGCTGGAGATGCGGCGGTCGGAGCTGCGGCTGCTGCACGGGACCAGCCTTTCGCCCGGACCGCCGATCGCGCCGCGGCGGCCGCCGGTCACCGGCGGGATGGCGATCGCATGGGGCGAGGCGGGCCTGCCGGGCAGGCCGCATGCGTTCCGCAACGGCATCGGCCTGCGCGTCCGCGCCGGCGAGCCGGTACGCGCGACGGCGGCGGGGAAGGTCGTCTACGCGGGCGACCTCGCGGGCGCGGGCAAGGTCGTCGTGGTGAGCCACGGCCGCCGGACCTTCAGCGTCTACGGTCGCGTTGCCGAAACACTGGTCGTGCGCGGCATGCAGGTCGAGGCGGGCGAGCCGATCGCGGACGCGGGTCCGGGGCCGATCTACTTCTCGGTTCGCGAGCGTGGAAAGGCCGTCGATCCCGTCGGCTGGCTCGAGAACGACCCGTCACGCTCGGAGGAGGGTTGACGGGCGGGCCGGAAAGCACCTTCCGACGGGCGTTTCCGGAGCGTATGAGATAGGATGCGCGGAGTCGAAATCCGGAGAGCCATCTCCACACGAGGAATCGAATGAGGCAGTTTTCGAAGGCCGGGCGCAGGCGCGCCACACTGACGGCGCTCGCCTTCGGCCTGTGCATGGCCGTGCTCTTCTCCGGTGGCCGTGCCGTGGAGCGCGTCTCGGCGGTTCCGCAGGAAACCTACGACGAGCTCGAGACGTTCACCAACATCCTGTCGATCGTCCAGAAGAACTACGTCGACCAGGTCGACACCAAGCAGCTCCTCGAGGGCGCGGTCAACGGCATGCTGGCCTCGCTCGATCCGCACAGCGCGTACTTGACGCCGGAGCTCTACAAGGAGCTCCAGGTCGACACCAAGGGCAGCTTCGGCGGCCTCGGCATCGAGATCACCAACCGCGGCGGCGTGCTGACCGTCGTGTCGCCGATCGAGGACACGCCCGCGGCGAAGGCCGGCATCCGCCCGGGTGACCAGATCATCAAGATCGACGGCGAGTTCACCAAGGATCTGTCGCTCGCCGACGCCGTCAAGAAGATGCGCGGCCCGCGCGGCTCGAAGGTCGTGGTCTCGGTGAAGCGCGAGGGCGTGCCGCAGCTGCTCGACTTCACGCTGACGCGCGAGAACATCCAGATCCAGTCGGTCAAGTACAAGGACCTCGGCGACGGCTACGGCTACATCCGCATCACGCAGTTCCAGGAGAAGACCGGCACCGCGCTCGAGGACGCGATCAATGCGCTGAGCGGCGGCTCGGACGACAAGATCCGCGGCATGATCCTCGACCTGCGCAACGATCCCGGCGGGCTCCTGTCGCAGGCCGTCAAGGTCTCCGACACGTTCCTCGACTCGGGCCTGATCGTCTACACCGACGGCCGTCTCGACAGCCAGAAGCAGAAGTACTTCGCGCACAAGCCCGGCAGCCACATGGACTTCCCGATGGTGGTGCTGGTGAACGGCGGTACCGCGAGCGCGGCGGAGATCGTCGCGGGAGCGCTGCAGGATCACAAGCGCGCGCTGGTGCTCGGCACGCAGACCTTCGGCAAGGGCTCGGTGCAGACCATCCTGCCGCTCGACGACCAGTCGGCGCTGCGCCTGACGACGGCGCTCTACTACACGCCCAGCGGACGCTCGATCCAGGCGACCGGAATCGTTCCGGACATCTCGATGGAGAACAACGTCCAGCTGCAGAAGGTCGAGGCCAAGAAGTCGTCGCCGTCGCAGCAGCAGTTCCTGCGCGAGGAGAACCTTCCGAAGCACCTCGAGAACGGCAACAGCCGCGATCCGAACGCGGATCCGAGCCTGAAGCCGGTGCCGAAGCCGATCAAGGACAACGGCGGCGAGGAGCAGGAAGAGGAGGGCAGCCCGTCGGAGGATCCGGCCGCGCAGGGCACGATGGGCGAGCTCGGCAAGGATCCGCAGCTCGACCGCGCGCTCGAGCTTCTCAAGAGCTGGCAGGTCTTCAAGACCCTGGTCGCGAAGAACGACTGAGCTCGTCACCGGCGCCGCCGGCCACGAAGAATGAAACGGCAGGGCGTTTCATCCGATGCCGGCGGTCCTTCCGGGACGCCGCTCTTTCCCGGGCTCGAGAGCTCGACGCCGGCGCGTCCGGCGGCCGACGCGAAGCCCGCGCCGCCGCGCGCGACGGTGGCGCCGCGGGCGCAGGCGCCGTCGCGTCCGCCGATGGCCTCTGCTGCGGCCGCGCCGGCCGAGCGGCCGCAGCGCCGGACGATCACCGTCGGGCAGCTCGTCGGCCAGATGCAGGCGGCGCTCGCCGAGCGCTTTCCGCAGGGCTTCTGGGTCGAGGGCGAGCTCTCGAACGTCAAGCTCTCGCGCGGTCATGCCTGGTGCTGCCTCAAGGACGGTGACGCGCAGATCGACGCGGTGATCTGGGCCAACGATCTGCGCGCGCTGCGCTTCTCGCCGGGTGAGGGCATGAAGGTGCTGGCGTTCGTCCGTCGCGTCGATCTGTACGCTCCGACGGGACGGCTGCGCGTCGTCATCGAGCGCCTCGAGCCGCAGGGCATCGGCGCCCTGTATCGTGCGCTCGAGGAGCGCAAGCAGCGCTTCGCGGCGGAGGGCCTCTTCGCGGCCGAGCGCAAGCGCCCGCTGCCGTTCCTGCCGCGCGCGGTCGGCGTCGCGACCGCGTCCACCGGCGCCGCGGTGCGCGACGTCCTCAAGGTGCTCGGACAGCGCTTCGAGGCGCGCCGCGTGGTGGTCCGTCCCTGCAAGGTGCAGGGCGACGGAGCCGCCGCCGACATCGCGGCCGCGATCGACGACCTCAACCGCGACGGCACCGTCGACGTGATCATCGTCGGACGCGGCGGCGGCTCGATCGAGGATCTCTGGGCGTTCAACGAGGAGGTCGTGGTGCGCGCGATCGCGCGCTCGCGCATCCCGGTGATCTCGGCGGTGGGACACGAGACCGACACCACGCTCGCGGACTTCGTCGCCGACCTGCGCGCGGCGACGCCGAGCGCCGCGGCAGCTCTGGTCATGCCCGAGCGCCGCGAGCTCGAGGAGACGCTGGCGCGGTTCCGGGGACGCCTCGAGCACGCGCTCGTGAGCCGGGTCGAGCGCATGCGCGGACGGCTGGTCGCCGCCGACAAGGTGCTCGCCGATCCACGGCGTCTCGTCACCGAACGCCAGCTTCGCCTCGAGACGCTGGCGCGCCGTGCGCGCGAGGCGATGCGCTCGCAACCGCTCGCGCGACGCCACCGGCTCGAGCGTCTGCGCACCCGGCTCGGCGCGCGCGCGCCGTCGACCGAGGCCAGGCTGCGCGCGGTCGAGACCCTCGGCCGCCGGATCCTGCACGCGTTCGAGCGCCGCCTCGCCGGCGTGCGCCACGACGTCGCGGCATCGGCGGCACGGCTCGACGCGCTGTCGCCGCTCGCGGTCCTCGGACGCGGCTTCACGCTGGCGCGGCAGCCCGACGGCAGGGTGGTGCGCGACGCGGCGGAGATCGCGCCCGGCGAGCGCCTCGCGCTGCGCTTCGCGCGCGGCGAGGCCGAGGTCGAGGTGCTAGAGACGACGCCGGACGGCGGCCCCGCGGTGGACCCGCCGAGGAGGTGACGTTGAGCGAGCAGCAGGACGGCTACGGCAAGCAGAGCTTCGAGGACGGCATGCGCGCCCTCGAAGGGCTCGTGAGCCGCCTCGAGAGCGGCAACCTGCCGCTCGAGGAGTCGCTGGCCGCGTTCGAGCAGGGCGTCGCGGTGCTGCGGGCGTTGCACGAGCAGCTGGGAGAGGTCGAGCGGCGCGTCGAGATCCTGCTGCGCGACGCCGACGGAGTCCTGCGCACGCGCGACGGAAGCGACCTCACCCGGTGAGCCCCGCCGAGCTCGAGCGCTACCTCGCGGCGCACCGACGCACCGTCGAGCGCGCGCTGCGCGACGTCCTGAAGACCCCGAAGGGCCGTCCCGCGAAGCTCGCCGAGGCGATGCGCTACGCGGTCCTCGGGCCGGGCAAGAGGCTTCGTCCCGTGCTGACCCTCGCGTCGGCGGAGCTGGTCGGGGGCCCTGCCGCCGCCGCACGCGCGGTTCGCTTCGGCTGCGCGCTCGAGCTGATCCACGCGTACTCGCTGGTGCACGACGACCTGCCGGCGATGGACGATGACGACGAGCGGCGCGGCCGTCCGTCGCTGCACAAGGCCTACGACGAGGCGACCGCGATCCTCACCGGCGACGCGCTCCTCACCGAGGCGTTCGCGGTGATCGCACGCGCGTCGGCCGATCTCGGCGCGAGCGCCGCGGCCACGAGGCGCGCGGTTCGAATCGTCGCGGAGGTGGCCGAGGCGTCGGGACCGGACGGCATGGTCGCGGGCCAGGCCGTCGATCTCGCGAGCGAGGGGCTGGCGAACGTTCCGCTGAAGACCGTCGAGGGCATCCACCGGCGCAAGACCGGCGCGCTCATCCGCTGCGCGGTGCGCATCGGCGCGATCGCGGCGGGCGCCTCCGAGCCGCGGCTCGCGAGCCTC
Source organism: Binatia bacterium (assembly GCA_046327915.1). GTDB lineage: Bacteria > Desulfobacterota > Binatia > UBA12015 > UBA12015 > VGTK01. Next base: position 354,619 of record JAXLXO010000002.1, on the reverse strand, counting down.
ACCGTCTATGGCGAGGCCCTCGGTCTCGCATTCCAGATCGCCGACGACGTGCTCGACGCGACGCACGCCAGCGACAAGATCGGACGCGCGGGCGGCGGCGACGCGGCGCGCGGCAAGGCGACCTATCCCGGTCTGCTCGGCGTCGACGGCGCGCGCAAGCGTGCGCGGCGCGCGGCGGACGACGCGTGCGCGGCGCTGCGCCCGTTCGGTGCGCGCGCGACGGCGCTCGCGGCGCTGGTGCGCCACGTCGTCGATCGGGCCGCCTGACGGGCGCCGTGGCGACCGGCGAGCGGCTCGACGTGACGCTCTTCGCCCGCGGGCTCGCCGAGAGCCGCGAGCGGGCGCAGCGGCTGATCATGGCCGGGCTGGTGCTCGTTGACGGCGAGCGTGCGCGACATGCCGGCAAGCGCGTCCGCGCCGACGCGGAGATCGTCGTCACAGGCGCCGACCACGCCTACGTGTCGCGCGGCGGCGTCAAGCTTGCGGGCGCACTCGACGCGTTCGGCGTGGACCCGACGGGTCTCGTCTGCGTCGACGTCGGAGCGTCGACCGGCGGCTTCACGGATTGTCTCCTGCAGCGCGGTGCCGCGCTCGTGCACGCGGTGGACGTCGGCTACGGCCAGCTCGCGTGGAAGATTCGCACCGACCCGCGCGTGCGGGTCCACGAGCGCACCAACATGCGGACGCTGCCGGCGCGCGCGCTCGACCCGGCGCCGCGGCTCGCGGTGGTCGACGCGTCGTTCATCTCGCTGCGCCTGCTGCTCGAGCCGACGCTCGCGCAGCTCGAGCGTCCGGCGGCGATCGTGGCGCTGGTCAAGCCACAGTTCGAGGTCGGGCGCGAGGCGGTGGGGAAGGGCGGCGTGGTCCGCGACGCGGACGCGCGCGAGAGCGCCGTCGCCTCGGTCGCGGCCGCCGCGGCCGACCTCGGGCTCGCCGTCGCCGGCAGCTGCACGTCGCAGATCACCGGCGCGAAGAAGGGCAACGTCGAGTTCTTCCTGCACCTCGTGACGCCGCCTGCGGACGCCGCCGGCGCGAAGCCTCCGGCCGTTTGACAGCCGGCCCCCGACTCGATTGAAGAGCGTCCGATGTCCTTCTTCCAGAGCGAGCACGAACGCGTCGCCGGCGAGCTCCAGGGGTTGCACGGCGAGTACCGCCGCCTGTCGCGGCAGCTCGAGGCGCACGTCGAGGAGGCGCCGTATCCGCAGGTCGCGGACCGGCTGCGGAAGATCGTCGCGGAGGAGGACCAGAACGCACGGCGCATCGCGACCCGTCTCGTCGAGCTGGGGCGCGGTCTGCGCGACGACGGTGCGGGGCCGATCCGCGGCGGGCGCAACGCCTGGGAGCGGCTCGTGGTCACGCTCGAGGACTACCGGCAGCTGCTGCGCCGCCTGTCCGGGCTGTGGACGCGCTGGGACGACGAGCATCCCGAGGATGCGGCGCTGATCCACGAGCTGCGCGACTCGGCGGTGGCGCATCGCGAGGAGGTCGTCGACCTCATCGCGCGCAGCGATCCGCACGCGGACAATTGATTCCAACAGAGGGGGACTCTGTCCCCCTCTGTTGACCGCGGCGGAGCCGCGGTCGATTCACTCCCCCGGCTCGCCTTCGGCTCGGCCGGCTTCGCCCTTCGGGCTTTGCCGGACGGGGCGGTGCCGATCGGGTGGTGTCGGTTCCGGGCCCGCGACCGTCGCGACCGTCGCTCGGACCCGGTCGCGGCGGGCCTTTGTTTCTCGGGGGGTTTTGGTTAAGGTGGCGGTTCCGGGCGTGTTCTCGCCCGAGACCTCAAGCCCACGGGGATGGAGTGATATGGCCCGCGTAACCGTCGAGGATTGCCTCGAGAACATCGGAAGCCGCTTCGAGCTGGTGCTTCTCGCGGCGCGCCGGGCGAAGCAGCTGCTGAAGGGCTCGCGTCCGCTGGTCGAGACGCACAACAAGGAAGTCGTCAGTGCGCTGCGCGAGATCGCGGCGAACAAGGTGAGCGCTCGCTATCCCGAGCAGTGACGCGGGCGCACCGCCACCGGTCGTGACGGATGGCCAGACGCGATAGCGACGGCAACACCGGCCGGGCTGCGGGCAAGGACCGGGATCTGTACGCGGTCCTCGGCGTCGCGAAGGACGCGACCGCCGACCAGATCAAGAAGGCCTACCGCAAGCTCGCCCGCAAGTACCACCCGGACGTCAACCCCGGCGACAAGTCCGCCGAGGAGCGCTTCAAGGAGCTCTCGCGCGCGCACGACGTGCTCAGCGACGAGACGCAGCGCAAGAACTACGACGAGTTCGGCGACGACGCGCTGCAGTCCGGCTTCGACCCGGCCAAGGCGCGCGAGTTCCGCCGCTGGCAGCAGGCCGCGGGCGGACGCGGTCGCGGCGCGGGCGGGTTCGGCGGGCGCCGTGCCGAGGCGTCCGACTTCGAGGACGTCCTGCGCGGCGCCGGCTCGCAGGGTGGCTTCCACGGCTTCGAGGATCTCTTCGGCGGCGTCTTCGGACGACGCTCCGGTCCGGCGCCGCAGCGCGGCTCGGATCTCGAGGTCCCGATCCGTGTCGAGTTCATGGAGGCGGTGCGCGGCACCAGCCGCTCGATCACGCTGCGCCGTCCCGAGGCCTGCGCCGCGTGTGGCGGAACGGGCGTCGTCGCCGGCAACCAGGCGTGCGCGCGCTGCGGCGGCGACGGGGTGATCGAGGAGAGCGTCCGTCTCAACGTCAAGATCCCCGCCGGCGTCGAGACGGGCTCGCGCGTTCGCGTCGCGGGCAAGGGCGGAGCGGGCACGCACGGCGCGCCCGCGGGCGACATCTACATCGTCGTCGAGGTGAACGAGCACCCGCTGCTCGAGCGCGAGGGCAACGACCTGACGCTCGAGGTCCCGGTCACCGTCGGCGAGGCGCTGCTCGGCGCCTCGATCAAGGTTCCGACCCCCGACGGCGAGGTCTCGCTGAAGATCCCGCCGGGCACGCAGAGCGGGCGTCGTCTGCGCCTGCGCGGCAAGGGCGTGCCCGATCTGCACGGCGGCGCGCGCGGCGACTTCTACGTGCGCACCATGGTCCACGTCCCCGATCACGCGGACAAGGCGGGCGAGGCCGTGCAGCAGCTCGAGAGCGCGTACCAGCGAAGCCCGCGCCACGGGCTCGCGCTGTGAAGGGGAAGAAGCCGGTCGGAACGAAGCGCGAGCGCGCGCGGAGCACCGCACCGGCCGCCGAGCCCGAGCGAGACGCCGACGGGGCGCCCGAGGAAGAGGCCGAGGCGCTCGAGCCGGAGCTCGTCGAGCCGGTGGTCGAGGACGAGCCCGAGATCTTCGAGGCCGAGACCGTCGAGGACGGCGAAGCGGAAGGCGAGGGGAGTCTCGCGGCCGGCGCCCGCGACGAGGAGGAGCCCGAGCCGCGCGAAGCCGGCGGCGCTCTCGTCCCGACCGATCCGCTGCAGCGCTATCTGGCCGAGGTGCGGCGCCACCCGCTGCTCGATCCGGGCGAGGAACACGAGCTCGCGGTGCGCTGGAAGGAGGAGGGCGACCGCGCCGCGGCGGCACGGCTCGTCACCGCGAACCTGCGGCTCGTGGTGATGATCGCGCGCCAGTACCAGAAGGCGTTCAAGAACCTGCTCGACCTCGTGCAGGAGGGCAACATCGGCCTCCTCGAGGCCGTCAAGAACTTCGATCCGTATCGCGGCGTGCGCTTCCCGTCGTACGCGATCTGGTGGATCCGCGCCTACGTCATCCGCTACGTGATGAACAACTGGCGCCTGGTGAAGCTCGGCACCACGCAGGCGCAGCGCAAGCTGTTCTTCAACCTGCAGCGCGAGAAGGACCGCCTCGAGCGCGAAGGCTTCCGCCCCGACCCGGATCTGATCGCGGAGCGGCTCTCCGTCAAGCGCTCGGAAGTGATCGAGATGGAGCAGCGCCTGTCCGGGCGCGACGTCTCGGTCGACGCACCGATCGGCGAGGACGGCGACGCGTCGATGCTCGACTTCCTCTCGAAGGGCAACGACGACACCGAGTCGCGCGTCGGCGAGGCCGAGGTCCGCGCGCTCATCACCGAGAAGATCCACGAGTTCGGCAAGACGCTGCGCGACAAGGAGAAGGTCATCTTCGACCTGCGCATGGTCGCCGAGGAGCCGCTGACGCTGCAGGAGATCGGCGAGAAGTACGGCATCAGCCGCGAGCGCGTCCGGCAGCTCGAGGAGCGCATCAAGAAGCGGCTGCGCGCCTGGCTCGTCGAGGAGATCCCGGACATCAGCGACGTCGACGTCCGGCTCACGCTGGGCAGCGGCCAGGGCTGAGGAGCCGCGCGGCGCCGCACCGCGGATCGCGCCGGGCCGCGCGTCGCCTGACGCGCGGCCCGGTCGCGGAAGTGCGTGCTACTCGCCCACGCCGAGGCCGGTGCGCGGCGCACCGACGAGGCAGGCCATGTTCCCGTGCGGGTGGCGGTTCTCGTACATCGCCTGGTGCACGCGCGGGATGTCCTTGAACTCGCCGGTCTCGGACAGGCACGGATCGACCTTCTTCTGGATCACGAGGTCGTTCAGCGCCGCGGACTGCACGTCGTTCGCGAAGTGCGAGCCCTGCAGGCGCTTCTGGCGCATCCACAGGTAGCGCAGGTCGGCGACGGCGTTGTAGCCCGTCGTGCCGGCGCAGATGACGACCATGCCGCCGGTGTCGCAGACGAAGACCGACGTCGGCACGGTGTCCTCGCCGGGGTGCTCGAAGACGATGCGCGGGCTCTTGCGCGTGCCGACCACGTCCCAGATCGCCGAGCCGAAGGCGCGCGCGCCCTTGAGCCACTTGCCGTAGGCAGCGTCGTCCTTCCAGTGCGGCATCATGCCCCAGTGATCGAACTTCTTGCGATTGATGGTGCCCTTCGCGCCCAGCTTGACGCAGAAGTCGTGCTTCTCCTCGCCGGAGATCACGGCGACCGGAGTCGCGCCGCGCGCGGCCGCGATCTGGATCGCCTGGCAGCCGAGGCCGCCCGCGCCGCCCCACACGAGGACGACGTCGTCCTTCTCGACCTGGTGCGGCGCCCAGCCCATCAGCATGCGGTACGCGGTCGCACCGACGAGCATGTACGCGGCCGCGGCCTCCCACGTCAGGTGCTTCGGCTTCGGCAGGCACTGGTGGGCCTGCACCCGCGTGAACTGCGCAAAGCTGCCCCAGTTGGTCTCGTAGCCCCAGATGCGGAAGCTCGAGCCGAACATCGGGTCACCACCCGACTTGGCGACCGGGTCGTTCCGGTCCCAGGTGCCGCAGTGCATGACCACGCGGTCGCCGACCTTGACGTTCTTCACGTCCGAGCCGACCGCGTACACGATGCCCGACGCGTCGCTGCCGCCGATGTGGAAGCCGGTGGTGTCGCCCTCGCGCTCGCGCGCCTTGATCACGTCGACGGGCGAGCCCAGCGACGCCCAGACGTTGTTGTAGTTGATGCCGGCCGCCATGACGTAGACCAGCACGTCGTCGGGGCGCAGCTCGGGAATGGGCACGCGCTCGACCTGGAAGCCCTTCATGGGCTCGCCGAAGCGGTCCTGGCGGATGAGCTGCGCGTACATCTCCTCGGGAACGGTCCCGATCGGAGGCATGTCGCCGAGCTCGTAGATCTTCTGCGTGGCCATCGTGGTCCCTCCTGTTGCGCGGCGTTCCTATCGATGGCGCGCGCGTGTCTCAAGCCGGGGCGCGGTCAGTATCCCATCACCGAGAGGAAGTCCTGGAGCCTCTCGAACCGCATGTACGGGTTCTTGCGGCGCTCGTCGCCAATGGTCGACGTCGTGCGGTCGGAGTAGTTGTGGCCGGGGTAGAGCACGGTCTCGGGCGGGAGGACCTTCAGGGTCCCGTTCAGGCTGTGGAACAGCTCCTCCGGGCTCGATCCGGGCAGGTCGACGCGGCCGCACGAGCCGATGAACAGCGTGTCGCCCGAAACGAGATTGCCGTCGACGAGGAAGCACTGCGAGCCCGGCGTGTGTCCCGGCGTGTGCAGGAACTTGATCTCGAGGTCGCCGACCCTCGTCACGTCGCCCGCCTCGGTGAGCACCATGTCCGAGTCCGACAACCCGGCGATCCGGTTCGCGAACGGGGCCTCGGTCTTGTGGAGATGGATCTTGACGGGCAGCTTCGCGAGCAGCTCGGCGGCGCCCTGGATCTCCATGCCCATCATCGCGCCGCCGAGGTGGTCGGGATGGAAGTGCGTGACCAGTCCGGCGACGATCTTCATGTCGTCGCGCTGCGCGTAATCGACGATCGCGTCGATGTCCCACGCCGCGTCGATCACGACGCACTCGCGCTTCTCGCGATCGCCGACGAGGTAGACGAAGTTCTGCATCGGGCCCACCTCGAGCTGACGGAGGTAGAGCCGGGGCTCGGTCGACATGCTTGACTACTCCTGGCGCGCCGGCTTCCTGCCCAGCCGGAGTCCGCGCTCCCAGAGATACTCGGGCGTGCCCGCGTGCAGCGCGACCCAGCGCGACAGCACGAACAGCAGGTCCGACAGGCGGTTCAGGTAGCGGATCGCGCCGTCGTCGATGGTCTCGACGTGTGCGAGCTCGATCACGCGGCGCTCGGCGCGACGGCACACGGTGCGCGCCTGGTGCAGGAACGCCGCGACCGTGCCGCCACCCGGCAGAATGAACGACTCGAGCGGCTTCAGGTCTTCCTGGCAGCGATCGATGCACTTCTCGAGTGCTGCGACTTCCGCGTCGCCGACCACCAGCATGCCGGGGTACTCGGAGCCGGGCGGGGTGGCGAGCTGGCTGCCGAGATCGAAGAGCTCGTTCTGCAGGCCCATGAGGATGCCTTCGAGCTCGCGCGCCGCGTCCCCCGCGGGGCCCGTCGCGCCGGACGCGAGCACCTGCTCGTTGAACGTCCGCGCGAGCCCGAGGATCGCGTTCAGCTCGTCGACCGTCCCGAACGCCTCGATGCGCGGCGAGTCCTTCGCGACCTCCGCGCCGCCGACGAGATGCGTCGTGCCCTTGTCGCCGGTGCGGGTGTAGACGCGGTTGATCCGGATCGCCATTCAGGAAGCCTTGCGCCCGCAGCGCTCGCGCACGGTCTCGATGAGGCGCTCCGGGTCGACCGGCTTCTTGAAGATGACGCCGTCGAGCCCCGCGACCTTCGACCGCTTGATGATGTGATCGCGGTCGTAGAAGAACGCGGTCATCAGCACGACCGGGATCTGCGGGTAGTGCTCGCGGACGTGCATGTAGAGGTCGTATCCGTCGACGTCGGGCATCACAACGTCGCTCAGCACCAGGTCGTAGTGCCCGCGCGGCAGCTCGTTCTCGGCCTCGCGCCCCGACGCGACGGTCGTCACGTCCGACCCCGCACCGCGCAGAATCTCCGCGACCGAGTGGCAGACCGCGAGGTCGTCGTCCGCGACCAGCACGCGGAGCCCGGAGAGTGGACCGGCGGTCGCGGCGTCGCTGCGCGGCAGGACGCGCGGCGCGACCGGGCTCTCCGGACCGCTGCTGCTCAGGTCGGTCATCTGCGTGCCCGGCAGGTACTCGCGCGTGCCGTAGGTCCCGCCATCGGCCATCTCGGCGAGGCGATTGACGGCGCGCTGGATCTTGTTGACGCTGCTCTCGATCGAGTCGAGGCGCTCCGCCTGCACGTCGTACAGCGGGTCATCCTGCATGCGACGCATGTCGGAGCCGATGAGCGAGACGTTGTTCAGCACCGCGAACAGCGGGTTGTTGATCTCGTGCGCGACGCCGACCGCGATCTCGCCGAGCGTCGTGAGCTGATCCTGCCGCTGGATCTCGGCGAGGTCCTTCGCGAAGCCGATCGATCCGATCTGGTTGCCCTGCTCGTCGTGGATGAGCGAGCCGGAGATGGCGACGTTCAGGCGGTCACCGGACTTCGTGACGAAGGTCGTCTTGAAGCTTCGGACCTTGCCCGGCGAGTCTACCTTGTCGTCACGCATCGCCTGCATGACCGCTCGCGCGTCCTCGTCGGTCGGGTAGAACATGCGCACGTGCTTGCCGAGGACCTCCTCCGGCAGATACCCGAGTGCGGTTCGTGCGCCGTCGTTGAAGAAGACGATCGCGCCATGCTTGTCGACCGCGACGATGATATCCGGCGAGTCCTCGAGCAGGCGCTCGAAGTAGATCGGGGGCAGTGCCGACATGATCCTGCAGGAGCCGAAATCATGCTAAGGGCCGGGGTGCGGACGGTCAAGGCAGCGCCCCTCGCGCTGGCCGCGCTGGCGCTGCTCATGGCCCTGGTCGCGACCGGCTGCTTCGCGCGCCGGTATCCCGGTCTGATGGAGAAGCACCTCGAGGTGCTCGGTCTTTATGCAGACAAGCTCCAGGCCCTCGCGCAGGACGAGCACGCGGTGCCAGCGCAGGACTGGGGCGAGTTCACCTATCCTCTGGAGCGCGCGCGCGAGTTCGCCCGGGTCGCCGAGTCCCGCTATCCGGACCGGGCCTCCCTGAAGGCCTTCGTGGCGGCGCTCGAGGCCTACGGTGCGCTGGTCGCCGATCCCGCGGCCCTGTCTGCACCGGGTGCCGCCGCCTCGGTCGGGGCAAAGGCCGCCGCCTTCCGCAGCGCCGCCGCCGCGGCCCGGGCCGCGCTCGACCGCGAGCGCTAGTTCGGCGGCAGCAGGACGACGCGCTTGGCGTCCTTGCAGGTCGCGAGGATCTGCGAAACCGACTGGCCGAGCTCCGGGTGCATGACCTGCGGAGCCACCTCCGCCAGCGGCAGCAGCACGAAGCGCCGCTTCGCCAGCTCGGCGTGGGGGATCTTGAGCGTCTTGGTGGACACGACCTCGCTGTCGAAGAACAGGATGTCGAGGTCGATGATGCGCGAGCCCCACTTCTTGCCCGCGACCCGCTTGCGGCCCATCGCTTCCTCGATGGCCTTGAGCTTCTTGAGAAGCTCCGCCGCGGGGAGGTCGGTCTCGAGCTCGAAGGCCGCGTTGACGAACCACGTCCTGGCGTTGCCGTGCGGCTCGCTCTCGTAGAGTGACGAAGTCCGAACGATCCGCGAGCCCACGAGCTTGCCGGCCCGATCGAGGGCCTCGGCAATGTTCGCCTTGCGGTCGCCCAGATTCGACCCGACGCCTATGAAGGCGCGGTGCGGCATCGTCGTCGCTCCCCCCCGCCTGCTCCGCCACCACGACCTCCGACCGGAGGCCTCGGTCGGACTCCGGGGCGCCGGTTCCTTATCGAAATTTGGTCGGCCCTACAACCCGCGAGCGAGAGACCTTTTTTCGTCGAACGCAATGCAAGCTTTGCTTGTAGGTTGCACGCATCGGGTCTAATGTCCGCCCCCGACGCGACCGTGCCGGTAACGGAGCGTCGCGGGGCGCGAGGACGCGGCTCCGCTGCGGGCGCGAGCATTGTGACGCGCGGATCAGGAGCGACACGGTGAGGCTTTTCATCGGCAATCTGCCCTACAACGTCACCAGCGACGACCTTCAGCGGGCGTTCGGCGAGGCCGGAACGGTCACGTCCGCACGCGTCATCACCGATCGCGAGACCGGACAGTCGCGCGGCTTCGGCTTCGTCGAGATGGGCTCCGCGGCCGAGGGCCAGAAGGCCATTTCGATGTGGAACGGCCAGGACCTGAACGGCCGCGCGCTGACCGTCAACGAGGCGCGGCCGATGGCCGAGGGCCGCGGCGCCGGCGGCCAGCGCAGCCAGCGTTACTGAGGCCGGGGCAACCCGAGCACGTCGCGCATCGAGTACAGGCCCGGTGCGCGGCCGCCCAGCCAGGCCGCGGCGCGCAGTGCGCCCGCGGCAAAGCAGTCGCGGCTCTGCGCCCGGTGCGAGAGCTCGATGCGCTCGCCCGTGCCGTAGAAGTACACGGTGTGGTCGCCGACCACGTCGCCGCCGCGCAGGGCCATGATGCCGATCTGCTCGGTGGGCCGCTCGCCGACCATGCCCTCGCGTCCGTAGACCGCCCAGTCCTCGAGATTCGCGCTGCGACCAGCGGCAGCGGAGCGGGCGAGGGCGAGCGCGGTGCCGGACGGCGAGTCCTTCTTGCGCCGGTGGTGCGTCTCGCTGATCTCGATGTCGAAGCCCGACCCGAGGAGCCGCGCCGCCTGCTCGACGAGCCCGAGCAGCACGGTGACGCCGAGGCTCATGTTCGGCGCCTGCATGCACGCGACCCTGGTCGCGAGCTCCTCGACCTGCTTCTGCTCGGACGCGGTGAAGCCGGTCGTGCCGAGCACGACGCCGAAGCCCTGCTCGGCAGCGGCGCGCAGGTGCGCGAGCGACGCCTGCGGCGCCGTGAAGTCGATCAGCACCGCGCCGTCGAGGCGTCCCGCCGGAAGGCCGGTCGCGAGCGAAACGCCGACGTCGGGAATGCCGGCGATGCGTCCCAGGTCGGCGCCCGCGTCTCGGTGTCCTGGAGCCTCGAAGCCGCCGCGCAGCTCGAGTGCCGGATCGTTCGCCGCGAGCGTGACCAGCATGCGGCCCATGCGCCCGGCGGCGCCGGCGATCAGGACCGGGACGCGCGCCGCGTTCACGACAACACGCCGGCTGTGACCAGCGCCTTGCGCAGCTGCTCGCGCGGCCCTGCCGTCATCGGCAGGAGCGGCAGGCGCAGCTCGTCGCGGCAGCGGCCCATCATCGAAAGCGCGGCCTTGACCGGAATCGGGTTGGTCTCGAGGAAGAGCGCGCGGATGACGGGCAGCACCTTGTACGACACCGTGCGCGCCTCGTCGTAGCGTCCCGCGAGCGCGGCTTCCGTCAGCTGCGCCATCTCCTTCGGGATGACGTTGCCGGCCGCGGTGATCACGCCGCGCGCGCCCATCGCGATCATCGGCACCGTCAGCGAGTCCTCGCCCGAGAGAAGGATGAAGCGGTCGCCGCACGCGGCGATCGTGTCCATCACGCGGTCGAGCGAGCCGGTGGCTTCCTTGACGCCCGCGACGCGCTCGATGTCCGCGAGGCGTTTCAGGGTCTGCGGCTCGATCGTCGAGCCGGTGCGGCCCGGGATGTTGTAGACGAGCAGCGGCAGCCCGCTCGCGTTCGCGACCGCGCGGTAGTGCTCGACGATGCCGTCCTGCGTGGGCTTGTTGTAGTAGGGCGAGATCAGCAGCGCGCCCTGCGCGCCGGCGCGCTCGGCGGCGCGCGTGAGCTCGACCGCCTCGCTGGTCGCGTTGGAGCCGGTGCCGGCGATCACGGGGACGCGGCCGTTCGCGGTCCTGATGACCGCCGCGACCACCTCCGCGTGCTCGGCGTGGTTCATCGTCGCCGACTCGCCGGTCGAGCCGCACGGCACGAGTGCGGTCTGTCCGCTCGCGATCTGCCACTCGACCAGCGACTCGAGCGCCGCGTAGTCGACCTTGCCATCCTTGAACGGCGTCGCGAGCGCGACCATCGAGCCGCGCATCCAGGAAGTGTCGCCGCTCATACCTCGATCTCCCCCGAGAACACCTCGGTCGCGGGCCCCGTCATCAGGACGTGCCCGTCGCTCTCGCGCCATTCGATGTGCAGGTTGCCGCCGAGCAGCTCGATGTCGACGCTGCGCTGCCCGCGTCCCGTGAGCGCCGCGGCGACCGCCGCCGCGCACGCGCCGGTGCCGCAGGCCGACGTCTCACCCGAGCCGCGCTCCCACACGCGCATGCGCAGCCGGCTCGCCGGAGCCTTCTCCAGCAGCTGGATGAATTCCACGTTGACCTTCTTCGGAAAGAACGGATCGGTCTCGATGCGCGGTCCGAGCGTGTGCACCGGCGCGGTCGCGGTGTCGTCCACGAACAGGATGACGTGCGGGTTGCCCATCGAGACGCAGGTGACGGTGTGCTTCGTGCCGTCGATGTCGAGCGGTGCCTCGATCACGCGGCCGTCGGCGCGGACCGGGATCGACGGTCCGTCGAGGATCGGCTCGCCCATGTCGACCGTGACGCTCTCGACCGTGCCCGCACGCACCGTCAAGTCGACGGTCTTGATGCCGGCGTCGGTCTCGATCGCCATACGCTCCTTCGGCGCGAGGCCGTGCTCGAAGGCGTACTTCGCGACGCAGCGGATGCCGTTGCCGCACATCTCGCCGCGGCTGCCGTCGGCGTTGTACATCTCCATGCGGCAGTCGGCGACGTCGGACGGGCAGATCAGGATCAGGCCGTCGGAGCCGATCGCCGTCTTGCGCGGCGAGACCACCTGCGCGACGCGGACGGGGTCGGCGACGCGGTGGGCGAAGGCGTCGACGTAGACGTAGTCGTTGCCGATGCCGTGCATCTTGGTGAAGGGGAGTCGCACGTCGGGGTCTCTACCAGCGTCCCCCGGAGCGTGCCACAGATCCGCGGTCCGCCGGAGCCGGCGCATTTCGACGGCCGTCGATGGTGTGCCGCGCATGCCTTGAACGCCGCCGTCCGGGGTGGCACTCAACTCGGGATGAGCCAGGCCCCGTCCCGCACCGACATCGAGCGTCTCGCCGCACAGGTGGGAACCCCCTTCTACCTCTACGACGCCGACGTCGTCGCGCGGCGCATCGCGCTCGTCAAGGAGCAGACGTCGTCGCCGGGTCTGCAGGCGCGCTACGCGATGAAGGCCTGCTCGGCGCACCTGATCCTCGGGGAGATCCAGCGCGCGGGCATCTGGATCGACGCGGTATCGGGCAACGAGGTGCTGCGCGCGAAGCGTGCCGGCTTCGCGATGGGGGCGAACCCGCCGGTGGTCATGCTCACCGCCGACGTGTTCCGCGACAACGCGCTCGCGGTGGTGAAAGAGGAGGGCGTGCTGCCCAACGTCGGCTCGCCGGGCCAGATCCGCGAGCTCGCCGCCGCCGGCTATCGCGGTCCCATCGGACTCCGTGTCAATCCCGGATTCGGCCACGGCCACGTGCAGGCGTGCGACACCGGCGGGCCGAGCTCGAAGCACGGCGTGTGGATGGAGGACGCCGAGCGCGTCGTCGCCGACGCGAAGGCCGCGGGACTGCCGATCGTGCTCGTGCACGCGCACGTCGGCAGCGGGCCGCAGATCGACGAGCTGTACGCGAATCTGCAGCGCCTCGCGCTGGTGATGGCCGACCTGCTGTCGAAGCTGCCCGACTGCACCGCGGTCAACCTCGGCGGTGGTATCCCGCACTCCTATCGCGACCCGAACGCGGTCGCGGATCTGGCACCGCTGGGACGCATCCTGCGCGAGTCGCGCACGCTCTTCTGCGAGCGCGCCGGACGCGACGTCCGCGTCGAGATCGAGCCGGGCCGCTTCTTCGTCGCGCCGTCGGCGACGCTGGTCGCGCGCGTGACCGACATCAAGCACACGCGCACCAACGAGAAGGGCAAGGGCCAGGACTTCGTCATGGTGGACGCCGGCTTCTGCGACCTCGTCCGGCCCGCGATGTACGGCTCGTTCCACCGGATCGAGGTCGCGAGCGCCGAGCCGGGGCCGGTCGCGCCGTTCGCGGTCGCGGGTCCTCTGTGCGAGTCGGGCGACGTCTTCACGCGCGACGCGGGCGAGCTGATCGAGCCGCGCGACCTGCCGACGCCGCGCATCGGCGACCTCGTCCTGCTGCGCGACGCCGGCGCCTACGGCGCGTCGATGAGCTCGAACTACAACTCGCTCGGCCGGGTGCCGCAGGTCTGGTGGAAGGACGGTCGCGCGGTTCTCATGTCGCGCCGCGAGACCCTCGACGACATCCTCCGCACGGAGTGCGAGGAGCCGCTCTAGAACCACCTTCGTGATGCTCCGCGCGCAACGCGCGCGGCCGAGCGAAGCGAGCGCGGGGAGTGGGGCGAGCACGGCGTAGAATCCCTCGCGCGATGTCCCGGGCGCAACGCGCGCGGCCGAGCGACAGCGAGCGCGGGGAGTGGGGCCCCGCGCGGCTTCGCCGCGTGGGGCGAGGGGCGTCGTGGCCCCTCGTGGAACTAGTAAACGAAGTCCGGGCTTTCCGCGGGCGGGCTGGTGTACGCGTCGAACGTGAACGCGATGACCTGGTAGCGGCACTGCAGCCCGATCGGCGCGTCGCGGTCGACGAACGAGAAGCTCGGCGTCTTCTGGAAGCGCTGCTGGTCCACGACCGGCACCGTGCCGATCACGGCGAAGGAAGCGTCGGGCAGGCAGACGCGCTGCACGCGGAAGCCCGAGAGGTCGTCGAGCGGATCGCCACCGACGTACTGCTTCGGCCGCTTCCACGTGAGCTTCGGTCCCTCCGGCGTGCTCTCGACCTTGACGGTCTCCGGGGGCATCGGGATCACGTACTCGGGCGGACGCGGCGAGCCGATGCGTCCGCACGCGGCCGTGCCGAGGACGGCGGTGAACGCCGCGACGAGCGCGACGACCCGGCGGCGCGCGCGACTCACCGGCTGCGCCTCCTCTGCGCGCGTGCGCGTCCCGTGCTGCTGCCGCGCGCCGTGGCGCCGGCGAAGCCGAGGATCGCGAGCTCGTCGAGCCGGCGCGCGACGTTCGCGCGTGCGGTGCCGCCGCGCAGCCTGCGCCGGGCGAGGGCGGAGTCCAGCGTCAAGCAGCGCCGCGCGGCCGGGCCGAGGAGCGGCGAGAACGTGGCGAGCTCCTTCGCGGTCAGCGTCTCGAGCTCGCGGCGCTGGTCGACGCACCAGCGCACGACGTTGCCGACGACCTCGTGCGCCTGCCGGAACGGCAGCCCGCGCTCGACCAGGTGGTCCGCGAGCTCGGTGGCGAGGGAGAAGCCGCCGGCCGCCTCGCGCATCGCCGCGGCGCCGATACCGAGGCGGGGCAACATGCGCGCGAGCACGTTCAGCGACGCCAGCAGCGTGTCGGCGGCCTCGAACACGGGCGGCTTGTCGTCCTGGAGGTCGCGGTTGTAGCTCAGCGGCAGCCCCTTCAGGAGCGTCAGCAGGTTGACCAGCGCACCGTAGACCTTGCCGGTCTTGCCGCGCACCAGCTCCGCGACGTCCGGATTCTTCTTCTGCGGCATCATCGAGCTGCCGGTCGCGAACGCGTCGGGCAGCTCGAGGAACGCGAACTCCGACGACGACCACAGCACGATCTCCTCGCCGAGCCGCGACAGGTGCATCGCGAGGATCGCGCCCGCGGCGAGGAACTCGATCACGAAGTCGCGGTCGGACACCGCGTCGAGCGAGTTCTCGGTGACCTCGGCGAAGCCGAGGTCGTCGGCGACACGGCGACGGTCGAGGTTGAAGCCGGCGCCGGCGAGCGCCCCCGCGCCGAGCGGAAGGACGTTGGTCCGCTTGCGGCAGTCGCGCATGCGGTCGCGGTCCCGGATCAGCATCTCGACGTAGGCGAGCCAGTGGTGCGACAGCAGCACCGGCTGCGCGCGCTGCAGGTGCGTGTAGCCCGGCATGACCACGCCGAGGTCGCGCCGCGCGCGCGCGGCGAGGGCGTCGATCATCGCGTCGACGCCGGCGATCACCGCGTCGATCGCGTCGCGCAGCCAGAGGCGGAGGTCGGTCGCGACCTGGTCGTTGCGGCTGCGCCCGGTGTGCAGCTTGCCGCCGACCGGACCGACGATCTCCGTCAGGCGGCGCTCGACCGCCATGTGCACGTCCTCGTCGCCGGGCTTCGCGCGGAACGTCCCGCTCTCGATCTCGCGCAGCACGCGCTGCAGGCCGCGCTCGATCGCCGCGGTCTCGCGCGGCGTCAGCAGCCGGGCGCGGCCGAGCGCGCGCACGTGCGCGACCGAGCCGCGGACGTCCTGCGCGGCCATGCGCAGGTCGCTCTGCAGCGACACCGTGAACTGCTCGACGGCGGGATCGGTCGGCTCGCGGAAGCGGCCGGCCCACGCCTTCTCGGACTTGTCGCGCTTGGTCGTCTTGGCGGATCGCTTCGGCTGCACCGGCATCGTCGCTGCGCTTACCACGGGAGCCGCGCGCGCTCCACGATCGCGGGCGACTGCCGCGCCGCGGCCGGACCCGCAGCGGCGCGGACGCCGGCGCTCAGCCCTGCTTCAGCTTGCGCGTGCGGAGCCGGAGCCCGTTGAGCGAGATGAAGCCGGTCGCGTCCGACTGCCGGTAGCCGCCCGCCTCCTCGAAGCTCGCGATGCCCGGGTCGAACAGCGAGCGCTCGGCCTTGCGGCCGACGACGGTCACGTTGCCCTTGTAGAGCTTGACGCGCGCGGTGCCGGTCACGTTCTGCTGCGCCTGGTCGATCGCCGTCTGCAGCATCTCGCGCTCGGGAGCGAACCAGTAGCCGTAGTAGACCATCTCGGCGTAGCGCGGGATCAGCGAGTCGCGCAGGTGCTCCACCTCGCGGTCGAGGGTCAGGGACTCCACGGCACGGTGCGCCGCGTGCAGGATCGTCCCGCCCGGCGTCTCGTACACGCCGCGCGACTTCATGCCGACGTAGCGGTTCTCGACGATGTCGGCGCGCCCGACGCCGTGCTTGCCGCCGATCTCGTTCAGCTTCGCGAGCAGGCTCGCC
The DNA here is from genome assembly GCA_046327915.1 of Binatia bacterium. Lineage (GTDB taxonomy): Bacteria > Desulfobacterota > Binatia > UBA12015 > UBA12015 > VGTK01. The sequence continues at coordinate 338,343 of JAXLXO010000002.1, read as the reverse complement.
GGCGACAGGCGCTCGCCGTCGACCGCGACCGGATCGCCCTTCTCGTAGTCGATCTCGACGTACTGCGCCTCGTCCGGCGCCTTCTCGGGCGAGACGCTGAGCAGGAACATGTCGTCGTACGGCTCGAGCCACGGGTCCTCGAGGATGCCGCCCTCGAAGCTGATGTGCAGCAGGTTCCGGTCGGACGAGTAGGGCTTCTCCTTGCTGACCGGGATCGGGATGCGATGCTCCTCGGCGTACGCGATCAGATCGGCGCGGCCCTGGAAGTCCCAGTCGCGCCACGGCGCGATGATCTTGAGCTGCGGTGCGAGGGCCGCGAACGTCAGCTCGAAGCGCACCTGGTCGTTGCCCTTGCCGGTCGCACCGTGCGCGACCGCGTCGGCGCCGTGCTCGAGCGCCACCTCTGCTTGACGCCGCGCGATCAGCGGACGCGCGATCGAGGTGCCGAGCATGTACGTGCCCTCGTACAGGGCGTTGGCGCGCAGGATCGGGAAGACGTAGTCGCGCGCGAAGACCTCGCGCAGGTCCTCGATGATGCACAGCGAGGCGCCGCTCGCGCGCGCCTTGCCCTCGACCGGTGCGAGCTCCTCGCCCTGGCCGACGTCGGCGCAGTACGCGATCACCTCGGCCTGATACTCCTGCTTGAGCCAGCCGAGGATCACCGACGTGTCGAGGCCGCCCGAGTAGGCGAGGACGATCTTCTGCACCTTCTGCTTCGCCACGATCTTCTCTCCTGGAACGTCGGCGCGGATCAGGCGCCGGGCTGCGAGCGCGCGCTCAGCCACACCATGACGGCCTTCTGCGCATGCAGGCGGTTCTCTGCCTGGTCGAGCACCACCGAGCGCGGACCGTCGAGCACGTCCGCGGTGATCTCCTCGCCGCGGTGAGCGGGCAGGCAGTGCATGACCAGCACGTCCTTGCTCGCGACGTCGAGCAGGCTCCTGTTGATCTGGTAGCCGGTGAACGCGGCGCGGCGCACCTGCGACTCCGCCTCCTGGCCCATGCTGGTCCAGACGTCGGTGTAGAGCACGTCGGCGCCCTGCGCGGCCGCGACGGGATCGTTCACGATCCGGATGCGGCCCGGCGCGAGCGACTGCGCGCGCGCGAGGATCTTCGCGTCCGGCTCGTAGCCCTGCGGGCAGGCGAGGCGGAAGTTCAGCTGGAAGAGCGCGGCCGCGTTGAGCCACGAGTTCACGACGTTGTTGCCGTCGCCGATGAACGCGACGGTGGCGCCCTCGAGCGAGCCGCGGTGCTCGCGCATCGTCTGCAGGTCGGCCAGCACCTGCGCGGGGTGCAGCAGGTCGGTGAGCCCGTTGATGACGGGGATGGTCGCGTGCTGCGCGAGCTCGAGCAGCGAGCGGTGCGAGAAGGTCCGCGCGACGATCAGGTCGACCCAGCGCGACAGGTTGCTCGCGATGTCGCCGACGGTCTCGCGCGCGCCGAGCCGGATGTCCTCGGGCGCCAGATACACCGACGCGCCGCCGAGCTGCTTGATGCCGGTCTCGAACGTGACGCGCGTGCGCAGGCTCGGCTTCTCGAAGATCATCGCCAGAGTCTTGCCGACCAGCGGACGCTGGCTCTTGCCGGCCTTGAGATCGGCCTTCAGCCGCTCGGCGTCGTCGAGCATCGACTCGACGTCGGCGCGCGTGAAGTCCGACAGCGCGATGAAGTCGATCTTGCTCACGACGGACACTCCTGCTTCCGATCGAGCCTCACGACGCGAACACCCGGCCGAGGATCGCGAGGCCTTCGTCGATCTGTGCGTCGGTGACCACCAGCGGCGGCGCGATGCGCAGCACGCGGTCGGCGGTCACGTTCAGCAGCAGTCCATGCTCGAGCGCGGCCGCGGCGACCGCCTTGGCGCGCTCCGGATCCTTCAGCACCACGCCGAGCAGCAGGCCCATGCCGCGCACCTGCTCGATCTGGTCGGGATGCTTCTTCTGCAGCGCGTCGAGTCCGGCGCGGAGGCGTGCCGCCGCTTCACGGGCACGCGGCAGCGTCTTGCCGTCCGAGAGCACCTCGAGCGTCGCGACGGCGGCCGCGTTGGTGAGGCAGTTGCCGCCGAAGGTCGACCCGTGCGCGCCGAGATCGAGTCCCGAGGCCGCGCGCGCGTTGCACACCATGGCACCGACCGGAACGCCGTTGCCGAGCGACTTCGCGAGCGTCATGACGTCGGGCACGACGTCCATCTGCTCGTACGCCCACAGCGTGCCGGTGCGGCCGCAGCCGGTCTGCACCTCGTCGAACATCAGCAGCAGGTCGTGGCGGTCGCAGATCCGGCGCAGCTCGGCGAGGTATCCGGCCGGCGGCACGTTGACGCCGCCCTCGCCCTGAACGGGCTCGACCAGGATCGCGACCGTCTGCGGGCCGATCGCGGCCTCCATCGCCGCCGCGTCGCCGAACGGGACGTAGCGGAAGCCCGGCAGCGACGGCTCGAAGCCGCGCCGCACCTTCTCCTGTCCGGTCGCCGCGATGGTCGCGAACGTGCGGCCGTGGAACGAGCCGAGCGTGGTCAGCACCTCGAAGCGTCCGCCGTGCGCGTGCCCGTAACGGCGCGCGGCCTTGAGTGCCGCCTCGTTCGCCTCCGCGCCCGAGTTGCACAGGAAGACGCGCTCGCCGAACGACAGCTGCGTCAGCAGCTCCGCGAGGCGCGCCTGCGGCGCGCTGTAGTGCAGATTCGAGACGTGCACGAGCGTCGCGGCCTGGCGCGCGACCGCCGCCGTCACGGCGGGATGCGCGTGGCCGAGGTTGGTGCACAGGATGCTCGAGAAGAAGTCGAGCACGCGGCGGCCGTTCGCATCCCACAGGACGGCGCCTTCGCCGCGCACGAACGCGACGTCGGTGCGGCCGTAGACCTGCACCAGACGCTCCTTCGCGCTGCGGATGATCGCGTCGGCGCTCGGGGCCCCGGCCTGCGGCGCGGCGGCGGTGCTCATGGCTGGCTCCTTCCGGCGTCTCCGGTGCGCTTCGCGCCGTCGTCGCCGAGCCCGACGTCGCGGCGGAACTCGGTGCCGACGCCCTCGTCGGTGAAGAGCTCGAGCAGGACCGCATGCTTGACGCGGCCGTCGATGACGTGCACCTTCTTGACGCCGCCGCGGAGCGCGTCGAGCGAGCACTCGATCTTCGGGATCATGCCCGCCTTGGCGACGCCGTCGTCGATCAGCGCCTGCGCCTGCGTCGACGACAGCGTGCGGATCAGCTCGCCGTTCGCGTCCTTGACGCCCTCGACGTCGGTGAGCAGCAGCAGCTTCTCCGCCTCGAGCGCCTCGGCGATCTCGCCCGCGGCGATGTCGGCGTTGATGTTGAGGCTCTCGCCCTCGGGGCCGGCCGCGACCGGTGCGATCACCGGGATGAAGTCCTGCTGCTGCAGCGCGCGCACCAGCTCCGGATTGACGCCGACCACCTCGCCGACCTGTCCGAGGTCGCCGTTTTCGCTCGCCGCGCGTCGCGCGACGATCAGGCTGCCGTCCTTGCCGGAGAAGCCGACGGCCTTGCCGCCCGCGAGGTTGATCATGGCGACGATCTCGCCGTTGATCTGTCCCGCGAGCACCATCTCGACGACCTTCATGGTCGCGGGGTCGGTCACGCGCATGCCGCGCACGAACGTCGAGCTGATGTTCAGGTCCGACAGCATGCGGTCGATCTGCGGGCCGCCGCCGTGCACGACCACCGGATGGATGCCGACGAACTTCAGCAGCACGATGTCGCGCGCGAACGCCTGCTTCAGCGTCTCGTCGGTCATCGCGTGGCCGCCGTACTTGATGACGACGGTCTTGCCGGCGAAGCGCCGGATGTAGGGCAGGGCCTCGAGGAGCACCTCGGCCTGATCGATCCGCTTCGCGGGCGCCACGACGCGCGGATACGGAACCGTGCGCCGGAACGCAACATTCCACGCCTCGCGCGCCACGTGCGTCGAAAGCAACGCCTCGCGCGCCACGTGCGTCGAAAGCGGAGCGGGCTCCCGCGGCCGGCCGCGCGAGCGCGTCGTGCGGTTGCCCGCCCTCCACGATCGGAGGATGATCCGCCGATGACGACGCCGACGCCCGAGCTGCTCGAGGAAGCCCGCGAACACCTGCCCGCCGCGACCGCGCTGCGCCGGCGTCTGCACCAGCATCCCGAGCTCGGGCTCGAGCTGCCGCGCACGCAGGAGGCGGTGCTCGAGGCGCTCGACGGCCTCCCTCTCGCGATCGAGACCGGACGCCAGACGACCTCGGTGCTGGCGACGCTCGAGGGCGGGCGTCCCGGTCCGACGATCCTGCTGCGCGGCGACATGGACGCGCTGCCGCTGAACGAGGACACCGGGCTCGAGTACGCGTCGCGGGAGGCCGGCAAGATGCACGCCTGCGGCCACGACGCGCACGTCGCGATGCTGGTCGGCGCGGCGCGGCTGCTGTCGGCGAAGCGCGCCGATCTGCCCGGCCGCGTGCTGTTCATGTTCCAGCCCGGCGAGGAGGGCCACTTCGGCGCGCGCGTGATGCTGGAGGAGGGCCTGCTCGACCGCGCCCATCCGCCCGCCGCCGCGTTCGCGATCCACGCGGCACCGAACCTTCCCGCGGGTGCGATCGCGACCCGGCCGAGCGCGCTGCTGGCGTCGAACGACGACTTCCAGATCCACGTGCGCGGACGCGGCGGGCATGCGTCGATGCCGCACGACGCGCTCGATCCGATTCCGGTGGCGTGCGAGATCGTGCAGGCGCTGCAGACGTACGTCACGCGGCGCGTGAACGCGTTCGAGCCGGCGGTGATCACCGTCGCCTACATCCGCGGCGGCACGACGTTCAACGTGATCCCCGAGATGGCGACCATGCGCGGCACGATCCGGACGGTCTCGGAGCGCACGCGCAAGCAGGTGGTCGGTGACATGCGCGGACTCGTCGAGGGCATCGCGCGCGCGCACGGCGCCGAGGCGGACATCGAGCTCTGGGAGGGCTACCCGGTCACGGCGAACGACCGCGACTTCGCGCGCTTCTCGCTCGGCGTCGCGCGTGACCTGCTCGGCGAGCGGCACGCGCTGGAGATGCCGAACGCGTTCATGGGCGCCGAGGACTTCTCCTACGTGCTGGAGCGGCTCCCGGGCGCGATGGTGTTCCTCGGTGCGCGTCCCGAGGGTGTGCGGCATCCCGCGCCGAACCACTCGAACCGCATGATGCTCAACGAGGACGCGATGGTGACCGGGATCGCGATGCACACCGCGATCGCGACGACGTGGCTCGCGCGCGCCGCGGCGCAGGTCTCGAGCCCGGCCTGATCGTCCGCGCTGCTTCCTCGCGAGCCGGCGGCGTCGGTGGCGTGCGCTCAGCCGGAGCTGCGGCTCTTGACGAGGATCAGGACCAGCCCGACCACCGTGATCACCCCGGCGGCGCCCGTGAACCACGGCACGAGCGCCCAGGGGTTCTGATCCGGCGACGCGTACGCCATGATCCACGTTCCGGCGAAGCCGAGCACGAGCAGCAGCAGTGCCGCGATCAGCAGCGTGCTGCCCTCGGGAGTCGATGACCTGTCCACGTCCTACCTAGAAAACGACGGCTCGCGGATGTCAACCGCCGACGGTCGGTACGGCACATGTGCGCGGGCCGAAGGCGAGCCGGCGGCGCGTACCGGGCGGACGCCATGGCGCCTCACAGGATGAAGCGCGCGAGATCCTCGCTCGCGAGGATCGGGTCGAGCTCGGCTCGCACCTGCTCGCCGGTGACCGTGACTTGCTGGCCGCGCATGTCGGGCGCGTCGAACATCAGCTTGTCGAGCAGCCGCTCGAGCACGGTGTGCAGCCGGCGCGCGCCGATGTTCTCGGTGCGCTCGTTCACCAGCGCGGCGATGCGCGCGATCTCCGCGATCGCGTCGTCGGCGAACGCGAGCGTCACGCCCTCGGTGGCGAGCAGGGCGGCGTACTGCCGGATGAGCGCCGTCTTCGGCTCGGTGAGGATGCGCACGAAGTCGTCCCGGGTCAGCGCCTCGAGCTCGACGCGGATCGGGAAGCGGCCCTGGAACTCCGGGATCAGGTCGGACGGCTTGGCGATGTGGAACGCGCCCGAGGCGACGAACAGGATGTGGTCCGTCCGCACCGGGCCGTGCTTGGTGTTGACGGTCGACCCTTCGACGATCGGCAGCAGGTCGCGCTGCACGCCCTCGCGCGAGACGTCGGGTCCGCCGGTGTGCGAGCGTCCGGCGATCTTGTCGATCTCGTCGAGGAAGACGATGCCCGAGCTCTCGACGCGGCGCACGGCCTCGCGCACCACGTTCTCCATCTCGACCAGGCGCGCCGCCTCCTCCTGCGTCAGCAGAACGAGGGCCTCGGGCACCTTCATCTTCCGCTTGCGCGTCTTCTTCGGCAGGAGGTTGGAGAACATCTCCTTGAGGTTGAAGCCGACCTCCTCCATGCCCTGCGGCGTCATGACCTCGATGTTGGGCACGGGGTTGTCGGCGACGTCGAGCTCGACCTCGCGCGCGTCGAGCTCGCCGTCGCGCAGCTTGCGGCGCAGCTTCTCGCGCGTCCCGTGCGAGGCGTCGTCCTCGACGGCGGGGCCCATGCCGATCGCGCGCACGGGCGGCAGCAGCAGGTCGAGCAGCCGGTCCTCGGCGGCCTCGCGTGCGCGCACGGTCACCCGCTCGCGCTCCTCCTGCTTGACCATGTTGATCGCGAGCTCGACGAGATCGCGGATGATCGACTCGACGTCGCGGCCGACGTAGCCGACCTCGGTGAACTTCGACGCCTCGACCTTGATGAACGGCGCGCTGGTGAGGCGCGCGAGGCGGCGCGAGATCTCGGTCTTTCCGACGCCGGTCGGGCCGATCATGATGATGTTCTTGGGAATGATCTCGTCGCGCAGGTCGGCGTCGACCTGCTGGCGCCGCCAGCGGTTGCGCAGCGCGATCGCGACTGCGCGCTTCGCCGCGCGCTGTCCGACGATGTAGCGGTCGAGCTCGGACACGACTTCCCGCGGCGTCATCGGGCTCGGCGCGGCTTCGGACGCCGCTGCGCTGCCGTTGCCCTCGATCGCGGTTCCCGTCTGCTGCTCCTGCTCGCTCACGCGCTCTTCTCCGGCGCCCCGATCTCCTCGATCACGAGCTGGTCGTTCGTGTAGATGCAGATGTCGGCGGCGATGCGCATGGCCGCCTCCGCGACGCTGCGCGCGTCGAGCGTGGTGTGCGCGAGCAGCGCGCGCGCGGCGGCGAGAGCGAAGTTGCCGCCCGAGCCGATCGCGATGGTCGCGTCGCCGTTCGGCAGCGGGTCCGGCTCGATGACGTCGCCGGTGCCCGACAGCACCAGCACGTGCTCCGCGTCGACCGCGAGCAGCATCGCTTCCAGCCTGCGCAGCGCGCGGTCGGTGCGCCAGTCCTTCGCGAGTTCGACCGCGGCGCGCCGCAGCTGCCCGCGGAACTCCTCGAGCTTCTGCTCGAAGCGCTCGAAGAGCGTGAACGCGTCGGCGGACGCGCCGGCGAAGCCGGCCACGACCAGGTCGCGGTGCAGGCGGCGGACTTTTCGCGCGCCGTGCTTCATCACGGTGGAACCCACGCTCACCTGACCGTCGCCCGCGATGCAGACGTGTCCGCCGCGCTTCACGGCGAGGATGGTGGTGGCGTGGATGACGGGTCGGGTCGGCCTCTCGTCCACGTCCCGTGTCTACGGGTCGGTCCGGGCCTTGTCGATGCCGGCGCCGCTCTGCCGCCCGGCTCAGGCGCGCGGGTGGAACTTGCGATACGCACTGTGCAGCTGCTTGAGGCTCACGTGCGTGTAGCGCTGCGTGGTCGACAGGCTCGCGTGGCCGAGCAGCTCCTGGATCGAGCGCAGGTCGGCGCCGTCGTCGAGCAGGTGCGTGGCGCAGCTGTGGCGCAGCGCGTGCGGATTGACCTCGGCGACGCCGGAGTCGCGCATCGCGCGCGCGACGATGCGCCCGACGCTGCGCACGTCGAGCCGCGTCCCGCGCGAGCCGAGGAAGACCGGCGCGCGTCCGGCGGCCTTGCCGTCGCTCACGTGCGCGAGAGCCTGCAGCGCCGCGCGCGACGCCTTCGTCAGCGGCACGATGCGGTCCTTGCCGCCCTTGCCCGAGCGGACGTGCAGCTGCTGCTGGCCGAGAGAGACGTCTCGCCAGTCGAGCCCGACCGCCTCGCTGGCGCGCAGCCCGCTGCCGTACAGGATCTCGAGCAGCGCCGCGTCGCGCGCCGCGCGGCGGTCGGTGATCGGCCGGTCCTGGAGCACGTGCTGCAGGTCGCCCTCGGCGACGTAGCGGGGCAGGGTGCGACGGAAGCGCGGGGTGCGCAGGGCCGCGGCCGGGTTCAGCGCGATCGCGCCGGTGCGCTTCAGATGCGCGAAGAACGACCGCAGGACGGCGATGGTCCGGCCCAGCGAGCGGCGCGCGACGTCCGCGCCGCGGTCGGCGAGGAAGCGGCGCAGGCGGTCGAGGTCCACGTCGTGCCACGCGACGGGCGCGCCGCCGAGGACGGACACCAGCCGCTCGAGCTCGGTCCCGTAGGCGCGCAGGGTGTGCCGCGACGCGCGACGCTCGACGCGCAGGTGCTCGAGGTAGCCCAGCACGCCCGGATCCTCGCCGGGACGCAGCTGCCCGGAATCCGCCTCACCTCCGTCCGCCACTGCCGCTCCTCGTCGCCGGGCCGGAAGGCCGGCCCCTGCCGGCGCCCGTCTGTATCGACCGGACGGCCTGTGTTACCACCGGACCCGATGGCCACGCCAACGGTCGCACCGCGCTGTCATCGCTGCGGAGCACCGCTCGCACCGGATCGTCCGTCCCGGCGCGACGCGTGCGCGGCGTGCGGGGCGGACGTGCGCGCGTGCCTAAACTGCGGCTTCCACGCGCCGGGGATGCACGGCGATTGCCGCGAGCCCGCGGCCGAGCGCGTGACCGACAAGGAGCGCGCGAACTTCTGCGAATTCTTCGCGTTCGCCACGGGGGCCGCGCCGTTGCGCGGCGGGGAGGGGGGCGACGGTGCACGCGCCGCGCTGGATGCGCTTTTTCGCAGGTCCTGAGCGCGCGGTGATCGCCGCCGCGCTGCTGCTCGCGGCAACGCTCGCGGGCTGCACGTCCGACGATCCCGCACGCGCGGCAGCCGAGCGCTTCGTCGACCGCTACTACGTCGAGATCGATCTCTCGCGCGCGCACGAGGAGGCGGTCGGTCTCGCGCGCGCGAAGGTCGAGCGCGAGATGAAGCTCCTCGAAGGCGTCCAGCCGGCCGAGGAGTCGTCGCGTCCGCGGGTGCACTACCGCTTCGTCGAGCAGCAGGAGCCGGGCCGCGACCGGCGCGGCTTCATCTACGAGCTGACGATCAGCTTCGAGCAGGGGGAGCAGCTGCAGCGCAAGGCGCTCGTCACCGTGGGCGAGCAGGACGGCGCGTGGCACGCGGTCAACTTCCAGGAGATCGATTGACCGGTCGCAGCCGCACCTGGCTGCGCGCGCTCGCCATCGTCGCCGCGGCGCTGACGGTCGTGGTGCTCGCGCTCGGAACGGTCGTCGCCGTGCGCGTGCGCGGCGTGCTCGGCGGACGGACCGAGGAGCTGCTCGCGGCGGTCGGACGCGCGGCCGGCGTGCCGATCGCGGCCGAGAGCGTCGACGTGTCGTGGTGGCCCCCCGGGGTCAGCGCACACGACCTCGCGATCCCCGACGAGTCGCCGTACGGTCCGGGCGACCTCGCGCGCGTCGACGAGGCGCGCATCGAGGTGGCGCTGCTGCCGCTGCTGCGCGGCGAGATCGTGGTGACCGAGGTGCGCCTGATGTCGCCGGTGCTGTACGTCGTCCGCGGCGTCGACGGTGGCTGGAACATCGGCGCGACGTCGCTGCACGAAGCGCCGGCGCGGGCGGGCGAGAGCACCGGGATCGGCGCCGCGCCGGCGATCGTCATCGATTCGGTGCGGGTCCGGAACGCGCGCCTCGTGTATCGCGACCGCGCGATCCCCGGCGTCGGCGAGGTCGAGATCCGCGGCGGCGACGCGCTGCTGCGCCGGCGCGGCGAGGTCTACCGCGCCACCTTTAACGCGCAGGCGCTCGGTGGCGCCGAGGACAACCTCGACGGAACGATGATCGTTCCGCGCGGCGAGGTGCCGGGCGACGTCACGCTGCACCTGCGCGCGACCGGCCTCGGCGGCGCGCGCCTGCCCGAGATCGTTGCGATGCTGCGCGGCTCGATGCCGTTCGGGGTGTCGCTCGACGGCAGCGTGGACGCGACGCTCGACGCGGAGCTGCCGCGCGCGTGGCCGCCGTCGCGAGCGTCGGCGCGGCTCGTGCTCGATGCGGACGACGCAGGCCTGCAGGCGGCGGGCGGCTGGGTGGCGAAGCCGGTCGGCCGTCCGCTGAACGTCGACCTCGGGCTTCGCGCGGGCGGGTTCGGGCTCGCGGTCGATCGTGCGACGGTGTCGAGCGGCGACCTGCGTCTGGTCGCGAATCCCGCCGCTGCCACGCCGGTCGCCCCGGACGAGGGCCAGCAGCCGCTGCTGCTCGCGCTCGAGGGCGTCGACGCGGAGCGTATCGCGGCGTGGATGCCGGCGGTCGCGGAGCTGAAGCCGCGTGGCGCGCTCTTCCTCGAAGGCCGCGTGACGCCGGGCAAGGACGGCATCGCGACCGACCTTCGCGCGGCGACGAGCGAGCTCGCGCTCGACGAGACGGGCCGCGCGATGACGGTCGCGAGCGCGAGCTTCGATCTGTCGATCGCGCCGGGAACGAAGGGCGTGCTCGGCGCGCTGCGCGTCGCGGAGCTGAAGAGCGCCGACGGCAGCATCGCGACATTGTCCGCGACGGTCGGCGGCGGCATGGCGCAGCCGCTCGACGTCTTGGTGAACGGTGCGCAGCTGGCGAGGAACGGCGTCGAGCTCGACAGCGTCGGCGTCGAGCTGCTGGTGCGCGACGGCGACACGACGATCCGCAGCCTGCGCGTCGGCGGTCTCGGCGGCAGCCTGAACGCGAAGGGGCGCGTGCTGCGCGACCGCGACGGCGTGCTCACCGCGGCGCTGCAGCCGGAGTGGAGCGGCATCGACCTGTCGCGTCTCGTGGCGCTCGTCGGCGACCGCAACGGCGGACGCGGCGTGTTCTCGGGACACGCGAGCCTCGAGACCAGCGGAACGTCGCTCGACGCGGCGATCGACAACCTCAACGGCGCGTTCGACGCGCAGCTCGGCGACGGCGCGCTGCCCGGATTGAACGTCGCGCGCGTGACGCTGGCGAACCTCGACGGCATCCCGAAGCTCGAGGAGGCGGCCGTCGGACGCGCGCGCGAGCGGCTGCCCGAGCTGCTCGCGCAGACCAGCGACATCGGCTCGCTGCGCGTCAGCGGCACCGTCAACGAGGGACGCATCCAGATCGGCGAGCTGCGTCTCGACACGCGCCACTACGTGCTCGACGCGCACGGTCGATTCGCCTTCGACGGCGACACCGATCTCGAGGGCACGCTGAGCCTCACGCCGGATGCGAGCCGGACGCTGATGTCGGGCTCGGGCGGCGTGCTGCAGGCGCTGGCCGGCAGCGACGAGCAGGTTCGCATCCCGATCTCGGTGCACGGCCGCTATCCGGACCTGCGCAGCGCACCGTCGAGCGACTTCCTCGCGGACGCGGCGGCGCGCGCCGTCCGCCTGCCGGGACACGACCGGGCGGCGAGCTTCCTGCGCCGGCTTCTGGGCGGTGGTGACGACTGACGTCCCGGCGCCCGGACGCGTGGCCCCGCTCGCCGTGTCCGGTGCCTGGCACCTGCTGCGCGACGCCGAGCTGTGGGCGCGAGCGATCGGCGTCGCGCGCGTCGACATCGCGTACTTCAAGTCGCTCTTCGAGTGCTACGAGGGTGTCGCGCTGATCCGTACGGTGGAGACGCGTGCCGACGGCAGCGCCGTGATCGCGCTGCTCGCGACGTCCGACTTCCGCGACGAGACCGACGCGATCCTCGCCGACATCGCGGATCGCGGCGCGCCGGCCTTCGCCGCCGCCGAGCTGCCGGCGGCGTGCACCGAGGACTGGTTCCTCTCGACCTGGGTGCGCGACGCGTCGGGCGAGTGAGCGCGCGCTCCGCGCTCACTCCGTCGTCGAGTCGTCGTCCGCCGCGTCCTCGCCGGTCGCCGCGGCCGGGCGGCGCGTCGAGACGAAGTACGCGATCACGATGCTCGCGCCGTAGAGCACGATCAGCGGAGCGACGAGCAGCATCTGCGAGGCGACGTCGGGTCCGGGCGTGAGCACGGCCGCGACGACGAAGATGATCAGCACCGCGTAGCGCCACGGACGGATCAGCGTCTGGTGGTCGATCATGCCGATGCGCGACAGGAAGTACGCGATGACCGGCAGCTCGAAGGTCACGCCGAACGCGAGCAGCATGCGCGCGCTGAACGACAGGTACTCGCTGATGCGCAGGGTCGGCTCGATGCCGATGTCGGCGTACTGCTCGAGGAAGAACGCGTAGCCGACCTGGAACACGAACGCGTAGCAGAACCACGCGCCGGCGACGAAGAAGAACGTGCCGAAGAACACGAACGGGAAGACGTAGAGCTTCTCCTCGTCGTAGAGGCCGGGCGCGACGAACTGCCACGCCTGATAGAGGATCGCCGGCGCCGCGAGGAAGATGCCGGCGATGAACGCGACCTTGAGCTTGGTGAAGAAGGCCTCGGTGACGCCGGTGCCGATGAGCTTGACGGTCGAGTCTCCGGCGGCGAGCGTGATCGGGCGGATCAGGATCGCGAACAGCGTGTCGGCGTAGAGGTAGGCGATCAGGAAGCCGATCGTGATCGCGAGCAGCGTCTTGACGATGCGCCAGCGCAGCTCCTCGAGGTGTGCCGTCAGCGGCATCTCGGCATCGGCCATCGTCGATCTCGCTGCGTGCGGGGCGCGGCCGGCCGCTCAGGCCTTGGAGCCGGGCTCGTCGGTGGAAGGCGTGCTTGCGATCGAGCCCGCCGGCACGGTCCCCTCCGCGGGAACCGGCACGGGCGCCGCGGGGGCTGCCTCGCTCGGGATCGCCGCGAGCGGCGGCGTGCTGGCCATGGCCGCCGCAGCCGGTGCTGCCGGCGCAGGCGGTGCCGCGGCCGCGGCGGGCGCCGCCTCCGCGGGTGCGGGTGCGGCGATCGGCGTGCTCTGCGCCGCGAGTTGCTCGGCGGCCGCCTTCTCGAGGGCGGCCTTCTCCGCGGCGACGCGGGCGCGCTCCTGATCGGACTTGCGGCGCGCGAGGTCGTGGTCGCGCGCCTCCTGCTCGATCATGTTGCGCGCGGCCTCGAGCTCCTTGTTGACCTCGCCGGTGACGCGGCGGAACTCGGCCAGGCCCTTGCCCAGCGCGCGTGCCACTTCCGGAAGACGCTTCGGACCGAGCACGATCAAACCGACGACCAGGATGACTGCGAGCTCGGGCATGCCGATGCCGAACATCGCCTCGACGCTAGCCGAAGCCCGAACGTGCGGCAAACCGCTTCGGCGCATGAATCGGCGTCCGCGCGCCGTTTGCCTGGGCACGGCGGCCTGCATATCGAGGCGACCGGAGGGAGCCGACATGTCGCTCGCGATGAGCACGGCGGAGAGAGAAGCGTTCCTCGCGGACGTCCACGTCGCGGTGATCAGCATCCCGGAGCCGGGACGCGGCGGGCTGGTGATCCCGATCTGGTACGACTACGCGCCGGGTGGGCCGCTGTGGTTCGTGACCGACGCCGCCTCGCGCAAGGCGCGGCTGCTCGAGCGCGCCGGCTGCCTCGGCATCTGCGTTCAGACCGAGACGCCGCCGTACCGCTACGTGAGCGTCGAGGGCACGGTGCGCTCGATCGAGCCCGCCGACCTCGAGCGCGACACGCGCCCGCTCGCCCACCGCTATCTGGGGCGCGAGGTCGGCGACCGCTACATCGAGGCGACGCGCGGCGAGGGCGGCGACGTCGGCAGCGTCGTCGTGCGCATCGACCTGCGGCGCTGGCTGTCGGTCGACTACGGCAAGCAGTGGTGATTGCCGCGAGGGGTCACGCGACCCCTCGCCCTACGCGGCATAGCCGCGCAGGGTCCCACTCCCCGCGCTCCCTGCGGTCGGCCGCTCGGCTTCGCCTTCCCGGATGGGCCGGTGCAGATGGTGCGCAGGCGTCAAACTCGCCAGTGCGGCGAAAGCACCTGCCGCAGGCGGTCGAACGCGTGCGTGTGGTGCACGCCGGGTGCGTGTCCGCGCGCGCCGTGCGTGAGCTCGTCGAGCACCGCCTCGGTGGACGTGCGCATGGCGTCGAGGTCGTAGCCGCCTTCCAGCACCGCGACCAGGCGCCCGTCCGCGACGTCCTCCGCGACCTGCAGCAGGATGCGCGTCATCGCGAGGAAGCCTTTCTCGGTGACCTGCATGCCGCCGAGCGGGTCGCGCCAGTGGCAGTCGAAGCCGGCCGACACCAGCACGAACTGCGGCGCGAACTGGCGCAGCACCGGTGCGACGATCTCCTCGAGCGCGAGCGCGTAGCCCTCGTCGCCGACGCCGGCGCTGAACGGCACGTTCACGTTGAAGCCGAGTCCGTCGCCGCGTCCGGTGTCGGTCACGGCGCCCGTGCCGGGGTAGAACGGGTACTGATGCAGCGACACGTAGAGCACCGAAGGATCGTCGTAGAAGATCGCCTCGGTGCCGTTGCCATGGTGCAGGTCCCAGTCGAGGATCGCGATGCGCTCGTAGCCGTGCTTGCGCTGCAGGTGGCGCGCCGCGATCGCGACGTTGTTGAACAGGCAGAAGCCCATCGCCTGTCCGGCGGTCGCGTGATGTCCGGGCGGACGCACGAAGGCGAAGCCGTTGCGGACGGCGCGCGTCGCGACCGCGTCGCCGAGCTCGAGGAGCCCGCCCGCAGCAAGGAGTGCCGTCTCGAACGATCGGTCGCAGACCGCGGTGTCGGCGTCGATGCGCGCGTGCGTCATGTGCTGCGTGCGTGCGATGCGCTCGTAGAGGTCGTCGGTGTGCGCGAGGCGGATCTCGTCCTCCCCCGCAAGTCGTGCCGGCACCTGCTCGAGTGGTGCGCCCTGCCAGTCGTGCAGCGCGCGCTCGACCGACAGGAGCCGCTCCGGCCGTTCGGGATGTCCCTCGCCGGTGTGGTGGTCGCGAAAGCGGGGGTCGACGACGATCGCCGTTCTCATGCGCTCAGTATACCCGCCCGCGGCTGCCCGCGATGTCGGAAGGAACGTTGCCGCTGCCGTAGCTGCGCGCCGGCGTCGTTCCGGTCGCGGCGGCGGCCGCCTGCTGCGCGCGGCGCCGCGCCATGCCGTCGATGGTGCCGTCCGGCATGACGTAGGACGAGCGCCGCGCCGGTGGTGCCGCCGCGGCCTCGTCGGGCCGCAGGCCCGCCGAGGCGACCGCTCCCGCGGCCGGCGCCTGCGGCGGCGCGGAGCCGATCGCCGACTCCTCGGGAGCGGGCTCGTCGGAAGGTCCGGCGGGTCCAGGCGCGACCGGGAAGGCCGGCTCGGTACCGCGCTTGAAGGCCTGGAAGACCGAGCCCGCGGTCCCCGGCGTGGTGCGGTTGCCCGAGGAATCGACCGCGACCAGCGTGACCTCGTTCGGTACCGCGAAGTCGAGCACCGGCTCGTTCGCCAGCGCCTTGGTCATGAAGTCGTGCCAGATCGGCGCCGCAGCCTTGCCGCCGGTTTCCTTTCCGCCGAGCGACTTGTCCTGGTCGTAGCCGACCCAGACGCCGGTCAGCAGCTGCGGCGTGTAGCCGACGAACCAGACGTCGCGCTGGTCGTTGGTCGTGCCGGTCTTGCCCGCCGCGGGACGGTCGATCTGGGCCTTGGTGCCGGTGCCGTTGTCGATCACGTTCCGCAGCATGCTGGTCATCACGTACGCGGTGTCGGGCGAGATCGCGGGACGGCGCAGGATCGGCGCCTCTTCGATCAGCTCGCCGCGCACGTCGGTGATCCTGGTGATGAAGCGCGGCTCGACGCGCATGCCGAGGTTCGCGAACACGCCGAACGCCTCGGTCATCTCGAGGAGCGTGACCTCGGACGAGCCGAGCGCGATCGACAGGTTCTTCGGGAACGGCCGCGTGAAGCCGAAGCGGGGCAGGTACGAGAGCAGGTACTTCATGCCCATCGAGCTCACCAGCTTGACGGTCACGACGTTGCGCGACTTGGTGAGCGCCTGCCGGACGGTGGTCGGGCCGAAGAAGCGCTTCTCGAAGTTTTGCGGCGACCACACCTGTCCGCCGCCGACGTTGAACGAGATCGGCGCATCGTTGATGACGCTCGCCGGCGTGAACCCGCGGTCCATCGCGGCGGCGTAGATCATCGGCTTGAAGGACGAGCCCGGCTGCCGGTACGCCTGCGTGGCGCGGTTGAACTGGCTGCGGCTCCAGTCGAGCCCGCCGATCATGGCGCGCACGTCGCCGGTCGCGGGCACCATCGAGATCAGCGCGCCCTGCGTGCCGTTGCTGTGCGCCAGCTCCAGCGCGCGGCGGTCGCCGTGCTGCACGACCTTCGCGTCGAGCACCTCGCCTGCGGCGGGCTGCCAGCCGGCGCGGGACGCCCACGCGAGACCGGCGGCGGGGAAGAGCGCGTGTCCGCCCTGCCAGCGCACGTCGAGGCTGCCGTCGCGGCGGCCGACGCGTCCGTCCTTGCCGGGCAGCACCACGACCTCCAGCGTCGTGTCGGCCTCCGGCAGCGGCGGATCCGCCGCGGGAGCCGGCTCCTTCAGAAGCGCCTTCAGCTCGCGCTCGGAGATGCGGCGCGGCGCGCCCCGGAATCCCTGTCGCTCGTCCACGGCCTTGATGCCGGCGAGCAGCGCATCGTCGGCGGCGCGCTGCAGGTTCAGGTCGAGCGTCGTGTGGACGTCGAGGCCGAGCTGGTACGGCGCGCTCGCGCCGTACCGCTGCTCGAGGAGACGCCGCACGTGCTCGACGAAGTAGGGCGCGACGCTGTTCATCGGCGAGTCGCCGCGCTGGAAGACCAGCTTCTCCTCGTACGCCTGCTCCGCCTCCTCGTGCGTGACGAAGCCCTCGTGCACCATGCGGTCGAGCACGTAGCGCTGGCGCGCCCGGGCGCGCTCGAAGTGCTTGACGGGCGAGTAGCGGCTCGGCGCCTGCGGCAGGCCGGCGAGCATCGCGGCCTGCGCCAGCGACAGCTCCGCGACGTCGCGGCCGAAGTACTCGAGCGCCGCGGCCTGAACGCCGTAGGCGCCGTTCCCGAGGTAGATCTGGTTCAGGTAGAGGTAGAGGATCTCGTCCTTGGTGAGCTGCCGCTCGAGGCGGTACGAGAGGACGATCTCCTTGATCTTGCGCTCGTAGCTGCGCTCGGGAGTGAGCAGCAGCGACTTGACGACCTGCTGCGTGATCGTGCTCGCGCCCTGGCGCGTGGACCCGGCGCTGTAGTTGGTGATCGCCGCGCGCAGGACGCTGACGTAGTCGATGCCCGTGTGCTCGAAGAAGTTCTGGTCTTCCGCGGCGATGAACGCGAGCTGGACGGTCTGCGGGATCTTGTAGATCGGCACCAGGTAGCGCTTCTCGAAGAAGAACTCGCCGATCTGCGTGCCGTCGGCGGCGAAGACGCGCGTCGCGACGGGCGGCCGGTAGTCGAGCAGCTTCTCGACCGGCGGCAGGCTGGTGGTGAACTCGCGGTAGAGGATCGCGGCGGCGCTCCCCGCGGCGGCGAGCAGGATCAGCGCGAACCCGAGGAGGAACGTCCGGAACGGTCGTCGCGGCTTCGCGACCTTCTTGCTCCCGACCTTCCCCACGGTACCCCGGCCAGCCCCCCTCTCGGGCGCTGTCTACACCATCCTCCTCGTCGCGGCCACTTCGCCCGCCGCCGATGGACATGACTGGCCCGGCTCGTGCTACTGTGCCCGGCATGTCGCTGGGTGGACACCGCACGGGCGGCGGAGGAGAGCGCGATCTTCCGAACGGACCGGTGCGCTCGCGGCACGGGCTGCGCCTGCTCGAGCACGTCAGCACGCTGATCGGCGAGTCGGAGAACCTGCAGGAGACGCTCGACAGCGTCGTGCAGGTCGTCGCCGAGCGCATGCGGACGGAGGCCTGCTCGGTCTACCTGCTCGACGAGAGTGCGACCACGCTCACGTTGTGGGCAACCACGGGCCTCGAGCGCAGCGCCGTCGGCCGCGTGCGCATGCAGACCACCGAGGGCCTCACCGGTCTCGTGATCGAGACCATGCAGCCGGTCGCGGTGCCCGACGCGCCGGTGCACCCGCGCTTCAAGTTCTTCCCGGAGACGCACGAGGAGCGCTACCACTCGTTCCTCGGCGTGCCGGTCCTCGAGCGGCGCGCGCCGCTCGGCGTGCTCGTCGTCCAGACGCTCCGCCGCCGCCAGTTCACCGCCGACGAGATCAGCCTGCTGCGCACGATCGCGGGCCAGCTCTCCGGCGTGCTGGTGCAGGCGCGGCTGCTCGACAGCCTGAAGATCAAGGAGCAGGAGCAGGCCGACTTCCGCCGGCGCATGCTCGACGCGATCCGCCGCCTGCAGGCGTTCGAGCGCCAGGTGGACCGGCGCTCGGCGCAGTCGCTCGAGCGCGACCCGGGCGAGCGGCTGCGCGGCATCGCGGCGTCGCCGGGCTTCGGCATCGGCCGCGCGCACATCCTGCATCCGCAGATCGAGCTGTCGGAGATCGACGATCGCGCCTGCGAGGACCCGATCACCGAGGTCGAGCGCTTCGAGAACGCGCTCGCCATCGCGACCCGCGACCTCGAGCGGCAGCGCGACAAGATGAACGAGATCCTGCCCGAGGCGACGAGCCAGATCTTCGACGCGCACCTCCTCATGATGCAGGACGACGCGGTCTCGTCGCGCGTGCGCTCGCTGATCCAGGATGGAACGTCGGCCGAGTACGCGCTGCGCCGCGTGATCGAGGACTACCTCGTCGCGTTCGACCGCATCGAGGATCCGTACCTGCAGGAGCGCGCGCTCGACATCAAGGACATCGGCCAGCGCCTGTTCCGCATCCTGCTCGGCATCGACGGCAGCAGCGAAGGGCCCGTCGACGGCAGCGTGCTGATCGCCCGCGAGCTGACGCTGACCGACCTCTCCGAGATCGACCCGAAGATGCTGCGCGGCATCGCGCTCGCGACCGGCGGCGTCACGTCGCACGCGACGATCCTCGCGAAGTCGTTCGAGATCCCGACCGTCGTCGGCATCGAGCACCTGCTCGAGGTCGCACACGAGGGCGACGAGATCATCGTCGACGGCAACGCGGGCGTGGTCTACCGGGCACCCGGTCCCGAGGTCGTGCGCGAGTACGAGCGCATGGAGCGCGACTATCGCGACTTCAACGAGAAGCTCGAGTCGCTGCACGACCTGCCGGCGGTGACGACCGACGGCCGCCGCGTCGCGCTGAACGCGAACGTCGGTCTGCTGGGCGACGTCGTGCTCGCGAACCGGCACGGCGCGGAGGGTGTCGGCCTCTACCGGACGGAGTTCCCGTTCATCTCGTTCCGCGAGTTTCCCACCGAGCAGGAGCAACTCGAGATCTACCGCAAGGTGATCGGCGCCATGGGCGGCAAGCCGGTCACGCTGCGCACGCTCGACCTCGGCGCCGACAAGTATCCGGCGTATCTGCACGTCGCGCGCGAGGAGAACCCGTTCCTCGGCTGGCGCTCGATCCGCGTGTCGCTGGCGATGCCGGAGTTCTTCCGCCAGCAGCTCCGTGCGGTGCTGAAGGCCGCGACCGTCGGCCCGACGCGGCTCCTGCTGCCGATGATCTCGTCGCTCGACGAGGTCCTGCAGACCAAGGAGATGCTCGCCGAGGTCGTGCGCGACCTCGAGCGCGAGGGCATCGAGCACATCCCGGACATCCCGCTCGGCATCATGATCGAGGTTCCGTCGGCGGTGTACCTCGCGCCGCAGCTCGCCGAGGAGTGCGACTTCCTGTCGATCGGCACCAACGACCTGATCCAGTACGTGCTGGCCGTCGATCGCAACAATCGAAAGGTCTCGCCGCTCTACCAGCCGCTGCACCCTGCCGTGCTCGGCAGCATCGCGCAGTGCGTGCAGGCGGCGCGCGCGGCGGGCAAGCCGATCTCGATGTGCGGCGAGATGGCGGCCGATCCGATGGCGACCCTCGTGCTGCTCGGCCTCGGGATGGACGAGCTCAGCATGGAGCCGTTCTTCATTCCGGTCATCAAGCAGCTGATCCGCTCGGTCGCGTACGCGTCGGCGGTGGACCTCGCGCAGCAGGTGCTGCAGCTCGCGACCGTGCGCGAGATCAAGAGCACGATCTTCGACGCGATGCGCTCGCTCGGCGTGATCGAGCTGCTCGACATGTACCAGTAACCACGAGGGGGCACGCGCCCCCTCGCTCCACGCGGCGAAGCCGCGCGGAGCCTCACTCCCCGCGCTCGCTGGCGCTCGGCCGGCGGGCCCTGCCCGCCGGAGCGGTTGTCGGCTCGCGGCACGCACGCGCTGCGCGCGCAGCAGGCGTGGTGACTATGCCGTGGCGGCGATGCGGTCGAGGAGCTCGGCGAGGCGGGCGGGGGCGCTGACCATGACGTCGTGGCCCGTGTCGAGGTCGAGGATCGACAGCGCGCCGCCGGGGGACTCGAGCAGGCTGCCGATCTGCGCGTCCTGGTCGGCGCGCGACAGGGCCTGGTCGCGCGACAGGCGGACGTAGGTCTTCGGCAGGTCGAACGGGATGTCGGCGCGCGAGACCGACTCGGTGAACGGCGTCGGGCACTCGTGACCGCAGCGGTCGAGCACGAAGCGCGTCTGCTCCTCGTCCATGTCGTTGCAGAACATGGCGCGCTTCAGCTCGTCGCTCATCCCGAGCCCGAGCGAGAAGTCGCCGGCGCGGGTGCGCGCGAGCGATGCGCGCGTCATCTCGCGGACGTCTTCGGGAAGCGTGTCGACCATCGTGCCCCCCTCGGGCGGCACGATGCAGGACACGAACACCAGGTGCGCGACGCGCTCGGGCGCGCGGCGCGCGACCTCGGCGATGGTGAGCCCGCCCATCGAGTGCCCGACCAGCACGAAGCGGTCGAGCCCCGACGCGTCGGCCTCGTCGAGCACCGCGTCCGCGAAGTCGGCGATGCCGAGGCGTGCGGTCTCCGGCGGCGGCGTGACCGACGTCGAGACGCCGCGGATGGCGCGCGGCGGCAGGTCGACTGCGACGGACTCCGCGCGCAGCAGGGACTGCGTCGGCTCCCAGCACCACGCGCCGTGCGCGCCGCCGTGCACGAACAGGATCGGCGTCGGCTCGTTCGTCATTCCTAGCGGCTCAGCACGACGACCGACGCGTTCGCGCCGCGTCCGACGGTGTGGCCCAGCGCGCAGCGCGCGCCGGGGACTTGACGCTGCTCGGCCACGCCGCGGAGCTGCCAGACCAGCTCGACGATCTGCCCGAGCGCGGACGCGCCGAGCGGCTCGCCCTTCGACAGCAGGCCGCCGCTCGGATTGACCGGCAGCCGTCCGCTCATCTCTCCCGTGCCTTCCTCCACGAACGCCCCTCCGCCGCCGCGCGGGCAGAGCCCGAGCTCCTCGATCGACAGGATCTCGCGCCCCGAGTCCGTATCCTGCAGCTCCACCACGTCGAGATCCTCCGGGCCGATTCCGGCCGCTTCGTACGCCGCGCGAGCGGCCGTCTCGGTCGGGCTCGGCGGCTCGTCGCCGATGAGCCCCGACATCGGCGTGTGCTCGCCGAGCGCGCTGCCGGGCACGTGCGAGCGCAGCACCGCGGCGCGCACCCGTACCGGCGGTCCCACGGGTCCCGGCGCGGCGCTCAGCACGACCGCCGCGGCGCCCTCGTTCGGCGAGCACAGCATGAACAGGGTCAGCGGATCGCACACCATCTGCGCGCCGAGCACCATTTCCATCGTGAACGGCTTGCGGTACATCGCGTACGGGTTGTGCACGCCGTGTGCGTGATTCTTGACGGACACGCGCGCGAGGTGCTCGCGCGTCACGCCGGACGTCTGCATCAGGCGCCGCGCGCGCAGCGCGAAGTACGCCGGCGCGGGCGAGAAGCCGGCTTCCTCGCACCACGGCGGGAAGAAGCTCGAGCGGATGATCCCGCGCGGCATCTTCTCCATGCCGAAGACCAGCACGCGGTCGTGCTGTCCCGAGGCGATTGCGTTCGCGCCGAGTCCGAGCGCGGCGCCGCCGCTCGCGCAGCCGGCCTCGACGTTGACGATCGGCACGCCGGAGAGGCCGAGCCCGCCGAGCACCTTGTGGCCTGCGGCGACGCCCGTGTAGACCGTGCCGCAGAACGCGGCCTGGAAGCCGCCGCGCGTGACGCCGGCTTCGGCGAGCGCCGTCCGCACCGCGGACTGCCCGAGCTGCGTCACGTCGCGGTCGTCGAAGCGTCCGAAGGGGTGGATGCCGACGCCGGCGACGTAGACCGGACGGCCGCTCACGCACCGTCTCCGGCGGCTCGATACGCGAAGCTCAGCACCTCGTCGCCGGCGTCGTTCACGAACAGCGGCGCGATCTCGAGCGCGAGCGGCATTCCCGGACGCAGCTCCTCGAGACGCGACTCGGCGAGCCGCGTGACGACGCGCAGCCCCTCCGGAAGGTCGACGATGCCGAAGCCGTAGGGCAGGGGGCCGCGATATCCCGGCGGGCGCGCGTTCACCACCGTGTGCAGCCACAGCGTCCCGCGGGCGCCGACCGTCTCCACGGTGCACTCCGCGGCGCTGCAGTACGGACACGTCGCGCCGGCGGGAAAATGGTGCTTGCCGCAGGTCGTGCAGCGGCCGGCGAGGAGCCGCGCACCGCGCGGGTCGTCCGGCAGCGTGAACAGGCCGGGATGGATCGGCACCTGCGCCATGGCGGCGCTCATATCATCGCGTCGTCCGCGGCCACAATCGAGCGTCCGCGCGACGAAGGTGCTCGCCGTGCGTCGGGCGTTCGTGTAACCCCGTCTGGATGTCCGCACCGTCCGCCACGTCCGCACGCGACGCGAGCGCATCCGCGCCGGCGGCGTCGCGCGCCGCCCGGCCCTGCCTCGTCTGCGGATCGAGCGGCGCCCGCCCGCTGCATGGCCCGCACAGCGCGCTCGTGCGCTGCTCGTGCGGCCTGGTCTACGTCGATCCGCTGCCCACGCCGGAGCAGGTCGCGGCGCGCGAGGACGAGGCGTTCCACGGCGGCCTCGTCGACGAGACCGCCGAGATGTTCTCGGCCTACTACCGGAACTACCCGGACGACCCGGTCGTGCGCGGCTTCCGCGCGACCATCGCGAAGCTCAGGGAGATGACCGGCGGCGGCAAGCTGATCGACGTCGGCATCGGCACCGGTCTGCTGCTGCACCTCGCGCGCGAGGGCGGCTTCACGCCGCTCGGCTGCGAGATCTCGCCCGGTGCCGCGGAGAAGGCGCACGAGGAGTTCGGCGTCGACGTGCAGGTCGGCGACTTCCTCGAGGCGGACGTCGGCGAGGCGCCGTCGGCGATCACCATGGCCGACGTGGTCGAGCACACGCCCGATCCGCGCCGCTTCGTCGCGCGTGCGGCCGAGCTGCTGCGTCCTGGCGGCGCGCTCTTCGTCGCGGTGCCGAACCACCGCTCGACGCTCTTTCTCGCGGCCGACGTCCTCGCCCGCGTGCCGGGGCTGTCGTCGATGGTGAGCAAGCTCTACGTGCCGAACCACTACTGGTACTTCACGCCGGCGACGCTGGTGCGGCTGATCGAGAGCGTCGGGCTGCGCGTGGTCGCAGTGCGCGGCGAGAGCCCGTACCTCGGGCGCTACACCTTCTCGTTCCCGGTCCGCGCGGGCCTCGCGACGCTGATCGCGCTCGGCAAGCTCACCGGGCTCGAGGCGCGCGTCGAGGTGTACGCGGTGAAGCCTTCTTGAGCGGTCCTTCACGCCGCGCGTGCCGCGACGCGCGGATGGCGCGCGCGGTCCCGGCGGCCATACCCGAATTGACTGCGATTTGCCGGCGGTGGTACGGAAATCTCTGTCCTTTCCGTACGTTGGCGCGTGATTCCCGCTGGGTGCGGGCGGGCGCTGGCCACCTATGAACCTCCGTCTCGCACGCTACATCGACCGCTGGGTCGGTCTCGCGATCTGCTTCGTCCTGTGGCTCGCGGCGCGCGCGCAGGGAGCGATCACCGGGCGCCAGACGGTCCCGCCACTGCTCGCGACCACCCCCGACGATCCCGCCGACCGCGCAGCGGCACCGCGGCGCGTGCTGGCGATCAAGTTCTACGGTCTCGGCAACATCGCGATGATCCTGCCGACGCTGCAGGCGCTGCGGCAGGGCGATCCCGCGACGCAGATCGACTTCCTCACGCTGCCGGGCAACGTCTCGCTGCTGCGCCGCAGCGGCCTCGTGTCGGACGTGTTGACGGTCGAGGTCTCGAGCTTCGGCGCCTTCGTGCGCTCCGCGATGGCGCTCGCAAGCCGGCTGCGCCGCGCGCGCTACGACACCGTGCTCGACTTCGAGCAGTTCATGAAGCTGTCGGGCATCCTCGCGTTCTGGACCGGGGCTGCGTCGCGCGTCGGCTTCAACACCGAGGGGCAGGCGCGCGGCTGGCTGTACACGCACCGCATCGCCTACGCCGACACCGACCACATGGCCGACATCTTCATGCGGGTCGCGCTGCCGTCATCCCGCGCGATCCTGCCGGCGCCGCGCGTGCGGCTCGCGGTCGACGCGGGCGAGCGCGCGCAGGTTCTCGCCAGGCTCGGCATCGGCGTGGACGAGCCGGTGGTCGCGATGCACGTCGGCACGGGTCCGAACTACGACAAGATCGCGCTGAAGCGCTGGGACGTCGATCGCTTCGCCGCGGTCGCCGACGAGGTCGTGTCGCGCCTCGGTGCGCGGATCGTGTTCACCGGCGTCGGCGCGGAAGAGGCGTCGCTGGTCGACGAGGCGCTGCGCACGATGAAGCATGGCGCGCGCGCGCTGTCGGCGTGTGACCGCATCTCCGTGGTCGAGCTGATCGCGCTGCTCGACCTGTCGCGCTTCGTGGTGTCGAACGACACGTCGGTGATGCACCTGACGGGGCTCGTCGGCACGCCGGTGGTCGCGTTCTTCGGGGCGACCGAGCCGCGCATCTACGGTCCGCGCGGCGACGACGACCTGGTGTTCTACAAGAGCCTGTTCTGCAGCCCGTGCCTCTCCAACTACAACCTCAAGATGAGCCGCTGCGTGAATCCCGTGTGCATGCGCGCGATCACGGTGGACGAGGTGCTGCGCGGCATCGCCGGGCGCTTCCCCGACATCGCGAACGCTGCTGCGCCGCGCGCCGCGAGCCTGTAGGCTGAAACGCATCCCATGGAAGCCTTCGTCACCGGATCCTCCGGAGTGCTCGGCCAGAGCCTCCTGCCCCAGCTCGCCGAGCGCGGCGACCGCATGCACCTCTTCGACATGGTGCCGCTCGCCGACGACGTGCGGAACGGTGCGCGCGGCCTCGCACGCGACGGCGGCGGCATCGTCGCCGAGACGGTCGCCGACATGCGCGACCGCGCGGCCCTCGAGAAGGCGATGGCCGGCACCGAGGTGGTCTATCACCTCGCCGCCGGGCAGCGCATGAAGCCGCAGTTCTGCGATCTCTCCGAGGAAGAGATCTTCACGATGAACCTCGCCGGCGTGCAGAACGTCCTCGACGCCGCGCGCAACACCGGCGTGCGCAAGGTCGTCTTCATCTCGAGCTCCGGCGTGTACGGGCTGCCGCAGACGCCGCTGGTCGAGGAGGACACGCACCCGAGAGTCCCGCTCGGCGCGTACGGACGCTCGAAGCTCGAGGCAGAGGGCCTCTGCCTGCGCGCCGTCGAGCAGGGCCTCGACGTGACCATGCTGCGCCCGATGAGCCTCTTCGGCGACGGCATGACCGGCGTCTTCGTGCTGCTCTTCGACTGGGTGCGACGCGGACGACGCGTGTTCCTGCTCGGCTCCGGACAGAACCGCGTGCAGATGGTCGCCGCCGAGGACGTCGCACGCGCCGCGGTGCTCGCGGCGTCGGCGAAGGACACGGCGGGCCTGATCGTCAACATCGGCTCGGACCCGGCGACCGTTCCGTCCGTGCGCGCGCAGGTCGAGGCGCTGATCCGCTACGCGGGCTCGGCGTCGCAGGTGACGGCGATTCCCGCGTCGCTGCTGCGCAACGCGGCGCGCGTGCTGAACGTCTTCGGCATGTCGCCGATCGTGCCCGAGCACTACAAGCTCGCCGACCGGAATTTCGTGCTCGACATCACGCGTGCCCGCACGCGGCTCGGCTGGGAGCCTGCGGGCGACAACGTGCAGATCACCTGCGAAGCCTACGACTGGTACAAGGAGAACTGGCAGAAGGTGGCGCCGAAGCCGAACCTGCCGCTGCGCGTGCTCGAGGCGATCACGTGAGACTCCGCACGCTGGCGGCGCTCGCCGCGAAGGCGACCGAGGCGAACTTCCGCCGCCTCGATCACCCGTTCAAGCTCACCTTCTGCATCACCTACTGGTGCAACTACAAGTGCCAGACCTGCAACATCTGGCAGCTGAAGCCGCGCGACGAGCTCAAGCTCGAAGAGATCCAGAAGTTCTTCCGCAATTCGCCGGACTTCCTCTGGGTCGACCTCACGGGCGGCGAGGTGACGCTGCGCAAGGACTTCGTCGACGTCGCGTACGCGGTGCTCGACAACTGTCCCGATCTGCTGCTGCTGCACTTCCCGACCAACGGCTACCTGTCGGACAAGATCGTCGAGAACACGCGCGCGATCATGGCGCGCAAGCCGGAGAAGCTGATCATCACCGTCTCGACCGACGGCGACGAGCAGATGAACGACGAGATCCGGGGCATCGAGGGCGGCTGGCAGCGGCAGATCGAGACCTTCCGCCGCCTGCGCGAGATCCCCGGCGTCGAGGTCGTGCTCGGCATGACGCTGTCGCAGAAGAACGTCGACCACTTCCCGGTCGCGTTTGCGGCCGCGCAGAAGGCGATTCCGGAGCTCACCTACCGCGACTTCCACGTCAACATCGTGCACGAGTCGGCGCACTACCTCGGCAACACCAACCTGTCGCTGCGCCGCGACGTGACGCCCGACGCGATGCTGCACGCGGTGAAGGAAGTGGCGAAGCTGCGCGGCGCGCCGATGGGACCGGTCGGCTACCTCGAGCGCGCGTACCTGAAGCAGGTCGAGCGGTACCTGAAGACCGGCGTCACGCCGATGCGCTGCCACGCGCTGTCGGCGTCGTGCTTCGTGGACTCGTGGGGCAACGTCTTCCCGTGCACGATCTACGACCGCAAGCTCGGCAGCCTGCGCGACGTCGACTTCGACCTGCGCCGCATCTGGAGCTCGGAGCTGGCGGTCCGCACCCAGAAGGAGATCTGGAAGTACGACTGCCCGCAGTGCTGGACGCCGTGCGAGGCCTACCAGTCGATCATGGGCAACTTCCTGGTGCCGGGACGCCTCACGAAGCGGACGCCCGCCTCGGGGGACGCGGAGCCCGCCGGTCCGTCGCCCGCCGTTCCCGCCGCCGGCAAGTCCTGACGGCACGGTCGCTGCGGCCGCGCCGTGGCCGCGGTCCCCGCGTCAAGCGCCGACGCAGTCGCGCAGCCACGCGGCGTAGGCCGCGGACACCGATGCGGTCTCGAGGGCCACGACCTCGGGCACCTCGTACGGGTGCAGCTCCGCCAGCGCGGAGGTGACTTCGCCGAGCCGTGACGCCGTGGTCTTCGCGAGCAGCAGCAGCTCGCGATCGTCGTGCACCGCCCCCTGCCAGCGATAGATCGAGCGCACGCCTGGCAGCACGTTCACGCACGCGACGAGCCGGCGCTCGACGAGCGCCCCCGCGAGCTTCACCGCATCGTCTTCGCTGCCCACGGTCGTGAGCACGACCATGACGCGCGCGCCGTCGTCGGAGTCGCTCATGCGAAGCGGCTATCCGACGCCGTGCCGCGGATCAATCGGCGCCGTCGCCGGTGCGCGGTGCGGGGCGGATCGTCACGTCGTGCGTCGTGCCCGCGCCGCGGTACAGCAGCACGCGCTGGTTGTGCTCGTCGTGCGTCCAGCGGTCGCCGACCGACACCTCGACCACGAAGCCGCGCGGGTAGCGCCGCGCCGCCGGCACGAAGATCTCGGTCGGGTCGGGTGGGCGCACCGCCGCGTCGTCCACGAAGCGCAGGTGGAACTCCCCGGTGCCTGCGTCGAAGCGCATCTCGCGCGGGATGCCGGCGATGCGCCGCGCGAAGGGACGTGCGAGCACCGCCGCGTCCTCCTCGTTGCCGATGCCGGGGCCACCCGACGGCGGGATGTCGCCGCTCGGCACGAAGGCCCAGACCGCTCCGCTCAGCAGACGGCGATCGAGCTCGTCGAGCGACGCGGCGAGGAACTCCCGCGTCGCGGGCCGGTTCGGGCCGTCGGGCGGAGAGTCGCCGCCGATCTCGCCGACGACGAGCGGTCCGCCGACGGCGTGCGCGAGATCGTCGGCGCGGGCGTAGGCCGCGCCGAGTCCGGCGACGGCGTCGGCGCCGTCGTTCGGTGCGCCGAACGTCTGCCCGTAAAGGTGCGGCGCAAAGATCGATCGTGGCGCGGGGTTCGCCGCGACGCCGAGCAGCGCATCGCCGCGCGCGACCGCCGGCTGGTAGACGATCGCCTGCGGCGCCGCGGTCTCGCGCACGCGCTGCACGAGCTCCGCGTAGAACGGCGACAGCACGTCGTCGACGAACGCTCCGGGGGCGAAGCAGTTGCCGGGGCTCGGCTCGTTCAGCAGGTCGAAGCCGAGGATGCGCCGGTCCTGCTCGTAGTAGCGCGCCATCACGCCCCAGGTCGCGGCGTAGTGCGTGCGCAGCGGGACCCCGTCGGGCGCCTTCGCGTCGCGGTAGAACTCGCACTGCGCGCGCGCGGCGCGCAGATCGGCGATCGCGTCGCGCGCCCCCCAGCCCGGACGCGGCGGCTGCGTCACGTCGGCGCCGGCGCAGGTCCACGGCGGCGCGCCCTTGCCGCCGAGAAAGCAGCTCGACCAGCGCACCTGGTGCAGCGACAGCATCACCGGCATGCCGTGGTCGCTCGACGCGCGCAGCAGCGGGTCGACGCGATCGCGCAGGAAGGCTGCGTCGTGCACGCCCGGGCGCGGCTCGACCGCGGCCCACGCGACCGGCAGCCGCACGAAGTTGAAGCCGAGGCTCGCGAGGAAGGCGAAGTCCTGCTCGCGAGGCGCGCTCTGCTCCAGCGGCGCGTCGTCGCTCCAGACGACGTTCGCGCCGCGAAGCAGGACGACGCGCCCCTTCGCGTCGCGCAGCCACGGTCCGTCGGCGTGCACCAGCAGCGGCTCGAGCGTCGGCGGCGCGAAGGCGCCGCGGTCGCTGCACGCCGCGAGCAGCAGCGCGACGCCGCACACGAGCGAGCCGATGCGGTGCCGTCGAAGGTGGCGAGGAAGCAGGCGCACGGCAACGGGATATCGGTCCGTGCGGCGGGCTCAAAGTCCCGCGTGTCACGGCGCGGCCCGGTCGAGCATCCGGTACTGCAGCGCCTCGGCGACGTCGGCCGCGACGACGGCGTCGCGGCCCGCGAGATCGGCGATGGTCCGCGCGACCTTCAGCACGCGCGCGTAGGCGCGCGCCGACAGCCGGAGCCGATCGACTGCGCTCTCGAGGAGTCGCGCGCCGGTCGCGTCGGGACGGCAGTGCCGCTCGAGCAGCCGGCTGCCGAGCTCCGCGTTCGTGGCGATCCCGTTGCGCGCGTAGCGCTCGCGCTGCCGTGCGCGCGCGGCACGCACGCGGTCGCGGATCGCGGCCGACGACTCCGCGGCGCACGCCGACGTCATCTCGTGCCAGGGCAGGGCGGGCACCTCGATCTGGACGTCGAGCCGGTCGAGCAACGGTCCGGACACGCGTCCGCGATAGCGTTGCACGGCGCCCGGCGCGCAGCTGCACGCGTGCTTCGGATCGCCCGCGTAGCCGCACGGACACGGGTTCATCGCGCACACGATCTGCGCGTGCGCCGGAAACGTGAAGGTGCCGCTGGCGCGCGCGACCACGATCACGCGCTCCTCGAGTGGCTGCCGCAGAGCCTCCAGGCACGAGAGCGGAAACTCCGGCAGCTCGTCGAGGAACAGCACGCCGTGGTGCGCCAGCGCGATCTCTCCGGGCCGGACCGGACGTCCGCCGCCGATCAGCGCGACGTCCGACGCGGTGTGGTGCGGCGCACGCAACGGGCGGGTCGTGACCATCGGCTGCGCGCCGAGGAGTCCCGCGATGCTGTGCAGCGCGGTGCAGGCGAGTGCCTCGTCGAGCGCGAGCTCGGGCAGGATCGACGGCAGGCGGCGTGCGAGCATGGTCTTGCCCGCGCCCGGCGGCCCGACCATCAGCACGTTGTGCGCGCCGCCGGCCGCGACCTCGAGCGCGCGCTTCGCGGCCGCCTGTCCGCGCACGTCGGCGTAGTCGAGATCGCTGGCGACGCCGGCATCGAGCAGCGCCGCGGCGTCGACGCACGTCGGCGTGAGCGTCGTCCGTCCGCGCAGCAGCGACACCGCCTCGTCGAGCGTCGCGGCGCCGTAGACCTCGATTCCGCCGCCCAGCGCGGCTTCGGCGGCGTTCGCGACCGGCACGAGCAGGCGCCGATGTCCGGCGGCCGCCGCCGCGCGCGCGATCGGCAGCGCACCCTGGATCGGCTTGACGCGTCCGTCGAGCGCGAGCTCGCCGATCGCGACCACGCCCGCGAGCGCCTGCTGCTCGAGCTGCTCGTTCGCCGCGAGGAGCGCGAGGGCGATCGCGAGGTCGAAGGTGGCGCCGTCCTTCCTGAGGTGCGCGGGCGCCAGGTTGATCGTCACGCGGCGCTCGGCGATCGCGAGCGCGCAGTTCCGCAGCGCCGCGCGCACGCGATCCTTGCTCTCGCGAACGGCGCTGCCGGGCAGGCCGACGATGGCGAAGTTGGGCAGTCCGCCGGCGACGTCGACCTCCACCTCGACGAGGTGAGCAACGATTCCGGACAGCACCGCGGAGTATGCAGTCGACGTCACGGTCCCCGCTTCGAGGGGGTCGGGGTGTCGCGCATCTACCGCGTGGCGCCGCGGCGCGCGACTGCACGGCGAGCAAGACTTCGCCGCGAGCGGCGGCTCAGTGGCGGCGCATCAGGCGGCGATAGTGCTGCAGGTGACGTCGCGCGGCGTCGCGGTCGCCGAGCGTCTGGTAGAGCGTGCTCAGCCGGTGGTGCGCGTCGGCGAGGTCCGGCGCGACGCTCAGCACGCGCTGGTAGCGGCGCACGGCCAAGCGCGGATCGCCGAGGTCTTCCGCGAGGAGCGCCATGTTGAACAGCGTCGTCGGCTCGTCGGGCGCGAGCTGAAGGGCCGCCATGTAGTGACGCTCGGCGGCCTTCAGGTTGCCGCTCTCGTGCTCGAGCCGGCCAAGGTTGATGTGTGCCGGTCCCACCGACGGATCGTGCGCGAGCACCGTGCGGTACGCCGTCATGGCGTCGCGGGGCGATCGGTCCTCGAGCGCGAGTGCGCGGTCGAACGCGCGTTGCGCCTCGCGGTCGTCGTCGGACTCCGACTGGTCGAGCGTGCGCACGCGGTGCCTGCGGTCGCGTGGCGGCTCGAAGCGCAGCAGCATCTGCCCCGAGTCGGCGTGCCAGCGCTGCGTGCCGTCGGTGACCATGACGCGGCCCTGGTCGATCGAGAAGGTCAGGCTCGACAGCTCGCGGCCCTCGATCTGCTCCTGCAGGCCGGCGAGCACCTGCGCCACGCGGCGCGGCGAGAACTTCGCGTCGAACATCACGCGCGCCGCGCGCAGGGTCAGGAGATCGCGCAGGCTGTACTCGAAGCGCCGCCGCGGACCGCGCGCGGGTGCGAGGAACCCGGCGTGGACGCAGCGTCGAATGCGCGACGGGCTGAGCTTCGCGAGGCGCGCGACCTGCCGCGTGGTGAACACGCGTCCGGGCACCTCGCCGGCGGCGCCGCGGCTCGTCGACCGTTCAGCGCTCAATCTCGATCCGCCATCCGTCGCCGAGATCGGCGACCTCGAGCACGGCGTAGCCGTGCGCCTCTGCCGCACGCGGGATGTCGCGCACCGCGCGGGCATCGTCCACCACGAGGGCGAGCCGCGAGCCGATCGCCATCTCCTCGAGCCGGACCTTGGCACGCGCCCAGTTCACCGGACAGCGGACGCCGCGGAGGATCATCTCCTCGCACTCGCCGACGCGCGCGCGGGGCGCGGCGTCTGCGTGCTTGACGGCGTCGCGGCTAATTGAGCGGCTCCTCTTGGATCGGATGCTCGGGCACCGGCTGCTCCGGCGCGGCCGCCGGCTCCGTCGCGATCTCTTCGCGCGGCGTCGGCTCCGGATCCCCCGAGATCGCGCGGCCGGCGCGCTGGATGCCGTTGCCGGTGGACTCGAGAGCGCGGCTGATGCCCCGGCCGGTCTTCGAGATCGCGGTGTCGACCGCGCCCCCGACGGCCTCGCCGGCGCGCGTCAAGCCGCGCTTGGTCGAGTCGGCCGCGTTGTCCATGCCGTCGCGGACGGCACCCGACGCGCCTTCCTGCTCCTGCGCGCGCACGGGAACCGCGCCGAGCGCGAGCAGCAGCCCGGCACAGGCGACGAGCCCGAGTCCGCGCTTCACGTGATCGCTGGTGCTCATCATCTCGTGGACCCTACCGCGTCCTCGTCCGGGGTGCGAGAGGTGGGGGCGTCGCGGCGATGGCGGCGAGAGCCGTCACTGCAGAACCGACGGCAGGTCGGTCGCCTCCTGGATCGTCCCGAACGCCGCCTCGTAGCGGCGGACGTTCTCCTCGAGCGCGCGCAGCACGCGCTTGGTGTGCTCGGGCGTGGTGACGACCCGCGAGCGCAGCGTCGCGACCGCCTCACCGTTCGGTCCGCGCTGCGGCTGCACGAACAGGAAGTCGAGCACGAACTCCTCGCGCCGGTGCGAGATCATCATCAGGTTCGAGTACACGCCCGGCGCGACGCTCGCGTCCGCCTGGATCGCGATCTGCGTCGCCGCTGCGGGCGGCGTGCCTTCGGGTTTGTCCATGGCGGCGACCATGCCACGCACGATTCCGCGTGTCATCCCTCGCGAGGGTGCTAGGCTCCGTCGCCGCGCATGGCGACCTACACCATCAAGCGCGCGCCCGGAGCGGAGCGCACCTACGGCATCGACTACCGCGCCGAGCTCAACGATGCGCAGTACGAGGCGGCGACCGCGCTGAGCGGACCGGTTCTGGTCGTCGCGGGCGCGGGCAGCGGCAAGACGCGCACGCTGGTCTTTCGCGTCGCGCGGCTGGTCGAGAGCGGCATCGCACCGCACTCCATCCTGCTCTTGACGTTCACGCGGCGCGCCGCCCAGGAGATGCTGCGTCGTGCGGAGGGCCTGCTCGCCGACGGCGGGCTCGACGCCGTGACCGGCGGGACCTTCCACTCCTTCGCGAACACGATGCTGCGCCGTCACGCGAGGTCGTTCGGCTGGCCCGAACGCTTCACCATCCTCGACCGCGGCGACAGCGAGGACACCATCAACCTCGTGCGCACCCGCCTCGGGCTCGACAGAACGGAGCGCCGCTTCCCGCGCAAGCAGACGCTCGCGACCATCTTCTCGACCGCGGCGAACAAGAACCTGCGCGTCGCGGACCTGGTCGAGCACGACCACGCGCACCTGATCGACGACGTCGAGGACATCCTGCGCTGCCAGGCCGCGTACGAGGAGTACAAGCAAGAGCGCGCGCTGCTCGACTACGACGACCTCCTGATCCACCTGCGCGACCGGCTGCGGCAGAACGACGAGTTCCGCGAACGTCTGCGCACCGTCTACCGCTACGTGATGGTGGACGAGTACCAGGACACGAACCACCTGCAGGCGGACATCGTCGAGGCGCTGTGCGCCCCGGACGGCAACGTCATGGCGGTCGGCGACGACGCGCAGTCGATCTACGGCTTCCGCGGCGCCGACTTTCGCAACATCATGGAGTTCCCGCAGCGCTTTCCGGGTGCGCGGCTGGTGACGCTGGAGGAGAACTACCGCTCGTCGCAGGCGATCCTCGACGTGACCAACGCCGTGATCGCGCAGGCGAGCGAGCGCTACGCGAAGACGCTGTTCACGCGCCGCGCCGGCGGCGCGCGCCCGCAGCTCGTGCCGGCGCCGGACGATCGCTGGCAGAGCCTCTTCGTTCGCCAGCGCATCCTCGAGCTGCACGAAGAGGGGGTGCCGCTGTCCGAGATCGCGGTGCTGTTCCGCTCGTCGTTCCACTCGTTCGACCTCGAGCTCGAGCTGGCGCGCTCGGGCGTGCCCTTCGTGAAGCGCGGCGGCTTCCGCTTCGTCGAGACGGCGCACGTCAAGGACGTGATCGCGCACCTGCGCGTGGTCGAGAACCCGCGCGACGCGGTATCCTGGCATCGCATCCTGCTGCTGCTCGAGGGCGTCGGACCGAAGCTCGCGACCGCGGTGGTCGAGTGGCTCGCGGAGGAGGATCGCGGCGTCGCGGCGCTGGGCGAGTTCCCCGGTGCGCCGGGAACGCGCGGCCGCGGCGTCGGCACGGTGCGCCAGCTCGGCGCCTTCCTCGCGACGCTGGACGCGCGGCACGCGCCGACCGCGCTCGTGCAGCAGGTGGTCGACTGGTACCGGCCGGTCCTCGAGCGGGTGCATCGCGACGACGCGCCGAAGCGGCTGCGCGACCTCGAGCAGTTCACCGCGCTCGCCGAGCGCTATCGCGAGCTCGCGCCGATGCTCGCCGACATGGCGCTCGAGCCGCCGAGCGACTCGGTCGGCGACGTGATGGCGGTCGACGTGGAGGAGGGCGAGATGCTGACGCTCTCGACCGTCCACTCGGCGAAGGGACTCGAGTGGCACTCGGTCTTCGTACTGTCGGTCGCGGACGGACGTTTCCCGTCGGCGTACTCGGTCGACGACGACGAGATCGAGGAGGAGCGGCGGCTGCTCTACGTCGCCTGTACGCGGGCGCGCGAGAACCTGATCCTGAGCTACCCGACGATCGTCCACGAGCGCGCGCTCGGACCGGTCGTGGCGCGCGTGTCAAGGTTTCTCGGCGAGCTGCCCGACGGCCTGCTCGAGCACGTGACGCTGGTCGACGAGGAGTGAGCGCGGGCGGTCCGGCGCGCGGTCACTCGGGCGGACGGGTGCGTGCCGCGATCGCCGCGGCGGCCGCGCGCAGCAGCTCGATGCCGTTGCCGGAGTCCGCGGGAGCCTCGGTGCTCGACGCGGCGGCGCGCGCGCCGGAGCCGCGCTTCGCCGTACGCGCGAGCGGCGTGCCGCGAACCACGACGCGCAGCAGGCTCGACTCGCGCTGGTAGAAGCCGCGGCTGTGGAACGAGTTCGGCAGCGAGAACAGCACGAAGTCGAGGTGGTGGCCGACCTCGTGCAGCAGCGTGCGCAGGAACGTCTTCGTGCGCACGACGTCCTCGCGCTTCGCGGTGCGCATCCACACCAGGATGCGGTCGTGCGCGTCGCCGTTGCCCGGGGTGTAGAGGCCGTGCAGCTCGCCGCGATGGTCGTGCGGGCGCACGCCCTCGACGCGGACCCGCACGCCCGGAACGCGGAGCCCGCTGCAGATCCGCGTCGCGAGCAGCTGCGAGGCCTGTTCGGTGCCGTGCAGGTCGTCGGCGCGCAGCGACGCATCGAGCTCGATCACCGCGGCCGACAGCGCCTCGTGCGGACGCAGCGGAACCTGCGTGATCGTGTCGCTGCGCTCGTACTCGCTGCGCTGCCCGTCGGGCAGGCGGCGCCACCACTCCCTCGCCATGGTTCGCTCGCGGGCGGTGGCGGTTGCCGCCGCGCCCGCGTCGCTTGTCGCACGGTGGTCCGGGTGCCGCAATCGGGTCGGCGATCCGCGGGTCGTCGGTTGACATCCACGGCCCCGCAACACTTAAAGGGACCCATGCTGCGCCGCATCCATCACGTCGGCATCGTCGTCCGGAGCCTGGAGGAGGGCTACCGCTTCTACCGCGACACCCTCGGTCTTCCCCTCATCAAGGAGGCGACCGTGCAGGATCAGGGCGTCCGCGCGGCGCTGCTGCTGGCGGGAGAGAGCGAGATCGAGCTGCTCGAGCCGATCGATCCGAACGGCGGCGTCGCGAAGTTCCTCGAGAAGCGCGGCGAGGGCCTGCACCACGTGTGCTTCGCGACCGACGACGTCGCGGCGGAGCTGGAGGCGACGAAGGCGAAGGGCATTCCGCTGATCGACCAAGCGCCCCGCAAGGGGCTCGCCGGCATGATCTGCTTCCTCCACCCGAAGGCCCAGCACGGGGTCCTGATCGAGTACGCCGAGCCGTTCCCGGAAGACGCGGGGCACTGAGCGGGGTCCCGCGCCGTGAAGAACCCGGCCCCGGCGAGCGTCCAAGGCTCGTCCCCGGGCTCCTGGCGCTGCGATGTACGAAAAATTCTTTGGGATTGACGAACCGCCGTTCCGGCTCACTCCCGACCCGCGCTACCTCTATCTCTCCGCCAAGCACCGCGAGGCGCTCGGCCACTTGGTCTACGGCATCCACGAGGGCGCCGGCTTCGTCGCGATCACCGGAGAGATCGGCGCGGGCAAGACGACGCTGCTGCGCTCGCTGCTGAGCCGCGCCGACGACACCACGCAGTACGCCTACATCCTCAACCCGGTCCTCACCGGGCTCGAGTTGATGCAGGAGATCAACCACGAGCTCGGCATCCCGTCGGCGGGCACGCGCCGCGAGATGCTGTCTGCGCTGAACCACTTCCTGCTCGACCAGAAGCGCCGCGGACGCCGCGTCGTCATCGTGATCGACGAGGCACAGGCGCTCGACGGCGCGACCCTCGAGCAGCTGCGCATGCTGTCGAACTTCGAGACCGAGACGGCGAAGCTGCTGCAGATCGTCCTCGTCGGACAGCCCGAGCTGCGCGACGTGCTGGCGCGCCCGGAGCTCGAGCAGCTGAACCAGCGCGTGACGGTGCGCTGGCACCTCGGTCCGCTCGATCGCGCCGAGACCGCGAAGTACATCGACCATCGCGTGACCACCGCCGCGGGCGGCCGTCCGCGGACGCTCTTCACCCGTGGCGCGATCGGACAGATCTTCGGCTACTCGCGCGGCGTGCCGCGCCTCATCAACATCATCTGTCACCGCTCGCTGCTGGTCGCGTTCGCGAACGACAGCACGCGCGTCACGCGCGGTACCGTGCGGCGCGCGATCCGCGAGCTGCAGGAGCCGCGTCGCGTGCGTCCCGATCGCTGGGGCCGCGCATGGGTGGCGGCGACGAGCGCGGTGGCCGTGCTGGCGTTGCTCGCGACCGGCGGTGCGATCGCGTGGCAGCGCTACGGGGACACTCTGCGCGAGCGCTTCGGCCTGGCCGCGGACGGGAAGCAGCCGGGCGCCGTGGAGCCGGTCGCGGCACCGCGGCAGCCGGAAGTCCCGTCGGCGCCCGCGGCGACCGTCGAGCACGGTGCAGCGCCGGACGGTCTCGTTCAGGTGGCCGCACCTTCGGCCGCGTCGCCGGAGGCGATGCCGGCGTCGGGGCCGGCGGTGACCGCGGACGGTGCCCCGGCACCCGCGACTGCGGGGCACGCGAGCGAAGAGGAGCAGGCCCTCGAACGCTCGACGCTCGCCGAGGCCATCCGCCAGATCTCTCCGGGCAACAGCGCCTACGCCGCGACCGAGGCGCTGCTGCGCGCGTGGGACGCGCCTGCGCTCGCACCGGCGGAAGCGTCGAGCTCGACCATCGACCTGACACGCATCGCGCGTGCGCGCGGGCTCGAGTATCTGCCGATCCAGGGAAACCTGAACCTGCTGCGCGTGCTCGACCTGCCGGCGATCCTCGAACTCGCCCCCGACGACGGCTCGGCGCCGCGCTTCGTGACCGTGGAGCGCTTGCAGGACGAGGTGGCCACGGTGTCGGTCGGGCGTACGCCGATCGAGATCTCGTCCGACGTGCTCGGCGAGGCGTGGTTCGGCAAGGCGCACCTCTTCTGGCAGGACATCGACCGCCTCGGCCCGATGCTGTCGATGGGGGCGTCGAGCCCGGCGGTCGGACGCCTGCACGAGCTGCTGAAGTCGGCCGACGTGTACGCGGGCGCGCCGACGTCCACCTTCGCGAACGCGACGCAGGAGGCCGTGCTACGCTTCCAGCGCAGCAAGCGGCTCGAGGCCGACGGCAAGGTCGGACCCATGACGATGATCGCGCTCTATCAGAGCGTGTCGGGGGATCGTCTGCCGCATCTCGGCGCTGCGCCGGAGAAGAGCGGGGGGAGTGGGGATGAGGACAGGATCAGCGCGCTGCCGGGAGGTCGCAATTGAGCACGATCCTTGATGCGCTGCGCAAGGCGCAGGAGGACACCGGAGCGAGGCAGCAGCCGCCGGTGGGCGAGCACCCCGCGACCGAGACCGTCGTTCCGTCGCCGCGACGGCGTCGCCGCGTCGGCTGGCCGGTCGTCGTGCTGGGAATTCTCGCGATCGCGTTCGGGGGTGGACTGGCGCTCGGCGACCGCATCGCCGCGCTCTTCGGTGGATCGGGGGACGCGCCGGCGCCGGCCGCGGACGCCCGGCTCGCAGCACGTGACGACGCAGCGGCGCCAGCGGCCGCGCCCGACGTCAAGCAACAGGTGTACGCGCCGGCGGCGTCGCCTGCCGTGCGCCGCGGGCGCCGTCCCGCGCAGGGCGCCGGTGACGCTCCGGCGCCGCGCTTCGCGCCGCCGCCGGCTGCGATGGGCGACGGGAAGGCTGCAGCCGCGCCAGCCGCGGCACCGGACGCGGCGCCGACTCCGTACGGACGCCTGCACGTGTTCGGGGCCGGCGAGCAGGCGCAGCCCGGCAAGCCGCAGAACGACGACCGGATGGCGCGGCTGCAGCAGCTGCGCGAGAAGATGCTGAAGGCGCGTCAGGAGGCGGGAGCGCGTGGCGCGCCGCAGGAGGCCTCGCCGCCCGCGCAGATCTTCGTCCCGCCGCCGCACGATGCCGCTCCGGCTCAGGGCGCCGTCGCGAAGGCGGCCGCACCGGCGCCGGACGCGAACCCGAACGCGGCGGCCGGTCAGAATGCCGCGCCGGCGGCGGACCCCGAGCCCGTCGCCCTCGCGCGTGCGGACTCGGCACCGGTCACGGAGCCCGCGGCTCCCGCGGTGGGCGTCTCGGTCAGCAACGCGCACGCCGAGGCTGCCGACACGGAGGTGCGCGATCCGGACATTCCGCTGCCGTCCGAACCCGCGCACGCCGTCGCGCCGGAGCCGCCGGTGACCGTTGCCGCGATCCCGCCGCCCGAGCCTGCGGCGGCGGCCGCGCCCGCGCCGGCCGCGCCTGCGGCCGCGGGGACGTCTCCCGTGCTGCGGCGTGCGCCGGGCGGCGCGCCACAGGTCGCGATCAACATCCTGCAGTGGTCGGCGGAGCCGGGACGCCGCTTCGCGTTCGTCAGCGTCGACGGCGGCAACATGACGCAGGTCCGCGAGGGCGACCGCATCGGCGGGCTGACCATCAAGCACATCCACCAGCAGATGATCGAGTTCGGGTTCAACGACTCGACGTTCCTGCTGCGCGCGAATTGATTGCCGAGAGGGGGCCCCGGGCCCCCTCTCACCGTCAAGCAAAGCTCGACGGGGCCCCTCTCCCCCGGCTCGCTTCGCTCGGCGCTCGCCTGCGGCTCGCGTGCACGAGGCGGTGCCGGTGGCGCGTTCGAGCCGCGCGGAGCCGGACGCGTGTGCCCGCCCGGCTCGCGGGTGGGTCAGCCGAGCATCGTCATGCCGCCGTCGACGCAGAGGACCTGGCCGGTGATCATGGCGCTCTCGTCGGAGGCGAGGAAGACGGCGGCGCCGGTGAGGTCCTCGGGCTGGAGGGGGCGCTTCAGGGCCATCATGACGCCCACGATGTACTTCATGATGTCCTCGGGGACCGTCTTCTTCGTCGCCTCGGTCATCGTCGGACCGGGCGAGATCGCGTTGCAGCGCACGCCGTTCACTCCTGCCGCGCCCGCGATGAGGTGGGTCAGGGCGCTGATCGACGCCTTGGTGATGCTGTAGTGGAAGCTCGGCAGGTCGTCCTCGTGCTGGACGTACGGGTGCATGTACGCGGCACCCGAGCTCTGCGTGATGATCGAGCCCTTTCCCTGGCGCTTCATCAACGGGTAGACGGCGCGCGCGGACAGCCAGACGCCGAAGAAGTTCACGTCGAAGATCTTCCGCAGGTAGGCGTACGAATGGTCGAGGTTGTCGATGTCGTAGAAGATCGCGGCGTTGGCGATCAGCGTGTCGACGCGACCCCACTTGTCGGCGACGGTCTGCGCCATCCTGCGCGTGTCGTCCTCGTTCGAGACGTCGACCGGGACGAAGAAGGCGTCGCCGCCCTTGGCGCGCAGCGCCGCCGCGACGGCCTCGCCCTTGTCGCGGTTGATGTCGGCCACCGCGACCTTCGCGCCCTCGTCGACGAACCGATGCGCGTAGGCCTCGCCGATGCCCTGTCCGGCGCCGGTGATGATGGTGACGTTGTTCTCGAGCTTCATCGCCTGCCTGCCTCCCGTGTGGGTGCTGATCGGACGGCCGAACGATCGACCGCGGGCTATCACGAAGCGCGAAGCGCTGGCGAGCGTCTCATGGTCGTCCGCGAAGGTGTCGATTGCCCTTGACACGGGCCCGACCGGTCGGAATAGTCGCCACGACCGATCGGTCGGTCCGACGAATTGCACGATGTCGCTGCCCCACTGGAACAACGAGACCAGCTCGCGTGACCGCATCCTCGATGCGGCCGAGACGCTCTTCGCCAAGCGCGGCTACGCGGGCGTCGGACTGCGCGAGGTCGCCGAGGTCGTCGGTCTCGGCAAGTCGTCGCTCTTCCACCACTTCAAGAACAAGCCGCAGCTCTACGCCGCGGTCTGCGGCCGCATCCTGCGGCGCATCGAGGAAAGCCTCATGCGCACGCTCGCGGCGGGCGGCACGCCGGTCGAGCGGCTCGAGCGCTGGCTCGACGACCTCGTCAATCTGCTGGTCGACAATCCCAGCTACGCGCGTGTTCTCCTGCGCTCGCTGTTCGAGGACGACGACCTCGCGGGCGAGATGCCGGAAGAGATCGAGGTCGAGCGCGCGATCGCGAGCATCATGGGCAGCGCGGGCGCGCTCCTTCGCGAAGGCATGGGCAGCGGTGCCTTCCGTGCGGCCAACGTTCCGCACATGCTGCTGTCGCTCGTCGGCATCACGGTGTTCCCGTTCGCGTCCGGCGAGTTCGGACAGGAGATCCTCGGCAAGGACGTGTTCGACCCCGCCGAGGTGGAGCGCCGCAAGCACGAGCTCAGGGAATTCCTCCGCTTCGGGTTGATCGCGCGATCCGAGGCCTGATCGTTACGCAACGTCGAGCTGCGGCGGACGACTCCGCCGCGTTACAACGCCAGGAGCCGTTCGATGGACAAGATTCTCGCGGAGTACAGGAAGAAGATCGGCGACTTCGAGGTCGTCGAGGTGGACGAGGCGCGCATCGAGGCGCTGCGCAACCAGCTCGACGTCGACGTTCCCATCGACCTCCACTGGACGTGGAACTACGGCAGCGAGGTCGAGGAGTTGCGCGCGCTCTACGAGCGCGGCAAGCGCGGCCAGTGGAACGCCGAGGAGGACATCGACTGGAACGCGCCGTTCCCGCTCGACGAGTGGTTCCTGCCGCGCGAGAACCTGATGATGATGCCCACGATCCTCACGATCATGGGAGCCGACGAGGAGACCTGCAAGCGTGCCGCGGTCGACGAGTTCTCGTTCACGCTGTCGCAGCTCCTGCACGGCGAGCAGGCGGCTCTGCAGCTCTGCGGCCAGCTGACCAACGCCTGCCCGACGATGGACGCGAAGTTCTACGCCGCGTCGCAGGTCGCGGACGAGGCGCGCCACGTCGAGGTCCTCGCGAAGTTCCTGCAGCGCAAGGTCGGGACGATCTACCCGATCGGCGCGACGCTGAAGGTCCTGCTCGACAAGCTCCTCGAGGCGCCGACCTGGAAGACCAAGACGCTCGGCATGCAGACCCTCTTCGAGGGCATGGCGGTCGGCATCTTCGACATGCTGCAGAAGGGCTCGTCGAACCCGTTGCTCACCGACATGATCCGCCGCGTCAAGCAGGACGAGGCGCGTCACGCCGCCTTCGGCATCCTCACCATGCGCAAGACGGTGAAGGAGGCGACGCCCGACGAGATGATCGAGATGGAGGACTTCGCGTACAACATCCTCGAGACGCTGAACGCGAATCAGCAGCTCGACATGCTGAACGTGCTCTGTCCGAAGTACGGCCTGGATCCGCAGGCGGTCGTGCAGATGGGTCTGAACCTGCCGGACTGGGCGAAGCTCAACAGCGACCTCTTCATGCACACGGTGGTGCCGAACCTCGCGCGGCTCGGCCTCATCACCGAGCGCACCGAGTCGAAGTACCGGGCGGTCGGCATCATGTTCGGTGACCGCTTCGGCACCGGCATGGACGCGGACGTCGCGGCCAGCATGAACTGAAGCGCGCGGAGGCCGCGACGTCCGTACGTCGCGGCCTCCGTTGCAGCCCGGCGACTCCCCGTCGCCGCCGCCCCGCTGCTCAGGCCTGCGGGGCGCCCAGAAATCTGCGCACCTCCGAGAGGAGCTCGCGCGGCCGGTCGAAGTGGACCATGTGTCCCGCTCCCGGAATCTCGGCGAAGCGCGCGTCGCGGAAGCAGGCGAGGCGCGACTGCAGATCGTCCGGGTCGAGGTAGATCGCGCCCGGCTTGCTGCGCCAGAACTCGCCGGACTCGCCGCCGTGGACGATCAGCGCCGGCGCCGTGATGCGCTTCCAGAACGCCATCGCGTAGGCGAGGTTGAACGGTCCGTTCAGCGCCATGGTCGCGAGCATGGCGTCGAACTTCCACTCCAGCTTGCCGTCCTCGCGTGCGCGCGTGCCGAGCAGCGCGAGCTCGCGCGCCTGACGCTCCGTCAAGCGAGGATTGCGCTCGCGCATGCGGCGGTACGCGGCGTCGAGGTCGTCGATCCCGCGCTGGCCGCTCATCGCCTGATCGATGCGGCGGAAGCCGTCGATCGTCCACGCGACCTCCTCGTCCATGGTCGGAAGAGGTGGCCCGAGCCCCTCGACGATCACCAGCCGGTCGGGCACGTTCGGGAAGCAGCCGGCGTAGGTCGCGACGATCTCGCCGCCCATCGAGTGGCCGAAGATCACAGGCTTCTCGAGGCGCAGTGCGCGCACCAGGTTGTGCAGGTCGAGCACGAAGTGGCCGAAGTGGTAGTACGGCGTGGTCTCGCTGTCGCCGTGGCCGCGCAGGTCGAGCGCGAGAACGTGGAAGCGGTCGACCAGACCGCGCGCCAGGTCGTCGAACGAGTGCGAGTGGTCGCGCAGTCCGTGCACGATGACCAGAGGCGGCTTCGCCGGGTCTCCCCAGTCGCGGAAGTGGATGCGCAGCGTGCCGCTGCGGAAGAACCTTTCGCTGTACTCCGGCATGGGTGCGAACCGTAGCCAGCGGTCCGCGGTGACGCCAAGGCGTCCGTCGTGCGCGCGGACGCGGGCCCGCTGGAGTCAGGTCGCCGATCGGGTTGAGATGCGTGTCGGTACACGATCGTACCGACGCGCCTCGTTGCCGCCGCGCGCCCGTGCCGATAGCTGAAGCGAAGGAGGACTCGTCATGGCGGAGTGGTTCGTCACGCTGGGACCGGAGCACGTGGACTTCATCCGCGAGCAGCACATGTTCTTCGTCGCGACGGCGCCGGCGGACGGCAACGGCTATCCGAACCTCTCGCCGAAGGGCTACGACTGTCTCGAGATCCTCGGACCGTCCGAGCTGGTCTACGCGGACATGCCGGGCAGCGGGAACCAGACCGCGTCGCACGTCGCCGGGGGCGGACGCATCACGCTGATGTTCTGCGGTTTCGCCGGCCAGGCGCGAATCCTGCGCGTGTTCGGCCACGGACGCCGCGTCCTGCCGGACGACGAGGCCTGGGGGCCGCTCGCGGCGCGTCTGCGGCCCGGGCTGATCACGCCGCAGACGCGGCAGCTGATCGGAATCGACGTGGACAAGGTCCAGACCTCCTGCGGCTACGCCGTCCCGCGCTACGAGTTCGTGAGCGAACGCGACACGCTGCGCCGCTACTACGAGCACGCGGCCGAGCGCGGCGAGTTTATCGAGAAGCTGGCACGAGCCCGGCGGCTGCAGGATCCGGTCTAGGGGGCCTCGCGCGCTGACTCCCGGTGATCATCCACCCTTGGACCACGTGAGGGCGACCGCTATCGTGCCGGGGTGGTTTCTCCGACGTCTCTCTCGATCGGATCTCTGCGCATCGACCCGGCGCTGGTCCTGGCGCCGATGTCCGGCGTCACCGACATGGCGTTCCGGCGCCTCGTCCGCGAGTGCAGCCCCGGCGCGGTCGGGCTCGCGGTCAGCGAGTTCATCTCGATCGAGGGCCTGACGCGCAACGACCTGCGCAGCCACCGCATGCTGCGCTTCCACCCCGACGAGCATCCGATCTCGATCCAGATCTTCGGCGGCGAGATCGATCGCATGGTCGAGGCGGCGGCGATCGTGCAGCAGACCGGCGTCGACGTCGTCGACATCAACTGCGGCTGCCCGGTTCCGAAGGTCGTCAAGCGCGGCGGCGGCGCCGAGCTTCTGCGGCGCGTGCAGCACCTCGAGCGCATGCTGCGCGCGGTCCGTCGCGAGCTGTCGGTGCCGCTGACGCTCAAGTTCCGCACCGGCTGGGACGAGGACTCGATCAACTGCGTCGAGGTCGCGCAGATGGCGGAAGCCGCCGGGGTCGCGATGGTCACGGTGCACGGTCGCACGCGCATGCAGCTCTACACGGGGAGTGCCGACTGGGAGCAGATCGGCGCCGTCAAGCAGGCGGTCGGCATTCCCGTCGTCGGCAGCGGCGACGTGACCAGCGTCGCGGCGGCACGCGAGCGCGCGCAGGTCAGCGGCGTCGACGGGCTCGCCATCGGCCGCGGCGCGATGGAGAACCCGTGGCTCTTCGGCGAGATCGCGGCGGCGTTCGCCGGACGTCCCGTGCCGGCGTCGACCGTCGACGGCCGGATCGCCGCGCTGCGCCGCTACCGCGAGCTGCTCGACGAGCAGTATCCGGAGAAGGT
Source organism: Binatia bacterium (assembly GCA_046327915.1). Taxonomy (GTDB): domain Bacteria; phylum Desulfobacterota; class Binatia; order UBA12015; family UBA12015; genus VGTK01. The sequence continues at coordinate 293,566 of JAXLXO010000002.1, read as the reverse complement.
GACGTCGGCGCGGCTGCGCGGCATGGCGTGCCGCACGCTGAAGGGCTTCCCGGGCAGCGCGGCGCTGCGCGAGTCGGTTTCGCGCACGCGCAGCAGCGACGAGCTGCTCTCGATCGTGGCCGCGTTCGAGGCGCCGGCGCTCGGCCAGGAGTCGCCGCGGACCGCGGCGTGAGCGTGGCCGACGCGAGCCCGCGCGCCATCCTGTTCGACATCGACGGGACGCTGCTGCGCTCGCGCGGCTCGGCGGGGATCTTCGACGACGCGATGGAGCGGGTGTTCGGCATCCGTGGCGACCTGCGCTCGATCCGCCCGGACGGCATGACCGACCCCGACATTCTCGCCACGCTTATGAACGGACGGGCGCCGGTCGGCGGCGCGATCACGCCGCGTCTGCTCGCGACGTTCGAGGTCACGCTCGCACGGGCGCTCGCCGACGGCGTCGCGCGCGGGGACGTGTCCGTCTGGACGCTGCCCGGCGTGGACGCGCTGATCGCGGAGCTGTCGCGGCGCGACGACGCGCGGCTGGGCATCGTGACCGGAAACATGCGCGCGACCGCGCGCGTCAAGCTGCAGGCGGTCGCCCTCCACGAGCACTTTCGTGGCGGCGGGTACGGCAGCGACTCGCCGGTTCGCGACCAGCTCCCGGGCGTCGCCATTCGGCGCATGGCGCAGGCCGACGGGACGCCGTTCGATCCGCGGCGCGCGGTGATGGTCGGCGACACGCCGCACGATCTTTCCGCGGCGCGCGCGCATGGAATGCGCTGCGTCCTGGTCGCGACGGGCCAGTACACGCGCGAGGAGCTCGCGGCGGCAGGTCCCGACGTACTGCTTGACGATCTTGGCGACGGAGAGCGCGCGCTGCGCGCGATCCTGAAAGAGGAGTGAGTCCGAGATGGCCGACGGAAGCTTCGAAGTCTACGTGGCGAAGGAGAACCTCAAGTTCAACGCGGCGCACTTCATCGCGTATCCGGGGTTCCGCGAGCGGCTGCACGGCCACAACTACCAGGTGACGGTGCGCATCGAGGGCGACCTCGGGCCGGACGGCTACGTGATCGACTTCGGCCTCGTCAAGCAGGCGACGAAGCGGGTGTGCGACGCGCTCGACGAGTACACGCTGCTGCCCGAGCGGAGCGACTGTCTGAAGATCTCCGAGCACGGCGAGTCGGTCGAGGCCGTGTACGAGGACGGCTCGCGCTTCGTGTTCCCGCGCTCCGACGTGATGCTGCTGCCGATCGTCCACACGTCGGCCGAGGAGCTCGCACGCTATGTCGCGGGCCAGGTCCGGGCCGAGCTGCTGGCCGTCGGCGCGCGTCCCTGGCGCAGGCTCGAGGTGAGCGTGGCCGAGACGCGAGGACAATCCGCCACCTATTCGGAATGAGGGATTCGTGGCATGCAAGGTGTTGCAAGCGCCCGATCGATTCGGGCAGAACGGGACGTCACGCCGACGGGCCTCGCGCCCGTGACCGGCATTCGCACTCCGAGGAGCAAGGCCGATGACCGAACGCGTTCGTGAGATCCTGAGCTGGTATGCCGGCAGCAATCCCGGCGTCCTGACCAACCTGGCGCGCATGCTGAACCACGGCGCGCTGGGCGGGACGGGAAAGATGGTGATCCTGCCCGTCGACCAGGGCTTCGAGCACGGTCCGGCCAGAAGCTTCGCGCCGAATCCGGCCGGCTACGACCCGCACTACCACTTCAAGCTGGCGATCGAGGCGGGCTGCAATGCCTATGCGGCTCCGCTCGGATTCCTCGAGGCGGGTGCGGCCGACTTCGCCGGCGAGATCCCGCTGATCCTGAAGCTCAACAACAGCGACGTGCTCTACGAGACGCCGGATCCCTGCTCGGCGATCACGGGCTCGGTTGGCGACGCGCTCCGCCTCGGCTGTTCGGCGATCGGCTACACGATCTACCCGGGCTCGGCGCTGCGCAACGAGATGTACGAGAACCTGCGCGAGCTCAGCGAGGAGGCGAAGGCCGCCGGCCTCGCAGTCGTGGTCTGGTCGTATCCGCGCGGCTCCGGGGTCTCGAAGGACGGAGAGACCGCGATCGACGTGGTCGCGTACGCGGCGCAGATTGCGGCGCAGCTCGGCGCGCACGTCATCAAGGTCAAGCCGCCGACCGCGTTCCTCGAGCAGAAGGAAGCGAAGAAGGTCTACGAAGCGCAGAAGATCCCGGTAGAGACGCTCGCGGACCGCGTCCGTCACGTCGTGCAGTCGTCGTTCAACGGGCGGCGCATCGTCATCTTCTCGGGCGGTGCCAAGGGCTCCGACGACAAGGTCTTCGACGAGGTGCGCGGCATCCGCGACGGCGGCGGCTTCGGCTCGATCATCGGCCGCAACTCGTTTCAGCGTCCGCGCGAGGAGGCTCTCAAGTTCCTCGACACCGTGATGAAGATCTACGGCGGCAAGATCAAGTAGGAAATCAGACCGGTCCGTCACGAACGCCGGACGTCCGCGCTGCCGCGGGCGCCCGGCGTTCGTGTCTGCAGTGCCGGCGCTCAGTGCGTCGGTGGCATCGCGAGCTGCGCCTGGAGGAATGCGATCGAGGCGCGAAGAGCCTCGCGCGCGGCCTCCGGCCGGTAGGCGTCCGGGCGACGGTCGTTGACGAAGGCGTGTCCGGCGCCCGGAAACACGCGCAGGTCCACCGGCTGGCGGCTCGCGACCGCGCCTGAACGGAACGCTTCGAGATCCGCCGGCGGGATCAGCGGGTCGTCGGCGCCGAACAGGCCCAGCACCGGACAGCGCAGGTCAGCCGCGGTCTCCGCCGGGGGCGGGAGCTTGCGGTCGGTCACGACGCCGTGCCGCAGCATCCCGTAGAACGCCACGCACGCGTCGAGCTCGCCGAGGCGGGTGGCGGCCATCAGGGCGTATTGTCCGCCGAGACAGAAGCCCGCGATGCCGACCTTGCGGACGCCGCCTCCCGCGGGCGATCGCAGGTGAGCCACGGCGTGTGCGACGTCGTCGAGGACGCGCGTGTCGGAGAGATTCGCGATCCAGGACTGCACCGCCGCCATGTCGGTCAGGCGCGGGGAGCCCTCGCGGACGTAGAGATCGAGCAGCAGGATGCGCGGGCCTGCCGCCGACAGGCGCGCCGCGATCTCGCAGTAGAGAGGCGACACGCCGTGCACGTCGGGCAGCAGCACGACTGCTGCGTCGCTCGCGTCGTCGCCGAAGGAGAGGGCGCGCAGGCGGACGTCGCTGCCCGCGAACGTGACCTCGACGGCCTCCGATTTTGCTTCCCCGTGCATGATCTCGCTCGCTCCTTGTCTTTCACGTCAAGCGCAGTCTTGACGCCCGACGACGGACACCCTAGGCAGGCGTCACCTCGATCGTCGTCTCTCCCCGGGCGGCGAACGGACTCGCGGCGTCGTGACGACGCCGCATGGGAGCGCAGGCGACGATCCTGCGCAAGGTGGTGGAGCATGGAGCACACGAAGGAGGGGCGGATGCGGAACTTCTGTCGCGGCGGTGCATGGCGCGTGGCCCTGGTCGCGCTGCTGCTGTCGGCGCTGGTGGGCGGCGCGGCGGTCGCGGCCGACGAGCCCGGCCGGATCGACATCAACACTGCCACTGCGACCGAGCTCGAGAGCCTGCCGGGGGTCGGTCCCGCGAAGGCCCAGGCGATCGTCGCGCACCGCGAGGTCGCGCCGTTCAAGAGCACGGACGAGCTGGTCGAGGTGAAGGGCATCGGCGAGAAGCTCTACGCGCAGCTGAAGGACCGGGTGATCGTGTCCGGTGCTGCGGCACGAAAGCCGGGCGTCGCCGATCCGGCGGCCGCAGCGGAAGGGAAGGGCAGTCGCGGGACGGCGGCCAAGCCGTAACGTCAAGCGACGGTGACGCACCCGCTGGTCGGCCCGGTCTGCGGATGGGGGCGTGGGGGCGGTCGGTCGGCCCGGGGCGTCACCGCAGGTGCGGTGGCCGGGCGTCGCTCAGGAACCGGAGCGGCGCTCGGCCTCGCCCTTGAACTCGAGCACCGAATCGCGCAGTGCCTGCCGCTCGATGAGGCGGCGCAGGGGGCCGGGAACCCAGAAGCCGAGGTCCACGGACTGGCGGCACGTCGCGCGCGTGTGCGTATCGTCGATGCGCTCGAAGGTGTAGCTCCCGTCGATTGCGGCGACGTCGCCCTCGGCCAGCCGCCACTGTGCGCGCTCCGGAAGGTCGTAGGTGTACTCCAGCACATAGCGGACGTTGCGGATCTTCATGTCGAGCGTCATCTCGACCTTGCGTGCACGGCCCTCGGCGTCGCGCTCGAGGATCCGTGCTCCCGTCGTGGGGCCGCTCCATTGCGGGTAGCGTTCGAAATCCAGCAGCGCGGCGCAGCAGTCTTCGATGCTCGCGTTCACGTCGGTGGTGAAACTCTGGTCGGCCTCCGCCATTCCCCATCTCCTCGTTCGAGCAGGCGATTCGCACCGGCGAGACGGCAAGTCAAGACAGCTTCCGAGCGCAGGTGCGCGCGTACGGAAGGTTCTTGTCGGGAACCACCACTGCGGCTAGAGTCGCCGCGTGACGAAGGTTCGTACCGTCGAATGGAGACGTGGTCGAGTCGTGATGCTCGATCAGCGCTTGCTTCCCAACCGCGAAGTCTATCGCCTCTACCGCGATTCCGCCGACGTCATTCGCGCGATCAAGGAGCTCGTCGTCCGCGGCGCGCCCGCGATCGGCGTCGCTGCGGCGATGGGGCTCGCGCTCGGCGCGCGAACGCTGTCCGCCGACCGGTTCTCGCGCGACTTCGAGAAGCTGTGCCGCGCGTTCGCCGCGGCTCGCCCGACGGCGGTGAATCTCTTCTGGGCGATCGAGCGCATGCGGCGTGTGGTCCGCGAGAACGCGCAGCGTCCGGTCGACACCCTGCGCACCCTGCTCGAGCGGGAGGCGCTGACGATCTACGAGGAGGATCTCGACGCGAACCGCCGGCTCTCCGAGCACGGAGCAGCTCTCCTGCCGCGGAAGGGAACGATCCTCACGCACTGCAATGCCGGAGGCCTCGCGACCGCCGGCATCGGAACCGCGCTTGGCGTGATCGTTGCCGCGCGCGATGCGGGCAAGAAGCTCTCGGTCTTCGCCGACGAGACGCGTCCGGTCCTCCAGGGCGCTCGCCTCACCGCCTGGGAGCTTCGTCGCGAACGCATCCCCGTCACCGTGATCACCGACAACATGGCCGGCCACTTCATGCAGCGCGGCAAGATCGACGCGGTCATCGTCGGAACGGACCGCACGGCTGCGAACGGGGACGTCGCGAACAAGATCGGGACGTACTCCGTGGCCGTGCTCGCCGCCCGCCACAAGATTCCGTTCTACGTGGCTGCTCCCACGAGTTCGATCGACCTCGCGTGCAAGAGTGGCGACAAGATCCCGATCGAGGAGAGGTCGCCCGACGAGGTGTCGCACGTCAACGGACGGATGCTGACGCCACGCGGGGTGAAGATCGCGAACCCGGCGTTCGATGTGACGCCGCACGAACTCGTGACGGCGATCATCACGGAGAACGGGGTGGCGCGGCCGCCGTACGGGAAGTCACTGGCGCGGCTGGTGAAGGGAGTTCCAGGCGCCCGAGACGATAAGCAGGTCCTTGAGCGCCGCCGAACGACGTGACGTGTACGAATTTGCCTCGATCGCCTACCCGCCCGTGGTTAGCCGCCATTCGGCTTAGCTTGATTCAAGCCACCGTGGTTTGACGATGTTTCGGCGGAACCTCCTGCGTCATTCTGTGGCTCTGGAGGAACGAAAGTTGAAACTCGCGCTCTAGCAATGCGCCTATCGTCGCCGGAATGACCAAGATAGATGCGATGCTCGAGGTAGCCATCGCCAGCGCGATCAGTAGCCCGAGATTGACGTACAGCTGATACCCGGCCACGCAAAGAATAGCGTAGCCGCATCCGACGGCTGTTGCGACAGAGACGATCGCCCCGCCCGCAGTCTGGATCGTGCGCTCTAGGGCGGCGTGGTAATCGCCGAGGCGCCCGATCTCCTCGCGTAGGCGAAACAGGAAGTAGATGGCGTAGTCAGCGCCGATTCCTACGGCCATCGCTGAAACTGCTGCCGTCCCTACGTCTAGCGGAATGTCCAGCAGGGACATTGCAGCGAAGTTAACCAGGACGGCGAGAGCGAGGGGGAGCGCTACCAACAGACCCCCGACGAAGGATCTTAACACTAGCCCGGAGATGGCGACGGTTATCGCAATCACCTGGCAAATGTTGAGCAATTTTCCTCGGACCATCACTTCGGTCAGGGCAATGTTGGATGCAATTGTCCCGGCTATCTCAAATTCAAAGCTGTCGGGCAGGACCTCTTTCGCGATGCTTCGTACCTGCCTAATGAGCTCTTTGCCCTGTGCGGTGCTATCCTCGGTAACGAGTGCGACAATCTTTGTTGATCTATAGTCCGGAGTCAGTAAGGTGGACAGTTCGTCCCCCCCGGATAAGGAGTAAAGAAACAAGTATTGATTCAACAATTCCGTAGTTTGAGGAAGGGGCTCCTTGCTGTCTGGCGACAAAACTGAGTGCAGCCTGCCCAGCGTGTCGGCGATGGATGTGACGTGACCAACGGTCGGGAGTTGACTGAGGCGATCTTCGAAGGCGCGGATGGCGTTCATGCTGGCAGGCGTCGCCAGGTTCGCGTCCGGCGGCGCGCTCACCATGAACAACAAGACGTTGGCGCCTGAAAAGTGGCTGTTGATGTAACTATCTTGCAACCTGACCGGATGCGAGGCGCCGAACTGTCGGACAAAGCTTGAATCGGTCGTGAGGTTGAGGGACAGCCCTACTGATGTTGCGACGAGTAGGAGGTAGACGGCGAGCGTCGAATCGGTCCCGTGCTTTGTGGTGAGCCAAGTTGTCAGTCGGTGTGAAAGCGTCGCCCCGTAATGTCCGGAGGGGGGCAGCGGGGACGACGGAAGGGACGCGCGCAGTGCGGGAATCAATGTAAGTTCGATGGCGAGCGATGAGATGATACCTAGTGCGGTAAATGTCCCGAAACGCTGCATTGACGCGGTGCTAAAGGTGATAAGCGAAAGAAAAGAAACTGCCGCTATGAGAGAGGACGCAATGGTGGCGATGCCGGTTGTTTCAAGTGCTTGAATGATCGCTTCCTTCGATGAGTCGGCCTCTCGGGTAAGTTCGTAGTAGCGCTTTAGGATTTGTACGGCGTGGCCCGCCCCGACCGCAAGAATCAGGACCGGTGTCGTTGAGTTGAATGGGTCAAGGGGGATTCGAAACGCGCCCATCAGTCCAACGGCCCAAATCACGCCCAATAGTCCCGTCAGTAGTGGCAGGAAGACCGCCTGCCAAGTGCGGAACGCTTCGAAGTGGATAAGTCCGATGACGAATAGCGATACCGGGAAGAGGAGAAGCGCCCGCCCGGCGTAGGTAGTGAGTCCCGCGACAATCGCGACAGGTCCGGAGAATGAATACGTAAAAAGTTGATCGTGATTGGCGCCCCGTAAGATTGATTCCACCCGTTCAGTTATATTGACGTAGCCCGGTAGTTCGGAAGTCGGTTCGAAGGTGGCGTAGATCGCGAGTGCGTTCCCGTCGTCGGAGATCAGGGTGCGGTAGAAGAGTGGGTCGTCCACTAGACGTTCGCGGAGCCAAGATGATTGCTCCGACGTTGCGGGTAGGCTGTCCAGGAGCGGGGACACGCGTAGTCCGTCCGCTGTTAAGTTGATTGATTTGGTTGCGCTCGACCCTACACTCTGAAGAAGTGGCCGAACACAACCGGGCATGTCTCCGATCTGGTTAGTGATATCCTTGACGGCGCTGAGAAATGGGCGGTCCGCTATGCTCCCTCGTGTTGGTGCGATGGCGATTACGAGTAGATCCTTGTCCCCAAAAAGATACTGAACTTTGCGAAATGCGGCTACGTAGGGGTGGCCCTGCGGCAATTGCTCGTCCGCGTTCACCTCGATCCGAAGATTCAGGATCTGAAGTGCGAGAATTGCCGACAGTGCGCCCATGACGAGAACGGTGAGTCGACGGTGTCGTACGACGAATGATGCAAAGCGTCGGAGGGCTGCGCTGCGTGGGGCCATCGTTGTTTTGTCGGTATCGCGAGGCTCCGAGTTCGGTCAAGGGAATCGGGCGGCGTTGAGGGGCGCGAGCGAGCTGGTTCGTGAGGAGTCTTGGTGGTTTCGTTGGGGTACCTGTGGTAACGACGTTTGAATGCGGCGGGTGGTGGTAACGGGGATCGGGTGTGTGTCGCCGATTGGGATTGGCTTCGCTGCCTTCTGTGAAGGAATTCGAGTTGGCGCTTCCGGGGTGCGCTCAGTCGCGTGTTTCGATGCCACGCCGTATCAGTGTCGGGTGGCTGCTGAGATTCCCGACTTCGTCGCAGACGCCTTCATGGAACCTAGGGAGGCGCGCAGTCTTCCTCGCGTCGCGCAGTTGGCAGTGGCGGCGTCTCGTCTCGCAGTTGGCGATGCCGCATTAGAGTTGTCGTCGCTCGGGGGGCGCGCCGCAATCGTACTGGGTACTTCGTCCGGGCCGATCGGTTATCTGCTGGAACAGCATAGCATTTTCTTGGAGCGTGGCGTCCGAAGGATGCACCCGTCATCCCCGGCCTATGCTCATAACAGTATCATTGCGTCGGAATGTGCAATTCAGTTGGGCATTCACGGCTCCGCGTTTGCGATCTCGAGCGCGTGTACTTCGAGTTGCGATGCAATCGGATTAGCAAGGGTGCTCATCGGCACGGGCGTTGCCGACGTTGTGTTGGCGGGGGGCGCGGAGGCTCCGCTTACGCCGTCTCTCTTCGGATCATTCGATCGACTGGGAATCCTGCCCACGCACTACAATTCTGATCCGGCTTCGGCGGCTCGGCCATTTTCTATCGATAGGGAGGGGCCAGTGTTGGGCGAGGGGGCCGCGGTGCTTGTTCTCGAGGCTGAGGAGCACGCTCGGGCGCGGGGGGGGCAACCGGTCGCAGTTGTGCTCGGGTACGGTGCGACGAGTGATGCGCACTCTCATTTTCAACACCGCATGGACGGCACATATGCGATGGCAGCGATCGATGAAGCACTTCGCTGCGCTGGGGTCGCGGGTGGCGATGTGGACTACATCAACGCTCACGGGACGGGCACGCCGGACAACGACGTGTTTGAGTCTAGTGTCCTTAGGAAGGCACTGGGTAAGGCCGCAGAGCAGATTCCGGTAAGTTCCTCGAAATCGCAGTTCGGACATCTTCTAGGCGCCGCCGCGGCTATGGAGGTCGTGGCGGTGTTGGCCGGGATGAAGCTCGGGCTAGCTCCGCCGACTCTTAACCTGACAGAGCCTGATCCTGCCTGTCAGCTTGCTCATGTCAGGGTGCCTGGTCAGGCGCTCGCAATCGATGTGGCACTCTCCACGAGTTTTGGCTTTGGCTCGCGCAATGCGGCGTTGGTGATGGGGCGGTGTGATGGTTGATGTTGATCAAAGTCGGGAGGATCTTCGCGCGCTGGTAGTCGCGGCGCTCTCGTTTGAACTAAAGAAAGCCGCTGAGGTTGTCCGCTCAGCAAATTCCTTGAAGCGCGATCTCGGGATGGATTCGATTGGCGCCGTTAACGTAGCGTTTTCGCTCGAGGAGGAGTTGGGAATCGAGATCGAGTTGGTTCGCGGCGAGCCTTTCGACTCAGTGGATGACATCGTTGCAATACTCGGTCGTTGCCTAGGGTTAACTCCCCGATAAATGCGATGGGCGAGGTTGCGCTTTCGACGGAGCAGCGTCGACAATACTTCGTCACTGCGCTTTCGGTGCGTGCGGTTTTGGCCGGTGCGTTCTGTGTCGTCATGCTTCTCTTCGGTGTGCTTGGGGCGATGCCGAAGTGGAATAGTAGAGCGTCGGCGACTACGCTAGGGGCGCTGGCGATCATCAATGTTGCGTACTGGGAACTTGGCAGACGTCGGGGGTTCCCGATCCGCGATTTTGTTGTTCATGAGGCTACGGACGTCGTTGTCCTGACGTGCGTAATTCATTTTGCGGGCGGCGTTCAGGCGCCCTACTGTGCCTTGGCGTACTTGTCGCTCGTGTTGTTTGCTGCGGTTGGGGAGTCGCGACGGATCGCTTTGTCTCTGGCGGTGTTTGCCGTTCTGAGCTTCGTTACCCTGGTCGCACTGGAGGGTAATGGGGCACTTCCGTCGTACGCTGCCGTGTGGGGATACGTGCTGCCAACGGCGGCTCAGGTGTTCGCAATCATAGTGAGCGGGGTGTTTCTGATCAGCGTAGCAAGTGTGACTGGTACGTTGGCTAATGAGTTGAAGCGGACAAACGTAGACTTGGATATGGCGAGAGTTCGGCTTGAGGAGCAGAACCGCGACCTCGAGCGCCGTGTCGACGAGCGCACCGCGCGCCTCGCCCGCGCCACCCAGGAGATCGAGGACCTCGTCCACATCGTCTCCCACGACCTCAAGAACGTCGCCGTGGCGGTGACCGAGACCGCTCGCAAGCTGGTCGCGCGCGAGAGCGGCAACCTCTCCGAGCGAGGAAAGTCCTACGCGGACAACGTCCTCGAAGACGGCCGCACGATGTCCCGCATGCTCGAGGACCTCCTGCTCCTGTTCCGTCACACCGAGGGCGCCGGAACCCGCGCCGAGTGGGTCGACGTCGACGCCGTCGTCCGGCAGTCGCTGCGGCAGCTCCAGTACCAGGTCGAAGCGAAGCGCATCGAGGTCACCGTGGGACCCCTGCCGTCGGTCTTTGCGGACACCCAGAAGATGCGCCATATCTTCGACAACCTGCTGAACAACGCGTGCAAGTACGTCGGGGACAAGAAGCCGGCGAGGATCGACGTCGGCGGGGAGGTGAACGGGACCACGGTGAAGTTCTTCGTCCGCGACAACGGCGTCGGGATGGACGAACGGCAGCGCGCGCGGATTTTCCAGCTCTACCATCGCGGACCGGTTCAGGAGGTGGAGGGGGCGGTGCAGGACGGACACGGCGTCGGCCTCGCGATCGTCAAGCGGATCGTCGAGCGCTACGGCGGGAACATCGTGGTGAAGAGCGCGGCTCGCGAGGGCACGACGTTCGAGGTCACGCTTCCGCGCGGTGACGGGACGGTCACGTGAGCGCGGGCGCGACACGGCCGATCGAGATCCTCGTCGTCGAGGACAACAAGCGGCACTCGGATTTCATCAAGGAGGAGTTGGAGATCGAATTCCCGACGTCCTCCGTGACGATCGCCGCGAGCGTGAGCGCGGCTTTCGAGGCGCTCAAGGGCCGCTCCTACGACTTGGTCCTTCTCGACTTCCGACTCCCAGACGGGGACGGTCTCGAGATCCTCACGCAGATGAAGGCCGACGGGCGACGCGAGCCCGTGGTCTTCGTCACGACGAGCCCATCGGCGAACACGGCAGTCGCAGCGATGAAGATCGGCGCCGAGGATTACATCGTCAAGGAAGAGGGGTACCTCGACATGCTCCCGTTCGTCGTGAACGAGGTGCTCGAGCGCGCCCGTCTGCGAGGCGAACGTGCCGAGATGACTCGTAAGGCGACGCAGGCGGATCGGCTTTCCGCGCTGAACACGCTCATGGCGAGCATCGCGCACAACCTCAATAATCCCCTGACGACGGTGCGGACGTTTCTCGAACTGCTCCCCACGCGCTACGAGACCGACGTCGAGTTCCGGACCGACTACTACAAGCTGGTTCTCGATGCGGCGGAGCGCATCGGTCTGCTGATCTCGAACATGATGCGGGCGGTGACGGTTCCGTCGGAGGGCGTCGATCCGCCGTGGGCCGTGCGTGACCTGATGACCGAGCTGCAGCTGTATGCAGCGCCGTCGTTGCGCGAGCGCCAGCTGCAGCTCGAGATCGACTGCACGGGCGACATCCCCGAGCTGACGGCGCCGCGCGAGTCGCTCAAGCAGGCGCTCATCGTGCTCGTCGACAATGCGATCGCGTTCTCGCCGAACGGCGGGCGCGTGCGCCTGTCCTGCCGCACGACGGCGGGCGAGACGCCGGGGGTCGTGCTCGAAGTCGCCGACGACGGCCCGGGTGTTCCACCGGCCGACCGCGCGAAGATCTTCGACGCCTTCTACACCACGCGGACGGGCGGGAACGGGATCGGGCTGTTCGTTGCCCAGAACGTCGCCCGCGCGCAGGGCGGTCAGCTCGAGGTCGGCGAGAACGAGCCGAGCGGCGCGCTGTTCTCGATCACTCTACCCCAGTCCTGACGCGCCGTACTCGCAGGTGACGACCGGCTGATCCTGCTCCACCGACGCGCCGGGCTCCACGTGCACGATCGTCACGGTCCCGTCGGCGGGCGCGACGATCGGCGTCTCCATCTTCATCGCCTCGATGACGGCGAGCACGTCGCCGGCCCGAACGGCCGCGCCGGCTGCGACGTTGACCTTGAGGATCCTGCCGGGAACCGGCGCGCGCAGGACCGGCTCGTGGGTCTCGCCTGCGTGCGCTCCCGCGATCGCGGCTCCCGGAGCCACCCGCTGGAACACGGACTCGCGCCCCTCGATCACGACGCGGACGTCGCGCTCGCCGACGCGCGCCCACGCGCGGTGCACACGGCCGTCGAGCACAAAGACGATCCGCGAGCCGTCGTGCTCGAGCAGCTGCAGCTCCCGGCGCACTCCGCCGACCTCGACCGAGCACGCCGATCGGTCGCCGTGGACCTCGATCGTCGCCGTCGTGCCGTCGCGTCCGCGCAGGTGGAGGCTCACGATGCACCCCGGCCGTTCCGCCATCCCGCCAGCTGCTGCCACGGCGATCCGGCGTCCGGAGCGACCATCCGTCCCGTTCCGCCGGTGCTCGCTGCCGGCGCGCGGAAGTGCAGGGCGAGCGCGGCCGCGATCAGCTCCGGAGAAGCAGCGTCCGTCGCGACCGGCGCCGGCAGCCAGTCCGAGTAGCGACGCGTGACGAGCTGCGTGTCGGGGTTGCCCGCGACGACGTCGGCATCGCGCAGCAGTGCTGCGAGGAACTCGGCGTTCGTCGTGACACCGAGCACGACCAGCTCGCGTAGCGCGCCGTCGAGGACGTCGAGCGCGGCGCGCCGATCGCTTCCGTAGCCCACGACCTTCGCGATGAGCGCGTCGTACTCCGCGGGCACGACTCCTCCTGACACGACGCCCGCGTCGCAGCGCACGCCGGCGCCACCCGGCTCGGCGAAGTGCACGATGCGCCCCGGTGACGGCGCGAAGCCGCGCGCGGGATCCTCCGCGCACACGCGCGCCTCGATCGCGTGACCGCGTACCTGCAGATCCTGCTGCCGGAACCTCAGCGGCTCGCCCGCCGCGATGCGGATCTGCTGAACCACCAGGTCCACGCCGCACACGAGCTCGCTCACGGGATGCTCGACCTGGAGTCGCGTGTTCATCTCGAGGAAGTAGAAGCGGTCCCCCTCGACGAGGAACTCGACGCTGCCGGCGCCCTCGTACGCCACCGATTGCGCAGCTCGTACGGCGGAGTCGAGCAGGCCCTGCCGGACTGCCGGGTCGAGATTCGGTGCCGGCGCCTCCTCGATCACCTTCTGGAAGCGCCGCTGCAGCGAGCACTCGCGCTCGAATACGTGCACGACGTTGCCGTGCCGGTCTCCGAGCACCTGCACCTCGACGTGCCGCGCCCGCTCGATCACGCGCTCGAGATAGACGCGCGGATCGCCGAAGGCGGCCTGTGCCTCGCGCGACGCCGCCGCGAGCGCGTCGGGCAGCTGTCCCGCCTCGTCGACGCGCCGCATGCCGCGTCCGCCGCCGCCGCCGGCCGCCTTGACGAGCACGGGGAAGCCGATCCTCGCGCCGAGCTCCGGAAGCGTCGCGGGGTCCGCGTCGGGATCGCTGCCGGGCACGATGGGGATGCCGAGACGTGCCATCGTCCGCCGCGCGCCGAGCTTGTCGCCCATGGACTCCATCGCCTCGGGCGACGGACCGACGAAAGTGATGCCTGCCGCCGCGACGGCGCGCGCAAACGCGGCGTTCTCGGCGAGAAAGCCGTAGCCCGGATGGATCGCCTGCGCGCCGGTCGTCCGCGCGGCGTCGAGGATTCTCTCGAAGCTCAGGTAGCTCTCGGCCGGAGTCGCGGGGCCGATCGGCACCGCGACGTCGGCAAGTGCCACGTGCGGCGACGTGCGGTCGACCTCGGAGTAGACCGCGACGCTCCGGATGCCGAGCGCCCGGCACGCGCGGATCACGCGGACGGCGATCTCGCCGCGGTTCGCGATGAGCAACGTCTCGAACGGCATCGCGGCTACATGCGGTAGACGCCGGTCGGCGTCGCAGGAATCGGGCTGTTCGCGGTGGCGGCGAGTGCGAGCGCCAGCGCCGCACGCGAGTCGACGGGATCGAGGATGCCGTCGTCCCAGAGCCGTGCGCTCGAGTAGTACGGGCTGCCCTCGCGCTCGAACTGCTCACGGATCGGTGCCTTGAACTGCGTGGAGGCGGGCGTCTCCGTTTCCGCGTCCTCGCCGCGTGCCTGCTGGCGAACCGTCCACAGCGTGCTCGCCGCCTGCTCGCCGCCCATCACGGAGATGCGCGAGTTGGGCCACATGAAGAGGAAGCGCGGCTGGTACGCGCGTCCGCACATCGCATAGTTGCCGGCGCCGTGCGACGCGCCGATCACGAGGGTGATCTTCGGCACCGCGGCGTTCGCCACCGCGTGCACCATCTTCGCACCGTCCTTGGCGATGCCGCCGTGCTCGTACTGACGTCCGACCATGAAGCCGGTGATGTTCTGCAGGAAGATCAACGGAACGCGCCGCGACGTGCAGAGCTCGATGAAGTGCGTCGCCTTCAGCGCCGACTCGGAGAACAGGACGCCGTTGTTCGCGATCACGCCGACCGTGTAGCCGAACAGCCGCGCGAAGCCGGTGACCAGCGTCGGTCCGAAGCGCGGCTTGAACTCGGCGAACATCGATCCGTCGAAGAGGCGCGCGATCACCTCGCGGACGTCGTACGGCTGGCGCGTGTCGCGCGGAACGATGCCGTACAGCTCCGCGGGGTCGTAGGCGGGATCCTCGGCGGAGGCCGAGGGCAGGATCGACGGCTCGGGACGGCCGCCAAGATTCTCGAAGATCGTCCGGGTGATCGCGAGCGCGTGCGCATCGTTGGTCGCCAGATGGTCCGCGACGCCCGAGATGCGCGTGTGGACGTCGCCGCCGCCGAGGTCCTCGGCCGACACGACCTCGCCCGTCGCCGCCTTCACCAGCGGCGGCCCGCCGAGGAAGATCGTGCCCTGCTTGGCGACGATCACGGCCTCGTCCGACATCGCCGGGACGTACGCTCCGCCCGCGGTGCACGAGCCCATCACCACCGCGACCTGGGCGATGCCGGCCGCCGACATGCGCGCCTGGTTGTAGAAGATGCGCCCGAAGTGGTCGCGGTCGGGAAAGACGTCCGCCTGCAGCGGCAAAAAGGCGCCGCCGGAGTCGACGAGGTAGACGCACGGCAGGCGGTTCTCGAACGCGACGTCCTGCGCGCGAAGATGTTTCTTGACGGTGGTCGGAAAGTAGGTGCCGCCCTTCACCGTCGCGTCGTTCGCGACGATCATCGCCTCGCGGCCCTGGATGCGGCCGATGCCGGTCACGATCCCCGCGGCCGGGGCGTCGCCGTCGTGCATGCCGTGCGCGGCGAGCGCGCCGAGCTCGAGGAGCGGGCTGTCGGGGTCGAGCAGGGCGTCGATGCGGTCGCGGACCAGGAGCTTGCCGCGCGACGTGTGGCGCTCGCGCGCCTCGGGAGACCCGCCGAGGCGGACCTTCGCGAGCGTCTCGCGCAGCTCGCCCGCGAGCGCGCGGTGGTGCGCCGCGTTCTCCCGGAAGTCGTCGCTCGACGTGCGGATTCTGGACGTCAGGCGTTCCACGTCAGAAGAACACGCTGCGCCGGCTGCGGAGCCCGCGCTCGATCATGCCGCGCATCTCGTCGCGGACCTCCTGGACCTTGGCCTCGATCACGGAATCCTCGTCGCGGGGGTTGCCGCCGAAATGCATGGGGGAGCCGATCATGATCCGGTACTTGACCGGCAACGGCAGGACGCCGAGCGGGCCGAGCAGCGGAAAGGTCAGCGTGATGGGAAACGCCGGCGCGCCCATGAGACGCGCGAGCGGGCGGAGGTTCGCGATCGCCGGCGCCTGGTCCTCCGAGCCGATCACGACGGCCGGCACGATCGGCGTCCGCGTCTCGAGCGCGAGCCGCATGAACCCGAGCCCGAAGCGCTGCAGGCGGTAGCGCTGCGCGTACAGCTTGTTGAGGCCGCGCACGCCTTCGGGGAACGCGATCACGGCCTCCTCGCGGTTCAGCAGGTCGACGCAGTTCTTCGGCGTTCCGACGACGGATCCGATGCGGTGTCCGATCGTTCCGACGAAGGGCAGCGTCGGCATCCAGTACTCGGCCATGCCGCGCAGGACGCGCGGCGGCTCGGCCTCGAGGATCGACGCGCACATCAGCATCGCCGCGTCGAACGGCAGCTGGCCCGCGTGGTTCGCGATCAGCAGCATCCGGCCGGAGGGGAAGTGCCCGATCCCATCGACCTCGACGCGGAACCAGTAGCGGTAGAGGAGGGCGGCAAGCAGCGTGGAGCTGCGCAGCGTCTCCGGGCTCATGCCCCACGGGTCGAAGCCGTACTCGTTGAGCTCGGTCGGAATGCGCGCGAGCTTCGCGTCGATCTCGTCGGCGAGTTCCCCCACGGCGGCGGGCATCGCGAGCGACAGGGCGCGCACGACGGCGTCGAGCGACTCCTCGATCAGCCCCTGGTTCGGCTGACGATGCGGCGTCGCGGACGCGTCACGGCCCCCGTCTACGCTGCCGCGCGTGCTCGTCCGTCCCGCAATTGCGCGAAGATG
The DNA here is from genome assembly GCA_046327915.1 of Binatia bacterium. Lineage (GTDB taxonomy): Bacteria > Desulfobacterota > Binatia > UBA12015 > UBA12015 > VGTK01. The sequence continues at coordinate 276,824 of JAXLXO010000002.1, read as the reverse complement.
TCGTGCAGGCTCCATCGTGGTTCGAATTCCGTCGCCGCGCGGAAGCGGCGATCGCTAACGGTGCATGGATACTTGATGAAATCAATTGCGCCCGGCGGGAAGCGATACAAGCCGAGGCGGAAGAGCTGCCCGACCACCGGGCGTGCGATCGGCTCGGGCAGCGTGACCGCCTGTCCTCCGGTTTCGCGGATGGCGACGTGCAGCGGCACCGCCCCGGGACCCGCGACGTTGAACACGCCGCGCGTCTGGCGCTCGAGCGTGAGGAGCAGCGCGCGCGCCAGATCCTCCTCGTGGACGAACTGCATCATCGGGTCGAAGCCCATGAGCATCGGCACGCGACGCAGCCGCAGATAGCCTGCGATCGAGCTGCGCACCGACGGTCCGAGCGTGTTCACCGGACGCACGATCGACGTGCGCACCTCGGGGTGCTGCCACAGGAACGCCGAGCACAGCGCGTCGACCTCGGCGAGGTCGCGCACCTCGGGATAGTTGCGGCTCACGTTGAGCGGCGCGTCCTCGTCGACGTAGCTCGGGTTGTCCGCGAACGCGCCGTAGACGTACGAGCTCGACAGCACGGTGAGCTGCTTCACGCCGTACTCGGCGCAGTAGTCGAGCAGGTGCTTCGTGCCGAGGACGTTGACCTCGTGCCGCTGCTCGACGCTCGAGCGGAAGTGGCGCACGAAGGCGAGGTGGATCACCGCCTTCGGCCGCTCGTGCCGGAACACGTCCTCGAATTTGCGCTTGAGGAGATCGACCGCGTAGAGGCGCGCGCGGCTCGCGTCCTCGAGCGGGACGGTCACGTCGCGGTCGACGCCGCAGACGTCCCAGCCCGGCGCGGCGAGCTTCGCCACGAGGCGGCCCTGTCCGCCCGCGATGCCGGTGATGAGCAGCTTGTCCATCCGCGGCTTGGGTATAGCGCGGCGCGCGTCGCGACGCGCGCCCGCGTCTCAGGCGACGGTACGGACGCGCAGAAAGGTCGCAGCCGCCGGGGACCGCTTGGCCGCGGGCGCGGCTGCGTGGACCGGTCGCGCTTCCGGTGCAGGCAGAAAGACGCGTACCGCCGGCACCGGCCGGGGCTGCTCGGCGGGCGCCGCGCCGCCGTGCGCCGCACGGTGGGCCGCCACCAGCTCGGCCGCGCGCCCGCGGGGATCGAGTGTCGGCTCCCAGCGGATGCAGTGCGCGCGAAGGCGCAGCCGTGGCGTCTCCAGGACGCGACGGACGGCGCTGCGGAGGCCCTCTTCCGGGTCACCTCCGATGTACAGCACCGTCCGCACGAGGCTGCCGATCTCGAAGACCGCCATCGCATCCGGCAAGGACGCGATCGCGGCGGGAGTCAGCGGCTGCCACGGCGCTTCGATTGCCATCCCCAGCTCCACCTGCGCCACGGCGATCGCGTCACGCCAGTTCCGTGCCACCGCGATCGCCGTGTTTCCTCGCGCAGTCGACTCGTCGCAGCGACACCTTCGCGAACGAGTGTCAAAACCTCGACAGCGCGCCGCTCAGGCGCCCTGCTCGAGCACCGGATTCGGACGCGGCGGCTTCGCGCTGTAGTCGAAGAAGCCCAGACCCGACTTGCGGCCGAGATTGCCCGACAGGAACAGGCGGCGCAGCACCGGCGGCGGCGCGAAGCGCGGCTCGCGGTACTCGTCGTGCAGGTTCGACGCCATGTGGAACACGACGTCGAGCCCGATGAAGTCCGCCAGCGCGAACGGGCCCATCGGGTGTCCCGCGCCCTGGCACATCGCGGTGTCGATGTCGGCGATCGAGCCCGCGCCCGAGCGCCAGGCGTTGATCGCGTCGAGCAGGTACGGAACGAGCAGCCGGTTCACGATGAAGCCGGTGGAGTCGGGGACGAGGACCGGCGTCTTGCCGAGCTCGGTCACGAGCTTCTTCACCGACGCCGTGACCTCCGGCTTGGTGCCGAGCGTGGTCGCGATCTCGACCAGCTTCATCGCCGTCGCCGGGTTGAAGAAGTGGAGGCCGATGAAGCGGTCCGGACGCTTGGTCTTGACGGCCATCTCGGTGATGCCGAGGGTCGACGTGTTGCTCGCGAAGACCGCGTCGGGGCGGCAGATGCTCTCGAGCTTGTCGAAGGCCGCGTGCTTGGTGGGCAGATCCTCGACGATCGACTCGATGACGATGTCGGCGTCCTTCAGGGCGCCGAGGTCGCTGGTCGTGACGAGGTTGCCGACCGCCGCCTGCTGCGCCTCGGCGGTCATGCGGCCCTTCTCGACCTCCTTCGCGAAGCCGGTCTCGATCTTCTTGCGGACCGCGTCCACGTTGCCCGGCGTCATCTTGACGAGAATGGTCTTGAAGCCCGCGCGCGTCGCGACCTGCGCGATGCCGAGGCCCATCTGTCCGGCACCGAGGATGCCGACGGTACGAATGTCGCTCATGGTTCCCTCCGAAGTCGATGTCTGTGAATGGTGGCTGCCGGATCAGTCGATGCGGCGCATCTGCTCGAGGATGTCGTGGCCCGAGACGGCGCGTGAACGTGCGGCCGTCTCGGCGAGGTACGACGCGGGAACGGTGCCCGCCTGCGCCGCCTTCGCGAGATCCATGAGCGCGATCTTGATGGTTGCTTCGTCGATCATGTCACCGGTCTCGGGGTCGGCCATCGAGCCGCCGCCGCGCTCGAAGTACAGTTCGGTGACGCGCTTCGCGACCGCGATCTGCTTCTCGTTCGGCGTGTAGCACTCGTTGGCGATCCGGGCCTGCTGCGGGTGGATGATCCAGGTCCCGTCCATGCCGAGATTGGCGGCCCCGAGGTTCTTCTCGCGCAGACCCGCGTCGATTTCGCGCACGCGATCGGGGCCATCGTCCTTGCGGTGCAGCTTCAGGTAGACGCTGTCGATCGCGTGCAGGCCGGCGGCCTTGGCCGCGACCACGAGCGACTGCTTCGCGTAGAGGAAGTTCAGGTTCTGCCCCTCGACCGCCTCGCGGATGCCGAGCGACGCCGCGAAGTCGGCGATCCCGAAGATCAGGCCGGCCATGCGGGGCGATGCGGTCGCGATCGCGTGCGCGTTGAGGATTCCGCGCGGCGTCTCGATCAGCGCCGCGAGCTGCAGCGGGTACGTCCAGCCGGCCTCGCGCTCGAGCGCGTCGAGGAGCCGCGCCGCGTAGAGGACGTCCTCCGCGCTCGAGGCCTTCGGCAGGACGATGCCGTGGAAGCGGTTCGGCGCGCCGCGCACGATCGCTTCGAGGTCGCCGAGGAAGAACGGGGACTGGATGCCGTTGGGACGGACGCAGACGACCTTCCCGCCGAAGTCGAGGGTGTTGAAAGCGTCGACCACGACCGCACGGCTCTTCGGGCCCTTGAACTCCCATGGGCAGCCGTCCTCGAAGTCTGCCACGACGACGTCCACCGGCGCCTTTGCCGGGTCGGCCGCGTTCTGGTGGAGCTTCATGTTGTGGCCCGGGTAGGTCATCTCCGTGCGCGGGATGACGAACCGGCGTCCGCCGTCGAGTACGAACATGGATTCCTTCTGCTGGGAGACGACGGCGGCAGGCGGCCGCGTCGAGGCGCGGGACTATAAAAGTCGCTCGGTAGGGCGGTCAAACGCGACCCCGGTCCGGACTCCCGCAGCAGCGCCGGGCCTGCTAGGACGGGGCCCGTGAACCGCGAAAAGCCTTGGGTGATGCGCACGTACTCGGGCCACTCCAGCGCCCGGGCGAGCAACGAGCTCTACCGCCTGAACCTGTCGAAGGGGCAGACCGGACTGTCGGTCGCCTTCGACCTGCCGACGCAGACCGGGTACGACGCCGACGAGGCGCTCGCGGTCGGGGAGGTCGGCAAGGTCGGCGTGCCGATCGGCCACATCGGCGACATGGAGCTGCTCTTCGACGGCATCCCGCTCGGCGAGATGAACACGTCGATGACGATCAACGGCACCGCGCCGTGGCTGCTCGCGCTCTACATCGCCACCGCGGAGCGGCAGGGCGTCGACCCGAAGGTCCTGCAGGGCACGACGCAGAACGACATCATCAAGGAGTACCTGTCGCGCGGGACGTACATCTTCCCGCCGGCGCCGAGCATGCGGCTCACCTCGGACATGATCACGTACACCGTCAAGCACGTGCCGAAGTGGAACCCGACCAACGTCTGCAGCTACCACCTGCAGGAGGCGGGTGCGACGCCGGTGCAGGAGGTCGCGTACGCGCTCGCCGCCGCAGTCGCTATCCTCGACACGGTCCGCGAGACCGGCCGCGTCGACGCGAAGGAGCTCGCGCAGACCGTCGGGCGCATCAGCTTCTTCCTCAACGCCGGCATCCGTTTCATCGAGGAGATCTGCAAGATCCGCGCGTTCGCGCGGCTCTGGGATCGCATCACGCGCGAGCGCTACGGCGTCACCGACGAGAAGCTGCGCCGCTTCCGCTACGGCGTGCAGGTGAACTCGCTCGGCCTCACCGAGGCACAGCCGGAGAACAACGTGCCGCGCATCGTTCTCGAGGCGCTCGGCGTCACGCTGTCGCGCGACGTGCGCTGCCGCGCGCTGCAGCTGCCGGCGTGGAACGAGGCGCTCGGGCTGCCGCGTCCGTGGGACCAGCAGTGGAGCCTGCGCATCCAGCAGATCCTCGCGTACGAGACCGACATGCTCGAGTACGAGGACATCTTCGAGGGCAGCCACGTCGTCGAGCGCAGGGTCGCGGAGATCGAGGCTGCTGCGCAGAAGGAGCTCGACGAGGTCCTCGAGCAGGGCGGCATCGTGCCCGCGATCGACTCGGGCTGGGTCAAGCAGCGCCTCGTGCGCTCGCAGTTCGACCGCCTGCGCCGCATCGAGACCGGCGAGCAGACGGTGGTCGGCCTGAACCGCTTCACCGAGACCGCGCCGTCGCCGCTCGCGATCGAGGGCGCGTCGGCGATCCTCAAGGTCGACGCGGCCGCCGAGCGCGAGCAGATCGAGGCGCTGCGCGCGCACCGCGCGCGGCGCAACGAGAAGGACGCGGCCGCGGCGCTCGCGGCCCTGCGCGAGGTCGCGAAGAGCAGCGACAACATCATGCCGGCGTCGATCCGCTGCGCGCACGCCGGCGTGACCACCGGCGAGTGGGCCGGCACGCTGCGCGAGATCTTCGGCAGCTACCGCGCGCCGACGGGCATCGCGGCCTCGACCGCGGGCGGCGGTGCCACCAGCGACGCCGACCCGCGCCTGGCGAAGGTTCGCGAGAGCGTCAAGGCGGCCGCGGGACGCATCGGCCATCCGCTCAAGGTCCTGATCGGCAAGCCCGGACTCGACGGTCACTCGAACGGAGCGGAGCAGATCGCGGTCGCGTGCTGCGACGCCGGCATGGAGGTCATCTACGGCGGTATCCGCCTGACCCCGGCCGAGATCGTCGCCACCGCGCGCGACGAGGCCGTGGACCTGGTCGGCCTCAGCATCCTGTCGGGATCGCACATGACGCTGGTGCCGCAGATCCTCGACGGGCTGCGCGACGAGGGCGCCGACGACATCCCGCTGGTGGTCGGCGGCATCGTCCCCGAGGAAGACGCCGAGGTGCTGCGCAAGCGCGGCGTCGCCCGCGTCTATACGCCCAAGGACTACGACGTGCTCGCGATCATCGAGGACATGGTCAAGGTCGTCGAGAAACGCGTGGCCTGATGCGCCGAGGCGAGCGTCAGTGCGGCGCGCTCGCGCGCTGCCACTCCTCGGGAGTGTAGGCGCGCACCGCGAGCGCGTGCACCTCGCGCGGGATCATGTCGCCGACCGCGTCGTAGACCGCGCGATGCCGGTCGACGCGGCCCATGCCGTCGAAGCGGCTCGCGACCACGACGACCGTGTAGTGGCCGGCGCCGCCGCGCGCGCCGGCGTGGCCACGATGCTTCTCGCTGTCGTCCTGGACGTCGACGACGTCCGCGCCGAGCGCGCCGGTGATGCGGCTGCGCAGCTGATCGATCCTGCTCATGAGGACGTCGGCTAGCACACGTGTCGGAGCGCCCGCGACGCCGGAGCCAGCTTGCCAGCCCATGGGACGGCGCATATACAGCCCGGTGGCATCTCGGCCGCACTCAACTGGGACTTTCGGAATGGCACAACTTCACGGTGGACAGATCGTCGCGCGCGCCCTCGCCAAGGAGGGCGTCCAATTCGTGTTCACGCTCTGCGGCGGTCACATCATGTCGATCTACGACGGGTGCATCGACGAGGGCATCCGCGTCATCGACACGCGGCACGAGCAGACCGCGGCGCACGCCGCCGACGGTTGGGGACGCGTCACCGGGCAGCCGGGTGTGGCACTCGTCACCGCGGGCCCGGGTCTCACCGATGCGGTCACCGGTGTCGCGACCGCGCACCGTGCGAAGGCTCCGATGGTCATCATCGGCGGCCAGGCGCCGCGTGCCTACCAGGACATGGGCGGCCTGCAGGACATGAACCACGTCGAGCTCATGCGTCCGATCACCAAGTGGTCGGTCGCTGTGCCCGACTCGCGCCGCCTCGGCGAGTACGTCGCGACCGCGTTCCGCATCGCGACGACCAACGTCCCGGGCCCCGTCTTCCTCGAGATGCCGCTCGACTTCCTGTTCGACAACGTCGACGAGGACCGCGTCGTCTCGCCGACCAAGTACCGTACCGAGGCGGGCATCGCGGGCGACCCCGAGTACATCGACCGCGCCTTCGAGGTGATCCGTCAGGCGAAGCGTCCGGTGTGCCTCGTCGGCAGCCAGTACTGGTGGTCGCGCCGGCGCGACGCGTACCTGCCGTTCCTCGAGACCTTCGGCATGCCGACCTTCGTCAACGGCATGGCGCGCGGCTCGATTCCGCCGGGTCACCCGTACGGCATGACCATGGCGCGCAAGGATGCGCTCAAGAAGGCCGACTGCGTGCTGATCTTCGGCACGCCGCTCGACTTCCGCATCGGCTACGGCCGCGGCACGCACATCGCCGAAGACGCCAAGATCATCCAGGTGGACCTCGACGGCGGCGAGATCGGCCGCAATCGCGCGATCGAGGTCGGTCTGATCGGCGACACCGGGCTGATCATGGAGCAGCTCACCAACGTCGCGAAGAAGAGCGGCTACCAGAAGGACCTCCACAAGAGCTGGACCGACGACATCCGCCGCATCGACGTCGAGAAGCGCGCAGCGCACGATCCCGAGATGACCTCGAACGCGTCGCCGGTGAACCCGGTGCGTGCCTGCGCCGAGATCGACGCGGTTCTCAACGAGGACTCGATCGTCATCGGCGACGGCGGCGACTTCGTCGGCACGGCCGCGAACGTCCTGCGCATCCGCAAGCCGGGCCACTGGCTCGACGCGGGCCCGCTCGGCACGCTCGGCGCGGGCCCCGGCTTCGCGATGGCCGCAAAGCTCGCGAAGCCGAAGAGCGACGTCATCATCGTGTACGGCGACGGCTCGTTCGGTCTGAACGGCTTCGAGTTCGAGGCCATGGCGCGCCAGAAGATCAACGTCGTCGGCGTGATCGGCAACGACGCCGCGTGGCAGCAGATCAAGCGCGGCCAGGTTCAGTTCTACGGTCCGGACCGGACCATTGCGTGCTCGCTCGACTTCACGCCGTACGAGAAGGTCGGCGAGGCGCTCGGCTGCCACGGCGAGTACTGCGAGCGGCCCGAGGAAGTGCGTCCGGCGCTGCAGCGCGCGCTGAAGGCCGACAAGCCGGCGATCGTGAACATCAAGATCGGGACCAGCGAGTTCCGCAAGGACGCGATCTCGGTGTGAGCGCGCGCGAGCGAACCGCCGGAGTGGTGGTCATCGGCAACGAGATCCTCTCGGGGAAGGTTGCCGACACCAACTCGCCGTTCCTCGCGACCGAGCTGCGCAAGCTCGGCGTCGCGCTGCGGCGGATCGAGACCATTCCGGACGAGCTCGACGACATCGGCCGCACCGTGCGCTCGTTCCACGAGAGCTACGACTTCGTGTTCACGTCCGGCGGCGTCGGACCGACGCACGACGACGTGACCATCGAAGGCATCGCTCTCGGCATGGGACGGAAGGTCATCCGCCACCCGGACCTCGAGGCGGGCATCCGGACGTTCGTGCAGGGCGAGCTCAACGCGGCCCATCTCAAGATGGCCGAGGTACCCGAGGGCGCGGAGCTGCTCGCCGACGAGAGCCTGCGCTTCCCGACCATCCGGCTGGAGAACATCTACATCCTGCCCGGGATCCCCGAGATCCTGCGTCGGAAGTTCGCGTCGATGCGCGCGCTCTTCGCGAGCGCCCCGTACTACCTGCGGGTGATCTACTCGAGCTACAGCGAAAGCATGATCGCCGACTCGCTGAATCAGACCGTCAGCGAGTTTCCCGAGCTGCTGCTCGGCAGCTACCCGAAGATGGGTGACCCCGAGTACATGGTGAAGCTCACGATGGAGTCGAAGGACGACGCGTACGTGCAGCGTGCCTTCGACCGGCTCCTGTTCCTGCTGCCTGCCGGATCGGTCGTGCGCACGGAATGAGCCCCGCTCCGCCGCGCCGGCGCGGCCGGCGTCACGAAAGACGGGCGAGGAGCGGGCGAGGAGTGGAGGTGCTGTGATGGGTGGAAGAATGCTGCGTCGCTGGATCGCGTGCGTCGTGGTCGGAGCCATGCTGGCGTCGGCCCGGCCCGCGCTCGCGGAAGAGGGCTTCTTCGAGAAGGCCGGCATCGGGCTCGGCACCGCGCTGGTCAACGTCCTGTACATTCCCGCGAAATTCACTTACGCGACGGTCGGCGGCCTGATCGGCGGATTCGCCTGGCTGCTGAGCCTCGGGGACACGGACACCGCCATGGGCGTGTGGGAGCCGACGATGGGCGGCAGCTACATCGTCACGCCCAACATGCTGCGCGGCAGGGAGCCGATCGAGTTCACGGGGCCCGGGTCATCCAGTACCGCGAGCAGCACCACCCGCGACGACGAGGTCGTCGAGGAAGACATCACCATCAAGGAGTACGACGAACCGAGCTCGGGGAACTGAGGGCTCCGGAGGGATACGCATGCGCAACGTCATCATCATCATCGTCCTGGTCGCCGCGGCGGCCGGAGCCTTCATCTTCTTCAAGGCGCGCGGCGTGCAGCAGGCCGCGGTCAAGTGGGAAGGGCAGGTCCCGGAGATCACGTCCGAGGACATCAAGAAGGACAAGGACGTGGTCAACGTGAAGCTGACCTCGCGCATCGACGCCCCGCTCGACGACGTGTTCGCGGCGTTCCAGAGCCCGGAGCGCAGCCAGGGCCTCGTCGAGGAGATCAAGGTCGCGAAGGTCCTCGCGGGCGACGACAAGAAGAAGACGGTCGAGTTCCACATCACCACGCTCGGCCAGCTCCAGGTCCTGACGGTCGACCTGACCTACATGAAGGACAAGAATCAGGTCGGCATCAAGACGGTCGAGGGCGTGATCGACATCGACGGCGTCTACGCGCTGAGCCCCTCTCCGGACGGCAAGAAGACGCTGGTCACCTACACGGCGACGCAGAAGAACAAGCTGCCGCTGCCGGTCCCGGAGTCGGTCGAGCGCAGCGCAATCAAGGAGCAGTTCGCGAACCTGATGCGCGCGATCAAGAAGGATCTCCAGCAGCAGGGCAAGACCACGGCCGACGCGCGCCGCGAGCTTCGCCTGGCCGCCTGAGCGCGCGCGCTCCGGCGGCGCGGCGGCGACACGATGTCGGAGCGGAAGAAGGGCGGTGCGAAGGACGCGGGCTGGCGCTTCGCGGGGGCGATCTCGTCCCCGGAGGGGCGCCCGCCCGTGCTCGCCCTGCCGGAGTTCGCGTTCGCCGGACGCTCGAACGTCGGCAAGTCGACGCTCATCAACCGTCTGACGAAGACTCCCGGCCTCGCCCGGACGAGCTCCACGCCCGGCCGCACGCAGCAGATCAACTTCTTCCTGCTCCCGGAGAAGCTCGTTTTCGCGGACCTGCCCGGCTACGGCTTCGCGAAGGTCCCCGAGCGCATCCGCGCCGCGTGGAAGCCGCTCCTCGAGCGCTACCTCGAGAGCCGCGACACGCTGCGTGCGATCGTCGTGATCATCGACGCGCGCCGCGGCCTCGGCGGCGAGGACGAGGTGCTGTTGGAGTTCGCGCAGCGCTGCGCGCGTCCGGCGATCGTGGTCGCGAACAAGATCGACAAGCTCAGGCAGGCCGAGCGCTCACGCCTGCAGCGCGAGCTGTCCGCGCGCATCCCCGACTTCATCGCGTTCTCCGGAACCACCGGCGAGGGCGAGCGCGAGCTCTGGAAGCGATTGACCGCGCTCGCGGTCGTTCGCTAGCGTCCGCGCGTGCCGAAGACGACCAGGCAGGGCGCCGCGCGCGTCCGGCGCGCCGCACCCGCGGTCCGCGGGGGCAAGGCCGACGCGGCGATCGCCGTGTTCGACTCCGGCATCGGGGGCCTCACGGTGTTCAAGGAGATCGCGCGCCGCCTGCCGCGCGAGAATCTGCTCTACCTGGGCGACACCGCGCGCCTGCCGTACGGCACGAAGTCGCCCGAGAACGTTCGCGGCTGCTCGATCGAGATCGGGGACTTCTTCGCCGACCGCGGCGTCAAGCTCATGGTCGTCGCCTGCAACACCATGTCGGCGATCGCGCTCGACGAGCTGCGCGCGCGCTACGACGTCCCGGTCGTCGGCGTGATCACGCCCGGCGCGCGCGCGGCGGTCGCGGCGACGTCCCGCGGCCGCATCGGCGTGATCGGCACCGAGGCGACGATCGCGAGCGGCGCCTACGAGCGCGAGATCCGCAGCCTTTCGCCGCACGCCGAGATCTTCGCACGTGCCTGCCCGCTGTTCGTTCCGCTGGCCGAGGAGGGCTGGCTGGACAACGAGGTGGCGCGACGCGCGGTCGGGATCTACCTGGGGAGCCTCCGGAAGAGCGGCATCGACGCGCTGATCCTCGGCTGCACGCACTACCCGCTGCTCAAGCCGGCGATCGCGGACTTCGTCGGCAAGGGGGTCCGGATCGTCGACTCCGCCGAGGAGACCGCGGGCGAGGTGCGGCGCCTGCTGCAGGAGCGCGCGCTGCTGCGGACGCGCGGGCGGGGCACGGCCAGCTTCTTCGTCACCGACGGCGTGCAGCGCTTCCTCCAGGTCGGCGAGCGCTTCTACGGGGCGAGCGTGGCGTCGGCGGTCCGCGTGGTGCTGCGCGGCGACAGCCGGGCCGAGCGCCCCGGTCGTCTCACGCGGCGGGCCTGACCGCCATTCCTGCTTTGTGCTCGCCGCACCTTTGCGGTACCGTGCGACGTTTGTCGTCTGAGCAGCGCGCGGCCCGGCCCGAGGCGGCCGAGGAACCCCCGTGCGCGCACCCGCGGAGAGCGATCTGAGCCATGTTGGGCGCACTCGTCAAGAAAGTCATCGGAACGAAGAACGACCGCGAGCTGAAGCGGCTCTGGCCTCTCGTCGACGAGATCAACTCGCTCGAGGAGGAGGTCCAGAAGCTCAGTGACGCGGAGCTGCGCGCCCGCACGGCGTCCTTCAAGGAGCGCCTGGACCAGGGAGCCACGCTCGACGACATCCTCTGCGAGGTGTTCGCCACCGGCCGCGAGGCCTCGAAGCGCGTGCTCGGCATGCGGCCCTTCGACGTGCAGCTGCTCGGCGGCATCGCGCTGCACCGCGGCAACATCGCCGAGATGAAGACCGGCGAGGGCAAGACGCTGGTCGCAACCATGCCGGTGTACCTGAACGCGCTCTCCGGCAAGGGCGTGCACGTCGTCACCGTCAATGACTATCTGGCCAGGCGCGACTCCGAGTGGATGGGGCGGCTCTACAACTTCCTCGGCCTGAGCGTCGGCGTCGTCGTGCACGGCATCGACGACGCGGTCCGGAAGGCGGCGTACCAGGCCGACATCACCTACGGCCAGAACAACGAGTTCGGCTTCGACTACCTGCGCGACAACATGAAGTTCGCGCTCGAGGAGTACGTCCAGCGCGAGCTCAACTTCGCGATCGTCGACGAGGTGGACTCGATCCTGGTCGACGAGGCGCGCACGCCGCTGATCATCTCCGGTCCGGCCGAGGAGTCGACCGAGAAGTACGCGATCATCGACCGCATCATCCCCAAGCTGAAGCGCGGCCGGAAGGTCGAGAAGGGCGAGCCGGAAGAGGGCGATTTCGCGGTCGACGAGAAGATGAAGAGCGCGATCCTCACCGAGCAGGGCATCGCCCGCTGCGAGGAGCTGCTCGGCATCGACAACCTCTACGATCCGGGCCACATCGACACGCTGCACCACGTCAATCAGGCGCTGCGCGCGCATTCGCTGTTCGAGCGCGACGTCGACTACGTCGTGAACGACGGCGAGGTGGTCATCGTCGACGAGTTCACCGGCCGCATGATGCCGGGACGCCGCTGGTCCGACGGCCTGCACCAGGCGGTCGAGGCGAAGGAGGGCGTCAAGGTCGAGCGCGAGAACCAGACGCTCGCGACGATCACCTTCCAGAACTACTTCCGCATGTACAACAAGCTCGCCGGCATGACGGGCACGGCGGACACCGAAGCGGTCGAGTTCAAGAAAATCTACAACCTCGACGTTCTCGTCATGCCCACGCACCGCAACATGGTGCGCATCGACCATCCGGACGTCGTCTACAAGACCGAGCGCGAGAAGTTCGAGGCCGTCGTGCAGGAGATCGAGGAGTGCCACGAGAAGGGCCAGCCGGTCCTCGTCGGCACGATCTCGATCGAGAAGTCCGAGCGCCTGTCCGGCATGCTGAAGCGGCGCGGCGTCCGCCACCACGTGCTGAACGCCAAGCACCACGAGCGCGAGGCGGAGATCGTCGCGCAGGCCGGACGCCACGAGGCGGTCACGATCTCGACCAACATGGCCGGCCGCGGTACCGACATCATCCTCGGCGGCAACCCGGAGTTCCTCGCGGCGGCCGAGGCCGGCACGCGTGATCCGGAGAGCCCGGAGTTCCAGGCGGCGCTCGCGAAGTTCACCAGCGAGTGCGCCGACGGACGCGAGAAGGTGCTCGAGGCGGGCGGCCTGCACATTCTCGGCACCGAGCGCCACGAGTCGCGGCGCATCGACAACCAGCTGCGCGGCCGCGCAGGCCGCCAGGGCGATCCCGGATCGTCGCGCTTCTTCCTTTCGCTCGAGGACGACCTGCTGCGCATCTTCGGTGCCGAGCGCATCCAGGGCCTGATGACGCGGCTCGGGATGGAGGAAGGCGAGCCGATCGAGCACAAGATGATCTCGCGCGCGATCGCCAACGCGCAGGCGAAGGTCGAAGGGCACAACTTCGACATCCGCAAGCATCTGCTCGAATACGACGACGTCATGAACAAGCAGCGCGAGGTGATCTATCACCGGCGCCGCGAGACGCTCGCCGGCGAGAACCTGAAAGAGGACGTCGTCGAGATGATCGACGACCTGTCGGCGAGCTGCGCGCAGGCGGCGGTCGACGGCGCGCTGTCGTCGGGCGAGTGGGACTGGGACGCGGTGCACAACGCGATCGTCGATCGCTTCGGCGTCCGTCTCGAGCTCTCCGAGGACGACCGCGTCAACCTCACCACCGAAAAGCTCGAAGCGATTCTCTCGGAGAACATCCGCGCGCTCTACGATGCGCGCGAGCAGAGCTTCGGCGAGCCGGTGATGCGTCACCTCGAGAAGGTGATCCTGCTGCAGACGATCGACCAGCAGTGGAAGGACCACCTGCTGACGATGGATCGTCTGAAGGAAGGCGTCGGTCTCCGCGGCTACGCGCAGCAGAACCCGCTGCAGGCGTACCAGAAGGAGGGCTTCACGCTCTTCGGCGACATGATCGAGCGCATCGACGCCGAAGCCGTCAAGAAGCTGCTCACCGTGCAGCTCGTGCGCGAGGAGGACATCGAGCGCATCGAGGAGCAGCGGCGCCCGCAGCCGATGACGATGAGCCACGGCGCCGTCGTCGAGGCCGCTCCGGCGCAGAACAAGGCCGTCACGCCGGAAGGGGACAAGCTGGGCCGCAACGACCCCTGTCCCTGCGGGAGCGGCAAGAAGTACAAGCGCTGCCACGGCAAGTAGGCCGGAGCGCGGGACGCGGGGGCCGCTCGATGCCCGCGTCCGTTGCGGTGCGTCCCGCGCGCCGAGGCGACGCGGGACGCGACCGAACGAAGTTTGGTCTTACTTCTTCGCCGTCCCGAGGACGCCGTCCTTGAAGACCTTGGCGACCGTGAAGCCGACCTTGCGCCGCGCCGGGATCTTGATGGCCTCACCGGTCTGCGGGTTGCGTCCCATGCGGGCCTTCATCTTGCGCAGGCGCAGGATGCCGAGCCCCGGGATCTTGACGGACTCCCCCTTCTTGATGGTCTTCGCGGCCGTCTCGACCAGCGCGACCAGAACCTGATCCGCCTGCTTCTTCGTGATGTCTGCCGACGCGGCGAGCTTCTCGAGCAGTTCCGACTTCGTCATTGGCACCCCCTCCACGACAAGAATTGAAGACTCAAACGACTCAACGTGAGGCGTTGCGTCTTAGGAGAGAGCCCCTTGTGTGTCAAGGAGAATCGCGCTCCTGGATCGCAGAAAGTCGCGCCCAGAGCGGGTTCGCGCGATGTCGGTACTCGGAACTCCGCGTCAGGAGTGTACCTCGTGCGTGTTGTCGACGATCTCGAGCTCGTGCTCGAACAGCACCAGCTTCTCGCCGCAATCGAAATCGACGGTGATGAGCTGACGGCCGATGTTCTCGCGCGTCGCGCGCACGGTGCCTTCGGCGGAGCGATTGACGATGCCGCGTCGGTGCGTGATCGCCCGCGTCGCCCGGCAACGCAGGCCCGGGACGAATGACTGGTCCATGGCAGCATGCCTCCTTCGCGTCGCACGTGAAGCACGCAACGTGCCGCCATCCTGCCCCGGCCCGGGCGAGCAGGGACGGCGCTGCGCCGGAAGAACGTCGATGCCCGCTTCGCGGGAAGTCCCGGATCCAGACCCGCGAGTCCGGCAGAAAGACCGCACGGACCTTTCCTTCCGCGCCCCGGATCGCGATCGTCGATGCGGCGCAACGGCTGCGCAGCCCGAGCGCTCACGTGCGCAATTTTCAGCAGTCCGTGCGCAAGGAGTGTGCAAAGTGAGCAAGGAGGACGTTTCGAGCCTCGCCGTGCGCGGCGTGATCGAGGGCTTCTACGGCAAACCTTTCTCGCACGAGGAAAGAATGGACCTGCTGCGCTTCCTCGGGCGGCACGGCTACGACTGCTACGTCTACGCGCCGAAGGACGACCCGCGACACCGCGAGCAGTGGCGCGATCCCTACCCCGAGGAGGATCTCGACCGCTTCCGCGCGCTCGCCGAAGAGGCGCGATGCAACGGGGTGCGGCTCTTCTACGCGATCGCGCCCGGCCTCAGCTACGACGCGTCCGACGCGGAGGAGTTCGCGCGGCTCGCGGCGAAGATCCACGCGCTCGTCGCGTGCGGCGTGCGCGGCATCGCGCTGCTGTTCGACGACCTGATGGCCGACTCGACGACGCTCGACCCGCAGGTGCAGGCGGTGCTCGTCCGGCGGACGCACGACCTCGTACGCGGCATCGATCCCGAGCTCTCCTTCTGGTTCATCGGCAACTTCTACTGCGGCGACGCGGCCGAGCTGGCGGGCGACGGTGGCTTCTGGCGCGCGCTCTACGGGCGCTCGGCGCTCGACTACTTCGCCGCCTACGCGGAGCACGTGCAGAACGACGTGCCGATCATGTGGACCGGACCGGCGGTGTTCTCGGCGACGATCCGCGAGAGCGACGCGAGCGGCGTGCGCACGCTCGTGCGGCGTCCGGTCGTGCTGTGGGACAACTTTCCGGTCAACGACACGCTTCGCGATCAACTCTTCCTCGGGCCCTACGTCGGCCGCGAGCCCGGCGCCGTGCGCGCGCTGCACGGCGTCGTGCTGAACCTGATGTCGCAGGCGACGGCGAACCGGATTCCGCTCGCCACCGCGGCCGAGTTTCTCGCCGATCCCGACCGCTACGACCCGGACGGCGCGCTCTCTCGCGCGATCGCCGCCGTGAGCGGGGACGGGCAGGGCGCGGCGCACCTCGCCGCATTCGTCGCGCAGCATCGCGGACATCCGGTCCTCGCGAGCGGCGACACGGCGCACGAGCTCGCGGTGGAAACGGCCGCCGCTTTCGGCGGCAACGGCATCGACCACGCCGCGCTCGCGCGGTTGCGCGCGCACCTCGTCGAGCTGAGCGTCAACGACGAGCGCCTGGCGGCAGCCTTCGCCGGCTCGCCGCTGCTCGCCGACGTCGCGCCGTGGAGCGCGCAGCTGCGTCGTCTCGCGCTGGCCGGTCTCGCGGGACTCGACGCGCTCACCGGCGCTGCCTCACGGGACGCGTTCGTCGCGCGGCGCGAGGATACGCACGGCCACGATCGGCTGGTGGCGGCGACGCGTCTTCCGCAGGCGCTGCAGCCCTTCGCCGCCGGCGCCGGCGAGACGGTGGACCGCTTCGCGGATCTCTTCGCGGCGATCGACGCCCGGCTCGCCGCGTCCGGACGCTGAAGGGTCGTCAGGACGCGCCGGCGCCCGGCTGCTCGAGGGCCGCGACGTAGGCGCGGATGCGCGCTGCGTTCACGCCCATGTCGCCCTTGCCGTCGCGCGACTTCGAGCGCACGTCGACGATGCTTCCGCCGTCACCGGGACGCACGCGCACGACGATGTCGTCCTGGAAGCCGAAGACCTTCGACTCCGAGACGGCCTCGAGGGTGCCCTTCGCCGGATCGACGTTGGTCACCTTCCACGACGGCATCTTCGCGGCGACGCGCTCGGCGCGCTTCAGCGCCTCGTCGGGCGGAGCGGCGATCTTCGCGGCGTGCAGGTCGGAGCAGCAGTCGCGCTGGATGTCGGCGTAGCTCGCCGGGTAGCCGAGGTCGCGCCCCGCGTTCGCGGGCAGCGTCGCGGCGAACACGAAGATCGGCGGGTCGGTGACGTTGGTCGTGAAGTCGTTGATGCGCGGCGCTCCGCCGGCGCCGAACGCGGTGAAGACGAAGACCATCGCCGCAAGCAGCGCGAGCGTGCGTCCCACGCCGAAGCCGCGTCCGCGTGCCGAGGCGACCAGCGCCGTAAGCCCCGTGACGACGGCGAGGATTCCGCCGAGCGCGAACATGCCGAACGCCGCGATCGGCGGCACCACGCGGAGAAAGCCGAGCACGGGGCCGAGCAGCACGGCGAGTCCGGCGAGCATGCCGAGTCCGTCGAGAATGCCGGAGCGCTTCTGCTGGTTGGTCATCGGATCCTCCATGGCACTCGCCCGGTCACCGGGCCGGGCAGCCGCGCGGTGGCCTTATCCGAGCTTTCGCCGGGCGGCGCAAGGCAGCCCCAACGCCCGCGGGCGTGACCTCGCGCGTTGACTTCCCTTTCGCCGGTCTGCGAATCTGTGGGGATGACGACCTTCTTCCGACCCCTCACTCTCTCCCTCTGTGCGGCGCTCGCGCTTGCCGGCTGTTCGCGCGACGAGCCCGCGCCGCCGCCCGCGGCTGCGCCTGCCGCACCCGTCGCGGCGAAGCCCGCCGCGCCCGCCGCCGCGGCAGCGCCGGCCGCCGACGCTCCTGCGAAGGTCGCCGCGAACGATCCCCGACTGCACGACAATCCGACCGCCGAAGAGCCCGGCTCGCTGACCGGCTTCGTCGATGCCGACGAGACGATCGGCAACGCGCCGCTCACGGTGAAGCTGACCGTCGACGTGATCCCGAACACCGGCGTGCCGCCGTACACGTACATCTGGGACTTCGGCGACGCGACGGAGTTCAGCACCGAGCAGTCGCCGACGCACGTCTACAAGATCCCGGGCAACTTTCGCGCGAGCGTCATCATCAAGGACAGCAAGGGCGAATACGACCAGGACTACATCGACGTCTCGGTGAGCGACCCGGCGGCGCCGAGCGGTCTGACCGGCGAGCAGCTGATGCAGCAGGTCCCGCTGGACGAGGTTCTGCGCCAGGCGCGCGAGGCGGCGATGAAGGGGGGCCAACAGGACGCGCCGCCGCCGGCGGACGACGACGAGGAGTAAGCGTCCCGCCATCGCTCGAGCGACGAGGGTCCCGGAGCCATCCGGGGCCCTCGTTTGCGTTCGGGGCTCCACCGACGCGAGCCGCGCGGGACTCGGAGGACGAGAGACGTCGCTCGGGGATGTGGCGACGTGCCGCATGCAGCGCGCAGCGCGATGGCCGACCGTGTCGGCCCGCTGCCCCGGGCCCTCCGGGGAGCGTTACTTCCCGGCGCCGCCGGACCGCGCTTCGTACCACGAAAAAGGGCCCCGGCGGTTGCCGGGGCCCTTTCGGGTCGAGTGGAGGAGGGGCCGTCGCCCCTCCCCGTACGGACGGAACTGGAAGGTGTTGCTTAGAAGCTGGCCGTGCCGTCGACGAACGCACCGCTCGGCGACTGGCAGTAGACCGAAGGATTGAAGCCCTTCACGAGGCCGGCGATCAGGTTGCCGTCAGCAACGTAGTTGTGGCAGGGCGGGAGGCCAGGAGCCTTGGCCGCGATGCCGTTGATCTTGGCCGTGAACTTCGGGAGAACGCCCTTGGCCGGGTCGTTCAAACAGGTCGACACGCCGGTCGGCTTGTTCTTCGAGTAGTTGGCAGCGCCCTTCGAGTAGCACTTCTCGACCGAAGCGGCGAGCTTGGCGCCCTCCTTCGAGGCCTTCTGCACGTTCTTGAGGATCGCCGGGTCGGACGGGATGAATCCGCCGCCGAACTCGGACGGGAGCGGGCCGGTCACGTAGGTGCCGGCGAGCGCAACGGACGCCGACAGGGCCAGCGCGAGCGCCACGGTGGTGGTCACGAACTTCTTCATCATGTGTCATGCCCTCCTACTGGAGTTGGGGTTTGGCCGTGGGCTTCACAGATCCGCAAAACGCACTCGACCCAAGGGAATGCGACCCCATTAGGCCCCGGCTGCAGCTGCATCGCGGCCTATTTACGGGGGCCCTCATTTGGTAGTCAACCAGTTTCCTGACGTACCCCATGGAAAGCGGCGGTGACCTCTCAGATGCTGAGAGGAATTCCACAGCGAGATCCCGCCTGCCTTTTTCGACGGCCGGTGGGTGTTAAGGCGGGGGAGTGATGGCGCTCGAGCGCGGCGTGGAGAGCCGTTCGGACACGGAGACGGCGACCGCCGCAACGGAGCCAGCGCGCTGGCTGCCGGTCGTCCTGCTCGCCATCGCCGTCGCCCTGGTCGGGGTCTGGACGGTGCAGCGGACCACCTGGTACCTGGCGATCGACCAGTTCGGATACCTGACGTTCGCGCGCGATCTCGCCAACGGCAGCACGCACCACGACTGGGAGCTGCTGCCGGCCCTGGAGCCGCTTCTGCCGCAGGCCGACGTCGACGTCTACGCGCAGACCTACGTCCGGCGTGGCGACGATCTGTACTGCCGCTACGCCCCCGGCTTTCCGGCCATCCTCGCGGCCGCCCGGCGCGCATTCGGCCCCGCGGCGGAGCACGCCGTGAATCCCGCGCTGCTCGTGCTGCTGCTGGTCGTCGTGTTCGCCATGGGCCGGCGCCTCTTCCATTCGGCGTGGATCGGGCTTGCCTGCGCTCTGCTGTCCGCGCTGCTGCCGAACTACATCCTGCTCTGGTCCACGTCGCCGCTGCGCGACGTGCCGGCGCACCTCGTCGCGTGGAGCGGACTTCTGCTCCTCGTCCCCGGTGGCCGGCGCCTCCGGGCAGGTCCGCGAGAGCTGCTCGCGGGACTTCTCCTCGGCTACGCGATGGCCATCCGCATCGACGCGGTGCTGTACCTGATCGCGGCCGGCGGCGTGGCACTGCTCGACCGCACCCGCTTCGTCCGGCGGCTGCTCTGCGGCGTCGTCGGCTTCGCGATCGGCGTGACGCCGCTGCTCGCCTACAACGCGGTCGCGACCGGAAACCCGTTCCGTCCGACGCAGGCGATGGAGCTCAACTCCGTGCTGTCGCGCGCGCCGTCGGCACCGCTGACGTGGCTCGCGAGCGTGCTTCCTTCACCACCGGACGCACGTGCGGCGGGCGGTGAAGCGGCAGACGACGGCGCGCTCCGGACGGTCCCGCAGCCGAGCCCGACGCCGTTCTCCGTGCAGGGCGGCGGGCTCCGCATCAGCAACTTCGCGCGCACCATGCCCGCGAACGCAAGGACGCTGCGCGAGGCGCTCGGCGATCTGCTGCTCGTTCTGGCCATGGTGGGAGCCGTGGCCGCCGTTCGACGGCCCGTCCTCTTCCTGCTCGCCGTCCCGTACGTCGCGATCGCGTTCGTCTTCTTCAGCATGTGGACGCTGCCGGGGCCGCGTTACTTGACGGGAGTTCTTCTCCTCCTGCCGCTCCTGGCGGTCGAGGGCGCGGGGGCGTTGCCCGGCTTCGTCGCCCGCATCGGCGTGCGTGCCGGACGCCCGGCGGCGATCGGCGCGACCCTCGTGGTCGTCGGTGCGCTCGCCGTGGCGACGCTGCGCGCGCCGATCGGGGAGCCGTCGGCGCTGCCATGGGTCGAGCGCGTCGTCGTGGCCGCGATCGCGGCGGCCTGCGCGGCTGCGTGCCTCTCGTCGGAGATCCGTCACCGCGACGTCTCGTTCGCGCTCGTTCTCGGACTCGGCCTCGCCGTCACGCTCGGCTGGCGCTCGACGCTGACGCTCGGCAAGTACGCGAGCTTCCAGCGGGCGCAGGTGGCCCGCGCACGTGCGACCGTCGACGCCGCGACCGACTTTCCGGCCGTGGTGCTGACCACGACGCGCATCGGGCGGCCGGCGGAGAACCTGAACTACTACACCAAGGTCGAGGCGGTGTACCTAGAGGAGCTCGTGCGCTGGCAGGCGCAGCCGCGGTACGCGGTGGCGGCGATGCTGAAGGCCGGCTTCTCGGTCTACCTGCTGCTGCCGCCCGACCAGGCGAAGCAGTGGCTCGCGAACTCCAACATCTCCACCTGGTACACGGCCGAGACGGTGCGCACGATCGCGCCCGCCGAGGCCGTCGACTACTTCGTCGCGTCGCCGTACCACCGCGGCATCCCGCTGGTGCTGGTGCGGCTGGACCTGAAGAACCCGGGAGCGTGAGCGCCGCGGGCAGCGCTCAGCCGGCGAGCTTCGCGCGCAGGATCTCGTTGACCGCTGCCGGGTTCGCCTTGCCGCCGGTCGCCTTCATGATCTGACCGACGAAGAAGCCGAGAAGCTTGTCCTTGCCGCCGCGGAACTCCGCGACCTTGTCCGGATTCGCCGCGAGCACCGCGTCGATGGCCGCCGTGATCGCGCCGGTGTCGGTGACCTGCTCGAGCCCCTTGCGCTCGACGATCGCCGCCGGCTCGTCGCCCGTCGCGACCATCTCCTCGAACACGGTCTTGGCGATCTTGCCGCTGATCGTGTCGTCGTCGATGAGCGCGACCATCGCCGCGAGCGCCTCCGGACGCACGGGCCAATCCTCGATCACCAGCGCGTCGTCGAGCTTGCGCTCGCGGACGAGACGGAGCACGTCGCCCATCACCCAGTTCGAGATCGACTTCGGATTGCGGTGCTTCGCGACCGCGGCCTCGAAGTAGTCGGCGAGGTCGCGGCGCGCGGTCAGGACCTCCGCGTCGTACTGCGGCAGCTGGTAGTCCGCGACGAAGCGCTCGCAGCGGCGGCGCGGCAGCTCGGGCAGCCCGCGGCGTATCTCGTCGATCCATGCACGGTCGACGATGAGCGGCTGCAGGTCGGGCTCGGGGAAGTAGCGGTAGTCGTGCGCGTGCTCCTTCGAGCGCATCGACGCCGTGACGCCGCGGTCGGCGTCCCAAAGGCGCGTCTCCTGCACGATCGTTCCGCCGGTCTCGATCACGCCGATCTGGCGGTGGATCTCGTAGTCGATCGCGCGCTCGACGTTGCGGAACGAGTTCATGTTCTTGATCTCGGCGCGCGTGCCGAGCTTCGTCGTGCCGCGCCGGCGAACGGAGACGTTCGCGTCGCAGCGCATGCTGCCTTCCTCCATGTTGCCGTCGCAGACGGCGAGGAACTGCAGCACCGCGCGCAGCGAGCGCAGATACGCGCTCGCCTCGACCGGCGAGCCGATCTCGGGCTCGCTGACGATCTCCATGAGCGGCACGCCGGCGCGGTTCAGGTCGACCAGGGAGTGCTCGTCGTGCGCGTCGTGGATGCTCTTGCCCGCGTCCTCTTCCATGTGGATGCGGGTCAGCGTGACGCGCTTGACGCCCGCCGGCGTGTCGATGTCGACGACGCCGCCGACCGCCAGCGGCTCCTCGTACATGCTGATCTGGTAGCCCTTCGGCAGGTCCGGGTAGAAGTAGTTCTTGCGCGCCCAGCGGGCGACCGGCGGCAACGTGCAGCCGGTCGCGAGCGCGGTGCGCACCGCGTACTCGAGCGCCCGCCTGTTCAGCACCGGCAGCACGCCGGGCATGCCCATGCAGACCGGACAGGTGTGCGCGTTCGCGTCCGCCCCGAAGCTCGCCGAGCAGCCGCAGAACAGCTTGGATTCGGTGAGCAGCTGCGCGTGCACCTCGAGGCCGATCACCGGCTCCCAGTCGCCGTAGTCGTACGCTGTGGTGGCTTCTTCGTTCGCGCTGCTCATGCGACCTTCCCCGATGCCGCGCCGTCGATGGCCGCCGGACGGCGCAGATGCCATTCCGTCGCGCGCTGGTAGGCATCGCCGACGCGCAGCGCGGTCTCCTCGGCGAACGCGGGCGCGATGATCTGCAGGCCGATCGGCAGCCCGGCCGCGTCGAAGCCGCACGGGACGCTGAGGCCCGGCAGCCCCGCGAGGTTCACCGACGTGGTGAAGATGTCGGACAGGTACATCGCGAGCGGATCGGAGACCTTCTCGCCGAGGCGGAACGCCGTGGTCGGCGCGGTCGGGGCCGCGATCACGTCGCAGCGCTCGAACGCCTGCAGGAAGTCGCGCCGGATCAGCGTCCGCACCTGCAACGCCTTCAGGTAATAGGCGTCGTAGTAGCCCGCCGACAGCGCGTACGTGCCGAGCAGGATGCGCCGCTTCACCTCGGGGCCGAAGCCCGCGTCGCGCGTCTGGCGGTACATGTCGATCAGCGAGTCTCCGGCTGCCGCACGGCGCAGGCCGAAGCGCACGCCGTCGTATCGGGCGAGGTTCGACGACGCCTCGGCGGTGGCGACGAGATAGTAGGTCGCGATCGCGTACTCGGTGTGCGGCAGCCCGATCTCGACGATCTGCGCGCCCTGGCGCTCCAGCAGCGCGATCGCGTCGCGCGTCGCGCGCTCGACGTCGGGCGTGATGCCTTCCGCGAAGTACTCGCGCGGGATGCCGATGCGAAGCCCGCGCACGTCACCGGTGAGTGCCGCGGCGTAGTCGGGCACGGGCCGCGGCACCGACGTCGAGTCGCGCGGGTCGTGTCCGGCGATGACGCCGAGCACGTCGGCGACGTCGGCCACGGTCCAGCCGAACGGTCCGACCTGATCGAGCGACGAGGCGTACGCGATGACGCCGTAGCGCGACACGCGGCCATAGGTCGGCTTTAGCCCGACGAGGCCGCAGTAGCTCGCCGGCAGTCGGATCGATCCGCCGGTGTCGGTGCCGAGCGAGGCGAGGCACTCGCCGCCGGCCACCGCAGCCGCCGAGCCGCCCGACGAGCCGCCGGGTACGCGCTCGGGATCCCACGGGTTGCGCGTGATGCCGTACGCCGAGTTCTCGTTCGAAGAGCCCATCGCGAACTCGTCGAGGTTCGCCTTGCCGACGAGGACGCTGCCGGCGCGCGCGAGGCGCTCTGCCGCGTCGCTGTCGTAGGGCGGGACGAAGCTCTCGAGGATGCGCGAGCCGCAGGTGGTCCGGATGCCGCGCGTGGCGAAGATGTCCTTGAGGACGATCGGGATGCCGAGCAGCGGGCCCTTCTCGCCGCGTCCGAGCCGCTCGTCGGCGGCCGCCGCGTCGGCCAGCGCCCGCTCCGCGGTGACCTCGAGGAGTGCGTGCAGCGTCGGCTCGACGCGCGCCACGCGGTCGAGCACGGCGCGCGTCAGTTCGGTGGCCGAAAGCTCCCGCCGGTCGAGAGCCGATCGCGCCGCCGCGATCGTGAACGAGCCTGGGTCGGAGAGGTTCATGATGGTCTTTCCCGCGAGCCGCGAGCGCGCCCGGCGAAGTCCCGACGGCCGCGGACGCGGCAGGCGGGGCGCGGAGCGGCGTCCGTCACTCGATGATCTTCGGTACCCGCAGGTAGGTCCGGTCGCGGTCCGGAGCGTTGCCGACCATCGTGTCGGCAGCCTCGGGATTGCGCACCGCGTCCTCGCGCAGCGGCGTCTCGAGGTCGATGACGTGCGCGGTCGCCTCGATGCCGGTGGTGTCGAGGGTCTGGAGCTTGCCGATGTAGCCGAGGATCGACTCGAGGTCGTCGCGCAGTGACGCGCGCTCGTCCTCGGTGAGGCCGAGCCGGGCGAGCAGCGCGATGTGGTCGACGTCTTTGAGAGAAACCGGCATTTGTTATCGTTACCACGCCGGCGCGCGAAGCGGCAATTTCGCGCGTCGGAACTGCGGGCCCTCGTCGCGTCCCTTCCGGCGCGGAAGCGTCCGGATTCGTCGCTCGTCAAATCACGAAGGAACAAATTCGCTCATGGCAACCTCCTCACGAGGGTCGGGAAGCATCGTCTCGGCGCTGCTGCTGCTGGTTCTCGCGGCAGCGGACGCGTTCGTGTTGCACCGGTTGAGCCAGCCGGCGCAGGCGGCACTGCTCACGTCGGCCGGCGAGACGCTGGCATCGTCCGGCGCCGGTCCCGCCTTCCGGCAGCTGATGGACTCGGGCCTGCTGGCATGGCTCGCGATTCCCGTCGCCGGACCGCTCCTGATCGCGATCATCGCCCTGCTGACCGGTCGCGGCGGCGCCGCGAAGGCTCCCGCGGCCGGCGACGACGCGGCGGCCGCCGACGAGGCGGAGGCCGAGGCGGTACCGGTGGCCGCGTCGCCCGACGTGGCGCTGCGCCTGCTCGCGGCGCTGCAGGAGGAGGCGCGCCTGATCGACTTCGTGCGCGAGGACATCGACGGCTACGGCGACGCCGACGTCGGCAGCGCGGTGCGCGGCATCCATGCGGCGCTGCGCAAGGCACTCGACGAGCGGCTCGCCCTCGAGCCGATCCTGCCCGGCGAGGACGGCGACGCCGTCGACGTGCCCGCGGATTTCGATCCCGCGCTGATCCGGGTGACCGGCAAGCTCGCCGGAGGTCCGCCGTACAGCGGCGTTCTCCGGCACGGCGGCTGGCGCGTGCGCGAGGTGCGACTGCCGGCGCCGAGCCCGGGCAGCGACGCGCGCATCCTGCTGCCGGCCGAGGTCGAGGTCGGAGCGGAATGACGCGCCCCGCGCGCGACGATCGAGCGGCACACGAGGACCACCCCGAATGAGCAGCACCACACCCGGTGACGACGCGCCGAGCCGCTTCGTCGTCGGCATCGATCTCGGCACCACCAACTCGGCGCTCGCGTACGTCGACACCGACGGCCTCGACGAGCGCGCGACCGGTGCCGCGATCCGCACGCTCGACGTTCCGCAGGTGACCGCGTCGGGCACGATCGAGCCGCGTCCGCTGCTGCCGTCGTTCCTCTACCTCGCGACGGCGGAGGAGCTCGCCGGCGGCGGCTTCGCGCTGCCGTGGGGCACGCCCCCGGACGGCCGTGTCGCCGGTGCGATCGCCGCGAAACGCGCCGCCGAGGCCCCCGATCGTGTCGTGTCGTCGGCGAAGTCGTGGCTGTGCAACGAGCGCATCGACCGCACCGCGCCGATCCTGCCGTGGATTCCGGACACCGGCGTCGTGGCCGAGGCGGGCGACGTTCCGCGCGTGTCCCCGCTCGATGCGTCGACCGCGTATCTCGCGCACCTGCGCGACGCCTGGAACGCCGCGATGGCGGCCGATGATCCGTCGCTGCGCCTCGAGCAGCAGGACATCTTCCTCACCGTGCCCGCGTCGTTCGACGCGGTTGCACGCGACCTCACGGTCCGCGCCGCGACCGAAGCCGGCTTCGCACGCGTCCACCTGCTGGAGGAGCCGCAGGCCGCGCTCTACGCGTGGGTGCACGGCGTCGGCGACGACTGGCGGAGGGATCTGCAGGTCGGCGACGTGCTGCTGGTGTGCGACGTCGGCGGCGGCACCACCGACTTCAGCGTCGTGCTGGTCGAGGAGGAGGAGGGCCGCCTCGCGCTCCGCCGCGTCGCGGTCGGTGACCACCTTCTGCTCGGCGGCGACAACATGGATCTCGCGCTCGCGTTCGCGGTCCGCGACCGCCTCGCGGGCGAGGGCAAGCGCATCGACGCGTGGCAGTTCCGCGGCCTCGTGCTCGCGTGTCGCGAGGCGAAGGAGCGGCTGCTCGGCGACGATCCGCCCGAGAGCATGCCGCTCTCGATCCTCGGACGCGGCAAGAAGCTGATCGGCGGCACGATCCGCGCCGAGCTGAAGCGAGACGACGTCGATGCGCTGCTGCTCGATGGTTTCCTGCCGGTGGTCGACGCGTCAGCGCGGGCGGCGACGGTCGCCGAGTCCGGCCTGAGCGAGATCGGCCTGCCGTTCGCAGCCGACGCGGCGATCACGCGCCACCTCGCGACGTTTCTCTCGTCGCACCGCGCGGTCGCGTCGGGTGACGACGCGGACGCGAGCGTCGCCGACGGACTGATCCACCCGACCGCGCTGCTCTTCAACGGCGGTGTCATGCAGGCGTCGGCGATGCAGCGCCGCGTCGCGGACGTGCTCGGTGCGTGGGCGCGCGCGGCGAAGGTCGCCGAGCCGCGCATCCTGCCGGGCAGCGACTTGACGCATGCGGTGGCGCGCGGCGCAGCCTACTTCGGGATCGCGCGCCGCGGACGCGGCGTGCGCATCCGCGGCGGCACGGCGCGCTCGTACTACGTCGGCGTCGCGAGCGCGATGCCGGCCGTTCCGGGACAGCCGCCGCCGGTGAAGGCGCTCTGCGTGGTGCCGTTCGGCGTGGAGGAGGGCACCGAGCTCGCCGTTCCGGGTGCGGAGTTCGGCCTGCTGGTCGGACAGCAGGCGCGCTTTCGCTTCTTCGCGTCGTCGACGCGAAGTGAAGATCCGGTCGGGCTCGTGCTCGACGAGTGGGATACGTCGGAGCTCGAGGAGCTCGCGCCGCTCGGCGCGCGCCTCGACGGCTCGGCGAGCGGTCGCGTTCCGGTCCGGCTGTCGGCGAACGTGACGGAGATCGGCACGCTCGAGCTGTGGTTCGTCGCGCGCGAGGGCGGGGAGCGCTGGAAGCTCGAGTTCACCGTGCGCGGAACGGGCAGCGCGTCGTGAGCGACGCCCCACGCGGCCCGGCGCGGTTCGTCGTCGGGATCGATCTCGGCACGACGAATTCCGCCGTCGCGTGGGCGAAGCCGGGCGGTGAGGCGCGCGTGCAGCCGTTCGCGGTGCGCCAGCTCGTCGCCGAGGGTGAGGTGCTGCCGCGCCCGTCGCTGCCGTCGGCGATCTACCTCGCGGGCGAGCACGACGTGCCGGCCGGGACGCTCGCGCTGCCGTGGCACGACGACCGGCGCCGCGTCGTCGGGACGCTCGCGCGCCGGCTCGGCGATCGCGTCGCGGGACGTCTCGTCACGTCGGCCAAGTCGTGGCTCTGCCACGGCGGCGTCGACCGCACGGCGGCGATCCTGCCGTGGGGCGGTGATCCCGGGGTCGTCAAGCTGTCGCCGGTCGCCGCGTCGGCGGGCGTCCTCGAGCACCTGCGCGAGGCGTGGGACGCGGAGCATCCGGACGCGCTGCTCGCGTCGCAGGAGATCGTGCTCACGGTGCCGGCGTCGTTCGACGAGGTGGCGCGCGAGCTCACCGTGCAGGCGGCCGCGGCGGCCGGTCTCGACCGCGTGCGTCTCCTCGAGGAGCCGCAGGCCGCGATCTACGCCTGGATCCACCTGCACCCGACGTGGCGCGAATTGCTCGCGCCGGACAGCTCCGTGCTCGTGGTCGACGTCGGCGGCGGCACGACCGACTTCTCGCTGATCGTCGTCCGCCGCGGCGCGGAAGGCCTCGCGCTCGAGCGTGTCGCGGTCGGCGAGCATCTGCTGCTCGGCGGCGACAACATCGATCTCGCTCTGGCGCGTCTCGTCGCCGAGCGCAGCGCGGAAGCGCGCGGACTCGATGCCGCGCGCTGGCAGCAGCTCACGTCGCTCTGCCGCGACGCAAAGGAGCGGCTGCTCGGCGACCAGCCACCCGCGAGCGTGACGATCGCCGTGCCCGGCCGCGGCCGCGGCATCGTCAAGGGCACCGTGTCGGCGCAGCTGTCGCGCGACGACGTGCTGCAGGTCGTGCTCGAAGGCTTCGTGCCCGCCGTGCCGCGCGACGCGCGTCCGCGCGCGGGCGAGAGCGCGGGACTGACCGAGTTCGGTCTGCCGTACGCGAGCGACCCGCAGATCACGCGGCACCTCGCAGCCTTCCTCGCGGACGCGACCGATCCGTCGTCGCGCGCGGGCGACGCGCACGCGGTGCCGGCGCCGAGCGCGGTCCTGTTCAACGGCGGTGCGCTCAAGTCGGGGGCGATGCGCGCGCGTCTCCTCGACACGCTCGAGCAGTGGTACGGAACGCGTCCCGTGGAGCTGTCGGGCGCGGATCTCGAGCTCGCGGTCGCGCGCGGTGCCGCGACCTACGGGCTCGCGCTGCGCGGCGTCGGTGCGCGCATCGCGGGTGGTGCGGCGCGCGCGTACTACGTCGGCGTCGCCGCGGACGGCGTCACCACTGGAGGCACGGGGCGGCAGCACGTCCTGTGCGTCGCGCCGCGCGGCATGCAGGAAGGCGCGGAGATCGAGATCGCGCTGCCCGAGTTCGAGGTGCTGGCGAACGCGCCGGTGCGCTTCCCCATCTTCGCGTCGGCGACGCGCAGCGGTGACGAGGCCGGCGCGCTGCTCGACCTCGATCCGGCGACGCTCGTCGAGCTGCCGCCGATCTCGACGGTGCTGCGCTTCGGACGGTCCTTGACGGCGCGCTCGATCGCCGTGCACCTGCGCGCCGTGCTGACCGAGACCGGAACGCTCGAGCTCTGGTGCCTGTCGCGGCAGACGGATCACCGCTGGCGGCTCAACTTCGACCTGCGCGGCCGCGATCGCATGCAGGAAGCGGACGCCTCGCCGCCGGACGACGCGAGCGACGCCGAGCTCTCGGCGCCGTCCGGGTCCGGACAGGAGATGGTGGTCGCGGAGAGCCGCATCGCGGCGGCCACGGCGCTGCTCGAAGGCTGCTTCGCGGAGCGTCCGGGCAGCGACCCGAAGCTGCTGATGCGCGCCCTCGAGGAGGCCCTCGACACGGGCAAGGATGCGTGGCCCGTCGCCTGCGTCCGCCGGCTGTGGGACGCGCTGTTCGCGCTGGAGGCGGCGCGCGAGCGCACCGCGGATCACGAGGCGCGCTGGCTCAACCTCGCCGGCTTCCTGCTGCGTCCGGGCTACGGCGAGGAGCGCGACGGCTGGCGCGTCGAGCACCTGTGGCGTCGCTTCGACGCGGGACCGCGCTTCGCGAACGCGCCGCAGGTGCGGGCCGAATGGTGGACGATGTGGAAGCGCATCGCCGGCGGACTCACGCGGCAGCAGCAGCAGGCGCTGCTCGCGTTCATCCGTCCGGTCCTGCTGCCGCAGCTCGCGAAGAAGTCGAAGGTCAAGTGGAAGGCGGCGCCGCAGGAGCTGCGCGAGATGTGGCAGGTCGCAGCGTCGCTCGAGAAGCTGCCCGCGGGCGTGCGGCAGGAGCTCGCGACCGCGCTTGCGACGCGCGTGGTGAAGGGCAAGGCGACCGGTGACGCCGAGGTCTGGGCGCTCGGCCGCATCGCCGCGCGCCAGCCGATCGCCGGACCGGTGAGCAGCGTGATCGAGCCGCGCATCGTCGAGCCCTGGCTGGCCGCGCTCCTCGACGCACCGTGGGAGCGGCGCGCCGCGACCGCGCTCGCCGTCGCGCAGATCGCGCGTCTCACCGGCGACCGCGCGCGTGACGTGGACGCCGCGCTGCGCGAGCGTCTCGCGGAGCGCATCGCGGCGGAGCCGGAGGGCCGCCGCTTCGCGCGCTGGCTGCGCGAGGTGGTCGCGATCGGCGCGCAGGACCGCGCCCTCGTACTCGCGGAGTCGCTGCCGGTGGGCCTGCGGCTCGCCGCGACACCTGGCTGAGGAAACGGCATCGCGGACGATACGTCCGCCCTGTGTACCGCGGCCGCCGCGCGCGACGATGCGTACGTGGAACGCCGCGATCCGCGACTGGCGCGGGGACGCGCCGCAGAGGACGCGGCGTCCCGCTTCCTGAGCCGGCAGGGCTACGAGATCATCGCCCGCAACGTGTGGCTGTGCGGCGCCGAGCTCGACCTCGTGGCGCTCGACGGCGAGGTCGTAGTCTTCGTCGAGGTGCGCTCGCGCTCGAATCGCCGCTTCGGAACGCCGGCCGAGACCGTGCGGGCGCGCAAGATCGCCCGCGTCGCCCGGGCGGCGCAGGCGTATCTCGTGCTGAACGGGCTCGCGCACCAGCCGGCGCGCTTCGACGTCGTCGGGGTCGACATGACGAGCGGCATGCCGGTCTGCTCGCTCGTCCGCTCCGCGTTCGAGAGCCCGTTCTGAGTGGCGTCCGCGCGGCAAAAATGTTGAAGACTGCGGCCATGCTCGACATCAGGCTCATCCGCGAGAAGCCCGACTGGGTGAAGGCCGAGCTCGCCAAGGTCCAGTGTCCGCCGTCGATGATCGAAGACCTGCTCGACGCGGATCGTGCGCGCCGCGAGGCGCTGCAGGCGCTCGAGTCGCGCCGCGCGGAGCGCACGCGCCGCTCGAAGGAGATCGGCGCGCTGCCGCCCGAAGAGCGCAAGAGCGCGGGCGCGGCGCTCAAGTCGCTGGGCGACGAGATCGCGGCCGCCGAGAGCGCCGCGGCCGCGGCGGAGACGCGCTTCGACGCGATGATGCTCGAGGTGCCGAACCTGCCGCATCCCGACGTCCCGGTCGGACCGGACGACTCGGCGAACATCGTCGTGCGTCACGTGGGCGAGCAGGCGAAGTTCGATTTCGAGCCGCAGCCGCACTGGGACATCGGCCCCGCGCTGGGAGCGATCGACTTCGAGCGCGGCGTCAAGATCTCCGGCACGCGCTTCTACGTCCTCACCGGCATCGGTGCGCGCCTGCAGCGCGCGCTGATCTCGTTCATGCTCGACGTGCACACGCGCCACCACGGCTACACCGAGGTCTATCCGCCGGCGATGGTGAAGGAGCAGTGCCTCGTCGGCACCGGCAACCTGCCGAAGTTCGCCGACACGGTGTACCGCGACATCGAGGAGGACTTCTGGTTCGTGCCGACCGCGGAGGTGCCGGTCACGAACATGTACCGCGAGGAGATCATCGACGGCGCGTCGCTGCCGATCCGTCACGTCGCGTACTCGCCGTGCTTCCGCCGCGAGAAGATGTCGGCCGGCCGCGACGTGCGCGGCATCAAGCGCGGGCACCAGTTCGACAAGGTCGAGATGGTGAAGTTCGTGCGTCCGGAGGACTCCGACAAG
Organism: Binatia bacterium; assembly: GCA_046327915.1. Taxonomy (GTDB): domain Bacteria; phylum Desulfobacterota; class Binatia; order UBA12015; family UBA12015; genus VGTK01. The sequence continues at coordinate 245,559 of JAXLXO010000002.1, read as the reverse complement.
GAGCTCGCCGCGCTGCTCGACGACGCGGAGGACATCTGCCGCCGCCTCGGGCTCGCGCACCGCGTGATCCAGATGTGCACCGGCGACCTCAGCTTCACCGCCGCGATCAAGTTCGACGTCGAGGTCTGGGCGCCGGGCTGCGGCGAGTGGCTCGAGGTCAGCTCGTGCTCGAGCTTCCGCGACTTCCAGGCGCGGCGCGCGAACATCCGCTTCCGCCCGTCGGCGCAGGCGAAGCCCGAGTACGTGCACACGCTGAACGGCTCCGGGCTGGCGCTGCCGCGCGTGCTGATCGCGGTGCTCGAGACGTATCAGCAGAACGACGGCTCGGTGCGCGTGCCGGAGGCGCTGCAGCCCTACCTCGGCGGAGTCGACGTCCTGCGACCGGTCTGACGGCCGGTCGGCGCGGCCTTCTTCGGTCGCGTTGCCGCGCCGGCCTTCGCCTTGCGCGCGGTCGGCGTGCTCGCGGCCTTTTTCCCGCGCTTGACGTCGGCTGCCGCCGGAGCGGCCGCCGCGCTGCGGCCGAAGTCGCACAGCGGCTGGATGACGCAGACCGCGCACATGGGCGCACGGGCGAGGCAGACGCGCCGTCCGTGCCATTGCAGCAGGTGGCAGAAGCGCACGCGGTCGGCGGGCCGTACGGCCTCCATGAGATCCGCCTCGATCTCGTCGGGATCGTCCTTGCGCGTGAGCCCGATCCGCTGCGCAAGCCGCGCCACGTGCCGGTCGACGCCGATCGCCGGGTCGCCGTAGGCGTTCGCGCGCAGCACGTTCGCGGTCTTCCGTCCGACGTGCGGCAGGGTGAGCAGGTCGTCGAGCGAGCGCGGGACCTCGCCGCCGAAGCGCGCCACGATCTCCGCACAGCAGCGCTGCACGGCCTTCGTCTTCTGGCGGAAGAAGTTCACCGCGCGCAGCTGCTGCTCGAGCTCCGCCGGGTCGGCCTCCGCCCAGGCGCGTGCCGTCCGGTAGCGTGCGAACAGTGGCGGCGCGATCGCGTTCACGCGGTCGTCGCGGAACTGCGCCGCGAGGATGAGCGCAACCAGCAACTCGAGCGGAGTGGTGAAGTCGAGCTCGAAGCGCGCGTCCGGATGAGCGCGTCCGAGGTCCTGGACGATCTTCCTCGTCCGCGCGCCGTCGTCCTTCTTCCCCGCAGCCACGCTGCAGATTCCGTTGCGCTGCGCACGGAGTCAATCGTCGCGACGGCCGCGAACGACTGCTAGACGCGCCCGATGCCCGCGACGGTCCGGATCCCGGTCAACGGCGTCTCGCTCGCCGTGACCGACCACGGCTCGGCGAGCCGCTCGGAGCCGCGTGCTCTCGTGCTCGCGCACGCGACCGGGTTCTGCGGCGGCGTCTGGCGGCCGCTGGTCCCCGTGCTGCGGGAGCGCTTCCGTGTGATCACGCTCGACCAGCGTGGTCACGGCGACAGTGACAAGCCGGACTCCGCGTACGCGTGGCGCGACTTCGTCGCCGACCTCGCGGGCGTGCTCGATACCCTCCGTCTGCGCGACGTGTACGCCGTCGGACACTCGAAGGGCGGGGCGGCGGTTGCTGGCGTCGCGGCGCACTACCCGGCCAGGATCGCGCGCGCGGTTCTGCTCGATCCGGTGCTGATCGATCCGCTGCCCGAGGGAGCTCCCGTTCCGGGGAACTTCCTGGCGGTCGGTGCGCGGCGTCGGCGTCTGGTGTGGGACAGCCGCGAGCAGATGATCGAGTCCTACGCGTCGCGGCCGCCGTTCGACGTCTGGCGGCGCGACTTCCTCGAGGCCTACGTCGAGAGCGGTACGTTCCTGCGCGAGGACGGATCCGTCGAGCTCAAGTGTCCCGGCGAGATCGAAGCCCGGGTGTACGAGGGGGCGGCTCGATCGTCGAGCGTCGCGTTCCTCGCGAAGGTCGCGATTCCGACCCTGATCGTGTCGGGGGGCAGCAGCTTGACGCTGCCGCCGGCGCGCGCCCGTCAGGCGGCGGCGATGCTGCGCGACGGACGGCTGGAGATCCTGCCCGGGGTCGGGCACTTCATTCCGATGGAAGCGCCCGACGAGGTGCTGCGCCTGCTAGGCGCTTTTCTGGAGTGACGGACGATGGCTGCCGGGCCGCGCCGCCGCGGGGCGCTCCGTGGAGCTCTCACCGGCCTCCTCGCCGAGGGTGAAGGGATCGTTCGACGCGCGGACGAGGTAGCGCCACTGGCCACGGACGCGGACTCCGGCGGCGAGGAAGCGGCGCTGCTGGTTGCGGACGCGGTTCTGGCGGTCGGCTGCATGACGAGTCATGCCCGGGACGCGCAAGCATGACGCATGCCATTGCAAGGGCTGTTCGCAAAGCCCAGAATTCGTCGAGTTTTCCAGCACTGACGAGCAACGGGCCGGTGTCTGTTGCGTACCACCGTCATCATCTTGTCACTTCTCGTCAGAACACCATGCAACGTCGGGGGCGTCGGTGAGGATCGTCGTTTGTGTGAAACAGGTGCCCGAGGTCTCGGAGCTCGGCTTCGATCCCGAGACCCGGCGCCTGAAACGCGAAGGGGTGCCGCTGCAGATCAACCCTTTCGACCGCCGTGCCGTTCTCGAGGCCACGCGCCTCCGGCAGGAGGTCGGCGGTACGATCACGGTCCTGTCGATGGGGCCGCCCCAGACCGCCGACGCGCTGCGCGAGTGCCTGTCGCTCGGCGTCGACCGCGCGGTGCACCTGTCCGATCGCGCCTTCGCCGGTGCGGACACGCTCGCGACGTCGCGCGCGCTCGCGCGCGCCATCGAGCGCATCGGCTTCGACCTGGTCATCGCCGGCCGGTTCACGATCGACTCGGAGACGGGACAGGTCGGGCCCGAGGTCGCGGCTCTGCTCGACGCTCCGCTGGTGAGCGGCGTGCGGCGCTTGACGCTCGAGGCGCAAGAGCCCGTGGAGGGGGCGGGCTGGCTCGCGCGCGCCGAGTGCGAGCGCGACGACGGCTTCGTCGAGGTCGAGTGCGCGACCCCGCTGGTCATCACGTGCACCGACCGCTGGAAGACGCGCATGCCGCTCGTCATGCCGGACGAGGGGGCCGCTCTGCAGCGTCCCCTCGACGTGTGGACCGCGGCCGACCTCGGAGGCGCGCTCGACGATTACGGACAGCCGGGCTCGCCGACGTGGGTCGCCGATCTGCAGCCGGTCGCGTCGCAGCGTCGGAACGAGCGCGTCGTCGCGGCGGACGGCTTCGACGCCGCGGTCGACGCGGTGATGGCCGAGCTCGCGGCGATGCGTGCGGACGGTGTCCGCGCGGCACGCGGACGAACGCCCTCGCACCCGAGCGGCGCGAGCGCAGAAGGCGGCGTCTGGGTACTCGCCGAGTGTGCGCCGGACGGGCGTCTCCGTCCGGTGACGGCCGAGCTGCTTGGTGCCGCCGACGCGCTCGCCGGTCAGCTCGGCGTCGCCGTCGCGGCATTTCCGCTCACCGCCGATCTGGGCTCGGCAACGGGGGCTGCCGATGCCGCGGCGCTCGCGCGGGATCTCGGCGCACTGGGCGCGGACGTCCTCCTTTGGCCCTGCGGTGCAAGCTGTGAGGAGCACGCCGCGCGCGCTCTCGAGGCGGCGATCGTCCGCTTGCGGCCGCGCATCGTGCTCGCGCCGGCCACCGGGCTCGGGCGCGATCTCGTGCCGCAGGTCGCGGGACGCCTCGCGCTCGGTCTGACCGGCGACGCGATCGGCGTCGAGCTCGACGCCGAAGGCCGCCTGCGGCAGCTCAAGCCCGCGTTCGGAGGACAGCTGGTCGCACCGATCCTGTCGCGCACGCGGCCCGAGATGGTCACGATCCGTCCCGGCGTGCTGGAGCCGGCGCTGGTCGTGCCCGGGCGCGCGGCGGCGCGCGTGCAGAAGGTCGAGTTCGGGGAGCTGCGTCCGGCGCGGGTGCGAACGATCGGGTGGACGGCGGAACTCGGTGACGGGCCGTCGCTCGACGACGCGCGCGTCGTGGTGTGCGTCGGTTGGGGCCTCGGCAAGGACTCCGTGCCGCTCGCGAGCGAGCTCGCGGCGGCGCTCGGCGGCGTCGTCGGTGCGACGCGCCGCGTGTGCGACGGCTCGTGGCTGCCGCGCCAGCTGCAGATCGGAATCTCGGGACGCAGCGTCGCGCCCGACTTCTACCTGGCGCTCGGCGTTCGCGGCTCGTTCAACCACGTCGTCGGCATGCAGCGCTCCGGCCGCGTCGTGGCCGTCAATCGCGACGAGAACGCCGAGGTCTTCGCGGCGGCGGACGTCGGCGTCGTCGGTGACGCGCGCGGCTTCGCGGAGGCGCTGCTCGCACGCCTGCGCGCCGCGGCGTGACCATCGTGCGGGCTATTCGAGAATCGTCTTCTTGACGATCGACAGCGCGCCGTCGAGCTCGTAGACCAGCGGCACTCCGGTGGCGATGTTCAACTCGAGCACCTGCTCGCGCGTCAGACGCTCGAGGTCCATGACGATCGAGCGCAGGCTGTTGCCGTGCGCCGCGACGATCACGTTGTGCCCTGCCTGCAGCTGCGGCGCGATGCGCGCCGCGAAGTAGGGCAGGGTGCGTGCGGCGGTGTCCTTCAGGCTCTCGCCGCCCTCGCCCGGGGGGGCGACGTCGTAGCTGCGACGCCAGATGTGCACCTGCTCGTCGCCGTACTTCTTCGCGGTCTCGGCCTTGTTCAGACCCTGGAGGTCGCCGTAGTGACGCTCGTTCAGCGCCATGTCGCGCTCGACGGGAAGGTCGGACGCGCCGATCTCCTGCAGCACGATCGACAGCGTCTCCTGCGCGCGGATCAGCTCGCTGGTGTACGCGAACGCGAACTTGATGCCGGTCTCGTGGAGCTTTCGCCCGGCGCGGTGCGCCTCCTCGCGTCCCTTCTCGGTGAGCGGCACGTCCACCCAGCCGGTGAAGCGGTTCTCGAGATTCCACTGCGACTGCCCATGGCGAATCAGCACCAGGATCGACACGTCACCTCCTCGGTCGGCCCTGCTGGCGCGACGCGAAACGACTATGCAATGGACTCCCGTCCTTCAAGGCGCGCGGTCGCTGTGCTAGCGACTCGGCGTCCCGCTCGGACAACGGAGGCCTCGCGTCATGAAGATCGTCGTGGATTTCGACAAGTGCAACAGCAACGCCGTCTGCCAGGTCGCGGCGCCGGAAGTCTTCGAGGTCCGTTCGGACAACTTCCTCTACATCCTGCAGGAGAACCCGCCGGAGAGCCTGCGCGCGAAGGTCGAGGCCGCCGTGCGTGGTTGCCCGACGCGTGCGATCTCGATCGAGGAGTAGATCAGCCGCCGGTGATCGGGCGCTCCGGCTCGCCGATGCAATAGGCGCAGCGGCAGAGGGCGCGCAGCTCGGGCACGAGGTAGAAGGTCTCGTGGCCGTCGGACCAGCGCAGGAAGACGCTCGCATCGCCGATCTGCTCGAGGCTCTCGAGCGTCGCCTGCCCGCCACCGGGCAGCTCGTCACGCTCGCGCAGCGCCGCGCAAGCGTCGCACGGGCAATGGCCCCGCAGGCTCGCATGCGTCAGGATCGAGTCGTGGCCGTCCATCCATGCGACGCCGAGGGCGTAGCGGCCGACCGGGCGTGTCTCGCTGATCCTGGGCTCGTCCGACATGCGATCGATCGTAGGGGAGCGGGAGCGGAGCGACAAGGCGCGGGGCGGTCGCCTCGTCCGCGCGCGGCCGCCGCGGGCATCCTGATCGCCGCGCTGCTCGTGGCGCGAGTGGCCGATGCGCAGGTCCTCGCGGTGGAGGAGGCGGGCCGGCACGTCGGCGAGAACGTCACCGTCGAGGGCGACGTGCAGACGGTGATCTGCTCGCCGCTCGCGTGCCTCGTGTCCTTCACCGCCGACTACAGCGGTCTCGCCGCATCGATCCCCGGCGACGTCGTGTCGCGCTTCCCGTCGCCGAAGGAGGCGTACGCGAATCGCCGGGTCCGCGTGCGCGGGACGGTCGTGGATCGCAACGGTCGTCCGCGCATCGAGGTGACCGATCCGGCGGCGTTGCAGGTGGTCGGCTCGGGTGGTGCGTCGGTGAGCGTGTCGACCTCGGGTGCAGCGGCCGCTCCCGTGGTGCGCGTGGATCCGTCGGCGAGCGTCCAGGTGACCACCGATCCCCCGCCGATGGGCGACAGTGCCGAAGCCGCCGCGCCCGCTCCCGCGGACGTCGTGGTTCCTCCGCCGCCACCGCCGCCTGCCGCGCGGGCGGCGGCACCGCCCGACGATGCTGCCGCCGCGTCGCGCTCGCGGGTGATCGACCCGGGCGTGGTGACCTCGCGGATCGGCGGCCCGCGTCCGCCGGCAGCGGAGCCGCGCGGCGAGAGCCTGGTGTCGCGGCTCACCGGCGGCTCCGCGGACGCGGCCGCGGTGGAGTCGCGCTCGCTCGAGCAGCGCGTCGAGCAGCTGCAGCAGGAGAACGCGAATCTCGTCGCCGCGGTGCAGGAGCTCGAGGAGCGCCTGACGGTTCTCGAGCAGTCGGGGGGGCGTCGCAGCACCGTGAACGAGGAGGACCTTCCGGTGACACCGGACTACGTCGTGTCGGGGGATGCCTCGACGCGGCTGCAGGCCGTCAAGCGCGGCTGGAGCTCGGAGCGGCTGCTGCGCGCGATCGGGCCACCGGTGAACACCGTGACCGAGGCCAACGGCTACATGACCTGGTACTACGCGAACGGACGCGCCGTGACGCTCGACCCGCGCGGCCGCGTGAGCTCGAGCATCGGGTTCTGACGAGGAGCGCGGATCAGGCCGCGTTGTCGGGCGGCAGCTTGTCCGACGGAGGGGCGGGCTTGTCCTCGTCGTCGTCCTCGCCCTGATGGTCGAGCGAGTCGCGGAAGGCACGCAGCGACTTTCCGAGGAACGTGCCGACCTCGGGCAGCCTGCTGGGGCCGAACACCAGCAGCGCGATCACGAGGATCATGAGCAACTCCGGAAAGCCGAGTCCCATCATCGTTCTGCGATAACACCGGGCCCCTCCCGAAGAGTCAAGCCGCGATCGGCCGGACGCACGTGGCCCGGCCTGCCGCGGCATGGTAGCGCGACGCGCGATGGCGGAGCCGCCGGGGGGAGAAGCTGCGGGTCGGCCCGCATCGGCGGTCGACGCGGAGCCTCCCGTCCACCTCGCGCGGTCGGCGTCGGTCGTCGGCCTCGCGATCCTCGCGAGCCGCATTCTCGGACTGATCCGCGAGCAGGTGTTCGCGGCGTCGTTCGGCGCCGGTCGCGAGCTCGACGCCTTCGTCACGGCCTTCCGCATCCCGAATCTCTTCCGCGACCTCTTTGCCGAAGGCGCACTGTCGGCGGCGTTCGTCACGAGCTTCACGCAGACCCTCGCGCGCGAAGGTGAGGCTCGTGCGTGGCGGCTGGCGAACCTCGTCGTGCACGCCCTGCTGGTCGTGGTCGGCGGCGTCGTTCTGCTGGGCGTGATCGCGGCGCCGTGGATCGTCGCGCTGATCGCGCCGGGCTTCGCCGACATCCCGGGCAAGACGCAGCTCACCGTCGAGCTGACGCGCGTGATGTTCCCCTTCCTGCTGCTGGTGGCGCTGGCCGCGGTGGCCATGGGCATGCTGAACGCGCGCGGGCGGTTCGGCGTGCCGGCGTCGGCGTCGAGCTTCTTCAACCTCGGCTCGATCGTCGTCGGCCTGCTCGGCGCCTCGTGGCTCGCTCCGGGCTATCTGTCGAGCGTGTGGCGGGAAGGCGCCGCGTCGGCGTCGGTGTCGCCGGAGCTCGCGGAACGCGCCATCGTCGGCATGGCGCTGGGCACGGTGGTCGGCGGCGCGCTGCAGCTCCTCGTGCAGCTGCCGTCGCTGCACCGGCTGAACTACCGCTACCGGCCGATGCTGTCGTTCCGGGATCCCGGCGTCCGGCAGGTGCTCGCGCTGATGGGACCCGCGACGATCGGCGCCGCCGCGGTGCAGGTCAACGTGCTCGTGAACAGCAACTTCGCCTCGCAGCTCGGCGACGGGGCGGTCAGCTGGCTGAACGTCGCGTTCCGCTTCATGCAGCTGCCGATCGGCCTGTTCGGCGTCGCGGTCGGCGTGGTCGCGCTGCCCGCGGTATCGCGCAGCGCCGAGCGCGCGGACATGGCGGAGTTCAACGAGACCATCGTCCGCGCGCTGCGCCTGGTGTTCGTCCTCTGCCTGCCCGCAGCGACCGGTCTGGCGGTGCTGGCGCCCGAGTTCGTCGGACTGGTCTACCAGCACGGCCGGTTCACCGCGGAGGACACGCAGATGGCCGCCAGCGCGCTCGTCGCCTACTCGGTCGGGCTCGCGGGCTACGCCAACATCAAGGTGACGGTGCCGGCGTTCTACGCGCTCGGCGACGCGCGCACCCCGGCATTGATTTCGTGCTTGTCGATCGTCGTGAACGCGATCGGCAACTGGCTGGTGATCAACCGCCTCGGCGGCGGACACGCGGGGCTCGCCGCGGTCACGTCGCTGGTCGCCCTGGTCAACTTCGCGGTCCTCATGGTGCTGCTGCGCCGCCGCATCGGTGCGTTCACGGGACTCGGGCCGGCGGTGGCGCGGCTCCTGGTCGCGTCGCTCGCGGTCGCCGTCGCGTGCGTCGCCGTCCGCGCCGGCGTCGCGTCGTTCGTGCCGATCGATCGCGTTGCGGGCCGCGCGCTGGTCGCCGGGCTGGCCGTCCCGATCGCCGCCGCCGTGTTCGCGGGCGTCGCGGGGGCGCTCGGCGTGCGCGAGATCGGCGACGTCGCGCAGCGGGTGCGCGCGCGAGCGGGCCGGTCGGCGCGCTGACGCGCTTCCGGCAGGATGCTAGAGCGACGCGCCATGGCGTCCGGCGGAGGCCCCGCGAGCCACGAGATCCCGGCGATCATCGCGGGCTTCCCGACGCAGATCGAGGCGTTCGACATCGCCGGAACGCCGATCGCGCTGGTGACCGTGCGCGATCTCGAGCAGCACGTCGATCGCGAGCAGCTGCTGCACGACGAGAGCACCGTCCCGCCGTACTGGGCGCTGGTGTGGGGCGGCGCGAAGGCGCTCGCCGAGCACCTCGCGACGCGCGTCGACTGCGCGGGACGGAGCGTTCTCGACGTCGGCTGCGGACTCGGCCTCGTCGCGCTCACCGCGGCCGCGCGGGGGGCTGCGGTGACGGCGATCGACCGCGAGATCGCGCCGATCGAGTTCCTTCAGGCGAGCGCCGCGATCAACGGAGCCGACGTCGAGGCCCTCGTCGGAGACGTCGTGGCCGCGGCCTTCGGCCGCCGATTCGACCTCGTGCTCGCCGCAGACCTCCTCTACGAGCGGGCCGAGTTCGAGCGGCTCGCCGACGCACTGGCCGACCTGGTCGCGCCCGGCGGCACCCTGTGGGTGGCCGATCCGCAGCGGGTGGACACGGCCGGCTTCTACCGGGCGCTCGATCGCCGCGCGCTCTCGATCCGCGAGGTCGGCGCGTGCGACCTGCGCGAAGAGAGCAGCGTGCTGCGGGTTCGGTTGCTCGCGCTCGGGCGCGAACGGGAAGGCGCGTAGGCCCCGTCGGGACCTACGCGCCCTCGATCACTCTGCGGGGGTCGCCCCGTCGACGTGACGGTACTCGACCTGATGGTCGAGCAGGACCTGGCCTTCCTCCGTCATCCAGCCGAAGCGGGTGGTGCGCTTCCCTTCGATGAGATGATTCACGAGCTTCACGCGGCTGACGGCCTTCCCGCTGTCGATGGCGACGTGCCATGCCTTGAGGGTGACCTTACCGCGCGTAGACGCGCGTGCTGTTTTGCTGAGCTTTTTCTCCGCCATCGTGAGTCCTCCAGCGCCGAGCCTGAGCGTTCGTGGTTAGCCGGCGCGTCCGTGCGGCGCAAGGCAGCGGGGTAGGGGAGGTCGGGCGCGGGCCGGTGATCCGCCCGCGCCCGACCGGGGCCTGCCGCCGGAGGAGGTGATTGCGAGGCGGGGGGGACGGGTCCCGCCGGACGGCGACAGACTTTCCGAAGAGTTCGATCGCATCGAGCGACGCCGTCCGGCGTCAAAGGATGCGATGGGGACGGCAGCAACGGACGTGCCCGGAGAAGGCCGCAGCATCCGACGTGGGCTCGGTGCGGCGGTGCAACTCGGGGCGGATTGCTTGCGTGCGTGCCTGCAAGTGCTGCCCGGACGCGCCACCGGACGACCCGTTCGGATGAGAAAACGGCCCATCGAGCGGTCCGGATGCAGAAGAAGGGCTTTCATTGGAGAAAAAAACCTGCCAGATTTCGTTATCAGCTACTGACACGTTGAGTCATCGCTGCTACTCTCTAGCGACCTTGGTTGGTGGGGAGGCGGTGATGACGACGACGAGAACCTCGTCGAGTCTCGTTGGAGGCAGACCGACCCCTCGCCATGCTGATGGGGCCGGTCGTTTTCGTCTCCCGCCGACCCCGTCGAGGCAGACGGACCATGACCCGGTGGAGCCGCGCCAGCGGCACGCGCCGAGGTAAACCGATTCGAGGATAAAGGAACGAGATGCGAACCGCAGCGATCTATCCGGCAGAGACCGAGACCGCCGAGTGGAACGATCCCACGCAGGACGAGCAAGCTCAGGCGGCGACCCCTTCTGCTCAGGAACTTGGTGATGTGGAGGCCGAGGCGAAGTCGATGGAGCCGCTGGTCGGCGACCTCGACGTTCTCGGCCGCTTCTACGCCGACCTGGCCCGCACGCCGCTGCTCGATCGCGAGGCCGAGCGCACGCTGACGACCGAGATCAGCCGGGCGCGCGAGTCGGTCGTGCGCTGGCTGCGCCGCAACCCGCGCATCGTCAACGTCACGTTGACCGAGCGTGGCCGTGGCGTCATCCGCCCGACCGAGGAGTTTCGCGAGCGCGAGATCCTGCTCGTGGTCGACCGTGCGCGTCGCCTCGCGCGGAGCCCCGCAAAGCTCCGCAAGATGCGCTTGACGCGCGAGCGCGTCAGCAAGTTCGCGCGTGAGCTGGATTGCCGTCTCGAGGCGTACCGCGGTGCGCGCGACGCGATGCTCAAGGCGAACCTGCGTCTCGTCGCGGCGATCGCCCGCAAGCACGCCCGTCGCGGCCTGCCGCTGCCCGACCTGATCCAGGAGGGCACGCTGGGCCTGCTCCGCGCGGTCGAGAAGTTCGATCCGGCGAAGGACATCAAGTTCTCGACCTACGCCGTCTGGTGGATCTGGCAGTACATCGCGCGCTCGATCGACAACGACCGCTCCGTCGTTCGTACGCCCGTGCACTGGCACGAGCTGCGCCGCAAGGTCGGCCGTCTCTCGCAGGCGCTCGAGAGCAAGCTGCACCGCGCGCCGTCGAAGGACGAGATCATCCAGGCGGGCGGCATCGACCAGAACCAGCTCGAGATGATGGCCGAGCCCGCGCACGTGCTGTCGCTCGACATGGAGCTGGGCCACGACGACGACCGCACCCTCGCGGAGGTCATCCCCGACGAGCAGGGCGATCGTCCGGAGGCGCGCAGCATGGCGGGAGACCTCTCGCGTCACCTGGAGCACGTCCTGACCGAGCTCCCGGACCGCGAGCAGGCGATCATCCGTTTGCGCTTCGGCCTCGACGACGATCAGGTCGAGACCCTCGAGGAGATCGGCGTGCGTTACGGCGTCAGCCGCGAGCGCATCCGTCAGCTCGAGGCGAAGGCGCTCACCCGCCTGCGGGACCTTTGCGGCACGGCGGGCCTCGAGTCGTTCCTCGAAGCCTGATCGAAGCCCGATCCGACCGAACCGAGAGCCCCGGGAGCATGCTTCCGGGGCTCTCTTCGTTTGCGCGCGGCGCTACGACGAAGCGGCCGGCAGGAGGACGACGCGCCGGTACGGCTCGCGCCCCCGGCTCACGGACTGGATGCCGAGACGCTCGGCGACCGCGTGCTGACGGCGCCGCAGCGCCGCGGGCTGGGCCGGCAGCTCGACGGGCTCGCCGTGCGCCAGGACCTCGCGCGCAGCGGCCTCCGCCTCGGCCGTGACCGTGTCCCGGTCGTCCTGCACGGTGCCCGGCTCCTCGTGCTCGCGGCGCAGCGACGCCAGGAACTCCTCGATGTTCGCGGCGCTGCCGCTGCGCAGCATCCGGACCGGCAGATCGCGCGACATCGCGTCGCGGAGCTTTCCGGTCTGTCGCCGCGCACAGCTGCGCAGCGTCAAGATCAGATCCGCGTCGCGCGCCGAGCGTGCGAGGCGCGCGGGCGCGCCGGTCTCGAGGATCGCGCGCTCGAGCCGCTCCTCGCTGACGGCGTACGGGTAGATCCGCACCAGGCGCCGCGCCGCGCGCGGACGTTCGGCCGGCGGCTCGGCGTCCTCGGGCGGCCGGATCTCGACTGCGCCGTCCTCGCCGCGCACGCGCAGCTCGGGCGCGCGCGGGCGTCCGCGAAGCTGCGCGTCCACCGCCTGCGCGAGGTCGTGCTGCACCGCGAAGCGATCCCGTGTCTGGATCTCGATCAGCACGTCGAAGGTCGGCGCCTGCTTGCGCTCGAGCACGGTCTTCTGCGTGCGTCGCCGCCGCGCCTCCTCGTCGCCCAGAGTCACGGCCTGGATGCCGCCGATCAGGTCGCTGAGCGTGGGGTTGGTCAGCAGGTTGTCGAGCGTGTGGCCGTGCGCCGTCGCGACCAGCTGCACGCCGCGCTCGGCGATGGTGCGCGCGGCCGCCGCCTCGGCCTCGGTCCCGATCTCGTCGATGACGACCACCTCGGGCATGTGGTTTTCGACCGCCTCGATCATCACCGCGTGCTGCAGGTCGGGCGACGCGACCTGCATGCGGCGCGCGAGGCCGATCCCGGGATGCGGGATGTCGCCGTCGCCGCCGATCTCGTTCGACGTGTCGACGACGATCACGCGCTTGCCCGCCTCGTCGGCCAGCACCCGCGCGGCCTCGCGGAGGAGCGTGGTCTTGCCGACTCCGGGAGGGCCGAGCAGCAGCGTGCTGCGCCCGGACTCGATCACGTCGCGCACGATCTCGACCGTTCCGAACACCGCCCGCCCGACGCGGCAGGTGAGGCCGACGACGTCGCCGGCGCGGTTCCGGATGGCCGAGATGCGGTGCAGGGTGCGCTCGATGCCGGCGCGGTTGTCGCTGGTGAAGGCGCCGAGCTGGGCCGTGATGTGTGCGAGGTCGTCGCGCCCGACCGGCTGCTCGTCGAGGAAGACCGTGGCCCCGGGAAACCGTGCCTCGGGACGCCGGCCGAGATCCAGCACGACTTCGAGAATGCGGTCCACCTCGGGATGGCGGTCGATCACCGCGCGCAGCTTGTCGGGCAGGACGGCGAGCAGCGACCCGATGTCGTCGCCGGAGGGCCGGACCGACGGTGGCGGGGGCGGAGATCCGGGCTCGTGCGCCATGGCACCCGCCTCAGTGCGGCGTCGCGAAGGCGGCCTTGAGCGCGCTCAGGTGCTGCAACTCGGTCCCGAGGGTGCGCAGGCGCTCTTCGAGGCGCGCGGTCTCCCGGGCTGCCCACTCGAGCTCCGCGCCCTCGATCCGCCCGACCGCGTCGCGCAGCTGCGCGAACAGCGACAGCAGCTCCCCGGTCCCGGCGATGCCGCACTCCGCGAGCCGCCGGTCCACCTCCTGAGTGAAGCAGACGATGGCCTCTGCCTGCTGGATCGTCTGGTCCACCTGCATCGACCACCCTCCACGGCGTCGCCGAGCGAAAGACGCGAGGAAATCCTACTCCGACCTGCTCCGAGGTGGAAGGGCGAAGCTGGTTGCTCTAAACGTACGTGGTTCCCGGACGCCGCATCCGTCACGGAGGGGTTGTGAAGATCAAGAAGATTCTCGTCGCGATCGACTTCTCGAAGCTCTCGTACGAGGCGCTCGACTACGCCATCGATCTGGCGCGCGACCTCGGCGCGAAGCTGTCGGTCATCTACGTCGTCGAGCCGCTCGAGTTCGCAGGCGTGGACGTCCTCGGCGGAACGCCGATCGCCACGCAGTCCATCGTCGACGAGCATCTGAAGCAGGCCAAGCTCGAGCTCGAGCGCGTCAAGACGCGCAAGCTCTCGGGGCTCGACGGCGCCACGACCGCCGTGCGCATGGGCCGTCCAGCCGAGGAGATCGTCGCTGCGGGAGGCAAGGGCAAGGCGAACCTCATCGTGCTCGGCACGCACGGACGCTCCGGACTGTCGCATCTGCTGATGGGCAGCGTGTCGGAGCGCGTGGTGCGTCACGCGCAGTGTCCTGTCGTCGTCGTTCCCACCCGACGTGGTTGAGCGCCCGGAGTTCGCTTCGCGACGGACGTGGTTGATTGAGGGTGGACTTTCGTCTGGTAATCGTCCGGTGGTGCTGCGGAGAAGGACGTTGAGCCGGGCGGGTTCCCCCGCTGGCCGTCATGCGGGGGGCGCGTGAGCGGTCGCGACGATCGGGGCGGCTTCGGCGGCAAGCCGTGGGACACCGGCCTCCGCCCCCAGACATCCCGCAGTCCCTCGGAAGGCGTCTCGGACGATCCGATGAAGAGCCCGTTCGGGGGCTCGGTCTGGCAGCAGCGTCCGCTGGAGGCGGACGTCGATGCGGCGTTCGGGGACGGTGCGGATGACGCCGACGCCGAGGAGACGCCGCGCCGTCGCCGAGGCGCGGCAGAGGCCTCGCCATACCCGCGCAAGACCGTCGCGGCTCTCGGGGCGAAGGCGAAGGTCGTGCGCGACGCGTCCGGCGTCCCGCACATCCAGGCGAAGACCGAGCGCGACGCGTACGCGGCCCTCGGCTTCTGCATGGCCGAGGACCGCCTCTGGCAGCTCGATCTGCTGCGCCGGATCGCGACCGGCCGGATGGCCGAGATCCTCGGCGCGTCCTTCGCCCGCCACGATGCGCTGATGCGGACCGTCGGCGTGCCGCGCCGCGCGGGTGTCGCAGCGACCCGCCTCGAGGGCGTCGCGCGCGACGTGCTGGCGGCGTTCGTCGGCGGGATCAACGCGGTGCGCGCCGAGACGAAGCTGCCCGAGTGCGCGCTGCTCGGCTACGAGATCGAGCCGTGGACCATCGCCGACTCGCTGGCGATCGAGCTCTACGCGGCGTGGATGCTGTCGCTCGAGACCTGGCCGCACAAGCTGCTGATGGCGCGCGCGCTCGCGAGCGCGGGTCTGGAGCGCGCACGCTGGATCGCGCCGCCCGGACTCGAGCCGGGGCTCGTCTCCGAGCAGATCCTGGCGTTGTGGCGGCGCATCGACATGCGCGTGCTCGACTGGCTGGGGAGTGCACCCGGAGCGCCGGCGGGCGGCGGCAGCAACGGCTGGGCGCTCGGCCGCGACCGGACGGTGACCGGAGCGGCGCTCGTCGCCGGCGACCCGCATCTGCAGGTCGGGCTGCCGAGCATCATGTACCTGGCGCACCTCGAGGCGCCGGGGTTCTCGGTCGCCGGCGCGGCGTTCGTCGGCGGTCCGGTCGTACAGATCGGCCGCAACCGGCACTGCGGCTGGGGCGTGACCAACTTTTCGCTCGACGACGTGGACTGCGTGGTCGAGGAGCTCGACGGCATCGGCAACTTTCGCACCGAGAAGGGCTGGGCGGCGCTCGGTCGGCGCAGCGAGCTGGTGCGGGTACGCGACGGCGAGAGCCTCAAGATCGAGGTCGCGGAGACGCGCAACGGTCCGCTGCTGTCGCACCTCGTGGCGCAGCTCGACGGGCCGCACCCCGAGGCGGGCGAGCTCGGCCTGTCGGTGCGATGGGGCGTGAACTCGCTCGGCACGGCACTGCCGGGATGGCTCGCGATCGCCCGCGCGACCAGCGTCGCCGACGTCGCGCGCGCCGCCGCGGCGATGGACAAGGGCGCGCTCGCCCTGAACGTGTACGCGGGCGACGCGGCCGGCAACGTCGGCCAGTTCGGCGTCGGCGGGCTTCCGGTGCGCGACGCGCAGGCGCGGTTCCCCGTGCGCGGCTGGCTCGCGGACGCACGCTGGACGGCGGTGACCGGTCTGTCGACGCTGTCGCGGACCCAGGGCAGCGATGTGGTCGTGTCCGCGAACGAAGCGCATCTCGACGGCGCGGCCGCGCGCTATCCCGCGCATGCGTATGCCGATCACGCGTACCGCGCGCGGCGGATTCGCGAGCAGCTCGACGCCGGCGCGAGCCGCGACGTCGCGGGTGCGCTCGCGCTGCAGCGCGACGTCGTCGACCTCGCGGCGCGCGATCTGCTGCCCGTCGTCAAGGCGGCGCTCGCGCGCGCGCCTCAGGGGACGTACGGGTCGCTCGACGGCATCGCGGGTGCTCTCGCGCGGTGGGACGGCGAGGCTGCGGCCGACTCGGCTCCGGCAGCCGTGTTCTACGTCGCGCTCGCGAGCTTCGCGCCGTGCGAGCTCTTCCCCGAGGGACGTTTCGGTCCGCTCGCGCGCTTCTGGCGCCAGGCGTGGTGGGGCGTGACGAAGATCCTCTCCGCGCAATCCTCGCCGTGGTTCGCGAACGAGGAGGAGCGCGATCGCGCACTGCTCGGCATCCTCGATCGCGCCGCTGCGTGGTGCGCAGAGCGGATGGGCAGCGATCCGGCCGGGTGGACGTGGGGCGCGCTGCACGAGGTCAAGCTGCAGCACCCGCTGTCGTTCCACGAGACCTTCGCCGCGGGCACCGCCGAGGTGTGGCAGGCACCAGGCTCGCCGTTCACGCCGCTGCAGTACCGCTGGAGCGACGCGCACGCGGCGCCGCCGTTCCCGGTCGCGCTCGGCCCGGCGGTTCGCATGGTCGCGGATCTCTCGACGGACGAGGTGCACCTCGTGCTGCCGGGCGGCGAGTCGGGTCGCATCGAGGGCGGACACCTGCTCGACCAGCTCGAGGCGTGGCGCACCGGCGGCAGCCTCACCGTCAAGCTGCAGCCCGAGACCACCGGCGACACCATCGAGCTCGTCCCGGGCTGACGAGCGGCCCGGCGCCGCTCCGAGACCGGCGTCGGTCAGGCGCGCGCGGTCGTCGGAGCTAGCTCAGCGCGCCTGCGTCGCGCAGCGCACCGATCCGCGACTCGTCGTAGCCGAGGACCTCGCGCAGCACCCAGTCGGTGTCCTCGCCGAGGCACGGCGCCGCGCGCCACACGGCGAGCGGCGTGCGGTGCAGCTTGTACGGGATGCCCATGTGGCGCCGTACGCCGACCTCGGGATGCGGCAGCTCGACGAAGTAGCGGCGCGAGCCGAGATGCGGATCGTCGTGCAGGTCCTTCGCGGTCATCGCCGGAAAGGCCGCGACACCGCTGGCCTGCAGCATGTCGCGCACGTCCTCGGGGCTGCGCGACGCACACCACGCGCCGATCGCCGCGTCGAGAGCGTCCTCGTTCTGCTTGCGCAGGGCGGCGCTCGCGAAGCGTGGATCGCTCGCGAGGGCGGGGTCGACGACGCTGGCGAGACGCCGCCACTCGTCCTCGTCCGCGGCGGCGATCGACACCCAGCGGTCCTCCCCGGCGCAGCGGTAGATCGCGTGCGGCGCCCACATCGTGTCGCGGTTGCCGTCACGCTCGGGCGCCGCGCCGGTCATGCTCTGCGCGAGCAGCGCCTCGGGGAGGAGCGCCATCGTGCTCTCCCACTGCGAAAGGTCGATGAACTGTCCCTCGCCGGTGCGGCGCCGGTGGATCAGCGCCGACAGCACGGCGACCGCACCCTGCAGGCCGGCGGTCGGATCGCCGTACGAGATGCCGATGTGCATCGGACGCCAGCCGCGATACCCGGTCACCGACGAGAGTCCCGACAGCGGCACCTGCGCCGGACCGTACGACACGTACTCGCTCTCGGGACCGCTCGCGCCGTAGCCCGACATCGAGATCACGATGACGTCGGACTTGAGCGAGCGGCACATGTCGTAGCCCAGCCCCATGCGCTCGAAGACGTTGGCCGCGAAGTTCTCGACCACGACGTCGCTGTTGCGGATGAGGTCGTGCGCGACAGCCATCGCCTGCGGGTCCTTCAGGTCGAGCGCGATGCTGCGCTTTCCCTGGTTGTACTGGTTGAAGTACCCCGAGCGATTGACGCCGGGCTGCCCGTCGGGCCACGGCGGCAGAAGGCGGGTCACGCAGGTGCGTGACGCGGACTCGACCCGGATCACCTCCGCGCCGAGATGTGCGAGCTGCAGCGTGCAGAACGGGCCCGCCCACACCCAGGTGAAGTCGGCGACGCGGATCCCGGCGAGCGGCTTCGCGGCGTTCGGCTGGCTCATGCGATCACTCCCGCGGCGCGGAGCCGCGCGCGCGCATCCGCGTCGTAGCCGATCTCCGCGAGCACCGTGTCGGTGTCCTCCCCGAGGCGCGGCGCGCGCTTGCGGATGCGCCACGGCGTCGTCGCGTGCACGTACGGCGCACCGGGCATGACGACGCTCGCACCGCCGCCGTCGTCGACGGTCGCGAAGAAGCCGCGCGCCTTCAGGTGCTCCGACGAGAGCAGGTCGCCCATCGTCGAGACCGGTGCGAACGGGATCCGGCGCGCCTGTGCCTCGTGGTAGAGCTCCTCGACGGTACGCTCGGCCGCATACTCGCCGAGGAAGATCTGCAGCGCGTCCCAGTTCGCGGCGCGGGAGATGCGGTTGTCGAACAGCTCCATGCTCGCCCACTCGGGGTTGCCCGCGAGCTCGACGAAGCGCTGCCACTGGTGCTCCTCGACGCAGCAGATGAACACCCAGCCGTCCTTGCACTCGAGGAAGTCGAGCGGCTGGATCGGCTTGTGGCCGACCCGCGAGGCGACCAGTCCCATGTAGGGGTAGAACTCGTAGGCCATCTCGAGGATCGAGGTGACGCACTCCTGCATCGAGATCTCGACGAGCTGGCCCGCGCCGTTGACCAGCGCTCCGTAGATCGCGCCCAGCGACGCGACCGCCGCGTTGAGTCCGGCCTGGAAGCCGGCCTGATGGCCGAAGCCCTTGAGCGGCGGCATGTCGTCGGCACCCGGACCGCCGCCGTTGAGTGACGCGGCACCGCCGGCGGCCCAGAGGTTGAGGTCGTGGGCGCGCAGGTCACGATTCGGACCGTCGAGCCCGAACGGGCTGATCGAGGTGACCACGAGGCGCGGGTTCGCCGCGCGCAGGGCCGCGTCGTCGAGGCCGCGCGAAGCGATGTCGCGCGGCGCCACGTTGTGGATGACGAGGTCCGCGTCGCGCGCCAGGCGGGAGAGGATTTCGTGTCCTTCGGGACTCTCGAGGTCGACCGCGATGCCACGCTTGTTCGTGTTCAGGTAGAGATAGAAGCCGCTCCGGGCCGGGTCGGCCGTGCCGGCGTACGGTCCGCGGTGTCGGGCGGTGTCGCCGCGGCCGGGCTGCTCGATCTTGACGACGTCGGCGCCGAGGTCGGCGAGCTGCTTCGCGGCGAAGCTCGGCGCCACGAAGTCGCCGCACTCGACGACGCGGATGCCGGCGAGCGCGTCGCGCCCGTTCGCTCCCGTGGCCACGCTAGCCGAGCGCCTCGGCGGGCAGGGTGGCGAGCAGGTCTTCCGCGCGCTGCGGCTCGTCGACGGCCGCGAGCTTCACCAGCCAGTCGGTGTGCGAGTACGCCGAGGTCGGCCACTCGCGCACGATCGTCCAGTCGGTCGACGAAGCACCCGGCGACAGCAGGCGGACCTTGCCGGTGTCCGTCAAGCCGATCGCCGCACGCCCGCTCGGCGTCGTCGTGAACGAGACGTAGCCGGACATTCCACCCATCGTGACGAAGTACATTTCCCGTGACCTACCGGGATCGCCATGGACGGGCAAGCTCACGGGCGAGCTTGGCGCACCCCACCTCGTCCGGCTATCCAGCGTCGATGTTTCGCGTCGGGCTGACCGGTGGCATCGCGTGCGGCAAGAGCCTCGTGGCGGGCTTCTTCGCCGGAAACGGCATCCCGGTCATCAACGACGACCACGCGGCGCACGACGCCGTGGCGAAGGGGACCGAGGGGCTCGCGGCCGTCGTGCACGAGTTCGGCGAGGACGTCCTGCTGCCCGACGGCAACCTCGACCGCCCGAAGCTCGGACGCATCGTCTTCAACGACGACGCGAAGCGCCGCAAGCTGATGGGCGTCACGTTCCCGTTCATCGGCAAGCTGCTCGGTGAGCGCTTCGACGCAGCGGAGCGCTCGGGCGCGCCGTTCCTGGTCTACGAGTCGGCGCTGCTGTTCGAGAACGGCGGTTTCGACGCGTGGCGGCCGATCGTGGTCGTGCGCGTCGACGAGAAGCAGCAGATCGAGCGGCTGTGCGCGCGCAACGCGCTCTCGCTCGAGGACGCGACCGCGCGCATCGGCTCGCAGATGCCGCTCGCGCGCAAGGTCGAGCTCGCCGACTTCGTGATCGACAACGCCGGCTCGCCCGAGGAGACGCGGCGCCAGTTCGACGCGGTGTACGCGACGTTGCTGGCGCGCGCGTCCGGTGCGGCTCAGGCCTGAAGCGCGTCCTTCACCAGCGGCGCGAGCTCGCCGTTGGCGTGCATCTCGCGCACGATGTCGCAGCCGCCGACGAACTTGCCGGCGATGTAGACCTGCGGGATCGTGGGCCAGTTCGAGAAGCGCTTGATGCCCTCGCGGATCTCGGGGTCCTTCAGGACGTCGACCGTGTTGTACGGCACGCCGAGCTCCTCGAAGACCTCGATGGTCGCTGCCGAGAAGCCGCACATCGGAAACGACGGCGATCCCTTCATGTAGATCAGGATCTTGTTGCTCTCGATCGACTCGCGAATGCGCTCGCTGGTGCTGTCGGACATGTGCTGCCTTTCCTCGGTGGGTGAGTGTCGGCCCGGACGGCGGCGCTCAGGACTGCGCGGCCTGGGCGGGCGTGAGCGTCTTGAGGGCCAGCGCGTGGATGTTGCGGCCGTCGACCGCCGCGCCCAGCGCCTCGTAGACCATCTTGTGGCGCTCGACGAGGGGCTTGCCCTCGAACGCCGCGGCCACCACGCGAACCTCGAAGTGGTCGCCGGTGCCGGTGTAGTCGCGGACTTCGGCGACCGCTCCGGGAACGTGTTCCTCGATTCTGCGCTGGATCTCTGACGGGCTCATGGAAGGCAAAACCGTAGCATCCGGGTCCGTCCCAGGGAACGGCAGGCGGGCGCTCCCGGAGGTCAGCGCGGACGTCGCGCCTCGCCCTTGCGATGCGAGCTGTAGCCCGGGAATACCTGCGCCCCGGGCAGGATCGCCGCGGCGATGTTGTTCACCGCGGTGCAGGCCTCGCCGAGGTCCGCGGCCAGGACGCGGACCTTGCCCGGGTAGATGGCGCCGTCGCCGGCCGCCCAGACGCCCGGACGGTCGCTCGCCATCCGCGAGTCGACGAGGATCGCGCCCTCCTCGACGCGCGCGCCGAAGCGCGACAGCGACTTCGCGTCGGCGTGAAAGCCGTAGCACGCGACCACCCGGCCGACGGCCAGCTGCTCCTCGCTGCCGTCGCGCCGGTCGACCAGCGTCGCGGTCGTGACCGCAGCAGCCCCGTGCAGCGCCGCCAGCTCGCGGAACGGCACGAAGCGCACCGGTGAGGCGTCGAGCCGCTCGCGCACCTCGTCCGGCACCGGCAGGCGGTCGCGGCGGTGGACGAGGGTGACGGAGTGCGCCGTCGAGGCCAGCGTCACCGCGACGTCGATCGCGCGCTCCGTGCCGCCGAGCACGAGCACGTTCTCGCCGCGCACCGCTTCGGGCGGCGGCGGGAGGTACGTCAGGCCGCGGCCCTCGAACGCGGCGATCGCCGGGTCGGGGATGCGTTGCGGCGCGAAGCTGCCGATGCCGGCCGCGACGAGCAGCGCGCGCACGCGGAGCGCAGTCGATCCGTCGTGCCCATCCTGTGCGGCGCCGTCGGCGCGGCGGGTCTCGACGCGCAGGAGATCGCCCTCGCGTGCGACGCCGGTCACCTCCTCGCCGAGGCGGAGCGCGATCGGGAACGCGCTCGCCTGTCGGTGCAGCCGGTCCACCAGCTCGGCGCCGGTGACGGACGGAAATCCGGGCACGTCGAAGATCGGCGTGTTCGGGTAGAACGCCGCGATCTGCCCGCCGACCATCGGCAGCGTCTCGAGGACGACCGTCGACAGCCCGCGGAACCCCGCGTAGTACGCGGCGTAGAGCCCGACCGGCCCCGCGCCGACGATCGCGAGCTCAGCCTCGGGCGGACGCGACGAGGGTGGGGCAGATGCCGAGGGCGCCATGCTTGACGGCCTTCGAGTACGACAGGACGTCGAGACCCTTCGCGCCGAACGCGCCGACGTTCACCAGCGCGCCGTCGAGCGAGGGCGTCGACGACCAGTCCCAGCGATCGGCGAGCAGATGCGTGCCGCGCGCCGCCGCGTACGCGAGCGTGTCGAATGCGATCTCGGCCGCACGACGGCGCCGCCACGATTCGCCCGCCGCGCGTCGGCGCAGGGCCTCGTCGGCCCGGTCGTAGATCAGGTTCAGGGTCTCGCGCCACGGCTCCTTCGCGACCAGCGCCCAGCCCGGCTCGGCGGCGATCGCATTCACCGACGAATCATCCGCGAACCAGGGATCCTCGCTCGCGAACGCGGCCAGGCCGTCGCGCTTCGCGGCCAGCTCGGCGAGGCCGCCGAGGGTCACGGGACCGATGCCCGGAAGGGACTGCGGTCTGAGGACGAGCATGCAGCCCGCGGCCTTCGCCGCGGCCGCGACCTCGCGCGAGAACGGGATTTCGGGGTTGGTCTCCGTGTGCGTGCCGAGGAGCGCGCCGATCGCGTCCGCGTCGAGGAGATCGTCGCCGAACAGGCTTCTGGCTTCGTCGAGGCTGAGGGTCGTCATGGGCACAGGGGCTTTAAGTCGTCCGGCGGCGACGGTGCAACCGTCAGCCGCCGAGGTGGTGCATGGAGCGCTCGCGCGTCGACACCCCGTGCCGCAGATCGTGTCCCGTGGGCTTCGCCCCCACCGCCCGCAACAGGATGGCGGCGATGACCGCGTCGTCTGCGCCGTCGCGGAGCGCCGCGCGGACGTCGAGCTCGTCGTCGCGCAGCAGGCAGAGGTGGAAGCGTCCGTCGGCGGTGAGACGCATGCGGTTGCAGCTGCCGCAGTAGGGCTCGGACACCGGGCTGATGAATCCGATCACGCCGGCCGCGCCCTTCAAGCGGAAATTCCGTGACTCGTCGGACGGGCTCGTCGTCGGCAGCTCCTCGAGTACGCCGAGTGCGTCCTCGATGCGGCGCCGGCTGTCGCGGTTCGAGACGAAGCTCTGCGTCGCGACCTGCGCGCACTCGCCGCCGCCGAGCGGCATGAGCTCGATGAAGCGCACGTGCCAGCCGCGCGTCTGCGTGAGCCGCGCCATGTCGACGACGTCGTCCTCGTTGTAGCCGCCGACCACCACGCAGTTGAGCTTCAGCGGCGTGAAGCCGGCCGCGCACGCCGCCTCGATTCCCGCCCACACGTCGTCGAGCTTCCCCCAGCGCATCACGCGCGCGAAGCGCTCGGGGTGCAGCGAGTCGACGTGGACGTTGACCCGCTTGAGCCCCGCATCCGCGAGCGCGGGCGCCAGCTTCGGCAGCAGGATGCCGTTGGTGGTCAGCGCGACGTCGCGGATGCCGTCGGTCCGCGCGATGCGGCGCACGATGTCCACCAGGTCGGGGCGCAGCGTCGGCTCGCCGCCGGTGAGCCGGATCTTCCGGAAGCCCACGCTGGCGGCGGCACGCGCGACCCGCTCGATCTCCCCCGCGGTCAGCAGTCCCTCGAGCGGTGCGTACGCCGCTCCCTGAAGGGGCATGCAGTACACGCAACGGAGATTGCAGTGATCCGTGAGGGAGATGCGCAGGTAGTCGATCTCGCGCTGGAAGCGGTCGAGTGGCATCCCGCGGCGACGATAGTCAGCCGGCCCTGCCGACGCCAGAGCGTCTGCGCGTCCGCTCAGGCGGTGCGCGCGAGCAGGTCTTCGGCGAGGTCGGCGAGCGCCGAGCGGAAAGGCGACGGCCCGAGCAGGCCGAGCTGGGCGCTCGCGCTGCGGATGCGCTCGGCGGCGAGCCGCCGCACGTGGCCGATCACGGGCGACTCACGAAGCGCGTCGAGAGCGCGGTCGACGACCGCCGGCGACGGCGAGTCCGTGGTGAAGGCGGTCCGGACCTCGGGCAGCTGCAGTCCGAGCACCGTGGGCAGCGCGGGGGCGCCCTCGCGCAGGTCGCTGCCCACCGGCTTGCCGATCAGCTCCTCGGGACCGAGCACGTCGAGCAGGTCGTCCACCATCTGGAAGCCGAGACCGAGCTCGTAGCCGAGGCGGAACATGGCCTCGACCACCTCGCTCGACGCACCGGCGAAGTGCGCGCCGATGCGCGCGGCCTGGCTGAACAGCGACGCGGTCTTGTTGCCCGCGATCACGAGGTAATCGTCGAGCGTCGCCTCGGGGTTGCGCTTGAAGCGCCGCTGCATGACCTCGCCCTCGCAGAGCGCCACGCAGGCGTCCGTCGCCCAGCCGACCACCATCTCCTCGAAGCGGCCCGCGACGCCGAAGGCGCGCGTGAACAGGAAGTCGCCGGTGACGAGCGTCATGCCGACGCCGTGGCGGGCGAGCGGCGACGGCTTGCCGCGGCGCGTGCTGCCGGAGTCGAGGATGTCGTCGTGCAGGAGCGTCGCGGTGTGGATCAGCTCCAGGGCCGCGCCGACGTCGATCGTGTCGGTCGGGTCGACGCCCCCCGCGGCGCGGAAGACCAGCAGCGAGAGGGCGGGGCGCACCCGCTTGCCGCCCGACTGGATGAGCTCGTTCGCGATCTGCGTGAGCTTGCCCTCGGTCGACGACGCGAGCTCCTGGATCCGTCGCTCGACGTGGACCAGCTCGTCGGCGATAAGACCGAGCGGCGTGGTGTCGATCGGGCGCGAGCGATCGGTCGAAGCCGGGTGTGTCGTCATGGCGGCGGGCTCGGCGGATGATTTCACCGTCTGGGTCTCTGTCAAGATTTGGTGGCCAACGACCGCCTGTTATAGACCCATCCCGTAGCCGAGCCGATGAGCGACGACAAGCCGACACAGGAACTGGTGCGCGAGCTGCTCGCCCGGGTGAAGTACCCCGGCTTTCCGCGCGACGTGGTCTCGCTGGGGATCGTGGCGGACGTGCAGATCGCGGGCCGCGACGTCGCCATCGCGCTCCGTCTGCCCGGTGGACGGACCGACGTGCCGCCGGTTCTCGAGCGCGAGATCGCGGCGGCTCTCGCCGAGCGCGGGCTCCGCGCGCGCCTGTCCGTCGCGGGCGCAGCGGCACCGGCCGTCGCCGCGCGCCCCGGACCGCCGACCGCGGAGGGCGCCGAGCTGCCCGGGGTTCGCGCCGTGATCGCCGTGTCGAGCGCGAAGGGCGGGGTCGGCAAGTCGACCGTCGCGACGAACCTCGCGTGCGCGCTGTCGGTGCTCGGCCTCGAGGTCGGACTACTCGACGCGGACGTCTACGGCCCCAGCCTGCCGATCATGATGGGCACCGATGCGCGTCCGCACGCGGCCGGCGGCAACCGCTTCCATCCGGTCGAGCGCTACGGGGTACGCTGCATCTCGATGGGCTTCTTCCTCGACGAGACCTCGCCGGTCATCTGGCGCGGCCCGATGGTCGCCGGACTCGTGCGCCAGTTCCTGAACGACTGCGTGTGGGGCGAGCTCGACGTGCTGGTGATCGACCTGCCGCCGGGCACCGGCGACGCGCAGCTGACGCTTGCGCAGCAGGTGAAGCTCGACGGCGCGGTGATCGTCACGACGCCGCAGGAGGTCGCGCTGCGCGACGTGGTGCGCGGCGTCGCGATGTTCCGGCAGCTGCAGATCCCGATCCTCGGCGTGGTCGAGAACATGAGCCTCTTCGTCTGTCCCGAGTGCGGCGACGAGGACGAGATCTTCGGGCGCGGTGGCGGCGAGATGGTGGCGCGCGCCGCGGACGCGCCGCTGCTCGCGCAGGTCCCGCTCGACATCCGCATCCGCGAGGAGGGCGACCGCGGGCGTCCGATCGTGCTCGCCGATCCGGAGACCAAGCCCGCGCAGCTGTACCTCGAGGTCGCGCGCGCGGTCGCGTCGCGGATCGGCGCACCGGTCGACGGACACCCCGCCGCGCACGCGTGAGCCGCTCGGTCCAGATCCTCGTCTCGGTCCTGATCTCGGCCGCCGCGCTGTGGTTCAGCGTGCACGGCGTCGAGCTCGGCTCGTTCTGGTCGGATCTCGCGAGCGCGCGCGTGGTCTGGCTCGGACCGATGATCTTCTTCGCGGCGATGGCGCTGGTCGTGCGCGCGGCGCGCTGGCGCGTGCTGCTCGAAGGCGTCGGCCCGCTCGGCGACACGTCGGTCTTCTACGCGACCTGCATCGGATTCATGGGAAACATGGTCCTGCCCCTGCGCGCGGGAGAAGCGATCAAGCCGCTGGTCGTGGCGCGCGACGGACGCATCACCATGCCCGCCGCGCTCGCCACGGTGGCGATCGAGCGTCTCCTCGACATGGTGATGCTCGGACTCTTCGCCGGGGTCACGCTCACGCTCGTGCCGGCGGGCGACTTCCTGCGTCGCGCGGCCCAGATGCTGGTCGTCGTGGTCGTGGTCGCGATCGTCGGGCTCTTCTTCGTCATTCGCTTCTCCGACTGGATCGAGCTCCACACCGGTCGCATCGCGGATCGACTGCCGCGGTTCCTGGGCCACTTCCTGCGCGAGGGCGCGAGCGGCTTCCTGCGCGGGCTGCACGCGCTGCGCGACCCGCGGACGCTCGCCGTCGTGTTCGTCTACTCCGCGCTGGTCTGGCTGTGCGCGGTGTTCGGCTTCGTCACGGCGGCGCTGGCGCTGGAGATCCCCGCACCGCTGATCCCGCTCGGCTTCGCGAGCACCGTCGTGGTCGCCGCGGCGGTCTCGGTGCCGTCGGCGCCCGGCTTCATCGGCGTGTTCTGGGCCGGCGCGGAGATCGCGCTCGGGCTCTTCGGCGTGCCGAAGTCGATGGGCTTCACCTTCGGCGTGCTCAACTGGCTGGTGCAGATGGTGACCATCATCTCGCTCGGCATGTGGTCGCTGTCGCGTCTCAACCTGTCGCTCGGCGACGTGAAGGCGGCGCCCGGCGCCGCGGAGAGTGAAGGATGAACCTCCGCGATCGCTCCGTGGTGCTCGGCGTGACCGGCGGCATCGCCGCCTACAAGTCGGCCGAGCTGGTGCGCGCGCTCCAGCAGCAGGGTGCGCGCGTGCGCGTGGTGATGACCCGTGGCGCACAGCAGTTCATCACGCCGCTCACGCTGCAGACGCTCTCGGGACACCCGGTGTCGACCGACCTCTGGGACCTCACGCAGGAATCGCAGATCGGGCACATCGCCCTCGCCGACTCGGCGGAGGTGCTGCTGATCGCGCCGGCGACCGCGAACGTGATCGCGAAGCTCGCGAGCGGCATCGCGGACGACCTGCTGACGACGGTCGCGCTCGCGACGCGCGCGCGGCTGGTGGTCGCGCCGGCGATGAACGTGCACATGTTCGAGAACCCGGTCGTGCAGGAGAACCTCGACCGTCTCCGTGCGCGCGGTGCGCGCATCGTGACGCCGGACAGCGGATCTCTCGCCTGTGGCTATGAAGGGCAGGGACGTCTGCCGGATCCGGACGTGCTCACCGAGGAGGTTCGCGCCGCGCTGTCGCCGCAGGACATGGCGGGCGAGACGGTGCTGGTCACGGCGGGTCCGACGCGCGAGTACCTCGATCCGGTACGCTTCCTGTCGAACCGCTCGTCGGGGAGGATGGGCTTCTCCGTCGCGCGCGCGGCGGCGCGCCGCGGCGCACGCGTGGTGCTCGTGTCCGGACCGACGTCTCTCGCGAGCCCGCGCGGCATCGAGGTCGCCCGCGTCGAGACGGCGGCGGAGATGGCGCGTGCCGTGGACGAGCACGCCGCGGCCGCGAGCGTCGTGATCGCGGCCGCGGCGGTCGCGGACTACACTCCGAGGCGTCGCGCCGACCAGAAGGCCGCGAAGGTGAAGGGCGCGACGACGCTCGAGCTCGACACCACGCGCGACATCGTCGCGACCATCGACCGCACGCGGCGCGATCGCATCATCGTGGGCTTCGCCGCCGAGACCGGGAACCCGGTCGAGAAGGCGCGCGGCAAGCTCGAACGCAAGAAGCTCGACCTGATCGTCGCGAACGACGTGACCGCCGAGGGCGCGGGCTTCGACGTCGAGACGAACATCGTGACCCTGGTGGACGCATCGGGGGCGACCAGCCTGCCGATGCTCGACAAGGACGACGTCGCCGACGCGATCCTCGATCGCGTGAGCGCGCTGCGCGCGGAGCGCACGCGGCCGGCCCGGACGGCGAGCCGTCCACGCGGCAAGGTGACGTCGCTCGCCCGCGCGCGCCGCCGGCGCTGAGCGACGCTCTCCCGGCTCGTCAGCCGACGATCGTCGGCAGCAGTGCACGCTCCTCGAGCGACGCTTCGAGCTCGGGGATGAATCCCTGCACCAGCGCCATCTCGCGATCGGCGTCGAGGACACCGCGCCGTGCGAGCGCGCGCAGCCGCTTGCGGATCAGGTTCGCGCGGCCGAGGTTCTCCTCGCCGGTCGGGTCCGCCGTCTGGCAGGTCGAGGCCTCGCCGCGCACCATGAGGTCGACGATCGCGTCGGCGCACAGGCCGTTGAAGCGCTCGATGTCGTCGCGTCCGAGCGGATGCTTCTGGCTGCCGGTCACGCGCTGCATGACGTTCTGCCAGTACTCGAGCCGCTGCAGCGCGAGCAGCGAGTCGAAGATGCGCTTGTTGGTCTTGAACGAGAACAGCGTGCGCTCGACGACGCGCTCGACGAGGTCGTCGCAGTGCGGGTACACGTGCGCCGCGACGAGCGTGAGCACGGGCCAGCGCTCCGGCTCCTGGTTGGCGTCGAAGCGCGCTTCCCAGTAGACGTGCCGCATCGGTCCCGCGCGAAAGCTCGTGATGAGGCGGATCGGGAGGTAGTAGTTGTGCGAGAAGGTGTCGCTCGCGAGGTGCGACAGATAGCCGTACGCGAACGCGCGCTCCGGATCGGTGCGCGCCGCCTCGAGCACGGACCAGCCCGTCCGCCAGTGATGGCAGTGCGTGTACAGGCTGCGCGTGAACTTCTTCGCCTGGATGATGTCGGCGCCGATGCAGCCGTAGAGATACTCGTACGGATGGCGCGCGAGCAGCTCCTGAAGAGCGGGCGCGAGCAGCGGCAGCCGTTCCAGCAGCATCGAGCCGTGCACGAGGTGGGTGACCGGCCCCCACGCCCAGGCATCGGCCGGGATCAGAACGACGACGGCCGCAATCGCGGCCACCAGCACCGACACGATCATCTTGTCCTCGAAGGTAGGCACTGCGCGGAGGTGGCTCAATAGATGGACCACGAGATTCGCAAGCTCGCGTGGCAGCTCGCGGCGCACGCCGAGTGGCAGACGATGTCGGGGACGCGCGCGATCCCGGTCGGGCTCCCCGCGATCGAGGCCGCCGCGTCGCCGGATGGTTTCGCGTCCGAGCCCCCGGCCGAGCCGTCTTCGATGGTCGGTGATCCCGTGTCCGCGGTGCCGACGCCTCTCGCGGCAGCCGCCACCGTAGCCCCGGCGGGGCCGTCCGGCGCGGTCGCTGAGGCCTCGACGCTCGACGATCTCCGCGGCGCGATCGGCGACTGCCGTCTGTGTCGGCTCGCCGGCGGGCGCACGCAGCTGGTGTTCGGCGTCGGCAACCCGCGCGCTCGGCTGATGTTCGTCGGCGAAGGGCCGGGACGGGACGAGGACCTGAAGGGCGAGCCGTTCGTCGGACGCGCCGGCATGCTGCTCACGGACATCATCGAGAAGGGCATGCGCCTGTCGCGGTCCGACGTCTACATCTGCAACGTCGTCAAGTGCCGGCCGCCCGACAACCGCAACCCGGAGCCCGACGAGGTCGAGGCGTGCTCGCCGTTCCTGCGCCGTCAGATCGCGCTCGTCCAGCCGGAGGTGATCGTGGCGCTCGGCAAGTTCGCGGCGCAGACGCTGCTCGCGACGAAGACGCCGATCACGCGCCTGCGCGGGAACTGGTCCGAGTACGAGGGCGTGCCCCTGATGCCGACGCTGCATCCCGCCTACCTGCTGCGCAATCCGAACGACAAGAAGCTGGTGTGGCAGGACATCAAGCAGGTGATGACGCGGCTCGGGATGCCGTCCTGAGCGGCAGGGCCACGTACCCGCGCTCGCGGCCGACTGCTACGCCGTCCTTCCGATGGAAGAATCGCGCGACGCGCACGCGACCGCGGAGGGCAGCTTCGACTACGACCTGCCCGCCGAGCTGATCGCGCAGCATCCGGCCTCGGAACGGGACGGCGCCCGCCTCATGGTGCTGGACCGCGCGAGCGGTGGAGAGCCGGTCCACTCGACCATCCGGACGCTGCCGACGTGGCTGCGTGCGGGCGATCTTCTCGTGGTCAACAGGAGCCGCGTCATTCCCGCACGGCTGCACGCGCAGCGCGCGGGCGGAGGTGCCGCGGAGGTGCTGCTGATCGCGCCGCTGCCCGCGTCGGATCGCGACGCGCGAGCGGGCAATGGGCCGCGCTGGCGTGCACTGGTCCGTCCGGCGCGACGGCTGCGGCCGGGCAGCAGCTTGACGCTCACCGGGCCGCACGGTGTCCCTGTCGCGGGAGACCGGGTCGAGGTCGGCATCGTGCGGCACGAGGACGGACACGCGATCGTCGAGCTGCCGTCGGGCGCCGACGTGATGGCGCTCCTGGACCGCTTCGGCGAGACGCCTCTTCCGCCGTACATCCGGCGTCCCGACGGTGCGACGGAAGAGGATCGCGTGCGCTACCAGACGGTCTTCGCGTCCGAGCCCGGATCGATCGCCGCGCCGACCGCGGGCCTGCACCTGACGGAGCGCATCTTTGCCCGGCTGCGCGAGGCCGGCGTCGAGATCGCGGAGATCGTGCTGCACGTCGGACCGGCGACGTTCCTCGCCGGTCGGCCGGGACGCGCGCCGCTCGCCGTGGAGCCCGAGCGCTACGAGATTCCGCCCGCGACACGAGAGCTGCTGGTCGCGGCGCGCGGCCGCCGTCGGGTGGTCGCCGTCGGGACGACGACCACCCGCGCTCTCGAATCCGCGGCCCGGGCCGGCTGGCCCGAGGGACCGCAGGAGACGGCGCTGGTGCTTTCGCCCGGCGCGCGCTTCGAGGTGGTGCAGGCCCTGCTCACCAACCTTCACCTGCCGGGCTCGTCGCTGCTGGCGCTGGTCAGCGCGCTCGCCGGAACGGAGGTCGTTCGCCGGGCCTACGCCGCCGCGGTGGCCGGGCGGTACCGCTTCTACAGCTACGGCGACGCCATGCTCGTGCTCTGAGGACCGGGGCGCATGGTCTGTCGCGGCCCGCGCCGGTTCTGCTAAACGCCCCGGATGTCCTCGGTTTCCGCCGTGCTGCCCCAGGTGGACGCGCCGTCCGCGCGGGGCTTCAGCGTGCTGTCGCGCGACGGCGGCACGCTGGCCCGCCGGGGGCGTCTCGCGACGGCGCACGGCACCGTCGAGACGCCGACGTTCATGCCGGTCGGCACGCTCGGCACCGTCAAGGCGATGGCGCCGTGGGAGCTCGAGGACCTCGGCGCCGAAATCATCCTCGGCAACACGTACCACCTCGCGCTGCGGCCCGGCGCCGACGTGATCGCGCGCCACGGCGGCCTGCACGCCTTCGGCGGCTGGAAGCGCGCGATCCTCACCGACAGCGGCGGCTTCCAGATCTTCAGCCTGAACAGCCTGTGCCGCATCGGCGAGGACGGCGTCGAGTTCAAGAGCCACATCGACGGCAGCCGGCACTTCTTCCGCCCGGAGGACGTGATCGGGCTGCAGGAGACCTTCGGCGTCGACGTCGCGATGGTGCTCGACGAGTGCGTCGCCGCGGACGCCCGTCCGGACGAGGTGGTGCGCGCGATGGAGCGCACGACCCGCTGGGCACGCCGGGCGATGGACGCGCGCACCCGCGACGACCAGCACGTGTTCGCCATCGTGCAGGGCGGCATGGACGAGACGCTGCGCGAGCGCAGCGCGGCGGAGCTCGTCCCGATGGGCTTCGACGGCTACGCGGTCGGAGGTCTGTCGGTCGGTGAGAGCCGCGGACTGACCCATCGCGTGGCCCGGCATACCGTCGAGCTGCTGCCCGAGGACCGGCCGCGCTACCTGATGGGCGTCGGCACGCCGGACGAGCTGGTGCGCTTCGTCGCGATGGGCTTCGACATGTTCGACTGCGTCATGCCGACGCGGAACGCGCGCAACGGGACGGTGTTCACGTCGCGCGGCAAGCTCGCCATACGCAACGCCGAGCATCGCGAGGACACGGGCCCGCTGGACCCCGAATGCGCGTGCGTCACGTGCCGCCGGTTCTCGCGGTCGTTCATCCGGCACCTGTTCGTGTCGGGAGAAATTCTCGCCGCGCGCTTGCTCACGACGCACAATCTCCATTTCTATCTGGATCGGATGGCCCGGCTGCGCCGGGCGATCGAGCGCGGCACGCTGCGTGCGGAAGCGGCCGCGATGGGCGTCGATCTCGACGCGCCACCCGACGAAGCGTCACCGCAGGGAGACAAGAGATGAATGCAGGTCCCGGAGGATTGTTCGGACCGGGCAGCCCGCTGATCCAGCTGGCGCCGTTCGCGATGATCCTGGTGGTGTTCTACTTCCTGCTGGTTCGCCCGCAGCAGCAGAAGGCGAAGGAAACCGAGGAGATGCTGGCCAACCTCCGCGTGAACGACGATGTCATCACGATGGGCGGTTTGTACGGCAAGATCGTCAAGATCGCCGACAAGGTCTTGATCGTCGAGATCGCTCCGAAGGTTCAGGTGAGGATCGATCGTCCGGCCGTGACGCAGGTGGTGCGTGGCGGCAAGGCGGAGAAGGGCAGCGAGGAGAAGTCCGCATGAATCCCGGCAACGTCGTCTACCGTCTCGCAGCGCTCGCGGTGCTGATCGTCGCATCGCTGGTCTACCTGTCGCCGCTGGTGCTGCCGGCGGACTTCCCGCTGCCGAAGTTCCTGCAGCGCGAGCCGCTGCACCTCGGCCTCGATCTGCGCGGCGGTACGCACCTGCTGTTCACCGTCGACGTCGAGAAGGCGGTCGAGAACAACCTCGCCCGCAGCGCCGACGAGCTGCGCCGCGAATTGAAGGACCAGAAGATCCAGACCGGCGAGATCACGCAGGAGGGCAAGGTCCTCCGCTTCTCGCTGTCGTCGTCGGACCAGCGTGCGGCGTTCGACGAGCTGATCAAGAACCGCTT
Organism: Binatia bacterium; assembly: GCA_046327915.1. Taxonomy (GTDB): domain Bacteria; phylum Desulfobacterota; class Binatia; order UBA12015; family UBA12015; genus VGTK01. The sequence goes on along the minus strand of JAXLXO010000002.1, from coordinate 212,636 downwards.
TCCGAACCTGGTTGTGACGACGCAGGCCTCGGATGGTCCTCCGGTGATCGAGCTGTCGCCGAGCCCGCGCGAGCAGGAGCAGCTGCGCCGCTTCGCGATCGACCAGTCGCTGGAGACGATCCGCAACCGCATCGACCAGTTCGGCGTGTCGGAGCCCAGCATCCAGCGCCAGGGCGACCAGGACATCGTCGTGCAGCTGCCCGGCGTCCAGGATCCGCAGCGCGCGAAGGAGCTGATCGGCAAGACCGCCGTGCTCGAGTTCAAGCTGGTCGCCGAGAAGGCAGGTCCGGGCACCGAGAAGTTCTCGGCGGCCAATCCGCTTCCCGGGGCGTCGAAGGAGTACGTGCTCGACAAGAAGGTGCTGATGAGCGGCTCGGCGGTGGCCGACGCGCGCGTCCGGCCCGGCACGCAGCTCGAGGGGCCGTACGTCGAGTTGATCCTGTCCGACCGCGGCGCACGCGAGTTCGAGCAGATCACCGGCGAGAACGTCGGGCGCAACCTCGCCATCGTCCTCGACGGCAAGGTCTTCTCGGCTCCGGTCATCCGCGAGAAGATCGGTGGTGGCCGCGCGTCGATCACCGGCAGCTTCGACATCAAGGAGGCGCGCGATCTCGCGATCGTGCTTCGCGCCGGCGCGCTGCCGGCGCCGATCAAGATCGCCGAGGAGCGCACCGTCGGTCCTTCGCTCGGTCGTGACTCGATCCGTCAGGGCGTGGTGTCGCTGCTCGTCGGCGGCCTGCTCGTCGTGCTGTTCATGGTCTACTACTACCGTGGCGCGGGTGTCCTCGCCGACGGCGCGCTCATCCTGAACGTGCTGTTCATGATGGCGATCCTGGCGGCGTTCGGCGCGACGCTGACCCTGCCGGGCATCGCCGGCGTCGTGCTCACGCTCGGCATGGCGGTGGACGCGAACGTTCTGATCAACGAGCGCATCCGCGAAGAGCTGCGCGCGGGCAAGACGCCGCGAGCCGCGCTCGAGGCGGGCTACGATCGCGCGTGGGCCGCGATTCGCGACTCGAACATCACGACGCTCATCTCGGGCCTGATCCTCTTCCAGTTCGGATCGGGGCCTGTGAAGGGCTTCGCGGTCACGCTGTGCATCGGTCTGGTGACGACGGTCTTCACCGCGGTGTTCGTCACGCGCATGTACTACGACTGGAAGCTGTCCCGTCGGCAGCTGCTCACCGTCAGCGTCTGAGGCAGGGGAAGGGCCGGCCTTGCCAATGCCTCGGCGGCGATCCTTGGGGCGTTTTCAAGCCCTTGAAAAGACAGAAGAATTAGAATCTCTCACGTTGCCGACACGCTCTTTGCGGGGCTGTGTTGGTTGACCCTGCGGACGAGCGCATGGTAGCCAACCCCATCCCTTCAGCGCGGACGTGGGTCATGATTGAGAGAGACGACATTTTGCTGAACAGCCGTGACGTCGCGAGGCTGCTCGACATGAGTCCCGACACCGTCAACGAGTACGCGCGAAAGCAGATCCTGCCTGCGTTCAAGACCGGGCGTCAGTGGCGGTTCCGCAAGCAGGACATCGCCTTCTTCAAGCGCCAGCTGCGCGGCGCGACCGCGGCCTGACGAGCTCTCCGAGCGCGTCGCCCCCGGGAGGCACGCATGGCTTCTCCGATAGCACATCCGCACGAGAGCAAGATCTACTCGGAGTTCTCGCGCTACTACGACAAGATCTTCGAGAACGTCTTCGGCCCGCGCATCCAGCGCGTCATCGGCGAGCTGAACATCGCGCCGGGCTCGTCGGTCCTCGAAGTCGGCGTCGGTACCGGACTCGCACTCTCGGCGTATCCGACGAACTGCCACGTCACCGGCATCGACCTCGCTCCCGACATGCTGGAGCGCGCGCGACGCAAGGTGACCCAGGAGGGATGGTCCCACATCGACCTCGCGGTCGGTGACGCGCAGGACCTCGACTTCCCCGACGACAGCTTCGACTACGTGACGTCGTTCCACGTCGTCTCGGTCGTCCCCGAGCCGAAGCGCATGATGACCGAGATGGTGCGCGTCTGCCGTCCGGGCGGAACCATCGTGATCATCAACCACTTCCGCAGCGAGCGCCCGGTGATCGCGTCGGTGGTCGATCGTCTCGACCCGGTCACGCGGAAGCTCGGCTGGCGCACGACGCTGCGCATGAGCGAGCTGCTCGAGAGCGTCCCGCTCGAGCTCGTGCGGCGCTTCAAGACCTCGCCGCAGTCGCTGTTCACGGTGATGATCGCGCGCAAGCCGGGAGCGGCGAGCGCGCGCGCCGCGTCCTGATCGAAGTCGTCGCGGCCCGTGCTAATGGCGCGACCGGCTCGGCTCCGCCGGGATCAGGCCGCGTGACACCAGAAGCGACGCGTCCTGCGCGCCGCGCGTCAGCAGCCAGCGGCGGTAGATCCGCAGCGTGTCGCGATCGCTCGCGAACAGCTCGCGGCTGCTGATCTCGCCGAGCACGCGCACCAGATCGAGAAACTGCAGCGCGAGGTCCGCGAACATCTCGCGCACCCGCGGACTCCCGCTGCCCGCGGCGCGGCGATACGCGAGCCGACCCAGCTCGACGTAGTAGACCGGCTGCACGACGGAGCGCTCGAGGCAGTCGGCGAACAGCCCCGCGATGAAGAGGGCGGTATCGCCGACCAGCTTCAGACGCTGGAAGCGTTCGATGCCGCCCGTGCTGCTGGCCTCGAGGAACTCGATGGCGAGCGGACGGTCGAGCAGATCGTCGCGCATGCGCAGATGGTGCTGGAGAAGCTGGACCAGGTAGAACTCGGTCTCCTCTCCGGACGTGACGCCCTGCGCCTGCATGGCGCCCTGGACGAGCCCCCGAAAGAACTCCACGGGGTGCGATTCGATGATGGATCCTCGTTCCGGCATGGAGACCTCTCGTGCACGGGAACACCGCGACGGAATTCCCGCCTGATCCAATCCCTCCTCGCTGCAAGCCTACGCGCTTCGTCCAGTGACGCCAACCTCCTCGGCAACCCGGTCGTGGAAGTTTACCCTCGTGCGGCGATCAGCTGCGCTTGAGCACCTGGAAGCTGGTCGCGTCGCCGCGCTGCACGAGCAGCAGGACGTTGTCCTTCTTCCTCGCCTGCAGCGCCTTGCGGAGATCCGAGCTCGATTCCACCGGCGCGCGATCGACCTCGCGCACGATGTCACCCGGCTGGATGCCGGCCTCGGCCGCGGGGCCCTCGGGCTCGACGTCGGTCACGACCACGCCGTGGTCGCGCGCGAGGCGATGCCCGCGCGCGATCTGCGGCGTGATGTCCGCGACCGCGAAGCCCCACACCGCGCTGTCGTCGCCGCGTCCGCCGTCACGCGACGAGAGGCGTCGCTCCGGATCCTCGGGCAGGGCCGCGATGGTCACGTCGAGCGTCTTCTTCGCGCCGTTGCGCAGCACGGTGAGGTGCGCCTTGCTGCCGATCCGCGACTCCGCGACCAGCGCAGGGAGCTGGTGGCTCTCGGTGATGGGCTTGCCCTCGAACTCCACGATGACGTCGCCGCGCGCGACGCCCGCGTGCTCCGCGGGGCTGTCCGGCGAGATGTTCGCGACCAGCGCACCGGCCGCGTCACCGAGGTCGAGCGAGCTCGCGAGCTCGGGTGTCACGTCCTGAATCCCGATGCCGAGCCAGCCGCGCTCGACCTTTCCGGATTCGCGCAGCTGGTCGAGGATGTTCTTCGCGAGCGCGACCGGGATCGCGAAGCCCACGCCCTCGTTGCCGCCCGAACGGCTCGAGATCGCGGCGTTGATGCCGACCACGCGGCCTTCGCCGTCGACCAGCGGACCGCCCGAGTTGCCGGGGTTGATGGCCGCGTCGGTCTGGATGAAGTCGTCGTACGGACCGGCGCCCAGCACGCGCGCCTTGGCGCTCACGACGCCGACGGTCACGGTCTGCTCGAGCCCGAACGGGCTGCCGATCGCCATGACCCACTCGCCGACCTCGAGGTTGCTCGAGTCGCCGAGCTTCACCGGCTGCAGGTCTTCCTTCGGCTCGATCTTGATCAGCGCGACGTCGGTCTTCTCGTCGACGCCGATGATCTTTGCCGGGTACTCCTTCTTGTTCGCGAGCCGGACGGTGACCTTGCTCGCGTGGTTCACCACGTGCGCGTTGGTCGCGATGTAGCCGTCGGCGGTCAGCACGAAGCCGGAGCCGAGGCTGCGGGCGGTCCGTGGGCCGCCCTGGCCGCCGAAGAAGCGGTCGAAGAACGGATCGCCCTGGCCCTGCGCGCCGCCAGGCGTGACCTCGGACGTGATGGAGATGTTGACCACCGACGGGCTCACCGACTTCGCGACTCCCGTGAAGGTCGGCAGGCCCGCGACGCTGGCCCGCGCTGGGGGCGCGTGCAGGAGCGGGACGATGGTCAGGGCGGACAGGAGGGTAGCTCTCAGAAACGGTCTGGCATCCACGGCGTTCACCTCTCGAATCCGGACGAGGCTCGATCGCTCGTCCGCGACGCCCCGTTAGACGCGGCCTCGCGCGGAATCTTCGGTGGACATCACAGTTCGCCGCCTTGACTGGTCCCGGGCAGGTGACTACCCAGAAGAGCGATGAGCGAAAGCACCGTAACTCAGCAGAACGACGACGTTTCCGCTGCCGGGGAGCCCGTGCGGCTGTCGCCCACGGCGGTGAGCCGGGTGAAGGTCCTGCTGCAGCGCGAGAAGCGTCCGGACCCGGCGGGTCTGCGGCTCTCCGTGGTCGGCGGAGGCTGCTCGGGTTTCCAGTACTCGCTCGAGCTCGACGACGCGCCCCGCGAGGACGACGCGGTCTACGTGTACGACGGCGTCCGCGTCTTCGTCGATCCGACGAGCGCGCCCTACCTCTCGGGGACGAGCGTCGACTACGTCGACGGGCTGCACGGCGCCGGGTTCAAGTTCGTGAACCCCAACGCGGACCGCACCTGCGGCTGCGGCTCGTCGTTCTCGGTCTGAGCTACCGGCACGTCATCTTCGACCTCGACGGGACGCTGATCGATTCCGCCGGGGATCTCGCGGCGTCGGCCAACCACGTTCTCGCGAGCTTCGATCTCGCGCGGCTGCCCGAGGCCACGATCGTCGGCTTCGTCGGCAACGGCGCGCGGAAGCTGGTCGAGCGGAGCCTCGTCGCGTCGGGCGGAGCCGGCGCGGCCGAGTTGCTCGATCGCGCGCTCGCCCGGTGGCTCGAGTACTACCGGGAGCACCTCCTCGACACGACGCGGCTCCACGTGGGCGTCGCGGACGCCATCCGTGGACTTGCTGCGCGCGACGTCGTCCTGTCCGTGGCGACCAACAAGCCGGAAGCCATGGCGCGTGCGATCCTCGCCGGCCTCGGGATCGGCGACTCCTTCGTCGACGTGCTCGGCGGGGATTCCGTTCCGGTGCACAAGCCGGACCCGGCGATCGTGCACGCTCTGGAGCGGCGAACCGCCATCCCGCCTGAAGCGACGATGCTGGTCGGCGACTCCCTGGTCGACGTCGCCACCGCGCGCGCCGCCGGCATCGCGGCCTGCGCCGTGACGTGGGGGCTCACGCCTGCCGACGTCCTGCGCGACTCGGCTCCGGACCTCTTGATCGAGCGGCCGGACGAGCTGCTCTCCGTCGTCGGCTGATCTGCCCCGCGGCGGCCCGGATCAGCTCGCCGCGGCCTCGCGTTGCTCGGTCGCGGGCTCGAGCGCGACCGCGAGCACCTCGTCGATGTCGCTCGCGAACGCGAACTGGAGCTCGCCGCGGACGTTCTCCGGCACGTCCTCGAGGTCCTTCTCGTTGCGTTTCGGCAGGATCACCGTGCCGATGCCGGCGCGACGCGCCGCGAGGACCTTCTCCTTGACGCCGCCGATCGGCAGCACGGTTCCGCGCAGCGTGATCTCGCCGGTCATCGCGACGTCCGGACGCACCGGGCGGTTGGTCAGCAGCGAGGCGAGGGCGGTCGCCATCGTGACACCCGCCGACGGTCCGTCCTTCGGGATCGCGCCCGCGGGAACGTGCAGGTGCAGGTCCGAGTTCTCGAAGAAGTCCGGCTCGATGCCGAGGCGCTCCGCGCGCGAGCGCACGAGAGACAGGGCGGTCTGCGCGGACTCCTTCATGACGTCGCCGAGCGAGCCCGTCAGCGTGAGGCCCTTCTTGCCCTTCATCCGCGTGGCCTCGATGAAGAGGATGTCGCCGCCGTTCGGGGTGTAGGCGAGGCCGGTCACGACGCCGGGCTCGCCGGTGCGCTCCGCGACTTCGTTGAAGAACTTCTCGGGCCCGAGGAACTCGCGCACTTTTTCCGGCGTGATCACCACGAGCTCGGTGTGGCCCTCGGTGACCGCGCGCGCGACCTTGCGGCAGACGCGCCCGATCTCGCGTTCGAGGTTCCGGAGTCCGGCCTCGCGCGTGTACTCGCGGATGATCTTGACGAGACCGGCGTCCTCGAAGCGGATCTTGCCGTCGTCGAGTCCGTTCTCGACGATCTCTTTCGGCACGAGGTGCCGCTTCGAGATCTCGAGCTTCTGCTCCTCGGTGTAGCCGCTGAGCTGGATCACCTCCATGCGATCGCGCAGCGCATGCGGGATCGGATCGAGGTAGTTCGCGGTGGTGATGAACATCACGTGCGACAGGTCGAACGCCACGTCGAGGTAGTGATCGACGAAGGTCGAGTTCTGCTCGGGATCGAGCACCTCGAGGAGCGCCGACGACGGATCGCCGCGGAAGTCCGCGCCGAGCTTGTCGATCTCGTCGAGCACGAACAGCGGGTTGTTCGATCCGGCGGCCTTCAGGCTCTGCACGATGCGTCCCGGCAGCGAGCCGACGTACGTCCTGCGGTGGCCGCGGATCTCGGCCTCGTCGCGAACGCCGCCGAGCGACAGGCGAACGAACTTGCGTCCCATCGCGCGCGCGATGGAACGGCCGAGCGAGGTCTTGCCGACGCCCGGAGGTCCGGCGAAGCAGAGGATCGGGCTGCGCGGATCCTGCCGCAGCTTGCGCACGGCGAGGTACTCGAGGATGCGGTCCTTGATCGTCTCGAGGTCGAAGTGGTCCTCGTCGAGGATGCGGCGCGCGTGGATGAGGTCGAGGTTGTCCTCGGTCGAGACCGCCCACGGCAGGTTCGCGAGCCACTCGAGGTACGTGCGCACGACCGAGTGCTCCGCGGACTCGGGCGGGATGATGCGCAGCCGGTCGAGCTCGGTGTCGGCGGCCTTGCGCGGCGCCTCGGGCAGCTTCGCGTCGTCGAGCTTGCGGCGCAGCTCCTCGAGCTCGGCGGAGCGGTTGTCGCCCTCGCCGAGCTCGCGCTGGATCGCGCGCATCTGCTGTCGCAGATAGAATTCGCGCTGGTTCTTCGAGAGCTCGGTCTGTACCTGGCTCTGGATCTTCGACCCGAGCTCGAGCAGCTCGATCTCGCGGTTGAGGATCACCGAGAGGCGCTGCAGGCGGCTCCGCACGCTCAGCGTGTTGAGCAGATCCTGCTTCTCCTCGAGCGAGATGTTGAGGTTGGACGCGATGAGATCGGTGACCTTGCCCGGGTCCTTGATGTTCATGACCACGAGCTGAAGCTCGTCGGGCAGGTACGGGATCATCGAGACGAACTTCGCGAACTGGTTCACGAGGTGCGCCTGGATGGCCTCGAGGTCCTTGCTGTCCTCGTACTCGTCCACCAGCGGGTGTGCGCGGCAGATGTAGTACGGGTCGGTCTCGTCGTAGGCGTCGATCTCGATGCGGCGCAGACCCTGCACGAGGATCCGGACGCTGTGGTCCGGATAGCGCAGCATCTTCAGCAGACGACCTGCGGTCCCGCGGGTGAACAGGTCGCCGGGATCGGGACGCTCCTCGTCGGCGGTCTTCTGGGCGACCAGACCGAGGATCTTGTCCTCGCGGGCGAGGCACTGCTCGACGAGCTGCAGCGACGGCTTGCGCGAGATCGGCAGGGGCACGATCGCCGAGGGAAAGATGACCACGCCGCGCAGCGGCAGGACGGGGAGGCGTTCCGGGATCTCGATCGAGCTGGTGTCCTCGTCGAAGCCGTAGAACTTCTGGCCCATCTCGCTCGCGCCGGATTCTTCGTCTGCCATGCCTTGGTCCAGCTCCTTCGCGCCTCTCGCGGGCGGCGATGTCCCCGAGCCTGCCGTCGAATGCGACGCCGTGCCGGTTTCGTCGCCTGAGGCCGGCGAACCCGATGCGGACGTCAGACCGTGTCATCGGCCGGATCGCCGGCCGCATAAAGTCCTTCCCGCGCCGTCAGGATTCGTCGGCGAGGCGCATGGCGGTCATGATGAAGCCGGTGTGCGCCACCATCCGATGATCCGGCCGGACGGAGTTGGGCGCAACGTGCCACGGACGAAGCAAAGTTTCGAACGTCTCGACGAGTCCGAAGCGGGGCTCGGCCCGGAGCGCCTGGCCGATCTGGTCGATCTGGACCGTCGTGGGCACGTAGCAGGTCAGGATGCCGCCCGGCCGGAGCGTCTGCGCCGCGGCCCCCACCAGCGGACCGGGCTCGGGCAGGTCGAGGATCACCCGGTCGGCACGAAGGCCGGGCAGGGCGTCGGCGGCCTCGGCGACCACCAGGTCCCAGTTGGGGGCCTCGCCGTGGAAGCGCGCGATGTTGTCGCGCGCCATCTGTGCGTGGTCCTCGCGCCGCTCGACCGACGTGAGGTGGCCGGCGGGCCCGATCGCGCGCAGCAGGGCCATGGTCAGGGCGCCGGGTCCGACGCCGCTCTCGACCACGCGCGCGCCGGGGTAGACGTCGCCCCAGACGATGATCGACGCGGCGTCCTTCGGATAGACCACCTGTGCCTGTCGCGGCAGGTTCGGGATCAGGCGCGCGTACGGCGGCCGGAAGGCGATGCAGGTCTGGCCGAGCGACGAGGCGATGCGCGAGCCGTCGGGGCGCCCGATGATCGCGTCGGCGTCGATCACGCCGCAGTGCAGCGAGAAGCGCCGTCCCGGCCGCAGGTCGCGCAGGTACTCGCGACCCTTCGGGTCGATCAGCAGGACGGTCTCTCCGGCGGCGATCGGCTCGTCGGGCGCCGGGCGCGGCGTCACCGTGGCCGGCTTCTGCTCTTCGCTCATTCCGTCACCGCCGGTGCTGCCGGCTTCGCGCGCAGCGCGAGCTTGCGGTCGACCTCGGCGCGCAGCGAGCAGAACGAGCACAGGGTGCCGAACGCCGGCATGCCGCAGCCGCTGCACGTACCGCCTCCCGGCGACTTCTCCTCGACCGGCTGCTCGAAGGCGCGGCTGCCGCGCACGACGAAGTCGCGGACGAAGCCGACCTTCGTCCCCGGCGACGTGCTCTCGAGCTTGTCGAGCACGGCCTTGTAGTCGAGCTGCGACGCTCCGACCGCGTTCGGGCACTCCTCCACCACGTAGTCGATGCGCTTCATGAAGGAGTAGGTCGCGGTCTCGAACTCGCTCGTCAAGTACAACGGCTTCACCTTGCGCACGAACTTCTCGTGCCGCGGCTGCATGACCGGCTTCTGCCGCGCGAGATACTCGGTCTGCCAGTGCAGCACGTTGCCGAGCAGGCGCGCCGCCTCGTCGTCGAGGTTGTGCCCGGTCGCGATCACGTCGCAGCCCAGCTCGAGCGCGGCTGCGTCGAAGTAGTGGCGCTTGATCGTGCCGCAGGCCGAGCAGGCGGGACGGCGCGTCGCGGAGACGATGTCCGGGATCGCGAGCTTCTCGTCCGCGAGCGAGTGCACGCTGAGCTCGAGCCCGTGCTGCTCCGCGAACGACTCGCAGCGCTCGCGCGACCGCTGCGAGTAGCCGCCGATGCCGAGCGCCAGGTGGAAGCCGACGGTCTGGTAGCCCTCGTTCGCGAGCACGTCCCAGAGCGCCAGGCTGTCCTTGCCGCCCGACACGGCGACGAGGACGCGCGACGACTTGTCGAACATCTTCTCGTGGTCGATCGCGCGCCCGACGCGGCGCTGGAAGAAGAACAGGAAGCACGCCCGGCAGAAGGCCGAGTTGTGGGCGCGCAGCTTCACCTCCGCGGGCTCCTTGCATCGCGTGCACTTCACGACGTCTTCCCTCGCAGAGTGTGCGGCGTCATCCGCCGCTGACGACGGAGCGCAGCTCGATCTCGTCGCTCGCGTCGAGACGCGCGTCGTCGGTGAGCAGCTGGTCGCCGCGGATCACGAGCACGGTGCCGGGCAGGATGTCGAGCCGACGGAGCAGGTCCTCGACGCGCGAGACCCCGTCGACGTCGAGCTGCCGACCCTGCGGATTCAGGCACACGCGCACGCTCCGCGGCTACCAGACCTACCCCGGGGACGCCACCTTGATTTCGCGGGGTGCAATCCCGAAGATCGAGACGACCCGGACTGCGCGCGCGACCACGGGCCTCCGGGCCGCGATGACTGCCGTGCCGATGCGTGATCGGGCGCGGTCCGGCCGAAAGCTTTGCTTGGCGGAAGACCCACACAGCGAAAGAGGACGCGCGATGCCTCGGACCAGCGGCAAGAAGAAGGCGGCGACGAAGGCGAAAGCGCCCAAGAAGGGCTTCAGCATCTTCGACGAGGAGGATCGGCCACGCGGGGAAGAGGAGGATCTTCCCAAGGACGAGGTCGGGCGCCGCAAGATCAAGCGGCAGTACGAGGAGCTCCTCGGCATCCGCATCGACAAGCTGAAGGGCCGCATCCTCAACCGGGAGCGGATCGACAAGACCGTTGAGGGCATCTACTTCGTGTGCGCGGTCTGCAAGAAGGTCTGCCACAACCTCGACGAGGGCCTCGTCGAGGACCCGGACAACGTCAAGAACATGTGCGACCCGTGCGCGCCCAAGAAGGGCGACAACGGCAAGGAGTCGAAGGGCGGCCGCGCCGCCTGAGCACGGAGGATTCGCCTGCGCCGGCCGGTTGCCGCCCGTCCCGGGGGCTGGTAAGCGAACGTTCGTTCAGGTCGGGCATGGCGGGCGAAGCTTCGAAGACCGTCCCCTCGGAAGCCGGGAGCACCGCGACGCGGATCCTGGACGCGGCCGAGGAGTTGTTCGCCGAGCGCGGCTTCGCGGGCGTGTCGGTGCGCGAGATCGCGGGGCGCGTGGGCCTCAACCAGGCCAGCATCTACAACCACTTCCCCAGCAAGCAGGCCCTCTACGAGGCGGTTCTCGAGCGCGGCTTCACGCCGATCCGCGACCTGCTCGCCGAGGGCAAGGGCAGCTTCCTGTCGCGTGACTTCCAGGAGCGCCTGCTCGAGCGTCTCGTCGACCACCTCTGGCACACGCCGCGCCTGCCGAAGCTGGTCCAGCGCGAGGTCCTCGACGGCGGCGAGTACCTCGAGCGGCTCATCGACCGCTGGCTGACCCCGATCTACCTGCAGGGCAAGCGCGCCATGGAGGCGACCCCCGGCCTCGTCGACTGGCCCGAGGAGGATCGTCCGCTCCTGATCCTCGGCCTCTACCACCTGCTGTTCGGCTACTTCACGTCCGTGGCCCTCTACGCGCGCGTGCTCGGCAAGGACCCGCTCTCGCCCGAGATGCGCCGCACGCACCTCGCCTTCCTGCGGCGCGCGAGCGACCGCTTGCTGCATCAGGACGTCAGCGCGCCGACGCGGTGACGCCCGGCGCGAGCCAGCGCTCGAGCCACGGCAGGATCTCGGCATTCGCGTCCGCCGAAAGGGTGTGCCCGCCCTGCGCGAAGGACACGAAGCGGAAGCGGTCGGCAGCTCCGACCGCCCGGTACGCCTTCGTGAAGCGTTGCACGGTGTTCTCGACGCACTCGTACGGGATCGCCTGATCGCGCTCGCCGGCGAGAAGAAGCAGAGGCCGCGGCGGATAGCGGTCCGCGTGGCGAATCGGCTCCCGCGTCGCGATCTCGACGGCGTAGTCGGGATCGAGCACGAGCTTGCCGTCGGGCAGCCAGCGCGGGTCGTCGTTCAGCGCGAGCGACGAGGACCGCAGGAACTTGAGGTAGTCGCCGCACGCGACGCGCACGACGCCGAGCGCGATGCGCGGCTCCGCCGCCATCGCCTGCAGCGCGACGAATCCGCTCGTCGAGCTCCCGGTGATGGCGATGCGAGTCGCGTCGATCTCCGGTCGCGTCTCGAGCCAGTCGACCACCTTCGGGATGGTGCTCTCGGCGTCCATCGTGATGATGTCGAAGTACGCGCGTCCGATGATGCCGGGACGCGGCGCGGTGAGGATCCACTTGCCGACGGACTGTGGCGCATCCGCGGCCGCCGGTGCAGGCGGTGGCGGCACGTCGGCCGCTGCCGCCGACGTGCCGGCCGGCTTCGCGCTCGCGTCGTCGGGATTGGGAAGGCCGCGCAGCGACTCCCAGTTGGTGTGGAAGCGCACCACCGCGAATCCGCGCTCGAGGAGCTGCTCGTCGGGGAGGATCGGCGAGATCACGGCCGGGAACGGGGCGGCACCCGATTGCGGCACGGCGAGCGTGACCCGGATCCAGCCGTTCGCGAGCGTCGCCGTGATCGGATCATCTGCTGATGCGTCGACGGCGGCCCCCGAGGGCAGCGGCGGCGGCAGCTCGTCGCGCGTCGGTTGCACCGCGCTCTTGCACGCCGCGAACGTGACGAGAAGGATGAGAAGAACGATGCGCATCACGAGCCCAGACGCCTCCGGCAGGGATAGATGACGCGGGCCGGCGAGGAAAGCTTCAGCCCGGCCCGGCACACGGCGCATGTCGCCGCGATTCTGGTGCTGCTCGTCCTCGTCGCGTCCGGCTGCACACGTCCGTTGCTCGAGCGGGCGATCGCGGCGCGCGGCGGCTCGCTGGAGAGCCTCTCGCGCGCATCGACCGCGGACGTGACCCGTGGCTTCCCCGGCGAGTGGGCGTGGCGCTTCGACTACCGCGTGCCCGACCGGCTTCGCTGGACCATCGAGACGTACGGCGAGGAGCAGAGCATCGCGTACGACGGCAGCACCGTCCGCTACTTCCTCGGCAGCGCGAGGCTGCCCGAGACACCCGCGGCGCTCGCCGACTTCGCGTCGATCGTGCGCTGGACTTCGGTGACGACGCTGGACGCGCTCGCGCGCGATCCGGACGTCGTGCTGCGCGAGCTCACCCCTGCCGAGACGCCGCCCGGCGCGGCGTCGGCGCTCGAGGTGCGGTATCGGTCCGACGGCGCGCGCTACGTCCTGTCGTTCGATCCGACCGATCGCCTGGTGGCGGCGGAGGGGCCGATCGCCGTCCCGACGATCGCGGCCGGACGGATGCATGCGGCGTATGGCGACTTCGTCACCGTCGACGGCTACGTGCTGCCGCGCGTCGGCGACTACACGATCGACGGGGCACCGTTCTTCCGCGAGACGGTGCGGCGCTGGGTGCCGAACGATCCGCGGTTCGGGCCGGCGAGCTTCGCCGGCCCGCCGTCGCCGTCCGCGCCGGAGTGAGCGTCAGTCCATGCCGAGCTTCGCTCGGCCGTCCGGGGAGATCATGTTCGGATTCCACACCGGGCTCCACACGATCTCGACCTCGGCCTCGCCGATGCCGGGCAGCGCAAGAATCTTGTACTTGGCGTCGGCCGCGATCGAGGCCCCCATGCCGCAGCCCTGCGCGGTGAGCGTCATCTTGACGTCGACGCGGCTGCGGCCGTCGTCGAGCGGCTGCAGCTGCATGTCGTAGACCAGCCCCAGGTCGACGATGTTGACCGGGATCTCGGGGTCGTAGCAGGTGCGGAGCTGCTCCCAGACCAGCGGCTCGAGCTGCTCGCTCGTCAGCGGCTCGCCGGTGTCGGCCGGCTTTTCGGGCTCGGGCGCGGCCGTGAGACCGATCGCGTCGGCGTCACGGTTCGAGATGCGCAGCAGGCCGCCGTACTGCGGCACGTGCAGGGTGTACGACCCGCCGAGCGACTGGGTCACGACCGCCTTCGTACCCTGCGGCAGCAGGACCGTGTGGCCGGCGGGCACCATGACCGCCTCGCAGTCGCGGGAAAGCTCGACCCATTCGTTCTGATCGCTCATCGTTTCTCCTCGAGCCGCCGTCCCGATGGTCGGGGAGGGCGCTCGCTGGGTGACCTGTTCAGGCGTCGTGGACAACCACGGCGCGGTGGGCAAAGGATAGCGGTCGCCGCGCGCGAAACCAGACGACCCGGGTCCGGGCTGGCGCAACGCGGGGTTCCTCGCTAACGAACAAACGTTCACTTGGAAGCTGGCACTGCACGCGGGAAGCCGCGCGCGACGAGGGAGTCGAGACCATGGCGTACGAGCACGGGAAGATCACGAACGAGGGCATCGCGAAGGTTCGTGAGCGCATCGGCAAGGGCTTCGAGGGGCGGCAGCCGTGGCGGACCGAGGTCAGCCGCGACACGATCTGGCACCTCGCGCACGCCATCGGCGATCTGAGCCCCCTCTATACCGACCGCGAGTACGTCAAGAAGAACACGAAGTGGGGCAAGCTGCAGTGCCCCGGCGTCGTGCTGCGCTGCTACGACACGCTGAGCGCGCCCGGCTCGGCCGGCCTTCCCGAGGGCCTGCCCGGCGTGCACTCGATCTGGTCGGGCTCGCACTACGAGTGGTACCGGCCGGTGCTCGAGGGCGACCAGATCCGCGCCGAGAGCTACTTGAAGGACGTCGTCGAAAAGGCCAGCAAGTTCACCGACGGCCGCACCGTCTACATGACCTACGAGGCCGTGTACTACGATCAGACCAACGCGTGCATCGGCAAGCGCAGCGACACCTACATGCGCGCCGACCGCAACAAGACGCGCGAGAAGGGCGTCTACAAGGAGATCGAGCCGCTCGCGCACTGGACGCCGGCCGACATCGACCGCTTCCAGAACGAGTACCGCAACGAGAAGCGCACGACGCAGCGGCTCTGGGAGGACGTCAAGGTCGGCGACGACATCGGCCGCGTCATCAAGGGCCCGCTCACGCCGACCGCGGAGATCGCCTTCGAGTCGTTCTTCGGCGTGTACCTCGTCGGCAACGTGGTTGCGTCGCGCCTCCTCGACAAGCACCCGATGCTCATGGTGCCGAACGAGCAGGGCGTGCCCGAGCCGCCGCAGCGTGTGCACTGGGACAACAAGTTCACGCAGGACACGCTGGGCCTGCCGGGCGCGTACGATCTCGGCCTCGAGCGCCTGTCGTGGATGTGCCACGCGGTCACGAACTGGATGGGCGACAAGGGCCACCTCGCGTTCATCGACGCGCGCTACAAGCGCTTCAACTACCTCGGTGACGTGACCTGGGGCGGCGGCAAGGTCGTCGAGAAGTTCGAGCGCGACGGCAAGAAGCTCGTCAAGCTCGACGTGCACACGATCAACCACCGCGACGAGATCACCGCGACCGCCGTCGCGGAGGTCGAGCTGGAGAGCCGCGCCGGCTGAGCGCGGCTCGAAGACGCGAGCGGAGCGAGGGCGACGCGCGGCATCAGCCGCCGTCGCCCTCAGCGCTTCTGGCCGCGATCGCGAAACGTCAGCTCGAGCGCGAGCTGACGAAGCTCGTCACGCGCCGTGGTGATGAACGCGGCGTCGGTGGGACGCTTCACCCAAGCGACGATCTCGCCCGAGGACAGGATCGCGAACGGGAACCCCGGTGGACCGTCGGGGACCGCCTCGCACCGCCAGTGCTCCCTTGCTGCCTGCATCGATCGGGACCTCCGTACGAAGGATCGCCGGGGCAGGGACCATCCTGAACCCCGCACGGCCGTTTCCATCCCGATCCCGCCGGCGTGTCAAGAACTTTTCGCTTTTCGCTCGCCGCGGCGGT
Source organism: Binatia bacterium (assembly GCA_046327915.1). Classification (GTDB taxonomy): domain Bacteria; phylum Desulfobacterota; class Binatia; order UBA12015; family UBA12015; genus VGTK01. Next base: position 197,043 of record JAXLXO010000002.1, on the reverse strand, counting down.
GCGTGATCAGCGGGGGGCCGTCGCGGGGCGGAGGTCGCCGACCACGAGATCGGCGACCCGGCGCGCCACCTCGGGATAGCCGAGCGTGACGCTGCTCGCGGTGCCGCCGTCGATCGGCGTGGACGGAAGGACGGCGCTCCAGACGACGCGCCCGTCGGACGCGACGAGTTGCGCCTCGAGCGCCACCGCCACGTACACCAGATGGCTCATCGAGGTCGCCTCCCAGGCCCGCAGCCGTGTGTAGAGCGCGACGGCGCCCGGTGCGGTCGCCGCCGCGAAGCGTGCCGCCTCCTCCGTCGTCGTGATCGGTCGTCCGGGGGCGGCGGCCGTCGCGGCGAAGCCGCGCTCGAGGAGAGCGGCGCGCAAGGCTCCGGTGAGCAGGTCGCCCGCCGTGATCGCCGGCCGCGACGGCTCGCGGCCGACGAGGCTGGTCAGCGGCGGCGGCTCCGCGTCCAGCGGGCTGCCGGTGCAGTTGTCCACCGGAAGTACCAGCACGGCGTGGACGTCGGCAGGCGGAGGGCTCGTCACGAGGCGGCTGCAGCCGGCGGCGAGAAGCGCCACCGTGATCGCGAACGCGCCGAAGGTGCGCGCGCCGGGCGTACGCGGGCGGCTCGCGCGCGAGAATGCGATGCGATTGCAACAGACATCGGATCGCGTTCGAAGTCGCGTCATCGTGCTGTCTCGCGCGCGTCCCGCGTGGTAGCGTTCGCACGCCGAATCAGGCGGGGCAGGCAGGAACGCGAGTGGCGCGAAAGACACAGCCCGCCCGGCGCAAGCCGGGCGCACGCGAGCGGGTGCTCGCCGAGATCCGCACGGACATCCGCGCGGCCGGGCTGCGCAGCACCGCGCCGCGGATCGCGGTGCTCGAGCGGCTGCGTCGCGCGCGTGCGCCGCTCAGCCACCCCGAGCTCACGGCGCAGCTGGTCCCGCTCGGATTCGATCGTGCGACGATCTACCGCAACCTCGTCGACCTCGCCGACGCCGGGCTCGTGTCGCGCGTCGAGGTCGGCGACCACGTCTGGCGCTACGAGGTGCGCGGCCGCGAGCACGCGCCGGGCGAAGCCGAGCACTCGCACTTCGTCTGCAACGACTGCGGCACCGTATCGTGCCTGCCCGAGGTCAGCATCGCGATCCGCCCGGCTCCGGGATCGCGTCGGTCGGTGGTGGCCGAAATCTCGGACGTCGTGCTGAAGGGCCGCTGCGAGAGCTGCTAGGCGCCGCAAGTCACTCCCCGCTGCCACGGGCGCGCACGAAGCGAACTCCCCAGGCGAAAACGAGCAGCAGGCACTGCAGGAACGCGGCGGTCTGTCCCGGCGGGTCGTCGAGTCCGTGCGCCAGCACGAAGGCGACCGCGGCCGTGCCGAGGCTCGCCAGCGGCGCGACCCACAGCATCGAGCGCACCTCGCGGCAGAAGCTGCGCGCGGCGAGCGCCGGCAGGACGAGGCAGCCGAACGTGAAGATCGCGCCCGCGACCCGGTTCGAGAGCCCGACGACGAGCCCGAGCCACACCGCGATGACGCCGTTCCACAGTCGGACGGGCACGCCGACCGCTTCCGCCATCTCGTGGTCCATCACCAGCAGCACGAGCTCGGCACCGCGCAGGACGAGCGCGCCCGCGGTGACCACGAGCAGCAGCGCGAACACCGCGACGTCGGTCGTGGTCGCCCCGATCAGCGTGCTGGACAGCAGCCGGTTGATCTCCTCCATGCCGTGCGGGCTGTGCGCCATGAGCAGGACCGCCGCGCTCGAGCTCGCGAGGAAGACGAAACCGGTGATCGACTCGTGGCTGTCGGCGCGGCGCGTGGCGCCTCCGGCGGTCGCGAGCGCGGCGAGGATCGCGAACGCGCCGGCGGAGGCCGACACGACGAGATCGCCGTCGAGCCAGGTCACGCCGGCGAGCCCGAGCCACGCCACGACGCGCAGCGCCGCCGCGATGCCGAGCAGCGACGCCTGCGACACCGCGGCGCCGACGAAGATCTGGTCGCGCGCGACGACCAGCACGCCCAGCATCGGCAGCAGCAGCGCGAGCAGCCAGCCGGCGAGGTAGCTGTCGCGGAAGAGGCTCCACGATCCGATGAAGTCCTGGATCACGTGTTCTCTCCCACCGGCCGCACGGTGCGCGTCGTGACCGCGCCGCGCGCGAACGTCGCGACGTGGGTCGCGTGACGCTCCGCCATCGCGAGGTCGTGCGTGACCAGCAGCAGTGCGAGACCGTCGCGCCGGTTCAGCGTGACGAGATCCGCGAGCAGCGACTCCTCGGCGTCCGGATCGAGGTGGTTCATGGGCTCGTCGAGGATGAGCAGGAGAGGCTCGCGGACGAGCCCGCGCGCGACGAGCGCACGCTGGCGCTGACCGCCGGAGAGCGACCAGTAGTCGCGCGTCGCCAGCGTGCCGAGACCGACGCGCTCGATCGCGCGCGCGACGCGCGCCGGGCGCTCGGCGCGCGGGATGCGCAGGCCGACGAGGCCCAGCGACACGAACTCGCGCACCGTGGTCGGCAGCGAGCGATTGATGTCGCAGTGCTGCGGCACGAAGCCGATGCCCGCGCGCCCGTTCAGCTCGGGGCTCAGCCGGAGCTCGCCGCCGCGCGGCGGCACGATGCCGAGCAGCGAGCGCAGGAACGTCGTCTTGCCCGAGCCGTTGCCGCCGAGGAGGAACCAGAACTCGCCGCGGCGCACCTCGAGGTTCGCGTCGCGCAGCACGTCGCGCGCGCCGTAGGCGAGCCGCAGGCGGTCCGCGCGCAGCAGGGGCTCGTCAATTGACGAATCCGCCTGGGTAGTGCTCGAGGCCTCGCTCGTCATCGGAGCCTCACCGCTTCGCGCCGAGCGCGCTCGCGACCTGCTGCACGTCGTAGTCGATCATCGCGACGTAGCCGGTCGCCGCCGGGACCGCTTCCACCTGGTTCGCCATGCGCAGGACGGTCGCCCCGGTCGCGTCCCCGACGAACTTCGCATAGCGCGGGTCGTAGTAGGCCGACGCGAGGACGATGCGGACGCCGTCGGCGCGCATCGTGGCGACGATCTCTTCGAGGTGCTTCGTCGTCGGCGGCACGCCGGGCAGGGGCTCGAGGTGGCCGATCACCTGCAGGCCGAAGCGGTCGGCGAAGTAGGTCCAGATCGGGTGGTCGTCGACCGCCTTCGCGCCGACGTACGGCAGCAGGGCCGCGAGCCAGCCGCCGAGCTGCTCGCGCTCGCCCTGCTGCTCCAGGAACGGGCCGAGCTTGCCGTGCTGGAAGAGCAGCGCGAGCTTGGCGACGTCCGGTCCGTACTTGACGGCGAGCGGTGCGCCGACCAGCGCACTCCACACCGACTTCTGGAACGCGTCGAAGCGCGTCTCGAACGCGGCGCGGCTCGCCGGGCGCAGCTCGCCGAGCTTCGTCGCGATCGCACGCGCGACCGCCACCCCGCGCAGCGGATCGAGCAGGTAGTGCGGGTTTCCGCCCGGATGGAGATCGCCCATGCTCCGGTCGACGATGCCGGTCGGTCGGTCGAGGGCGCCGCCCATGGCCAGCGACGCGTCGAGGAAGCCCGGGCTGCCGGGCTGCACCGCCGGATTGCGCGCCTGCTGCAGGAGCAGCGGCGCATAGCCGGCCTCGAGGTCGAGACCGTTCTGGAGGAAGAGCTCCGCGTCGTGCAGGGCGCGGATCAGGCTCGGCTTCGCCTCGGCGTGGTGCGGGTCCTCGGGACCCTTCACGACGACCGTGACGTCGACCAGATCGCCGCCGACCTCGCGCGCGAGCGCGCCGAGATCCGGGGTGGTCGCGAAGACGCGGATCGGGCCCTCGTCCGCGCGTACGCCCCGGGGCGGGAGCGCGACGAGCGTGCACGCGGCCAGCATGACCAACGTCAGCGCGCGGCGCTTGACGCTGGAACGGACGGGCGGGAGCGAATCGTGCAGCATGACCATCCTCCTCACCACTGGTGCGCGGGGTGCGCGCCGAACAGCAGCTCGAGCCCGACCCACACGGTGCTGGCGGTCTCTCCCGGCAACGCCGTGGAGTGATCGAAGTTGTACTGCAGGCGAATGCGCGAGAACTCCGACGGCTGATACTGCAGCAGCGGGGACACGCGCAGGCGGTCGTCGCGCATGGGGTCGTTCGATCGTCCGCCGACGCTCTCGCCGTGGCCGCTCACCCATTCCGCGCGGACTCCCGTCGCCCACGGGTGGGTGAAGCCGTAGAGCAGCTGGGTGTAGAAGCCCCAGTCGCGCAGCAGCGCGCCGGGGACGGCTTCCTCCGTCGTGATCTCTTCCTCGGCCGCGATGCGCGACAGGCCGTGCGGGTGGCCCTCGTCCTCGGGCTCCTCGGTCGTGGTCGTCATCACGAACGGCTCGGCGGTGTAGTCGCGCTTCATCGCCTCCGTCTGCCAGAGGACGAACGGCCAGCCGCGGAAGTTCTCGACCGGGCGCCACTTGAGCGTGAAGTCGGTGCCGTAGATGAACGTCCGTGCCGGACCGCCGGTCGAGTTCGGGCCGAACAGGCCCGAGAAACCGAGCAGCGCCGACCACTCCTCACCCATGTTCCACGCGTTCGCCCAGCGCGCGAGGTAGAGCAGGTCGCCGAAGTTGCGCGTATCGGTCCGCACGGCGGGGTATCCGCCGATGCCTTCGTCGGCGAGGAAGCTGGCCGTGTACTCGCCCTGGTTCGCGTTCTGGATGCCGCCCCAGAGCTGCGAGAAGAACGGCACCGGCAGCAGCCACGACATCTGCACGCCGGGCGAGCGCAGCCCGTCGCCGCCGAACATCCGCGTGTTCACGATCGGCTGATCGAGCCACGCCCACGCGTGCGGGTGCGTCGGGTTGATGCGTCCGAACTCCGTCAAGTAGTAGCCGGCCTTGAGCTGCAGCCCGTAGGGCAGGCGCTGCGTCGTGCCGTACGCCTCCTCGAGCTCGACGCCGTCGGGCGTGAACACGATGTGCGTCTCGGCCGTGAAGTAGGGATCGACCGCGCCGTACAGCGACAGCTCGCCCTGCTGCAGAGTGAAGCCACGGCGGTTCGGATCGTGCGCGCCGCCCTCGAGCGTCGAGAGCTCCGAGTCGTTGGCGGTCGACCAGCCGCCCGCGACCATCACGTCGAACGACGGCTCGAGCAGGCGCAGCGTCGTCTGTCCGGGCAGCGGCCGCTCGAGCAGCGTCCCGGGAACGGCGGCGTTGCCGGGCGTGCCGAGCCAGCCGGCGCTGGAGTCGGCCGGCGGGGAGCCTGCCGCGACCTGCGCTCCACCCGACGCGGTCGCCTCGCGGACGGCGTCGTCGAGCGCCTGGCGCGAATCCGGTGCGGCCGAGGCGGGAGCGGGCGGCGTACCCGGTGCGCCGAGCCCGCGCACCGCATCGTCGAGTGCCTGTCGCGACGACGGCGCGGCCGGCGCGGCGTTCGCCTTCGCGACGTCCGGGGCGCCGCGCGCGGGCTTCGCCGGCGCCGCGACCTGCGCCTTCGCTCCCTTCTGCCGCGCAGCCGCGTGCGGCGCGAGCTGACGCAGCAGATCCATCATGTCGTCGAGCTTGCGCTGCTTCTCGGCGTCGCTGCGCTGCAGCGCCTCGACCTGCTTCTTCAGAGCTTCGATCTCGGCGCGGTCGTCGGCGCTCGCCGTGACCGACAGCATGCCGATCAACGGAAACGCCGCGACGACGCCCCAGATCCGGGACAAACGGGTCATCTTCTCCCCCTCGCCGTTCCACCTGCTCCGGCGTGATGCGCCGGATCGTGCACCGGTCGTCGACCGGCGCGAGCGAGCGCGGCACGAGGCCGCGCGCCGTCAGGCGGCGAGGGGAGGGCTGCGCGGCGCGTGCGCGCGGGCGGGCGTGTGGCCAGTCCGCGCGTCGTGCAGGCCGCGGCGGACGATGGAGCTGGCGGCGGGAACGGGGTGGTGCGCCGTCGCGGCGAGAAAGTCGTGCGATGCGGCGAGCGCCTGACAGACCGGACACTGCGACTCGGCGTGCTCCGTCGCATCGTGCGCGGCGGCCAGCGTCGGCGTGGCGTCCGCGACGTTCGTCACGCCGGGCGCGTCGTGCCGTGCGGCGACCTGCAGGCGATGGACGTGCGGCAGGATGATCTGCGCCAGAAGCGCGAGCAATGCGAGCGCGAGCCGCGCCTGCATCGGCCGCGAGGCGGCGCTCGTACGTGCTGCGCGGTGGAGTGGGCTCGCCTGCATCGTCGTCTCGTCGTGCCGCTCGCGAAGCGGGCGAGCACGACTGGGAGAAACGCCTATCAGGCGCCACAGAGGGGCGCAATTGTCGAAACGTCAAAACATCGCCGAACGACAACAGGTGGAGAAATGCAAATGCAACCAAATTGCAGAAACGTCCCGCGCCGCGGTGACGCAGCCGCCCCCGCTTCCGCCCGCCTTTTGGAACGGGCGCTCCACCTGCTAACCCGACGGCACGTCGTCACGGACGGCCGGACGCAGCGCGAGAGCACCCGAATGCAAGCCTTCCTTCTGTCGGCCCTGGCGGCCGCGATCACGCTCGGCGGCGGTCTGCTCGCGATCCGGTTGCACGCGCACCGCGCGGCGATCTTCGCGTTCTGCGCCGGTGCGCTGATCAGCGCGTCGATGATCGAGATCCTGCCGCACGCGCTGGCGCTCCTCGAGGCGAGCGGCGGACGCTACGACAGCCGGGATCTGCTCGTCGCGTTCACGCTCGGCTACTTCGTGTTCTACCTCGTCGACCACCTGGCGCACGGCGGACACGTGCACCACGGCGCGCAGCATTCGGACACGCACCAGGCGGGCTTCTGGGGCGCCGTCGGCCTCGCCGTGCACAGCTTCTTCGACGGCTTCGCGATCGGGCAGGGCTTTCACGCGGCGGAGGGACTCGGCTGGGCGATCGCGGCCGGCGTGACGCTGCACAAGCTCGCCGACGGCGTCAGCGTCGCGGGCGTCATGCTCGGCACGCAGCACACCGAGAGCGCGACGCGGCGCATGGTCTATCTGGTCGCGGCAGCGCCGCTCGTCGGCGTGGCGGCCCAGTCGTTCGTCAATCTCGGCGCGCCGCTGTTCGCGCTGCTGCTCGGCTGGTTCGCCGGCGTCTTCCTCTACCTCGGCGCGAGCAGCCTGCTGCCGGCCGCGCACGAGGCCAGTCGCTCGCGGACGCTGCCCGCGGCGACGTTCGCGGGCGCGGCGCTGATCTTCGTCGCGCACGCGCTGGTGCACACCTTCGAGCACTGAGCGCGGGCTCGCGGAGGACGCTTTCGCGGCCCCGTCGTTTGCGTCAATCTCCCGCCCGTGACGAGCCGCGCACCGACGTTCGGGATCTACCTGCCGCAGGTGGGATTCACCTTCGGCGAGCTGCTCGAGCGCGCACGCCTCTGCGAGGAGCTGGGCTTCGACGCGCTCTGGCTGATGGATCACCTGTATCCGCCCGAGATGCCGGACGTGCCGTCGTTCGAGGCCTGGACCCTCGCGACGGCCCTGCTCGCGCGAACGACGCGGCTGCGCGTCGGACACCTCGTCCTGTCGGTGACGTTCCGCCACCCGGCGCTGCTCGCGAAGATGGCGACGTCGCTCGACGTGATCTCCGAGGGACGGCTCGAACTCGGCCTCGGCAGCGGATCGTACGAGCCCGAGCACGCGCGCGCCGGGCTCGCGTGGGGAACGCCGCTCGAGCGGGCGCGGCTGCTGGAGGAGACGCTCGAGATCCTCGTGCGCGCGTTCGCAGCACCGCGCTGCGACTTCGCGGGCGAGCGCTTCGTGGTGCGCGACCTGCCGAACGTGCCACCACCCGTGCAGCGTCCTCGTCCTCCCGTGCACGTCGGCGGCGCGGGCGAGCGCTTGACGCTGCCGCTGGTCGCGCGCTTCGCCGACGTCTGGAACTGTCCGACCTACGCGCTCGCCGACGCGGACGCGAAGCGCGCTGCGCTGTCCCGCGCGTGCGACGCCATCGGGCGTGACCCGGCGACGATCCGCTGCTCGCTCGAGGCGGTGCTGGTTCTGGTCGCGGATCGTGCCGAGGTCGAGCCCGCGCGGGCCCTCGCGTTGCGCCGCTTCGCCGGCAGCGGGTGGGGCGTCGAGGCCGGCGGCTTCGTCGGCACGCCGGACGACGTGATCGCACGCATCCGCGAGGCGATGGCGCGCGGCTTCTCGTCGTTCGTGTTCTTCACGCACGATCGCGCGCGGCCGGAGACGCTGCGTCTGTTCGCGGAGCGCGTGCGGCCCGCCTTCGCCGACGCATGAGCCCGCCGACGCACGCGGGGACGTTCCTCCACCGGGCCGCGGGCAGCGTGCGCATCGCGCGCGCAATGCTCGCGGCGCGGCGCTTCGCGTCGGCCGACGGCGACACGATCCGGCGCGCTCAGGAGCGGCGCGTCGCGGAGATCGTGCGCCACGCGTTCGATACGGTTCCGTACTACCGCGACCTCGCGCGGCGGCTCGGCTGCGATCCACGCGACCTGCGCACGGCGGCCGACCTGGCGCGGCTGCCGCTGATCGGACGACGCGAGCTGCAGGAGCATCCCGAGCTGTTCCTCTCCGAGGCCTGTCCCCCATGGATGCGGCTGGAGGTCCGTTCGGGTGGCAGCAGCGGCGCCCCGCGCGGCGTGTGGCACGACGCCGCGTCGGTGCTCGACGATGCCGGGAACGGGGAGCGCCACTGGGCGATCCTGCGGCGGCTCGCCGGCAAGCAACGATTCCGCACGATGACGATCGGCTCGCCGCGAAACTCGGAATCCGACGTGCGGGCGTTCGTGCGGCGCCACGCGGTCGTGCCGGCGCCGGTGTCGCGCGCGGGTGCGGCGTACGACATGACGGTGGCGCCCGAGGACGTCGCGCGCGCGGTGGCGACTGCGCGTCCGGACGTCGTGCTGGGCTACGGCTCGTACCTCGAGCGGGTCGCGCAGCTGCTCGACGAGAGCCACGGGCCGGCGGCAGTGCCGCGGGTGTTCGCGTACAGCGGCGACGCGATGTCGCCTTCGGGGCGCGCCCGCATCGTCGAGCGTCTCGGTGCGACCGTGTGGACGGCCTACCAGGCGGTGGAGTCGCTGAAGATCGGCTGGCAGTGCCCGCACGGCGCGGGCCTGCACGTGCACGCCGACCTGTGCGCGGTGCGCGTCGTCGACGCGGACGGACGGGACGTCGCGCCTGGCGGACGCGGCGAGGTGGTGATCTCGAATCTCGTCGATCACGCGACGGTGCTGCTGAACTACCGTCTCGGCGACGAGGTCGAGGTGCCGGCCGCGCCGTGCGGCTGCGGCGTGCCGCTGCCGCTGATCGGATTCCCGGAGGGCCGCGTCGAGGACTGGCTGGTCGTGCCGTCGGGCGAGCGTGTGTACACGCAGCGGCTGCGCGCGTGCTTCACCGACGAGCGCGAGGTCTGGCAGTACCAGCTCGTGCAGGAGAGGCCGTCGTCGCTGCGCGTCGCGCTCGTTGCCGCGGAGCAGGCGGATCGTGCGGTGCTGGCGAACCGCGTCGGGCGCGCGATCGCCGGCATCGTCGGTCCGGGTGTGGCGGTCGCGGTCCAGTTCGTGCGCGAGCTCGAGCGAACCGCGGCCGGGAAGGTGCGCGCCGTGATCCGTCACGACGGCTGAGTCAGCCGGCGACGCCGCTCGCGTAGACCAGCGACCAGGGCAGCGACGTCCGCCCCTGCGAATCGGTCTCGATCGCGAAGTGGTCGGACAGCGCGTCGGCGACCTCGCGCTCGCTCGCGCGCACGAGGCCGAAGAGGAGTCCGCAGTAGCGCACCATCGTGTCGTGGTCCGGAAAGCGCCACGCGCAGGGCAGGTGCTCCTCGCGGACCTCGGTGAAGCCGGCACCGAGGAGCAAGTCCGCTGCCTCGCCGTCCGCGAAGAAGCGACCGTCGTGGCCGGTGGTGGTGAAGCGGTCCACCGGGCCGTTGAGAAAGCGCGCGACCGCGGTGCCGGCGCGGGCATCCGCGACCGTGAAGCGCCCGCCGCGACGCAGGACGCGGCGGCACTCGCGGAAGAAGTCCGCGCGGCTCTCGAGGTGGTGCGTGCCGGCGAGCGACGCCACGCGATCGACGCACGCGTCGCCGAACGGCAGGCGCACGAGCGCACCGCGGATCCGGCGGTGGGACCGGTCGATGCCCGCCGCGAATGCGGCGGCGGGCTCCACGCAGACGACCGACAGGTCGCGCGTGCGGGCGCGCAGTCCGTCGGCGACGTAGCCGCCGCCGGCGGGGACGTCGAGCACGGTGAGCGCCGGCCGGAGATCGAGCCGTTCGAGCAGGAGCTCGCGCTCGGTCTCGCGTGCCCCGGGAACGAGCGCGTGCGCGGCGTTGTACGACCCGCCGCGCACCTCGAAGATGCGCGCGTACGCGTCGGGCGCGTGGGAGGCGTCTTCGTCGTCCGGACGCGGCTTCCCGCCGCCGAGCGCCGGCACGAAGTGGACCTCGCTCGCGGGACCGACCGGCTCGTCGAGTCCGCGCGTCACCAGGTCGCCGTCGACCGACAGCGCGAGCGACGGATGCAGCTCGCCGTCCGCGACCACGCGGTCGCGAAAGCCGGGGTGCGCGCGTTCGATCGCATCGACCAGCGCCCCGACCGTCGCGCCGACGATCTCGAGGCGATCGCGTCCGCCCGTGAGGCGCCGGAGCGGCGCCGGAACGAAGACGATCGCCACGCGGTCAGCGTGCCGCCGAGGCGTGCGCAGACGGCGTCGCGCGCACGCCGCCCGCGTGCATCGCGGCGAGCACGCGCGGCGGCGACATCGGCAGGTCCGTCATGCGGACCCCCGTCGCGGATGCGACCGCGTTCGCGACCGCACCCGGCGGCGGCACGATCGACACCTCGCCGACGCCGCGCACGCCGTAGGGATGGCCGGGGTTCGGCACCTCGACGATGATCGCCTCGATCATCGGCAGGTCGAGCGCGACCGGCATCCGGTAGTCGAGGAAGCCCGCGTTCAGAAGCCGCCCCTCGGCGTCGTAGACGTACTCCTCGTTGAGCGCCCAGCCGAGCCCCTGCACCGTGCCGCCCTGCATCTGTCCCTCGACGTATGCGGGATGGATCGCCCGTCCGGCGTCCTGCACCACGGTGCAGCGCACGACGTCGACCTTGCCGGTCTCGACGTCGACGTCCACGTCGACCAGCGCCGCGGCGAAGGCGGCTCCGGTCGCCTTCTGCGCGTTGACCGTCGCCCGCCCGACGACGGGGCCACCGGTGCGGCCGAGCTTCGGCGCGATCTGCGCGAGCGACATCGGCGGATGATCGCCGTACTCGGCGGTCGCGTGGCCGTCGGCGTAGCTCACCTGCTCGACGGGGGTCTTCCAGATCGCGGCGGCGCGCTCGCGAAGCTGGCGCTTGACGTCCTGCGCGGCCTCGTAGACCGCGAGGCCGGTCGCCATCGTGACGCGGCTGCCGCCGGTGACGTCGGTGTGGCCGACGGAGTCGGTGTCGGCGACGCTCGGACGCACGCGCTCGACCGCGATGCCGAGCTCCTCCGCGGCGATCATCGCGCACGACGTCCGCGTGCCGCCGATGTCGGGCGACCCGGTGACGAGGCTCGCGGTGCCGTCCTGGTTGATCGCGATGGTCGCGCTCGACTGCAGGCCCGCGTTGAACCAGAACCCGGTCGCGAGGCCGCGGCCGCGGCGCTTGACGCTCGCGTCGGACGGCGTGCCGAGCGGAGAGCACCAGTGCGGCGAGGACTCGACCGCGTCGAGCACCTCGAGCAGGCCGATGCGCTTGTGGCGCGGGCCGGCCGGCGTCGGGGTTCCCTCGCGGGCACCGTTCTTGCGCCGGAACGCGATCGGATCGATGCCGAGCTTCGCCGCGAGCTCGTCGACCACCGCCTCCGCGGCGAAGGCGGCGTTGCTCGCGCCCGGCGCGCGATAGGCGGCCGTCTTCGGCCGGTTCACCACGACGTCGTGGCCCTCGATGCGCAGCGCCTCGATGTCGTAGCCGGCGAGCAGGCACATGGCACCCGCCCACACCGGCGAGCCCGGAAACGCGCCGGCCTCGTACATCAGCGTCGCGTCCGCGGCGACGATGCGGCCGTCCTTCGTGGCGCCCATCTTGACGCGGATGTGCGAGCCCGAGGTCGGTCCGGTCGCACGCAGCACCTCGGCGCGGCTCATCACGAGCTTGACGGGCTTGCCGGACTTGCGGGCGAGCATGATCGCCAGCGGCTCGAGGTAGATCGTGGTCTTGCCGCCGAAGCCGCCGCCGATCTCGGCCGGCACGACCTTGATCTGCGACAGCGGCATGGCGAGGATCTCGGAGCAGAAGTGCCGGACCTCGAACGGCCCCTGCGTGCTCACCCAGACCGTCGCCTGTCCGTCGGCGTCGACCTTCGCGACCGCGTTGTGCGGCTCGATGTAGCCCTGGTGGACCATCGCCGTGTCGAACTCGCGCTCGACCACGACGTCGGCGGATGCGAACGCCGCCGCGACGTCGCCGCGCTCGAAGCGCACGACGTTCGCGACGTTGGTCGGCTCGTCGCTCGGCGGGTCGACGTTCGCGGTGCGCAGGTCGTCGTGCAGGATCGGCGCGTCGGGGCGCATCGCGGCGCGCACGTCGAGCACCGGCGGCAGCACCTCGTAGCGCACGTCGATCAGCTTCAGCGCCTCCTCGGCGACGTGCGGGCTGATCGCCGCGACCGCGGCGATCGCGTGTCCGGTGTAGAGAGCCTTTCCCTTGGCGAGGATGTTGTCGGACAGGTGGCGCGGGTTGGACGTTCCCTCGCCGGCTTGCTCGGTCTTGCTCTTGACGGGCGGCATGTCGGCGCCGGTGACGATCGCCTTCACGCCGGGCAGCGCCGCCGCGCGAGTGGTGTCGATGCCGAGGATGCGCGCGTGCGCGTGCGGGCTGCGCAGCACCTTGCCGTGCAGCATCCCGGGCAGGTTCACGTCGGCGCCGTAGCGGGCGCGTCCGGTGACCTTGTCGATGCCGTCGTGGCGGATCGGGCGCGTGCCGACGATCTTGAACTTGCGCGGGTGCGCGGCGGAGTCCTCGTGCTTCGTCGCCATCAGCGTGCCTCGCTGCGCCGCGGAGCCGCGCCGCGCATCTCTTCCGCGGCCGCGAGTACGGCGCGCACGATCTTGTCGTAGCCGGTGCAGCGGCACAGGTTGCCGGCGAGTTCGTAGCGAACCTCGTGCTCGCTCGGGTCGGGGTTGCGCTCGAGCAGCGCCTTCGCCGCGACGAGGAAGCCCGGCGTGCAGATGCCGCACTGGAGTGCCGCGTGCTCGAGGAAGGCCTTCTGCAGCGGGTGCAGCTTCTCGCCGTCGGCGAGACCCTCGACGGTCGTGAGCGTGCGGCCCTCCGTCTCGACGGCCAGCACCAGGCACGCGCACACGACGCGTCCGTCGAGCAGCACGCTGCACGCGCCGCAGTCGCCGGTCGCGCAGCCTTCCTTCGTCCCGGTGAGGTCGAGCTCGTCGCGCAGGACTTCGAGGAGCGTCTGGCGCGGCTCGCAGAGCAGCTCGGTGCTCTCGCCGTTCAGGTTCAGGGTGACGTGCGTCTTCGCCATGTCGTCTCAGGCTCCCCGGCGCGCGCGGCGCGCGGCCTCGGCGACGACGCGCCGTACGAGCACGCCGGTGATCTCGCGCCGGTAGTCCGCCGGCGCGCGCATGTCGGTGATCGGCCGCGCCGCCGCCCTCGCGGCTTCGGCGGCGCGGGCGAGCGTGGCGTCGTCGAGCGACGACCCGACGAGGGCCTGTGCCGCCGCGTCGGCGACGATCACGGTCGGACCGACCGCACCGAGTGCGATGCGCGCCGACGTGCAGCGCTCGCCGTCGAGCGTCACCGACGCGCCCACGCCGACCACGGCGATGTCCATCTCGTTGCGCGGAATGAATCTCTGGTAGGCGTCCGCCGTGTGCGCCGCGGGTGCCGGGATGCGCAGCTCGACCAGCAGCTCGCCGCGTTTCAGCACGGTCTTCCCGGGCGAGACGACGAAGTTCGCGACCGGCACCTCGCGGCGCCCGTCCGGTCCCTGCACGACGCAGACCGCGCCGAGCGCGACGAGTGCCGGCGTCGTGTCCGCGGCCGGCGAGCCGTTGCACAGGTTGCCGGCGATCGTCGCGCGGCTCTGGATCTGGGTCGATCCGATCAGCGCGGTCGCCTCGGCGAGGCCGGGGAACGTGCGCCGGACGCGCGCGTCGTCGGCGAGCCGCCAGCACGGCACGGCCGCTCCGAGGTGCAGGGCGCCGGCGTCGTCGAAGGCGAGCGTCGCGAGCTCGGCGATGCGCTTGACGTCCACGAGGTGCCGCGACGGACAGGTGCCCGCGCGGAGCTGGATCAGCAGGTCGGTGCCGCCGGCGAGCACACGCGCGTCGTCGGCGGCGAGCAGCCCGACGGCGTCGGCGAGCGACTGCGGAGCGGAGTATCGGATCTCGTGCAACGGGCCCTCCTCGGGAAAGGGCGATCTTAGGAAGCGGAGGGTGGTCGATGCAATCCTGCGGCCGTATACAGGGAGGGTGGACGATCTGGACGCGTTCCTGGCCGAGTTGCGGCGGCGTCTCGCCGACCCCGCGCGCGGCGGGCGCGACGTCGTGGTCGCGTCGATCGTCCGCGATCGCGGCTCGACGCCGCGCAAGGCCGGCGCAAAGATGCTGATCGACCCCTCCGGCGCGCAGCTCGGCACGGTGGGGGGCGGCTGCGGCGAGGCGGAGGTCACGAGCCGCGCGCACCGCGTGCTCGCGACCGGCGAACCGCAGCGCATCGAGGTGAGCCTGCTCGAGGAGGACGGCTGGGAGAGCCCCTCGATCTGCGGCGGTGTCCTCGACGTCTTCCTCGAGCGCGCGGGAGCGACCTTCGGCGGCGTGCCGTGCGGGCAGCTCTTCGCGGCGCTCGACGCGGCGAGGGAGCGCGGGCTCGCGGCGGCGGTGGTGACGGTCACGACGGCACCGCGCGCGCACGCGAAGCTCGTCGGGCGGAAGACCGTGGTCGACGAGCGCGGCGTGCAGAGCCTGCCGCTCGGCGAAGCGGCGCTCGACGGCGCCGCGGTCGAGCGCGCGCTGCAGGCGCTCGCGTGCGGCGACGCCGGCGAGGCGGACGCGGGCGACGGCATCGCGCTCTTCGTCGAGCCTCTCGTGACGGCGCCGGAGCTGGTGATCGTCGGGGCAGGACACGTGGGGCAGGCGCTCGCGCGGGTCGCACCGGCCGCCGGCTTCACGGTGACCGTGCTCGACGACCGGCCCTCGTTCGCGAACCCCGTGCGCCTCCCCGACGCGCGCAGCATCGTCGTCGCCGACCCGCGCACCGCGCTGGCGGAGCTGCCGACGCGCGGCCCGCGCGCGATCGTGCTCGTGACGCGCGGGCACCGCCTCGACGCCGAGTGCCTGCGTGTCGCGCTCGGCCTCGACGCGTTCTACCTCGGCATGATCGGCAGCCGCCGCCGCGTGCGACGCATCCTCGAGCATCTGGAGGAGGAGGGCGCCGACCGCGAGCGCGTCGCGGCGGTGCACGCGCCGATCGGGCTCGACATCGGCGCCGAGACGCCGGGCGAGATCGCGGTGTCGATCGTCGCCGAGATGGTGAACGTGCGGCGTCGCGGGAAGGCGGCCGCGGTCGCGCTGTCGCGCCGCGGCTGAGCGTCAAGTACGCGACGTGAGGCGCCGGAAGTCATCCGGCGTGTCGACGTCGATGCGCACTCCCGCGTCGTCGACCGGGATCTCGAGCACGCGCGCCGCGTCCGCGCGCACCACCGCGCGCGCGCCGAGCTCGTCGGGTGTCGCGAGCAGCTCGTCCCACACGCCCGACGCGAACAGGACGGGATGTCCGCGTCGGCCGGCGAACGACGGCAGCACGATCGGCGCGCGCGGCGTCTCCGACCAGGCGGAGAGCAGCCGCGCGACCGTCGCGGGCTGCACCGCGGGGTGGTCGACCAGGGCCATGACGGCCGCATCTGGTCGCGGCTGTCGCGTGCGCAGCGCGCCGAGCGCGATCTTCAGCGACGACAGCTGCCCGCGCTCGGGATCCGGGTTGCGCAGCACGCGCGCGTCGTCGCCGGTCGGCAGCGCGGCGAGAACGGCGTCGTGCGCGCTGCCGGAGACGACGATCACGTCGTCGATGCCCGCGCCGCGCAATGCGCCGAGGACGTGCGCGAGGAAGGTGCGTCCCTCGTGCACGAGCCCGGCCTTCGCCCGTCCCATGCGTCGCGACGCGCCGCCGGCGAGGACGATCCCGGCGACGTGGCGGCTCACCGCCTGCCCGGCTTCCCGTCGCGGCCGGTCAGGTAGTCGCCGAGCAGGCCCATCGAATGCTCCGCGTCGTGGCAGTAGGAGCAGAGGTTCTCCCAGTTGCTGCCGTCGGCGGGGTTGTTGTCGTGGTTGCCGTCCTTGTGGTGCACGGTGAGGAGGTGCAGGTCGTTCTCCTCGAACTCGCGCGCGCACTTCCCGCAGATCCAGCCGTGCAGCGCGAGCGAGCGCGCCCGGTAGTCCTGGCCGCGCGCGAGCTGGTCGCGCTTCGCGGCGGCGAAGATCTCGTCGTAGCGCTTCGCCTCGCTGGGCGAGGCGGGCGCCGTCGGGCGTCGAGGCTTGAAACGCATCGCCTCGATTGTGCCGCGCGCGGCGGCGTCAGTCGACGGTCGCGCCGCCGACGAGGTCCTGCTCGGCCGCCTCGAGGTGCTCCACGACCTGGCGGTCGACCTCGCGGTAGCGCGCGATCGCCTCGTCGAAGCGCTTCGACTCGCCCCGCTGCTCGGCCAGCGTGCGGCCGAACTTGCGGATCCAGTCGATGTGCCAGCCCTCGTCCTTGGTGACGTTGCGCAGCACCTGCTCGGTGTCGGCATCGAGGTTCGGGCGACGCAGATGCTGCTGGTACCGGCGCAGCGCGCGCTGCTCGACCACGACCGTGAGCGCGAGCAGATCCACGACGTCGCGCGGCATGCCGGCGGCGCGGCCCATGCGGACCTGGTAGCCGTCGCAGACCACCAGCGGCTTCGCGCCGGCGCGGACGATGCGCTCGGTCCACAGCCATGCGTGGCGGGTCTCGTCGGCGAGGTGCTGCGACAGCGCGATCTGCGCGTCCGGGTCGTCGAGGTGCTTCAGCAGCCGGAACAGGAGATTCGCACCGTGCTGCTCGGCGTTCCGGTAGTACGAGAAGACCGCGATGTCGGCGGGAATGCCCTCGGCCTTGGCGCTGGCGAGATCGATGCTGGCAGCTGACATCGTCGACTCCTCCCCGGGTGCGCGGCCACTTTCGGCGCGCCGATCGCCGTCTCCCTCGGGAAAACGACGTTTGAGCCCTTTATGCGTCCGTCCGGGGCGTCGCAACCCGGTGCGTCATGCGCGCGACCGTGGATCGGGCCGATCAGCTGGTCAGATCGGGCAGGATCGGCAGCCGGAAGCGCGCCGTCTGCCGGCGGAGGAACGACGGCACCAGCAGCCGCACGAGGTACACCACGCCGACGTGGCGTGGCACCGTCACCTCGTAGGCGCCGCGTGCGAGCGCGTCGAGGACGCCGGCGCAGAACTGCTCGACGGTGATGAAGCTGGACTCGACCCCTGCGGGCAGGCGCGCCATCGTCGCCTCGTCGAACATCTCGGTGCGGACCAGCGCGGGATGCACGCAAAGGACGTGAATGCCGAGCGGGTCGAACTCGTAGCTCAGGCTCTCCGACAGTCCCGCGACCGCGAACTTGGTCGCGGCGTAGGCGGCCTCGTCGGGCTGCCCGAGCTTGCCCGCGACCGACGACAGGTTGACGATCCAGCCCTCGCCCTGGGCGCGCATCGCCGGCAGCGCCGCCTTGATCCAGTAGACGACCGAGAGATAGTTGACGCGCATCATGCGCTCGACGTCCGCGACGTCGTGGTCCTTGAACAGGACGTGGCGGTTGTAGCCGGCGTTGTTGACCAGCACGTCGAGCCGTCCGAAGCGCTCGACGACCGCTTGTGCCGCGGCCTCGACCGCGTCGCGCTGCTCGACGTCGCACGGCACGACCATCGCGGTGCCGCCCTCGGCCTCGATCGCCGCCGCGACCTGCTCGAGCCGCTCCTGTCGCCGCGCGACGAGAGCGACGCGCGCCCCGCGCCGCGCGAGCGTCTCCGCGAGCCCGGTGCCGATCCCGCTCGACGCTCCGGTGACCACCGCGACGCGTCCGTTGAAGTCCGACAGGCCTCGCATGCGCCGTTGTCGCCCCATCGGAGGGCGGGATCAAGGCCAGCCGCAGACGAGCAGCGCGCGATCGCGTGCCGCCGACGCGTCAGGATCGCGCGCGGGCCCGGCGCGTGGCGCGTGCGACGTCCGCAGCGGCCCGCGGCGCACGCCGTGGCCGGCGTGCCGGCGGCCGCTTCTCCGTCGGCGCGACGCCCGCGCGCTCGGCGCGCACCCGCTCGATGAGGGCCAGCGCCTCGGCGCGGCTGGGGCCCGCGAAGGACCGCCGCGAGCCGCGCGACGCGAGCGAGCGCGCGATCACGGGCAGGACGCGCGCGACGATCGCCGGCGAGAGCAGCCCGGTGCGCGGCTCGTCGAGCATGTTCATCACGCGCATCACGCCGCGGTAGACCTGTCCGTCGCGCGTGCTCGCCGGCACGAGCCCGTGGTCGAAGTAGACGCTCAGCGCCTGCGCCGCGAGCTGCGCGATCGCGCGGTCCGGCGACGAGATGAACGACCACAGGCTCGCCAGCAGCGACGCCGCCTCGCCGCCGGTCTGCGTGCCGGCCTGTGCGGCGGCGCGGGCGCGGCCCATGCGGTCGCCGGCGGCAGCGGACGTCCAGAACGGCCCGATCTCCTGCTTGACGCGGCTCGCGAGCGCGAGGGCCGCGGCGGCGTCGTCGCGCGGGTGCGCCGCGAGCGCGTCGGCGAGCGCGACCGCGGTGAGCAGCGCGCAGGTCGCGCCGCGGCCGTAGATCGGGTTCGTGTGCACGACGGCGTCGCCGATCACGAGGAGGTTCCCGACCAGCGGCGCGCCCTCCGCGACGAACGACCGCATGCGGTTCGAGAGCCCACCCATGACGAGGACCGGCGTGTCCGGACCGTCGATCGGCTCGGCCACGCCGCGCCACGCGGCGATCTGCGGGAACGCGCCGACCACCGCCTCGAACACGTCGGGCTCGGACAGCGCGCGCAGCTCCGCGTCGTCGATGTCGCTGCCGACCGTGATCGAGAACGTGCCGTTGTCGCCGGGGAACGTCGCGAGCTTGAGCCAGCCGACGTCACCCGCGACGAGCCCCGTCATCGCTCCCGGCGGCCGCTCGCCGACCAGACGGTAGAAGCGCGTGAAGTAGAAGATTCCGGTGTGCACGCTGCGCTCGCGCGGTGCGCGCGCGCCGATCTCCGGCAGCCACTCGGCGGCGCGGCTGCGTCGTCCGCTCGCGTCGACCACCAGGTCGGCTGCGACGACGCTGCGGCGGCCGGCCGGTGCGCCGTCGTCGCGCTTCTTTCGCGGGTGCCAGGGGATGCCGGCGCGATCGCCGGCCGGTGCGGACAGCGTGCGCACGCGGACGCCGGTCACGCGCGGCGCGCGCGGCGCCGGCGCGTCGTCGCGACGGGGCGACGCCACCAGCCCCTCGACGTAGACGCCCTCGCGCAGCTCGACGTTCGGCTCGGCGCGCGCGATGCGGTCCAGCGCCCACTCGAAGGCGGCGCGCCGGCAGCCGAGCAGCACCAGCTCGCCGTCGCCGCGCTCGCGCGGCCCGAGGTCGAGGCCGGGCGGCAGATTGACGGTGAGCGGCAGCTCGAGCGCGCCGTGCGCGCGCAGCAGGTGCAGGACCTCGGGGAAGCGCTCGCGCATCACGCAGGTGAGCCGGGCGAGGAACGTGTGCGAGTGGCGGAACTGCGCGACGCCGGCGCGCTCCCAGGTCGCGAAGGCCTCGTCGGGGGTCGCCGCCGAAGGACGGACGTCGCGCTCGAGCACCGTCACGCGGTGACCGGCGCGTCCGAGGAGGATCGCGGCGGCGAGCCCGCCGAGTCCGCCGCCGATGACGACGATGCGCCGTCCGTCGCGCTTCGCGCGCGCCGTTTTCCTGGCCGCTCCGTTGCCGCGCACGGCCCGACGGTACGGTGCGTCCGGCGGCGCGGCAACCGTGCCGGCTTCCGGAATCCGGAGGCCAGACGCAAAGCAGCCGGTAGCGGAGGGAAGGCTACCGGCTGCCAAGCTTGCGTGATCCTCCGCACGTATCACGGACCATCCGTGGTCGCGGTCCGAGGCCTCACGCTGGTTTGGTCAGGACCTTCAGCAAAGCCGGTGCCGCTCTCGACGCACGGCGCCATCGGAGTTTTCAGGATCGGGTCGGGAATCCGATGCCGTTTTCTTGGGCTCGTGCGAGCGAACCGAGCATTCGGCGAACACGTCGAGCATGGCCCACAGCGTGACGGACACGAGCAGCAGGCGTCCGTGGTAGAGCGGCGTGTCGACCAGGCCGAGCGCGAAGAACACACCCAGCGAGGTCGCGTATCCAGCGGCCTCGGCACGCGCGGCGCGATGCCGGGCGACGGACAGCGCGCGCCATGCGACGGTCGCGAGCGTCGCGAACAGCGCGACCGCGGCGACGGCGCCGGCCACGCCCGAGCCGGTGAGCAGGTCGAGGTAGAGGTCGTGGCTGTGGAAGAGGAACAGGCTCTCGCCGTGGCGCTCGAGGTAGCGCACCGGGAACAGCGGCTCGAGATTGCCGCTGCCGAAGCCGACGCCGAGCGGCCAGTGCTCGCGGAACAGCGACCACGACGTGCCGAGGATGCGCAGCCGCTGCGTGTCGCCGCCGTTGCGGTCGAGCGAGACCACCGCGACCGCGAGCACCAGCACGGCGGCGGCGACGAGCGCGAGCTCGGTTCGTACGCGCGACGAACGCCGGACGCGCGACACGCCGACCCGCGTCTGCGGCGCGCGCGTCGCGAAGGCGAGCGCGAGCACCGATCCCGCGAGCCCGAGCCAGGCCGCGCGCGAGAAGGTCGCGAGCAGCACGACGGTGCCGGCCGCGACGTAGACGCACGCGGGTGCACGCAGGCTCCGACGCGCGGACGCCGCCAGCAGCACGGGCAGCAGCAGGGCGAGCGCGAAGCCGAGCGTGTTCGGATGCTCGGTCACCATCCCGTGACGGTGCGCCTCGCGCAGGACGAGCAGCCGTGGCTCGTGCCACAGCTCGCGCGCGAGGATGCCGACGCAGACGAGGCCGAGGCCGTGCAGCAGCCGGCGGCGTCCGCGTTCGTCGGCGGCGACGGCGCGCACCGCGTGAAACACGCCGAGCGCGGTCCACAGCGCGCTCACCGCGGCGGTCCGACCACCGGCGGCGACGACCGACGCGGTCGCCGCGAGCGCGAGGACGAGCAGTGCCGCACCGATGCGCGACCGCGACAGTGCGACACCCGGCGCTCCGGCGAGCGCTCCGCCGAGAAAGAGAAGTGCGACGATCCGGGCGCAGCTCCGGTAGCTGGTGTCGAGCGGCTCCGGCAGCGGCAGGTGCCCGAGCAGGAACGCCAGGGCAAGCGCCGCGAGCGCGATCTCGAGAGCGGTCCGCCACCGGAGCAGGACGATGGCCCACCAGCGGCGGAGGGAGGGGAGGGCCGCTGCACGCCGGGGGTGACGTGCAGCGGCCAGAGCCGACTCGGTGCCCTGTGGCACGTGGGGAAGGAGGAGTGTCGGCAAGCACTGCTCATCGACGCCGGCGGCGCGACGGACTTTCACGGCGTCTCCCGGAGGTCCGGCGGCGTGGTTGCCGCGCGCTGTCGCACGGGCGAAGGTGCCGCCGTGCAGCTGTCGGTGGTCATCGCCGCGTACGACGCCGAGCCGTGGCTCGGAGCGGCGCTCGACTCGGTCCTGCGCGAGGCTCCGCCGGACGCCGAGGTGATCGTGGTCGACGACGGCTCGCGCGACGCGACCGGCGCCGTCGCGCGCCGCCGCGGCGGCCGCGTGCGCGTGCTGCGCCACGACGCTCCGACCGGCCCGGGGCGCGCGCGCAACGCCGGTGCGCGTGCGGCGTCGGGCGCGGTGCTCGCGTTCCACGACGCCGACGACCTGGTGCTGCCCGGGCGCTTCGCGGCGCTGCAGGCGGTGCTCGACGAGCGGCCCGAGATCGACCTCGTGTTCGCCAGCGGCGCGCGCTGCGACACGGAAGGACGACGGCTCGGTCCCGTCATCGGGCCCCGGCAGGCGCGCCGCCTCCGCGCGCGCGTCGACCTCGACGAGATGCTGCGCGGCGGCGTCGTCTACCCGCAGGCGATGAGCATCCGGCGCGAGCGCTTCCTCGAGCTGGGCGGCTTCGTTGCCGAGCGCGGCGAGGACTGGGACTTCGCGTTGCGTGCGGCCCTCGCGCTGCGCATGGCGTACGTCGATCGCGAGGTCTTCGCGTATCGGCAGAGCTCGGGCAGCGTGACGTCGCGACGACGCGAGTTCGGCGAGACCCTCGTCCGCGTGCTCGAGCACTTCGTCGCCGGACATCCCGAGGCCGCGCGCGAGGTCGGCGAGGCGCGACTCGACGCGGCGCGGGCGAGTCAGCTGGCGCGCGTCGCGCAGCTGCGGCTCGAGGACGGCGATCGTGCCGCCGCGCTCGACGCGTGGACGCGCGCCATCGCGCTCGCGCCGACGCGGCTCCGCTATCGCTGGCGCTGCGCGCTCGCCCGCTACGCCGGCCGCTGAGCCGGATCGGCGGCGCGCTCGCGCTCGAGCTCGCCGGTGCGCGTCTCGATGAACGCGAGGGCCGCCGCGAAGATCAGCATGAGCTTCGGGTGCGTCGCGGGGACGTCGAAGATGCCCATGACGAGGAAGACGGCGATCGACACCGCCATGCCGATGCCCTCGCTGGACAGCGCCGCGGGTGCGGCGCGCAGCGCGCGCAGCGCGAGACGTCCGAGCCGCCACACCAGCCACGCCGCTGCCGCCGCGCCGACCAGCCCCGTGCACGCGAGCACGTCGACCACGGTGTTGTGCGAGTGGAAGAGGAACAGGCCCTCGCCGTACATCTCGAGGTAGCGCGCGGGGAACGCGTCCTTGAAGTTCGGTCCGCCGAAGCCGACGCCGACCAGCCAGTGGTCGCGGAACAGCGACAGCGACGCGTTCAGGATGCGCAGCCGCTGCAGGTCCGCCTCGGTGCGCGTGCCCGACATCGACACGATCGCCACCACCACCAGCGCGACCAGTGCGACGGACGCGAACAGCAGTGCGGTCTGCCGCGCGGTGCGCGTGCGGCGGCGCAGCGCCAGCACCATGACCAGCACGCCGAGCACGGCGGTCGCCCACGCCGAGCGCGAGAAGGTCATCAGCAATCCGAGCGGTGCCGCCAGCGCGTACAGCTTCGGCAGCAAGCCGCCGCGCGGCTTCAGCGCGACGCCGAGGAACAGCGGCAGCAGAACCGCGAGCGTGTAGCCGACGGAGTTCGGATGGTCGGTGACCAGCGTGTTGCGCAGGTCCTCGCGCAGCAGGAGCAGCTCCGGCTGGTTCCACAGCTCGCGCCCCAGCTGGACGAGGACCAGGACCCCGAGCCAGTGCAGGAGCTGCACCGACCCGGGGCGATGCGCCGCGATGGCGCGCGTCGCGACGTAGAACGCGACCGTCACGCCGAGCAGCCGCACCTCGCCCCAGACTTCGCCATTGACGGCGACCGACAGCACGGCGGCCGCGAAGTAGGCGATCAGCGGTGCGGTCAGCACGCCGCGCGCGAGCCGCAGCGACGGCGCGTGCGCGAGGTGGCCGACGAAGGTGAGGATGGCGACGTTGCGCGCGAGGCTGCGGAAGCTGAACGAGTCGCCCCACGGCAGCGGGAAGCGATCGAGGACGATGGTGACGCTCGTGAGCCAGAAGAACGCGAGCGCGAGCGGCGGCAGCACGGTGCGCAGGTGCGGCTCCATCCAGCGCCACAGCGCGAGCGCGCCGCGCGCCCACCGCTCGGCGCGCTCGCGTGCGACCGCGCGCGGTGCGTGCGGCGCCGTCGGGCCGGGCGAGGCGGTCGGTGTTGCGGCGGTCATGCGGTCGGGCGGAGTCCCAGCTGCAGCTTCATGAGACGCCACCGATAGCGCAAGCTCCACGGGTCGTGCGCTGCGGCCCGGCGGAGCAGCGTCCGGGCGCCGTCGCGGTCCCCGTTGCGCACGTGCTGTTGCGCCGCGCGCGCCTCGTAGCGCGCCAGCGCGCGGTCGATCTCGGCCTGCGGGACGTGCTGCGGCAGGTCCGGGTTCGACGCGACGAAGCGCTCGAGGAGACCGAGCATCAGGTGGATGAACTCGAGGCGCTTCGTGGTCAGGCTGCCCGGGTGCTGCCGGTACGCGAACACCGGCACGTCGACGAAGCGGACATGCAGGCGCAGCGCCGCGCGCAGGCCGAAGTCCCAGTCCTCGACCGGCTCGGGGGAGAATCCGCCGAGCCGGCGAAAGGCGTCGGTCCGGACGCAGAGCGCCTGCGGATAGAGCCAGCTGCCGAGCAGCATCTCGGAGACCGACACGCGCCGCCGCAGCAGTCGCGCGTACGACGTCCGGATCACCGGCCGCACCTTCTCCGATCCCTCGTAGATCTTGATGCCGTTGCCGAACACCAGCTCGAGCGACGGATCGCGGTCGAGCTCCGCGAGCAGCGTCGTGAAGCGGCCGCGGAGGGCGAGGTCGTCCGCGTCGAGGAAGGCGAGCACGTCGCCGCGCGCGATCGCCGCACCGGCGTTGCGCGCGTTGCCCGGACCGCCCGCGACCTCGTTGCGCACGCCGCGCACGCGATCCCCGTAGCGGGCGATCACCTCGGGCGTCGCGTCGCGCGAGCCGTCGTCGACGACGATCACCTCGCCGTCCGCGGGCAGCTCGCGCAGGATGCTGTCGAGCGCCGCGGCGAGATACGGCGCCGCATCGTGCGCCGGGACGACGACCGAGAGCACGCGGTTCAGGCGCGCGCGTTCGCCGGTCGGTGCGCGCGCTGCTTGCGCGCCAGCACGAGCATCTCGCTGTAGTGGTAGAAGCGGCCCTTCGCGCGGTACTTCTTCCGGATGTCGCCGGTCAGGCTGTACACCGCGTAGTTGAGGCACGCCTTCGCCATGTTCGGCAGGATGCTGGTCAGCACCTTGTTGTGCTTGTACGCGTAACGGCTGCGGCCCTGACGGCGGTGGTACTCCTCGAAGTACTCCTCGGTGAGGCGGCTCGGCTCGATCTCGTGGATCACGCGGGCCTTCTTCATGTAGCCGATCCAGCCGCCGTGCGCGCGGATGCGGTCGGCGAGCTCGTTGTCCTCGCTGAGCCCCGCGGCGCCCGGTCCGATCTTCTCGTTGAACAGCCCGACCACGGCGAAGGTGTGCCGACGGATCGTCATGTTCGCGCCGGTGAGCTTGGTGCGCACGGTGTCGGGGTCGAGGTCGATGTGCACGATCGTCCGGTAGCGGTCGAGGAGCGCGTACAGCTCCGGATCGTTCATCGCCTCGTCGGGCCACACCACCGAGCCCTGTGCCGCGAAGCAGTCGTGACGCGTGAAGTAGTCCCAGACCTCGGCGAGCCAGCGCGGCTCGGCGACCACGTCGTCGTCGAGGAAGGCGAGCAGCTGACCCTTCGACTGCGCGATCGCGGCGTTCACCGCGCGCGACTTGCCCGGCTCGACGACGCGCACGACGTGCCGGTTCGGGCCGGCCGCGCGCCACTGCGACAGGATGCGCGGCGAGTCGTCGTCGGAGCCGTTGTCGGCGATCACGACCTCGTAGGGCACCGGCGGCGGGACCAGCTCGTCGAAGCTGTCGAGCAACAGCTTCAGGCTGCGCGCGCGATTGCGCGTCGGGACGATCACCGAGATGACCGGTTCGGTTTCCTGCTGCTCCATCAGCTCACCTCGCCGCCGCCGCGGCCGACGAGGCCGGCTCGTGCGCACTCTGCTTCGCGGCGCTCGCCGCACCGCCGCCCTTGCGCGGATCGCCCGCGCCCCCGCTGCTTCCAGGCAGATCGGCCGCCAGCGAGACCGCCGCGACCGCCGGGATCTCGCGCATCTGGTGCCCGAGCAGTGCCAGGGCGTCGCGGTCGAGCGCGCGGACGCCGGGCTCGACGAGCAGCACGTTCGGCTGCCACTGGTGATGCACGCGCGGCGCTGCGACCGCAGCCTCGGGGGGCATGCCGAAGTCGAGCACGTTGCTCAGCACCTCGATGGTCGCGCTGACGATCAGCGGCCCGCCCGATGCACCGACCGCGACCACGGCGCGACCGTCCTCGACCGTGACCGTCGGCGTCATGCTGCTCGCCGGCCGCTTGCCCGGCGCGATGCGATTGGTGCGCGACGGTGCGAGCCCGAACACGTTCGGGGCGTCGAAGCTGAAGTCGTCGATCTCGTTGTTGAGCACGATGCCTGTCCCCGGCACGCCGATCACGGCGCCGAACACCGTGTTGATCGTGGTCGTACAAGCGACCGCCGAGCCGTCCGGAGCGATTACCGAAAGATGCGAGGTGCCGCCATCGCTCGGTGCGGGTGTCGTCGTGCCGTACGCCTCGGGCGCCATGGTGTGCGTCGCGTGGAGGCGTCCGGCCAGCGGCGTGGTCCCCGGCGCCGGCAGTACCGGGTCGAACGCCGGGTCGCCGGAGATGCGCGCACGGTCGGCGAACGCGTGCTTGAAGATCTCGGCGAAGAGGTGGAAGCGCGTCGGCGAGTCGACGCCGAGCGCCGCGACGTCGTAGCGGGACAGCGTCCGCAGCGCGAGGACCAGCGCCGGTCCGCCGCTGCTCGGGGGGGGCATGGTGAAGACGTCGGCGCCCCGGTACTCGACCTCGAGCGGCCGGCGCCAGACGGGCTCGTAGCGGGCGAGGTCCTGCTCCGTCATCACGCCGCCACCGGCGCGGATCGTGGACACGATCGCCCGCGCGACGTCGCCCTCGTAGAAGGCGCGTGGTCCGCGCTCGGCGACGCGCTCGAGCGTGTCGGCGAGGTGCGGCGAGCGCAGCAGCGCGCCTTCGGCCCAGGGCTCGCCGTTCGGGTCGAGATAGATCGTCCGCAGCTCGGGATCGGCGGCGAGCGCCTTCGCCTGGTCCTTGATGCGTCCGGCGAGATGGTGCGACACGGGGAAGCCGTCGCGCGCGAGGCGGATCGCGGGCGCCACGACGTCGCGCCACGGCAGCCGCCCGAAGCGGGCGTGCGCGGCCGCGAGGCCGGCGATCTCGCCCGGCACCCCGACCGCCAGCGCTCCCTTGCGGCTCTTCGCCGCGACGTAGGCGCCGTTCTCGTCGTACTGCGACGCGGCCGCGGCGCCCGGTGCGGTCTCGCGGTAGTCGAGCGCGACGGTGCGCCTGGTGCGCGCGTCGTGGATCACCATGAAGCCGCCGCCGCCGATGCCGCAGGAGGTCGGGTGGACGACGCAGACCGCGAGCGCCGTCGCGACGGCGGCGTCGACCGCCGAGCCGCCGCGGTCGAGGATCGCGAGCCCCGCGTCGGCCGCCAGCGGATTGTCCGCGGCGACGATCGCGGCGGCTCGCGCGACGCGCGGGACGAGCGCGAGCGATGCGAGAAGGAGCAGGGCGGCGAGACGGCCCGGCCCTCCGGACGACCGTCCGACGCGCGGAAGCATCGACGAGCGACTTAGTGGGGCCTCCATGCTCGTGCAAGAAGACGCCCCCCGCGCATGCTTCGATTGCGCGCGCGCCGTGCTAAGGGGCCGCGTGGCGTTCACGGAGAAGGACTTTTATCTCGATGAGTTCCACGACCGGACGCTCGTGCTGGCCGCGGACCGTCGTGCGCTGCAGGCCGCGACCGCGCGTCGCCGCCTGCGCGCGGTGGTGAGCGAGCTCACGTCGCACGGCTCGCGCGTGCTCGTGGTCGTCGGCGAGGCGCGTGCGTCGCGCGGCGTGTCCCCGCGCCGCTGGCTCGGGCTGCCGCTCTCCCGCGCGCGCCGTTCCGCGGGCGCCCCGTCGTCGCGCCGGCGCGGCGACACCGTGACGTGGCGCGACGACGCCCAGGACGCGTCGCTGATCGACATCTGGGAGACCATCCGCGTGCGGCCGTCGTGCGTGGTGCTCTGCGACGGGCCCGCGGCGGCTCCTGCGTGCCGCATCGCCGAGCGCCTGCGCGTCCACAAGCTCGTCCTGCTCGACAAGACCGGCGGCCTGCGCGAGCCGAGCAGCCGCCGCGTGATGTCGTTCCTCGATCACCCGACGCTCGACGTCCTGCTCGAGGCCGGCGAGGCGGAGTTCCACGGGCTCAGCCACCGCCGCGCGTTGCTCGGCGAGATCGACCGCGTGCTCGAGGGCGGCGTCGGCTCGGTGAACCTGTGCACGGTCGACGGGCTCAGCCGCGAGCTCTTCACCTACGAGGGCTCGGGCACCCTGTTCACGCGCGACGACTACTGCCGCGTCGAGCGGCTGTCGATCGACGACTTCCACGAGGTCGAGCGTCTGGTGGCGCGCGGGCAGCGCGAGGGGCTGCTCAAGCCGCGCAGCAGCGGCGAGATCGCGCAGCTGCTCCTTGGCGGCTTCGGCGCCTGGATCGGACGCGAGCACCTCGCCGGCATGGGCGCGCTGCACACGGCGCCGTACCTCGCCGACGGTGCGGGCGAGATCGCCGGGCTCTACACGATGACGCGCTTCAAGGGCGAGCGCATCGGACGGCGCCTCGTGCGGAAGCTCGTCGCCGAGGCGCACGCGATGCACCTCAAGTACGTGTTCGCGGTCACGGCGAACGAGGAGGCGGCGCGCTTTTTCCGCGGCGAGGGCTTCCGCGCGGTATCCACGCGCAAGGTCCCGGCGGCGAAGTGGCAGGGGTACGACCCGGCGCGCCGCAAGCGCGTGCACGTCTTCCGCATCGACTTCTGACGCCGGGGGCCGAGCGGTACCCCGAAACGCAGAACGGCGCGGGATCGCTCCCGCGCCGTTCGTGCATCCGGACAGGAGTCCGGCTCAGCCCATCTTGAAGAGCGACTGCATCTTCATCGCCAAGCCCATGTCGCCGGCAATCTTGAGCTTGCCGCTCATGAAGGCCATCTGGCCGTTGAGCTTGCCGGTCGTCATGTCGACGTAGTCGGTGCCCGCCATCGTCATCGTCATGCTGGGCGACGGGTGAACGCCTTCCTTCACCTCCAGCGCGCCGTCCTTGATGATCGCGTGGTACTGGCCGGCGTTGTCGCCCTCGCCGCTGAGGTTGAACTGGATGACCGAGTTCATCCCCTTCGCCGCGTCGGCGTTGAACTGGCTGGGCATCGCTGCAACAATGTCTTTGACGGTCATTTCTTCATCTCTCCTTGTCCGATTGGATCCCTGCGAGATCAGCAGGACTCTGCGTCGCCCGATCCCTCTCGAGCGCGTCATTGCTGACCCAGGCGGCTCGGCCCGTTCATCGCTGGCTTGAAACGTCCGTGGATTAGGCGAGGTCCCCGACCTTGTCAACAAATCCTGACGCCGCACGGCGGGGCCCCGCATCGTCTTGACGTGGATGACATTGCCGCGTCCGACGACGCCGCTAGACCGTGCATTCGATGTCACGGTGCGAGCCCGAAGAGATCGTGATCGGCCGCGATGACGAACGCTATCCACGCGCACTGCGTCACGTTCACGATCCGCCGCCGCTGCTCTACCTCCGGGGAGCGCGCGCGAGCGAGGCGGGCGCGCTCGACGGCCCGGCGATCGCCGTGGTCGGCGCGCGCGACGCGACCGCGTACGGGCTCGGCATCGCGCGCGATCTGGGCCGGGCGCTGGCGGAGTCCGGGCTCGTCGTGGTGAGCGGGCTGGCGCTCGGCGTCGACGGAGCCGCGCACCGCGGCGCGCTCGAGGCGGGCGGTCGCACGGTCGCCGTCGTCGGCGGCGGGACCGACGTCGTCTACCCGCGCCAGCACGCGACGCTGCGCCGCGACGTCCTCGAGCGCGGGGTGGTGGTCTCCGAGCACCCCCCGGGCACCCCGCCGCGACCGGGGCAGTTCCCCCGCCGCAACCGGATCGTGAGCGGACTGTCGCTCGGCGTGGTCGTGGTCGAGGCCACGCTGCGCAGTGGCTCGCTGTCGACCGCCGCGCACGCCGTCGAGCAGGGACGCGAGGTCTTCGCGGTTCCGGGCCCGGCCGGTGCGCCGCGCTCGGCTGGGCCGCACGCGCTGCTCCGTCGCGGCGCGAAGCTCGTCGAGACCGTGGACGACGTCCTCGCCGAGCTGCCGGCGGGGATCGCGACTCCGAGCGGAGACGGCTGTCACGGAACGGTCCGTCTGCCGGTCGAGCTGGACGGGCTGCTGACGGCGATCCGGGCGGGCGTCGCGACGACCGACGAGCTGCTTCTCCGGCTGCAGCTCAAACCGGCGGATCTGCTGGAGAAATTGCTCGCGCTCGAGCTTCGCGGGATGGTCGTTCGCGGACCGGGCGGCAGGTACGCGGCGACGTCGAATTCTTCGCCGGCTGGCACGGCACGTGCTCGCCGCCCGGTTGACTCGCCTGGGAGGGACAGGTAGGCGCGCCTTGTCTCGGAGGCGGAGAGAAACGAATGGCGAAAAACCTGGTGGTGGTCGAGTCGCCGGCGAAGGCGAAGACGCTGGCCAAGTACCTGGGACGGAACTACCAGGTGCGGGCTTCCGTGGGGCACATCCTCGACCTCCCCAAGAGCAAGCTCGGCGTCGACGTCGCGAACGACTTCCAGCCCGACTACAGCGTCATCCCGGGCAAGTCGAAGGTCATCACCGAGCTGCGCAAGGCGGCGAAGGACAAGGACACCGTCTTCCTCGCGCCCGACCCGGATCGCGAGGGCGAGGCGATCGCCTGGCACATCGCGGACAAGATCGGGGTCCCCGAGTCGAAGCTGAAGCGCGTCCTGTTCAACGAGATCACCAAGGACGCGGTCCAGAAGGCGATCAAGAACCCGCTCGAGCTGAACCGCGACCGCTACGACGCGCAGCAGGCGCGCCGCGTCCTCGACCGCCTCGTCGGCTACCAGGTGTCGCCGCTGCTGTGGAAGAAGGTCCGCCGCGGCCTCTCCGCCGGACGCGTGCAGTCGGTGGCGGTGCGCATCATCGTCGAGCGCGAGCGCGAGATCCGGGCGTTCATCCCGGTCGAGTACTGGTCGATCATCGCGAAGCTCGAGGGCGGGCAGCCGCCGCCGTTCGACGCGCGCCTGGTCGAGGTCGGCGGCAAGCGCCTGGACCCGAAGGGCTTCCGCGTCGAGAACGAGCAGCAGGCGACCGCGATCCTCGACGCGATCAAGGCGGCCGACTGGATCGTCGGCAAGGTCGAGACCAAGGAGCGCAAGCGCAACCCGCAGCCGCCCTTCATCACCTCGCGCCTGCAGCAGGAGGCGTCGCGCAAGCACTCGTTCAGCCCCAAGCGGACGATGGGCCTCGCGCAGAGATTGTATGAAGGCGTCGAGCTCGGTGACGAGGGCTCGGTCGGCCTCATCACGTACATGCGTACGGACTCGACCCGCGTCTCGCCCGAAGCGCAGGGCCACGCGCGCGAGTACATCCAGGGCAAGTACGGCGACCGCTACCTGCCGAAGGAGCCGCCGGTCTACCGCTCGCGCAAGCAGGCGCAGGACGCCCACGAGGCGATCCGCCCGACGTCGATGGAGTACACGCCCGAGCGCGTCGAGAAGTTCCTCGATCCGGCGGAGCTCAAGCTCTACACGCTGATCTGGAACCGCTTCGTCGCGAGCCAGATGGCGCCCGCGATCTACGACCAGACCGCGGTCGACATCCCGATCGGCGAGTACCTGTTCCGCGCCAACGGCCAGGTCGAGAAGTTCGACGGCTTCATGCGCGTCTACACCGAGGGCGTCGACGAGAAGACGCAGGACAAGGACGCCGACGCCGAGCCGGATTCCGCCGACGACCGCAATCTGCCGCCGCTCGCGTCGGGCGACAGGCTGAAGCTGCACGAGATCACGCCCGAGCAGCACTTCACGCAGCCGCCGCCGCGCTTCACGCAGGCGACGCTGATCAAGGAGCTCGAGGAGAAGGGCATCGGCCGCCCGTCGACCTACGCGAGCATCATGGGCACGATCCTCGAGAAGGAGTACGTCGTCGAGGACGAGTCGCGGCGCGTGCGTCCGACCGAGCTCGGCACGCTGGTGAACGATCTGCTGGTCGAGTCGTTCCCCGACATCTTCAACGTCGAGTTCACGGCCGGCATGGAAGAGATCCTCGACACGGTCGAGGAGGGCAGCACCAGCTGGGTGTCCGCGGTGCGCGGCTTCTACGATCCGTTCACCAGGGATCTCGAGCACGCCGACGAGCACATGCGCGACGTCAAGACGCAGGAGATCGCCACCGATCTCACCTGCGAGCGCTGCGGCAACCCCATGGTCATCAAGTGGGGACGGCGCGGCGAGTTCATCGCGTGCAAGAACTACCCCGAGTGCCGCAACACCAAGAACTTCAAGCGCCTCGAGGACGGGACGATCGAGGTCGCGAAGGAAGAGACCATCGACCGCACGTGCCCGAAGTGCGCGAAGCCGATGCAGATCCGCTTCGGACGCTTCGGCAAGTTCGTCGGCTGCACGGGCTACCCCGAGTGCCGCGAGGTGCAGCCGCTCAAGCTGCCCGAGCCGATCGGCATGAAGTGCCCGGACTGCAGCGTCGGCGACGTCGTGCAGAAGTTCTCGCGCAAGCGGAAGATGTTCTACAGCTGCAACCGCTACCCGGACTGCAAGTTCAGCGCGTGGGACAAGCCGATCCAGGAGCCGTGCCCGCTGTGCGGCAACAAGTTCCTGGTCGAGAAGGTCACCAAGCGGGCCGGTGCCGAGAAGAAGTGTCCGAACCCGGAGTGCACCTTCCGCGAGGCGCTCGACACCGGCGAATCGGGCGACGAGTCGTCGGCGGTCGCTTGACGGCGCGCGTGCTCTCGCACCGTTTCCGCGCGCAGAGCGCGCGGCCGACCGAAGGGAGCGCGGGGAGTGGGGCCCCGCGCGGCTCCGCCGCGTGGGGCGAGGGGGCGCGTGCCCCCTCGTTGCGACAACCGAGTGGGGCCCCGCGCGGCTCCGCCGCGTGGGGCGAGGGGGCGCGTGCCCCCTCGTTGCGATGAGGGTCACGGTCGTCGGGGGCGGCCTCGCCGGCTGCGAGGCCACGTGGCAGCTCGCGCGCCGCGGCGTCGGCGTGGACCTCGTCGAGATGCGCCCGCTGCGCGGCACCGAGGCGCACCAGACGGAGATGCTCGCGGAACTCGTCTGCTCGAACAGCTTCCGCAGCGCCGAGCGCACGACGGCGATCGGCCTCCTGAAGGAGGAGATGCGCGCCCTGGACTCGCTGGTGATGCGCATCGCGGACGAGCACCGCGTGCCCGCGGGCGGCTCGCTCGCGGTCGACCGCGAGGGCTTCGCGCGCGGCATGACCGAAGCGGTCGCGGCGCTGCCCGGCGTCGAGATCCACCGTCGTGAGGTGACGTCGCTTCCCGAAGGGCTCACCGTGATCGCGTCCGGGCCGCTGACCTCGGAGCCGCTCACCGCCGCGCTGCGCGCGCTCTTCGGCGAGGAGTACCTGTACTTCTACGACGCCATCGCGCCGATCGTGACCTTCGACTCGATCGACATGACCAGGGCGTTCCGCGCGTCGCGCTACGGCAAGGGCGGCGACGACTACGTGAACTGCCCGCTCGACCGCGAGGGCTACGAGAAGCTGGTCGAGGACATCCTCGCGGCGGAAAAAGTGCCGCTGAAGAGCTTCGAGCGCTGCGTGCACTTCGAGGGCTGCCTGCCGATCGAGGAGATGGCGCGCCGCGGCCGCGACACGCTCGCGTTCGGACCGCTGAAGCCGGTCGGCTTGACGGATCCGGCCACCGGTCGTCGTCCGCACGCGGTCGTGCAGCTGCGTCAGGACGACCGCAACGCGACGCTGTTCAACATGGTCGGCTTCCAGACCAAGATGACCTACCCCGAGCAGCGGCGCGTGTTCCGCACGATCCCCGGCCTCGAGAACGCCGAGTTCGTCCGCCTCGGCAGCCTGCACCGCAACACGTTCATCAACGCGCCGGCGATCCTGCTGCCGACGCTGCAGACGCGCGTGCGCCCCGACCTGCTGCTCGCGGGGCAGCTGATCGGCGTCGAGGGCTACCTCGAGTCGGCGAGCGCGGGCTATCTCGCCGGCGTCAACGCGGCGCGGATCGCGCTCGGGCGCGACACCATCGTGCCGCCGCCGACGACGTCGCTCGGCGCGCTCGTCGCGTACGTGACGCAGCCGGGACGCACCGAGTTCCAGCCGGTCAACGCGAACTACGGCCTCTTCCCGCCGCTCGAGGGGCGCCGCCTGAAGGGCGCCGAGAGGAAGCTCGCGCACGCGGAGCGTGCGCTGCACGACCTCGGTGCGTTCGGCGCCGCGGCCGGCAGCGACGTTTCCTGCGCAGCCTGAGCGCGGGCGGCGCGTGCGCGACCTCGCGATCGGGGAGGTGGACAGGCTCGCGGAAGCATCGGGCCTGCCCGCGCCGCTGATCGCCGAGGAAGCCGCGTTCGCGGCGGAGCCCGGTCTCGCCGTCGGCCGCGTCGCCGATCTCGACGACGGTCCCGCACGGCTCGCGGCGCTCGCGCGCGAGGAGCGCATCGCGCTCTACGCGCTGCTCGGCGGCAGCGGTCACCTGAGCCGCGTGCTGCGCTCGCTGCCGGACTGGAGCGACTGGCTGCGGCGCGCGGTGGCGGAGGAGCTGTCGGCGCCGGTCCTCGACGTCGCGGCGCTCGAGCGGATCGGTGCCGGTGATCCCGCGAGCGGCGCGCACGAGCTGCGGCGCTGGCGTCAGCTCTCGTACCTCCGCATCGGCGCGCGTGATCTCTGGGGACTCGCCCCGCCGAGCGAGACCTTCGAGTCCCTGACGGCCACGGCGGAGGCTGCGATCACCGCGGCGACGCTGCTCGCGCGCCGTCAGGTGGAGCAGGAGTACGGCGCGCTCCTCCTCGCGTCCGGTCGCGCCAACCGCTTCGCCGTGCTCGGCTTCGGCAAGCTCGGCGCGCGCGAGCTCAACTACAGCTCCGACGTCGACCTCGTGTTCGTCCACGAGAGCGACGAGGACGCGAGCAGCGGCGGCACGCGGGGCACGCTCACGCCGCCGGGCTTCTTCACGCGGGTCGCGGAGCGCACGACGAAGCTGCTGTCCGAGATCACCGCCGACGGCTTCGTCTTCCGCGTCGACCTGCGGCTCCGTCCCGACGGCATGAACGGTCCGATCACCAGCTCGATCGGCGGCACGCTGCACTACTACGAGGCGCTCGGGCAGACCTGGGAGCGCGCGGCGCTCTTCAAGGCGCGTCCGGTCGGCGGCGACCGCGACCTCGGCGACCAGCTGCTCGGCGAGCTCGCGCCGTTCATCTACCGGCGCACGCTCGACTACACGATGATCGCCGACCTCGAGAGCATGAAAGCGCGCGTCGAGGAGCAGGAGCGCGTCAAGGGTCGCGACGAGCGCAACGTCAAGCTGGGAGCGGGCGGCATCCGCGAGGTCGAGTTCCTCGTGCAGTCGTTCGCGATGGTGCACGGCGGCAAGGACCGTCGCCTGCGCGAGCGCAGCACGCTGGCGCTGCTGCGCGTGCTGCTCGACGTCGGCCTGCTGCACGAGGCGGAGGGGGCCGCGCTCGCCGACGCGTACGTCTGGCTGCGGCGCGTCGAGCATGCGCTGCAGATCGACGAGGATCGGCAGGTGCACACGCTGCCGCCGGACCCCGAGGGCGTGGAGGTCGTCGCGCGGCGGCTCGGACTGCACCTAGCGGGCCGGGGTCCGATCTGGCAGCGCGCGCCTGTCCGCGATGCGGCGGCGCGCTTCGCCGAGGAGCACGCGCACCACACCGCGATCGTGCGCGCCGCGTTCTCCGATCTCTTCCGGCAGCGCCGCGAGGACACCGTGCGCTCGGCGGACGAGGCCGCGCGCATGCTCATCGACGAGCTCGACACCGACGACGCCGAGCAGCGCGTCGCGGCACTCGGATTCGCCGCACCGGATGCGGCGCTCGAGGCGCTGCGCCTGATCCGCGACGGCTCGCCGCACGCGCGCGCGACCGCCGAGAGCCGCCGCGCGCTGGCGACGCTCGCGCCCGCGCTTCTGACGGCGGTGCGGCGCACCGTCGCACCGGACCGCGCGCTCGCACACCTCGCGGACTTCCTCACGCGCGTCGGCGCGCGGCGGACGTTCCTCGCGCTGCTGGCCGAGAACAAGGCCACGCTCGAGCTGCTGGTCACGCTGTTCGCGACCAGCGACTACCTCTCTCGCGCGCTGCTCGCGCACCCCGAGCTGATCGACACGCTGGTGCGCGCGGACCAGGCGATCGACACCAAGTCCGAGGAGATGTTCGCGCGCGAGCTCGACGCGCTGCTTGCCGACGCGTCGGACTTCGAGGAGCGCCTCGACGTGCTGCGCCGCTACCGCAACGACGAGTTCCTGCGCATCGGCTCGCACGACGTCGCGGGACAGCTGCACTACGAGGCGGTGAGCGCGCAGCTGTCGTCGCTCGCCGAGGTGTGCCTGCAGCGCGCGTACGACGTGGCGCTCGCCGAGCGCCTGCAGCGCCATGCGGCACCGCCGGGTCTCGCGCTCGCGGTGGTCGCGCTCGGCAAGCTCGGCAGCCGCGAGCTCAACTACCACTCCGACCTCGACCTGATCTTCGTCTACGGCCCGTCGTCGGGCGAGGACGGCGAGCACGCCGACGCCGATCTCGTCGGCGCGCAGGAGTTCTTCGCCCGGGTCGCGCAGCTGCTCCTGCTGGTGCTGCAGCTCGCGACGCGCGAGGGCTACGTCTACAAGACCGACACGCGGCTCAGGCCGTCGGGACAGTCGGGGCCGCTGGTGACGTCGCTCGCGGGCTTCGAGCGCTACCACGCGGAGTCGTCCGCGGTGTGGGAGCGGCAGGCGCTGATCCGGGCGCGCGTCGTGTGCGGCCCCGAGTCGCTCGCGCGGCGCATCGAGTCCACCGTCGAGCGCTTCGTGTTCGGGCGCGATCTCGAGCCGGCGGAGCTCGCCGAGATCGCGCGGCTCCGTGCCCGCATGGAGAGCGAGCTGGCGCGCGAGAACGCGCGCTTCGTGAACCTGAAGGTCGGCCGCGGCGGCCTCGTCGACATCGAGTTCGTGGCCCAGACGCTGGCGCTCGCGCACGGGCACGAGCGTCCGGAGCTGCACCAGCGCGCGACGCGCGCGCTCCTGGGCGCGGCCGGCGCGGTGGGGCTGCTGAGCGCCGGCGACCACGCGGTGCTGGCGTCGGCGTGGTCCTTCCTGCGCGGGCTCGAGAACCGGCTGCGCATCGAGGGCGAGCACCCGATCGAGCGCATCGCGCGCGACCCGGCCCATCTGGTCAGTGCGGCGCGCCGGATGGGCTTCGACGAGCCGGGCGAGACGGCGGGCGTTCATCTGCTAGAGGAGCTGGATCGCCATCGCGAGCGGGTGCGGGACGTGTACGAGCGTCTCGTCGGACGCTTCGCACCTGCGTGAACGGAGGGAAGACGACGTGGACAAGAGCACCTGGATCTGGCTCGACGGGAAGTTCGTGCCGTGGGACGAGGCGAACGTCCACGTCCTGACGCACACCCTCCATTACGGCCTCGGCGTCTTCGAGGGCATCCGCTGCTACCGCGGCGACGACGGCCGCTCCGCGATCTTCCGCCTGCGCGAGCACAACCGCCGTCTGTCGGACTCGGCGCGCATCCTCGGCCTGACGATCCCGTTCTCCGACCAGCAGCTCGACGAGGCGTGCATCGAGACCGTGCGCAAGAACGGCCTCGACGAGTGCTACATCCGCCCGCTGGTCTTCCTCGGCGACGGCGAGATGGGCCTCGCGGCGGAGAACCCGGTCCGCGTGGCGGTCGCGGCCTGGCGCTGGGGCGCGTACCTCGGCGCCGACGGCCAGACCAAGGGCATCCGCGCGAAGACGTCGTCGTTCCACCGCTTCCACTCGAACACGCTGATGTCGAAGGCGAAGACGGTCGGGAACTACGTCAACTCGATCCTCGCCTCGCACGAGGCGCGCTCGGGCGGCTTCCAGGAAGCGATCATGCTCGACACCGAGGGCTTCGTCGCGGAAGGCAGCGGCGAGAACATCTTCGTCGTGCGCGACGGTGTGGTGAAGACGCCCGGCGGACACTCGATCCTGCCCGGCATCACGCGCGACAGCGTGATCAGGCTGCTCGCCGACGAGGGCATCACGGTGCGCGAGGAGCGCATCACGCGCGACGAGATCTACATCGCCGACGAGACCTTCATGACCGGCACCGCGGTCGAGATCACGCCGGTGCGCGAGCTCGACGGTCGAACGATCGGCCGCGAGACACCGGGTCCGATCACCCAGAAGATGCAGAAGGTCTACTTCGACGCCGTGCGCGGGCGGAACGACAAGCACCGCGACTGGCTCACGTACGTCTGAGGAGGATGCAATGATGCGCGCGCTCGATCTCGCGTCGTCGTTCGCCGTGTCCGTGGTGCGGGCGGGCAACGGCATGGCCGTCGGCACGATCGGGCCGCGTCCGGAGAAGATGCTCGAGCTCTACGAGTTCGAGGCCTGCCCCTTCTGCCGCAAGGTCCGCGAGGCGCTGTCGATCCTCGACCTCGACGTGCTCGTCAAGCCGTGTCCGAAGGGCGGCACGCGCTTCCGTCCGGAGCTGGTGCAGCGCGGCGGCAAGGCGCAGTTTCCGTACCTCGTCGACCCGAACGCAGGCCTCGAGACGTACGAGTCGGACGACATCGTGCGCCACCTGTTCGCGCGCTACGGCGACGGCAGCGTGCCGGCGTCGCTGTCCTTCATGCCGCTGTACTTCGCGAGCAACGCGCTCGCGTCGCTCTGCCGGCCGCTGTCGGGCGTGCGCGTGCGGCCGTCGCGCGTGCCGGCGCAGCCGCTCGAGCTGTGGAGCTTCGAGGCGTCGCCGTACTGCCGCATCGTGCGCGACGCGCTGTGCGAGCTCGAGATCCCGTACGTGCTGCACAACGTCGCCAAGGGCAGCCCGAAGCGCGACGCGTTCGTGGCGCGCTCGGGCAAGATGCAGGTGCCGTACCTCCTCGACCCGAACACGGGCCGCGGGATGTTCGAGTCGGCCGACATCGTCGCGTATCTCGACGCGACCTACGCGCTGCCCGCGTCGAGCGCGGCGCCGGCGTCGGGAGCCGCCGCGGATCGGATGAGCGCATGAGCATCGCACCGCGTCTCGGACGCCTGCTCGCCGCCGACGGCCGCTGCTTCGACGTCGCGATCGACCACGGCGTGTTCAACGAGCCGACGTTCCTGCCCGGCATCGAGGACATGCCGGCCGCCGTCAGGACCATCGTCGCGGCGCAGCCCGACGCGGTGCAGCTCGCGCCGGGCCAGGCGTCGCTGCTGCAGGACGTGCGCGGACCGCGCAAGCCGGCGCTGGTGCTGCGCATCGACGTGGCGAACGTCTACGGACCGAATCCGCCCGACGAGCTCTTCTGCTCGCTGATGGACGACGGCGTCGAGACCGCGCTGCGCCTCGACGCGGCATGCGTGGTCGCGTTCCTGCTGTGGATCCCCGGCGAGACCGATCTGCACCGGCAGTGCGTCGAGAACCTGTGCCGGCTGAAGCCCCAGTGCGATCGCTGGGGCATGCCGCTCATGGTCGAGCCGATCGCGATGAAGCCGGACGGGAAGGGCGGCCTCGCCGTGGACGGCGACCCCGAGCGCATCGCGACGCTGGTCCGCCAGGCGGTCGAGCTGGGTGCGGACGTGATCAAGGCCGATCCGACCGACGACCTCGACGACTTCGCTCGCGTGCTGCGCATCGCGGGCGGCAAGCCCGTGCTGGTGCGCGGCGGCGGCAAGGCGAGCGAGGAGGAGATCTTCGCGCGCACCGAGCGCGTGATCCGCGCGGGCGCGGCCGGCATCGTCTACGGACGCAACGTGATCCAGCACGCGAAGCCGAGCGCCATCACGCGCGCGTTCATGGCGATCGTCCACGACGGCGCCTCCGCCGCCGACGCGACGAAGATCCTCCGCGACGCCTGACCGGTCAGCGCCTGTACTTGGCGAAGTCGGGCTTTCGCTTCTCCTCGAACGCCTTGCGGCCTTCCTCGCCCTCGGGGCTTCCGTAGTACATCTCGAGCGCGGTGAAGCCGAGCTCGGTCGTGCCGTGCAGCTGGTCGGTGTCGGCGTTGAACGACTGCTTCGCGATCTTGATCGCGGTCGGGCTCATCGCGTTCAGCTCGGCGCACCACTTCTCGACCTCGGCCTGCAGATCCGCCGCCGGGACGACCTTGTTGACGAGGCCCATCGCGAGCGCCTCCTGCGCGCCGTACTGCCGGCACAGGAACCAGATCTCGCGCGCCTTCTTCTCGCCGACGACGCGCGCGAGGTAGGCCGTTCCGAAGCCCGGATCGACGCTGCCCATTCGCGGCCCGACCTGGCCGAAGATCGCGCGATCCGAGGCGATCGAGAGGTCGCACACGACGTGCAGCACGTGTCCGCCGCCGATCGCGAAGCCGTCGACCATCGCGATCACCGGCTTCGGCATCGAGCGGATCACGCCGTGCAGCCCCGCGACGTCGAGCCCGATGCCGGGACGGTCGCCGTAGCCGGTCGCACCGCGCGCCTTCTGGTCGCCGCCCGAGCAGAAGGTCCCGTTTGCGCCCGACAGGACCGCGACGCCGACGCCGCGGTCGGCCCAGGCGCGCTTGAAGGCGTCGATCAGCTCGTCGACGGTCTCCGGCCGAAAGGCGTTCCGCCGCTCGGGGCGGTTGATGGTGATCCACGCGACCTGGTCGCGCACGTCGTAGAGAATGTCCTCGTAGCTCATCGCGTCGCTCTCTCCCGCGGCGAATCTGGCACGGTTGCGGAGCGCTCTGCTAGAGCCGCGGCATGGCCGCCGTCGAGAAGTTGGACGCCGCCGCCCTCGAGCGCGAAGTCGCCGCTCTTCGCACGGGGGCCGCACTGTCGCCGCTGTCCGAGCGCATGGTGCTCGCGGCACGCGGCGCCGACCGCACGACGTTCCTGCAGGGCATGCTGTCCAACGACGTCGCGAAGCTCCGCCCCGGGCAGGGGACGCACGCGTTGCTGCTCAGCGAGCAGGGCCGCGTCGTCGCCGACCTGTGCGTGCTGGTGCTCGACGACGCGATCTGGCTCGACCTTCCGGCGTCGTCGCGCGAGCGCGTGCGCACGGCGCTCGAGCGCTTCGTGGTCGCCGACGACGTCGAGCTCGACGAGCTGGCGCTCGCCGGCATGGCCCTGCGCGGCCCGGGTGCCGACGCGGTTCTCGCGCAGGTCCTCGGTGTCGACGTCGCGGCGCTGCCCGAGGGCGCGCACGTCGAGGTCGCGTACGGTGGCGGCAAGGCGCGCGTCGCACGGCTCGCCGAGTACGGCGCGCACGGCTTCCACGTCTGGTGCGCGTCCGAGGACTGCGAGGGCGCGCTCGCGCTGGCGCTGATGGATGCCGGCGCGGTCTCGGTCGGACCCGATGCGTGCGAGGTGTTCCGCATCGCGAACGGCTGGGCGCGCGAGGGCGTCGACTACGACGCGCAGACGCTCGCGGCCGAGATCCCGTCGCTCGCGCGCGCGGTGTCGTACAACAAGGGCTGCTACCTCGGGCAGGAGGTCATGGAGCGCATCGCGGCGCGCGGCCACGTCAACTGGCTGCTGGTGCGCTTGACCGGCGAGCCGGACGCGCCGCTCGTCCCGGGCGCGGTCGTGCGCGACGGCGAGGCCGAGGTCGGCCACGTCACCAGCGCCGCGCGGCTGCCGGACTCGGGACGCGCGGTCGCGTTGGCGCGGGTCCGCGTCAGTGCCGCGTCCGCGGGCGCACGACTCACGGCGCTGGACGGCGATCGGTCGGCGACGGTAGAGGTCTCGGCGACGCCGGTCGCGGTCTGACCACGGTCAGGTCGCGATTCCGAACGAGCGAAGGAGAAGCCGACGATGAGCAACATGCTGGGCAAGCGCTACATCTGCGAGAAGTGCAACGCCGAGGCGCTGTGCAACAAGGCGGGAGGCGGGAGCATCGCGTGCTGCGGCGCCGAGATGAAGCTCAAGGAAGCGAAGCCGCTCCCGTCGTCGGACTGAGTCCGGCGTACGTCGTCGGCCGGCCGCTCGTCGCGCGCGACGGGCGGCTCGAGCCGGACGCACCCTGCCGCCTGCGTCTCGAAGCCGGCCGCATCGCAGCGTGCGAACTGCTCGGAACCGGCGAGCAGCCGGACGGCGAATGCGTGCTCGGCGACCAGGACGCGCTGCTGCTGCCCGCGTTCGCGGACCCGCACCTCCACCTGGTCGCGTGCGCCGCCGATCGCGCCGGACCGGACCTCGTCGCGGAAGCGCCCGCCACGATCGCGGAGCTGCTCGACCTGCTGCGGCGCTCCGTTGCCGGGCTGCCGCCGGACACGTGGCTGCGCGTCTCCGGGTACGACGAAGCGTGGCTCGCGGAGCGGCGTCACCCGAGCCGCGCGGAGCTCGATCGCGCGCTGCCGCGTCATCCGCTCCGCCTGCGCCACGCCACGCGCCACGCGACGCTGCTGAACTCCGCGGCGTGGGTGCGCGTCGAGCAGGCGCTCGGTCCGCTGCCGGTCGAGCGTGCGCCGCGCGACGCTTCGGGTGAACCGCTCGGCATCGTGTTCGGGCTGGAGCCCGAGATCACGCGTGTCGTGGGCGCGATCGAGCCCGCCGTGCTGGAGCGCGGGCTGCGCGTCGTCGGTGAAGCGCTCGCGCGCTGGGGCGTGACGCACGTCGACGAGGTGACCGCGAGCAACGACGCCGCGCGTGTGGCGCTGCTCGCGGACGCGGTCGCGCGCGGCGACGTCCCGCAGCGCGTGCGCGCGTTCGTCGCCGACGCGGACGAGGCGGAGCCCGCGCGCCGCGCGGGAGCCGGGCACGTGACGATCGCGGGCGTCAAGCTGCTCGCGCGCTCGACGGACGAGGTGCACGACGCGTCGTTCGCCGATCGGCTGCGTCGCGCGCGGCTGCAGGGCTTGCCGGTCGCCGTGCACGCGGTCGAGCCCGACGTCGTCGTCGCGGTGCTCGACGCGCTCGTGTCGGCGCCGCCGCGCGCCGGCCGCGACGACGTGCCCGACCGCCTGGAGCACGCGTCGCTCTGTCCGCCGGAGGTCGTGCGCCGGATCGCCGCGGCGGGTGTCGCCGTGGTGTCGCAGCCCGCGTTCGTCGCGTGGCGCGGCGACAAGTATCTGCACGAGGTCGAGGAGCCGCTGCGCGAGTGGCTCTACCCGTTGCGCGACCTCCGTCGGGCCGGCGTGACGGTCGCGGCGGGCAGTGACGCGCCGGTCGCTCCGTTCGACCCGCGCATCGGCCTCGACGGTGCCGTGCGCCGCGCCACGCGCGGCGGCGGGACCGTCGCGGCCGGACAGGCGCTCGACGAGCGCGATGCGCTCGACCTGTACACGTGCGCGCCGGCGCGTCTGCGCGGGGCGCATGGCCCCTACGGGATCGCGCCCGGTGCCGCGGCCGACGTCCTCGTCGTCGAGCCGGACTCGTGGCGCGAGCGCTGGCCCGGACTGCGCGTGCGGCACACGCTGTCGGCGGGCAGAGTGATAGCGTGAAGCCGCCGATCCTGCTCGAGCGCGACGACCGCATCGTCACGCTGACCTTCGACCGTCCCGAGGTGCTCAACGCGTACGACCGCAGCATGCGGGACGCGATCTTCACCGCGCTCGAGTGGCTGCACGACGAGCGCGAGGTGTCGGTGCTCCTGGTGCGCGGCAACGGCCGCGCGTTCTCGACCGGTGGCGACCTGAGCGAGTTCGGGACGGCGCCGTCGCCGGTGCGCGCGCGCGAGGTGCGCCGGCAGCGCGACGTGTGGCGGCTCTGGAGCACGCTGCCGTGCGTGTCGATCGCCGCGGTGCACGGGCCGGCGGTCGGCGGCGGTCTCGAGATGGCTCTGCTGTGCGACCTGGTCGTGTGCGCGCACGACGCGCGCCTCGCGCTGCCCGAGACCGGACTCGGGCTCGTGCCGGGCGTCGGCGGGACGCAGACATTGCCGCGCGCGGTCGGCGAGGGCAGGGCGGCGGCGATTCTGCTCGCCGGCGACGAGATCGACGGCCGGACCGCGGCACGGATCGGCCTCGCGCAGCGCTCGGTGCCGGCGTCGCGCCTCCGCGCGACCGCGGATGCGCTGGCGCGCCGCGTCGCGGCGCTCGACCCGGCGCTCGTGCGCGCCGCCAAGGCGTGCGTGCAGCGCGGCACGGACCTGCCGCTCGCCGAGGGGCTCGGGGTTGAGCGGCGCCTCGCGTCCACGCTACGACCTTCCCCGCGATGAATACCGCCAACTTCCTTTCGATCCCGGCCTCGATGTTCGGCGACCAGGAGATCCTGGTCTACGGCGACGCGCGTCTCACGTACGCCGATGCGCTGTCGCGCGTGCGGCGGCTCGGGAGCGCGCTCGCCAGCCGCGGCGTCGGCCGGGGAAAGAGCGTGGCGGTGCTCGCGACCAACTCGCACCGTTACGTCGAGTGCTACTACGCGAGCGCGACCGCGGGAGCGACGTTCGTTCCGCTCAACTACCGCGCCAAGCTGCACGAGCTCGAGCACATGATCAGCAAGGCCGAGCCGTCCGTCCTCTTCTACGGACGCCGCTACGCGCCACTGCTCGAGCAGCTCGGCGACAAGCTGCCGCGCGGGCTCGTCAAGGTCGCGATCGAGCCCGGCGACGGCGAGGATCTCGAGACGTGGATCGCGGGCGCGCCCGAGGAGATGGAGGACGCGGAGATCGAGGAGAGCGACACGTCCGTGCTGATGTACACCAGCGGCACGACGTCGCTGCCGAAGGGCGTCATGCTGAGCTTCGGCGACTTCACCGCGTACGTCGTCGGCACGGTCGAGATGGCGGACGGCGAGCCGCGCGGTGCGGCGCTGCTGTGCGTGCCGCTCTACCACATCGCCGGTGCGACCAACATCATGACGTCGGTGTGGACCGGCCGGAAGCTCGTGCTGCTGTCGCAGTTCGACGCCGGCGAGTGGCTCGAAGCGGTCGAGCGCGAGCGCATCACGCACGCCTTCGTCGTGCCGACGATGCTGAAGCAGATCCTCGACCACCCGCGCTGCGCATCGACCGACCTGTCGAGCCTGACGAACCTCTCGTACGGCGGCGCGCCGATGCCGTTCCCGGTGATCCGCCGCGCGCTCGAGACCTTCCCGAAGTCGTGCGGCTTCGTGAACGCG
Organism: Binatia bacterium; assembly: GCA_046327915.1. Taxonomy (GTDB): domain Bacteria; phylum Desulfobacterota; class Binatia; order UBA12015; family UBA12015; genus VGTK01. The sequence goes on along the minus strand of JAXLXO010000002.1, from coordinate 152,263 downwards.
TTCGGCCAGACCGAGACCACCTCGACCCTGACCGTGCTCGGCCCGGACGATCATCGCTTGACGGGCGATGCCGCCGACGACGAGGTGGTGCTGCGCCGCCTGCACTCGATCGGCCGTCCGCTGCCGGACGTCGAGATCAAGGTCGTCGACGAGTCGGGCAACGAGATGCCGGTGAACCAGACCGGAGAGATCCTCGTCCGCACGCCGCGCGTGATGAAGGGCTACGCGGGCGAGGTCGAGGGCGGCGCGCGAATGGAGCCCGACGGCTTCCTGCACACGCGCGATCTCGGCTACGTCGACGACGACGGCTACGTGTTCCTGGTCGGCCGCCAGGACGACATGATCATCCGCGGCGGCGAGAACATCGCGCCGGCGGAGGTCGAGTCGATCCTGCAGGGGCATACCGCGATCGAGGAGGTCGCGGTGCTCGGTCTGCCTAGCGTCGAGTGGGGGCAGATCGTCGCGGCGGCGGTCGTGCTGCGCCCGGGCGCGAGTGCCACGCCCGAGGAGATCTCGGAGTACTGCCGCGCGCGCCTCGCGAGCTTCAAGAAGCCCGAGCTGATCCGCGTCGTCGACGAGCTGCCGCGCAACCCGCTCGGCAAGATCCTTCGCAAGGAGCTGCGCGAGCAGCTGGCGCAGGGCTGAGGTCCGCGCATGCCGCGCCGCGCGCCGCGGGGCGCTCTGGAAATCGCGCACGCGCGCGGCGTGACGACGCTCACGCTGCGCGACGGTGACGCCGGGCTCGTGCCCGAGCTGCACGCGGCGCTCGCCGAAGCGGCGGGCGCGATCGATCTCGACGACGACGTGCGCGTGGTCGTCCTGCGCGCGCGCGGCCGCGCGTTCTGCCGCGGCGCCGCAGGGACGCGGCCCGACGGCGTGCCGGACGGAGTCGCCGCGATCGCGAACCTGCGCGTCCCGGTGGTCGCTCTCGTACAAGGCGAGGCGCTCGACGAAGGGCTCGAGCTCGCTCTCGCGTGCGACCTGCGCGTCGCGGCGAGCGCGGCGCGCTTCGGCCTCGCGCAACTCGACGACGGGCGCCTTCCGTCGCACGGCGGGACGCAGCGCCTGCCGCGGATCGTCGGCAAGGGGCGCGCACTGGCGATGCTGCTGCTCGGCGAGCACTTGACGGCGCGGGCGGCGCTCGATGCGGGGCTGGTGCAGCAGGTCTGTCCCGCGGGCGAGCTGTGGGGCAGGGGGGCAGGGCTTGCCGCGCAGATGGCGTCACGCGCACCGATCGCGCAGCGCCTCGCCAAGGAGGCGTTGCGGGCCGCGTCGGACCTGCCGCTCGCCGAGGGACTGCGCTTCGAGGGCGATCTCTACGTGCTGCTGCAGTCGACGGCGGACCGCGACGAAGGCATCGCGAGCTTTCGCGAGCGGCGGAAGCCGGTCTTCCGCGGCCGCTGAGCGGGCTTGCACGCGGCGCCGCATCCGGCGAAAGAGATCTGCCACGTCATTCCATTCGAGGAGATCGCATGCCCACCCAGCTCGGAAAGATCTACATCTGCACGCAGTGCGGCGCGCAGTTCATCGTCACCAAGGCGGGCTCCGGCGACCTGCAGTGCTGCGGCAAGCCGATGGAGCAGAAGAAGTAGGTTTCGCCTGACGCGCCGGCGCGCCGCCCTCAGGCGGTGCGCTCCGGGCGCGTCGCCGGCGCGAGATCCGCGAGCACCTGCCGCGTGGCCGCACCGGCGGCTCCGTCGCGCACGAGCAGCTCGAGGTCGTCCGTGGTGTCGACGTCGAGCGCCGCGCCGCGCAGCGGCAGCAGCACCGTGTCGAGTGCCGCCGTGGCGGCCCGATGATGCGCGAGGCTGCCCTCGCCGAAGCGGGTGGGCAGCACGAGGTCCGCGGGGCGTGCCGCGAGGACGTTCGTCCCGGTGCCGTCGCGTGACGGGACCAGCACCACGCCGCGCTCGGGCAGGGCTGCGACCGTGCGCTCGACGTCCGACGGCAGGAGGTTCGGCAGGTCGCCCATCACGATGACGACCCCGCTCGCTCCCCGCGCCCGGCAGGCGGCGATGCCCTGCGCCACTCCGTCGTTCAGGCCGCCGGCGTGCGTTTCCTCGATCGGGGTTGCCCCGGCGCCGGTGGCGAGCGACGCGACCGACGGATCGCGCGTCACCACCGCGACGCCGGCGAGCGCCGGAGCGGAGGTCAGCGCGGCCAGCACGTCGCACAGCATCGCCTGCGCGAGCGCGCGGCGCTGCTCCGGCGACAGGGCCGCGCCGAGGCGCGACTTGACCGCGGGTCCGAGCTTCGCTGGCACCAGCGCCCAGAGCATCCGATTCCTTGCGCCTCCGATGGTGTTCTGCCAAACAGCGCCACGTGCAGCGCCAAGCGGTGTTCTCATGCGCGTGATCGCCGGCACGGCGAAGGGCCGCAAGCTGCGGGTCCCCGCCGGATTGCACGTGCGGCCGAGCGGTGCGCGGCTGCGCGAGTCGGCCTTTGGCATACTGGAGCACCGCGGCGCAATCGACGGTGCGCGCGTGCTCGACCTGTTCGCGGGTACCGGGGCGCTCGGCATCGAGGCGCTGTCGCGCGGCGCGACGTCGCTGGTGGCGGTCGAGCAGGATCGCGCGGTCGCGAAGCTCCTGCAGTCCAACGTCGAGAACGCGGGCTTCGCCGACCGGACGCGCGTCGTCGTGCAGCCGGCGGAGCGCGCCGTCGCGCAGCTTCCCGACGGCGAGTCGTTCGACCTCGTGCTGGTCGATCCGCCCTACCGCGAGGGGCTCGCGCAGCCCGTGCTGGAGCGGCTCGCGGAGCGCGGGTTGGTCACGCCCGACGGGCTGGTGCTCGTCGAGCACGCGCGCGTCGAGTCGCTGGCGTGGCCCGAGACCTGGGAGCTCGAGCTCGAGCGCCGATTCGGAGACAGCACCATCACCTTGCTGCGCGCGGCGCAGCCCGACCATCGCAGCGAGGTTCCGACCCATGCCCACCATTAAGCGAGCCAAGGCGCGTCCGGTGCGCGCGGTGCCGTCGAAGGCGAAGGTGAACGTGAAGGCGATGTCGGAGTCCGACACGCCGGTCGCGATCTATCCGGGATCGTTCGATCCGATCACCAACGGACACATCGACATCATCCGCCGCGCGTTGCGCGTGTTCCCGCGCGTGACCGTCGCCGTCGCGTACAACCCGAACAAGGACGCGGCGATGTTCACGCCGGCGGAGCGCGTCGACATGATCCGCCAGGCGCTGGCCGACGTCGGCGACCGCATCATCGCCGACTCGTTCACCGGGCTGCTGGTCGACTACGCCGAGCGCATCGGCGCGCAGGTGCTGATCCGCGGCCTCCGTGCGGTTTCCGACTTCGAGTACGAGTTCCAGATGACGATGATGAATCGTCACCTGAAGCCGAAGATCGAGACCGTGTTCATGATGGCCGGCGAGCAGTACTTCTACACCAGCTCGCGGCTCGTGAAGGAGGTCGCGACGTTCGGCGGCGACGTGCGCAACCTCGTGCCCGACTTCGTGATGGACCGGTTTGCCGAGCGGATCGCGGCGAAGAAGGTGCGCGAGAAGCGCGGCTGACGTGCGCCTGTCCGACCGCACCCGGCTCGTCAAGCCATCCGCCACGCTCGCCGTCACGACCGAAGTCGCTCGCCTGCGCTCGGCCGGCGTCGAGGTGATCGACTTCGGCGCGGGCGAGCCCGACTTCGACACCCCGCAGCGGATCAAGGACGCGGCCACGCGCGCGCTCGCCGCGGGCGCCACGAAGTACACGCCGGTCGTCGGCACGAAGCAGGTGCGCGAGGCGGTCGTCGCGAAGCTCAAGCGCGTCAACGACCTCGACTACGCGGTCGAGGAGACGATGGTCAGCTGCGGCGGCAAGCATGCGCTCTACAACGCCTTCCAGGCGCTGTTCGGCGACGGCGACGAGGTCGTCCTGCCGGCGCCGTTCTGGGTCAGCTACGCGGACATGCTGGTCCTCGCGGGGGCGAAGCCGAAGATCGTGCACGCGCCGGCGTCGCAGGGCTTCAAGCTGACGGCGGAGCAGCTGGCCGACGCGCTGGACGCGCGCTCGCGCGGCGTGATCCTGAACAGCCCTTCGAACCCGACCGGTGCGGCGTACACGCAGAGCGAGCTGCAGGGACTCGCCGAGGTCCTGGTCGCGTATCCCGACGTCGCGATCGTGGTCGACGACGTCTACGAGATGCTCTACTTCGCGGGGCCGCGGCCGGCGCATCTCCTCAAGCTCGCGCCCGAGCTCCGCGACCGGACGGTGATCGTGAACTCGGTCTCGAAGACCTACGCGATGACCGGGTGGCGCCTCGGCTACACGGCGGCGCCGGTGGCCGCGATCAAGGCCATGGGCACGATCCAGGGTCAGAGCACGTCGAATCCGACGTCGATCGCCCAGGCCGCGGCTGCCGAAGCGCTCGCCGGACCGCAGGACGAGCTGCCGCCGATGGTCGAGGAGTTCCGCTGGCGTCGCGACTACGTGCTCGAGCGCTTCGGCCGTCTCGACGGCGTCACGTGCGTTCGGCCGGAGGGCGCCTTCTACGCCTTCCCGGACGTGACGGGTCTGTTCCCCCGCGTGTGGCGCGATCGTCCGCTCGGCGACGCGAGCCGGGTGTGCGAGTTCCTGCTCGCGGAAGCCCGCGTGGCGCTGGTCGCGGGCGACGACTTCGCGGCACCGCACCACATCCGGATGTCGTACGCGACGTCGCGCGACAACCTGTCGCGCGGCTTCGACGCCATCGAGCGCGCGCTGGCCATGCTGCACTGACGGCGGAGCAGGGCGCCGAAAAACAAAACGGCGACCAGGGTTGCCCCATGGTCGCCGTCGTTGCTTCGTCGCGAAGACGAAACACGCGCGCGAATTACTTGCGCATGTTCTTCTGGAAGATCGCCTCCGCCTTCGACGCTGCCGCCTCGGCGCGATCCGCCGCCTGCTGGGCGCGCGTCGCGGCCGCCTCGGCGCGCGAGGCCGCAGCCTCCGCACGCGAAGCCGCCTGCTCCGCCGGGCTCGGGCCCTTGGCCTGGCTCGAGCAACCCGTTCCAGCCGACACCAGCATCAGCAGTCCCGTCGCAACGGCACCCGCCTGCATGAACTTCCGCATCGTGTCACCTCCTCCCTCGTTCTAGGTCCCAATGAATTCTCAATAAAACAAGAATTCAAAATGTCCCCAAAGGATGACACACGAATCCCGTCGTGACAAGCAGCCTCGGCGTTTTCCCGTGGTCCGTGCCGGTGCGGGGCGGTCGGAGGGGCCGCTCCTTGTCTCCCGAGCGTGAAGTTTGTAAGCCCCTCTACGCTCGACCGGCGACCCGATTGGGGGCGTCGTGTTGCGTTGCTGGGGTGGTTCGTCAGGACCTCTGGAGGGATCGTTCGCCATGGCGACGATGATTACCGACGAGTGCATCAACTGCGGTGCGTGCGAGCCCGAGTGCCCGAACACCGCGATCTACCAGGGCGGCGTCGAGTACGACTGGCAGGGCGCCAAGCACGCCGCGCTGAGCAACGAGATCTTCTACATCGTTCCGGAAAAGTGCACGGAATGCGTGGGTTTCTACGACCACGAGGCGTGTGCCGCGGTCTGTCCGGTCGATTGCTGCATCCCCAATCCGAACATCCCCGAGAGCGAGGCGGTGCTGCTCGCGCGTGCGGCGGAGATCCATCCCGACAAGACCTTCGGGCCGGATTCGCCGTCCCGCTTCAAGGGCGGTGACGGTGCAGCCGCGCCGGCGGCCGCGCCCGCGGCGGCAGCCGCGCCGGCCCCCGCAGCCGCTGCGGCACCTGCAGCGGCTCCCGCGGCTGCCGCACCGGCTGCTGCGAAGCCGGCGCCTGCGGCCGCCGCCAAGGTCGGCAAGGTCGAGAAGAAGGCGGCGCCCCCGCTGCAGCAGCCGACGGCCCGTACCGTGCCGTACCGCGGCGAGTTGCCGCTGTCCTTCGACGAGGCGCGCGAGCTCGTCAGCACCGCACCCGCGAGCGGCGGCGTACCGTTGATTCCGATCTCGGTCTCTCTCCTGCAGCCGCTGCTCGGCGCACTGCCGGCGAAGACGAAGGACCGGCTCGAGGCCGCGTTCAACGATCGCCGGGTGTTCAGCTCGGCGGGTGCGACGGGCATGAACCTGGCCGTCCACATGGTGGTGATCCCGCTGCTGTTCACGGCGTTCGCGGTGGTCGCGCTGAACGAAAGCTTCTACAGCAAGGCCGTCCGGCCATGGTTCTTCTACGGCGTTCTCGCCGCGATCGCGGAGGCGGTGTTCCGGATGCGCGAGTGCGTGATCCAGGCACGTCCGCTCTCCGAGGCGGTCTACCGCGGCGCGATCTACGGACCGTTCCTGATTCCGCTGGTGATGCCGCTGCTACGCCGCGCGCACGTGCACACGGAGGAGAGCCGCGAGGCCTTCGAGGGCTACTACGGTACCTCGACCGCGTACGACGACAAGCGCGAGCGCGAGCGTCGCTACGGCGAGGTGTTCACCCTCGAGGAGCGGCCTTCGGGCTGGCTCTTCCGCATGGAGCTGCCGCGCCGCATTCCGCCCTCGGGGATCAAGACGGAGCTCGGGCTCGGCGACGAGATGCCGGACTACGATCTGACGCTGAACCTCGAAGGCGGCGTCTTCGTGGTGCACGGCAAGGTCGTCGACCCGCGCCTGCGCACGGTGGCCGCGACCGCGCCCGCGTTCCCGCCGGACTTCACGACGCGCATCCCGCTGTCGGAGCGCTGCATCGGCTTCGTGCAGCGCTACGAGGGCAAGGTTCTCGAGGCCGTCATCGTCAAGCAGTCGGCTGCAAGCCGTCTGGCGGCGGATGCCGATGCCGCGTGAGCCTCTCGCGCGACTGCTCGGCCTCGGTCGTCACCTTCCGGATCCGGTCTCGAACGACGAGCTCGCCCGCGAGCTCGGCACGACGGCGGCGGAGCTCGTGTCGTCCACCGGCATCGCCCGGCGGCACCATGCACCGGACGGGCAGGGGCCGTCGGACCTCGCGCTGCGCGCTGCCGGCGACGCGCTCGCCGCGGCGAAGACCGACGTCGGCGAGCTCGGCCTGATCGTCTTCGCGACCGCGACGCCGGACGTCACGTTTCCCGGGTCCGCGTGCTTCCTGCAGGAAAAGCTCGGCGCGCCGACCGTCGGCGCCGTCGACGTGCGCGCGCAGAGCGCCGGCTTCCTGTGCGGCCTCGATCTCGCGGCCGCGTTCGCGAGCCTGCCGGCGCCGCGCGGTGGCGGTCCGGATGCACGCTACGCTCGCGTGCTCGTCGCCGCGGGCGAGGTGCTGTCGAGTGGCCTCGACCTGACGCCGAAGGGCCGCGAGATGTCGGCGCGTCTCGCCGACGGCGTCGGCGTGGCGATCGTCGGACGCGGGGATCACGGAGCGAAGCTGCTCGCGGTCCGCTGGTACACCGACGGCGCTCTCGCAGACCGGTTCTGGTGCGAGTATCCGGCGAGCTACCAGTACCCGCTGCGCGTCAACGCGTCCGATCTGGCGGCCGGCAAGCAGTTCCCGAAGGCCGACCTCGCCGGGCTGGCGCCGATCGTCCCGCCGCGCATCGCGGCCGTCGCGACCGAGGTGATGGGCGAGGCGGGCTGGAGCGCGGGTGACGTCGATCTCGCGATCGTCGACTACGTCGAGCCGTCGGTGGCGCGAGCCGCCGCCGCGAGCGCCGGCGTCGCAGCCGACCGCGTGGTGGTGCCGACGGAGGAGTTCGGGCACGTGATGGCGGGTGGTCTCGTCATGACGCTCGCCGAGCGGGCCGCAACGCTCGCGCCGGGCGCTCGAGTGCTGCTCGCCGCAGCCGGTCCCGGGCTCGCCTGGGGTGCGGCGGCGATCGAGATCTGAGGAGGTTTCATGTCGGTCTCGCGGACACGGATCCTCGGCGTCGGCCGGGCGGTCCCCGAGCGGGTCGTCACCAACGACGACCTCTCGCATCGCATGGACACGTCCGACGAGTGGATCCAGCAGCGTACGGGCATCCGGCAGCGGCGGCACATCGCGCAGAACACCGGCGCCACCGATCTCGGCAAGCTCGCCGCCGAGGAGGCGCTGCGCTCGGCCGGCGTCTCGGCGCAGGACGTCGACCTGCTGATCTTCGCGACGCTGTCGCCCGACATCGACTGGCCGTCGTGCGCGTGCCTGCTGACGCACAAGCTCGGCATGCGCAACGTCCCGGCATTCGACGTCAAGAACCAGTGCTCGGGGTTCATCTACAGCCTCGCCTCGGCGGACGCGATGATCCGCGCCGGCCGCGCGCGGCGCGCGCTGGTCGTCGGCGGCGAGATCCATTCGACGGGGCTCGACCTGACGACGCGCGGCCGCGAGGTCGGCGTCATCTTCGGCGACGGCGCGGGCGCAGTCGTCCTCGGACCGAGCGACGACGGACAGCGCGGCATCCTGTCGACGCACCTGCACGCCGACGGCAAGTACGCCGAGAAGCTCTGGCTCGAGGCCGCGGCCAGCCGCAAGAAGCCGCGCATCACGCCCGAGGATCTCGAGGGCGACGACCCGCGCGGCTTCCCGCGCATGGCCGGCAAGTTCGTCTTCAAGCACGCGGTGACGCGCTTCCCCGAGGTGATCAAGGAGTCGCTCGAGGCGAACGGGCTCGGACTTGCCGACCTCGACCTGCTGATCCCGCACCAGGCGAATCTGCGCATCAACCAGTTCGTCGCGGCCGGCCTCGAGCTCGACGAGTCGAAGGTGGTGAACAACATCGACCGCTTCGGGAACACCACCGCGGCGTCGATCCCGATCGCGCTGCACGAGGCGATCGCCGACGGCCGCGTGCGCGACGGCGGTCTCGTCTGCCTCGCGGCGTTCGGTGCCGGCTTCACCTGGGCCGCGGCGCTGATGCGCTGGTGACGGACGGGCAGGGCGCGTCGTTCGCGCTGCGCCCGATGACGCGTGCGGACGTCGCGCGCGTCGCGGCGATCGAGGCGGACTCGTTCTCGACGCCGTGGTCCGAGGCGGCGTTCGCGAGCGAGCTCGACCTGCCGTTCTCTCGCACACTGGTCGGTCACCCGTCCGACCGTCCGGACGACGTCGCGGGATACGTCGTGTGGTGGCGCGTCGCCGACGAGATTCACCTGCTCGATCTCGCAGTCGCGCGCGACCATCGTCGCGTCGGTCTCGCACTGCTGCTCGCGAGCCGCGTGCTCGACGATGCGCGCGAAGCGGGCGCGCGCATCACGACGCTGGAGGTCGCGGAGGACAACGTGGCCGCGCGCGGTCTTTACGGGCGCCTCGGATTCGCGGTCGTGACCACGCGGAGGGACTACTACGGTCCGGGACGTGCGGCGTTCGTCATGGAACATGCCACATCCGGCGTGGTCCGGTGACGAACGGCGTTTTGCCCGGAGGCGGCGCGGACGCTCGGTTGATTAATGTCGAAAATTCCGTTAGATTCGAAGTCCGTCCCGGAGGGTCCCCGCCTTGATGCAGTTCAAAGTTGGCGAGAAAGTGGTCTATCCCGCGCACGGCGTCGGCGTGATCGAAAGCGTCCAGAGCCGTACGATCGCCGGCACCGAAAAGAAGTTTTATATGCTTCGCTTTCTCGAAAGCGACATGACGATCATGGTTCCGATGGAGAACGTGGCGTCTGTCGGCCTGCGACGCATCATCGGGAAGGACATGGTCAGCAAGGTCTACAAGATCCTGCGTGACAAGAAGGTCGAGATCGACCAGCAGACCTGGAACCGCCGCTACCGGGAGTACACCGAGAAGATCAAGACCGGCTCGGTGCTCGAGATCGCCAAGGTTCTTCGCGATCTCTTCGTCCTGAAGGGCGACAAGGAGCTGTCGTTCGGCGAGCGCAAGATGCTCGACACCGCCCGCAACCTCCTCGTGAAGGAGCTCGCGATCGCGCGCGCCCATCCGGAAGAGAAGATCATGGAGGAGCTGCGGACGATCTTCGCCCCCTGAGGCGAGGTCCGTCCGTCCGACCCCGCCCGCCCGATTCAGCCGGCGGGGCGGGAAGCCCGCGGCAGGTCGTCGTTCAGACTGCCGCTGCGGAAGCCGGCGAGGTCGAGCACCACCCGCCGGAACCCGGCGCCCCGGACCGCCGCGACCACGGCGTCGCGCCGCGCTTCGTCGAGGCAGCTCGCGATCTCCGCTGCCGCGATCTCGAGACGCGCGGTGTCCTGCTCGTAGCGCACCCGGAACTCCCGGAAGCCCAGCGCGCGAAGTCCGGACTCGGCCCGCTCGACCTGCGCGAGCCGCTCGTGCGTGATCGCCGTCCCGTACGGGAAGCGCGAGGCGAGGCACGGCGACGCCGGCTTGTCCCAGGTCGGAAGCCCGAGCGCGGCGCTCGCCAGCCGGACGTCCCGCTTCGACATGCCCGCCTCGACCAGGGGATGGCGGACGCGCTGCTCCTCGGCGGCGGTCAGCCCGGGACGGAAGTCGCCCAGGTCGTCCGCGTTCACGCCGTCGAGGATCGCGGCGATCCCGCGCGCGTCCGCCTCGGCGTGGCAGATGCGATAGAGGTTGTCCTTGCAGAAGTAGCAGCGGTTCGCCGGATTGCGCGCATAGTCGCCGATCGCCACCTCGTCGGTCGGCACGATCACGTGGGCTGCGCCGCAGCGCTCCGCGAGCGCGCGCGCTTCCCGAAGCTCGTGCTCGGGCAGCGACGCGGACGTCGTGGTCAGCGCGACGACCGCATCGCCGAGCTCCTCGCGCGCGACGTGCAGCACGAACGTCGAATCGACGCCGCCGGAGAACGCGACCACCGCCGACGGGACGGAGCGGATGATCGCGCGCAGGCGTTCGAGCTTCAGCGCGGTGCCGGGCTCGAGGGCGGCGCCGGTCGAGCCGGAGTCCGCGGCCCGGGCCACGCGTCAGATCTCCTCGCCGCGGAACAGATCGGTCGTAAGGTAGCGCTCGCCGGTGTCGCAGAAGACCGTCACGACGACGTGCTCGGGCGTGAGCGCCTTCGCGACGCGGACCGCCGCGGCGCAGTTTGCGCCCGACGAGATGCCGACGAGAAGACCCTCCTCGCGCGCGAGACGGCGTGCGTGCTCGGCTGCGTCGGCGTCCTCGATCGCGATCACGTCGTCGTAGGACTTCGGGTCGAGGTTCTCGGGCACGAAGCCGGCGCCGATGCCCTGGATCTTGTGGTAGCCGGGCTTGCCGCCCGACAGCACGGCCGAGCTCGCGGGCTCCACGGCGACCACGCGGCATTCCGGCCGCTCGCGGTGCAGGACGTCCCCCACGCCGGTGATCGTGCCGCCGGTGCCGACTCCGGCGACGAACGCGTCGATACGCGGAAACTGCTCGAGGATCTCGACCGCGGTGGTGCGCCGGTGCGCGTCCGGGTTCGCGGGGTTGCGGAACTGCTGCGGCAGGAACGCGCGCGGCTCGGTGCGCGCGATCTCCTCGGCGCGCTCGACCGCGGCGTGCATGCCCTTGGTGTCCGGCGTGAGCTCGAGCTCCGCGCCATAGCCGCGCAGCAGGCTGCGGCGCTCCTCGCTCATCGTGTCGGGCATGGTCAGGATCAGGCGGTAGCCCTTCACCGCACAGACGAGCGCGAGTCCGATGCCGGTGTTGCCGCTCGTCGGCTCGACCACGACGTCACCCGGACGGAGCCGTCCGCTGCGCTCGGCGTCCTCGATCATCGCGAGGCAGATGCGATCCTTGACGCTGCCGCCGAGGTTCGCGAGCTCGAGCTTGGCCCAGATCTGGGCGCCGCCGGCCGGGGCCATGCGGTTCAGGCGGACGACGGGAGTGTTGCCGATCAGATCGAGCGGCGACTGTGCGACGGCATTCGGGCGCGGCATGCGCGATCGATGCTACCGAAACTCCGCGCGACAATGAAGCTCGGGGCGTCAGGATGGAGCGCCGGAGGCGTGCGGTGATGCCGCATGCGGAGCCGGCGCTGGTGCTCTTTCCGGGGGCGCTCGGCGACGCCGTCTGCCTCGAGCCCGCGGTCGCGCACCTCGCGGAGTCGATGGCGGTCACGCTGTACGCGCGCGGCGGCGCCGCCGAGGTCGCCGCTCTCTACCCGTCGCCGGTCGCGGTGCGCTCGCTCGATGCCGTCGAGATCGCGCGGCTCTTCGCGCCGTCCGACGACCCGCGCACGAGGGAGTGGCTCGAGGGCTTCGCGCGCATCGTCAGCTTCACGGGTGCCGGCGTTCCGGTGGTCGAGCGGCGGCTCGGCGCGACCGGCCGCGGCAGCGTGTCGCGCTTCCCGCGCCCACCGCTCGGCGAGCACGCGGCGGACGTTTTCCTGCGCGCGGTCGGCGCCGACCCGGGGCGGACGCGGTCCGTGCCGCACCTGACCGCGCCGGACGCACCCGCGCGCGGCGACGCTCCGCGGCTGCTCGCGCTGCTGCCCGGCAGCGGTGGCCACCACAAGCGGATTCCGCGCGAGATCCACGAAGCGCTCGCCGCGCGATGGAGTGCGGCCAGCGGCGAGGTCGTGGTCGTGCTCGGTCCGGCGGAGCCGGGCGAGGACGAGGCGTGGCGCGCGATCGGTGCGGTCGCGCGGCCGGACTCGGTCGGACGGCTCGCCGCCGTCCTGGCCGGCGCGACGGCGTTCGTCGGCAACGACGCCGGGCCGAGCCACGTCGCGGCGGCGCTGCGGACGCCCGGTGTCGTCGTCTACGCGACCACCGGCCCCGGGGACTTCGGTCCGCGTGGCCCGGACGTGTCGGCGATCACGCTCGACCAGGGTACCGCGGCAGCGATCGAGTCCGCGTGGCGCGCGCTGCGCCCGCGGTTACCTTGACATCCCGAGGGGGTGCCACTACCTCTCGAAAACATGACATTCCCGCCGCGGGCCCGGGCCGAGCTCGCAACGAACGGACCGGACGCGCGCTTCCTCGGCGGGAATCGCCACTCCTCGAGCAGGAGCAACGTTCGGCGCGCGCGAGCGCGCGGCGCAGCCGGACTCCGATCGTGGTGAACACCCGGTCGAGCGGAACGTCCCACGGAGCGTGAACGAGCTGCCGATCGGCACCAGCCACCGCCACGGGGAATCAACGAGATGAGGGATCCCGAAACCGGCCGCGCAGAGGCCCTGCACGCCGCGGAGAGCCGCGACGAAGAGGGAACGCCGGCATTCCGGGTCATCGATCGCCGGCGCTTCGCGCCCGACGGCAGCGAGCGCGAGGAAGACGCCGCGAGCGAGCCGCCCGCTGCCAGTTCCACCGCATCCGCACCGTCTTCGCCGCCGCCGTCCGGACCGGCCGCAGGCGCTGCTTCTGCCGGGGACACCGGACCGGAGCTCGCCATGCCCCACGGCGAGCCCTACGAGGAGCGCCCCGGCGCTCCGTTCGAGCCGAGCTTCGGCACGTTGCTGATCAGCCTCAGCACCCAGGCTCTGATGCACCTCGGCGAGATCCCGGATCTCGAAGGGGGACAGCCGCGCCTCGACCTCGCGGCCGCGCGTCACATCATCGACCTCATCGCGGTGCTCGAGCGCAAGACGCAGGGCAACCTCGACGCGGACGAAGCCGCTCTTCTCGAGCGCATCCTCTACGACCTCCGCATGAGGTTCGTCGCGATCTCGCGCGGCTGACGAGATCATCACTCTCCTTTTGAGGGATCCATCGAATGCGCAGCGTGTTGAAAGTCATCGTCCTGCTCCTCGTGGGCTTCGTGGTCGGCGTCGTCGCCGTGCGGAACCGGGGGCAGGAGCCTTCGTCGGCGGTCGCCGAGGTCAAGGACGACGGCGCGGCCGCCGTTCGGCACGTTGCAGCCACCGACGACGGTGGCAGCGCGTCCGCATCGGGCGGTGCGTGCGTCAAGTGCCAGCTTCCCGACTTCACCGGGCTCGCCGCCGACCTGAGCCACGCGGTCGTCAACATCTCGAGCTCGAGCAAGGGCGATCGCGGTGGTGACGGTGGCGATCAGGGCGGCGGCAACGGCGGTGGGGGCGGCGGCTCGCCGCGCTTCCACGGCGGACCGCGCGGCCAGATGCCGCCGGGCTTCCCTCCGGGCGGCGGTGGCGGTGGCGGCCAGGGCCAGGATCCGCGCGAGTTCTGGGAGCCGTTCGAGCGTTTCTTCGGTCCGATGCCGCGGCAGCGCCGCGCGCCGGAGCGGAGCCTCGGCTCGGGCTTCATCTTCGACCCGGCGGGCTACATCCTGACCAACAACCACGTCGTCGAGAACGCCGACGAGATCAAGGTCAAGCTCAACAGCGGCGAGGAGATGACCGCCGAGCTCGTCGGCCGTGATCCGAAGACCGACCTCGCGGTGCTCAAGATCGACGCCAAGAAGGACCTGCCGACGATCCCGTTCGGCGATTCCGACAAGGTGAAGGTCGGCGAGTGGGTGATGGCGATCGGCAACCCGTTCGGCCTCGACTTCTCGGTGACCGCCGGCATCGTGAGCGCCAAGGGCCGCTTCATCGGCCAGGGCAACTACGACGACTTCCTGCAGACCGATGCGCCGATCAACCCCGGCAACTCGGGCGGTCCGCTGCTCGACCTGGACGGCAAGGTGATCGGGATCAACACCTCGATCTTCAGCCGCAGCGGCGGCAACATCGGCATCGGCTTCGCCATACCGATCAACCTCGCGAAGGATCTGATCCCGCAGCTGCGGGACAAGGGCAAGGTCACCCGCGGCTGGATCGGCGTGATGATCCAGAAGGTCACCCCCGAGATCGCCGACTCGCTGGGCCTCAAGGCCTCGCGTGGCGCGCTGGTCGCGGACGTCGTCAAGGGCGGACCCGCGGAAGAGGCGGGCATCAAGGTCGGTGACGTGATCGTCAGCTTCGACGGCCACGACGTGAAGGAGTCGACCGAGCTGCCGACGCTCGTCGCGCGCGAGAAGATCGGACAGGAAGTCCCGGTCGTCGTGATGCGCGACGGCAAGCAGGAGAACGTCTCGATCAAGATCGCCGAGATGAAGGACGAGGAGGAGCAGGTCGCGACCGGCGAATCCGAGGCCTTCGGTCTCACGGTCCAGAACCTGACGCCGGAGATCGCCGAGTCGCTCGGCATCAACGTCGACGTCGCGGGCGTGCTGGTGTCCGGCGTCGAGCCGGGCAGCCCGGCCGACGACGCGGGCCTGCGCCGCGGCGACGTGATCGTCGAGGTCAATCGCAAGCCGGTGAAGGACGTCGACGCCTACAAGAAGGAGCTCAAGGCGACCGGCGAGGGCAAGAGCGTCCTGATGCTCGTCCGCCGCGGCGACAACACGGTCTTCCTCGCGCTCAAGCCGCCGGCGAATTGAGGAACGACGCGGAGACGAGCGGCGCGTCGCGCCCGCGGCGTCGTCGCCTCCGCTCGTTGATCAAGATCGGCGCCGTGACGGCGGTCCTCCTCGTGGGGATCGCCGTCGCGGTCGCGATCCCCTTCTGGCGACAGCTCGCGTCGGTCGTCGACGAGAAGTTCGCCGGGCGACGCTGGGACTTCCCGTCGCGCATCTACAGCGACGAGTTCCTGCTCTACGTCGGCCTCGACATCGCGGCCGCGCGCGTGCCGCGCCGCCTCGAGCGCCTCTCGTACCGGACCAGTGCCGCCGAGCCCGCCGCGGGCGGCGAGTACCGCGAGGCGCCGGGCGTGCTCGAGATCGCGCTGCGCGCGGGGGCCGCCGGACGCGGGCAGACGCAGCACGTCCGCCTGGACGTCGACCAGGGCCGCATCGCGCGGATCACCGACCTCGACTCGGGCGAGGCCCTCGCCGCGGTGGCGCTGGAGCCGGAGGAGCTCACGGGCATCTACGAGGGGCGCTGGGAGGACCGGCGGGCCGTCAAGGTGACCGACGTCAACCCGGTGCTGATCCGCGCGATCCTCGCGACCGAGGACAGCCGCTTCTTCTCGCACCACGGCGTCGACGTGATCGGCATCGGTCGCGCGGCGGTGACCAACCTGCGCTCCGGGCGCGTGCGGCAGGGCGGCAGCACGCTGACGCAGCAGCTGATGAAGAACTTCTTCCTGACGACCGAGCGCAAGCTGTCGCGCAAGGTCGTCGAGGTGGCGATGGCTCTGGTCGCGGAGCAGCGCTACTCGAAGATGCAGATCCTCGAGAACTACCTGAACGAGATCTACCTCGGGCAGCGCGGTGCGCGCGGCATCTTCGGCGTCGCCGAGGCGTCGGACTTCTACTTCGCAAAGCAGCCGCGCGACCTGACCGTCGCGGAGGCGGCGATGATCGCGGGGCTCATCCGCGGTCCCAACGCCTACTCGCCGTTCATCGCGCCGGAGCGCGCGCTACAGCGGCGGAACACCGTGCTGCGCCTGCTGCTCGACGCGGGCGACATCGACCGGACGACGTACGAGGCCGCGGTCGCGTCGCCGCTCGGGGTGGTGGCTGCGCCGGCGGACGCGACCATTGCGCCGTTCTTCGTCGACTACGTGAAGTCGGAGCTCGTCAAGCGCTTCCCGCAGGACATGCTCACGACCGAAGGTCTGAACGTCTACACGACGCTCGATCCGATCCTGCAGGAGGATGCGCAGCGCGCGCTGCAGGAGCATCTCGCGCGGCTCGAGAAGGATCGTCCGAAGCTCGCGGCCGCGGCGGCGAAGGATCGCCTGGAGGCGGCGCTGGTCGCGCTCGCGCCGGGCACGGGGAAGATCCGTGCGATGGTCGGTGGCCGCAACTACCAGGCGAGCCAGTTCAACCGTGCCGTGCAGGCGCGCCGGCAGACGGGATCGACGTTCAAGCCGATCGTCTACCTCGCGGCGATGCTCGACCGCGATCCCGCGCGTCATCTGACGCCGGCCTCGCGTCTCGACGACTCGCCGTTTGCGTGGCCGCTCGCCGACGGCAAGGAGTGGACGCCGACAAACTACGGCGACCACTACCTCGGCGACGTCACCGCGCGGGTCGCGCTCGAGCGCTCGCTCAACGCGGCCGCGGCGCACGTCGCGCAGAACGTCGGCCTTGCACCGGTCGTCGAACTCGCGCAGGAGATGGGCGTGAGCGGCCCGCTGCCGGAGGTTCCGGCGCTCGCGCTCGGTGCCGGCGAGGCGACGCCGCTGGAGATGGCGTCGGTGTACGCCGTGCTCGCGAACGGCGGCACGCGCGCGGAGCCGGTCGCGATCGAGCGCGTCACCTCGCGCGACGGCGAGCCCATCCTCGGCGAGCCGCCCGCGTTGCGGGCCGTCGTGCCGCCCGATACGGCCTATGTCCTGACCCACATGCTGGAAGGAGTGCTCGACGTCGGCACCGCCAGCTCGGCCCGGTCGGCGGGCTTCCGCCGTCCGGCCGCCGGGAAGACGGGGACCACCAACGACTACCGCGACGCGTGGTTCGTCGGCTTCACGCCCGATCTCGTCGCCGCGGTGTGGGTCGGCTTCGACCAGCGCTCGCCGCTCGGCATGTCGGGGGGAACCGCGGCGCTGCCGCTCTGGACCACGTTCATGAAGCAGGCGACCGCGGCGCTGCCGCCGCGTCCGTTCATGCCGCCGCCCGGCGTGACGATGGTTCGCCTCGACCGCACCTCGGGTGAGGTCCTCGGCCCCGACGGGGATCCGCAGAGTGCGATCACCGAGGCCTTCCTCGACGCGGACGCGCCCGCGGCGGCGGCGATCGAACCCGAGGCGGTCCCGGCACCCGAGCCCGAGGCGATCCCGAGCCCGGGCGAGAACAGGCTGCGCGAGGAGCGTCTCGCAGGACGTGACGACGGCCGCGCGCCGCACCCGGTGGAGGAGAGGTAGGATGACGCGTTCGCCGCGCTGGCTTCACGGGGTGCTCGCGATCGTGCTGGCACTCGTCCTCGTCGACTGCACGCCGGAGCGCCGCACCAAGCGGCGTCCCGAGCCGACGCCCGCGCCGAGCGGGACGCCGCGCCCGAAGGGCAAGGGGCCGTCGGCGACGCGGACGCCGATCCCGGACCGCGACACCACGCGCGACCCGCTCACGCGCCTCGTCACCGACAACACCAGCTCGCGTGACGCGGCCGCGCTCAAGCTCGGGGACCGCGCGCGCGTCGAGCTCGACAGCGGAACGACCGACGAGGCCTTCCAGCTGCTCGACACCGCGATCGAGTCGGCGCCGAAGCTGCAGCCGCTCTACGTGCTGCGCGCGAAGGCCTTCCTCGCCGAAGGCAACGCGGACATGGCGCGCGCGGATCTCGAGCGCGCGGCGGCGCTGCCCGCGCCGACCCCGTGGATCGCGGAAGCGGCGGCGATGCGCGGCGCGGCGTTCGAGGTGCAGGGCAACAAGACCGAGGCGATCGCCGCGTACCGTCGTGCGCTGAAGATCTTCCCCGGCAACCTGACCGCGAAGGACGCGCTCAAGCGGCTCGCGCCGGAGCCGCAGTGATCGTTCTCGGCGTCGAGTCGTCGTGCGACGACACCGGTGCGGCGGTGCTGCGTGACGGACGCGAGCTGTCCAACGTCGTCGCCTCGCAGGAGGAGGTGCACGGTCCGTACGGCGGCGTCGTGCCGGAGCTCGCGGCGCGCAACCACATCCTGCACGTCGTGCCGGTGATCGAGCGTGCGCTCGAGCAGGCCGGCGTCGGGCTCGCCGAGATCGACGGCATCGCGGCGACGCGCGGACCCGGGCTCGTCGGATCGCTGCTGGTCGGCCTGTGCACGGCGAAGGCGCTCGCGCGCCGTCTCGGCGTGCCGTTCGTCGGCGTCAATCACATCGAGGGACACCTGCTGTCGATCGCGCTCGAGGCGGACGTCGAGCGGCCGTTCCTCGGCCTCGTGGTGTCGGGAGGACACTCTGCCCTCTACCTGGCGCGCGCCGACGGCAGCTACGCCGTGCTCGGCCAGACGCGCGACGACGCCGCCGGCGAGGCGTTCGACAAGGCGGCGAAGCTGCTCGGCCTCGGCTATCCCGGCGGACGCGCGATCGAGGAGCTGGCGCGCGGCGGCGATGCGCGCGCGCTGCGGCTGCCGCGTCCGCGCGTCAAGGGCGCCGCGCTCGACATGAGCTTCAGCGGGCTCAAGACCGCGCTGTGGCAGGGCGTCGAGGCGGCTCCCGCCATGCCGCTCGCCGACGTCGCGGCGTCGTTTCAGCGCGCGGTGGTGGAGACGCTGGTCGAGGCCACGCGGCGCGCGATCGGCATGACGGGTGCCACGCGCATCGTGGTGACGGGCGGCGTGTCGGCGAACGGTGCACTGCGCGCCGCGATGGCGCGGCTCGCGGAGGAGGAGGGCGCGACCCTCCTCGTGCCGCCGCTGCGCCGCTGCACCGACAACGCGGCGATGATCGCGTACGCGGGCTGGCTTCGCCTGCGGCGCGGCGAGAGCGATCCGCTGTCGCTGAACGCCGTTGCCGAGCTGCCGCTCGGACCGCGGCTCGCACCGGGCGAGGCGTAGTGTCGAAGAGCCGGCGTCACGCCCTCGGCCAGCACTTCCTGATCGACGGGGAGGTCGCGGAGCGCGCGATCGCTCTCGCCGAGCTGGAGCCCGGCGCGCGCGTGCTCGAGATCGGGCCCGGACGCGGCGCGCTGACCGACCGGCTCCGTGCGGCGGGGCATCCCGTGGTCGCCGTCGAGGTCGACGAGGAGCTCGCGGACGCGCTCGAGCGCCGCGCGGACCCCGGGCTGCGCATCGTGCGCGGCGACTTCCTCCGCGTCGAGCTCGATGCGCTGGGCGACGGGCCGCTGCCGGTGGTCGCGAACCTGCCGTACTCGACCGGCACGGCGATCGTCAGCCGGCTGCTCGAGCAGCCGGAGCGCTTTCCGCGTCTCGTCGTCATGCTGCAGCTCGAGGTCGGCGCACGGCTGTGCGCCGATCCGGGGTCGCGGGCGTACGGAGGCCTCACCGTGCTGTGCGCGCTGCACGCGACCGCGACCATGGGCTTCGTCGTGCCGCCGCGCGCCTTCGCGCTGCCCCCGAAGGTGGATTCCGCGGTGGTGCGCCTCGACGCGACGGCCGTGCCGCGTGCGGAGGTCGGCGATCCGCGGCTGTTCCGTCGCGTTGTGCAGACCGCGTTCGGACAGCGCCGGAAGACGCTACGCAACGCGCTGTCCGCAGGCTTCGGCGCCGACGCCGCGAGCGCGATGCTCGAGCGCGCGGAGATCGACCCGCGGCGGCGCGCCGAGACGCTGTCGCTCGACGAGTTCGCGCGCCTCGCGCGCGAGGCGGGGACGCTCGACCTCGCGCCGGCGTCCGCGGGAGCGAGCGGTGCCTGAGCTGCCGGAGGTCGAGACCGTCTGTCGCACGATCGCACCGCACGTCGTCGGACGTCGCGTGCTCGCGGTCGACGTCCGCGAGCGGCGTCTGCGCCGGCCGATCGCCGACGACTTCGCGCGGCGCCTCGCAGGCCGCACGATCGGGGGCGTCGCGCGGCGCGCCAAGTACGTGCTGCTCGACGTCGGTGACGGGCTGCGCTGGGTGGTGCACCTCGGCATGAGCGGACGATTCTGCGTCGGAGATCCGCCGGCCGACCTGCCGCACGTGCACGTTCGCGTCGAGCTCGAGGGCGGCGTCCGGCTGTACTTCCGCGACCCGCGGCGATTCGGACTCATGATGTTGTCGGGGGACGACGCGGATCTCGGTGTGCTCGGTGTCGAGCCTCTCGGCGACGGGTTCTCGGCGGATCTGCTCTGGGACCTGTCGCGCCGGCACAAGCGGGTCACCGTCAAGACGCTGCTGATGGACGGGCGCCTGATCGTCGGCGTCGGCAACATCTACGCCAACGAGGCGCTGCACCACGCCGGGATCCGGCCGGGGCGGCGCAGCGCGAAGCTGACGCGCGCGGAGACGGTGCGCCTGGCCGACGCGGTTCGGCTGGTCCTCGAGCGCGCGATCGCGAGTCGCGGCTCGTCGCTGCTCGACTACCGCGACGCCGACGGCAACGCCGGCGAGTTCCAGAGCATGCTGCACGTGTACGAGCGCGACGGCGAGCCCTGTCGTACCTGCACGACGCCGATCCGCCGGCAGGTGATCGGCGGCCGCGGCACGTTCTACTGCCCGCGCTGCCAGCGCTGAGGCGAGGACCTCACGCGCGGCCGCCGGTGCGCTCGCCGCGAAGCCCGTCGCCGAGCAGCTGGATCGCGAGGACCGTCACGCCGAGCGCGGCCGCGGGCGCGATCACGAGGTGCGGTGCGATCAGGAGGAACGAGCGTCCCTCGGCGAGCATCGCGCCCCACGACGGGGTCGGCGGAGGCGGTCCGAGGCCGAGGAACGACAGGCTCGCCTCGGCGACGATCGCGCCTGCGACACCGAACGTCGCCTGCACGAGGATCGCCGCCCGCGCACTCGGCAGCAAATGCTTGACGGCGACCCGGAGCGGTGTCGCACCGAGCGCCTCCGCCGCGCGCGTCGACTCGCGCGCCGCGGCGGTGCGGATCTCGGCGCGCACGAGACGCGCATACGCCGGCCAGCCCATGACCGTCAGCGCGATCACGACGTTGCGCGCGCTCGGGCCGAGCACGGCGGCGAGCGCGATCGCGAGCAGGATTCCGGGGAACGCCAGCAGCACGTCGGTGGCGCGCATCAGCAGCTCGTCGCCGACGCGTCCGCCGTAGCCCGCGAGCGTGCCGACGAGGATTCCGATCGCGAGCGCGCCCGCCACGGCTGCGGCGCCGACCGCGAGCGACAGGCGCGCGCCGTACAGCAGCCGCGAGAGCACGTCGCGGCCGAGACGATCCGTTCCGAGCGGGTGCGCGCGCGACGGTGGCTCGAGGTGCAGCGCGAGGTCCTGACGCAGCGGGTCGTGCGGGGCGACGACCGGAGCGCACACGGCGAGAGTCGCGAGGAGCAGCAGCGTGCTCGCCCCGACGACCGTCCGCCAGGGACGCCGTCGCACGCGCCCGTCACGGGCCGCCACGCCCGCCGCCGCGTCCCTGATCGTCACGCGCGCTCCCGGAGGCGCGGGTCGAGCGCCGCCTGTGCGAGGTCGGTGAGCAGGTTCGCGAGCACGTACGTGCAGGCGACGGCGAGCACGCAGCCCTGCACCAGCGGATAGTCGCGCGCGCCGATCGCCTGCACGAGCAGGCGTCCGATTCCGGGCCAGGCGAAGATGGTCTCGGTCACGACGGCGCCGGCGAGGAGCCCGCCGAGCTGCAGCCCGAGCACGGTGATGGTCGCGGTCGCCGCGTTCGGCAGCGCGTGCAGCACGAGGACGCGCCAGCGCCGCGCACCCTTCGCGCGCGCGGTGCGCACGCAGTCGAGGCGCAGCGCGTCCGCGAGCGCCGCGCGGAGCTGGCGCGCGAGCACCGCCGACATTCCGAAGCCGAGGGTCAGCGCGGGCAGCACGACGCTCGCGACTCCGCTCCGTCCCGACACCGGCAGCCACGGCAGCTCGACCGCGAAGACGAGGATCAGCAGCGGGCCCAGGCAGAAGGTCGGCAGCGCGGTCTCGAGTGCCGCGAGCGCGAGGCTGGCACGGTCGGCGAGCGAGCCCGGACGAAGCGCCGCGGCGATCCCGAGCGGCAGCGCGATGAGCAGCGCCACGAGCAGGGCCGCGAGCGCGAGCTGCAACGTCGCGGGGTAGCGCTGCGCGAGCAGCGTGACCACCGGCTCGCCGCCGGCGATCGAGCGTCCGAGGTCGCCGTGCACCGCGCCGGCGGCGAAGTCCGCGAGCTGCAGCCACGGCGGACGATCGAGTCCCATCGCACGACGAAGCTGCTCGCGGTCGACGCCGCTCGCGCCCTCGCCGAGCATGACGTCGACCGGATCGCCCGGCACGAAGTGGAGCAGGGCCGAAACCAGCACCAGCACGCCGACCAGCGTCGGGACGGCGAGCAGCAGACGCAGTGCCGCGTAGCGCAGCATCGTCAGGACCGGCGCGCGTCCGCAGCCCAGCGGACGCCGGCCAGCGAGCGCAGGTCGCCCGTGGGGCTGGGCACGAATCCGGCGAGCCGCCTGTTCTTGACGACGACGTTGTCGGACCACCACAGCGGCACGTACGGCACGTCGCGCTGCACGATCTCCGCGACGCGCTCGTAGCGCGCGCGCCGCGCCTCGCGCGGGATCGCTCCGCGCGCCTCGACGGTGAGCGCATCGACCTCGGCGTCGGCGAAGCCGCCGCGGTTGCTGCCGCGTGGCGGCGTCATCGAGGAGTGCAGGATCGCGTAGTACTGGTCGGGGTCCTCGATGCCGAACCAGGCGAGCGCAAACAGGTCGAACGAGCCGCGCCGCACGTCGCCGTAGAGGCTCGCCCACTCGAGCGGGCGGACGTCGGCGGTGATGCCGACGTCGCCGAGCATCGCGCCGACCACCTCGCCGATCCGCCGCCGCAGCTCGACGGTCGACGTCTTGAGCGTCACGCGCACGCCGTGCGCCCCGGCCTCGTCGAGCAGCCGGCGCGCGAGCGCGGGATCGTACGCAAGGTTCGGGACGTCGGCGTGCGACCAGTGCTCGGGCGGGAACAGGCCGTTCGCCACGCGCGCGTGGCCGCCGAGCACCCAGCGCACGATCGCCGCGCGGTCGATCGCGTGCGCGATCGCGCGCCGGACGCGCGGGTCCGCCAGCTCGGGGCGGTGCAGATTGATCCCGAGGTAGTGGAACGTCGCGCCCGGCGTGGACACGACCTCGAGCCCGGACTGCTCGAGCCACGGCAGCAGGTCCGGCTCGACGCCGTTCTGCACGAGGTCGATCGTGCCGCGCGCGAGGCCGAGGGCGCGCGCGACGCTGTCCGGCGAGATCGTGAAGCGGAGCCCCGGGATCGCGGGTGCGGGATCGGCCGTCTGCGCCGCGCGCAGATCGACGGTGTCGAGCGCGACGCGATCCAGACGGAACGGCCCTGCGCCGACACGGCAGTCGGGCTCGGCCGCGCACGCCGACGGCAGGATCGCGAGCCGGGTCGCGCCGAGGAACGTGGCCGACGGCTCGCGCAGGGTGAAGCGGACGACGCGCGGATTCTCCGCCGTCACGTCGGCCACCAGCTCGAGGCCGTCGCGGCGCGCGGCCTGGAAGGCCGGGCGGGCGAGCGAGCCATAGGTCGCCACGACGTCGTCCGCGGTGACCGGGCTTCCGTCCTGGAAGAGGGCCGGGCGCAGCCGGAACCGGTAGGTGACGAGGTCGGGGCTGTCCCAGCCCTCCGCGAGGTCCGGGGCGGGGGCGCCATCGGCGGACGTCCGGACCAGCCCGCGGTGCACGAGGTCGAGGATCGCCACGGCGCTCGCGTCGGTCGCCGTCCGCGGGTCGAGCGAATTCGGCGGCGCGTCGAGCCCGATCACGACCCAGCCGGGCTCCCGGGGGGCGTCCCGGTTGCACCCGGCCGCGCCCGCCGTGGCCAAGGCCACGACCACGAGCAGGCCGCAAGTCCTCAAGCGGACGGCGGAAAACCGTTGACGCCGGGAAAGGACGTCTGGTACCGAAGGGCACCAACGGAGCTTGAACGACGCCGGGAGAGTGCCGATGCACCTGGAGGGAGTCACCCGGCGCAAGACCGTGACGAGGCGGTGTTTCACGTCGCGGTGTGCGGAGGTGGGGAGATGCGGATGAAGCGAAGCCGTGCGGGCCGTTCGAGGGCCGCTGGTTCGACGGTCGTGCGCGCGTGGCGCGCCGGTGCTGGTCTCCTGATCTTGACGCTGACGCTGGTCGCCGCGGCCGGCTCCGCGCGGGCGGACGAGAACACGTTCCCGCGTCCCCGCGTGCTCGAACCCGCGATCGCGTTCTGGCGCGACATCTTCGCGAAGTACTCGGAGCACCAGGTGGTGGTGCACGATGATTGGTATCTCGGCAAGGTCTACGAGGTGCTCGACTTCCGCTCCTGGGCGGAGGACGGTCAGCCTCTGACGATGCCGCAGATCAACGAGAAGAAGCGGCAGGTCGAGGAAGCGGAGCTGCGCGTGCGCGACATCCTGCTGCGCCTCGACGCGAACGGTGGCTCGGCGGAGGGGCTCGGCCCCGACGAGCGCAAGGTCGCGAAGATGTTCGCCGACGTCCAGGGCGACGACAAGTTCCGCCTCGCCGCGGACCGCATCCGCACGCAGCCCGGCCTGCGCGAGCGCTTCGCACTCGGCGTCGCGCGCCAGCGTCCGTACCTGGCGCGCATGGAGCGCATCTTCGGCGACGAGGGCATGCCGCCGCAGCTCGCGCGCCTGCCGCTCATCGAGTCGTGCTTCGACGTGAACGCGTACTCGAAGGTCGGCGCCGCCGGCGTGTGG
Organism: Binatia bacterium; assembly: GCA_046327915.1. GTDB lineage: Bacteria > Desulfobacterota > Binatia > UBA12015 > UBA12015 > VGTK01. The sequence goes on along the minus strand of JAXLXO010000002.1, from coordinate 127,364 downwards.
CAGTTCATGCCGTCGACCGGACGCCAGTACATGATGGTCAACGACGCGGTCGACGAGCGCAAGGATCCGCTGCGTGCGACGCGCGCGGCGGCGCGCCACCTGATGGCCGACTACGATGCGCTCGGCGAGTGGCCACTCGCGATCACGGCGTACAACCACGGTCGCGGCGGCGTGTCGCGCGGTACGGGCGAGGTGAACTCGGTCGACATCGGCGACGTGGTCATGGGCTACCGCGGCAAGGCGTTCGGCTTCGCGTCGCGCAACTTCTACGTGGAATTCCTCGCCGCCGTCGACGTCGCGTCGCGCGCCGACGAGCTGTTCGGCGAGCTGCCGCACATGCCGTCGGTGGAGGGCGAGGAGGTCGAGCTGCCGTACGCGATGGGCATCCATCAGGCGGCGAGCCTCGCGGGCGTGAGCCGCGAGGACCTGATCGTCGCGAATCCGGCGCTGCTGTCGAGCGTCACCGACGGACGGGCGTCCATGCCGCGCGGCTACCGGCTGCGCGTGCCTTCGGGTGGCGACATCGTGCAGGTCGCGAGCGCCGAGCCCCCGCCGCGGGTCGAGCGCGTGCAGGTGGCGAGCCGTTCGCGTTCGGCGAGCAGGGCGTCGGCGAGCGCGCGCAGGGGGATCACGAAGGTCTCGGCGAGCACGAAGACCCGCTCGCCCAGCACCGCAAAGAAGAGCCGCAGCTCGGTGGTCGTCCACCAGGTGAAGGCGGGCCAGACGCTCGGCGGCATTGCGCGGCAGTACGGCACCACGGTCGAGGCCATCCGGGACGCCAACAAGGTCGGAAAGTCGGTCCAGACCGGACAGCGCCTGCGCATCCCGTCCTGACGACAGGGGGCGCATGGCGCTGCAAGCTGCCCGTGCGGCGGCGAGCCGGCGATGCTAGGCGTGGACCGCGCCATGCGCTACCTGCCGATTCTGGTCGACCTCGCAGGACGGGCCTGTCTCGTGGTCGGAGCCGGCGCCATCGCCGCCCGCAAGGTCGAGCAGCTGCTCGCCGCGGGCGCGCGTGTCACGGTCGTGGCGACCCGCATCGGCACGCGCGTGACGGAACTGGCGGCTGCGACGCCGTCGGTGCGCGTCGAGCAGCGCGCCTACCGCCCCGAGGACCTCGACGGCGTCGCGCTCGCGTTCGCCGCGACCGACGATCCGGCTCTCCAGGAGGCGATCGCAGTGCAGGCCCGTGCGGCCGGAATCTGGCTGAATGCGGTCGACGAGCCCGAGCGTTGCTCGTTCGTGATGCCGGCCATCCTCGACCGCGATCCGCTCGTCGTGGCGGTGAGCAGCTCGGGCGCGAGCCCGGCCCTGGCGCGGCGGATTCGCGACGACCTCGACGAGACGCTCGGTCCCGAGTATGCCGCCGCCGTGGACACGCTCGCGAAGCTCCGTGGACGGTACGCGCCCGGGCCCCGGCGTCAGGCGGCGTTCATGCGCATCGTCGACGGCGGATTGCTTGACGCGCTGCGCGGCGGCGACGGACGGCGCGTGGACGAGCTGATCGCCGCGGCGTGCACGGGCCTCCCCGAGCAGGCGGCCGCCGGAGGGACGCGATGAGCGAGGCCATCCTCCTGCGGCTCGCGCTGCTGCTCTATCTCGCGGGCACCGTCTGCGGCGGCCTCTCGCTGGTGAACCCGCGCGACTCCATGCGCCGCGCGACGTCGTTCTCGCTGGCGGCGGGCTTCCTGCTGCAGGGGGCGGCGATCATCGCGCGCTCGTTCGAGGTCGGGATCATCGCCGTCGCGACGCTCGCCGACCAGGGCGCGCTCTTCGCGTGCCTGCTGGTCGGCGTCTACCTGCTCGCGCAGCTCCGCTACCGGCTCGCGGTGCTGGGCGCGATGGTCGGACCGATCGGCTTCGTCGGCGCGCTGGTCGCGCTGGTCGCGCACGGCGGCGCGCAGGACGTGCCGCCGCTCCTGAAGAGCCCGTGGCTGCCGGTGCACGTGACGCTCGCGTTCCTCGGTAATGCGGCGTTCGCGCTCGCCTTCCTGGTGAGCCTCGTCTACCTGTGGCAGGAGAAGCAGCTCAAGTCGCACAGCATCGGGCAGATGACGCGCCGGATGCCGCCGCTCGAGACGCTCGACAACGTCAACTTCAAGTTTCTCGGCTGGGGCTTCGTGCTGCTGACGATGAGCATCGTGAGCGGCGTCCTGTGGGCCGAGCTGTCGTTCGGACGCATGTGGTCGTGGGAGCCGCGCACGATGTGGACCACGATCATCTGGGTCCTCTACGCGGTGCTGCTGCACGGACGCGTGACCGTCGGCTGGGGCGGACGCCGCGCCGCCGCGCTCACCATCGTCGGCTTCGGCGTGCTCTTCATCGCGTTCATCGGCGTCAACGTGCTCGCCCCGGGACGGCACGCGGAGAGCTTCGGATGAGCGACGGCACCGCGCGCGTGCAGGCGCTCCGGAGCCGCGAGGCCGAGCCGCAGGTGGAGCTCTGGGTGTTCGGCCTGAACCACAGGACGGCGCCGGTCGAGCTGCGCGAGCGCCTCGCGTTCCCCGAGGAGGACGTCGCCGACGTGCTGAAGCGCGCGATCGGCGCGGCACCCGTCGAGGAGGCCGTGCTGATCTCGACGTGCAACCGCGTCGAGCTTGTCGCCGTATCAGCGCGCGACGTCGACATCGTCGAGCCGATCACGCAGTTCTTCGCGCGCGAGCGTGGCGTTCCCGCCGCGACCATCGCGTCGCACTGCTACGTGCACCGCGGCAAGCAGGCCCTGCAGCACGTCTTCCGCGTCGCCTCGAGCCTCGACTCGATGATGGTCGGAGAGCCGCAGATCCTGGGCCAGATGAAGGCGCAGTTCCGCCTCGCGGTCGAAGGTGCGGCCGCGGCGCGCATCCTGCGCCGCTGCTTCGAGCGCTCGTTCACGGTCGCGAAGCGCGTGCGCAACGAGACCGGCGTCGCGGGCAAGGCGGTCTCGCTGAGCTCCGCCGCGGTCGAGCTCGCGAAGCGAATCTTCGACGACCTCGGCGACAAGACCGCGATGCTCATCGGCGCCGGCAAGATGAGCGAGCTCGCCGCGCGGCACTTCGTCGGGCAGGGCATCGCGAGCGTCATCGTCACGAACCGCTCGTTCGACCGCGCCGTCGATCTCGCGCGCCAGTTCAGCGGCACACCGGTGCCGTTCGACCGCTACGCGCAGTATCTGCCGCTCGCCGACGTGGTGCTCGGCTCGGTGACGACGTCCGGTTATCTGTTCGGCCCGTCGCAGCTGCACGAGGTTCTGCGCGCGCGCCGCCGCCGGCCGATGTTCTTCATCGATCTCGGCGTGCCGCGCAACTTCGACCCGGCGATCAACGACCTCGACAACGTCTACCTCTACAACATCGACGACCTCGCCAACGTCGCCGACGACCACCGCGCCGAGCGCGAGAAAGAGGCCGTCGAGGCCGAGGAGATCGTCCGCGAGGAGACCGAGCGCTTCTGGCAGTGGATCTCGCGACGCGACGTCACGCCGACGATCGTCGCGCTGCGCGGCAAGCTCGACGGCATCCGCAAGAACGAGCTCGAGCGCGCGCTCGTCGCGTTGCGCAAGCTCGAGCCCGACGAGCGCCGCGCGCTCGAGGCGATGACGCAGGCGATCGTCAACAAGATTCTCCACCCGCCGCTCGCGGTGCTGAAGCAGCTCGCGCTGCAGGACGCGTCCGAGGCGGCGCAGGTCGCAGAGCTGGTGCACCGGCTGTTCGCGCTCGAGCCGGCTGCGGCGCGCGACGCGGCCGACGACGAGGAAGAGCGCTGACGTGGCGAAGCTCAGGGTCGGAACACGCGGCAGCGCGCTCGCGCTCGCCCAGAGCGGTCAGACCGTCGCACGCCTCGAGGCGGCCGGCGTGCCGGCGGAGCTGGTCGTCATCCGGACGTCCGGCGACAAGCTCGCCACGGTCTCGCTGTCGAAGGTCGGCGGCAAGGGCCTGTTCATCAAGGAGCTGGAAGAGGCTCTGGCGGCGAACGAGATCGACCTCGCGATCCACTCGATGAAGGACGTGCCGGCCGAGCTGCCGCCGGGATTCGCGATGGCCGCGGTGACGACGCGCGCCGACGTGCGCGACGTGCTGGTGCGGCGCGCGTCCGACGTGCCGGCGGCCGGGACCGCCGCCGAGGCGGCCGAGGGCGGGAGCGCGCTGTCGCGCCTGCCGGCACTCGCAGCGCTGCCGCGTGGTGCGCGCGTCGGGACGGGCAGCCTGCGCCGCCGCGCACAGCTCGCGGCGCTGCGCGGCGACCTCGACGTGATCCAGATGCGCGGCAACGTCGACACGCGGCTGCGCAAGCTCGAGGAAGGCGAGTACGACGCGATCGTCCTTGCGGCGGCGGGCCTCGCACGGCTCGGCATCGCGGCGAACGCGGCTCCGCTCGCGCCCGACGCCTTCGTGCCGGCGCCGGGGCAGGGCGCGCTCGCGATCGAGACGCGTGCCGACGACGCGCGCGTGATCGAGCTGCTGCGCGTGCTCGACGACGCTTCGTCGCGCGCGGCGTGCGCGGCCGAGCGCGCGTTCCTGCGCGAGCTCGGCGCGAGCTGCCAGGTTCCGGTCGCCGCGCACGCGCGCGTGCTCGACGCCGGACTGCTGGTCCTCGACGGCCTCGTCGCGAGCCTCGACGGCAGCCAGGTGCTGCGCGACGTCGCGAACGGCAGCGTGGATCGCGCGGCCGAGCTGGGCCGTCAGCTCGCCGACCTGCTCGCGTCGCGTGGTGCGCACGACGTGCTGCGCGCCGCGGAAGAGACCGCCGGGACGATCTGAGCGGCGTCCGGCGCGTTCGCGGCGTGCGACGCCGCGCCGTCAGGGACCGAGGCGCGTGATCCCTTCGGCCACGAGCACGCGTCCGCCGTTGCGCTCGAACACCTGGCCGCGAACGACGACGTGCGCCGCGACGTGCTGGCGTGCCGCGGCGTTGGGATCGCTCGCGGGCGTCGCGCCGGCGAACGGGTAGAGCGCGCCGGTCTCGTCCTGCACCAGCGCCAGCTGGCCGCCGTTGTTGACGCAGGCGATCGCACAGGCGCGGTGCCCTTCGCCGCGCGAGCCGTCGCGCAGATAGCAGCCCAGCTCGACGACCTCGCCGCGCAGCTCGACGAGCTCGCCGCCGGGGATCTGCTTCGGCGCGTCCTGCGCGACGGCGCTCCACGACCAGAGGAGCGTGCAGGCGATCGCGAAGGCGCGCACGCGCGACGCGCGGCGCCCGGGCATCGGGGCGTTCGGCACGGCCCGTTCTCTAGCGGCCGGCGTCGTGCGGCGCCACGCGACGCGCGCTGCTTGCCAGGCCGAGGGGAGGGCGGTAGCTCTCCGGCGTGAGCTCCGGGATCGTGTATCTGGTCGGCGCCGGACCAGGAGATCCGGGCTGTCTCACGCTGCGCGGCCGCGAGTGCCTGTCGCGCGCCGACCTCGTGGTGCACGACTACCTGGCCAACGTCGAGCTGCTGCGTTTCGCGCCGGCGAGCGCCGAGCGCGTGTTCGCGGGCAAGCACGGCGCGGGGCCGCACCTGCTCGAGCAGGAGCAGATCAACGAGCTGCTGGTCGCGTCCGCACGCGCGGGCCGCACCGTCGTACGGCTGAAGGGCGGCGACCCGTTCGTCTTCGGACGCGGCGGCGAGGAGGCCGAGGCGCTCGCCGCCGCGGGGATGCGCTTCGAGATCGTGCCCGGGGTCACGTCGGCGCTCGCGGTCCCCGCGTATGCCGGGATTCCCGTCACGCACCGCGACTGGGTGTCCGGCTTGACGGTGCTCACCGGGCACGAGGCGCCGGGCAAGCGCACGTCGCGCGTGCAGTGGCAGCACGTCGCGACCGCCGGCAACACCATCGTCCTGCTGATGGGCGTCACGCAGCTGCGGGCGAACCTGGGCGCGCTCCTCGAGGCGGGTCTCGACCCGGAGACGCCGGCCGCGGCGATCCGCTGGGGCAGCACGCCGCGGCAGCGCGTGGTGCGCGGCACCGCGGCGACGCTCGCGTCGGAGGTGGAGGCGGGCAGGCTGCGCCCGCCGGTCACGGTCGTGGTCGGCGAGGTGGTGCGGCTGCGCGACGCGATGGCGTGGTTCGAGCGGCGTCCGCTGTTCGGGCGTCGCGTGCTGGTCACGCGGACCCGCGAGCAGGCGGGCGTGCTGTCGTCGGCGCTGGCGGAAGCCGGCGCCGAGGTCATCGAGTGCCCCGCGATCCGGCTCGTCGACCCGCCGTCGTGGGAGCCGGTGGACGCCGCGCTCGCGCGGCTCGAGAGCTACGATTGGCTGGTTCTCACCAGCGTGAACGGCGTCGAGCGCTTCTTTGCACGCCTCGACGCGTGCGGGCGCGACGTGCGCGCCCTGCACCGCGCGAAGATCGCCGCCATCGGACCCGAGACGGCGCGCGCGCTCGCGCGGCGCCACCTGCGCGCGGACGTCGTGCCCGGCGAGTTCCGCGCCGAAGGGCTGCTCGCGAGCCTCGCCGCGGACGACGTGCGCGGCAAGCGCTTCCTGCTGCCGCGTGCCGGCGGCGCGCGCGCCATCCTTCCTGACGAGTTGCGCGCCGCGGGCGCCGAGGTCGACGAGGTCATCACGTACGCGACCGCGGTTCCGGAGGAGAGCGTCGCGAGGCTTCGTGCGGCGCTCGAGGACGGTGCGCTCGACGTGCTCACGTTCACCAGCTCCAGCACCGTCACGAGCTTCCTGAAGCTGCTCGAACGCGCGGCGCCGCAGGACGGCCGCGCGCGCATCGCCGCCGCGCGCGTCGCGTGCATCGGCCCGATCACGGCCGCGACGGCGAAGGACAACGGGCTCCGCGTCGACGTGGTTCCCGAGAAGTACACCATCCCGGCGCTGGTCGAGGCCGTCGTCGCGCGCGGCGGCGGCCCGAAGCCGGGCGAGGAGGTCGTTTGATGGCAGGACGTTTTCCCGTGGTGCGGCCGCGCCGGCTGCGCACGACGGACCGGCTCCGGCGCATCGTCCGCGAGACCCGGCTCTCGCCGGAGCAGCTCGTGCTGCCGCTGTTCGTGATCCCCGGGCGCGGCAAGGCGGTCGACGTGCCGTCGATGCCGGGCGTCAAGCAGTGGTCGGTGGACCGGGTCGCCGAGGAGGCGGGCCGGGCGTTCGACGCCGGCGTGCGCAGCGTCATCCTGTTCGGCATCCCGGAGGCGAAGGACGCGACCGGCAGCCACGCGTGGCGCGAGGACGGCATCGTCCAGCAGGCGCTCGGCGAGCTGCGCAAGGCGCTGCCCGAGCTGACGCTGATCACCGACGTCTGCATGTGCGAGTACACCGACCACGGCCACTGCGGCGTGCTGCACGGCGAGTACGTCGCGAACGACCCGACGCTGGAGCTGCTGGCGAAGGAGGCGGTGTCGCACGCGCGCGCGGGTGCCGACGTCGTCGCGCCGTCGGACATGATGGACGGGCGCGTCGGCGCGATCCGGACCGCGCTCGACGCGGCCGGCTTCGACGGCATCCCGATCCTGTCGTACGCGGTCAAGTACGCCTCGGGACTGTACGGCCCGTTCCGCGACGCGGCGCAGTCGACGCCCGCGTTCGGCGACCGGCGGAGCTACCAGATGGATCCGCCGAACGTCCGCGAGGCGCTGCGCGAGCTCGCGCTCGACCTCGAGGAGGGCGCGGACATGGTCATGGTGAAGCCGGCGCTCAGCAACCTCGACGTGATCGCGGCGGTGCGCGCCGCGTGCCACGTGCCGGTCGCCGCCTACCAGGTGAGCGGCGAGTACGCGATGATCAAGGCGGCCGCGGCGAACGGCTGGATCGACGAGGCGCGCGTCGTCGACGAGACGCTGATCGCGATCCGGCGCGCGGGCGCGGACCTGATCCTGACCTACGCCGCGATCGACGCGGCGAAGCGCTGCTGAGAGCGGCGCGAGAACCGGAGGGAAGAGTCGTGTCCGTGATCAGCCAGGTGAGCCACATCGGCGTGTGCGTGTCCGACCTCGAGCGGTCGATCCGCTTCTACTGCGACGTGCTGGGATTCGTCCGCTCGGAGACGATGGCCGACGTGCACGTCGAGGGCGAGCCGAGCGACTCGCTGCTCAAGCTGCGCGACGTGAAGCTGCACGCCGTCTACCTCGAGCGCGACGGCTTCCGCCTCGAGCTGCTGCACTACGACCGGCCGAAGTCGCCCGCCCGCGCGCCGGAGCGGACGATGAACGACCTCGGCTTCACGCACCTGTCGGTGAAGGTGCCGGACGTCAAGGCGGCGCTCGAGAAGCTCGAGGCGCTCGGCGTCGAGATCGACCGCAGCACGGTGATCGAGATGAGCGGGTTCACCGTCGCGGCGTTCGTGCGCGATCCCGACGGCCTCGGCATCGAGCTGGTGATCCAGCATTGAAGGGATCTCGGGTGACGCGGGGACGGTCCGGCAATGTCTCCGCGTGCGAAGCGCGCGGCCGAGCGTCAGCGAGCGCGGGGAGTGGGTCCCCGATTGCGGGCTTCGCCGGGTGGGCCTGTGCCGATCGGACGGACGCTTGCCCGGTCCGACGAGATCCCTAGAACCCGAAGCGCTGGATCCAGGTGGGGTCGGCGCCCTTGACGTCGAGGCGGGCGGGGAGGCCGCGGGGGCGTTCGCGCTTGGCGCCGATGCGGACGGCGTCGGGCTGGCGCTGGTCGTCGACGCTGAGGTCGATGGTGAGCTGATGGAAGTCGCCGGCGAGGGTGACGTCGAGCCCTTCCTCCCGGTTCGCCCCGGTGTGGGTCTCGAACTCGAGGCGTGACGGCCTGGGCTGCTTGATGACCAGATCCTCCGAGGACGGAGTGACGTCGCGGAAGGATCCCGCGCGGCTCGTGCGCAGCTCGCCGCGCACCCGGTGCTTCTTCTCGGTGGCCGCGAGCCGGACGTGCAGGCGGCCGCCTTCGCTCCACAGGTAGCAGGCGACGCCGGCCTCGGTCGCGAAGACCGGACGGCCGTGGACGATGCGGAACGGCATCGTGTCGCCCGCCGCGATCGCGTGCACGTCGCGGGCGGCGAGAAGCCCGATTGCGATCGCGAGAAGCGCGGCGGCGGCATTGTGCGCACGGGCCGGCCTGGTGCTCTGCGCGCGCGGCGACTCCGGCATCGGAGCCCTTTAGCATCCTCTCCCGCGCAGGGCGCGCGCATCGTGCGCGCTAACGCCGACAGGCGTGCGTCCGATACGAGAGGGGCGCGCGGCGCGGGGATGGAGCCTCGCAGACGCGCCGGCGGATGCGATGTCGAGAGAGGAATTGGAACGGCGGCGGCGCCCGATCGCGGGCCCGGATCCGGGGCGCGGCGGGCGTCGACCTTCGGTTGACATCCCGGACCTCGGCGACTAGGGTTCGGTCCGCTGCCAAGGTCCGGGCTCGGAGGGAGGGTCCCGGATCAGCATTCCGGCAGCATCGCCAGCGGAAGCTATCAACATAACCGGTAGGCTCGTCTTGCTCACGCCGTGACGGACGCGCCGCACCGAACCAGCCCGGAGGACGCGCATGCGACGCCAAAGAGCTGTGTTGGTGATGCTACTTTCGCTCAGTGCGGGATGTGGTGTCGAGGTCGTCAGGAAGAGTCAGCCGCTAGGGGGAGTGCTGGACCCGGATTTGATGGGTCCGGTCGCAGCGGCGGAGACGGAGTACCAGGGTCCGTCGGTCGGTGATTCGGTCGGCCGGGGCAAGCTCGCCCCGAGCGCGAGTCACGAGTTCGACGAGGTCACGCTCCACCCGCGAGTGGTCTCGCAGGCGCAGGCGATGACGCGTGGTCGCAGCGTGACCGTGCGCGACGCTCTAGAGCGCAGCGGACGCTATATCGACATCATCGCGCGCGAGCTGTCGAAGGAGGGCGTTCCGCCCGAGCTCGCGTACCTGCCCGCCATCGAGAGCCACTTCTCGACCAAGGCGGAAGGCGCCGGAACGGTCGGTCTCTGGCAGTTCACCAGCGGCACCGCGCGACGCTACGGCCTGATGGTCTCGCCGCAGGTCGACGAGCGCCGCGATCCGGAGCTGGCGTCCCGTGCGGCAGCCCGCCTGCTGCGCGATCTCTACGATCAGTTCGGGCGCTGGGAGCTCGTGCTCGCAGCCTACAACGCCGGCCCGGCCCGGGTGCAGCAAGCGCTCGACCGCCTGCCCGGCGCCGACGTCTGGCAGGTGCTCGATCGCGGCCTCCCGGCCCACACCCGGACGTACGTTCCGAAGGTGCTCGCCGTCGCCGCCATCGCCAACAAGCCCGAGAGCTTCGGCATCGACGGCATCGAGCCGCTCCAGCCGCTCAGCTACGAGACGTTCTCGGTCAACCAGGCCATGAAGGTCGACACCATCGCCTCGCTGTCGGGCTGCTCGAGCGACACCATCACCGAGCTCAACCCCGCGCTGAAGCGCGGCGTCACCCCGAACGGCAGCTTCGAGCTCCGCCTCCCGCACGGCTCCAAGCAGCGCTTCGCGAAGAACTACAGCCTCCGCAACGCGAACTGATCGAGACGTCCGGGGCAACCGGGCCGGGCACGAAGTCGCCACAGCCACCATCGCGTGCACGCGAGGCGCAGCCGAGCGCGGAGCGCAGCGACCGCGGGGTGTGGGGCCCCGTTGGGCTTCGCCCAATGGGGCGAGGGGTCGCGTGACCCCTCGTTACGATCAGTGCAGCGTGTGTACCGGACCCTCGACCACGCCGAGCACCGTGAGCGCCTCGTCGCGCTGGTCGATGTGATAGAGGATGCAGTAGCGGTCGATGGTGAGGAAGTGGCAACCGCCCTGTCCCTCGACCTCCGTGCTGCCGGTCGGCAGCGGGTCCTCGGCGAGGCCGACGATCGCCGCGCTGATCTCGCGCAGCGGCGTGCTGCCGATCTGCTCCATCTCGCGGTACGCGCTGTAGGTCAGGCTGAGTTTCATTCGACAACCGTCCATGCGTCTGCCCCATGGTTCGGTTGCCGCACCGACCGACTTTAGCGAGGATCGGGCAGTCGCCATGTCGAACTCACGCACGGAACCGTCCCCTCAGTCCTACCTGCGCCCCGAGATCGCGGCGCTCGCGGGCTACGTCCCGGGCGAGCAGCCGACCGATCCGCGGGTCGTCAAGCTCAACACCAACGAGAACCCGTACCCGCCGAGCGCCGCCGTGAAACAGGCGATCGCGGACGCGTGCGAGCGCCTGCACCTCTACCCGGACCCGAGCGCGCGCGAGGTGCGCGAGCGGGTCGGGCGCCTCTACGACGTGGACCCGGCGGGCGTGATCGTCGGCAACGGCTCGGACGAGCTGCTGTCGATGCTGATGCGCGCCGTGATCGCCCCGGGTGACGCGGTCGCCTACGGCACGCCGACGTATTCGTTGTACGACACGCTGGTCGCGCTGCAGGCGGGGCGCGCGATCCGCATCCCGTACGGACCCGACTACGCGATCCCGCGCGAGCTGCTCTCGGTCGACGCGCGCATGCTGATCGTCTGCAACCCCAACGCGCCGTCGGGGACGTCGGTGCCGCGCAGCGCGCTCGAGGAGCTGGCGCAGGCGCGCCGAGACGTGCTCGTGATCGTCGACGAGGCGTACGCGGACTTCGCCGACGAGAACGCGGCCTCGATGGGTGCGCAGCACCCGAACGTCGTGGTGCTGCGCACGCTTTCGAAGTCCTACTCGCTGGCGGGGCTTCGCGTCGGCATCGGCATCACCACGCCGGCGCTCGCGGCCGAGCTGAACAAGGTCAAGGACTCGTACAACGTGAGCCGGCTGGCGCAGGCCGGTGCCGCCGCGGCGCTCGACGACCAGGACTCGATGCTCGCGCACGTGGCGCAGGTGCGCGCGACGCGGGCGCGGCTGGTGCGCGAGCTCGCGCAGCTCGGCTACGTCGTACCGCCGTCCCAGACCAACTTCGTCCTCGCGCGGCGACCGGGCGAGTCGCAGCTGGCGGTCAAGGAGGCGCTGCAGCGCAGCGGGGTGCTCGTGCGCTGGTTCACCGAGCTGCCGGACTCGCTGCGCATCACGGTGGGAACCGACGCGGAAATCGACCGACTGCTCGCCGAGTTGAAGACGCTGCACGGAGCGGCGCGCACCGCCTGACGGCGGGCGCGCGCTTTACTCGCCGTCGGCCGCTTCCTCGTCGGTGTCTGCGTCCGGGCCGGTGGAGGCAGCGGCCGCAGCGCCCGCGGCGGGACTCGCACCGACGGCCGGCGTCGGCGTCGGGAGCATCAGGAAGTCGCCGCGCTTCTTGTCCACGCGCTGGAAGACGAAGTCCTGCAGCAGGTAGACGGTCTGGCTGCCGTCGGCCGCGGCGTAGATCCTCTTGTCGCCACCCTCGCCGACGATGCTCACGCGGATCGTGCCGAGCGGGCCGCTCTCGCCCTCGACGACGACCTTGATCGCCGGCTTGTCGAGGCCGAACTCGGGCCGCGGTCCGCTCTCGCTCGCGATGTCGGTGCCCTTCAGCTCGCGCAGGTCGTCTGCGAGGCGGCTCGCGATGAACTCCTTGACGCCCGTCGTGCCGGCGTCGGCGACGCCCCACTTGTCTTCCTTCTTCTCGATGCGGAAGCCCTGGCCGTCGGTGCGCTCGCTGGTGATCGCTCGGACCTTCGTCTTGTCGAAAGCGAGCACCGTCTTGTCGCGGAAGTCCATCACGCGCTTCGCGACGACCGAGTAGAGGTGCGAGCCGACGACGTAGACCGTGTCGCCGGGCAGCGTCTGTGCGTAGATCTCCTTCTTCGCCGGCTCGTCGGTGGCTCCGCCGACCAGCAGCGTCTTCTTCGCGCCGTCCGGTGCGACCACGAGGTCGACGGCGATGCGCGGCGGACTCAGCTGGAACTTCGCGTCCGGTGGCGTGCCGACGCCGTCGACGAAGGCCGTCGCGCGCATCGAGCGCAGCGAGGCCAGCAGGCTCCGCACCTGCGTCGCGTCCGCCTTGGCGCGGATCGGGGACGTGATGCTCCACTCGTTGCCGCTCTTCTCGAGAACGACGGGCTCTTGCTCGACGCCGGTGACGGTCAAGCCGGTCACGTCGTTGTCGGCGAACGTGAGCACGGTCTTGTCGCGCAGGTCTTCGAGACCGCCACGCTGCATCGTCGCGCGCACGACGTCGGCGGTGACGAGAACCGACGGGTCGTCGTCGCGCCGCGCGTAGGCGAAATTGCCGATCGGCGTCTTCTTGCCGAAGGCGAGCTTTCTCGTGCCGCCGCCGGCGAGGGTCAGGACGACGGTGGACTCCGGCTTGTCGAGCCCGAACGGTGCAAGGTCGGACGGCTTGTCGTCGAGCTTCTTCCTGACCTCGGCGCCGGCGATCGCGTTCAGCACGCCGTCCACCGCCACCGCGTCGGCACCGGTCTCGCGCGGGCTGGTGATCTTCCAGCCGCCGGGCTCCGACTTGACGAGCTCGGTCTTGCCGTTCGCGGTCTCGATGGAGAGGCCGGTGACCTTCGCCGGATCGAGGTCGAGGAGCCTGGTCTCCAGCTCCTCGCGCTCCATCGCCGGCTTCTCGACCCAGACCACGTAGGCGCCGAGCAGCGCCACGACGACGGCCAGGATCAGGGTGTTCCGGAAGCGCATCGGACGGCTACCCGGCGTGGCTCAGAGGGTCGAGCGCCGCCACCAGACCGCGAGGCCGATGATCATCAGCAGCTCGGGGATGACCAGCACCGAGAGGTAGAAGATCGCGGTCGCCTGCTCCTCGCTGAACTCGACGCGCGACGCGCGCACGGTGCGCGGGCGGATCGACAGCAGCTCCTCCTGGTTGCCGAGCCAGCCGACGGAGTTCAGGAACAGGTCGCGATTGTAGAGCGTGTTGATGTTCTTGTTGTCAGCGAAGCTCGCGGTACCGAAGACGACGAGACGCGCCTCGCCGTCGCCCATGCCGAGCTGCTTCAGGTTGGCCGCGACCGCGACCGCGATCGACACCGGGCCCTTGGTGTCGCTCTCCTCGAGCGTCGCGGTCTGCGCATCGAAGAGCGTGGTGAGGTCGGTCTCGGCCCAGCTCGACTCGCTGGTCTTGGCGAGCGACACGACGACGAGCCCGGGCTTCGTCGGACCGACGTCCACGCTGCGCGTGAGCGGGAAGACCGTCCGCTCCTTGATGTCCTTGGTGATCGGGTGCGCGCCGTACGTGCTGACGATCGGGTTGAGCCCGAGCTGCGGACCCTGGAAGAGGCGGACCACCTGATCGACGACGGCGTCGTTGCCGAGCTTGACGCCGTACTCCGTCAGCAGCGGCGACAGCTCGTTCCCCTCGCGCGGCGGCAGCATGAAGATCGCCTTGCCGCCCTTCTTCAGGTACGCCGCGATGGCCTCGATCTGCTGCGACAGCAGCTCGCGCTGCGGCGACGCGACGATCAGGATGTTGCAGTCGTCGGGAACCTTGCCCTCCTGGATCAGGACGAGCTTCTTCGTCTGGTAGTTCTCGCTGGTGAGCGCTTCCTTCGCGCCGGCGAAGCCGAAGGTGCTCTGTGCGTCGTCGATGTCCGGCTCGCCCTCGCCGGCGACGAAGCAGACGGTCTGCGACGTCTGCTTGGTGACCTTGATGAGCGCGTTGGTGAGCGTCTCCTCGCTCGGCTGCGACACCGTGGTGGTGTTCTCGCCGTAGGCGACGCGGATCGTGCGGTACGCGCGCACGCCGTACTTCTCGGTGAGCTCCGGCTGCTTGTCCGGATCGACCAGCGTCGTCTTCACGCGCGGCGACGCGTAGGTGAAGCTCTCGAACAGGCTCTCGATCTCGGGGTCGTGTCCGCCCTCGAGGAAGGCCTGCATCTCGACGTCCTTGTCGAGGGTGCCGAGCACGCTCTTCGCTTGCGGCGAGAGGCTGAAGACGCCCGACTCGCTGACGTCCCAGCGCTTGTTGTGCCGCGCGCCGAACCAGTTGATGCCGACCAGCAGTGCGATGAAGAGCAGCGAGTACACCACCATGTTGGTGCCGTACTTCGTCGAGCGCGCGCTCAGCAGCTTGCCGAGGTCCTTGAAGCTGCCGAACAGGAAGATCGCGAGCAGGACGAAGCCGACGCCGAGGTGGATCAGCGCGTAGGCCTCGACCCGTCCGGTGAAGAAGACCGAGATGCCTCCGAAGAACAGGAGGAGAAGTCCGACGATGCCGAGCAGCGATTGCGATCGGTGCATGACGAGTGCGCCCGCTCAGCGCCAGCGGATCGATTCGACCGAGCGCTGCGTGAGGAACAGCCAGCCGGCGATCATGGTGACGAAGTAGACGAGGCTCTTGCTGTCGATCACGCCCTTGACGAGACCGGCGAAGTGCTCGGTCACCGAGACGTAGCGCAGCACGTCGCCGACGACCTTGCCGGCGCTGTCGGCCGGCCACGCGATGACGAAGAGCAGCAGCAGCATGACGAGTCCCGTCACGGCGGCGATGATCTGGTTCTCGGTCAGCGACGACGCGAACAGCCCGATGGTCACGAACGTGATCGCGAGCAGCAGGAGCCCGAGGTAGCCCGAGACCATGATGCCCACCTCGGGGTTGCCGTAGATCCACAGGATCAGCCCGTAGATCGACGTGAGCGCGACCATCACGGAGATGAACGCCACCATGCCGACGAACTTGCCGAGCACGATCTCCCATGTCGCGACCGGCGACGTCAGCAGCAGCTCGTACGTGCCCGCGCGCTTCTCCTCCGCGAATCCGCGCATGGTGATCATCGGAATGAGGATCACCAGGACGACCGACAGGTTGTGGAAGAGGGGAGCGAGCACGAACTCGTTGACGTTCAGCCGCTGCATCGCCTCGGCGCCGCCCTGGAAGCTCGAGTACATCGAGACCAGCAGGTTGAAGCGCGCCAGCAGGTTGAAGAAGAACCAGCCGCCGAGCAGCAGGAAGCCCGTCATGACGACGTAGGCGATCGGCGACACGAAGATCGAGCGCAGCTCGCGCCCGGCGATCGTCAGGACGTTGCGCACCTCAGACCCTCGCTTCGGACTCGGCGAGCGCGTGCGCGGCGCGCTCGTCGGCGGCCGCGTCGGCGCTGATGTGGCGCAGGAAGACCTCCTCGAGCGTGGCCTCGCGGGTCAGGTTCGCGATCGTGTCCTCGCAGGCGATGCGCCCGGCGTTGATGATCACGACCTTGTCGCAGACCTGCGCCACCTCGGGCAGGATGTGCGTCGACAGGATGACCGTGCGGTCGCCCGACGAGAGGCTCTTGATGAGCTGCCGGATCTCGATGATCTGGCGCGGGTCGAGGCCGATGGTGGGCTCGTCGAGGACCAGCACCTCGGGCTCGTGGATCAGCGCCTGCGCGAGCCCGGCGCGCTGCTTGTAGCCCTTCGAGAGGTGCGCGAGCAGCCGCCCGGAGACGTCGCCGAGACCGGTGCGCTCGATCACGTCGTCGCACGCGCCCTTCACCCGACCGCGCGCGACGCCCTTCAGCTTCGCGACGAAGGTCAGGTACGAGCGGACGGTCATGTCCGCGTAGAGCGGCGGGTTCTCGGGCAGGTAGCCGATCCGGCGCCGGACCTCGTGCGACTCGGTGAAGATGTCGAAGCCGGCGATGCGCGCGGTTCCCGAAGACGGGGGCAGGAACCCCGTCAGCATGCGCATGGTGGTCGTCTTGCCGGCGCCGTTCGGCCCGAGAAAGCCGAGCACCTGTCCGCGAGCGGCCGAGAAGGAGATGCCCTTCACCGCCTCCCGATCACCGTAGCGCTTGGTGAGCTCGTGGACTTCGATCATTGTCGCGTCTTCGACGATCCCCGGTCGGTGAAATTCGGAGCGCCTCATTAGATGCCGTCCGAAAAGTTGTCAAGACGGTTGCACGTGACTTCCCACCTCCTCGTTGGTACGTCTGCACGGATGTCGGCGGGGGCGGCGCCGGACCGGATCTGGCTGGTCGATGGCAGCGGAATCGTCTTTCGCGCGTTTCACGCCCTGCCGACGCTCGCCACGCGCCGCGGGCTGCCGACCGGCGCCGCGTACGGCTTCACCAGCATGCTCGCGAAGCTGCTGCGCGAGGAGAAGGTCAGCCACATCGCGGTGGTGATCGACGCGCCCGGCAAGACCTTCCGCAGCGAGGCCTTCGCCGACTACAAGGCGACGCGCCCGGGTATGCCGGCCGAGCTCGCGCCGCAGCTGCCGTTCATCAAGCGGCTGGTGACCGCACTCGGCCTCCGCCTCGTGGAGATCCCGGGCGTCGAGGCCGACGACGTGATCGGCACGCTGACGAAGCGCGCCGTCGAGGCCGGAATCGACGTCAGCATCGTCACCAGCGACAAGGACATGATGCAGCTCGTCGGCCCGCGCGTGACGCTGGTCGACACCATGCACGACCGGCGCTCGGGCATCGACGAGGTGCGGACGCGCTTCGGCGTCGCCCCCGAGCAGGTGATCGACGTCATGGCGCTGATGGGCGACACCATCGACAACATCCCGGGGGTCAAGGGCATCGGCGAGAAGACGGCGATGCGCCTGATCTCGCACTACGGCTCGATCGACGAGATGTACCGCCGCCTCGACGAGATCGAGGGACTCGGTCTGCGCGGCGCGAGGCGCGTGCGGCAGATCCTGGAAGAGGGCGAGGAATCCGCGCGCAAGAGCCGCTTCCTCGCGACCATCCGCTGCGACTGCGATCTGCCCGAGGATCTGCGGCTCGACGCGATCGACCGCGGCGCGTCCGATCCCGCCGAGCTGAAGGAGCTCGCGAGCGAGCTCGAGTTCACCAACCTCTTGAAGGAGTTCATCGGCGAGGCGACGCCGCAGATGGTCGCGCGCCGGACGGAAGCCGGCTCGGCCGCGCAGATCGACGCGGTGCTGGCGGCCCCCGGCGTGGTCGCGCTCGCGATCGTCGAGGGCGCGCCGCGCGCCGGCGAGCTGGCCCTCGACGGGCCCTCGCGCAGCGTCGCCGTCGCGGCCGCCGACGACGAGAGAGTGCTCGTCACGCAGGACGTTCCGTCGCGGGTGCGCGAGCTGCTGGCGCGCAGCTGCCGCGGCTGCACGCTGGTCGTCGAGGACGTCAAGGCGCTGCTTCACCTCCTGAAGCTCGACGGCAGCGTCGCATCGACCCTGACCGAGGCCGACGTGTGCGACCTGCAGCTCGCGTCGTACGTGCTCGATCCGTCGCGCCGCGGACACGGCGTGGACGCCCTCGCGACGGACCGTCTGCACCGCACGCTGCCGGCGCGCGGTGACGGCGACCTCGCGGCGCGCGGCGCCGCGGTCGCGAGCGCGCTCGTGGAGCTCGGACCGGCGCTCGCGGCGGAGCTCGACGCGGCCGGGCTGACGAGCCTCTACCGCGACATCGAGCTGCCTCTCGCGCGCGTGCTCGCCGTCATGGAAGCGCGCGGCATCGCGGTCGACCGCGAGGTGCTCGCGCAGGCGGGCCGCGAGTTCCGCGCCACCGCCGACCGTCTCGAAGCCGAGATCTTCGAGGTCGCGGGCGGAGCGTTCAATCTGGGCTCGCCCGCGCAGCTGCGTGAGGTGCTGTTCACGAAGCTCGCGTTGCCGACCAAGGGCGTCAAGCGCGGCAAGACCGGACTGTCGGTCGACGCCGACGTGCTGAACAAGCTCGCCGAGACCACGCCGATCGCGGCGAAGATCGTCGAGCACCGCGCGCTCACGAAGCTGATCTCGACCTACGTCGCGGGCCTCGGCGACCTGATCGACGCGAAGAGCGGCCGGCTGCGCACGTCGTTCAACCAGACCGTCGCCGCGACCGGACGCCTCTCGTCGAGCGAGCCCAACCTGCAGAACATCCCCGTGCGCAGCGCCGAAGGGCGCCGCATCCGCGCGGCCTTCGTGGCACCGTCCGGCATGCTGCTGCTGTCGGCCGACTACTCGCAGATCGAGCTTCGCGTGCTCGCGCACCTGACCGGCGATCCGGTG
The DNA here is from genome assembly GCA_046327915.1 of Binatia bacterium. GTDB lineage: Bacteria > Desulfobacterota > Binatia > UBA12015 > UBA12015 > VGTK01. Next base: position 108,677 of record JAXLXO010000002.1, on the reverse strand, counting down.
CTGGTCGAGGCGTTCCGCAGCGGCGAGGACATCCACCGCCGCACGGCGGCCGAGGTCTTCGGCGTCGGACCGGACGCCGTCACCTCCGAGATGCGACGCCAGGCAAAGGTGATCAACTTCGGGATCATCTACGGCATGGGGCCGCAGCGGCTGTCGCGCGAGCTCGGCATCACGCTGGCCGAGGCGGACGACTACATCCGCCGCTACTTCGAGCGCTACGCGAGCGTGCGCGAGTTCTCCGAGCGGGTCGTCGCCGACGGCCGCCGCGACGGCTACGTCGCGACCCTGATCGGCCGCCGCCGGTACCTGCCGGACCTGAACGCGCGCGAGGCCAACATCCGCCAGTCGGCGGAGCGCATGGCCTGGAACAGCCCCATCCAGGGCACCGCCGCCGACGTCATCAAGATCGCCATGCTGGCCGTCGAGCGCGAGATCGAGGCCAGCGGCAGCGGCGCCCGCATGCTGCTGCAGGTGCACGACGAGCTGCTGTTCGAGATCCCCGAGGCCGAGGTCGAGCCGGCGGGCGAAATGATCCGTCGGGCCATGGAGTCCGTCGTGGCGCTTGCGGTGCCGCTGCTGGTCGAGCTCAAGAAAGGGCCCAATTGGGCTGCCCTGACGTGAATTTTCCGCGAGGAAGCACAGTCTAGTGTCGGTGGAGAGAACAGACTGGGACCTGGTCCGCCTCGCGGGAGGCGGCGACAAGGAGGCGTTCCGTGAGCTGGTCGAACGTTACCAGCGCCGCGTCCTCGCGGTGGTCATGGGCATGCTCCACGATCGCGAAGCCGCCCTCGAGGTCACCCAGGAAACCTTCATCAAAGCCTTCCGCTCGATCGGCCGATTCAAGGGTGATGCAAGCTTCTACACGTGGGTCTATCGCATCGCGGTCAACCTCGCGATCGATCATCAGCGTCGCGAGTGGCGTCGTCCGCTCGCGGACTCCACGCGCACGAGCGGCAACGACGGCCAGACGGAAGACCTCCTCGACCGCATCGGGGACGAGGATCCGCGCGGCGATCCCTTCGAAGCGACGAAGGATTCGCAGCTGCGGGCACGAGTCCTCGAGGCGATCGACGAGTTGACCCCGGATCACAAAGCCGTGATATTGTTGAGAGAGTTAGAAGGTCTGTCGTACGAGGAGATCAGCCGGGTCATGCAGTGCTCGAAGGGAACGGTGATGAGCCGGCTCCACTACGCCCGAAAGAAGCTGCAGGCACGCCTCAAGGAGTTCGTGTGAATTGCCGTGAGGCGGAACGCCTGATCGACACCTTCTACGACGGCGAGCTCGACGGTCGGTCGATGCGCGATGCGGCGATGCACATCACGCGCTGCAAGCACTGCGAGTCCGAGCTGGCGCAGCGCGAGCGCGTGCAGGGGCTGCTCAGCGGCACCATCGAGCACGAGATCGCCGACATCGACCTGGGCAGCATCTGGGCCGCCGTCGAGCCGACGCTCGACCAGGCCGGCATGCGCTCGACCGGGCTGCGCGTCGCCGCGGCGTCGAGTCGGGTCGGCGGACTGCTGCTCGGCCGCAAGCACGTGGCCGACGCGGACGACGAGACGTTCGACCCGGGCACCTGGGAAGAGCCGGCGTCCCGGACGCACCGCGCGTGGCGCTGGAGCCTCGCCGGCGGCGTCGCACTCGCCGCTTCGGTGCTGCTCGCGATCTCGATCGCTCCGCAGCTGACGCAGTCCCCGGAGGTCGCCGCCGGCAAGCCGGCGAGCGGCGGGACCACCGAGGTCGCGCGGGTCACGTCGCCGGCCACCACCGTCGCGCAGCGCGCGCCGGTCGCGGCGGAGCCGTTCGCGGTCGCGCGTGCGGGAGTCGGGCGCGCCGTCCGGCCCGCGTCGAACAAGCAGGTCCAGGTCGAGTCCGTGAACTTCCCGCGCAGCGCCGTCTCGATGTGGAGCGAGCCCGCGAGCGACACGACGGTCATCTGGATCGATGACGAGGAGCTGGCGGCGTCGGGCAGACGTTGATGCCGGCTCCCGGATCTTCCCTCGTGCGCCCCGCACCATCCGGTCGCCCCGCGACAGGGCCTTCGCGCGGAACGCGCCGTCGCATCCGGCGCCTGGTGCCGGTGGTGGCGGCGCTCACCGTCCTGCCGTTCGCGGCGTACGCGGAAGAGCGCGTCGCGCTCGAGGTGGGGACGATCCTCGCGACCACCACGACCGAGCACGTCGACGCGCAGCTCGCCACGGTGCAGGGACAGCTCGAGCGCCTGTCGGTCACGAAGGGCTACACGTCGTACCGGCTGGTCAAGCAGGAGAAGAGCGAGGTCAGCTGCGGCAACCCCGCGAGCTTCGAGATCCCCGGCGGGCGCCGGCTCGAGGTCATGGCGAAGGACACCCGCGGCGGACGCGTCTCGCTGAATCTCGCGCTGATGAAGGACCGTCACACGCTGATGCGCACCGACCTGACGCTCGGCAAGCGCGGCACCATCATGGTCGGCGGTCCGCGCTACGAGGACGGCGTGCTGATCATCTGGATCGGGGCACGGCGCATGGGGGCCGCGGGCGCGGGCAATCCCGCGCCGTAGGAGAGGGAGGACGTCATGCTGCAGGACTTCTCCTGGCAGAACCTGGTCGACTCGGTGTCGGGCGCGCTGTCGTCGATCGGCGACGCGATCGCACCCGAAGGGCTGTTCTCACGCGACGCGGTCGATCGCCTGGTGCGGATCACCTATCCGGTGGCGCCGTTCAACCAGCCGGAGTTCGTCGCTCCGGTGCTGGGAATCGCCGGGGTGCTGCTGAGCCTGCTGCTTGCCGGGGTGGCGTTCTCGTCGCTGCTCAGCATGGTGGCGGCGCTGCTCGCGCTCGCGATGATGCTGACACGCTTCTACGGCGTGTCGCTGGAGCTGGGCGCCTCGTTCGGGCAGGGACAGTAGGGCGAGGGGGCGCGCGGCCCCCTCACCCCACGTGACGTCAGGCGCTCTGCTTCATCGCCTCCGCGAGGATGCGCGAGGTGCTCTCGCGCATGATGCGCGGGTCGACCTGCTGGCCCTCGAGCAGGGCCTTGCGGACGTCCTTGCCGGAGATCGAGACCGGCTTCTCGTCCTTGTGGTTCTCGGTCAGATCGACGCGGCCGATCGACTCGTAGAACGCCGCGAAGCCGACCTTCAGGGGCTTGATCTTCAGGTCGCCGCCGAGCTTCCCGAAGATCTCCTGCGCGTCGAAGTCGCCCCAGATGTTGCTGCCGTCGTGGTACGGGGCGTCGGCGTGCTTGCGGCCGATGACGATGTCGGTGAAGCCGAAGTTCTGGCGGTAGATGCCGTGCATCACCGCTTCCTTCGGGCCGCCGTAGAACATCTTGATGTCGAGGCCGAGCAGGATCACGCGATCCGGCACGGACTCCTTGCGGGGGCCCCACAGCGACTGGTCGCTGTCGCCCTCGCCGAGGCCGCGCTGCGTGATCAGCGCCTCGTAGGTCGACATGCGGACGTCGGCCTTCACGTCGTCGCCCTTGGTCTCGCCGATCAGCGGGTTCAGGCACGCGCCCGCGTTGAGCCCCTGACGGATCAGGGTCTCGAGTCCGTAGACCAGCGCGTACTCGTGCGCGCGGTGCAGCGGGTTGCGCGTCTGGAACGCGACGACGCGCTCCCAGCCCTTGCTCGCGAGCAGCTTCCGGACCTCGCGCGGGCTGAGCACGTACTTGCCGAACGCCGGGTGCTTCGGCTGCGGCAGGACCTCGATGGTGCCGCCGATCAGGTGCGTCGCCTCGGCGTCGCCCTTGAGCACCATGTCGGCGCCCGGATGGTCGGTGCGCTCGGTGCCGTAGACCGACTTCAGATATTTCTGCTTGTCCCACGCGAAGACGTCGCTCACGTCGAGCGTCGCGACGATCTCGCCGCGCGAGTTCTCGAGCGCGACCTTCTCGCCCTTCTTGATCTGTCCGGCGAGCGTGGCGTTCACGGGGAAGGCGAGGGGGATCGTCCACGCGTACTTCTTGCCGTTGCGCTCGATGCACGCCTCGTCGAGCACGCGGTTGTACTCGGCCTCGCCCATCGGACCGGTCAGCGGGCTCAGCGCGCCGTCGCCGAAGCGGTAGACGGTCGACAGGTCGGCGTCCGACACCGGGACCCGGCGGAGCTTCGCGGCTTCGCTCTTGAAGCTCTCGATGCGCTCCGGAGCGACGGTGCGCGAGACGGGCTCCTCGAGCCCACCGTGTGGTGCGATCAGATCCGACATTGGGGACGATCCTTCCAGGCGTGAAAAAGGTTGTGCCGCGCCACGCGGACTGCGGGCGCGAGGGGATCCGGTTTCATACCGGGGGGGCCGGTGGCGGGCAACCACGTGGACACGCCACACGCACCGGCGGAACATCGTCGGCCCACACGCCGCCGTCGCAGTCGAGCGCCAGGACGCGCGCGGCGCGGTCGTCGCCGATGCCGAGAATCCAGCGGCACGCGAGGAGCGCGGCATGGGCACCTGCGCTGGCGAGTGCGATGGGTCCCGGCGCCGGATTCGCAGTCCCGCGCGGCGTCGCGGCGATGCGGACGCACGCGGGACACCCGGTCGCACGCGGCAGCACGATCAGACGCAGACCGCTGCGTGCGTCGCCGCGGAGCAGGATCGAGCCGAGCCGCGGGCTGGCAGCCGGTCCCTCGACGGACGAAGAAGCGGCATCGACGCTGCTCCCCTCGTCCGGAGCCAGGTCCAGATGCACGTCTGACGGTGCTCCGCCCTCCGCGTGCCCGGCCTCCACGACCGACGCGTCCGGTGTGCGCCGGCCGTCGTCCGGCAGGCCGAGATCCCGCGACGTCGTGCTCGTCGCGCGGCTGCGGTCCACCACGACGGTGCCGACGCCGGCGCCGACGAGGTAGCTCGTGCACGCCTCGGCCGCGGCACCCGTGCCGGCCACGCGTACGCGGGCGGCGCGCAGCGCCGACTGCCCGGTACCGCCGACCTCGCGCAGGATGATCTGGCGGCTGTAGAGCTCGATCTGCTCGTCGGTGAGGCGCACGGAGCGCTCTCAGCCGAGGCGGAGATCTGGGTTGGCGGCGTCCGCCTCGAGGCCGCGCGGGAAGCGCGGCGCGCGCTGGCTCCAGCCCTGCCAGAGGTTGGTACTGAGATACTTGTCGCCGAAGTCGGGGAAGACCACCACGATGTCGCCGCTCTCGATCGTGCGCGCGATCTGCAGCGCCGCCCAGCACGCGGCACCAGCGGACTGGCCGACGAGCAGACCTTCCTCGCGCCCGATGCGGTACACCATCTCGTACGCCTCGTCGGTCGGCGCCGGGACTTTCCCGTCGAGCTCGCCCTCGTGGTAGATGCCCGGCACGATCGAGCTCGCCATGTGCTTGAGCCCCTCGAGGCCGTGGAAGGCGTCGTCGGGCTCGACCGCGAGCACCTGGATCGCCGAATTGCGCTCCTTCAGGTAGCGCCCGGTCCCCATGATCGTGCCGCTGGTGCCGATGCCGGCGAGGAAGTGCGTCACGCGGCCGCAGGTCTGCTCCCAGATCTCGGGGCCGGTCGTCGAGTAGTGCGCGAGGGGATTCGCCTCGTTGAAGTACTGATCGGGCTTGAAGTAGCGGTCGGGATCGGCAGCGATGACCTCGCGGCAGAGCCGGATCGCGCCGTCGGAGCCTTCGAGCGGGTCGCTCTCGATCGGCTTCGCGCCGTAGGCCTCGATGATCTGCCGCCGCTCGACGCTCACGTTGGCCGGGATCACGAGCTCGACCGGGAAGCCGAGCGTCGCGCCGATCATCGCCAGTGCGATGCCGGTGTTGCCCGAGGTGGAGTCGATGACGACCTTGCCCTGTGTCAGCTTCCCGCTCTTCAGGCCCTCCTGCATCATGCGCAGCGCCGGGCGGTCCTTGACGGAGCCGCCCGGATTGAAGCCCTCGAGCTTCGCCCAGATGCGGACGTCGCGCGGGACGTCGCGCGCCACCTGCGTCAAGCGCAGAAGCGGCGTGCGGCCGACCAGCGACGCGACGTCGTCCGCGCGGAGCAGGGCCCCGTGCACGGACTCGAGGGTGCGGCCCTGCTTCAGGCGGCGCCCCCGGCGATGGCCGGCACGATCGAGATCTCGTCGCCGTCCTTCACCTTGGTGTCGAGCTGCTGCAGGAAGCGGATGTCTTCGCCGTTGATGTACAGGTTGACGAAACGCCGGACCTTGCCCTGCTCGTCGCAGATGCGCTCGCGGATTCCCGCGTAACGCTTCTCGAGGTCCTCGATCAGGGCGCCGACGGTCGCACCGTTGCCGCTCACCGTCTCGGATCCCGCGGTGAACTTCCTGAGCGGCGTCGGCACTTTCACGTTCACAGGCATTAGAAGAAACCTCCTTGGTTTGATGCGGATATTGGCTTCCGGGGTGCCACGACGCAAGGGAGCGGACGCGCCGTCACGAGGCTGCGCGGCCCGCGTCGCAGGCGGGGCAGCGCGGATTCGGCCGCAAAGCGACCGTCCGCCACCGGACGCGGGCGCCGTCGAGGATGGCCAGGCGATCCGACAGCTCCGGCGGCTCGCCGCGCAGGATCCGCAGCGCCTCGCCCGCGGCGGCGATGCCGATCGCGCCGACGACCGGGCCGAGGATGCCCGATTGCTGGCACGTCGGCAGGTCGTCCTCGCCGGGCAGCTCCGGGAAGAGGCAGCGCAGGCACGCCGTGCGTCCGGGCACGATGGTGAACAGCTGGCCGTCGAGACCGACGGCACCCGCGTGCACCAGCGGGATGCCGAGCGCGAGTGCGGCGTCGTTGAGCATCGCCTTCCCCGGCAGGCCGTCGGTTCCGTCAAGGATCACGGCGTGTCCGGCGAGGAGCGCGGGCGCGTTGTCCGCGTCGACGCGGGCACGGACGGCCGTGACGCGCAGCTCCGGGTGATGCGCGCGCAGACGGCGTGCCGCGGCTTCGACCTTGGGCGTACCGACGTCGGCGACGTCGTAGATCGGCTGGCGCGGCAGGTTCGAGCTCTCGACGACGTCGTCGTCGATCAGCGTCAGTGCCGTCGCGCCGGACGCAGCGAGCACGACGGCCGCCGGTGCGCCGAGACCGCCGACGCCGACGATCGCCGCGCCGCGCGCCGTCACTGCTTCGGCTTGGACGAGCTCTTGCCGGACGACGGCGGAGCGAGCGGCGTGATCGGGCTCGCCACGGCGTTCGGTGCGATGCGGTTGCGCAGCGCGAGACCCGCGCCGCCCTGCGTGCGCGCGGGCGTCGTCTCGGGATTCGCGGACGCCTCCGTGTACGCCGCGTCGGCGAGCTGCGCCACGTCGTCGTCACCCGCGCTGCGCGCGTCCGACGCGACCACGGCCATCGCGTCGACAGCCGCCTGGGTCTCGGGGTACGTGACGAGCAGGTTGCCGGCGCGCGTGCGCGTCGCCTGGTGGTTGCCCTTGCGCGCGTAGAACTCGGCGACGTAGAGCTCGCGCGACGCGAGGTGCTCGCGCACGTTCTTCAGCTCTTCCCTCGCGCGCTTCGCATAGTCGGAGTTGGGGTAGCGCAGGATCACGCTCTCGAAGCGCGCGTGCGCGTTCGCCGCGGCGTTGAGGTCGCGGTCGATGGTGTCCATCTGGCCGACGTAGGCCATGCCGATCTGGAACTCGACCTCGGCGAGACGCCCGCTGGTCGGGTGCATGCGCTGGAAGTCGGTGTAGGCGGCGATCGCCTCGGGGAAGGCGCCGTTCGCGAAGTGCGCCTCGGCGATGCGCAGCTCGACGTCCTCGGCACGCGGATCGAGCGGGTAGTGGTCGAGGAGATACTTGTAGGTCTGGATCGAGATGCCGTAGTTGCCGTCGACGTAGTCCTGCGTCGCGTTTCGGTAGAGCTCGTCGGGGGGCGCCACCTGCACCTTGTCCCCGCTGCAGCCGGTGAACGGAACGCTCAGAGCCGCGAGGGCGAGCACCACGAACGATCCGGCAACGCTCCGCGTTGGAGTGGTTCGACGCATGCGCTAGACGGTAGTGGATGCTCGGCGCGTCCGTCAAACCTGCCGCGTCGGCGCGCGGGCCGCGCGGCGAGCTGCTGGGCATGTGGGCGAGCACGCGGATGGTCGTCCTGGTCGCGATGTCGGCGTCGCTCTACGCGGCCATCCTGATCCCGTTCAAGGTGATCCCGCTGATCCCCGGCATCACGGAGCTGCGGCCCGCGAACGCCGTCCCGGTGGTGTGCTCGTTCCTGTTCGGCCCCGCGGCCGGGTGGGGGGCGGCGATCGGCAACGCGATCGGCGACACCTTCGGCGGGCTCGGTCCGGGCGACGTCTTCGGCTTCGTCGCGAACCTGCTCTACGGCATCGCGCCGTACCGCGTGTGGCGCGCGCTCGGCGGCGGACGTCCGGTGCCGACCGACCTGCGCGACTGGGTGCGCTTCTTCGTCAGCCTGTTCGCCGGCGCCGCGTGCTGCGCGCTGGTCGTGGGCTGGGGGCTGAACCTGCTCGGCTTCGTGCCGTTTCCGGTCCTGGGCAACGTGGTCCTGCTGAACAACATGATCGCGGCCGGCATCCTCGCGCCGCTGGTTCTGCGGCAGGTCTATCCGCGCGTCGAGCGCGCGCGTCTGCTGTTCGGCGACGTCATGCCGACGCGGCCACCGAGCCGCCGCCGGGCCGCCATCGGTCTCGTGCTGCTGTTCTGCGGCGTCGTCGGAGGGCTGATCGCGGGCAATCTCGCCGCGACCGGCGCGTGGCAGCCGGCGTGGGTCGCGCCGAGCGGCTCGCCGACGCGCGCCCCCGAGGTCGGTTTCGGGGTCGCGCCCTTCGTCGCGCTCGCCGCCGCGGGCCTGCTGCTGCTGTGAGCGCGTCCTCCGCCGGAGCGGCGCTTCGCACCGGCTCGACCGAGCCGCTGCTGGCGGTGCGCGGCCTGCGCTGTCGCTATTTGGAGTCGGCGACGCCCGCGCTCGACGGCGTCGATCTCGCCGTCGGTGCCGGCGAGATGCTGGCGGTGATGGGCGCGAGCGGCGCGGGCAAGTCGACGCTGCTCAAGTGCTTGACGGGCATCGTGCCGTCGTTCACGCGCGCCGATGTGTCGGGCGAGCGGCGTGCGTTCGGCAGCGACGTCGCGACCCTGCAGCCCGGCGATCTCGCCGGACGCGTCGGCATCGTCTTCCAGGACTTCGAGGCGCAGCTGTTCTCCACCAACTGTGCGCTGGAGGTCGGCTTCGCGCCGCAGCAGCTCGGCCTGCCGCGCGACGTCATCGAGGCGCGCGTGCGGACGTCGCTCGAGCGCGTCGGGCTCGCGGGCTTCGCCGCACGCGATCCGGCGACGCTGTCGGGCGGCGAGAAGCAGCGGCTCGCGATCGCGGGCGTGCTGGCGCTCGAGCCGCAGGTGGTGCTGCTCGACGAGCCCACCACCGACATCGACCCCGAGGGCAAGCGCGACGTGCTCGCGCTGCTGCGCCTGCTGCGCGCCGACGGCATCGCGGTGGTTCTCGTCGAGCACGAGATCCTCGCCGCCGAAACGGCGGACCGCCTGCTGCTGCTGTCGGAAGGACGGATCGCGGCGCAGGGTGCGTCCGCGGAGCTGCTCGGCGACGTGGCACTGCTCGACGCATGCGGCGTGCGGCCGCGCGACCTGGACGTGATCCGCCACCACCTCGCGCTCCCCGAGCGGCTCGCGACGCTCGACGCGGCGGAGCACGCGCTGCGCGCGCACGGTCTCGTGCCGGCGCCGGACGTGCCCGACGCCGCCACCGCGACGGCCGCGCCGGCGAGGCCGATCCTCGCGGTGGAGAACGTGCGCTTCGCGTACGACGACGGCGGACGCGCCGCGCTCGACGGAGTGTCGCTCGCGATCGCACCGGGCGAGTACGTGGCACTGATCGGCCAGAACGGATCCGGCAAGACGACGCTCGCGAAGCACCTGAACGGGCTCCTCTCGCCGACCAGCGGCACGGTGTCGCTCGACGGCGTGAACGTCAGGACGCTCAAGCTCGGCGACGTCGCGCGCGACGTGGGCTTCGTCTTCCAGGATCCCGACCACCAGCTCTTCTGCGCGACGGTCGAGGAGGAGGTCGCGTACGGGCCGCGCCATCTGGGGCTGGGCGCCGCCGACGTCGCGGCGCGCGTCGCGCGTGCGCTCGGCGTGTGCGGTCTCGCGGATCGCCGGGACACGGATCCGTTCCTGCTGCGCAAGGGCGAGCGCCAGCGTCTCGCGGTCGCCGCGGTGCTCGCGACCGAGCCGCGCGTGCTGATCCTCGACGAGCCCACCACCGGACTCGACCACCGCGAGCAAGGCGCGATCCTGTCGCTGCTCGCCGAGCTGCACGGCGCCGGACGGACGATCGTCGTCATCACGCACGCGCCGTGGCTGGTCGCCGAGCATGCGACGCGCGCGGTGCTGCTGTCGCGCGGCCGCGTGCTGGTCGACGGCGGCTTCGAGCAGCTCGTCCGCGCTCCCGACGCGCTCGACGCGGCGGCGTTCGTCCTGCCCGATGCGACCCTGCTCGGGCTGCGCTTCGGCGCGACGGTGCGCACCGCGCTCGATCTCGCGGCGCGCGCGCGCAGCGGAGGCGGGCGATGACGTCGTCGCTCTACCTCGATCGTCCCGGCTTCCTGCACGCGGTGCACCCGCTCGGCAAGCTGTTCGCGTTCGCGGCGTTCTTCGTCGCGGTGTTCTCGCTCGAGCACCCGCTCGCGATCGCACCGTATGTCGCGGTTCTGCTCGTCGCCGCGCTGCTCGCGCACGCGGGTCCGAACCTCGTCCGCCTGCGGACGCTGCTGCTGGTGATCCCGCTCGGGACGATCACGGTGTGGACCTTCTTCTACCGCGGACCGGGCAGCGCCGGACTGTTCCATCCGAGCCGCATGGGCTTCGTGTTCGGGCTCGGGATGGGGCTCAAGCTGCTGAGCTTCCTCCTGCTGAACGTGGTGCTGCTGTCGACCACGCGCGTCGAGGAGCTGACGGCGGCGTTCACGCGGCTCGGGCTGCCGTACAGGGTCGGCTTCGCCTTGACGCTCGCGTTCCGGCTGGTGCCACTGTTCGCGGACTCGGCGGCGACCGTGCTGCAGGCGCAGCGCCTGCGCAGCCTCGGCGCCGAGGTGCGCGGCGTCCGCGCGCGGCTGCGCCAGACGGTGCCGGTCATCATTCCGGTCTTCATGGGCGCGCTCCGCCGCGCGGACCAGATGGCGATCGCGCTCGACATGCGCGGCTTCGCGCTGCCGGGCCGGCGCACCTTCCTCCTCGACCGTCCGCTCGGCGTCCGCGACGCGGCGGTCGTCCTGGTCGCTCTCGCCGCGCCCGCATCGTCGTGGGCGATGCGGGCGGCGGGCTTCGGTCTGGTCGCGGGCTGACGTGCCTCCGCGGCGTCTCCTCCGAAGGGTGTCTTGACACCGCGGCAGCGTTTCGTACGGATTGAAGGACGGGCGACCTGAGCGTGGGAACGGGAAGAGACGCAGGAGCGAGGCGCCGGGTCGCCGTCACCGGTCTGGGTGCGGTGAGCCCGCTGGGTTGCGGCGTCGAGCGCAACTGGCAGGGCCTGCTCGCGGGTCGCTCGGGCATCGGCCCGATCACGCGCTTCCCGTGCGAGGACTTCCCGACCCGCATCGCCGGCCAGGTCCCGGACTTCTGTCCCGACGAGTTCGTCGAGAAGAAGGACCGGAAGAAGATGGACGTGTTCATCCAGTACGCGCTGGGTGCCGCGACCATGGCGATGAACGACTCCGGGCTGGTCATCGCGGAGGAGATTGCGGGGCGCGTCGGTGTGATCGTCGGCGTCGGCATCGGCGGTCTCGAGTCGATCGAGGACACGCACACGTCGTTCCTCGATTCGCGCCTGAAGCGGCTGTCGCCGTTCTTCATCCCGAAGCTGATCGGCAACCTGGCGCCGGGCCAGATCTCGATGCGCTTCGGTGCCAAGGGCATCAACTACGCCCCGACGAGCGCGTGCGCGTCGGGAGCGCACGGCGTCGGCGAGGCGTTCCGCCTGATTCGCGACGGCTACCTCGACGCCGCGATCGCCGGCGGAGCGGAAGCGGCGGTGACGCCGCTCGGCGTCGGCGGCTTCGCGGTGATGCGTGCGCTGTCCACGCGCAACGACGAGCCCGAGCGCGCGAGCCGTCCGTTCGACGCCGAGCGCGACGGCTTCGTGATCGGCGAAGGAGCCGCGATCCTGATCCTCGAGGAGATGGAGTCCGCGCTCGCGCGCGGCGCCACGATCCACGCGGAGATGATCGGCTACGGCGCCAACGCCGACGCGTTCCACATCACGCAGCCCGCGCCCGAGGGGCGTGGCGCCGCGGAGTGCATGCGGCTCGCGCTCGAGGACGCCGGCATCGCTCCCGGCGACGTCGGCTACGTGAATGCGCACGGCACGTCCACCGAGCACAACGACGCCAACGAGACGCTCGCCATCAAGCACGTGTTCGGCGAGCACGCGGCGCGGCTTCCGGTGAGCTCGACGAAGTCGATGACGGGCCACCTGCTCGGCGCGGCCGGCAGCCTCGAGGCCGTCTACACCACGCTCGCGCTGCGCGAGCAGATGCTGCCGCCGACGATCAACCAGGAGCACCCCGATCCGGCGTGCGACCTCGACTACGTGCCGAACCGCGCGCGTGCGGCGTCGTTCGACGTCGCGATCTCGAACTCGTTCGGATTCGGCGGCACCAACGCGTGCCTCGTGCTGCGCCGCGCGCCGGCACGCGATTGACGTTCCGGCCACTCACCGAGCACCAACCCATGAGACGAGAGGCGTGTCCCAGCTGAGCTTCGCGGATCTCCTGCAGCGCCGTCTCGTGTTCACGGTGGGCAAGGGCGGCGTCGGCCGGACGACGGTCACGCTCGGCATCGCCCTCGAGGCCGCGCGGCGCGGCCAGCGCGTGCTCGTCGTCGAGCTCGAAGGCGCGCGCGGCCTCGAGGCGGCGCTCGCGACGCAGCGCGAGCAGGTGCACCCGCCGGCGTGGCTCGACCGCATCGAGTACATGATGATCGACGGCCGCCGCGCGCTCGAGGAGTACCTCGGCCTGATCATCCCGGTGCGCCGGCTGCTGAAGACGGTGTTCTCGAGCAACGTGTACCAGTACTTCGTGGCCGCGGCGCCCGGGCTGAAGGAGCTGATGGCGGTCGGCAAGCTCTGGTACGAGGCCGAGCAGCGCAATCCCGCGGACGCGGCCGGCGCGAGCGGCGCGCACCAGCTGGTCCTGGTCGACGGTCCCGCGACCGGACACAGCCTGCAGTATCTGCGCATGCCGCAGGCGGCGCTCGAGGCGTTTCCCGCGGGCCTCGTGCACCGCGAGGCGGAGCGCGTGGTCGGGCTGCTGCGCGACCCCGAGGCGACCGGCATCGTCGTCGTCACGCTCGCCGAGGAGATGCCGGCCAACGAGACCTTCGAGATGACGCGCGGCCTCGACGAGCTCGGCATGCACACGGCGACGCTGGTCGTGAACCAGGTGCACGAGGCGCCGTGCACGCACGCCGAGCTCGACGGTCTGCCGGTGGCGCCGGTGCAGCCCTTGCCCGTGGCCGCGCCGCGCGGACGTGCGGCACGCGCGGTGACGGATCCGTCGGTGGTGCTCGGCGAGATCGTCGCGCGCGCGACCGAGGAGCTCGGCTGGGCGGAGATCAACGCGTCGCACATCGAGCGTCTCGCGGCGAAGATCGACGCGCCGATGGTCAAGCTGCCGTACCTCTTCAACGAGGAGTTCGGCGCCGAAGAGGTGGGGCGCCTCGGCGCCACGCTCGCGGAGCAGCTCGACGCGATGGCGGCGGCCGCTGCGACGCCGCGGCCGCGCGGCGGGAGGAAGTAGCGTGGCGGTGCGCACGATCACCGACATCGCGGAGCTGGTCCGCGGCCACCGCATCGTCGTATGCGCCGGATCCGGCGGCGTCGGCAAGACGACGACCGCGGCGACGATCGCGCTCTGGGGCGCCCTGCACGGACGGAACGCGATCGTGCTGACGATCGATCCGGCGCGGCGGCTCGCCGACTCGCTCGGCGTCGGACCGATCGGCAACACGCCGGTGCAGGTCCCCGACGAGGTGCTCGCCTCGGCGCGACGCGCCGGAGACGGCACGCTCGCCGCGATGATGCTCGATCAGAAGGGCAGCTGGGACGAGCTCGTCGAGCGCCACGTGCCGAACGAGGAGGCGCGCCAGCGCATCCTCGAGAACCGCTTCTACCAGCAGCTGTCGCAGAGCTTCGCCGGGTCTCAGGAGTACATGGCGGTCGAGCAGCTCGGCGAGCTCGACGCGAGCGGACGCTACGATCTGATCGTCGTCGACACGCCGCCGACGCAGCACGCGCTCGACTTCCTCGAGGCGCCCGAGCGCCTGCTCGCGTTCCTCGACCGGAAGATCGTCAAGTGGTTCGTGCGGCCGTCGTTCTCCGCCGGCTGGTCGACGCTGCGCACGATGAACCGCACCGTCGGCTTCCTGCTGCACAAGATCGAGGATGCGACCGGCGTCACGGCGCTCGCCGACGTCACCGACTTCTTCAGCGCGATGACCGGGCTGTTCGAGGACTTCGAGCCGCGCGTGCAGCGGGTGACGCAGCTGCTGCGCGATCCGGCGACGGCGTTCCTGCTGGTGGCGGGTCCCGACGAGCAGGTGCTCGACCAGGCCGACTACCTCGCGGCACAGATGGCCGCGCGCGGCATGCCGCTCAAGGGCGTGGTGATGAACCGCGTCCATCCGCACGTCGCGATGGGCGACGGCGACGCCTCGTTGGAAGCCGTCACGCGGCTCGTCACCGAGCAGATCGCGGCGCTGGGCGCGGCGCCGGCCGCGGCAGCGAAGCCGGCCCGCCGCGCGAGCGGATCACAGGCGAAGGGTGCCGCGTCGACGCTGGCGGACCGCCTCGCGCGCAACTTCGTCGCCTATCAGGCGCGGGCCCGCGGGGACGAGGTGCGCATGGAGATCTTCCGCCAGGGCCTGCCGCGCGGCGTGCCGCTGGTGCAGGTGCCCAATCTGCAGAGCGACGTGCACGACGTCGCGGGCCTGCTGCAGCTGCACCGATTCCTCTTCGCCGACGCTCCCGGCTGACGCCGGGGCGCGCGTCAAGCGCCGACGGCGGTGAGCGGCTCCGCCGCACCGCGCTCGCGCGCGGCCGACGGGACGTCGACGATCCACTCGAGCGTGCCGTACGCCCCGCAGCGGCACTGGTCGCGCCACTCGGTCGCGATCTGCGCGCAGCGCGGACAGACGTACGAGAACGGCAGGTGGCTGCCGGTGGCGGACCGGCCGAGCAGCGTCGCAGCCTCGCGGTCGTGCTCGCGTGCGAGCGCGAGCTCGCCGGCGACGAGGTCCCGCTCGGGCGCCACGTCGATGCCGTCGGTGCGCCACGACGGGGTGTCGCGCACCAGCTCGGCGAGCTCGGCGTCGGCGGCCGGGTGCTTGCCCGCCTGGACCAGCGCGCGCGCGAGCGCGAGCCGCGGTCCGGCGAGGTGATTGCCGGCGCACGCGTCGCGCAGGATCGGCAGCGCGCGCTCGACCTGTCCGGCGGCCGCGTGCAACGCCGTCAGGCGCTCGAGCAGCACGCCGCGCGGGCGGCGGCGGATCGCGTCCCGGTACAGGCGCTCGGCCGACCGCAGGTCTCCTGCCGCACGCGCGCGGCCCGCGAGGGCGAGCACGGTCGGCACGAACTCCGGGGACTCGCCGAGCAGCCGGCGGAGCGCCTGGTCGCCGGCGGACGTATCGGTGTCGTCCTGCGCGGCACGATAGCGCAGCGCGGTGAGATGACGGATGGCCTCGTCGCGACGCGCGGGCTGGCGCTCGGCGGCGACCTGTCGCTGGGCCACCGGGACGGCCTCGCCGAAGCGTCCTTCCGCGGCGAGCGCGGCCGCCAGCTCGCCGAGCAGACGTGGGCTCTCGGGGTGCTGCTGGACCGCTTCGCGAAGCCAGTCGATCGCGGCACCGGCGTTGCCGCGCTTCAGCGCGAGGCGTCCCAGCTGGTGCAGGATGCGCGCCTCGCTGCCGACCGCACCGCGTGCGGATTCGAGCAGGCGGCGCGCGGTCTCGAGCTCGCCGCGCTCCTCGTAGGTGTTGGCGAGGGCCAGCACGGCGTCGACGTCCTGCGGGTGCTGCTCGACGTAGCGGGCGAGGTTCCGCGTTGCGGCGTCGAGGTCGCCCGACCACAGCCAGCGGTGGCCCTCGTCGCGCACGCGCAGCATTGCTTGACGCCTGCGGTCGCGGCGTCGCTGCCGCCAGCCCGAGACGTTGCTCACGCTCGAGCGCAGCGCGCCGCCGATCAGGACGAGAGCCGCGCCGATCCCGAGCGCGCCCAGCACGAGGGCCGCGACCGGCAGCTCGACCTCGGACTGCGTGCCGAGGCGCAGCGAGACCGTGTGCGCGTTGTGGTAGAACAGGTAGCCGACCCCGGCGCCGACGGCGGCGACGAGAACGGCTGCGGCCAGCCGGCGGAGCAGGGGACTACCTCGCGTCGCCCGTGGCGTCGCCCGACGACGCGGCGGCGGCGAGGGTGGTGAGCGACGGCGGCAGCTCGCGCCGCGGCGCCTCCGACCAGAGCCGCTCCAGATCGTAGAACTCGCGCACCGGCCCGTAGAAGACGTGCACCAGCACGTCTCCGAAGTCGATCAGCACCCACTGGCCGTGCCGCAGACCCTCGACCGCGAGCGGCCGGTAGCCGGCCTTCTTGCAGACCTCCTCCACGTGCTCGGCGATCGAGCGCACCTGCGTGTCGGAGCGTCCCGAGACGATCACGAAGTAGTCCGCGATCGACGTGTGCTCGCGCACGTCGAGGACGACGAGATCGGTGCCCTTCTTGTCGAGCGCGGCTTCCGCGCACAGCACGGTACGCTCCCAGATGGAGTCGGCGGTTCCCTTGCGCGACGGGGATCTGCTCACGACGAAGAAAATGCTCCCTTCAGGGGGTCTCGGCGGGGCCGTAGAGACCGTGCGCACGGATGTACGCGGCGACGGGCTCGGGGGTGAGAAAGCGGATCGAACGTCCCGCCGACACCGCGGCGCGGATCGCCGAGGCGGAGATGTCGATCGCGGTGACCGGAACGAAATCGAGGCGGTTCCCGCTAAAATGACGGAAACTACGGATGTCCGGGACATACCTGAAGGCCTGCCGGACGGCAATCGAGTTCGTGGCGCGCTCCAGCGCGTCGGGGCCGGGCTCGACGAGGTCGGGAGGGCGCGACGTGACCACCAGGTCGCACTCGCCCGGCAGCTCGGTGAAGCGGTGCCACGTGTGCAGCTCGCGGAACGCGTCGAGCCCCAGCACCAGCGCGAAGCGGCGCTCGGGATGCCGCGCCTTCAGCAGGTGCAGCGTGTCGATGGTGTAGGACGGGCCCGTGCGCTCGAGCTCGATGGGCTCGATGTGCATCCCGGGTGTCGCGTCGAGGGCGAGCTCGAGCATGCGCCGGCGGTCGGCTGCGGGAGCCATGTCACGCGGGCCCTTGTGCGGCGGCTGGTGCGCCGGCAGGAGCCAGATCTCGTCGAGCGCCGCGCGCTCGCGGACCTCTTCCGCCGCGCGCAGATGCCCGTAGTGGACCGGGTTGAAGCTGCCGCCGTAGAGGCCCGTGCGTGGTCCGCTCAGTGCGCTCTCCCGCGTCGCGCGCTCAGCGCACCTGGCCGTCGCCCTGAACGACGTACTTGTAGGTCGTGAGCTCGCGCAGGCCGAGCGGCCCGCGCGCGTGCAGGCGGTTGGTCGAGATGCCGATCTCCGCGCCGAAGCCGAACTCGCCGCCGTCGGTGAAGCGGGTCGACGCGTTGACGTAGACCGCCGCCGCGTCGACCTCGCGCGCGAAGCGGCGCGCCGCGGCGCGGTCCTCGGTGACGATCGCCTCGGCGAGCCCGGTCGAGTGCTCGGCGATGTGCTCGATCGCCTCGCCGAGATCGCGCACGACGCGGATGGAGAGGATGAGGTCGAGATACTCGGTGTCCCAGTCGGTCGCCGTCGCGGGCTTCGCCTGCGCGAGGATGGCGCGCGTGCGCTCGCAGCCGCGCAGCTCGACGCCGCGAGCCTCGAGCGCCGACGCGACCTCGGGCAGGAACGTCTTCGCGATCGCCTCGTCGACCAGCATCGTCTCCATCGCGTTGCACACGCCGGGGCGCGACGCCTTTGCATTGACGCAGATCGCGACCGCCTGCGCGACGTTCGCCGCACGGTCCACGAACGTGTGGCAGATGCCCTCGAAGTGCTGGATGACGGGCACGCGCGCCTTCTCGTGGATCGCGTGCAGCAGGCTGGGCCCGCCGCGCGGGATGATGACGTCGATCACGCCGAGCGCGGTGAGCATCTCGTCGACCGCGGCGCGATCCGTCGTGCGCACCAACTGTACCGCGCCGGCCGGCAGTCCGGCCTCGGCGAGCGCGCGCTCTGCGACGTCGGCGATCGCGGTGTTGGTGGCGATGGCCTCGGAGCCGCCGCGCAGGATCACCGCGTTGCCGGACTTGAGGCAGAGACCGGCCGCGTCCGCGGTGACGTTCGGGCGCGACTCGTAGATCACGCCGATCACCCCGAGCGGCACCCGCACCTGCGCGATCTCGATGCCGTTCGGACGGCGCCACGTCGTGATCGTCTCGCCCACGGGGTCGGGCAAGTCGGCCATCTCCTCGAGACCCCGCGCCATCGCGTCGATGCGCTTGGCGTCGAGCGTCAGGCGGTCGCGGAAGGCGGCGGTCGCGTCCTTCAGGGCGTCGAGATCGCGGCGATTGGCCGTCAGCAGCGCGCTTTCGCTCTCGCGCAGCAGGCGGGCGAAGGCGCGCAGCGCCGCGTTCTTCTCGTCGGTGCTGGCGAGACGCAGGGGACGGAGCGCTGCGCGCGCGGCGCGCGCCGGCTCGGCGATGAAGGATGCACGTTCGCTCACGACCGACCTCTCTAGCATTGCGGCGCTGCTGCCCGAACGGCGCAGCTCACGCGGACCGGGCCTCGGCGCGCTCGGCTTCGGCGCCCGTGATGACGAGATCGTTCCGGTGCACGATCGCGTCGCCGATCTTGTAGCCGAGGATCTGCTCGACCTCGCCGCTCTTGCGGCCGGCGATGCGCGCCGCCTCGCTCGCACGGTAGCTGACGATGCCGCGCGCGAACTCGCTCCCGTCCGGGCCGATGAGACGCACGCAGTCGCCGCTCTCGAAGCGTCCCGAGACCTCGATCACGCCGGACGGCAGCAGGCTCCGGCCGCGCGACGACACCGCCGCGACCGCACCGGCGTCGCAGCGCAGCGTGCCCTTGGGCTTGACGGTGAAGGCGATCCAGTGCTTGCGGCGCGCGAGACGGTCGGCCAGCGGAAGCACAAGCGTGCCGACGTCGCCGCGCGGGTCGAGCACGTCGGCGAGAGTTCCGGCACTGCGGCCGTCGGCGATCACCGCGGCGATGCCCGCGGCGGCGGCCTTCTTCGCCGCGAGCAGCTTCGAGCGCATGCCGCCGGTGCCGAGCGCGTTGCCGCCGCTCGCGAGATCGAGCGTCGCGGTGTCGATGCGCTCGACGACCGCGATGCGCCGTGCGTCGGGATCGGTCGCGGGATTCGCCGTGTGCAGCCCGCCGACGTCGCTCAGGATGACCAGCAGGTCCGCGCCGACGAGGCTCGCGACCAGCGCGGACAGGTTGTCGTTGTCGCCGAACTTGAGCTCGTCGACCGACACCGTGTCGTTCTCGTTGACGATCGGCAGCGCGCGGCGCGCGTGCAGCGTCTCGAGCGCGTGCGCGGCGTTCAGGTAGCGGCGCCGGTTCGCGAGGTCGTCGGCGTCGAGCAGGATCTGCGCGACGACGATGCCGTGCGCGGCGAACGCCTTCTGCCACTCGGCCATGAGCTGGATCTGGCCGACGCTCGCCGTCGCCTGGCGCTCGGGAATCGTCTTCGGAGCGGCGCCGCCGAGGATCGTGCGTCCGGCGGCGATCGCGCCCGAGCTGACCACGGTGACGTCGACGCCGCGTTCGTGGATCGCCGCGATGTCCGCCGCGAGGCGCGCGAGCGACGCGGGATCGAGGCCGCCCGGACCCGCGAGGAGCGACGACCCCATCTTGACGACGACGTGGCGCACGCGGCGCAGCAGCGCCGGCTTGACGTCGCTCTGGTGCAGCTCAGCCACCGACGTCGTCCTCCGCGGGCTCCCCGGACGCCCCGGTCTCCGCGGTGCGCTTGCGTAGCTCGGCGAGCGCGCGCGCGATGGCGTGCACCAGATCCGTGAGGCCCTCGCCGGTGGCGGCCGAGATGCCGAGCACGGTGTGTCCCTGCGCCGCGAGCGCCGCCTGTACCTCGGGGAAGCGCTCGCGCGCCTCGGCGAGGTCGAGCTTGTTCGCGGCGACGATCTGCGGCTTCGCCGCGAGCTGCGGGTCCGCGAGCTCCAGTTCCCGGTTGATCACGCGGAAGTCGTCGATCGGGTCACGACCACTGTCGGGTGACAGGTCGAGCATGTGCAGCAGCAGCGCGGTGCGCGACAGGTGGCGCAGGAAGCGCGTGCCGAGACCGGTGCCCTGATGCGCCCCCTCGATCAACCCGGGCACGTCGGCGATGACGAACGTGCTGCCCTCGTCGACGCGCACGACGCCCAGCTGCGGCACCAGCGTCGTGAACGGGTAGTCGCCGATCTTCGGACGCGCCGCCGAGAGACGGGCGATCAGCGACGACTTGCCGGCGTTCGGAAAGCCGAGCACGCCGACGTCGGCGAGCAGGCGCAACTCGAGGCGCAGCTGGCGCTCCTCGCCGGGCTCGCCGGGGGTGTGGTGGCGCGGCGCCTGGTTGGTGGACGTCTTGAAGTGGATGTTGCCGAGCCCGCCGCGTCCACCGTGCGCGATGATCGCCTGTGCGCCGTCGCGGTCGAGGTCGGCGAGCGTCTCGTCGGTGTCCGCGTCGTGGACGATGGTCCCGACCGGGACACGCACGACGAGGTCGTCGCCGCCGGCGCCGTACTGGTCGCTGCCCCGTCCGTGCTCGCCGCGGCCCGCGACGAGGCGGGGCCGGTACTTCAGGTCGAGCAGGGTGGTGAGGCCGCGGTCGGCGAGCAGGATGACGTGCCCGCCGCGTCCGCCGTCACCACCCGAGGGGCCGCCGCGCGGGACGTACTTCTCCCGCCGGAACGCCATGCAGCCGTTGCCGCCCGCACCACCGATGGCGAGGATCTTGACCTCGTCGATGAACTTCATAAGGCCCGCCTCGAGAGCGGCGAGCCATTGATCGCGCGGCGGGCTCGCGCTCGGGAGTCGTCAGGCGGAGGCAGTCTCCGCCGGGGTCTCCGGCGCCGGGACGATGCTCACGCGGCGGCGGTCCTTGCCCATGCGGTCGAACTGCACGGTGCCGTCGACGAGCGCGAACAGCGTGTAGTCGCGGCCCATGCCGACGTTCTTGCCCGGGTGGATACGGGTGCCGAGCTGGCGAACGATGATGTTGCCCGCGCGCGCTTCCTCGCCCCCGAAGAGCTTGACGCCGCGGCGCTGCCCGGCGCTGTCACGGCCGTTGCGGGTGCTTCCCTGACCTTTTTTGTGAGCCATCGGTTTCCCCCGCGATCAGCCGACCGAGACGACCTGGATACCGGTCGTCATCTGGCGATGACCGTGCCGGCGACGGTAGTTCTTCCGGCGCCGCTTCTTGTAGACCAGGATCTTGCGAGTCTTCTCCTGGCCGATGATCTTTGCCGCGACGGACGCCCCGGCGACGAGCGGCTCACCGATCGTCACCTGGTCACCTTCGCCGCGCAGCAGCACCTCGGAGAACGAAACCTCGCTCCCGACGTCGCCATCGAGGGCCTCGACCCAGATGACGTCGCCCGGTTCGACCCGGTACTGCTTTCCCCCCGTACGGATGATCGCGTAAGCCATGCTTTGATCCCTTGGCAAGAGTAACCGACTTGGCTACCGAACGGGTGTGCGGGAGTCAACCGAGGGGACGGTGGGGAAGCGGGTGGTGGTCTACAGCCGCCGGGACTGCTGCCTGTGCGACGAGGCCGTCGAGCAGATCGAGGCCGCCCGGGCATCCGCCGTATTTTCGCTGGAAATCGTCGACGTGGACACCGATCCGGCCCTGGCCGAGCGCTACGGCCACGAGGTTCCGGTGGTCGAGATCGACGGCCGGAAGGCCTTCAAGTACCGGTTGACGACCCGCCAGCTGCTGCGCCGGCTGTCCGGGCGCACGTTCTTCTGACGCGGGGGAGAGGACGGGGATGCCACGCATCGCGGTCGACGCCATGGGCGGAGACTTCGCGCCCGACGAGATCGTGCGCGGGGTGGCGCAGGCCTCCCTCGAGTCGGACATCCAGATGGTCCTGGTGGGGGCCTCCGACCGGATCCAGGCCCTGCTCGACGCCGGCCCGTACAATCCCGAGCTGATCTCGGTCCGTCACTGCTCGGCCGCGATCGGCATGGCCGAGGACCCGCGCGAGGCGCTGCGGGCGAAGAAGGACGCCTCGGTGAGCGTCGCGGCGCGCATGGTCGCGGCCGGCGAGGCCGACGCGATGGTCACCGCCGGCAACACCGGCGCCGCCGTCCTCGCCGCGGCGAAGAACTTCAAGCTGATCCGCGGCGTGAAGAAGGCCGCGCTGGCGAGCGTGTTCCCGCGTCAGACCGAGTATCCCGGCCAGGACACGCTCGGCCTGCTGCTCGACGTCGGCGCGACCATCCGCTGCGACGCGGTCGAGCTCACGCAGTTCGCGGTCATGGGCAGCGCGTACGCGCGCCGCGTGTCGAAGGTCGAGCGTCCGCGCGTCGGGCTGCTCAACATGGGCAGCGAGGAGAGCAAGGGCGGCGAGGTCCTCGTCGAGGCGTACAAGCGCATGAAGGCGCTGCCGGCGCTGAACTTCATCGGCAACGTCGAGGGCAACGACGTCGCGACCGGCAAGGCCGACGTGATCGTCACCGAAGGTCTCCTCGGCAACGTCGTGCTGAAGCTCCTCGAAGGCATCGGCGAGGTCGCGAGCACGGTGGCGACGCACGCGGCGCAGGACAGCTGGCGCTGGCGCATCGGCATGGCGATGCTGTCGACCGGCATCTCGCGCATGCGCGACCTCGCCGACTTCCGCACCTACGGCGGCGCGCCGATCCTCGGCTTCGAGAGCCTCTGCATCAAGGCGCACGGACGCTCGACGGCGCCGGCGATCACCAACGCCATCAAGGTCGCCGCCAAGGCCGTTCGCGATCGCATCTCGCCCGAGACCGCCGAGACGCTGGCGCAGATCCGGTGAGCGGGCCGGAAGAGCAGCCGAGCGTGGCGCCGCCGGTCGGACCGGCCGTCGACCGCGCGGCGATCACGTTTCGCTGGGACCTCGACAAGACGTACCTGCGCACGCACTTCGAGAGCCTGCGCCACATGGTGCGCATCCCGTTCGAGGCCGGCAGCGACAAGGTGCACCTGCCGGGCGTGCCGCAGCTCATCAAGGGGTTGCGCCGCTGCGCGCAGGCGCGCGCCGAGCGCCCGTACGTCTTCTTCCTGTCCGCGAGCCCGCCGCAGATCGGCAACGCGATCCGCGAGAAGCTCGAGCTCGACGGCGTCGAGTACGACGGCATCATCTTCAAGGACCAGCTGCGTCACCTCGTCCGCGGCCGCTGGCGGAGCCTGCGCGAGCATCTCGGCTACAAGCTCGGCGAGCTGCTCGAGAGCCGGAAGACCGGACCCGCGGCGCGCCGCGAGGTCCTGTTCGGCGACGACTGGGAGAGCGATCCGCTGATCTACTCGATGTACGCGGACATCCTCGCCGGACGTCTCGGCGCGGAGGCGACCGACGCGCTGCTGCGCACGCTCGAGGTGGAGCGCGGCGCGGTCGCGCGCGTCGTGCGTGCGGTGGACGCGCTCGAGGAGCACGCCGAGGTGGTGCTGCGCATCTACATCAACCTCGAGCGCCGCACGCCGCCGGGACGCTTCCACATGTTCGGTTCGCGTCTCGTGCCGGCGTTCAACTACCTGCAGACCGGCGCCTCGATGTACGAGCTCGGCCTGCTCGACGACGAGGCGCTCACCGTGATCGCCGGCGCGCTGGTCGAGGAGGCCGGCTACAACGGCGACCGCCTGCGCAACTCGCTCGACGACCTGGTGCGGCGCGGGCACCTGAAGCCGTCGTCGCGCACGCGCGTGATCCGCGTCCTGCAGCGCACCAACCTGTCGAGCCCGGCACCGCACGAGGCGATGCTGCGGGCGCGGCTCGCCGCGGCCTTCGAGCGCCTGCAGGCGCGCTGGTCGCGCAGCGTCGGTCCGGTCGACGCGCCCGCGCTCGACTACGAGAAGATCATCCGCGAGTGGGCCGGCCGCGGCGGCGACACGCCCGGCTGAGCTGCCGCTCCGCCCGCCAGTGGCGTCAAGCGCGGGCGGCGGATTCGATCAGACGCAGATCCTCGCAGTCGCCGATCTGTGCGCGCAGCGCATCGAGCACGCCGCGCAGGTTCACGATGCGCGTGCAC
Source organism: Binatia bacterium (assembly GCA_046327915.1). GTDB lineage: Bacteria > Desulfobacterota > Binatia > UBA12015 > UBA12015 > VGTK01. The sequence continues at coordinate 84,465 of JAXLXO010000002.1, read as the reverse complement.
TTCGCGATCTCGGCGAGCCGCGCCTTGTTCTGCGCGAGGAAGCCCGTGACCACCTCCGGCGACACCGCCTCGACGCCGTCCACGTCGATCGTGATGCGCTGGTAGCCCGCCTGCACGGCCTGGCTCAGGCGCTCGAGCAGCCGTCGCGCGCCGCGCAGGTCGAGCGCTCCCTCGACCTGGATGAAGAGCGCGCGCACGCGCGCGTCGCTGGTCGCCTTGGTGCGCAGCCATGCGCGGCGCGACACGGCACCGGCGAACGCGGTCCGATCCGTGCCGAGCGTCGGCAGGAACGGCGAGCGCGCCTTCGCGCGCGCGGTGCGGTTCAGCTTGCGCAGCAGGCGCATGCGCGCGGTGTAGCGTCCGCGGCGCTGCCGCTCGGCGTCGCGACGGAGGCGGTATCCCGCCGCGAGCGCCACGTCGCGCGCGCCGGCGGGGAAGAGCGACCGGCGCCAGATCGAGCGGTGGCGCGACAGCTTGCGGCGCGTCCAGTGCAGCCCGTTCTCGAGGCTGTCGGCGTCCATGCGCAGGGCGGCGCGCGCGTCGTCCGCGAGCGGCGCCGCGACGACGATCGGTACCGCGATCAGCGCGCGCCGGCAGAAGCGCAGCGTGCGCTCGAACACGCCCTCGTCGTCGTCCGGCAGGCCGAGCGGCAGGCGCGCCATGGTCGCGACGCCGAGCCCGCGCACGCGGCGCAGCGCGCCGACGGCGCGCTCGAACGCGGGGCGGTCGGGATCGATCCCGCTGCCGAGGCCGCCGACCAGAGGTCCCTCGCGATCGAACTCGATCGCGACGCAGCCCGCGCGCGCCGCCTCCTCGACGACCGCCTTGTGCTCGATGCTCGCGAGCGACAGCCGGACGCGGAACGGACGGCGCTGTCCGGCCAGCGCGCGGAACACGGCGCTCGCCTGCGCGGGCGCGAGCGCCTGCGCACCGATCAGCGCGAAGCGCGCGGTCGTCGGCAGCGCCGCGACCTCCGCCGCGACGTGCGCCGCGTCGCGCGGGCCGGAGTCGTCGGCGACGACGATCGGGTGCTGCTCCTGAGCGTCGAGAAGGTCGAGCCGCATGGCGCGGCTCTAGTGCGTCGGCTCGCGCATTTCAACGCTCTTTTCGACGTTCTTGCGGACGCGCGGCGCGTCACGCGCAGAGCGCCGCACGCTGCGCGGCGTCAACGGCTCGCGAGCACTTCCTCGACGACGATCGCCTTCATCCCGTGACGCCCGAGCGACGACGCGAGCAGCTCGGCCTCGTCGCGCTGTGCGTACGGCCCGACGCGCACGCGGTACACCGTCTGCGCGCCGTTGCCGCCGGTGGCGACGTAGACGTTCTCGTTCGGCTGGCGCAGCGAGCCGCCGCGCAGCTCGGCGAGCGTGCCGAAGCGCTGCTTGTAGGCGTCGGCGCGCGCCTGGTCGCCGAACGCCGCGACCTGCACCGCGAACGCGACCACGCCGGGCGGACGGCCGTTCTCGGCGAGCGGCTCCACGGTCACGAGACCGGTGCCCTCCTGCACCAGGTCGAGCTGCGTCGCGGCGGCGTACGAGAGGTCGAGGATGCGGTCGCCGACGAAGGGGCCGCGGTCGTTGATGCGCACGACCACCGAGCGCCCGTTCTGCTCGTTGGTGACGCGCACGCGCGTGCCGAGCGGCCAGGTGCGGTGCGCGGCGGTCATGCCGTACTGGTCGTAGGTCTCGCCGCTGGTCGTCGCCTGGCCGTGAAAGCCCGGCCCGTACCACGAGGCGACGCCGCGCTGCGTGGTCGGCGTCTTCATGGTCTGCGAGGCGCAGCCGGCGGCGAGGGCGAGCAGTGCCGCCAGCGCCGTGCGCGTCGCGAGTCGCGTGCGGACCCGAAGCGTCCCGTCGTCCATCCCCACCTCCACACATCCGCCCCGCGCCCGGACGCCCGACACGCCCGCCGACGACGAGGACGACGAAGGTTAGCCTGTCCCGGCCGGGGCGACAACGTTTTTCCGCATCCGCGCGAACGCCGTGAACCTCGCGGCAGCGTGCCGCGTATCACCGCACGAGACCGGAGATCCGGCCGCGCGGGGCGGTCGGCGAAGGAGGTGCCATGGAGACTCGTCGATGCCCGTACTGCGCGGAGGAGATCGCCGCCGAGGCGATCCGCTGCCGCTACTGCCGCAGCAGGCTTACGGCGATCGACCCGCGCGGCTGGCACCGCGATCAGCCGGGCCGGAAGATCGCCGGGGTCTCGGTCGCCGTGGCCCGCTCGCTCGCGCTGCCGGTCGGCGCCGTGCGCGCGGCGTTCGTGCTCGCGACCTTCTTCCAGATGCTCGGACCGGTCATCTACGCGGCGCTGTGGCTGACGATCCCGTTCCGGGCCGACGGCGACTCGCTGCTCGACCGCGTGATTGCGGAAGTCCGCGGGATCGTTACCCGGCTGTGGGACGGTCCGGGCGGGACGCACGACGCGCCGTGGAACGGACCGCGATGATCCGCCGTTGCCCACCGACGAAGAGCTGATGCAGGCCGTTGCGACAGGCGACGCGGACGCGCTGCGCGAGCTGACCGGACGCTGGCGGCGTCCGCTGTACGGCTTCCTGCACCGCGTCGCGGGCGGACGCGAGACCGACGATCTCTACCAGGAGACGTGGCTGCGCGTCGTGCGCGCCGCGCGCGGCTTCGATGCGCGGCAGCGCTTCTCGACCTGGCTCTTCCAGATCGCGCTCAACCTGTCGCGCGATCTGCACCGGCGCACGCTGCCGGAGCCCGCGACTTCCGACGTGCTCGAGCAGGCGGCCGGCGTCGTGCCGTCGGAAGATCCGCGCGACGCCGCGCGCGACGCAGCACTCGACGTGCAGCGCCTGCTCGCGGCGCTGCCCGAGGCGCAGCGCGAGGTGGTCGTGCTGCGCGTCCTCGAGGACGTGCCGGAGGACGACGTCGCGCGCATCGTCGGCGTCCCGCGCGGCACCGTCAAGAGCCGCCTGCACCACGCGCTCGCGCGGCTTGCCGAGCTGGCGAAGGACGGAGCGAAGAGATGACCGCGCCGGACTGCTCCGCGGTGCTCGCGACGCTGGCGCGTGGCCAGCGGCTCGACGAGGCGGGCGAGCGCCACCGTGTCTCGTGTGCCGACTGCGCCTCGCTCGCGGACGCGCTCGCCGCGGTCGGACGGAGCGTCGCGTCGCTGCCGGCCGTCGAGCCGTCGCCCGAGCTCGACGCGCGCGTGCTGCTCGCCGCCGCACCGCTGCTCGCGGACAACGCGCGCGTCGCGGCTGCGGCCGCGGCGCAGGCCACGTTCGTTTTCGACGGACGCCGCCTGGCGCGCGCGCTGGTCCCGGCGATCCTGCTGTTCCCGCTGCTCGTCGTCGCGGACGTCTGGCTGCTGCGCTTCGTCCACGAGACGCTCGCGGGCTTCCTGCCCCGCGCGTTCTCCACCTGGCTCGTCCTCAGCTACGCGGCGCTGCTCGCCGCGCTCGGCTGTCTCGTCTTCGGCGCCATCCCGCTGCTCGTCGAGCGGCAGGCGCCGCTGCTGGTCTGGAAGGAAGAACATGTCGGAACCTGATCTGAAGCGCTGCCCGTTCTGCGCCGAGGAGATCCGCGCCGAGGCGGTCAAGTGCCGCTGGTGCGGCAGCTTCGTCGCGGCTCCCGCCAGCGTACGCGGCTGGACGCGGACGCGCGACGGCAAGATGATCGCCGGCGTCTGCGCGGGGCTCGCGCGCGAGTTCAGCGTGCCGGTGACGGTGCTGCGCCTCGCGTTCGTTCTCGGCACGCTCTTCGGCGGCGGCATCGGCATCATCCTCTATCTGGTGCTCTGGGTGGTGATGCCGTGGGAGGCGTCGTACGGACCGCCGGCCCGTTCGGAGCGCTACGGCGAGCCGCGGTACGAGCCCGATCGCGACTGGCGCTGACCTTCTCCGAACGCGTTTCCCGCGCCCGGAGCCTGTGCTAGGAGGGCGAAGCGGCGGCGAAGCCGCGAGGGAAGCGAGCGCGCGAAGATGTCCGGTCATTCCAAGTGGAGCACCATCAAGCACAAGAAGGCGGCCAAGGACGCGAAGCGCGGCAAGGCGTTCACCAAGCTCATCCGCGAGATCACGGTCGCGACGCGGATGGGCAACAGCGGTGACCCCGGCTTCAACCCCCGCCTGCGTACGGCGATCCTCGCGGCGAAGGCCGCGAGCATGCCGAACGACAACATCGAGCGCGCCATCAAGAAGGGCCTCGGCGAGGGCGGCGGCGCCACCTACGAGGACGTGATGTACGAGGGCTACGGCCCGGGCGGCGTCGCGATCATGGTCCGCTGCCTCACCGACAACCGGAACCGGACGGTGGCCGACGTGCGCGGAATCTTCCAGCGCGGCGGCGGCAGCCTGGGCGAGGCCGGCTGCGTCGGCTGGATGTTCCAGCGCCGCGGCGTGGTGGTCGTCGGCGGCGGTGCGCTCGACGAGGACGGCCTGATGGAGGTCACCCTCGAGGCCGGCGGCGACGACGTGACCGGCAGCGCCGGCCACTGGGAGATCAGCACCGCACCGGAGGCGTTCGAGGCGGTGCGCGAGGCGCTGGAGAAGGCCGGCGCCGCGATCGACAGCGCCGAGGTCACGCTGGTGCCCGCCAACACGGTTCCGGTCCGTGGCGACGACGCGCAGCGGCTCCTCAAGCTGCTCGACCTGCTCGACGACCACGACGACGTGCAGGACGTGTCGGTGAACGCGGATCTCGACGAGGAGGAGGTCGCGCGCCTCAGCGCGTGACGGCGCGCGCCGCGCGACGCGGCGGCGCGGTGCATCGGAAGCGGCGTTGCGAGGTCGCGACGGGGAGGGCGGAGGCGGCATGCGGGTGCTGGGGATCGATCCGGGGTCGCGCATCACGGGCTGGGCGCTGGTCGAGTCGAGCGGCAACAGGCTGAGCGTGCTCGCGGTCGGCACCGCGGCGCCGCGCACGGGCGAGCTCGCGGCGCGGCTCGGCAGCATCGCGGAGCAGGTGGAGCGCCTGATCGCCGAGTGGGGACCGGAGTCGGTCGCCGTCGAGCGCGCGTTCGTCGGGAAGAATGTCCTGAGCGCGCTGCGGCTCGGCGAGATCCGCGGTGCCGTGCTCGCGGTCGCCGGACGCCACGCGCTGCCGGTGGTCGACTACCCGCCGGCGACCGTCAAGCTCGCGGTCGCGGGCTCGGGCGCCGCGGAGAAAGAGGCGGTCGCGCGCGGTGTCAGCACGCTCACCGGCGGACGCTACGAGGCCGGCGACGCGACCGACGCGCTCGCGGTCGCGATCTGCCACGTCCGCCACGCGAGCTTCGCGCGCCGGCTGAAGCCGGCGCAGGCGTGAGTGCGGAGCACGGATGATCGGCGCGCTGCGCGGCAAGGTCGAGGCGAAGACGCCGGGATCCGTCCTGGTCGACGTCGGCGGCGTGGTCTATGAGGTGGCCGTGTCCCTGCAGTCGTTCGCCCGCCTGCCGGCGGAGGGGATGCCGGTCCGGCTGGACGTCGTCACGCACATGCGCGAGGACGGCATCACGCTGTTCGGGTTCCTCGACCGCGCCGAGAAGGCCGTGTTCAACCTGCTGCGCTCGGTGAACGGCGTCGGCCCGAAGCTCGCGCTGAACATCCTGTCGGGGCTGCCCGCGGGCGAGATCCGCGGCGCGCTCGCGGGCGGCGACGTGCAGCGCCTCGTGCGCGTGCCCGGCGTCGGCAAGAAGATCGCGGAGCGCCTCGTCCTCGAGCTGCGCGAGCGCGCGCGCGACGAGGAGCTCGCGGCGGGTGTCGAGCTGCCGACCAGCCAGGGCGAGCGGCGCGACCAGGAAGCGGTGTCGGCGCTGGTGAACCTCGGCTACCGCCGCGCCGACGCCGAGAAGGTGCTTGCGGACGTGGCACCGGACGTCCCGCTGGAGGACGCGATCCGCGAGGCGCTGCGGCGCTTCGCGCGCTGAGCGGGCGATGGCGACGCGATGAGCACCACCGAGCGCAAGGATCCGGCGTTGGCCGCCGAGCCCGTCGGCGAGGACGAGCGCCACTTCGAGGCGTCGCTGCGCCCCGAGCGGCTGGTCGACTACGTCGGACAGGAGTCGATCCTCAACACGCTCGGCGTCGCGATCGAGGCGGCGCGCGCGCGCGGCGACGTGCTCGATCACGTCCTGCTCTCGGGACCACCGGGCCTCGGCAAGACCTCGCTCGCGCAGATCATCGCGCGCGAGATGGGCGTCCAGTGCCGCAAGACGCAGGGCCCCGCGATCGAGCGCAGCGGCGACCTCGCCGCGATCCTGTCCGACCTCGAGCAGGGCGACGTGCTGTTCATCGACGAGATCCACGGTCTGCCGCGTAAAGTGGAGGAAGTGCTCTATCCGGCGATGGAGGACTTCGAGCTCGACCTCGTGATCGGACAGGGGCCGTCGGCGCGCACGATGCGTCTCGCGCTGAAGCCGTTCACGCTGGTCGGCGCGACGACGCGCGCCGGCATGCTCAACGCGCCGCTGCGCGACCGCTTCGGGACGTCGTTCCGGCTCGAGTTCTACGGCGTCGACGACCTGATGCGGATCGTGAACCGCTCGGCGCGGATCCTCAACTTGACGCTGGCGCCGGAGGGGGCGCGCGAGATCGCGCGGCGCTCGCGCGGCACGCCGCGCATCGCGAACCGGCAGCTCAAGTGGGTGCGCGACTTCGCGCAGGTGCACCACGCGGGCAAGTCCGTCGACGCGCAGGTGGCGTCCGAGGCGCTGGCGCTGCACCGCGTGGACGCCGCCGGTCTCGACCCGATGGACCACGCGATCCTGATCGCCGTCCTCGACCGCTTCGCCGGCGGACCGGTCGGCGTCGAGAGCCTCGCGGCCCTGCTCGGCGAGGAGCGCGAGACCATCGAGGCGGTCTACGAGCCGTTCCTCGTGCAGTCGGGATACCTCGAGCGCACCCCGCGCGGACGCATGGCGACGCAGCTGTGCTGGGACTACTTCGGCCGCGAGCGGCCGACGGGAACGCGCCAGGGACGCCTGCTATAGGCCCGACGTGCCCGAGATCGGCCGCACGCTGATCGCGCTCGGAATCCTGCTCGTCGTCGCGGGCGGGATCGTCCTGCTGCTCGGCCGTACCGGCGTGCCGTTCGGGCTCGGACGTCTGCCGGGCGACATCCTGATCAAGCGCGACGGCTTCACCTTCTACATGCCGATCACCACGTCGATCCTGGTCAGCGTGGCCGTGACCGCAATCCTCTGGCTGCTGCGCCGGTGAGCACCGAGACGTCCGGCACCGAGCCCGACGAGCCGCGCCGTTCGTGGCGCCGCCGCGAGGCGTTCCTGCTCGTCGCGACGCTGCTCGCCGCACTCTTCTTCCTGCTCTTCGAGACCCGGCTGCCGCCGTTCACCACCGGCGACGCGGTCTCGCAGAACGTCACGTTCTTCCTCCTCATCAATCTCAACATCGTCCTGATCCTGCTGGTGGTGTTCCTGCTCGGGCGGAACATCGTCAAGCTGGTGGTCGAGCGCCGCCAGCGCGTGCTCGGCTCGCACCTCCGGACGCGGCTGGTCGGCGGCTTCCTGGTCGTCGCGATCGTGCCCGCGGTGCTGCTGTTCCTGGTCGCGGTCGGCTTCATCCGCAGCTCGATCGAGAGCTGGTTCTCGGTGCAGGTGCAGAGCGCGCTCGAGGGCGCGCTCGACATGTCCGACACCTACTACCGCGAGGGCATGGCGACGGCGCTGCGCGACGCGCGCGAGATCGCGACGCGCGTCGGCGCGGACAACAAGCCGCTGTCGGCGCAGAAGGCGCTGCTCGAGACCAAGCGCGCCGAGTACGCGGTCGCCAAGGTCGCGCTCTTCGATGCGACCGGAGCGATGGTCGCGACGGTCGCCGCCGAGCGGCTCGGCAGCGCCTTCGAGGCGCCGCCCGACCCGGAGTTCCTGTCCGGTGCGCTCGGACGCGACGAGTCGACGCAGGTCGTGACCATCGACGGGCGCGAGGTGCTGCGGGCCGCGGCGCGCGTGCGCGGCAAGAGCGGCGAAGTCCGCGGGCTCGTCCTGGTCGACGAGATCGTCCCGCGCAGCGTCACGCGGCGCCGCGCCGAGATCCAGCAGAGCGTGCAGCAGTACAAGCAGCTGAAGCTGATGCGCCGCCCGCTGATCAACAACTACGTGCTGACCCTGCTGGTCGCGTCGCTGGCGATCGTCTTCGGCGGCACGTGGCTCGGCTTCGTGCTCGCGCGCAGCATCACCGTGCCGATCCAGAAGCTCGCCGAGGGCACGCGGCGCGTCGCCGAGGGCAGCCTCGACGAGCGCATCCAGCTCGAGTCGGGCAGCGACGAGGTCGCGGCGCTGGTCGCGGCCTTCAACCGCATGACCGCGAACCTGAAGACCACGCACTCGGCGCTCGCCGAGCGCGGGCGCGCGCTCGCGACCATCCTCGCCAACATCACCGGCGGCGTCGTCTCGATCGACCGCGAGGGCCGCATCGAGACCGTCAACGCCGCCGCGCGCACCATGCTCGGCATCGGCGAGGAAGCGGTCGGACGTCCGTTCCGCGAGTACTTCGCGGCCCCCGAGTTCGACGCCGTGCGCGAGCTGCTGGTCGAGCTCGAGACGCGCGCGCGCGAGGGCGCGTGGGACCGCCTGACGCCGCACCGTCTCGCGGTCGAGCAGGGCGACACCTCGCAGCAGCTGCTCGCGACCGGCGTCGTGCTGCGCAGCGACGAGGGCCGCGTGATCGGCGCGCTGCTCTTCTTCGAGGACGTGACCGAGCTGCTGAAGGTCCAGCGCATGGAGGCGTGGCGCGAGGTCGCCCGGCGCATCGCGCACGAGATCAAGAATCCGCTGACGCCGATCCAGCTGTCGGCGCAGCGGCTGCGCAAGCGCTACGCGAAGGAGCTCGGCGGGTCGGTGCTCGACGAGTGCACCAATACGATCATCGCCGAGGTCGAGGTGCTGAAGAATCTGGTCAGTGAGTTCGCGCACTTCGCGCGCCTGCCGGCAGGGCAGCACGTCGCGACCGATCTCAACGCGCTGGTCGACGAGGTGCTCGTCCTGTTCCGCGAGGCGCACCGCGGCGTGCGCTTCCGCTTCGACAAGGACGCCGAGCTGCCGCTGCTCGACCTCGACCGCGACGGCATCCGCCGGGTGCTGACCAACATCCTCGACAACGCGATCGGCGCGCTCTCGGCCGTGCCGGGACGGATCTCTCCGGCCGCCGTGGAACGCGAGGGCGAGAAGCCCGAGATGCTGGTGCGCGGCGCCGTCGACCTCGCGACGCGCTTCGACACGGCCCGCGGCGTGGTGGTGCTCGAGATCGCCGACGACGGCATCGGCATGACCCCCGAGGTCAAGGCGCGGCTCTTCGAGCCCTACTTCTCGACCAAGCCGCAGGGCACCGGGCTCGGGCTCGCGATCGCGTCCGCGGTGCTCGCCGACCACCAGGCGTTCATCCGCGTGCGCGACAACCAGCCGCGCGGCAGCCGCTTCTCGATCGAGCTGCCGGTCCGCGAGCGCGGCCCCGAGGTGTCCCCCGCGCAGCGCGGCGCGCACGCGTGACCTCGGCGCCCCGGACCGCTAAGCGTGAGCCTGCAATGAAGCGAATTCTCGTAGTCGACGACGAGGAGCAGATCCGGCAGAGCCTGCGCGGCGTGCTGTCGGACGAGGGCTTCGGCGTGCTCGAGGCGGGCGACGGGCGCCGCGCCCGCGAGCTGCTCGCCGAGTCGCCCGACCTCGTGATCCTCGACGTCTGGCTGCCGGAGATCGACGGCATCTCGCTGCTCGAGGAGATCAAGGCGACGCACCCGAACCTGCCGGTGATCATCATCTGCGGGCACGCGAACATCGAGGCCGCCGTCCGCGCGACGCGCCTCGGCGCCGCCGACTTCATCGAGAAGCCGTTCTCGCTCGACGCGCTGCTGGCCTCGATCGAGCGCGCGCTCGGCAAGAGCGACGCATCCGCCGACGAGAGCAACGCGAGCCCCGACGTCGCGGGCAACGGTACGCGCACCGCGCACGCGTGTCCCGGCGAGGCCGGCTACCGGCCGCAGCGCACCATCGGCAAGAGCGTGGTCGCGAGCGGGCAGGGGCTGCACTCGGGAATCCGCACCGGCGTGATCCTGCATCCGATGCCGCCCGACACCGGCGTGGTCTTCCAGAGCCTCGCGACCGAGAAGTCGGTGCCCGCGCTGGTCGAGTTCGCGGACTCGACCGGCTACGCGACGACCCTGTTCCGCAACGGCTTCGGTGCGAAGACCGTCGAGCACCTGCTCGCGACGCTCACCAGCTACGGCGTGACGAACGTTCTCGTGAAGATGGAGAACGAGGTGCCGGCGCTCGACGGCTCGGCGCTCGAGTTCTGCCGTCTGCTCGACGAGGCCGGCGTGGTCGACCAGCCGGGGCCGGGCGTGCGGACGTACGTCGTCGATCGCAAGTTTCACATCGAGCAGGGCCAGAGCTGGATCGAGGTCGAGCCGTACGACGGCTTCGTCGTCGACTACACGCTCGACTATCCGGCACCGGTCGGCACGCAGCACTACGTGTTCGAGTTCACCGGGCCGGAGTCGTTCCGCGACCAGGTGGCGCCGGCGCGCACGTTCGGCTTCGTGCACGAGTTCAAGCAGCTCGCGGCGGTGGGCCTCGCGGCCGGCGGGCGCCTCGACAACTGCGTGCTGATCGGCGACGACGGCGTCATCAACGGGCAGCTGCGCTTCCCCGACGAGTTCGTGCGCCACAAGATCCTCGACGTGATCGGCGACTTCTCGCTGCTCGGTCGCCCGCTGCGCGGCCGCATCCGCGCGCGCGCGACGGGCCATCGCCACAACGTCGCGATGGTCCGCCAGCTGATCGCCGCTGCGAGCTGAAAGCGCGGCTCAGCGCACGACCGGCGCCGCGATCGTGCCCTTGACGGTGTAGACCGGCGGCTCGCCCGGGTTCTTCTTCGGCAGCAGCCCGCTCAGCAGCTTCAGCGCCGGCTGCGCGTTGGGCGGGATCTCGAGGTTCATGCGCAGGTTGAGCACGCTCTGCGGCAGCTGGTCGCGCAGCAGGACGTCGCCGCTCGCGTCGAAGCGCAGGTCGTCGCCGGCGGCGCGGACCTCCTTCACCTGAAGCCGCGAGCCGAACACCTGTGCCGACGCGTCGACCGTCGGGAACGCGACGTCGGGCAGGCGGAAGCCGCGCACGTTCACCTGCTCGAGCGCGAGGTCGCGGACGGCGAGCGTCACGTCACCCTCGGAGCTCTGCGTGGTGCGGCCGTCGCCGGCCATGCGGAACGACAGGTCGGCCGTGCCCTGCACGCGTCCCGGCGGCGGCAGGAAGGGCGCGACCGCGGGCTCGAGCCGGATGCCCTTCGCCTCGAGCTCGCCCGACGCGCGGTTGCCCGCGAGACGCGCCCAGCCGCGGAACGTGCCGCCGTAGGCGGTCCCGTCGACGACCGCCTGGCGGAAGTTGCCGGTGAGGAGCCCGCCGATCGGCACGCGCAGCGTGACCTCGGACAGCGTCGCGACCGGCTGGCTCGCGCCGAGCGGCGTCAAGCGCAGGTCGGTGAAGCGGTAGCCGTTCGGGAACGCGAGCGACACGGTGCGGAAGCCGATGCGCACCGGCGCGCCGGCGGTCGCGACCTCGATCGCGCGCGTCGCGATGAGGTCGTGCGGCAGCGACCACACCAGCGCCACCAGGAACGCCAGCAGCGTGAACGCGGCGTAGCCGATCAGCTCGGCGCGCGCGCGCAGCCGCGCGGCGAGGCGGCCGAGGCGGCCGCGGGGAACGGCGAGCTCCGGCCTCATTGCGGGCGCAGCCGGGACACGACGATCGTCGCGTCGATCCGGCTCTGATCCTTGTATTCGCGCTTGACGGAGAGGCGCTCGACGGCGATCGGCGGATCGCGGCTCTCGACCGCGTAGAGCAGGCTGACCAGCGCGCGCATGGTGATGCCCTCGATGCGCACCTCGACCAGCTCCTCCTGCAGCTCGTTGCCGACCGCGCGCGTCGACGGGTTCATCGCGATGATGCGCTCGCGTCCCGCGATCGGCACCGCGATCGACTCGAGCTGCGCGAACAGCGAGGCACCACCCTGATCGCTCGCGGCGCCCTTCTCGAGCTTGTCGACGTCTCCGCGCAGCGCGCGGTAGCGGCCGACGAGATCGCCGATCGTCGCCGCGTCGTCGCGGCCGCGTGCGACGTCGCGGTCGAGCGTCGCGAGCGACTCGACCAGCGGATCGACGACGCCGAGCCACACGATCAGCAGCAGCGTCACGCCGCCCGCGACCAGCACCATCATGCGCTCGCGCGGCGCGAGGCGGTTCAGCGCCTCGCCGGCGCGCTCGCGCAGCGGTCCGACCAGGCGGCCGAACGCACTGGAGGCGTCGCGTGCCGGATTCACGAGCGCGCCTCCGGCGAGAAGCGGAAGCCGATGCGGAACTCGATGCGTCCGTCGACGCCGGCCTTCACGTCCTTCACCTCGGGGTTGAACAGCCCGGGTACGTTCTGCAGCGAGCGCTTGACGACGTCCACCGACTCGTAGCTGTCGGTCTTCGCGTGCAGGCGCACGCCGTCGTCGTCGACGGCGAAGTCGTCGACGGTGACCTTCACCTGCTCGGGCACGGCTTCGCTGATCGAGCGCATGAGGTCGAGCGTCTTCGGCCGGTCGCTGCCGCCGCCGAGGACCTTGCGGCGCGCCTCGAGGCCGTCGATCGCGCCCTGCAGGCGCGTGCGCTCCGTCCCGGGCGCGGCGCCCGGCAGGACGTCGGCGACCGCGCGCGTGACCTCCGCACGATGCTGCGCGAGCTCGGCGCGCCGCGCGGTGATCGCCGCGACGAAGCTCGCCAGCGCGAGCAGCACGACGGCCGCGCCGAGGAAGCTCGCGATGCGCAGCTGGCGGCGCGCCTCCTCGCTCGGTGCGTGATACGCGAACTCGCCGGTCCGGAAGTCGAGCCCGACCGTCGTCGTGGCGCTGGCGCGCGCCGCGAGCGCGACGGCGCGCAGGTGCGCGACCGGGGCCCCGGCGCACCACGCGGGCAGCTCGCCGGCGAGCGGCAGCGGCTCGGCGCCGAAGGCGCTCGCGAGGGCGCGCCCGCCGTCGGCCGGCGACATCAGCAGGACGGGCGGCGGCGGCTCGTCGTCCTCGAGCAGCGCGAGCGCGGCCCAGCGGAGCTCGCGCGCGCCGTCGGCGTCGTTCGCCGCACCGTCGACGATGCGCAGCGCCGCGAGGCGGCCGCCGCGCAGCAGGCAGACGCCGCCGTCGTCGCGCGGCTCGACGACCAGCAGGTCGCCGGTGCGCGGCTTCAGCAGTCCGGCGACCGCGAGCGTGCCGAGGTCGACCACCGCCGGGTCGACGCCGGCGTCGGCGAGCAGGTCGAGGTGCGCCTTCACGTCACGGCGCTGCGCGATCGCCGCGAGCACCGTCGCACCCGCGCCGTCGCGCTCGAGCGCGGTGAAGGCGATCACGCCGGACTCGACGTCGAACGGGACCAGGCTCTCGAGCTCGAACGGAACGGTCGCGGCGAGGCGCCCCGCGTCGGAGAACGGCAGGCGCAGAACGCGGTGGCTCACCGCGGAGCCGGGCAGGGCGGACGCGATCGCGTCGGGACGCTGCATGCAGTGACGGTCGATCATCGCGCGCAGCTGCTCGGCGGCGGGACGCCCGGCGTCGCGCTCCTCCCGCCAGCTGCCGACGAGGCGCGGTGCACGTCCGGACGTCTCGACCAGCGCGATCGCGATCGCGTCGCGCACGACGTCGACGCCGAGCGCGAGCATCAGCGGACCTCCACGGGCATCGCGGCGGCGATCGGACGCTCCTGCCACGAGAGAGTCTCGACCTTGTCGCCGTTGCGCTTCACGACCGTGCGCAGCGTCTGCGTCACGTCACCGACCGCGCCCGACGCGAGGATCGAGTAGAAGTTGCTCTGCTTCTTGAGCGCGACCTTCGCCTTGGGGCAGTTGGTGGTCTGCCACTCCTTGAACGACGCCTCCCACTCCTGCTTCTTCTCGTCGCTCGCGAACGACTGCGGACAGTCCGGCGGCGGCGTGCCGCCCTCGCAGCCGATCGCGGTCAGAACCGCCAGCTCGGCGGTGAGGGGATTCACGGACTGCGCCGCGCCGGGCTTGCCGTCCGGCCGCGGGATCACGGTCACGTAGGGGCGGAGCCGTGCCAGCATCTGCTCGTCGAAGCCGCTGATCATCAGCAGCTCCTCGATGCTCTGCAGCGGCTTGTGCCGCGGGGTGCACGACATGGCGAGCGCACAATAGTTGGTCCCTCCGCCGGTTGCCATCGCCGGGTCGTTCGGATCGGAGATCCACGGCCCGATGCGGTCGACCAGCGACTCGTCGATCGTGAGGGTCCGGAACAGCTCCTTGAGAGCTTCCTGGTAGCGCGGGTCGCGTACCGAGTTGAGGTCGAGCTTGCCGCTCTCGTCGCTGACCTGCAGCCCGACCACGCCCTCGCCGGCGGGAACGCCGAAGATCGGCAGCGCCCACGGGTTCTGCCGGCAGGTGACCCCCGGCGGGTTGGCGTCGTCGTTCGAGATCAGGGCTTCCCCGGCGAGCTCCGCCGAGCGCGCCAGCAGCTGCGCCGCCATCGCGTTGCCGGCGTTGCGCGTCAGGTGCGTGTGCACCAGCGTCGCGTCCGTCATCTCGATGACGATGATGGTCAGCAGCGCCACCGCGAACAGCGCGGACAGCAGCGCCACGCCACGCTCGTCGCGCGGGACCGGGATCGGAAGCCGGGTCACGTGTCCGGACTCCCGCCCCGCTTGCCGCCCATCGGCAGGTCGATCAGCAGCCGGTAGACCGGCGGATCGGGCGTGCCGTCGGCGAGCGACAGCTGCAGCTCGACCGCCCGCGGGATCTTGACGCCGGCCTCGCCGCCCTGGAACGTCGGCAGCCAGTCGCCCTTGTCGGGCCGGACGCGCACCGTGAAGGACGCGACGTCCTCGAGCACGACGTTGCTGATGTACGGCTGGCCCTCGGACGCGGCCGCCGGCAATTGCTCCTTGACGAGGACGGCGCCGCGCGAGTCCGGCTCGCCGGGCTCGAGGCGGTAGCGCACGACCTCGAACGGATCGGTCGGACCGGCGCTCACCCGCCGCGCGGTGCTCGTCGTGAACGACAGCTCGCTCGCCGGACGGTCGAACGTGCGGTCGAGCAGCACGAAGGACTGTCGCTCGCCGTCGAGGCTCACGGCACCGGTGAGCTCCTCGGCGAGGCGCTGCAGCGTCAAGCGCGCGGCGTTGCTCTGCTCCATGGCGGTCTCGGCGCGCTCGCGCGTCTCGATCGTGCGCTGGAACGGTGCCGCCTGCGCAAGTGCGAGGATCGCGACGATGGTCAGCGACACCAGCAGCTCGAGCAGCGTGAAGCCGGCCTCGCTCTCGCGTCCCTCCGGCGCGTGCGGCACGCGTCGGGATCCGATGCCGGCCGTCATCTCTGCGGCCCCTTGAACACCGTGAGCTCGGCCGCGGCCGACTCGTCGCCGTACGGGATCACGCGGACGGTCACCTGCTTCACCGAGAGCACGCCGAAGTCGCTCACGATGCGCTCCCACTTGAACCCCGTGTAGAGGCCGGGCCATTGATCCTCGAAGTCGCCCTGCGCGATGCCGACCTCCGGGTACGGACCGAGCTCCGTCTCGGTGATCATCGAGCGCGACAGCAGCAGCGCCTGCGTGTACGCCTGGTCGCGCGCCGCGAGCTTCAGGTTGCGCACGTGCAGGCCGAGCAGCGCGGTGAACGCGGTCGCGATCACCGCGAGCGCGACCATCACCTCGAGCAGCGTGAAGCCGTGCGCGCCGCGCGTCCGGCGCGCGGTACGATGCAAGGCGGTCACCGCAGGCTCCGTGACGAGCCGCGTCCGAGGGCGCCCGCGGACGAGCCAGTGCCGCTCGCGCTCGTGCGCACGTCGACCGTGCCCTCGACGATGCGCGGACGCGGGCGCGCCGGCTCGACGACGATCGAGAACACGTCGTCGGGGCCGTTCGCGAGACGCACCACCATGGGGTCGGCGTAGCCGTCGGGCGAGAAGAGGGCGCCCAGATACCCTTCGCGCGTCGTCGTGAGACCGGGGCCGCTCACGTCCATCTGCACCGCGTCGGGCAGATTGACGGTCCGGAACAGCGGCGCGTCGTCGGCCATGAAGCGCGCGCCGGTCGACGTCTCCACGTACACCTCGGCGCCGTAGCGCCCGGTCTGCGGGTCGAATGAGAGCCGCACCCAGCGGCCGCGCAGCGCCGCGTCCTCGCGCAGAAGCTCGATGCGCGACGCGAGCTGGCGTGCGCTCGCCTGCAGCGACGCGCCGCCGAGCAGTCCGATGCGCGGCAGGACGAGCGTCACCAGCAGGCCGATGAGCGCCATCGCGACCGCGATCTCGAGCAGCGTGAAGCCGCGCTCCCGCGTCGCGCCGCGCAGCGCGGCATCTCCGTCACGCGTCGGCGGACGCAACGCGGCACCTCCGTCAGAGGTTGCGCGAGTCGATGTCGGCGTTGATGCCCTCGCCACCTTCCGCGCCGTCCGCGCCGAACGACAGGATCACGAAGCTGCTGCCGTCACTGCGGAAGACGTACGGCGAGCCCCACGGGTCCGTCGGGACCTTCTCGAGGTAACCGTTCGCGTTCCAGCGCTTCGGCACGAGGCCGGTCGTCGGACGCGTCACCAGCGCCTCGATGCCCTGCTCGGTGGTCGGGAAGAAGCCGTTGTCGAGCTTGTAGAGGCTGAGCGCCTGCTCGATCGCCTTGATGTCGGCGGCGGCCTTGGTCTGCCGCGCCTCGTCGGTGCGGCCGAGGATGCGCGGCGCGACGAGCGTGATCAGCAGGCCGAGGATGAACACCACGACCATGATCTCGATCAGGGTGAAGCCCTGGTTCGAGCGGAGCCTCGTGCGCGCGATTCGAACGTCGTTCATTGCGGGTCCCCTTAGCGCACCAGCGCGTTGATCTCGAAGATGGGCAGCAGGATCGCGAGCACGATGAAGAGCACGATGCCGCCCATGACGACGATCGTGATCGGCTCGAGCACGGCGGTCAGCGTGCCGAGCAGGCTCTCGACCTCGGACTCGTAGGCGTCGGCCACTTTCCCGAGCATCGCCTCGAGCTCGCCGGAGCGCTCGCCGACCGCGATCATGTGCGTGACCAGCGGCGGCACGAGGCCCGACTGGCGGAGCGGCTGCGCGAGGCTCTGGCCCTCGCGCACCGCCGTGCGTGCATCCTCGATCGCCTGCGCGAGCGCGCTGTTGCCCGCGACGCCGGCCGCGACCTCGAGCGCGTGCAGCAGCGGGATGCCGTTCCCGAGCAGCGTCGCCAGCGTGCGCGCGCCGCGCGCGATCGCGATGCGCGTCATCACCGGGCCGATGACCGGCAGCGTGAGCAGCTGGCGGTCGAACCACAGGCGCCACGCCGGACGGCGCCGGGCGGCGAGGAACCACAGCACGCCGCCGAGCAGCGCGATCGCGATCAGCCACCAGTACGCGCCGATGGTGTTCGAGACGCCGAGCAGCAGCCGCGTGAGGAACGGCAGCGTCTGCTTCTGGTCCGCGAAGATGCGCGTCACGCGCGGCACGACGAAGCCGAGCAGGAAGCCGACGATGCCCGTCGACACCACGGTCATCAGCACCGGGTAGGCGAGGGCGTTGCGCATCTTCGCGTTCAGGCGCGTCTGCGCCTCGGTGTAGTTCGCGAGACGGTCGAGGACGAGGTCGAGCGCGCCCGCGGCCTCGCCGGCGCGCACCATGCCGACGTAGATCTCCGGAAAGACCGTCGGGTACTCGCCGAGCGCGTCGGCGAGCGGCGTTCCCTGGGTCACCTGATCGCGGACGTGCGACAGCACCTGCGTCACGACGGGACGATCGCTCTGGTCGCCGACGGCGGCGAGCGCCTCGACCACCGGCACGCCGGCCGCGAGCAGCGTGCTGAGCTGCCGCGACACCAGCGCGAGATCGGCAGGCGACATGCGCGGGCCGCGCCGCAGGCTGAACCCCGATCCGCCGGTGGCGGCGCCCTCGGGTGCCGCGCTGCGCTCCTCGGCGACGTCGGTCGGGAAGATGCCGTCGCGGCGCAGGCGCGCACGCGCACCCTTCGCGCTGTCGGCATCGACGACGCCCTGCACGGCGCGTCCGGCCGCGGTCAGCCCGCGGTAGGCGAACACCGGCATCTCAGATTTCCTCGTCCGGACGGCTCACGAGAACGCCTGGTTCGACGCTCGCGCCGCGTGCGCGATTCGAGCCGCTCGTCGTGCCGCCGCGGTGCGCGCGTCCCGGCGCGGGCGCAGCGCTACGCGACATCTTCCTGGGTCACGCGCAGGACTTCCTCGACCGTGGTCTCTCCGGACGCCACCTTGGACGCGCCGTCGTCGCGCAGCGTCGGCATGCCGAGCGAGGTCGCGTGGCGGCGCACCGCCGACGCGTCGCTGCGCTGCATGACCAGCGCGCGCACCGGGTCGTCGAGGATCAGCAGCTCGTGGATGCCGGTCCGGCCCCGGTAGCCGGTGCCCTTGCACGACTCGCAGCCCGGACCGGCGACGAAGATCGGGGTCCCGGCCTTCAGCCCGAGCTCGGCCTGCTCGGCCTGCGTCGCGACGCTCGGCTGGCGGCACGACGGGCAGACGCGGCGCACGAGGCGCTGCGCCATCACGCCGATCAGCGACGACGACACGAGAAAGGGCTCGATCCCCATGTCGATGAGCCGCGACAGCGCGCCGAAGGAGTCGTTGGTGTGCAGCGTCGAGAACACGAGGTGGCCGGTGAGCGCCGCCTGGATCGCGATCTCCGCGGTCTCGCCGTCGCGGATCTCGCCGACCATGATGATGTCCGGGTCCTGGCGCAGGATCGAGCGCAGGCCGCTGGCGAAGGTCAGCTCGATCTTGGGATTGACCTGGATCTGGCCGACGCCGTGCAGCTGGTACTCGATCGGGTCCTCGATGGTGATGATGTTGCGCAGGCTCGAGTTGAGCCGCGACAGCGCGGCGTAGAGCGTCGTCGTCTTGCCGCTGCCGGTCGGACCGGTCACGAGGATGATGCCGTGGCTCTTCTGGATCAGCTTCTCGATCTGGACCAGGTTGTCGCCGCCGAGGCCGAGCTGCTCGAGGGTGAGCAGCGCGCCGGTGCGGTCGAGCAGGCGCAGCACCGCGCGCTCGCCGAACTGCGTCGGCACGATCGACACGCGGACGTCGATGTCGCGCCCCGCCGCGCGGAAGCGCAGACGACCGTCCTGCGGCAGGCGCTTCTCGGCGATGTCGAGCCCGGCCATGATCTTGATGCGCGCGATGATCGTCGGGTGGTAGCGGCGCGGCGGCTTCAGCACGTCGTAGAGCAGGCCGTCGATGCGGAAGCGCACCGACACCTCGCGCTCGTAGGGCTCGATGTGGATGTCGGACGCGCGGTCCTTGACGGCCTGGAAGAGCAGCGAGTTGACGAGGCGGATGATCGGCGCCTCGTCGTCCGCGTCGAGCAGGTCGCGCGGCTCCTCGAGCTCGTGCGCGACCGCGTCGAGCTCGCCGGCCTCGATGTCGCCCATGACCGCTTCTGCGGTGCCGCGCGCGCTGTCGTAGGCGAGGTTGATCGCCTCGAGGATCGCGACCGCCGGCACGACCACCGGCGACACGCGGCGTCCGTAGAGCGCGCGCAGGTCGTCGACCACCTGCGTCGCGCGCGGGTCGGCGAGTGCCACGCGCAGCACGCCGCCGTCCTCGCCGAGCGGCAGGCAGGCGAAGCGCTTCGCGTAGCCGATCGGCAGACGCTGCACGAGCGCCGGATCGACCTCGCGCACGTCGATGCCGTCGCGGAACGCGAGCCCGAAGCGCTCGGCGAGCGCCGCGGCGGTCGCCGAGTCGGGCAGGCGCGCGATCGGTGCGCCGTCGAGGAGGTCGGTGGACCTCGGTGTCGCCACCGCGTCTCCTAATTCGCGCCGCCGGACGCGGCGCCCTCGGGCTCGAGGAGCGTCCCCGCGTCGGCCGGCGCGGGCGCCGCGACGGGAGCGCCGCCCTCGGCGGGCAGCAGCACGCCCGAGCGCATCGCGCGCACGGTCTGCGGGCGCGGCGGAGGCGGCGGCTCCGGGACGGCCATGCCGGGCGGCGGACCATAGCCGGGCGGCGGGGGCGGCGGCATGTCGGACGGCGGCACGCTGAGCTTGCCCATCGTGCCGGAGAACACGCGACGTCCGGTCACCGCCTTCTGGAAGCGCTGCCGCTCGTCGTCGGTGAGCGCGGTGAGCGCGGTGGGATTCTTCAGGATGCGCGGCGTGAGGAGGATGATCAGGTTGATCTTCTCCTTCGCCTTGTCGTCGAACTTGAAGAGGTTCCCGAGCACCGGGATCTCGGACAGGTAGGGCACGCCCTGCGAGCTCGCGGTGAGCTTGTCCGAGATCAGCCCGCCGATCGCGACGGTCTGGCTGTCGCTCACCACCACGCTCGTCGTCGCGGAGCGGACGGTGGTCGTCGGTCCGAGCTGCAGGACCTCCGCCTGCGACGTCGGCACCAGATCGGAGACCTCCTGGAACAGCAGCAGCCGGACGGTCTCGCCGTCGGAGATCTGCGGCGTCAAGCGCAGCGTGATGCCGACGTCGCGGCGGTCCACCTGGCTGAAGGTGTTGGCGAGGTTGGTCTCGTTGGTGGACCGGCTGGTGACGAACGGGACGTTCTTGCCGACGACGATCTCGGCTTCCTCGTTGTCGGTGGTGAGGATGGTCGGGGCCGACAGCACGTTGATGTCGGTGTCGGCTTCGAGCGCGCTGACGAGCGCGACGCCGGCGGGGACCTTGGTGCCGTCGGAGAGGACGATGGACTGGTTGCTGATCAGCGCGCCGAGCAGTCCCGACAGGCTGCCGAGCCCGGTCAGGTCGCCGTCGCTGACCGCGTTCGTGAGCGGGTTCAGGTTGCGGAAGTTCACCCGGCCCAGCGCCGTCGCCGTGCCGCCGACCGAGGCGCCACCCTGCAGCTCGATGCCGAGCTGCTTCGCCTTGGTCATCGACACTTCGAAGATGATCGCCTCGACGAGCACCTGGCGGCGCGGGATGTCGAGCTGCTGGATGACGTCGCGCAGCGTCGCGTAGTCCTGCGGTGCCGCGCTGATGACCAGCGAGTTGGTCGCGGGATCGGCGGTGACGCGCACGCCCGACTCGAACTCG
Source organism: Binatia bacterium (assembly GCA_046327915.1). Taxonomy (GTDB): domain Bacteria; phylum Desulfobacterota; class Binatia; order UBA12015; family UBA12015; genus VGTK01. The sequence goes on along the minus strand of JAXLXO010000002.1, from coordinate 63,473 downwards.
ACCGCCGGCCCGCCGCTGCCCGCGGACTGCACGCCGCCCGCCGTCCCCGGCTGCGACGCGCTCCGTCCGGTGCCGGGCAGGGCGCCCGAGCCCTGACGGCTGATCATGCTCTTGCCGAAGTCGCCCAGCGACTGCGAGCCGGTCGACGTGCGGTACGAGCCGCTGCCGAAGCGTCCGCCGCCCTCGGTCACCGCGCGTCCGGGAAGGATCTGGCGGGGCACCGTCGAGGTGGTGGTGCCGACGAGATCCGCGAGCACCTGGACCATCTCGGTCGCGTCGGCGTGACGCAGGTAATAGACGTTGATGCGGCCCGTGCCCTTGGGCAGCGGGCGGTCGAGCTTCGCGACCAGCGCGTACGCCTGCCGGATCTCGATCTGGTTGCCGATCACGACGACGGCGTTGGAGCGCTCGTCGGGGACGACGCGGATGCCGCCGACGCCGCGGGTGCCGGCCTTGCCGGCGGCCGACGACGCGACGCCGGGCACGTTGGACGTGGCTCCGCCGCCGCTCGGCGCCGCGGCGCGGCCGGCCTCGTCCTCGATCGCCTCGCGCAGGATGCCCGCGACGTCGTTCGCGAACGCGTGCTTGAGCGGGATCACCTCGACGGTGCGCTCCTGTCCGGGAACGTCGAGGCTGGTGATCAGCTCGGCGAGGCGCGCGATGTTGCTCTCGCTGTCGACGACGATCAGCGAGTTGGTCGGCGTGTAGGCGGAGATGAGGCCGTCGCGCGAGACCAGCGGCTGCAGCAGCTGGGCCGCCGCCTGCGCCTCGAGGTGCTCCAGCGGGACGAGCTGCGTGACGTACGCCTCGGAGGGATTCCGCGTCTCCGCGCCGACCGGCAGCCCGGAGCCCTTCACGTCCTTGATGGCGATGATCTTCACCACGGGGCCGGTGTCGACCAGCGTGAAGCCCTTCACCTGCAGGACGGACTGGAAGACGCGGTACGCCTCGTCGACCGTGATCTTGCTCGGCGAGATCACCGAGACCTTGCCCTTGACCTTGTCGTCGAGAAGAAAATTCCTGCCGGTGATCTCGCTGATGAACTTGACCAGGGTGGCGATCTCGACGTCCTGGAAGTCCATCACCACGAGGTCGCTGCCGGCGAGCGGGCTCGGCGCGGAGGAGCGCGGTGTGTTGCGCGGCTCGGCGTTCTGCGCGCGCGCGGCGACCGCGACGCCGAAGGCGAGGAGCAGAGCGAGCGCGATCGCGGCGAGCTGCCGGGTGACCGTCGCGCGTCCGGAGTTTCCGTCGGTGCGGCGCACGGTCAGCGGATCTCGTAGGACAGGGTGCGCGTCTCGCCGCCGCGGACGACGTCCACGGACAGCCTGGTCTCGCCCTGCAGATCCTGGAACAGCGACATCGCCTTGCCCGGATCGTTGAGGTCGATCCCGTTGATGCGCTGCACGACGTCGTTGTTCTGCAGGCCGATCTTCTGGAACAGGCTGCCGGAGCGGATCGCGAACAGCCGGAAGCCGTTGGTCTTGCCGTCCTGCATGTTCGGCACGGCACGCATCTGCGTGAACAGCTCCGACAGATTCGACATCGAGTGCTCCACCTCCGCCTGCGCCACCAGATAGCGATCGTCGCCGATCTTCCGGATCTGCTCGCCGTCGCCGGCTGCCGCCGCCGTGTTGCTCACCGCCGTCGTGCTCGCGGACGCCGACCCGTCGCCGCTCAGGTTCGGCGGCACGAGGAGCAGCTCCTCCTGACCCGCGCGGCGCAGCACCATGTGCCGCCAGCCGATGTCGACGACCTCCGCGTCGTCGACCTTGTCGCCGACCGTGAGGATCCGCTGCACCTTGGTCTTCGCGTCCTCGACGACCGCGAACGCCTTGTCGCCGCGGCTGCCGGTACCGAGCAGCTGCAGCGACGCGGGTGCGGCGCGCAGCGTGGTGCCCCCGACCGGTTGCGGCTCGGACGTCGGCACGGCGGCGAACAGATCGCGCTTCGCGATCGCGAGGTAGTCGCCGAGCGGACGGTTCTTCGCGTGCTTCGCCCCATCGTCGCTCGTCTTGCCGACCGCCACCCCGCCGTGCGCGAGCCGCCCGCGAACGACGCTCGACACGGCATTCGCCGCGAACGTCGCGGCGAGCGCGAGCAGGACCAGGTGTGCCGCAATCCAGTACGGTCGGCGGATCCTCGTGATCACGACGACGAGACACGTATGCCACGCCGATCAAAGCTGCAAGCCACGACCACGACAACGCTTTCCCTCTTTCCACGCTGGAACGACGAGCTTCGTGGGGTGTGAGCCGGCGGCGTCGTGGCGATCGCCCCGCCGCGACGTTTCGTCGGTTCGGCGAAGCTCCGCTTCGACGACCGACTGCAAGCTTCGCAGTCGCTGCGGGGCGATCGCCACGCCGCCGCCTTCGCCCCTGCCGGCCCGGATCGTCGCGCGAGGGGCGGCGAGGCCGACCGCCGCCGCGCGACACGAACGTGCCGTGGTCACGCACCCGCACTGGTACGAAGCAGGTGGCGGCGCGGCAGTCGGTCCGCGGCGACTGCGCAGCTCGCAGTCGGTACGGCGAAGCTCGCTTCGCCGTACCGACGAGACGTCGCGGCGGACCGACTGCCGCGCCACCGCCGGCTCACGACGCAGACCGGCACACGAGCACGCCCGTGCACGCGACGGCAATTGACGCCATCCCGGACCTCCAGTACAAACTCGCGATTCCGCAGCCCCCATGAGCTCCGAGCCGCGCAACACCCCGACCGACGACGACTTGACCGCAACGCGTCGGGCCAAGCTCGCCGAGCTGCGCGCGCAGGGCTGGTCGTACCCGAACCGCTTCACCCCGACGAAGCACGCCGGCGAGTTGCACGCCGCGTACGGCGAGACCGACGGCGCGGCCCTCGAGGAGGCGAAACACCCCGCGACGGTCGCCGGACGCGTGGTCGCCAAGCGCGCCTTCGGGCAGGCGTCGTTCGTGGTCGTCGAGGACGTCACCGGACGCATCCAGACCTATCTGCGCCGCGACCAGCTGACGCCGGAGGACCACGCGCTCGCCAAGGGCCTCGACCTCGGCGACCTGATCGGCGTCGAGGGCTGGGTGTTCCGCACGCGCACCGGAGAGCTGTCGGTGCACGGGACGCGCGTCGTGCTGCTCTCGAAGTGCCTGCACCCGCTGCCCGAGAAGTGGCACGGACTCACCGACGTCGAGATCCGCTACCGGAAGCGTTACCTCGACCTGATCGCGAACGGCGTCGAGACGCGCCCGACCTTCCTCGCGCGCTCGAAGGTCCTCGCAGGCATCCGCAGCTTCCTCGTCGGTCGCGACTACGTCGAGGTCGAGACGCCGATCCTGCAGAGCATCGCCGGCGGGGCCGCGGCGCGTCCGTTCCTCACGCACCACAACACGCTCGACATGGAGCTGCAGCTGCGCATCGCGCCGGAGCTCTTCCTGAAGCGGCTGCTGGTCGGCGGCTTCGAGCGCGTCTTCGAGATCGGGCGCAACTTCCGCAACGAGGGCATCTCGACGCAGCACAATCCCGAGTTCACGATGCTCGAGTTCTACCAGGCGTACGCGATCTGCGACGACCTGCTGCCGCTGGTCGAGGAGATGATCGGCGGACTCGCGCTGGCGCTGCACGGCACGACCAAGGTCAAGTACGGCGAGCACGACATCGAGCTCGGACCGGGCTGGACGCGTCTGTCGCTGATCGACTCGGCCGCCGCGGCCGCGGGCTGCGCGCCCGAGGACCTGCGCAACGAGCCGAAGGCACGCGCGGTCGCGCTCGAGCACGGCGTGCCGATTCCGCCGGGCGCCGGCGCGGGCGGCATCGCGACGGCCCTCTTCGAGCACTTCGTCGAGCCGACGCTGATCCAGCCGACCTTCGTCACCGGCTTCCCGGCCGAGGTCTCGCCGCTCGCGCGCGCGAACGACGACGATCCGTTCGTCGTCGACCGTTTCGAGCTGTACGTCGTCGGCCGCGAGCTCGCGAACGGCTTCTCCGAGCTCAACGACCCCGACGATCAGCGCGCCCGCTTCCTCGCGCAGCTCGAGAATCGCGGCCAGGGCGACGACGAGGCGCATCCGATGGACGAGGACTACGTCCACGCGCTCGAGCACGGCATGCCGCCGGCGGCCGGCTGCGGCATCGGCGTCGACCGCCTGACGATGCTGCTGTGCAACGCGCAGTCGATCCGCGACGTCGTGCTCTTTCCGCTGCTCCGCCCGTCGGCGAAGGCGTGATCATGCAGCGCTGGGAGATCATGGTCGCCCTGCGCTACCTGCGCGCGCGGCGCAAGGAGATGTTCGTGTCGCTCATCGCCCTGATCGCGGGCGGCGGCGTCGCGATCGGCGTGATGGTGCTGTGCATCGTCATGTCCGTGATGACCGGCTTCGAGGAGGACCTGCGCGACCGCATCCTCGGCTTCAACCCGCAGATCGTTCTGCTGAGCCACGGCGGCACGGTGCGCGACTACCCGAAGGTCGTCGACGCGGTGCGCGAGGCGCCGGGCGTCACCGCGGCGGCGGCGTTCGTCTACGGACAGGCGATGGTGTCGTCGGACAACTCGGTCGCGGGCGCGGTCGTGCGCGGCGTCGAGCCGCAGCACGCGAGCGACGTCGTCGACGTCCAGAAGCACCTGAAGGAAGGCTCGACCGACAAGCTCGGCCAGCCGATGAGCGTCAGCACCATCATCGACGGCAAGGACGAGACGATCCAGGTGCCGCAGATCCTGATCGGCTTCGAACTCGCGAAGACGCTCGGCGTCGGCGTCGGCGACTGGGTCAACATGATGTCGCCGCTCGGCTCGCCGACCGCGGTCGGCATGGTGCCGCGCGTGAAGCGCTTCGGCGTCGGCGGCATCTTCGACTCCGGCATGTACGACTACGACTCGACCATCGTCTTCATGTCGATGGCCGACGCGCAGCGCTTCTTCGAGATCGGCGAGAAGGCCACCGGCATCGAGGTCAAGGTCGACGACATCGACACCGCACGCGTCGTCGCGCGCGACCTCGAGCACCGGGTCGGCTACCCGTACTTCGCGCGCGACTGGATGGAGGTGAACCGGAACCTCTTCGTCGCGTTCCGGCTCGAGAAGTTCATCCAGTTCATCGTCCTGATGCTCATCGTCCTGGTCGCGGCCTTCAACATCGCGGCGACGCTGGTCATGGTCGTGATGGAGAAGCGGAAGGACATCGCGATCCTGAAATCGATGGGTGCCACCAATCTGGCGATCGCCTCGATCTTCGTGTTTAAGGGCGCGGTGATCGGCATCCTGGGGACGGTGGCGGGCATCCTCGGCGGGCTGGGCGGGGCGGCCCTGCTCGAGCGCTACCAGTTCATCGAGCTGCCGAAGGACGTCTTCTACGTCTCCACCGTGCCCGTCCGGATCTACCCGGAGAACTTCGCGCTGGTCGCCGTGGCGGCGATCGCCATCTGCGTGATCGCCACCATCTATCCCGCTCGGCAGGCGGCGCGTCTCGCCCCCGTCGACGTGATCCGTTACGAGTGAGCCGGGTCGGGTGAGCGTCGGTGGGGCGGGGGAGAGGAATCACGTCGAGGCGCGTGGACTCGTCAAGGAGTACACGGACGGCCCTCGGACCGTGTGCGTCCTCAAGGACATCGATCTCACCGTCGGAGCGGGTGAAACGGTTGCCATCATCGGGGAATCGGGGGTCGGGAAGAGCACGCTTCTGCACCTCCTCGGCGGGCTGGACCGGCCGTCGTCGGGCACGGTCCGCGTCGGCGGTACCGACCTCGGCCCGCTGCGCGACCGCGAGCTGGCGCGCTTCCGCAGCGACGCGATCGGCTTCGTCTTCCAGTTCCACCATCTCCTCCCGGACTTCACGGCGCTCGAGAACGTCATGATGCCCTGCCTGATCGCCGGAGACTCGCCCGCCGTGGCACGCGACCGCGCCCTCGCGCTGCTCGAGCGCGTCGGACTCGGCGCTCGCGTCGAGCACCGCCCCGGCGAGCTGAGCGGCGGCGAGCAGCAGCGCGTCGCGGTCGCGCGCGCGGTGGTCCGCCGGCCCGCGCTCGTGCTCGCCGACGAGCCCACCGGCAACCTCGACCCCGACACCGGCAGCGAGGTCGAGCGCCTGCTCATCGACCTGAACCACGAGGCGGGGATCACCTGCGTCGTCGTCACCCACAGCCCCCGGCTCGCGGCGGCGATGGATCGCACCATGCGCTTGACGCACGGCCACCTGGAGGCGTCGTGAGGCTCCGCACCACCACCGCAGGTCGTCTCGCGGCGCTGGTCGCCGTCCTGTCGCTCGTCCTCACGCCCGCGCTGGGCGCCGCACAGCCGCTCGCGCCGCGCTCGTCCGCGCCGTCGGCGAGCGGTCCGGTGCTGTCGGCGGTCGACATCAAGGGCAACCGCCGCGTCGACCAGGGCGCGATCCGCATCCACATCAAGAGCGAGGCCGGACAGCGCGTCGACATGGCGCGCGTCGACCAGGACCTGCGCGCCATCTACGCGATGGGCTTCTTCGACGACGTCAGCGCGGCGATCGACGACTCCGGCAAGACGGCGGTGCTCACCTTCACGGTCAAGGAGCGTCCGTACATCGCCTCGGTGAAGGTCGAGGGCGGCGACGAGCTGAAGCCCGAGGAGGTCGAGGCCGCGCTGAAGGTTCGCGCACGCACGATCTACGATCCGGAGAAGGTCCGCCGCGGCGTCGAGGACGCGAAGCGTCTCTACGAGGAGAAGGGCTACCTCGACGTCTCGATCACGCCCGACCTGCAGACCGCGCCCGACGGCGACGTCGACCTGATCTACAACATCGAGCAGGGCGAGCCCGTCCGCGTCGGCGAGATCGAGTTCGAGGGCAACAACAATCTGAGCTCGCGCGAGCTGCGCGGCGTGATGCAGACCAAGGAGAAGTGGTTCCTCTCCTGGCTGTTCAAGTCGGGCACGCTCAACCGCGACGCGCTCAAGACCGACGTCGAGCGCATCACGGCGCTGTACTACGACAACGGCTTCGTCAACGTGAAGGTCGGCGAGCCGCAGGTGACGCGCGAGGGCGACGAGCTGCGCGTCGTCATCAAGATCGACGAGGGCGAGCAGTACAACTTCGGCGAGGTCAAGTTCGGCGGTGACGTGCCGCCGACGACCGAGGAAGAGACCAAGCTCTTCGACACCATCGAGGCGGAGAAGGGCAAGATCTTCCGCGCCAGCATCCTGCGCGACGACGTCACCAAGCTCACCGACTTCCTCGGCGACCAGGGCTACGCGTTCGCGAACGTCGAGCCCGAGACCCTGATCCGTCCGGAGGAGAAGGCCGTCGACGTCACGTTCCGCATGAACCGCGGACGTCCGGTCACGATCGGCAAGATCGAGATCACCGGCAACACCAAGACGCGCGACAAGGTCATCCGCCGCGAGCTCAAGATCGGCGAGCAGGAGCAGTTCTCGGCGACCAAGCTGCGCAAGAGCCGCGACGCGCTCCGCCGCCTCGGCTTCTTCTCCGACGTCAATCTCACGACGCGGAAGGCGACGGCGCCCGACCAGATCAACGTGCTGGTCGACACGAAGGAAGGCTCGACCGGCTCGTTCAGCGCGGGCGCGGGCTACAGCTCCGGCGACCAGTTCCTGTTCAACGTCCGCGTGTCCGAGAACAACCTCTTCGGACGCGGGCAGCGCATCGTGTTCAACGCCGACTTCGGCTCGGTGCGCCGCAACATCTACATCGCGTTCACCGAGCCGTACGTGCTCGACACGCCGCTGCTCGGAACGGCGACGATCTACAACACCGAGCTGCAGTTCAACAATTTCACCCGCGGCGCGACCGGCTTCTCGCTGCGCGCGCTGTACCCGCTCGAGGAGCTCGGGCTCGACTACATCGGCCCGGTTTCCTTCGAGGACACGCGCATCGGTCTCGAGTACCGGCTCGAGCGCGGCAAGATCTTCGACGTGTCGCTCGACGCGCCGCCGGCGATCTGGACCGAGCAGGGCGACATCACGGTGTCGTCGATCGCGCCGAACTTCGTGCGCAACACGCTGAACCACGCCTTCGACCCGACGGCCGGTTCGTTCCAGGACCTCTCGGTCGAGATCGCCGGTCTCGGCGGATCGACGAGCTTCTACCGCGCCGAGGCGCGCGGCCGCTGGTTCTTCCCGCTGTACCGCATCCCGGACTTCGGTCCGCTGGTGTTCTCGACCGGCGGCACGGTTGCGTACGGCAAGGGCGAGTCGGGTCTGAGCGGCAACGAGATCCCGCTGATCGAGCGCTACTTCCCGGGCGGCATCAACACCGTCCGCGGCTACGAGACGCGCACCCTCGGCCCGCGCGAGAACGTCTACGACGGCCAGGGAAACATCATCAACAGCGAGCCGATCGGCGGTACCAACGAGTTCGTCTCGCAGAACGAGTTCATCTTCCCGATCGTGCAGTCGCTCGGACTGCGCGGCGTGATGTTCTTCGACGCCGGCAACGCGTTCCTGCAGAAGGACGGCATCGACTTCGGCAACCTGCGCTACGGCGTCGGCGCCGGCGTGCGCTGGCTGTCGCCGTTCGGGCCGCTGCGCATCGAGTACGGCGTGCCGCTCAACATCAGCGACGGCGAGAGGAAGAGCTCGATCCTGTTCTCGTTCGGCGCTCCGCTCTGAAGAACGACAGCTCAAGGAGATTGGAAGAAATGAAGGCAATGTCTGGCGGCCGCGCCGTCCTCGCGGCGACGCTTTTCGCGATCCTCTGCGTCCCGAGCCTTGCCGCCGCCGACGTCAAGATCGGCTACGTCGACCTGCAGCGCGCGCTCAACGAGTCCGCGGCCGGCAAGAAGGCCAAGGAGGACTTCCGCGGGCAGGTCGATCGCCTCGAGAGCCAGCTCAAGGGCAAGAAGGAAGAGCTCGACAGGCTCAAGTCCGACCTCGAGACCAAGGGCACGGTCATGGCCGACGCGCAGCGCAAGAAGCTCGAGACCGAGTTCGAGCAGAAGCGCCTCGACCTGAAGCGCCGCTTCGAGGACTCGCAGCAGGAGCTGCAGAAGAAGGATCAGGAGCTGACCGGCCGGATCATCCAGGACCTCCAGGCGATCATCAAGGAGGTCGGCGACCGCGACGGCTACACGCTGATCCTCGAGCTCGGCTCGAGCCCGGTGCTGTACTACAAGAAATCGGCGGACATCACCGACGACGTGCTGTCGGCCTACAACGCCAAGAAGTAGGAACCTCCCGGGCGTGGACGTGACCTTCGCGGCGACCGCCGCGGCGGCGGGGAGCCGCGCGTGAATCCTCTCGGTCAGGAGATCGCGCGCTTCCTGCCGCATCGCCACCCGTTCCTGCTCGTCGACCGGGTGGTCGAGTTCGAGCCGGACAAGCGGATCGTCGCGATCAAGAACGTGACGTGGAACGAGCCGCAGTTCACCGGCCACTTCCCGGACCGTCCGATCATGCCCGGCGTGCTGATCTGCGAGGCGATGGCGCAGGCCGGCGGGCTGCTCGTGCACGGCTCGTTCCACGGCGGCTTCTCGATCGAGCAGCTCGAGTCGGAGCGCGTCTTTCTCGTCCTGACGAGCCTCGACAACGTCAAGTTCCGTCGCCAGGTCGTCCCCGGCGATCAGCTGCGGCTCGAGATCGAACTCAAGCGCCGCCATCGCCCGCTGTGGAAGATGCGCGGCGTCGCGACGGTGGACGGGCAGGTCGTCGCGCAGGCCGAGTTCTCCGCGGTCGAGGTTCCCGAGAAGGATTCGGGGGCGCGGCCGGACGCGGCGGGACGCCCGACCGGCACGCTCGGCATCCATCCGACCGCGATCGTCGCGCGCGAGGCGAAGCTCGATCTCGACGTCGAGGTCGGCCCGTACAGCGTGATCGGACCGCAGGTGCAGATCGGACGCGGCTCGCGCGTCGGCGCGCACGCGACCGTGGACGGCCACACCATCCTCGGCGCCGACAACCGGATCTTCCCGTACGCCAGCGTCGGCTCGCTGCCGCAGGACAAGAAGTACCGCGGCGAGGACAGCCGGCTGGTGATCGGCGCGCGCAACCAGATCCGCGAGTTCGCGAGCCTGAGCCTCGGCACCGCCGGCGGCGGCATGGACACGGTGATCGGTGACGACAACCTGTTCATGAACAACAGCCACGTCGGCCACGACTGCCGCATCGGCAACGGCAACGTGGTCGCGAACGGCGCGGCGCTGGCGGGTCACGTCACGCTCGCCGATCACGTGACGGTTTCGGGACTCGCCGCGGTCGCGCAGTTCGTGCGCGTCGGCGAGAGCGCCTTCCTCGGCGGCGGCTCGATGGTGGTGATGGACGTGCCGCCGTTCTGCATGGCGAACGGCGACCGCGCGAAGCTCGTCGGCCTGAACGTCGTCGGTCTCGAGCGCCGCGGCTTCACGGCCGAGCAGGTGAGCGAGCTGAAGCGCGCCTACCGGCTGCTCTTCCAGAGCAAGCTGCTCGCGCGTGACGCGGTCGAGCGCATCCGCGCGGAGATCGCGGAGTCGCCGCAGGCGCTGGCGATGGCGGATTTCGTCGCCACCAGCGAGCGCGGCGTCACGCGGCCGTGAGGCGTCGGTGGCTGCGGCCCCGCTCGGACTGATCGCCGGCAACGGCGTCTTCCCCCGCCTGGTCGCGCGCGGCGCGCGCGAGGCCGGCGTCGAGGTCGTCGCGGTCGCGCACGTCGGCGAGACCGAGCCCGAGCTCGAGGGAGAAGTCCGCTCGTGCACCTGGGTGCGCGTCGGCGAGCTCGGCAAGATCATCCGCACGCTGAAGAACGCCGGCTGCGAGCGCGCGGTGATGGCCGGCGGCATCAAGAAGGCGCGCCTCTTCAGCGGCTTCCGTCCCGACCTGCGCGGCGCCGCGTTCCTCGCGCGCATGCGCACGCTGCACGACGACAAGCTGCTGCGCGGCATCGCGGGCGAGCTCGAGTCCGACGGCATCCGCGTGATCCCGTCGACGGAATATCTGCCGCGCCTCGTGCCGTCGCCGGGCGTGCTGTCGAAGCGTGCGCCGAAGGCGCACGAGCGCAGCGACATCGACTTCGGCGTGCACGTCGCCAAGGCCGTCGGCAGCTTCGAGATCGGCCAGACGGTGGTCGTCAAGAACGGACTGGTGCTCGCCGTCGAGGCGGTCGAGGGCACCGACGCGGCGATCCGGCGCGGCGGCGAGCTGGCGCGCGGCGGCGCGATCGTGGTGAAGGTCAGCAAGCCGCAGCAGGACCTGCGCTTCGACGTGCCGGCGATCGGACCCGAGACCATCCGTCTCATGGCCGAGGTCGGCGCGACCGTGCTCGCGATCGAGGCCGGACGGACGATCATCCTCGAGCGCGAGCAGGTGCTCGACGCCGCGGCGAAGGCGGGCATCGCGGTGGTCGCGGTCGAGGCGCCGGCCGTCCCGCCGACGGACGCGAGCACGGGAGGACGGCGATGAGCCAGAAGCTGCGCGCCGCGGTGGTCGGCGCGGGATACCTCGGCAGCTTCCACGCCGAGAAGTACGCGCAGGCGTCGGGCTGCGAGCTGGTGGCGGTCGCGGACGTCGATCGCGCGCGCGCCGACGCGCTGGCCGCGCGCCTCGGCACGCGCGCCGTGTCGGACTTCCGCGAGCTGATCGGCAGCATCGACTGCGCGAGCGTCGTCGTGCCGACGCAGCACCACCACGACGTCGCGACGGTGCTGCTCGACGCTGGCGTCGACTGCCTGGTCGAGAAGCCGCTCGCCTCGAGCGCCGCGCTGGCGCGCGAGATCGTGGAGCTCGCGAAGGCGAAGGGGCGCATCCTGCAGGTCGGCCACCTCGAGCGCTTCAATCCTGCATTGACGCGCGTCGCGACGATGCTGTCGCACCCGCGCTTCATCGAGTGCCACCGCCTCGCGCCCTTCACCGTGCGCGGCGCCGACGTCGACGTGGTGCGCGACCTGATGATCCACGACCTCGACCTGATCCGGCTGCTCGTGCCGGAAGAGGTCGTTGCGATCGAGGCGGTGGGCGTGCCCGTCGTCACGCAGACGCCGGACATCGCCAACGCGCGGCTGCGCTTCGCGGGCGGCTGCGTCGCGAACCTCACCGCGAGCCGAGTGTCGATGAAGCGCGAGCGCAAGCTGCGCCTCTTCCAGCCCGACACGTACATCGCGTTCGATCTCGCCGAGCGCTCCGTGCGCATCTGCCGCCGCACGCCGAACCCCGACGGGCTCGCCGAGATCGCGTGGGAGCAGATCGACCTCGGCGCGGTGGACGCGCTGGCGCGTGAGATCGAGGCGTTCCTCGCGTCGGTGCGCACGCGCTCGCGTCCCGCCGTGACCGGCGAGGACGGCTGCGCTGCGCTCGAGCTCGCCGAGAGAATCCTTTCCGTCATGGAGACGCAGTGACCGACGACGCGCCCGGGGCGGGCGTGCCCGTGACGGAGGCGCAGTGACGCAGCCGTCCGCGGCGGGCGCGAAGAGAGCGCCGCTCGTGCTCCTCGTCGCGGGCGAGGCGTCCGGCGACCTGCGCGGCGCCGAGCTGGTCGGCGAGCTGAGGAAGCTCCGTCCCGACGTGCGCGTCACGGGCGTCGGCGGGGACCGGCTCCGCGAGGCGGGCATGGACGTGCTGGTCGACGCGGCCGAGCTGTCGGCGATGGGCGTCACCGAGCTCTTCGGCGCGATCGGCAGCATCGTGCGCTCGTACCGGCGCGTACGCGGCGCGATCACCGGCGCGAACGGTGCCGCGCGTCCCGACCTCGTCGTCCTGATCGACTTCCCGGACTTCAACCTGCGCCTCGCGAAGGTCGCGCGGCGCGCCGGCATCCCGGTGCTCTACTACGTGAGCCCGCAGGTGTGGGCGTGGCGGCGCTACCGCGTGAAGACGCTCGCCAGGCGCGTCGACCACCTCGCCGTCGTGTTCCCCTTCGAGGCCGACCTCTACCGCGGCTTGACGGAGGTCAGCTTCGTCGGGCACCCGGCGCTCGAGACGGTGCGCGCGAGCAGCGCGCCCGACGACGTGCGGCGACGGCACGGGCTCGCGATCGATCGCCCGCTGGTGACGCTGCTGCCCGGCAGCCGCGGCTCCGAGGTGCGTGCGCTGCTGCCGCCGATGGTCGAGGCGGTGCGGCGGCTCGGCGTGCAGTCGGTGGTGGCGCTCGCGCACGAGTCGCTGCGTCCGCTGGCGCGCGAGATCTGTCCGCCCGACATGCCGCTGGTGCACGGCGAGACCTGGGATCTCGTGGCCGCCGCCGACCTGGTGCTGCTGTCCTCGGGCACGGCGACCCTCGAGACGGCACTCCTCGAGCGCCCGATGGTCATCATGTACCGGCTGTCGCCGCTGTCTTACGGCCTCGCCCGCATGCTGGTCCGGGTGCCGTTCATCGGCATGCCGAACCTGATCCTCGGCAAGGCCGCGGTGCCGGAGCTGATCCAGGCCGACGTGACGCCGGAGCGCATCGCCGACGAGGCGCGGCGCATCCTCGACGATCCGGCCCGTTCCGCTGCCATCCGCGCCGACCTCGCCCGCGTCCGGGCGCTGCTCGGCGAGCCCGGGGCGGCGCACCGCGCGGCGGAGATCGCCGTTCGCATGATCGACGAGCGGGCCGGGGGCGCACGCCCGACCGACGACCGGGCAGCCGCCACGGGTGCGACCGACCGCGCGTGATCGGCGAAGGTTTGTGACCCCCGGACGGGTTCGCTAGGACCCGCCGGGGTCCGCATGTCGTCGTCACGAATCTACCGGCGCCTGCTCGGCTACGTGCGGCCCTACGTCTGGCCGCGCTTCGCGATCGCCATCGCGTGCATGCTGGTCTTCGGCGCGTCGAACGGCATCATGCCGTTCCTCGTGCGCAGCGTCTTCGACGACATCTTCGCGTCGAAGAACGTCGTCATGCTGTATCTGGTCCCGCTGGTGATCCTGCTGACCTTCGTGATCCGCGGGCTCGCCAACTACGGCAACCAGTACTTCACCGAGTGGGTCGCGCAGAAGGTCATCACGGACCTCCGCGACGCCGTGAACCAGCGCGTGCAGTACCTGCCGCTGTCGTACTTCAACCGCACGCCGACCGGCACCATCGTCTCTCGCGTCACCAACGACGTCGCCCAGCTGCGCAACTCGCTGGTCGAGGCGAGCGTCGCGCTGCTGCGCGACAGCACGTCGCTGGTGATGCTGATCTGCGTTGCCTTCTACATGGACTGGGTGCTGGCCGTCATCGGCTTCGTCGTGTTCCCGGTGTCCGTGCTGCCGGTGCTGCGGCTGTCGAAGCGGCTGCGGCGCTACTCGAAGCGCGGCCAGGCGACGCTCGGCAACCTGAGCGCGCTGCTGCAGGAGACGATCCAGGGCAACCGCATCGTCAAGGCGTTCGGCATGGAGCAGTACGAGCTCGAGCGCTTCGGTGCGGAGAACGTGCGCCTGTTCGACATCTACATGAAGGCGTCGCGCGCGAAGGCGCTGATCCAGCCGATCATGGAGATGCTCGCCGCCTTCGGCATCGCGGCGGTCGTGCTCTACGGCGGCTACTCGGTGATCAAGGGCGGACGCACGCAGGGCGACTTCCTCGCGTTCCTCACCACGCTGGTGCTGGTCTACGATCCGTTCAAGGGGCTCGCGAAGATCAGCGGCGCGATCCAGCAGGGCGTCGGATCGGCCGAGCGCGTGTTCGAGCTGATCGACGAGCCGACCGACGTGATCGAGCGCTTCGGCGCGCGTCCGCTCGCCGCGTTCCACGACTCGATCCGCTTCGAGAGCGTGAGCTTCCGCTATCCGCCGCGCAGCGGCGCGCTCAACGGCGACGGCGTCGCGGCCGCACCCGTGCCCGGCAACGGCGGGCGCGAGCAGGCGTACGCGCTGCGCGACGTCGAGCTGGTTCTGAAGCGCGGCGAGGCCGTGGCGCTGGTCGGCATGAGCGGCGGCGGCAAGAGCACGCTCGCCGATCTCATCCCGCGCTTCTACGACCCGACCGAAGGCCGCATCACGCTCGACGGAACGGACCTGCGCGACGTGACGCTCGCGTCGCTGCGCGCGCAGATCGGCATCGTCACGCAGTTCACCTTCCTGTTCAACGACACCATCCGCGCGAACCTCGCCTACGGCTCGACCGCGCCCTCGCAGGCCGCGGTCGAAGCCGCGGCGCGCGCCGCCAACGCGCACGACTTCATCGCGGCGCTGCCCGACGGCTACGACACGGTGGTCGGCGAGCTCGGCGTGACGCTGTCCGGCGGACAGCGCCAGCGCATCGCGATCGCGCGCGCGCTGCTGAAGAACGCGCCGATCCTGATCCTCGACGAGGCCACCTCGGCGCTGGACTCGGAGTCGGAGCGCCTGGTGCAGGACGCGATCGAGCGCCTCATGGCGAACCGCACGACGCTGGTGATCGCGCACCGCCTCGCGACCATCCGCCGCGTCGACCGCATCGTCGTGCTGTCCGACGGTCGGATCGTCGAGGAAGGCACGCACGACGAGCTGATCGCGCGCGGTCAGGTCTACCGCCGCCTGCACGACCAGCAGATGCTGGTCGCCCGCGCTGCGGACGACGGCGTCGCCGACGCGGAGATCGCCCCGGCATGAGCACCGACCGTCCGCGGCGTCGCCGCCGGGGACCCGGCGCGCCGCTCACCTTCGGCGACCGGGTGATGATCGCCGTCGTGGGCACGCTGCTGTTCGTGGTGCTGCGCGTCCTCGGCTGGACGACGCGCAAGCGCTTCGTCGGGCCGGGCGCGGAGCAGCTGTTCGCGCGCTTCGACGCCGCCGAGCCGTCGATCCTCGCGTTCTGGCACGGCCGCATGGTCATGATGCCGTTCGCGTATCGCGGACCCGGCGCCTGCATCATGAACAGTCGGCACCGCGACGGACAGCTGATCTCGCGCGCCATCCACCTGCTCGGCATCGAGGTGGTGCGCGGCTCGTCGACGCGCGGCTGGGTCGGCGGCATGCGCGGGCTGCTCGCGGCGCACGCGCGCGGCCGCGACATCGTCATCGTGCCCGACGGTCCGCGCGGGCCGCGCTGCCGCGCGAAGAGCGGTGCGATCCAGCTCGCGCGCGCCACGGCCGCGCCGATCTATCCGGTCGCGTACGCGGCGTCGCATGCACGCGTGCTGTCGCGCAGCTGGGACTGGCTGTGCATCCCGCTGCCGTTCTCGGTGGTGACGTACGTGGTGGAGAATCCGATCGCGGTCGCGCGGGACGCGTCCGCGGAGCAGCTCGAGGCCGCGCGCCTCGAGCTCGAGGACAGGTTGAACGACGCGGTCCGCGTCGCCGACGCCGCGGCCGGCGTCGCGCCGCAGCGCACCGTCGAGTATATCGGCGCCGTTGCGCAGCAGGCGGAATCGTGAGAGGGCACGGAGCGAGGGAAGCATGATGCGGGGGATGCGAGCGATTCTGGTGTTGGTCGGCGTGGCCGTCCTGACGACGACGGCCGCCGTGCCGGCGATGGCGAAGAAGAAGTCTTCGGACGGGTCGGCGCCGGCGGCGAGCGAGAAGCAGACGTCGTCGCCCGAGGAGATCAAGACCAAGTTCAAGACGTTCTGCGACGGCTGGATGGAGAAGCTGCGCGAGCGCGAGCGCAACAACGTCGCCCACATCGAGTGGAAGACCGGCGGCGGCGGCGTGGTCGGCGAGTACGTCGGCTACGACACGCAGAACTTCACCGTCGGCGACATCACCAACGCAGACACCAAGCCGATCGGGCGCGTGATCTACATGGAGTTGAAGATGCGCCTCAGCGGCTCGTCGCAGGTCGATGCGCTCGCCCAGAAGCCCGAGATCGTCGAGCGCACCGAAGTCACGGAGCTCTTCCGCTACGATCGCGGGAACTGGGTCTACTGAGGAGCGGCCGACTCGGCCGGGAGCCGAGCGCGTGCGCACGGCATCGGGCATCCGTGCGTACAACGTGCTGTTCGTCCTGCTGGCGATGCTTCTCCTGCCGGCAGCGGCGCTGGCCTGCCTCGTGAAGCCTGCGTGGCGTCGCGGCCTCGCGTCGCGCCTCGGCTTCGGATGGCCCGCGCGAGCGCGCGGACCGGTGCTCTGGACGCACGCCGCGTCGGTGGGCGAGGTCGAGGCGATCGTCCCCGTCGTGCAGCGCTGGCAGCGGCACCATCCCGGGGGCGAGGTCGTGCTGTCGGCGCTGACGGCGACCGGCTGCGAGCACGCCGCGCGTCTCGTGCCCGAGGCGCGCGTGCTGACCTTCCCGCTCGACGCGCCGGGCGTCGTCGGGCGCGTGGTGCGCCGCGTGCGGCCGGACCTCTTCCTCTTCAGCGAGAACGAGATCTGGCCGAACCTCCTCACCGTGCTCGAGCGTGACGGCATCCCGGCGATCCAGGTGAGCGGACGGCTCTCGCCGCGCGCGGCACGGACGCTGGCGCGCTTCCCGCGCTTCACGCGCACGGTGCTGCGCCGCGTGACCCGCTTCTGCGTGCAGGCCGACGAGCACCGCGCGCGTCTGGTCGAGCTCGGCGTCGAGCCGGCGCGCGTCGTCGTCACCGGCTCGCTCAAGGGCGATGCGCGCGTCGCCGAGGCGCCGTGCTTCGTCGCGTCGCTCGGCGCGCTCGGGCGTCCGGTGGTGATCGCCGCGTCGACGCATCCGGGCGAGGACGAGATCGTGCTCGAGGCGGTGCACGCGCTGCGCCGGACGCACCCCGAGCGTCCCCTCTGGATCCTGGCACCACGCCACCCGCAGCGCTTCGATGCGGTGGCGGCGCTGCTCGAGCAGAGCGGGCTCGCGTGGGTGCGACGCTCGTCGCTGCCCGACGCGGACCCGACCTCGGCGGACGCGAGCGCCAGCGTCGCGAGCGCGATCGAGGAGACGCTCGCGGACGCCGACGTGCTGCTGCTCGACACCCTCGGCGAGCTCGCCGGGTGCTACGCGGGCGCGCAGGTCGCGTTCGTGGGCGCGACGCTGGTGCCGATCGGCGGACACAACCTGCTCGAGGCCGCGCGCTGCGGCGTGCCGGTCGTGGTCGGTCCGCATCTCGACACCGTGCGCCGCGTCGCCGACCGCCTGATCGCGGCCGGTGCCGCGACGGTGGTGTCCGAAGGGTCGTCGCTCGCGGGCGCGATCGCGGCGTACCTCGATCCCGCGCGCCGCGCCGACGCGGCTGGCGCGGCGACGCGCGTCGCCGCCGAGGAGAGCGGCAGCCTCGACGCGACCTGGCGCGTCGTCGAGGAGGTGAGCGCGCTGCGCGAGCGCGGCGCCGCGGCGATCGCGGAGGCCGTGCAATGAGCGCCGCGCGCCGCTCCGCGCAGGAAGGAATCGTCCGCCGCTGGGACGAGGGCGGTCTCGCGCGCGTCGCGCTCGGGCCGCTGGCGCTCGGCTATCGCTTCGGGGTCGGCGTGCGCCGCGCGGCGTTTCGCATCGGGCTGCGACGCGCGCAGCAGGTGCCGGTACCGGTGGTGAGCATCGGCAACGTGACCGTGGGCGGAACCGGCAAGACGCCCGCCGCGCTGTGGCTCGCGAGCCGGCTCGCGGCGCGCGGCGAGCGTCCCTCGATCGTGACGCGCGGCTACGGCGGCAATCTGAAGGGCAAGGTGCTCACCGTCGGCCACGACGGGCACGCGCTGTTCGACGCGCAGGAGATCGGCGACGAGGCGGTGCTGCTCGCCGAGCGCTTCCCCGGTCCGGTCGTCTGCGGCGCGGACCGCGTCGCCGCGGCGACGCAGGCGATCGAGCAGCACGGTGCGACGGTCATCGTGCTCGACGACGGCTTCCAGCACTGGCGCCTCGCGCGCGACGTCGACGTCGTGCTGGTCGACGGCCGCGCCGGCTTCGGCAACGGCGCGCTGCTGCCCGCGGGACCGCTGCGCGAGCCGCTCGCGGCATTGCGCCGCGCCGACGCGATCGTCGTGACCAAGAGCAGCGACGGCGCGCGCGTCGCCGACGCGCTCGCCCGCATCGCGCCGGACGTGCCGAAGTTCGCGGCCGACCTGGTGCCGCGCTCGCTGGTGGTCAGCGAGGACGGCGCGCTGGTCACCCGTCCGCTCGGCGATCTCGTCGGCCGCCGCGTGGTGACGGTGTCCGCGATCGCGAAGCCGGACTCGTTCTACGAGGTGCTCGGCCAGATGGAGGTCCGCGCCGTGGAGGTCCTCGAGTTCCCCGACCACCACCTGTTCACGCAGGCCGACTGGCACCGCATCACGCAGGCCGGGCACCGCGCCGACCTGATCGTCTGCACCGAGAAGGACATCGTCAAGCTGCGCCGCTTCCCGTTCGCCCGCGGCGGGCTCGCGGCGCTGCGCGTCGACTTCGCCCTGCGCGGCACGGACGAGGAGCAGCTGGGCGCCCTGGTCGACGCCCGCATCGCGGAACGGCGGTCGCGGGGGCACGGCGAAACTGCTACGACGGCGGGCCAATGAGGGGCCTGCCACGTCCGGACCGTCCGGAAGCCGCGCGCGGGCCCGTCCCCCCGGACGGCCGGGACACGGATTCACTGGAGATGAACGGGTGAGAGTACTGGTCACCGGTGTGGCGGGCTTCATCGGGTCCAACGTCGCGGATGCGCTGATCGCGCGCGGCGACCGGGTCCGCGGCGTCGATTCGTTCCTCGACTACTACCCGCGGGCGGTGAAGGAGGGGAACCTCGCCGGCCTGAAGGCGTCGCCCGCCTTCGAGTTCCACGAGCAGGACCTGGTGTCGGCCGACGTGAACGCGCTCACCGACGGCTGCGACGCGGTGCTGCACCTCGCGGCGCAGGCCGGCGTCCGCGCGAGCTGGGGCAAGGACTTCCGCATCTACTGCGACGCCAACATCATGGCGACGCAGCGCCTGCTGGAAGCCTGCACCGCCCGGAAGACTCGCGTGGTGTACTCGTCGTCGTCGTCGATCTACGGCGACGCGCCGGACTTCCCGACCCGCGAGACCACGCTGCCGCGTCCGATCTCGCCTTACGGCGTCAGCAAGCTCGCCGGCGAGCACCTGTGCCGGCTGTACTCGCAGTCGTACGGCCTGCCGACGATCTCGCTGCGCTACTTCACGGTGTACGGCCCGCGCCAGCGTCCGGACATGGCCTTTCACAAGTGGCTGCGCGCGCAGCTGTCGGGCGAGGAGCTGCTGGTCTTCGACGACGGCGCGCAGACGCGTGACTTCACCTTCGTCGGCGACGTCGTGCGCGCGAACCTGCTCGCGCTCGAGAGCGGCACGCCCGGCGCCGCGTACAACATCGGCGGCGGATCGCGGGTGAGCGTCAATCACGTGCTGGAGATGATCGGCGAGCTCTCCGGCAAGCCCGTGCGCGTCAGGCGCGGCGACAAGCAGCGCGGCGACGTGCGCGACACGCACGCGTCGCCCGAGGCGGCCGAGCGCGAGCTCGGCTGGCATCCCCTCACCAAGCTGCGCGAGGGACTGGCCGCGGAGCTGGAGTGGCTGCGCGGCGAGATGGCGGCCCGCTGAGGAGGAATGATGGCGATCAGTCAGGAATTGCTCGAGATCCTGGTCTGCCCGAAGTGCAAGGGCGAGATCCAGCTGACGCCGGAAGCGGACGCGCTCACCTGCGCGGCGTGCCGGCTGCGCTACCGCATCGAGGACGACATCCCGGTGATGCTCATCGACGAGGCGACGTCGTTCTGACCGAGACGACAACGGACCGTGGTCCCGCGCGCGGCCCCGCGCGAGCGGGCGAGGTCGGTCGTGCTCCCGCGTGAGCAGGAGAGATCGATCGGGCTCCCGCGTGAGCAGGAGAGATCAGTCGTGCTCCCGCGTGAGCGGCCCCGCCGGCTTCTCCTCGCGCAGACGAGCTTCCTCGGCGACGCGGTGCTCACCACGCCGCTGTGGCGCGCGCTGCGCGACGCGCTGCCGTCGACCGACGTCTGGTGGCTGGTGCGTCCCGACGCGGCGCCCGTGGTCACGCCGCTCTCCGGTCCCGACCGGGTCCTGATCTTCGACAAGCGCGGCGGCGACGGCGGACTCGGCGGCATCGCGCGCGTCGCCGGACGGCTCCGCAGGCTCGACTTCGACGTCGCGATCGCGGTGCAGCGCTCGCTGCGCACCGCGCTGACCCTCGCACTCGCCGGCATCCCGGAGCGCATCGGCTTCGCGGGCGCGGCGGGCTCGCCGCTCTACCAGCACCGCGTCGCACATCGCGGCGCGCACGCGCGCGACCGCCTGCTCGCGCTCGCGGCACCGCTCGGCGTGGTGCCGCGTCCGGCGCCGGATCCCGAGCTCGCGACCGACGCGGCCGCGGTCGCGTCGATCGAGAAGATCCTCGCCGACGCGGGTGTCGGCGCGGGTGCGCCCCTGCTGGTCGTCGCGCCGGGCGCGGCGTGGGAGACCAAGCGCTGGCCCGCGGCGCGCTTCGCGGAGCTGGTGCGCGATCTCGTGCCGCGATCCTTCGCGCACGTCGCGGTCGTCGGCATGGCGGGCGACCGCGCGCACGCGGCGGTGATCGCCGCGGGCCTGCGTGCGGCGGGTCCCGCGGCCGTGGTCGACCTCACCGGACGCACGACGACCGCGGAGCTGGTCGCGCTGCTCGCGCGCGCGTCCTTGCTGGTGGCGAACGACAGCGCGCCGGCGCACGTCGCGGCGGCGCTCGGACGTCCGGTGGTGTCGCTCTTCGGTCCGACGGTGCCGGCGCAGGGCTTCGCACCGCTGGGGACGCGCGTGCGCATCGTCGAGCGCGCGCTGCGCTGCCGTCCGTGCTCGCGCCACGGATCGTCGTACTGCCCGATCGGGACGCACGAGTGTCTCGCGGGCCTGCCCGCTGCGGAGGTCGCGCGTGCTGCGCTCGCGCTGTGCGACGGAGCGGACGCCCCGACGGCGGCCGGGGGAGCGGCGTGAGCTCCGCGGACCTCGCGGTGGTCGCCTTCGGGGAGGCGCCGCCCGACGCGACGCTCGCGACCCTCGGCGCCGCGCACGTCGTGCTCGCGGGCGACGCCGCGTCGCCCGCGGCGCTGCTCGCCGCCGCGCGGAGCGACGAGCGATCGGTTCTCTGGCTGCCCGCGTGGGCGCAGGTGTCGACCTCGCTGGTGACCGCCGTCGGTGCGTGGCGCGCGCACGGCGACGGGCAACGCGTCGCGCGCGCTCGCGTGCGTCTCGGGTGCGGTCCGCGCGCCGAGATCGGCGGACCGGAGCGTGTCGTGCTGTCGTCGCCCGGCGCCGTCGTGCTCGACGGGGAGCGGCCGCGCGCGGCCGCGGGCGCGCGCGCCGAGGACCTCGGCGTTCCGCTCGAGATCCTGCTGCCGGAGGATCTCACCGAGCACCTCGCCGGCGTCAATCAACAGAGCTCGGTCGCGGCGCGTCTGCGCCACGCTGCGGGACGCGACGCCGCGTGGTCGGATCTCGCGTTTCGTCCCGCGCTTCTCGCGCTGCGCGCCGTCGCGTCGGCGACGGGCTCGCGCCGCGAGGCGCTGCCGCACGCCGTGATCGAGGCCTACCGCGAGGTGCTCTCGGCCGCGAAGCTCTGGGAGCTCGCGCACGGCACCGCGCTCGCGTGAAGGTGCCGGAAGGATTCGTCGTGCTGCGCGAGGGGACGATCGTGCGTCGCGGACACGAGGACGAGATCGACGCGTTCCTCGCGGCTTCGGTGTCGCAGGCAGCTCCGGGCGGCGGCGCCGCGGACGGTGTCCACGGCGGACGCGGCGCCACGCGGCTGGTCGCGCTGCGCGACGGCGGCGCCGCGTTCGTCCGCCGCTACGTGCACGGCGGGCTCCTCGGGGCGCTGCTCGGCGAGTGGTACTGGCAGCGTCCACCGCGGCCGCTGCGCGAGCTGGCCGCGACGGAGGCGGCGCGGCGGGCGGCCGTCGTGGCGCCGGAGGTGCTCGCGGCGATCGTGCAGCCGGCGTTCTCGGGGCTGGTGTATCGCGGCGTCCTCGTGACGCGCGCGCTGGTGCAGCGCCGCGCGCTGGGTGATGCGCTGCGCGCCGCCGGCGACGACGAAGCGCGCCGACGCTGGATCGCGTGCGCGGTGCGTGCGGTGCGCCGCCTGCACGCGGCCGGCATTCACCATCCCGATCTGAACGTCGCCAACCTGCTCGTCGGAGCGCGGCCCGAGGACGCCGCGGCGGTGATCGACTTCGACCGCGCGCGCGTCGGCGACGGGCCGGTCGGTGCGCTCGGCGTCGCCCTCGCGCGCCGCCGGCTGTCGCGCTCGATCGCGAAGCTCGGGCTGCCGGGTCTCGATCGCGCCGGCGCGGCCGCGGCGCTCGACGCCGCGGGGCTCGGAGGGCACGCGTGAGCCTGCCTCTCGATCGGAGCCCGAACGCCGGGTCGTGGGATGCCGCCGCGGTCGTCGCGCGCGCCCTCGACGACGCCACGCCAGGCCGCCGCGTCCTGAAGGACGGACGCCACCGCACCGTCGTCTGGCTCGACGGGGCGGGGCCGGCCGGCGAGGCGGTGGTCGTCAAGCAGATTCCGCTGCGCTCGGTCTGGCACGCGCTCGAGGCGCGACTTCGCGGCCGCCCGGCGAGCGTGCAGCGCGCCTGCGCCGAGCGCCTGCTCGCGTCGGGCGTGGATGTGCCGCGGCCGCTCGGCACCGTGGAGGACGAGCGCACCAGCACGCTGGTCTCGGAGGCGATCGCCGGCGCGCAGGGGCTGCTCGCGACGTATCTGCAGAGCGACGACCGCGCGCGCCGCCGCTTCGCGCGCTCTCTCGGCGCGTTCGTCGCGCGGCTGCACGCGTCGGGCGTCCGGGTTCCCGACCTGAAGGAGTCGAACGTGCTCGTGCAGCGCGACGGCGCCTCTCTGCGCTTCGTGCTGGTCGACCTCGACCGCGTGCGGGTTCCGCGCGGCGGCGTGTCGCGCCGCCAGCGTATCGGCAACCTGGTGCAGCTCGACCGCTCGCTCGGCGCCTACGCCGACCGTCGCGAGCGGCTCGCTTTCCTGGTCGCGTACAGGCGTGGCCTGCCGGGCGAGCAGGAGCCGCTCGGTCCGCTCGCGCGCACGATCGAGCGCGCCCGGCGCAGCAAGGACGTCAGCGTCGCGCGCCGCCGGCGTCGCGCGCGCATCAAGCCCGAGGACCGCCTGCCGATCTCGGCGCTGGTGATCTGCGGCAACGAGGCGCACCGCATCCGCGACTGCCTCGAGAGCCTGCGCTGGTGCGAGGAGATCGTCGTCGTCGACTCGTACTCGACCGACGGCACGTGGGACATCGTGCAGGAGTACACGACCAACGTGTGGCGGCGTCCGTGGAACGGGCACGTCGAGCAGAAGCAGTACGCGCTCGACCACTCGCACCATCCGTGGGTGCTCAACGTGGACGCCGACGAGTGCGTGTCGCCGGGATTGCGCGAGGAGATCGAGGAGATCCTCGCGCACGACGGCCGCGGCTACGACGGCTTCCTCGTGCCGCGCGTCGTCTACTACCTCGGGCAGTGGTGGTGGCGCGGCGGCTGGTATCCGGACCGCCGCCTGCGCCTGTTCCGCAAGGAGCGCGCCGTCTGGGGCGGCGAGGACCCGCACGAGAAGGTGCTGCTGCAGGGCCGCGTCAGCGCGGTGCGCGAGCCGCTGCTGCACTACACCTACGACGACGTCGGCGATCACGTGCGCACGATCAACCGCTTCACGACCACGTCGTCGAACCGCGGCGCGCGCGCGAAGCCGGCGACGTGGCCGAAGCTCCTGCTGCGCCCGCTCGGCCGCTTCGTGCGCTTCTACCTCTGGAGCTCGGGCTTCCGCCTCGGCAAGCCGGGCCTGTTCGTCGCCGTGTCGGCGGCGGTCTACGTGCACCTGAAGTACGCGAAGCAGGACGAGCGCTTTCGCCGCGAGAGCGGACGGTCGTGACGCTGCGGATCCTCCACGTCGATCCGGAGCGCGGCTTCAGCGGCGGCGAGACGCAGGTGCTCGCGCTCGCGACCCACCTGCGCGAGGCCGGACACGAGATCCTGGTGGCGGCGCATCCGGGCGGTCCGCTCGCGGCGAGGCTCGGCGAGCGCGGCCTCGCGACGACGCCGCTCGAGTGCCGCTTCGGCCACGATCCGCGCGCCGGTCTCGCGCTGCGTGCCGCGACCGCGCGCTTCCGCGCCGACGTCGTGCACCACCACACGTCGCGCGCGCTGTCGCTCGCGCCCTACGTCTCGCGCGACGTCGTGCAGCTGGTGACGCGGCGCATGGACTACGCGCCGCGCGGCGCGGGACCGTACGTGCGCTGGCTCTACGGCCGCATGGACGCGGTGATCGCGATCTCGCGCGCCGCGCGCGAGGCGCTCGCCGCGCGCGGGATCGACGCGGCGCGGGTGGCGATCGTGCCGAGCGGCGTCGCCGTCGAGAGCTTCCGCGACCTCGACCGGACGGCCGCGCGCGCGTCCTTCGGGATCGCGGACGACGCGCCGGTGGTCGCGATCGTCGCCTCTCTGCACGAGCGCAAGGGCCACGCGGTCCTGCTCGACGCGCTCGCGCGTCTCGCGGCGGACGGCGTCGCGCCGCTCTGTCTCGCGGCCGGGACCGGCCCCGAGGGCGACGCGCTGCAGGACCGCGCGCAGCGTCTCGGCGTCGCGGCACGCGTGCGCTGGCTCGGACAGGTCGCGGACGTGCGCAGCGTCCTCGCGGCGGCGGACGTCGTCGCGATGCCGTCGCTCGCCGAGGGACTCGGCGTCGCAGCGATCGAGGCCATGGCGGCGTCGCGTCCGGTCGTGGCGAGTGCGGTCGGCGGACTGCCGGAGCTGATCGACGACGGCGTGCAGGGGCTGCTCGTCCCGCCCGGCGACGCGGCCGCGCTCGCGGCGGCGCTGCGCCGCGTGCTCGGCGATGCGGCCCTGCGTGCGCGGCTCGGTGATGCGGGGCGCGTACGCGCCGAGTCGTTCTCGACCGTCGCCATGGCGCGCGGCACGGCATCGGTGTACGAACGCGCGCTGGCGGCGCGCCGGGGATCGTGAGAGCCACGCCGCACGGGACGAACGTTGGGGACGACGCAGTGAGCACGCGCAAGGCGCAGAAGCGCGCGAAGGGCACGACCCGGACGCGCAACGACCAGCCCGACCCGACGCCGCCGTCGTCGGCGAGACGCCTCGCGAGCCTGCTCGCGGACTTCCGTCGCGCGCGCGTGCTGGTCGTCGGCGACCTGATGCTGGACCGCTTCATCTGGGGCGACGTGCGCCGCATCTCGCCCGAGGCGCCGGTACCCGTCGTGCAGGTCACGCGCGAGAGCATGCATCCCGGCGGCGCGGGAAACGTGGTCGCGAACCTCGCGTCGCTCGGCGCGCGGCCGCGCGTCCTCGGCTGGGTCGGGCGCGACGCGGCCGGCACCGCGATCCGCGGGCTGCTCGACGACCTCGGCGCCGACGCGCGCGGCGTGCTGGTCAGCGACGCAGCCGCGACCATCGAGAAGACGCGCATCATCGCGCACCACCAGCAGGTGGTGCGGCTCGACCGCGAGCCCTACCGGCCCGGCGAGGCGATCGAGCGCGAGCTGGTGCGGCGGGTGAGGGCGGAGCTTTCGCGCGCGCAGGTGGTCATCGTGTCCGACTACGGCAAGGGCACGATCCATCCGGCACTGCTCGACCTGCTCGCCGAGCGCCGCGACCGCGACGGGTTCCTCTATCTGATCGATCCGAAGCAGCCGAACTTCGCGCACTACCGTCGCGCGACGCTGGTCAAGCCGAACGAGGGCGAGACCGCGTCCGCCGCCGGCATCGCGATCGACGGACCGCGCGCGCTAGAGCAGGCGGCGGCGACGCTGCTCGACCGCTGGCAGAGCGACGCGGTGCTGATCTCGCGTGGCGAGCACGGCATGTCGCTGTGCCGTCCGGGGATGCCGCCGCGGAACTTCCCGGCGGCGGCGCGCGAGGTCTTCGACGTGACCGGCGCGGGCGACACCGTGCTCGCCATCGCGGCGCTCGCGCTCGCCAGCGGCGGCACGCTCGAGGAAGCCGCGTGGCTGGCCAACGTCGGGGCCGGCATCGTGGTCGGCAAGGTCGGTACGGCGACGCTCCGTACCGACGAACTCGGCGAGGCCGTGCGCGAGGCGATCGCCGATGCGCGCGAGGGGAGGACGCGGGCGTGAACAGCATGACGGGTTTCGGAACGGCGGCGGTCGCCGTTCCCGGGGGACGGCTGGTCGCCGAGGTGCGCAGCGTGAACGCGCGCTTCCTCGAGCTGCGCATCAACCTGCCGCGCGAGCACCAGGCGGCGGAGTCCGAGCTGCGCGAGCTGGTGCAGAAGACGCTCGAGCGCGGGCGCGTCGACGTGGTCGTGCGCCGCGAAGGCTCGGCGCGGATCAGCGTGCGCGTCGAGCCCGACCTCGAGCTCGCGCGCGCGACGGTCGCGGCGTGGAAGCGGATCCAGAAGGAGATCAAGCTGCCGGGCGAGGTCGATCTCGCGCTGCTGCGCGCGAGCGGCGGCGAGCTGCTGCGCTCGGTGCAGGGCCAGCCCGACGTCGAGAAGGAGCTGCCGCTGCTGCGCCGTGTCGTCGCGCAGGCGGTCGCGGCGCACGCGAAGGACCGTGCGCGCGAGGGCGCGAACCTCGCGAAGGACATGAAGGAGCGCTGGAAGAGCCTGGTGGCGCTGCACAGGACCTTCGTCCGCCTCGCGCACGAGATGACGCCGATGCTCACCGAGCGTCTCACCGCGCGCGTCACCGCGCTGATCGGCGACCAGGGCGGCGTCGACGAGGGCCGCGTGCTGCAGGAGGTGGCACTGGCCGTCGAGCGCAGCGCCATCAACGAGGAGCTCGCGCGCCTCGGCAGCCACCTCGACGCGCTCGCGGGACTGCTGAAGGACAAGGCCGCGATCGGCAAGCGCCTCGAGTTCCTGATCCAGGAGCTGGTGCGCGAGGTGAACACGATCGGCTCGAAGGCCAACCACCTGCCGATGACGCAGGCGGTGCTGGCGGCGAAGAGCGAGATCGAGAAGCTGCGCGAGCAGACGGCCAACGTGGAATGAGCGCTGCGTCCGAAATGCCGGCGGGCGCGCGCCGCGGCATCCTGTTCGTGGTGTCGGCGCCGTCGGGCGCGGGCAAGACGACGCTGGTCAAGGCGGCGCTCGACGCCGATCCCGGCCTGTCGCTGTCGGTGTCCTGCACCACGCGGACGCCGCGCGCCGGTGAGCAGGACGGACGCGACTACTTCTTCGTCGAGCAGTCCGAGTTCGCCCGGCGGCGCGACGCCGGCGACTTCGTCGAGTGGGCGCAGGTCTTCGAGCACTTCTACGCCACGCCGCGCGGCCCGCTCGACGCGGCGATCGCCGACGGACGCGACGTCCTGCTCGACGTCGACATCCAGGGCGCGCGCGCGATCACCAAGACCTACCCGGCGGACGCGGTCGGCATCTTCGTCGTGCCGCCGTCGTTCGCCGTCCTCGAGCAACGGCTCCGGGCGCGCGGAACCGACAGCGATGCGCAGATCAAGCGCCGTCTCGACCGGGTGCGCGAGGAGATCGCGGCCGGGCGCGACACCAACGTCTACGACTACCTGATCGTCAACGAGGACCGCGCCCGCGCCGCGCGCGACCTGATGGCCGTGATCGCCGCCGAGCGCTGCCGGATCGGCCGCCGCGCCTCCGTTCAGCTCGATTAGCCAGGACCGGCTCCGCGCGCGCAGCGCGTGGCCGAGCGCAGCGAGCGCGGGGAGTGAGGCTCCGACCGGCTTTGCCGGTTGGAGCGAGGGGGCGCGTGCCCCCTCGTGGCGATTGACCGCAACCCTTGCGGTGGGGGTAGAGCCGCCCTACCTTGACGTGCGGTGAGCGTCGAAACCCTCATGGGCAAGGTTCAGGGCTACCTCCCGGCCGCTCCGGTCGAGGTGATCCGCCGCGCCTACGAGTTCTCGGCCGAGAAGCACAAGAACCAGCGCCGCGCGTCGGGCGAGCCCTACGTCTCGCACCCGCTCGAGGTCGCGCACATCATCGCCGAGCTGAAGCTCGACGTGCCGAGCATCGCGACCGGCCTCCTGCACGACACCGTCGAGGACACGCTGACCACCCTCGGCCAGCTCGAGGCGATCTTCGGCACCGAGATCGCGACCCTGGTCGACGGCGTCACCAAGATCAGCCAGATCAACTTCACCAGCCGCGAGGAGCACCAGGCGGAGAACTTCCGCAAGATGATCCTCGCCATGGCGCGCGACCTGCGCGTGATCCTGATCAAGCTCGCCGACCGCACGCACAACATGCGGACGCTCAACGGCCTGTCGGCGACCAAGCAGGCGAAGATCGCGCAGGAGACGCTCGACGTCTACGCACCGCTCGCGCACCGCCTCGGCATCTACTGGATGAAGAGCGAGATGGAGGACGCGGCCCTGCACGCGCTCCATCCCGAGGTCTACTACCAGCTGAAGCGCGCGGTCGCGAAGAAGAAGACCGAGCGCGAGAAGTACATCCGCGACGTGCAGGCCGTGCTGCAGAAGCAGTTCGAGGCGGCCGGCATCGAGTGCACGATCACCGGACGGCCGAAGCACTTCTACTCGATCTACCAGAAGATGCGCAGCCAGAACCTGCTCTACGAGCAGGTCTTCGACCTGGTCGCGTTCCGCATCATCGTCGACTCCGTGCGCGAGTGCTACGAGGCGCTCGGCGTCGTGCACAATCACTGGAAGCCGGTGCCGGGGCGCTTCAAGGACTACATCGCGCTGCCCAAGGCGAACGGCTACCAGTCGCTGCACACCACGGTGATCGGTCCGCGCGGCGAGCGCATCGAGGTGCAGATCCGCTCGACCGAGATGCACCGGATCAACGAGGAAGGCGTCGCTGCGCACTGGAAGTACAAGGGCGGCGCCGGCATCGACCTGCAGGACGTGCACCGGTTCACCTGGCTGCGCCAGCTGCTCGAGTGGCAGCAGCAGGTCAAGGACCCGCACGAGTTCCTGCAGAGCTTCAAGGAGGACCTCTTTCCCGAGGAGGTCTACGTGTTCACGCCGAAGGGCGACCTGCTGAACTTCCCGCAGGGCGCGACCGTGATCGACTTCGCGTACCGCATCCACTCCGAGGTCGGACACCACTGCTCCGGCGCGCGCGTCGCGGGACGTCTCGTGCCGCTGCGCTACCAGCTGCAGAGCGGCGACACGCTCGAGATCATCACCACCAAGCGCCAGACGCCCGCGCGCGACTGGCTCAAGTGGGCCAAGACGCCGCGCGCGAAGGAAAAGATCCGCGCCTGGATCAAGAACGCGCAGGCGTCGCGCAGCATGGAGGTCGGACGCGAGATCCTCGCGCGCGACTTCGCGAAGCACCACCTCGACCTCGGCAAGCTGCGCAGCGACGGCACGCTCGAGCGCGTCGCGCACGAGATCGGGCTGAAGAACGCCGAGTCGCTGGTCAGCCAGGTGGGCTACGGCAAGCTGACCGCGCGCCAGGTGCTCGAGCGCGTCGTGCCCGACACCGACCTCGCGTCGCCGCAGGAGAAGGAGAGCACGCTGCAGCGGCTCTTCCGCGCGGTGGCGCGGCGTCCGGGCGTGAGCGGCGTGCGCGTGAGCGGCGTCGACGACGTTCTCGTGCGCTTCGCGCGCTGCTGCGATCCGCTGCCGGGCGAGCGCATCGCCGGCTTCATCACGCGCGGCCGCGGCGTGACGGTGCACGCGATGGGCTGCGTGAAGGTTCTCGAGGCCGACCCGCAGCGGCGCGTCGACTGCGTCTGGGATCAGGTCGCGTACTCGCCGCGCCCGGTGCGGCTGGAAGTGATGTGCGTCGACGAGCCCGGACAGCTCGCCGCGATCACCAAGGCAATCGCGCAGAGCGGCATCAACATCTCGAAGGCCGAGTCGCGCAGCGTGCCCGACCGGAAGGCGCTCAACACCTTCGAGGTCATGGTCGAGCACGCCGACGACCTGACGCGCGTCATGCGCAACCTGACGCGCGTGAAGGGCGTGATGCGCGTCGAGCGGCTGCGCGCCTGAGCGGCGCGCACGACGTCGAGGAGGACATCCGTGGATCTGCTCGCCCAGCCCGCCGTGCGGGTGTTCGCCTTCTGGTACCTGATCCTGGCGCTGAAGATGCTGATGCTGATCTTCCGCACCAGCGCCACGCGCATGCGGCTGTCGAGCTTCGCGTCGCCCGAGGACTACGCCGCCGTCGGCGCGTCGCCGCAGGGCGGGGCGACGCTGCCGGACGAGCGCATCGAGCGCCTGCGCCGCGCGCTGCTGAACGATCTCGAGAACATCCTGCCGTTCTTCGGCGTCGGGCTGATCTATGCGCTGAGCGGACCGTCGCTCGGCATGGCGCGCCTGCTGATCGGCGGCTTCGCGCTGTCGCGCATCGCGCACACCATCTTCTACGTGCGCGGGCTGCAGCCGCACCGCTCGGTCGCGTTCATGCTCGGCATGACGTTCCTCCTGTGGATGCTGGTGCTCGCGCTGTGGAGCGTCCTGTGAGCGCCCGCGTGGTCGCGACCGCCGGCGCGCCGGCGGCCATCGGCCCGTACGTGCAGGCGCGGGTCGAGGGGCGGACGGTGTACTGCTCCGGGCAGATCGCGCTCGATCCCGCGACCGGGCAGCTGGTCGAGGGCGGCGTCACCGAGCAGACGCGGCGGGTACTCGACAACCTGACGGCGGTCCTGGAAGCCGCCGGCGGGGGCCTCGGCAGCGTGGTGAAGACCACCGTCTTCCTCGCCGACATGGCCGACTTCGCGACCATGAACGAGGTCTACGCGGTGTACTTCGCGGAGCCGTATCCGGCGCGCTCGACGGTCGCCGCGGCGGGCCTGCCGCGCGGCGCCCGGGTCGAGATCGAGGCCGTCGCGGTGCTGCCCGGCTGATCTTCGGCCGGGCGGAGAACGGAATCCCGGCCTTTACAAGGCGGATCCGCACCGTTACGAGGGCTGGATTCCGTCCCGGCGCCCGCCGGGGCAGGGCAGTCGAAGGAGATCCCCATGGCGCGCGCTTGTGAAATCTGCGGGAAGACCCGCTCGGTCGGCCACAACGTGAGCCACGCCAACAACAAGACCAAGCGCGTCTGGCAGCCGAACCTTCAGACGGCCCGTGCGATCATCGAGGGCACGGTGCGCCGCATCCTGGTCTGCACGCGCTGCCTGCGCTCGGGCAAGGTCACCAAGGTCTCGGGATCGCGCGGCTCGGTCACCGCCTGAGGCGGCGACCCGCCGGCTTCTCCGCGCCTCCTGCGCGCGACCGCTCGACCAGCCGGGTGGTCGACTGCTCCGGCACCAGCCGGACCCGCACGACCTTCCCGCCGCGCGCCCGCACCACGTCGGCGCCCACGATCTGATCCGCCGCCCAGTCGGCGCCCTTCGCCAGCACGTCGGGCTGCAGGGCCTCGATGAGCGCGAGCGGGGTCGGGGCGTCGAAGACCACGACGTGGTCCACGGCCTGCAGCGCCGCCAGCACCTCGGCGCGCGCGTCCTCCGTCTGGACAGGACGTCCGGGGCCCTTCAGCCCGCGCACCGAGCGGTCGCTGTTCACGCCCACGACCAGCAGGTCGCCGGCGCCCCGCGCGGCGGCCAGATAGCGCACGTGCCCGGGGTGCAGCAGGTCGAAGCAGCCGTTGGTGAACACGACCCGCTGGCCTCTGCGCTGTGCCGCGCGCACGGCGCGGCGGACGCGATCGAGCGAGCCGACCTTGTCACGGTACGACCGGGGAGACGCCACGCCGCGGCCCTAGCACGCTTGGAGTGCTGCCGCAGGCGATGTTAGGAGCGGCTGGACATGGCGCAGACCTTCCGCGGCCGCCGCCGGCAGGAGCCGGAGCCGGTTCGCATCGACCTGAACGGGGTGTTCTCGAGCACCATCGGCGCCGCGAGCGGCATCCACCCCGAGGAGCTCGCCACGCTGCGGCCGCGGCTCGCGTCCGCGATCGCGACCCTGCAGTCGGAGCGCGCGCAGGGCCTGCACCCCTTCCTCGACCTGCCGCAGGAGCGCGACGCGCTCGGCGAGATGCTGTCGATGGCGGACCAGCTGCGCGACGACGTCGACCACTTCGTGGTGCTCGGCATCGGCGGCTCGGCGCGCGGCGCGCGCGCCCTGGCGGCGGCGCTCGACGCCACCCCGCGCGGCAAGAAGCGCGACGCGCCCGAGCTGATCGTCGCCGACAACATCGACCCGGCGAGCTTCGCGCGCCTGCTCGACGAGCTCGACCTGTCGCGCACGGTGTTCAACGTGATCAGCAAGTCGGGCGAGACGTCGGAGACCATGGCGCAGTTCCTGATCGTGCGCGAGCGCCTGCTGCGCGAGCTCGGCGCCATGGACTACGTCAAGCACATCATCGTCACCACCGACGCCGAGTCGGGATCGCTGCGCCAGATCGTCAACGACGAGGGCTTTCCGTCGACCAGCTTCCCGGGCGGGGTGAGCGGACGCTTCTCCGCGTTGAGCTCGGTGCACCTGCTGCCGGTGGCGCTGCTCGGCATCGACGTCGAGCAGATCCTCGACGGCGCCGCGTTCATGGACCAGCGCTGCCGCGACGCCGACCCGGAGAAGAACCCGGCGGCCCTGCTCGCGGGCGTGCGCTACCTGCTCGACGTCCTGCACGGCGTGCCGACCGCGGTGCTGATGCCGTACAGCGACCGCCTGGTGCCGCTCGCCGACTGGTGGTGCCAGCTCTGGGCGGAGAGCCTCGGCAAGCGCGTCGAGCGCGACGGCGGGCGCCTGTCGATCGGGCAGACGCCGGTGCGCGCGATCGGCGCCGCCGACCAGCACTCGCAGATGCAGCTCTACCTCGACGGTCCCGCCGACAAGGTGATCACCTTCGTGCGCGTCGCCGACGCCGGCGTGCAGCTCGAGATCCCGCGCAGCTACCCCGACCTGGTCGACGTCGCGTATCTCGGCGGCCACGAGCTCGGCGAGCTCCTCGTGATGGAGCAGCGCGCGATGGAGCTCGCGCTCAACAAACGCGGCCGTCCGACGATCGCGATCGAGATGCCGCACCTGACGCCGTTCACGATCGGACAGCTGGTCTACCTGATGGAGGTCGAGACCGCGCTCACGGCGTCGCTCTTCGGCATCGACCCGTTCAACCAGCCCGCGGTGGAGGAGGGGAAACGCCTCACCTTCGGTCTCGCCGGCAAGCCGGGCTACGAGGACGAGCGGGAGGAGATCGAGCGCTGGCTCGCGGCGAAGCTGCCCGAGCGCGTGGTGTGAGGCGATGAGCGCGGCGACGGCGGCCGCGGCGCCGAGCCGCATCGCGCTGCTCGACCCGCTGGTCGCGGACCAGATCGCGGCCGGCGAGGTCATCGAGCGTCCCGCCTCGGTGGTGAAGGAGCTGGTCGAGAACGCGCTCGACGCGGGCGCGCGCGAGATCCACGTCACCCTCGAGGACGGCGGCCGCAAGCGCGTCTGCGTGCGCGACGACGGCCACGGCATGACGCCCGACGACGCGCAGCGCGCGTGCCTGCGCCACGCGACGAGCAAGCTGCGCCGCATCGAGGACCTCGACGATCTCGCGAGCCTCGGCTTTCGCGGCGAGGCGCTCGCGAGCATCGCGGCCGCGGCCGAGGTCACGATCACGACGCGGCCGCGCGACGCATCCTCGGGCGTCAGGCTCGACGTCGTGCAGGGTCGCGTGCGCGACACCGTGCCCGCGGGCGCGCCGGTCGGGACGACGATCGACGTGCGCGAGCTGTTCGCGACGCTGCCCGCGCGGCGCAAGTTCCTGAAGACGCCGGCGACCGAGCTCGCGCACGCCACCGAGCTGCTGCAGCGCCTCGCGCTCGCCCACCCCGAGGTCGGCTTCACCTGCGTGAACGGCGGCCGCGAGGTCCTGCGCTACCCGGCGGTGACGCGGCACGAGGAGCGCGTGCGGCAGGTGCTCGGCGCGGAGCGCGCGCGCGTTCTCGTGCCGACGGAACGCGGCGAGTCCGGCGTCCGCGTGCACGGCTTCGTGTCGCGGGCGGGGCAGAGCTTCCCGCAGTCGAAGGGCGTGCTGACGTTCGTCGACGGACGTCTCGTGCGCGACCGCGTCCTGATGCGCGCGGTGCTCGACGCGTACCGCGCGCTGCTGCCGTCGGGACGCTACCCGAGCGTCGTGCTGTTCCTCGCGGTGCCCGCGGGCAGCGTCGACGTGAACGTGCACCCGGCGAAGGTCGAGGTCCGCTTCGCGCAGCCGGATCTGATCTACGGAGTCGTGCTGCGCGCCGTGCGCGCGGCGCTCGCCGACGCCGCAGTCGCGCCGGGCGACGGCGTCGCCGCTGCTGTACCGCGGCCCGGCGCCGCGAGCGACGTCGCGACCGACGCACACACGGACGCGGACGCGCGAGGGGGCGCAGCGCTCGACATCCCGGGACCGCGGGCGAGCGCAAGCGACGGCGGAGCGTCGCCGGGCTCGGCGCCCGCGCGCACCGGCCGCGTGCAGGAGGCGCTGGTGCGCTACGCGATCCGGCGCGACGCGCACGGCGACGCACCGCTGTTCCGTCCGGCCGCGCCGCGATCGGCGGGAGCACCGGCTCCGCACCGCGACCACGCGTCGTGCGCCGCGCATCGCGGCGCGACCGACGCAGCGGTGCGGGCGCAGGAGCGCGACCACCCGCACGACGCTGATCACGCGGATGCGATCGCGCAGCCCGTCGCGCAGCGCCCGACGTTCGCGGCGATGCGTCTCGTCGGACAGGCGTTCGACGGCTACGTCGTGTGCGAGGCGGGCAGCTCGCTGGTGCTCGTCGACCAGCATGCGGCGCACGAGCGCGTGCGCTTCGAGCGTCTGCGCGCGGCCGCACCGGCGACCGCCGCGCCGAGCCAGGGCCTGCTGGTGCCGCGCGTCGTGGATCTCGACGGCGCCGCGCGCGAGGTGCTGATCGGCGCGCGCGAGCAGCTCGTGCACGCGGGCTTCGACCTCGAGGGGTTCGGCGACCGCTCGATCCTGCTGCGCGCGATCCCCGTGGCGCTCGACGTCGCAACCGATGCCGAGCGCCTGCTCGCCGACATGGCGCGCGACCTCGAGCAGATCGGCAGCAGCGAGCAGATGGCGACGGCGCGCGACGCGCTTCTCGCGCGCGTCGCCTGCCACGGCGCGGTCCGCTTCGGCGATCCGTTGCAGCGCGCGGAGATGACCGGTCTGCTCGCCGACCTCGACACGATCCCGTTCGCGGCGACGTGCCCGCACGGTCGTCCCCTGCTGATCGAGCTGACGCGCGCCGAGCTGCAGCGCCGCGTGCTGCGGTGAGCCCGATGGACGGCGATCAGGTGGCGCGGCCGCGGCTGGTCGCACTCGTCGGTCCGACCGCGAGCGGCAAGACCGACCTCGGCGTCGCGCTCGCAACGCGCATCGACGCCGAGATCGTCTCCGTGGACTCGCGTCAGGTGTACCGCCGCCTCGACATCGGTACCGCGAAGCCCGACACCGCCGCGCGCGCCGCCGTGCCGCACCATCTGCTCGACGTGGTCGAGCCGGATCAGCACTTCGACGCCGCGCGCTTCGCGGAGCTCGGCCGCGCGACCGTGAGCGACGTGCTCGCGCGGGGCCGCAACGTCCTGCTCGTCGGCGGCAGCGGGCTCTATCTGCGCGCGCTCACCGAGGGACTCTGTCCGGCGCCACCGGCCGACCCGGGCATTCGCGCCGAGCTCGCGCGCGAGCTCGCGGTGCACGGACCGGCGGCCTTGCATGCGGAGCTCGCGCGGCACGACGAAGACGCCGCGTCGCGCATCGCACCGCGCGACGCCGTGCGCATCTCGCGCGCGCTCGAGGTGCTGCGCATCACCGGACGTCCGCTCTCCGACTGGCAGGCGGAGCACGCGTTCGCCGACCGTCCGTGGGACGTGCTGGTGCTCGTGCTCTGTCCGCCGGCGCAGGATCTCGAGGAGCGCATCGCGCGTCGCGCGCACCAGATGTGGGACGACGGTCTCGTCGCGGAGACCGAGGCCGTGCTCGCTGCCGGCTTCGCACCGGACCTCAAGCCGCTGCAGGCGATCGGCTACCGCGAGGCGCTGGAGCACCTGCGCGGCGCGCTCGACCGCGAGCAGGCGATCGAGCGCATGCGCGCCGCGACGCGGCAGTACGCGAAGCGGCAGCGCACGTGGTTCCGGGCGCTGCCCGACGCGGCGTGGCTCGACGGGCGCGAGGCGCTCGGCGACGTCCTCGCACGGATCGGCAACTTCATCGACCGAGGAGCGCATGCGGCGCACGTATCTTGACTTCGAGGAGGGCCTTCGTGCCCTCGACCGGGCGCGCGACGCCGCGCGCGCGCAGGGCGACGCCGAGACCGAGGCCGAGCTGGTGCGCGAGATGGAGGCGTCGTCGCGGCGTACCTGCGCGCACCTGACGCCGTGGCAGCGCGTGCAGATGTCGCGCCACATCGACCGTCCGTTCACGCTCGACTACGTCGCGGCCCTCTGCACCGACTTCGTCGAGGTGCACGGCGACCGCTCGTTCGGCGACGACGCGGCGATGATCGCCGGGCTGGCGCTGCGCGGCGAGCGCGCGCTGGCGGTCGTCGGGCACCAGCGCGGACGCGGCACGGCGGAGAAGGTCCGGCGCAACTTCGGCATGCCGCGTCCCGAGGGCTACCGGAAGGCGCGCCGCGTGTTTCGTCTCGCCGCGCGCGCGGGACTCGGGCTGCTGACCTTCGTCGACACGCAGGGCGCGTTTCCCGGCACGGAGAGCGAGGAGCGCGGCATCGCGGAGTCGATCGCGGGCTGCATCGCGGAGCTCGCCGGACTGTCGGTGCCGATCGTCTCGGTGGTGATCGGGGAGGGCGGCAGCGGCGGCGCGCTCGCACTCGCGGTGAGCGACGCGCTGCTGATGCTCGAGCACTCGTGCCTCGCGGTGATCTCGCCCGAGGGCTGCGCGTCGATCCTCGAGCGCCAGCGCTCGCCGGAGCTGATCGCGCGTGCCGCGGACTCGCTCGCGCTCACCGCACCGCGCCTCCTCGAGCTCGGCATCGCGGACGAGGTCGTGCCCGAGCCGGTCGGCGGTGCGCACCGCGATCCCGCGGCCGCGATCCGGCTCGCGGGCGAGGCCATCGATCGCGCGTTCGCGAGCCTCGACGGCCTGTCTCCCGCCGAGCTGCGTGCGCGGCGCGACGCGCGCCTGCGCGCGATCGGCCGCGCGGCGGTGCGTTGATCGCCGTCCGCGGCGTGTCGGAAGCGCGCCGTCCTTGGTCGATGCCGCCCGCGTGTGGTAGCGCCCGAAGCTGAACGTGGGCACGACAGCGAAGCAGAAGCCGGCGAGGGCCGCGTCCGGGACGTCGCCGGGCGCCGACGACGACGCGAAGAAGACGCTCGGGCGGCTGCGGACGCGCCTCGACGGCATCGACGACGAGGTCCTGCGGCTGCTCTCCGAGCGCTACGAGATCGTGCGCGAGGTGCAGCGGGTCAAGCAGCGTAGCGGCGACGGCATCTACGTGCCCGAGCGCGAGCGCGCGCAGCTCGCGCGGCTCGCGGCGCGCAACGACGCGCTCGCGCACCCGGTGAAGCCGGACGCGCTGCGCGCGATCTTCGGCGAGATCCTGTCCGCGTCGCGCGCGCTGCAGGGCGCGCTCGCGGTGGCCTACCTCGGCCCCGCCGGGACGTACTCCGAGAAGGCGGCGCGCGAGCAGTTCGGCGCGTCGACCGCGTTCGTCGCGGCACCCAGCATCGGCGACGTCTTCCGTCTCGTCGAGCGCGGCGAGGCGCACTACGGCATCGTGCCGATCGAGAACTCGACCGAGGGCATGGTCGGACCGACGCTCGACGCCTTCGTCGCGAGCCCGCTGCAGATCGTCGCCGAGCGCGACCTCGCGATCCGCCACGCGCTGCTGTCGAAGGCGGCGTCGCTCAAGCAGGTGAAGAAGGTGGTGTCGCACGCGCAGTCGCTCGGCCAGTGCCGGGACTGGCTGCGGCAGAACCTGCCGGGCGTGCCGACGGTGGACGTCGCGAGCAACGCGCTCGCGGCGCAGGCCGCGTCGCGCGGCTCCAGCACCGCGGCGATCGCCAGCGCCGAGAACGCGGAGCGCTACGGGCTGCGCGTGCTCGCCGACGCGATCCAGGACCTGCCGCACAACGTCACGCGCTTCGTCGTCCTCGGCCGGCCCGACGGCACGACCGCCGACGACGCCGACAAGGTCTCGCTGCTGTTCTCGGTCAAGAACCGCCCCGGCATGCTCTTCAAGAGCCTGAAGCCGCTGTCCGATCGCGGCATCGACCTCTGCAAGATCGAGTCGCGTCCGATGCGCGGACGCTCCTGGGAGTACCTCTTCTTCCTCGACTTCCGCGGCCGCCTCGGCGACAAGCGCGTCGCCGACGCGATGGCCGAGATGACGCGCCAGTGCGTGTGGCTCAAGGTGCTCGGCGCCTACGCCGCCGCGCGCGCGTCCTGAGCGCCGCGATGAAGCCGTTTCACCGCATCGCCGTCGTCGGCGTCGGGCTGATCGGGGGATCGCTCGCGCTCGCGCTGCGCCGCGCAGGTCTCGCGGCGGAGGTCGTCGGCATCGGGCGCACGCAGCAGAACCTCGACGTGGCGCTCGCGCGCGGCATCGTCGATCGCGCGGGCACGGATCCGGCGCTGGTGAAGGGCTGCGAGCTGGTGCTGCTGGCGACGCCGGGCGCGCTGCTGGCACCGTCCGCCGCCGCGATCGCGCCGCACCTCGATGCGGGGGCGATCGTCACCGACGCGGGCAGCACGAAGGCGGGAGTCGTCCGGGAGTGCGCGGCGGCGCTGGGCAGTCGCGCGCGCTTCGTCGGAGCACATCCCATCGCGGGAACGGAGAGCTCGGGCGCGGCCGCCGCCGAGGCGGACCTGTTCCGCGGCGCGCGCTGCGTGCTGACGCCGGTCGAGCGCACCGACGGCGACGCGCTCGCGCGCGTGCGCGCGCTCTGGGAAGCGGTCGGCATGGACGTCGTCGAGATGACGCCCGAGGCGCACGACGAGCTGCTCGCGCTGACCAGCCACGTGCCGCACCTGCTGGCGTTCGCGCTCACGGGTGCGGCGGCGGCGTTCCGCAGCGCGCGCGCCGGTGCGCCCGATCCGTTCGCGTTCGCCGGGCCGTCGTTCCGCGATGCGACGCGCGTCGCCGCGAGCTCGCCCGAGATGTGGCGCGACATCCTGCTCGGCAACGCGCCCGCGGTACGTGCGGCGCTGGCTTCGGTGCGCACGCGGCTCGACGTGCTCGAGGCGGCGATCGCGGCGGGCGACGCGGAGCGCATCGTCGCGCTGATCGACGCGGCACGGACCGTCAAGCGCGCGGCCAACGAGGCGGCGGCGAAGCCGGACGTCGTGACCATCGCACCGGCGGCCGGTCCGCTGCGCGGCAGCATCACCGTGCCGGGCGACAAGTCGATCGCGCACCGTGCGCTGCTCTTCGGCGGCCTCGCCGAGGGCACCACCGTGATCCGCGGCGTCGGGCACGGCGAGGACAATCAGTCGACGATGCGCGTGCTGCGCGGGCTCGGCGTGACCGTCGTGCGCGAGGGCGGCGAGGTCCGCGTCACCGGACACGGCTTCGCGGGGCTGCGCGCACCGGAAGGCACGCTCGACTGCGGCAACTCGGGCACGACCATGCGGCTCCTGACCGGGATCCTCGCCGGCGCGCCCTTCGACGCGACGCTCGACGGCGATGCGTCGCTGCGCAAGCGGCCGATGCGGCGCGTGGTCGAGCCGCTGTCGCGCATGGGGGCCGTGATCGACAGCGACGAGGGCCGCCCACCGGTCACCGTGCGCGGTCGCGCGCTGCAGCCGGCGGAGTTCGCGCTGAACGTGGCGAGCGCGCAGGTGAAGACGGCGCTGATCCTCGCCGGGCTCAACGCCACCGGACGCACCGTCGTCGAGGAGCCGGGCGCGTCGCGCGATCACACCGAGCGCCTGCTGCCGGCCTTCGGTGCGACGGTCGAGCGTCCGCGCGCGAACGTGGTCGCGATCACCGGGCCGCAGACGCTGCGCGCGTGCACCGTCGACGTCCCCGGCGACCCGAGCGCCGCCGCGTTCTGGCTCGTCGCCGCGTCGATCGTGCCGGGCTCGTGCGTCACGCTTCGCGGCGTCAGCACCAACCCGACGCGCATCGGCGCGATCGACGTGCTGCGCGCGATGGGTGCGCGCATCACCGAGCGTCCGGTGCAGTCGCTGGGCGAGGAGCCGGTCGCGGATCTCGACGTCGAGGCGGCACCGCTGCACGCAACGGTGGTCGCGGGAGACGCGATGCTGCGCGCGATCGACGAGTTCCCGGTGCTGGCGGTCGCGGCGGCGGCGGCGAACGGAACGACGCGCTTCGCCGACGGCGCGGAGCTGCGCGTGAAGGAGAGCGATCGCATCGCCGCGATGGCGGTCGGGCTGCGCGCGCTCGGCGTCGCGGTCGAGGAGAGCGCGGACGGCATGGTCGTGCACGGCGGACGTCTCGGCGGCGGCACCGTCGAGAGCCACGCCGATCACCGCATCGCGATGGCCTTCGTCGTCGCGGCGCTGGTCGCGTCCGCGCCGGTGACGATCCGCGGCGCCGACGCGATCGCGGTGTCCGATCCGGGCTTCCTGCTCACGCTGGCCGCGCTGCGCCGGGGAGGGGAGTGATCGTGGCGCGGCGTCCGGTGGTGACCATCGACGGCCCGGCGGGTGCGGGCAAGAGCACGGTGAGCCGTACCGTCGCCGACCGCCTCGGCTTCACCTACCTCGACACCGGCGCCTTGTATCGCGCCGTGGCGCTCGCCGCGGGAGACGACGCCGCGCTCGCCGCGCGCATCGACGATGCCGCGGCGACGCAGGACCTCGCGGGTGAGGTCGAGCACCGGCTCGCCGACCTGGCGCGCGCGCTGCCGCTCGCGTTCTCGGCCAACGGCACGAAGCTCGCGATCGGCGACCGTGACGTGAGCAGCGCGATCCGCGCTCCGGAGATCAGCCAGCGCGCGTCGAAGATCTCGGCACTGCCCGCGGTGCGCGCGGCCCTGCTCGACGTGCAGCGGCGCATCGGCGCCGCGGGCGGCGTGGTCGCGGAGGGGCGCGACACCGGCAGCGTCGTATTTCCCGACGCCGAGGTGAAGATCTTCCTGACCGCCGCCGTGACGGAGCGCGCCCGGAGGCGGGCCGCGGAGCTCCGCGCCCGCGGCATCGACGCCGACGACGCGGCCGTGCAGCGCGAGATCGAGAGCCGCGACGCCCGCGACGCGGCCCGCGAGGCGGCGCCGCTGACCTGCCCGGAGGGGGCGCTGGTCCTCGACAGCTCGACCCTCTCCGTGGACGCCGTGACGGGCCTCGTTCTCGACGCCGTAACCACGCGTCAACGCTCTTGAAAACCCCCCGGTCGAAGAGTAAGGGGAGCAGGACGTGCGGAGTTCCAGCCTGCACGGCACCCCCCGGGAGGCAACGTTTGCATGATGAGCGCGAATGACGAATCTTCGCTTGACGAGGATTTTGGCCAACTCTTCGAGCAGAGTCTCAAGTCCGTCAAGCCAGGCGAAGTCGTCACAGGAAAGGTCGTGCAGATCGCAAACGGCCTCGTGACGGTCGACATCGGGTACAAGTCCGAGGGACAGATCCCGATCAACGAGTTCCGCGACCGCGACGGCAACATCGAGGTCCAGGTCGGCGACGACGTGGACGTCTACTTCGAGGCCAGCGAGGGCGACACCGGCGCGGTGAGCCTGTCCCGCGCGAAGGCCGAGCAGGTCAAGGTCTGGCGCGACATCGAGATCGCCTACAACGAAGGCGTTCCGATCGAGGGCCTGATCGTCGGCAAGGTCAAGGGCGGCCTCAAGGTCGACATCGGCGTCGCCGCGTTCCTGCCGGGCTCGCACGCCGACCTCCGTCCGACCCGCAACCTCGATCGCTTCATCGGCCAGAAGGGCCGCTTCGCGATCCTGAAGTTCAACCGCTCGCGCGGCAACGTCGTCGTTTCGCGCCGCGCGGTGCTCGAGCGCGAGCGCTCGGCGCTGAAGGAAGAGACGCTGCGCGTGCTCGAGGAGGGCATCATCCTCGAGGGCGCGGTGAAGAACATCACCGACTACGGCGCGTTCGTCGATCTCGGCGGCCTCGACGGCCTGCTGCACATCACGGACATGTCGTGGGGGCGCATCTCGCACCCCTCGGAAGTCATCAACGTCGGCGACCAGGTGAAGGTCGTCGTGCTCAAGTACGACCCGGAGCGCGAGCGCGTCTCGCTCGGCATGAAGCAGATCATGCCGGATCCGTGGACCACCGCGGCGGACCGCTTTCCGGTCGGCCTGCGCATCCGCGGCAAGGTCGTGAGCATCACCGACTACGGCGCGTTCGTCGAGCTCGAGAAGGGCGTCGAGGGCCTGATCCACGTCTCGGAGATGTCGTGGACCAAGCGCGTCACGCATCCCTCGAAGGTTCTCGAGATGGGTGCCGAGGTCGAGGTCCAGGTTCTGGACGTCGATCCGGGCAACCGCCGCATCTCGCTCGGCCTGAAGCAGGTCGCGCCGAACCCGTGGGAGCTGGTGCGCGTCAATCACCCGACCGGCAGCCGGATCACGGGCAAGGTCAAGAGCATCACCGACTTCGGCATCTTCGTCGGCGTCGATGACGGCATCGACGGTCTGGTCCACATCTCGGACCTGCACTGGACGAAGAAGATCAAGCACCCGTCCGAGGCCTACAAGAAGGGCGACGAGATCGAGGCCGTGGTCCTCGGCGTCGACGTCGAGAACGAGCGCATCTCGCTCGGCGTCAAGCAGCTCGAGCACGACCCCTGGGCGTCGCTCGCCGAGCGCTTCCCGGTGGGCACCAAGGTCAAGGGCCCGATCACCAGCATCACCGACTTCGGCGTCTTCGTCGAGATCGAGGACGGCATCGAGGGTC
Organism: Binatia bacterium; assembly: GCA_046327915.1. GTDB lineage: Bacteria > Desulfobacterota > Binatia > UBA12015 > UBA12015 > VGTK01. The sequence goes on along the minus strand of JAXLXO010000002.1, from coordinate 20,124 downwards.
TGGTGCACGTCTCGCAGATCTCGAACGAGCGCGTCGACAAGCCGAGCCAGCTGTTCCAGGTCGGCGACGAGCTCGAGGCCGAGGTCACCAACATCGACGGCCGCGAGAAGAAGATCGGCCTCTCGGTGAAGGCGCTGCGCCGCACCGAGGAGCGCGACGAGATGAACGCGTACCTGAGCCGCGAGGGCAAGGCCGCGAAGTTCTCCCTCGAGGACGTGATGGGCGAGGATCTCCAGCGGGTGGTGGCGGGCGACAAGGGCAAGTCGCAGAGCTGATCCGGGGGGCGCCAGTCCGATGCCCGCCCAGCCCGTACGACGCGCCTTCGGATTCGTCGGAGGATTCCTCGCGCTGTTTTTCGTGCTGGCCTTCGTCATGGCGTTTCTGCGCGCCGGCAAGGGCAGCACGGGGTTCCTGCCGGGGACCAGCGTCGTTGCGGTGGTGCCCCTGGAGGGCGAGATCGAGCGTTCCGACGACTTCGTCGAGACGCTCGCCGACCTCCAGGAGGACCAGCGCTACGCCGCCGTGGTGGTCCGCATCGACTCTCCGGGCGGCGCGGTCGCGCCGTCGCAGGAGATGTACGAGGCGGTCCGCCGGCTGCGCGAGAAGAAGCCGGTGATCGCCTCGCTCGGCTCGGTGGCCGCCTCCGGCGGCTACTACGTCGCCAGCGCGGCCGACACGATCGTCGCGAGCCCGGGCACGCTCACGGGCTCGATCGGCGTCATCATGTCGCTGACCAACGTGCGCGGCCTGATGGACAAGCTCGGTGTCGAGGCGACCATCGTCACGGCCGGCAAGTGGAAGGACACGGGCTCGCCGTTCCGCGCGGTCACGCCGGAAGAGCGCGCCATGCTGCAGAAGATGGCCGACCAGGTGCACACGCAGTTCATCGACGCCGTCGCTGCGGGCCGGAAGCTCGACCCGGCGAAGGCGCGCGAGATCGCCAACGGGCGCGTGTACACGGGCGAGGAAGGCAGGCAGATCGGCCTCGTCGACGAGCTCGGCGGTCTCGAGGACGCCGTGCGGATCGCCGGGACGAGAGGCGGGATCGAAGGCCGGCCCACGATCGAGCGCGTCTCGACGCGCCGCGGTCCGTGGTGGTGGCGGGCGCTGTTCTCCGAGCGGTCCGCGTCGCAGTTCCGGCCCGGCAGCGTCCTCGCGATGCTCGACTCGCTGGCCCGGCTCGGCGGAGAGGGAACCGCGGAGAGCGAGACGCCGCAGCTCCTGTGGCGGCTGCCGTTCGCGACCGAGGGATTCCGCTGGTGATCGCGACGCCGCCCGAGCGCCGGGTGAGACGCACGCAGGACCGCGCGCGTGCGGTCCTTCGGGAGACGACATGACGAAGCGCGAGCTGATCGAGGCAGTCATCAACGAGCGGTCCAGCATCCCGCGGCGCGAGGCCGAGGCGCTGGTGAACTCGGTGTTCGCGAGCCTTGCGGAAGCTCTCGCGCGCGGCGAGCGCATCGAGATCCGCGGCTTCGGGAGCTTCATCGTCAAGCGGCGCAACGCGCGCGAGGGGCTGAACCCGAAGACCGGCGAGGTCGTGTCGGTGATGGCGAAGCGCGTGCCCTTCTTCAAGGCGGGCAAGGAGCTGAAGCAGCGCGTCGACCGCCCGACGTCCGAGTTCGACGCCCCGGCGCAGGCCAGCGCAGCGGCCGTCGCGTCTCCGGCCGTGGCGTCTGCGGCCCAGGCGAGCGCGGCCGTTCCGAACGAGGGCTGACCTCCCGCCGGCGCCGCCGGCCTCGAGCGGCGGAGCCGGTCGCACGCTCCCTCCGCGGCTTCTGCGTCCCGGACGGTCGTCGAACTGGCCATCGGCGCGCGACCTCAGGTATCATCGGGACGCGCGACGGCACCGGCGTGTCGGGCGCACAGGAGGTGTCGATGCGCCCTGAGACCACCGTCGGCGAACTGCGGAAGACCGGCTACCGCCCGGAGACGGTGCGCGACGAGATGCGCCGCAACCTGATCGGCGCGCTGTCGCGAGGCGAGCGCATCCTGCCGAACGTCATCGGCTACGAGAATACGGTGCTGCCCGAGATCGAGAACGCGATTCTCTCCGGGCACCACATGGTGTTCCTCGGCGAGCGCGGACAGGCGAAGTCGCGCATGATCCGCGGGCTGGTGGCCCTCCTCGATCCCGAGGTGCCGGCGGTCGCGGGCTGCGAGATCCACTGCGACCCGCTGGCGCCGATCTGCCGCCGCTGCCGGACGCTGCTCGAGAAGGACGGCGACGCGGTCGCGATCACCTGGCTCGTGCCCGACGACCGCTACGGCGAGAAGCTCGCGACGCCCGACGTCTCGATCGCGGACCTGATCGGCGAGATCGATCCCATCAAGGTGGCCGAGGGCCGCTACCTCGCCGACGAGGAGGCGATCCACTACGGCCTCGTGCCGCGCACCAACCGCGGCATCTTCGCGATCAACGAGCTGCCGGACCTGATGGAGAAGATCCAGGTCGGCCTCTTCAACCTGATGGAAGAGCGCGACGTGCAGATCAAGGGCTTCAAGGTCCGTCTGCCGCTCGACGTGGTGATCGTCGCCAGCGCCAACCCCGAGGACTACACCAGCCGCGGCCGCATCATCACGCCGCTCAAGGATCGCTTCGACGTCCAGATCCGCACGCACTACCCGACGAACGTCGAGACCGAGATCGTGATCCTCGACCAGGAGGTGCCCACGACCGAGCGCGGCGGGCGTCCCGTGCGCGTGCCGGACTTCGTGAAGGCGATCGTCGCGCAGCTCACGTTCGAGGCGCGCCAGTCGAGCGAGGTGAACCAGAGCTCGGGTGTGAGCGTGCGCGTGACGCTCAACAACTACGAGACCGTGATCGCGAACGCCGAGCGGCGCGCGGTGCGGCTCGGCGAGAACGAGATCGTGCCGCGCATCTCCGACCTGCACGCGGTGTCGGCCTCGATGATGGGCAAGCTCGAGCTCGAGTACACCGGCGACGACCGCGCGACCGAAGCGCCGCTCGAGCGCCTGATGAACCGCGCGATCCTCGCGGTGTTCGATCGCAGCATCGCGATCGACCGGCTGGGGAAAGTCTCCGAGTACTTCGCGAACGGTTGGGGCGTCGAGGTTTCGGACCGGATGCGTGCGGAGGAGTACCTCGAGGGCATCCGCGCGATCCCGGGGCTGCGCGAGGCGATCGACGACCTGGGCTCGTTCGAGTCGCCGGCGCTCATGGCGGCCGCGGCGGAGTTCGTCTTCGAGGGCCTGCACCTGCACCAGAAGCTCAACAAGGACATCGAGGGAGGGCGCACGACCTACCGGTCGTGAGGCGTCGCCGATGCGCACCACGCGCTACACCGCCTGGGACGGCACCCAGCGCGTCAAGCTCGACCCGGAGCAGGTCTTCGAGAAGCTCGCCGAGGCGCTGTCGTACACCGACGACGTCCAGCAGGCGCTCGACTGGCTGCTGCGTCAGGGCCTCGACATGGACGGCGTCCACGTCATGGGCCTCGACGAGCTGCTGCAGGAGGTCCGCGAGCGCATGCGCGAGAAGCTCGCGCAGTACAACCTCGACGAGGCGCTCGACAAGCCGCGCTCGAAGCTCGACGACATCCTCGCCCGCGAGCGCGAGGCGCTCGACGAGATGCGCGAGCGCGGCGACGACGGTGCGCTCGCGCGCGAGAAGCAGGCCTTCCTCGACGACCTGCCGCCGTCGCTGTCCGAGTCGATCCAGCGCCTCGCGCAGCAGTACTCGTTCGTCGATCCCGAGGCGAAGAGGCGCTTCGACGAGCTGCTCTCGGAGCTGAACGACATCCGCGACCTCGAGCAGTTCAAGCAGAGCCACGACGAGCAGATGCGCGGCCCCGAGTCGCTGGGCTTCGACGACGCGCTCGAGCTGATGCGCGAGATGCAGGCGCTGCGCGAGCTCGAGCGCAATCTCCTCACCGGCAACCTGCCGACGATGAGCCCGGAGCAGCTGCGCCAGCTGCTCGGCGAGCGCGCCGCGCAGGACCTCGAGCGTCTCGGCCAGATCATGCTGCTGCTGTCGAACGCCGGCTATCTGACGCAGAAGGAGGGCCGCGCGAAGCTGTCGGCGCGCGGCATCCGGCGCATCGGTCAGCTCGCGCTGCGCGACATCTACCAGCAGATGCTGCGCGACCGTCCCGGCAGCCACCAGACCGACCAGCGCGGCGCCGCGCAGATCCGCCCGGAGCGCACGCGTCCGTACCGCGACGGCGACATGCTCGAGCTGGCACTCGTGCCGACGCTGATGAACGCGGTGCGCCGCAAGCCGACCGCACCGCTCGAGATCGACCCGCGCGACTTCGAGGTGCACGAGGCGGACCACGCGACCACGACGTCCACCGTGCTGCTGCTCGACATGAGCTGGTCGATGAGCTGGGAAGGGCGCTTCGCCGCGGCGAAGAAGGTCGCGCTCGCGCTCGAGAGCCTGATCCGCACGCGCTACCCGCGCGACTACTTCGGTATCGTCGGCTTCTACACGCGCGCCGTCGAGCTCAAGGCCGCCGACCTGCCCGAGGCGAGCTGGAACATGGGCGACCCGTTCACGAACCTGCAGGACGGGCTGCGCCTCGCGAGCGAGATGCTGCGCCGGCGTCCGAGCCGGAACCAGCACGTGATCGTCGTGACCGACGGCCAGCCCACCGCGTACTTCGCGCGCGGACGCCTGCACTGCGAGTGGCCGCTGTCGTTCGGTGGCGTGTCGTTGCGCGCGGCGGCGGAGACCTTGAAAGAGGTGGAGCGCCTGACGCGGCTCGGCATCACGATCAACACCTTCATGCTCGACGACTCGCCCGGACTGCGCGCGTTCGTCGAGCGCATGACGCGCATCAACCGCGGCCGTGCGCTGTACAGCCGTCCCGACCGGCTCGGCGAGTACCTGCTGGTCGACTACCTCGGGAAGAAGCGGAAGAAGGTCTGATGCGCGGCGTCCGGGCTTCCCGCCGCGCCGCGGCGCTCACGGCACGGCTCGCGGTCACCGCGGCGCTCGCCGTCGTCGCGACGCGTGCGCGTGCCGACGAGGGCCTGCCGCCCGAGGTGCTGCCGTTCCAGTCGCCGTACGTCTCGCCGTTCGGCTGCTACCAGGACGTGCAGATCTTCCGCTCGCTCAAGGACGGCGAGTTCGACTTCTGCCGCCTCAAGCTCCGCTACCGTCCCGGCCGCGCGGAATGTTTGCGAATCATCATCTCGACGTGCAATCTAGTGGCGCCGGGAACGCGTACCTTCGGTCCGCCTGGCGGGCTCGAAGGATTCGCCGAGCGGATCATCTGCCCACCGGGGCCGCCGCCGCCGACCTGTCCTTCGGGCTACTTCGGCTGACGGGTGCAACGGCCGGGCAGGGAAGCCGGGCCGGGTGAGAGGTGGGGGTGGCAACGAGGGACGTGGCGACGTCGCAGACGGGGGAACGGACGCCAGACGTCAAGCCTCCGGCACGCGCGCAGAAGATGACGCCGATGCTGGCGCAGTACCTGAGCGTCAAGCAGCAGGTCGGCGACGCCATCCTCTTCTTCCGCCTGGGCGACTTCTACGAGATGTTCTTCGAGGACGCCGAGCGCGCGGCTCCGCTGCTCGACGTCACGCTCACCTCGCGCAACAAGGACGATCCGAACCCGATCCCGATGTGCGGCGTGCCTCACCACGCGGCGCTGAACTACATCGGCAAGCTGCTCGCGCACGGGATCAAGGTCGCGATCTGCGACCAGGTGGGCGACGCCGCGTCGTCGCCGGGGCTGGTCGAGCGCGGGCTCACGCGCATCATCACGCCGGGGACGGTGCTCGACGAGGACGAGGGGCTGGCGAACAGCGAGCCCGGGTATCTGGTCGCGCTCGGACGCGGCGCGGGCGAGGCCATCGCGATCGCCACCGTCGAGGCGTCCACCGGGGAGCTGCGCTGCTGCGAGACCGAAGCGCTGGCGCTCGCCCGCGAGGAGCTGGCGCGCATCGCGCCGCGCGAGATCCTCTTTCCCGAGGGCGACGAGGTGCTGGGCGAGCTCGCGCGCGGCACCGAGGCCAGCGTCACCGCGCGTCCGGCTCCGGCCGGAGCCGCCGCACCCGACATCGGCCGCACGCTCGAGCGCGTGCTCGCCGATCCCGGGCCCGCGAGCACGGCGCCCGTGGCGCCGGCCACGGACGCACTGCGCCGCGCGCTGGAGTACCTCGCCGAGACGCTGCGCGGCGGGCTCGACCACCTCTCTCCGGCGCGCGTCTACACGCTCGGCGACCACCTCATGCTCGACCCACGCTCGCGCAAGAACCTCGCCGTCGTCGAGGGCTCGCAGCAGACGCGGCACGGCTCGCTGTGGTGGGCCGTCGACCGCACCACGACCGCGATGGGCGCACGCCGGCTGCGCGACTGGCTGCTCTACCCGCTGCTCGACGTGCAGGCCATCGGCGAGCGCCTCGACGCGGTCGAGGCGCTGGTCGAGGCGCCCGGGCTGCGCAGCGATCTCGGCGAGCGCCTGCGCCCGGTCGGCGACGTCGAGCGCCTGGTCGCGCGCCTCAGCCTGAACCGCGCCGGACCGCGCGAGCTGGTGCGCCTCTCTCGCGCGCTCGATGCCGCGTCCGCCATCCACGAGCTGCTCGCCGCCGAGGCGCGTCCCGCGCTGCTCGCACGCATCGCCGAGGCCGTATCGCCACCGCCGGGTCTCGCCGCGCGCATCTCGGCGCTGCTGGTCGAGTCGCCGCCGCTGACCGCGGGCGAGGGCGGCGCGATCCGCGCGGGCGCCGACGAGGAGGTCGACCGCCTGCGCGCGCTGACGCGTGACGCCCAGGAGCTGATCGCGGCGCTCGAGGCGCGCGAGCGCGCGGCGAGCGGCATCTCGTCGCTGAAGGTCCGCTACCAGCGCGTGTTCGGCTACTTCTTCGAGGTCACCAAGGCGAACCTCGGCAACGTGCCGGCGCACTTCGTCCGCCGCCAGACGATCGCCAACGGCGAGCGCTACACGACGCCGGAGCTGCGCGAACTCGAGCAGCAGCTCACCACCGCCGACGATCGCTGCCGGCAGCGCGAGAGTGCGCTGTTCACCGAGCTGCTCGAAGCGGTGCGCGCGCACGAGCCCGCGCTGGTGCGCCTCGCGCGCGAGCTCGCGAGCCTCGACGCGCTGGCGGGACTCGCCACGACCGCGCACGAGCAGGGCTACGTGCGGCCGAGCCTGCACCGCGGCAACGCGCTGGTGATCCGCGACGGGCGGCACCCTGTCGTCGAACGGACGTCGGCGCAGGGCTGCTTCGTCGCGAACGACGCCACGCTCGACGAGGAGGCCGAGCAGATCATCGTGCTCACCGGACCGAACATGGCCGGCAAGAGCACGTACCTGCGCCAGGTCGCGCTGATCACGCTGATGGCGCACGCCGGCAGCTTCGTGCCCGCGGCGGAGGCGCAGGTGCCGCTCACCGACCGCATCTGGACGCGCGTCGGCGCGGCGGACGATCTCGTCGCCGGCGACTCGACGTTCATGGTCGAGATGAAGGAGACCGCGGCGATCCTCGCGAACCTGACGGCGCGCACGCTGGTGGTGCTCGACGAGATCGGACGCGGCACCAGCACCTACGACGGCATCGCGATCGCGTGGGCCGTCGCCGAGTACCTGCACGACGTGCAGCCCGCGCCCGGTGCGCGCGTCAAGACGCTGTTCGCGACGCACTTCCACGAGCTGACCGCGCTCGCCGAGTCCCTGCCGCGCGTGCGCAACTACTCGGTCGCAGTGCGCGAGTGGAAGGACGACGTGCTGTTTCTCCGTCGCGTCGTGCCGGGACCGGCGAGCCGCAGCTACGGCGTGTCGGTGGCGCGGCTCGCCGGCGTGCCCGACGCGGTCGTCAAGCGCGCACGCGACATCCTCGCCGGACTCGAGGAGGGCAAGTCGCCCGCCGGGACGCCGCCGCCCGCGCAGCGTCGCCGCGCCGCGTCCGCCGCACAGCTGGATCTGTTCGCGGATCGCGCGCAGCACCTGCGGCGCGAGCTCGCGGCGATCGACGTCGAGAAGCTGACGCCGCTCGAGGCGCTGACGCGCCTGCACGAGCTGGCGCTGCTGGCGCGGGAAGGCTGAGCGTGCGCGTCCGCGTATCATCGTCCCTGCTCGCGGCGAGCGTGCTGCTCGCGCTGGCCGCCGCGGCGCACGCGGCCGACGGCTCGACGAGCTTCGGCGCGCCGGGTGCGCAGGACAAGGCGGGACGCGCGATCGTCGAGCGAGTCTCGTGGGACAGCTCCGATGGCAAGCCGCGTCTGGTGATCGGCATCCGCGGCGTCGCCGACTATACGGCGCGCGCGACCGGTGCGGATCCGAGCGCGAATCTGCCGAACCGCGCCTACGTCGACCTGCGTCCCGCCGTGCTGGGCAAGGACGTCGCGCGCACGCCGCTGGCCGTCGAGGACGGCGTGGCGAAGCAGGTGCGCGTCGGGCAATTCGATCCGCAGACCGTGCGCGTCGTGGTCGACCTGGTCGCGCCGGGCATGTTCGAGGTGCGCACGAGCGAGAAGCCGCCACGGCTCCTGCTCAACATCGTGCCGCGTCCGCCGCGGGACGCCGGCGTCGCGCGCGCGGCGGCACCGGGCGCGGAGGAGACGGCGGTCGCCGTGCCGGCGGCTCCCGTGCCGCCGGCCGACACGCGCGCGGCGCACGCGGCGCTGCCCGCGGCGGTGCCCGCACAGCGGATCGCGGAGGCGCCCGCGCCCACGGCGACGCCGCCGCTGATGGCGCGGGTCGAGCCGACGGAAGCTCCGACTGCAGCACCCACGGCCGCGCCGCGCACGCCACCGCCGACGGCCGCGCCGACCGAGGCGCCGCGCACGCCGCCGCCCACCGCGGTGCCCGCGACAGCGGCGCCAGCACCGCACGAGACGGTCGCGGCTCCCGAGCCGACCCGGCACGACACCGTGGTCGCCGCGGTTCCGCACCCCGCCGAGCAGGAGCACGCCGCCGCGAGCACCCTCGCCAACGACGACGTGGCGCGCGACCTCGGCGCCCTCGAGCCGCCCGCGCAGACGATGCCGCAGCGCACGCCGGCCGCGAAGGCGGGCCGTTCGGGGCGCGGTCCGGTGGGGCACGTGCGGACCGTCGTCATCGACCCCGGACACGGCGGCAAGGACCCCGGTGCGCGCGGCGTGACCGGCAGCGACGAGAAGGACATCACGCTGACCATCGCGCAGATGGTCGCGGAGCGCCTCTCCGAGGACCCGCAGATCCGCGTGGTGCTGACGCGCACCGACGACACGTACGTCTCGCTCGAGCAGCGCACCGCGATCGCGAACGCGCAGGGCGCGGATCTCTTCCTGTCGATCCACGGCAACGCGAGCGAGAACCCGCAGCTCGCGGGGGTGGAGACCTACACGCTCAACAACACCGACGACCGCGCGACGATCCGGCTCGCGGCGCTCGAGAACGGTCTCGCGCTGACCGGTGCGTCACCAGGCGAGCGCGACCTTGCCTACATTTTGAGCGATCTGGTCCAGACCGGGAAGGAAGACGAGTCCGTCACGCTGGCCCGGGCTGTGCAAGGCAACCTCGTCAGCTATCTACGGGACCGGTGGCGCGGGGTGGTGAACCTCGGCGTCAAGAAAGGACCGTTCTACGTGCTGGTCGGGGCCTACATGCCGTGCATCCTGGTCGAGGTCGCGTTCCTGACGAACGAGACCGAAGGGCAGCGGATCGCGGCGCGGCGCTACCAGCAGGACGTCGCCGACGGGCTCGCGCTCGGCGTGCGGCGGTTTCTCTCCAGCGACAGCGCGAACTCGAATCTGTAGATGCTCGACACGCCGCCAGAACCGGCGGGTGCGGGCGCCGGGGTGCGAGCCTCGGCGCCGCCGCCCGAAGCCCCCGAGCTTCCCGTCCTGCCCGATCCGGGCGAGGCCGAGGACCTGGGCCGCGTCTCGCGCGAGTTCGTCGATCAGACGCGCGACCGTCTGCACCGCTGGCACGACGCCGGGGCCTCGGGCGTGGCCGTGGTCGAGAGCTGGACGCACGCCGTCGACCAGCTGATCGAGTTCCTCTTCGACGCCGCGACCGCGGCCTATCGCCGTCGCTACGTGCAGCTCGACCAGCGCTGCGCCGTCCTCGCGCAGGGCGGCTACGGGCGCGGCGAGCTGAACCCGCAGTCGGACATCGATCTGCTGTTCCTCTATCCGCACAAGGTCACGCCCTACGTCGAGACCGTCAATGAGAAGATCCTCTATACGCTGTGGGACACGCGCCTGCAGGTCGGGTTCGCGGTGCGCAACGTCACCGAGTGCGTGCGCCTCGCCGCGACGGATCTCAAGATCAAGACCGCGCTGATCGACGCGCGCTTCGTCTGCGGCGACCGTCCGCTCGCCGACGAGTTCGACCGCGCCCTCGAGCGCGACATCAAGCCGCGTGCGACCGCGAAGTTCTTCCGCGAGAAGCTCAACGAGAGCCAGGAGCGGCACCACGAGTACGGCGATTCGGTCTACCTCCTCGAGCCGCAGCTGAAGGAGGGGCAGGGCGGGCTGCGCGACCTGCACACCGCCCTGTGGATCGCCAAGATCAAGTTCAAGGTCTCGAGCCTGCGCGAGCTCGCGGTGAAGGGCGTGATGAACGCGACCGAGCTCGCGGAGATCGAGCACGCGCGCGACTTCCTGTTCCGCGTCCGCAACGCGATGCACTTCCTGACGCGCTCGCACCAGGACCAGCTGACCTTCGACCTGCAGGAGCAGGTCGCGATCAACCTCGGCTACGCCGCGAGCGGCAACGGCAACCTGAAGCCCGTCGAGCGCTTCCTCAAGGACTACTACCTGCAGGCGTCGATCGTGACACGCTTCGCGCAGGCGATCATCGATCGCTCGGTGAACCCGCCGCGTCCGTACCGCCTGATCGGCCGCATGATGGCGCGCACGATCCGTCCGGGCGTGCAGATCGTCGCCGGCGAGCTCGCGGTGACCACGAGCGACATCTTCGTCGAGGATCCCACCGAGCTGATGCGCGTGTTCGCGGACGCGCAGCGGCACGGCGTCAACTTCTCCTCGGGGCTGGCGGATCTCGTGCGCACCTGCGCGCACCTGCTGGGCGACGCGCAGCGCTCGGACCCGCGCGTCGTGGCGGCCTTCCTCGCGATCCTGCGCTCGCCGTACCGCGTCTACGAGGCGCTGCACGAGATGCACAAGCTCGGCGTGCTGTCGCGCATGATTCCCGAGTGGGAGCATCTGCGCTGCCTCGTGCTGCACGACCTCTACCACATCTACACCGTGGACGAGCACTCGCTGATGGGCGTGCGCGAGATCGAGCGCCTGCGCAACGGCGAGTATGCCGACGCGTCACCGCTGCTGACGCAGGTCATGCGCGAGGTCGAGCGCACCGAGCTGCTCTTCCTCGGCATCATGATGCACGACTCGGGCAAGGGCCTCGGCGGCGGGCACTCCGAGAAGGGTGCGAAGTTCGCGGTCGACCTCGCGCACCGTCTCGGCCTCAACGAGGACGACGCGCGCGAGCTCGAGTTCCTGGTGCAGAACCACCTCGTGATGTCGCACCTCGCGCAGCGGCGCGACATCCACGACGACAAGCTGATCCGCGAGTTCGCGACGCTGGTCGGCACCACCGAGACGCTGAAGCGCCTCTACGTGCTGACCTACGCCGACATGCGCGCAACGGGTCCCAAGGTCTGGAACAACTGGAAGGACATGCTGCTCGGCGAGGCGTACCTTCGCGTCGCCGACGCCTTCGCGCGCGGACTCGAGCCCGAGGACCGCGGCGCGCGCATCGCGCGCGTCAAGGAGCGCGTGCTCTCCGGCGCCCGCGCGGAGCGCGACCCGGACACCGTCGCGGCGCTCGAGCACTTCGCCACGAGCATGCCCGACATCTACTTCCTGACCACGCCCGAGGCGCTCATGGCGGACCACGCCGTGCTCGTCCGGCGCGCTCGGCAGGAGGGGCTCGCGACCAGCGTCGCGCACAACGAGGCCTACGAGTACAGCGAGTTCACCGTCGCGACGCCGGACCGTCCGGGATTGTTCGCGATCCTCACCGGCGTTCTCGCCGCGCGCGGCATGAACATCGTGGGTGCGCGCATCGCGACCTCGGAGGACGGCATCGCGCTCGACGCGTTCCGCATCTCGCACCTCGAGCGGCGCGCGGTCGCGCTCGACGAGGACCGCTGGATCAAGACGCGCGAGTTGCTCGAGGACGTGCTCGCCGGACGCCGCGACCTCGCCGAGGTCATGGCGCGGGCGGAGAAGCCCGGACTCCTCGACAAGAAGCGCGTGCCGCGCGTCGCGTCCGAGATCGTGGTCACCAACGAGGTGTCCGACGAGTACACGGTGGTCGACGTCTACACGCACGACCGCGTCGGCCTGCTGTACCGGATCGCGCAGGCCCTCTACGCGCTGAAGCTCGACATCCACCTCGCGAAGATCTCGACCAACGTCGACCAGGTGCTCGACGTCTTCTACGTGACCGAGGCCGACCAGACGAAGTCGACGCGCGCGGACGAGATCCGCGGCGCTCTCGCCGCGGCGCTCCGCGAGGAGACCACGTCGGGCGAAGCGAGCGCGCCGGCCCCGGGCTGAGCGCGCGTGCCGCTCGACGAGCTGATCGACCGCTTCCTCGCGCGACTGCGCGGCGAGGTCGGCGTGTCGCCGCACACCTACGCCGCCTACGCCGACGACCTGGCGCGCTTCGCGGCGTTCGTGCGTGCGAAGTTCCGCATCGAGGACGCACGAAGGGTGTCGCGCGAGGTCGTGCTCGCGTTCCAGGCGGCCGAGGCCGAGCGCGGTGTCGGCGCGCGCTCGCAGGCGCGCCGGCTGTCGACGCTGCGCGGGCTCTTCCGCTTCGCGCTCGAGGAGAAGATCCTGCCCGACAACCCGGTCGCGGATCTGCGCCAGCCGCGCCTGCCGCGCCGTCTGCCGACCACGCTCGGCGAGAGCGACGTGCCGCTGCTGCTCGACGCGGCGGCGGCGACGCCGACGCCGCTGCGCGACGTGGCGCTGCTCGAGGTGCTCTACGGCGCGGGGCTGCGCGTCAGCGAGGCGATCTCGCTGCGCCTCGATTCGGTCTTTCTCGACGATCGGGCGCTGCGCGTGCTCGGCAAGGGCGACAAGGAGCGCGTCGTCCCGCTCGGACGCCCTGCCTGCACGGCGCTCGAGCGCTACGTCGAGCACGAGCGGCCGCGTCTCGTCGCGTCGCGGCGCTGCCAGGAGGTCTTCGTCTCGCCGCGCGGCCGCAAGCTCACGCGTCAGGCGGTGTTCGCGCTGATCCGCCGGCTCGCCGACCGGGCCGGGATCGAGGTGCCGCTGTCGCCGCACGGGCTTCGGCACGCGTTCGCGACCCACCTCGTCGAGCGCGGCGCCGACCTGCGCGTGGTGCAGACGCTGCTCGGGCATGCGAACATCTCGACCACCGAGGTGTACACCCATCTGAGCCGCGCCCACCTGCGACAGGTGCACGCGGCGCACCATCCGCGCGATCGCGCGGCCGTGCGCGGCCGGCGGCGGACGACAGGGGAGGACGGCGAGTGACGGCGAGCGCGGGCAGGAAGAAGATCGTGGTCAGCGGCATGCGGCCGACGGGCAAGCTCCATCTCGGCCACCTGCTGGGAACGCTGCGCAACTGGGTGGCGCTGCAGGACCAGTACGACTGCCACTTCTTCGTCGCCGACTGGCACGTCCTCACGACCGACTACGAGAAGCCGGGCAAGGTCCCGGGTTTCGTCGACGAGATGGTGCTCGACTGGCTCGCGGCCGGACTCGACCCCGAGCGCTGCGTGATCTTCCGCCAATCCGAGCTGCTCGAGCACGCGGAGCTGGCGCTGCTGTTCGGCATGGTCACGCCGGTGCCGTGGCTGGAGCGCAATCCGACCTACAAGGAGCAGAAGGAGCAGCTTTCCGACCGCGACCTCTCGACCTACGGCTTCCTCGGCTACCCGGTCCTGCAGGCGGCGGACATCCTGCTCTACAAGGCCGACCTCGTCCCGGTGGGCGTGGACCAGGTGCCGCACGTCGAGCTGACGCGCGAGATCGCGCGGCGCTTCAACCACCTGTACGGCGACGTCCTGCCGGAGCCGCAGGCGCTGCTGTCGCCCACGCCCAAGGTCCCCGGCACCGACGGTCGCAAGATGAGCAAGAGCTACGGCAACGCCATCTGGCTCGACGAGGAGCCCGAGTCGATCCAGACCCGGCTCGGCCGGATGGCGACCGACCCGGCGCGCGTCCGCCGCACGGACCCGGGCGACCCGGAGCTGTGCCCCGCGTTCAACCTGCACAAGGTCTACTGCACGCCCGAGGAGATCGAGACCGTCACGGCGGGCTGCAAGACTGCGGGCATCGGCTGCCTCGACTGCAAGAAGATCATGATCAAGCACGTGATCGCGGATCTGGCCCCGCACCGCGAGCGCCGCGCCGAGCTGGCGGCGCGCGCGGGCTACGTCCGCGAGGTCCTGGCGGCGGGCACGGCACGCGCCCGGACGATCGCCCGGCAGACGATGACCGAAGTTCGCGACGCGATGGGTCTCGCGGGCTGATCGGGTTCTCCCGGGTCGGCTCCCTGTGGTAGGACACGCGCGATGAGCGAGGCGTACACCGTCAAGCTGGAGGCCTTCGAGGGCCCGCTCGACCTGCTGCTGCACCTCATCAAGAAGCACGAGGTCGACCTCTACGAGATCCGCGTCTCGCAGGTGACCGATCAGTACCTCGGCTATCTCCGCGAGGCGCAGGAGCTGAACCTCGACATCGCGGGCGAGTTCCTCGTCATGGCGGCGACGCTGATCTACCTGAAGTCGCGCGCATTGCTGCCGCCCGAGGAGCGCGACGAGTTCGACGAGGAAGAGCCGCTCGATCCGGAGGCGCAGCTGATCCAGCAGCTCATCGAGCACGAGCGCTTCCAGAAGGTTGCGACGGCGCTCGCGCAGCGTCCCGTGCTCGGACGCGACGTGTTCCGGCGCACGGTGGTCGAGCGCTCGCCGGGTGAGTTCGTCGAGCCGGTGCGTCCGGCGGGCGTCGGCGACCTGCTGATGGCGCTGCAGCGCGTGCTGAACCGGCGCGTGAACCAGCCGGTCCACCGCGTCGCGCAGGAGCACGTCAGCATCCGCGACGGGCTCGACCTCGTCATGGAGCAGCTGCGCGGCACGCCACGCGTGCGCTTCGAGGAGCTCTTCCCGGAGAACGCGTCGCGCAGCCGGATCATCGTGACGTTCCTCGCGATTCTCGAGCTGATCAAGGTGGGCGCGGTGACGGCGGTTCAGGAAACGGCGTACGGAGAGATCGAGGTCGTGCTGGTGCGTGACCTGGATCCGGACAGCGTATTGGCGATCGACTTCGAGGAAGCGGCGGGATGAGCGGAGAGCACGAGAACGGGCCCGAGGTCGACGAGGAGCTCGCGGACGAGGAGGGCGCCGGCGAGGCGTCGGAGAGCGGCGAGCTCGCAGCGGCCGGTGCCGGCGACGACGAAGACGACGACTTCGAGGACGACGGCGACGACGACTCGGACGACTCGGACGACTCCGACGAGGACGACGAGTCCGAAGACGACGACGAGTCGGACGACGACGAGGACTCCGACGAGGAAGGGGAGGACGCCGACGAGGCGTCCGCCGACGCCGAGGACGCGTCGGCAGAAGTCGAGAACGAGCCCGAGCTGTCCGCCGACGCGGGCGCCGGCGTCCCGCCGGGCGCGCACGACGAGTCGTCAGACGGCGAGGGCGACGACGACGGCACCGACGAGACCGCCGACGCGCCGCCGCTGCGCGTGATCCTCGAGGCCGTCCTGTTCGCGGCGGCCGAGCCGGTGCCGCTGAACCGCCTCGTCAAGCTGCTCGGTGCGTGGCCGCGCGCCGCCGTCAAGGAGGCGCTCGACGAGCTGGGTCAGGCGCTGATCGAGGAAGGCCGCGGGCTCCGGCTCGCGGAGACCGCGGGCGGCCTGCAGCTGCGCTCGGCGTCGGAGTGCGCGCCGTGGGTGCGACGTTTCTTCTCGGAGAAGCCGCCCCGGCTGTCGCGCGCGGTGCTCGAGACGCTGGCCATCGTCGCCTACCGGCAGCCGGCGACGCGCGGCGAGGTCGAGGCGGTGCGCGGCGTGAATTGCGACGCGGTTCTCGGCGCGCTGCTGACGCGCAACCTGATCCACGTCGTCGGACGTCGGCAGTCGCCGGGACGTCCGGTCGAATACGGGACCACCGAGGTCTTCCTCGAGCTGTTCAGCCTCAAGGATCTCGGCGAGCTGCCCGATCTGCCGGAGCCCGAAGCGCTCGCGCGTCTGATCGAGGAAGCCGAGGCGCAGCAGGAGCTGGGCGAGGACGGCGAAGAGGGCCAGGTCGGCGAGGAAGGCGAGCAGGGCGATGCGCACCCGGACGGAGAGAATCCAGAAGATCTTGAGCCAGGCGGGGATCGCGTCGCGGAGGGCGGCGGAGGACCTGATCCGGGAGGGGAGAGTCCGGCTGAACGGGAAGGTGATCTCGGAGCTCGGGACGAAGGCGGATCCGACCAGGGATAAGATCACCGTCGACGGCCGCGCGGCGCTGCCGCGCAAGCTGGCCTACGTCGCCTACCACAAGCCGGCCGGCATCGTGAGCACGATGTCCGACCCCGAGGGGCGTCCCGCGATCGGCGACGTCGTGCGCAATCTTCGCGCGCGGCTCTTTCCCGTCGGCCGCCTCGACTTCGAGTCGAGCGGCCTCGTGCTGCTCACCAACGACGGCGACCTCGCGCAGCAGCTCACGCACCCGCGCTTCCAGATCCCGAAGGTGTACCGCGTCAAGGTGCGGGGACGGCCGGAGGAGAGCGCAGTCGAGCGTCTGCGCCGTGGCGTGCGCCTCGAGGACGGCGTGACCGCGCCCGCGGAGGTCGTCGTCGAGTCGATCCTGCCGAGCAAGTCGCGGCTGCGCATCATCCTGCGCGAGGGCCGGCAGCGGCAGGTGCGCCGCATGTGCGAGGCCGTGGGCCATCCCGTCGAGCGCCTGTCTCGGATCGCGATCGGTCCGCTGAAGCTCGGTGCGCTGCGCGTCGGCGAGACGCGCGACCTGACGCCGCGCGAGGTGCTGGCGCTGCGCCACGCGGTCTCCGGGCACGGCGACACGGGCGACGCCGCGGCGCACGCGGCGCGCCCGAAGCGCAGCGCGCGTCCGCTGCGTCCGGTCAGCCGAGAAGGTCGCGCACCGAGTCGTACAGCGCGCGCCAACGCGCGTAGTAGTCGTCCCAGGCGGGATTGACGTCGCCCGCCTCGAGCGGGTGCTTGCGCACCATGGCGTCCGCCGCCGCGGCGATCGACGGGTGCGTGCCGTGCCCCGCCGCTGCGAGCACGGCGGCGCCGAGCGCGGTCGCGTTCGGATCCTCCGAGATGCGCAGCGGACGCCGGATCACGCCGGCGATCGCGCGCAGCAGCGCCGGGCTGCGCGTCATGCCGCCGGACAGCGTGAGGCGATCCACGGGACGTCCGAGCCGCGCCTCGATCTGCTCGAGGTTGGCGCGGATCGCGCACGTCACGTTGAGAAGGAAGGCCGCGAGGAAATCGCCGCGCGCCGGCCGCTTCGAGAACGGCGGGTGCGGGAACACGAAGCCGAGCGCCTGGTTGGGACGGAAGTTCATCACGTCCCAGATCTGCGGTCCCGCGACGCTGTACATCGGCGTCGGCAGCTGCGCGCACGCGGCGATGGCCTCCTCGGCCGCGGCGAAGCCTGCGTCGCCGTCGAGCCCGAGGATGCCGAGCACCCACTCGTAGGCGATGCCGGTGTCGCCCGCGTTGCTCTCCAGCGTCCAGCGCCCCGGCACGACGTGGCAGCCGGTCCAGAGCCGTCCCGCCTCGTCGAGCACCGGCTCCGCGGTCGCGGTCATGACCGGCGTGGTCGTGCCGAGCACGGCTCCGGCCTCGCCGGGCTCGACGACGTCCGAGCCGAGCAGCGCGCACTGCGTGTCGCCGCCGCCCGCGTAGACCGGAGTCCCCGCGCGAAGTCCGAGCTGCTCCGCGGCGCGCGCCGTGACCGTTCCGACCCGCGTCGCGGGCTCGACCACGGGCGGCAGCAGCGACGGCGCGATCTCGAACGCGGCAGCGATCTCCGTGCTCCACTGGCGTTGCTTGACGTCGAGGAAGAGCGATTCGCAGGCGTTCGACGGCTCGGCGACGATCTCGCCGGTGAGACGGTACGTCAGCCAGTCGTTGAGCGTCAGGACCTTCGCGATCGCCGGCGCGTCGGCGCTCGTGCGGTGCGACAGCAGGCGCGCGAGCGAAGACACGAAGGGCGGCCAGTGGCCGGAGATGCGGACGCCGTCCTCCATGCCGAGCTTGCCCATGACGTCGAGCGCGCCCATGAAGCCGCGCCCGTCCATGTTCGGGCCGGCGAAGATCTCGCGGCCGTGCGCATCGAGGAACACGGTGCCGAGGCGCTGCGCCGTGGTCGAGACGCCGGCGATCGCCGCCGGATGGAGTCCGGCCTTCGCGAGTGCTGCGTGCGTGCAGCGCGCGAGCGCCGCCCAGAAGGCGTCCGGGTCGAAGGCGTAGCCGCGGCCGAGCGCGTTCTCGCCGAGGTCGACGTCGTCGTAGGACCAGGGCTCGCGCACGACCGCGAGGCAGCGGCCGGTCGCGTCGAAGATGGCGCTCTTGCCGCCACCGGTGCCGTAGTCGAGCGCGAGGAAGCAGGGCGGACGTTCGTTCATGACGCCCGCAATCTCGTGCATCGCCTCGAGGGAGGCAAGTCGCTCGCGCCTGCGCGGGCGGTCAGGCTCGTCGCGCCGTCACGCTCCGGGGACGGGTGGAGCGTCGCCCGCGGCGGTCCGTCAAGTAGCGCCGCCGAGGCGGTAGAGGCGGCGTCCGTTGTCGACCAGGACCTTCCGCTTCGCGGCCGCGGACAGGCGCGGGTTCGCGAGCGTCGCCTTCGGCGCCCCCGGGAAGATCGCGTCGGGGTGGGGATAGTCCGACGCCCACACCACGCAGTCCTCGCCGACGTACTCGACCGTCGCGGCGACCGCGTCCTCCTCGGGGTCGGTCGAGACGAAGCACTGCTCCCGGAAGACGTCGCTCGGGCGGCGCTTCAATCCGGGAAGCGTGTAGCCCCAGTGCTCGAAGTGCTCGTCCATGCGCGCGAGCCAGTGCACGGCCCAGGCGGAGCCGCTCTCGAGGAACGCGACGCGCAGCTCGGGATGACGATCGAGCACGCCGCCGGCGATCAGGTTGAGGCACGCGAGCTGCTGCTCGAACGGGTGCGACAGCATGTGCAGGAAGAAGAATTCGTCGTAGCGGTCGTCGGCGACGGTCGGGCTCGAGCGCGTCGTGCCCTCGTGGATCGCGACCGGCAGGCGCGCGTGCGCGGCCGCGGCCCAGAACGGGTCGAGCGCCGGATCGTGCAGCAGCCGTCCGCCCGCCGGGTTCGGACGCACGAACACGGCGCGCATCTGCGGCAGCGAGGCCGCGACGCGCTCGACCTCGGCGACGGCGGCGTCCGGGTCCTGGAGCGGGATCGCGGCCGCACCGAAGAGCCGCGCCGGCGCGGTCGCGCAGTGCTCCTGCAGCCAGTCGTTGTAGGCACGGCAGAGTGCCGCGGCGAGCGCGCCGTCCTCGACCGACTGGAACAGCAGGCCGAGCCCCGGGTAGACCACCGCGTGCCGGATGCCCTCGAGGTCCATGTCCGCGACGTGCTCGCGCGGGTCGCCCATTCCGGGACGCGGCACGTAGGGCTTGCGTGCGCCGTTCTCGCCCTCGACGGAGAACAGGGGCAGCGCCGGCGTGATGCGTCCGTCGAGGTTCCAGCGGATGCGTCCCTGCTCGTCGAGCATCACCTTCGGTGCGCGCGCGCGGAAGCGCGGGTCGAGGAAGCGATCCCAGAGATCGTGCGGCTCGAAGATGTGCGCGTCGCTGTCGACGACGGATCCGAGGACGTCGTCGTTGCCGGCCGGGGACGTCATGGTGCGACCCTCCTCGAGCGTCCCATGGCACGGCCACGCCGACCGGTAAAGGCGATCAGCTCTCTTCGGCCTGCCCGCGCGCCACGCGCAGCATGGTGCGGAAGAACGCCACGCTGACGAGGAACGGCACCGCGTAGTACGCGATGCGGAACAGCAGCACGGCCACCACGGTCTGCTCGAGCGGCGTGCCGAGCGAGTGGAAGATCGTGGTCATCGAGCCTTCCATGATCCCGAGCCCGCCGGGCGCCAGCGACACGATCGAGAACAGGATGCCTATCGCGAAGCCGACGGTCACCAGCGCGAACGGGATGTCGAGATTGACGCACCAA
>JAXLXO010000019.1:0-149354 GCA_046327915.1 Binatia bacterium | reverse complement strand
GCGTCGAGCTTTCTCTCGACGCAGGTCGCGGCGCTGAAGAGCCGCGACCTCGCCGAGCGCGTCATCCGCACGCACGATCTCGCGAGCAACGAGACCTTCCTCCACCCGACCGAGGCCCGGTCGGGGCTGCTGTCGGTCGGCGGACGCCTGCTGTCGTTCCTGCGTCCGCGCGGCTTCCGCGGCGGCGCGGTCGTCGACCAGGCCGCGAACGACGACTCCGGCGGCGGCGCCGAGGTCCCGACCGAGCTGCTCGACCGCTACATGCGCTACCTCGACGTGCGCGACGTGCGCGGCACCGACCTCGTCGAGGTGCGCTTCACCACGCCGAGCCCCGAGCTGTCGGCGATGCTCGCCGGCGCGCACACGCAGGCCTACATGGAGGCCAACGCCGAGGCGCGACTGGCCAACGACGTCACCGCGAAGGAGTTCCTCGGCAAGCAGCTCGAGGAGGCGCGCGGCCGCGTCGAGCAGGCCGAGGGCGCGCTCAAGGCGTTCGCGACCGACCACCCCAACGTCGCGGTCAATCAGGAGCAGAAGCTCACCGGTCAGCAGATGAACGAGCTGACCACGCAGATCAGCGCGGCCGAGGCCGACCGGATCGGGCTGCAGACCGAGTACGAGACCGTCGTGCAGCGCGACGACCCGATGTCGCACTTCCTCGACAAGCCGGGCATCGAGAAGCTGTACCTCTCGCTGCTCGATCTGCGCGCGCAGCGCGCGGCGCTCGATCCGAAGCTCGGCCCGAACCATCCCGAGATGATCCAGCTGCGCGAGCAGGAGAGCGAGATCGCGCGCCAGCTGAAGGGCGAGATCTCGCAGCAGACCGCGGGCGTCAAGGCCCGTCTCGACGCGGCCCGCGCGCGAGAGAAGGGCCTGCGCACCAAGCTCGCGTACCTCGAGGAGTCGGCGATCCTGCTGCGCGACCTGGGCGCGCGCTACGAGCTGCTGAAGAACGACGTCGAGAGCGCGGAGAACCTCTACCGCACGCTGGTCAAGCAGGCGATGGAAACCGCGGTCAACGCGCAGCTCGCGGCGTCGAACGTGCGCGTCGATCGAGCGCGCGGAGGTTCCCGAGCACCCGAGCCGTCCGAACGTGCCGCTGAACCTCGCGTTCGGCCTCGTGCTGGCGCTCGGCGTGTCGGTGGTCGCGACCATCGTCTGCGACGCCTTCGACAACACCGTCAAGTCGAGCACCGACGTCGAGAACCAGCTGCAGCTGCCGATGCTCGGTACGGTTCCGAACTTCGCGCTGGCGCGCCGCTCGTCGGCGCGCCGCGCGTCCCTCGGCGTCGAGGGTTCCGCGGTGCCCGCCGCGGTGGCGGCGGCCGCGGCGGCGACACCCGGTCCGTCGCCGCGCGCCGTCGTCGTGCTGCAGGAGCCGACCTCGGTGATCTCCGAGGCGTTCCGCGCGCTGCGCACCGCCGTGCTGTTCTCGACGCCGGCCGCACCGCCGAAGGTCATCCTGCTCACCAGCGCCACGTCGGGCGAGGGCAAGTCGGTGACGTCGCTGAACCTCGCCGCGACGCTCGCCGAGTCGGGCTCGCGCGTGCTGCTGATCGACGCCGACCTGCGCCGTCCGACGTGCCACCGCTCGCTCGGCACCGGCAACTCGCGCGGCCTGTCGAGCTTCCTCTCGGGACAGGCGACGCTCGCCGACGTCATCGTGCCGCTCGACAAGCCGCACCTCGACTTCCTGCCCGCCGGTCCGACGCCGCCGAATCCGGCGGAGCTGGTCGGCTCGGCGCGCATGCGCGACGCGCTCGCGGGCCTGCGCGACGAGTACGAGTTCGTGATCGTCGACTCGCCGCCGGTGGTGCCCGTGACCGACGGCGTCGTGCTGTCGCGCGAGGCGGATGCGGTGGTGCTGGTCGTCAAGGGCCACGACACGCCGCTCGAGCTCGTGCGCCGCGCGCGCGACCATCTGGGCGTCGCCAACGCGCACCTCATCGGAGCCGTGATCAACAACGTCGATCTCGGCTGGGGCGATCTCTACTTCTACAGCCGGTACACCGGCTACTACGGGCAGGCGGAGGCGGCATGAAGACCTCGGACCGCCGCGTGCTGCGCGTGCTGCAGGCCCTCGTGCTCGGCCTGCCGCTGTTCCTCGGCGGGCGTCACCCGATCGGCGTGACGCTCGGCCTCGCCACGGTACTCTCACTCCTCGCCTGGACGTGCCGCGAGCGCGCCCGTCGCCCCGATCCGCCCGCGGCGGTCGGGACGGTCGCGCTCGCGGCGTTCGTCGCGCTCGGCCTGCTCACCACGCTGCCGCTGCCGCCGTCCGTGCTGGCGGTGGTCTCGCCGCGCACGTTCGAGCTGTACCGCGACGTGCTGCCGGGCTGGCCCGACGCGGGCGGCTGGGAGGCGTGGCGTCCGCTCGCGCTCGACGCGCACGGCGTGTGGGTCGAGCTCTGCAAGATCGGCATCGGCCTCGGCGCGTTCGTCGTGCTCGTCGCCTACCCGTGGACGTCGGAGGTGCCCGGAGGAGGATCCGCGCGAGGACGTGTTCGCGACGCTGCTCCTGACGCTGGTCGCAGGCGGTGCTGCGCTGTCGCTGATCGCGCTGCTGCACGACGTGACGGGCGGCGAGCGCGTGCTGTGGATCCTCGATCCGGTGCGGACCCCGGGACGCGCGACCGGACCGTTCGCGAACCCGAATCACTTCGCGGCGTGGCTCGAGATGGTGATCCCGCTCGGCGTCGCGTACCTCGGCGCGGTCGCGCTGCGCACCGGACGCCACATCGCGCGCATGGCGCGCTCGTCGCAGAGCATGGGCGTGGCGCCGCGCCGCGCGTGGGCGGGAGCGCTCGCGTCGCACCAGCGGAGCTTCTGGCTGCCGCTGCTGGTCCTCGGCGCGGTGCTCGTGATGCTGGTCGCGCACGCCGCGACCGGCTCGCGCGGCGGCATCATGAGCCTCTTCGCCGGACTCGCCGTGGTCGGGCTCGGCTTCGCGCGGCGCTCGCGGCACGGACGGCGCTCGTCGCGCGGGGCGCGCATCGCGTCGGCCGCGATCGTCGCGGCGCTGCTGATCGCGAGCCTCGTGACCATCGGCAGCTGGGCGCGCATCGAGGACGAGATCGCGCAGGGCGGCGAGGTCGACGGCGAGGTCGGGCTGCTGACGCGCATCGCCGTCGGCGAGAAGGGCCGCGGCGTGGTGCGCGACTTCCCGCTGGTCGGCACCGGGCTGGGCGCGTGGCGCTACGCCTTCCCGCTCTACCAGGAGCCGCCGGTCGAGGGCGGCATCTGGCAGCACGCGCACGACGACTATCTGGAGCTCGCCGCCGAGACCGGCGTCGCGGGCATGGCGATCGCGGCGTGGTTCGCGTTCCTCGTCGTCTCGGCCGCGCGCGGCCGCCGCGACGCCGGCGAGGGCGACGGCGCGCTCGCGCGCCGCAGCGAGCGGCCCGCGGGCTTCGAGCCGGCCGACTGGCGTGCCGCGTTCTCGCGCGCGTCGTGGCTGCGCTTCGGTGTCTGCGGCGGGATCACCGCGATCCTGGTGCACAGCTTCGTCGACTTCAGCCTGCGTCTGCCGGCGAATCTGCTGCTGCTCGGCGTGCTCGCCGGCATGCTGCTGCTCGCGCGGCCGGTGCGCGCGTCGGCGCCGTCGCACGCGGTCGCGGCGTTCGCGGTGCTGCTGACGCTCGCGGCGGCGCCGCTGGTGCTCGGCGCCGCACGCGAGATGGTCGGCGGCGCGCCGGCGTCGGCGGAGACGGCGATCGCACGCTCGGACGCGGCGCTCGCGGAGAGCGGTGATCGCGACGGTGCCGTCGCACTCGCGCGCCGGGCGATCGAGCTGTCGCCCGCGAATCGCGCGACGCACGAGGCGATGGCGATCGCGCTCGGCAACGACGCGGACGGCGAGCAGTCGCTGCGCCGTGCCGTCCGCCTCGACCCGTGGGCCGTCGAGCTGCGCGACTGGCTCGCGTCGCAGCTGGCGACGCGCGGCGAGACCGGGAGCGCCGCGGCGGAGCTCGAGGAGTCGATCGCGCGCTATCCGTATCTCGTCTCGCACACGCTGCCCGAGCCGGCGTCCACGGACACGGCACCCACGGGCTGGCTCGCCGACCTCGCCGGCGAGGACACGCTGCGCGCGCGCCTCGCGGCGCTCGACCCGGCGCTCGCCGACGCGGTGGAGCGCGGCCTCGAGCGCGCGCTCGCCGAGCGTCCCGCGGGCCGCGAGCGGCAGGTGGTCGCCGAGGATCTCGTGCTGCTGCTCGAGTCGCGCGGCCGCTACGAGGAAGCGGCGGTCGCGCTGCGCGACGCGTCCGGCATCACGCCGGAGGACGCGCCGCGCCTCGCGCGCGCCGCGGCGAACTTCCTGCAGGCGGGCGACGCGTCGGCCGCGCAGGAGGCGCTGATCGCGGCGCTGAAGCTCACGCCGGAGCGCGGCGACCTCTACCGCCGGCTCGCGGTGGACGTGTTCGCGGCGCGCGGCGACTTCGCGTCGGCGGAGCAGGTGCTGCGCGTCGCGCAGCAGAACTCGCAGGACATGATCCCGGTCTACCGCGGGCTCACGAAGGTCCTGTCGATGCGCGAGTCGGCGCGCTTCGCGGCCGCGGTGCGCGATCCGGAGCCGCAGGCGGACGCGAGTCCGGGGGACGACGCGCTCGCGAGCGCGGTGGAAGAGGAGGTGGTGACGCGATGAGACCGCTCGAGATCGTCCTGGTCGCCGGAGCGCGGCCGAACTTCATGAAGATCGCGCCGATCTACCACGCGCTGCGCGAGCACGCGGCGGATCACGTCTCGGTCGCGATCGTGCACACCGGGCAGCACTACGACGCGCGCATGTCGGACGACTTCTTCCGCGACCTCCGCCTGCCGGAGCCGGACGTCAATCTCGAGGTCGGCTCGGCGTCGCACGCGGAGCAGACCGCGCGGGTCATGACCGGCTTCGAGCGCGTGCTCACCGAGCGCCGCCCGGACGTCGTGGTGGTGGTCGGCGACGTCAACTCGACGGCGGCCTGCGCGCTGGTGACCAGCAAGATCGACTGGGAGCCCCGCCCGGCCGCACGCGGTGCTGCCTCGCGGCGCCGGCCGCTGCTGGTGCACGTCGAGGCGGGACTCCGCAGCCGCGATCGCGCCATGCCGGAGGAGATCAACCGCCTGGTCACCGACGCGATCTCGGATCTGCTGCTGACCACGTGCCGCGACGCGGACGAGAATCTCGTCGCGGAAGGCATTCCGGCGGACAAGATCCGCTTCGTCGGCAACCCGATGATCGACTCGCTGCACCGCTCGGTCGCGAGCGCGGACGGGTGTCCGATCCTGCAGCGCCTCGGCGTCGCACCGCGCTCGTACGGCCTGTGCACGCTGCACCGTCCGTCGAACGTCGACGACCCGCGCGTGCTCGGCGGCATCCTCGCGGCACTCGGCGAGATCGCGGCGCGGACGCCGATCCTGCTGCCGATGCACCCGCGCACGCGCGCGCGCATCGACGGCTTCGGTCTGGTGCCGGCGGACGGCATCCGCGTGCTCGAGCCGCTGTCGTACGTCGAGATGCTGAAGGCGACCAAGGAAGCCGCGTTCGTCCTGACGGACTCCGGCGGCGTGCAGGAGGAGACCACCGCCCTCGGTGTGCCGTGCGTCACGCTGCGCGAGAACACCGAGCGTCCGGTGACGATCACCGAGGGCACCAACGTGCTCGCCGGCGTGTCGCACGCGGGCATCGTCGCGGGTTTGCGCGAGGCGCTCGACAAGACGTCGCGGGGCACGCGCGTGCCCGAGCACTGGGACGGACGCGCGGGAGAGCGGATCGCGGCGGCGCTGGTCGCTGCCGCAGGGGAGGGGGCAACGGCATGATCGAAGGGGGAACCAGCGCCATTCCCGCGACGCGGGCGATGATGGGCCGCAACCGGTCGCCGCGCGCGCGCCTGCGCTACCTGCAGCGCGTGTTCTCGGCCTATCTCGGCAACCAGCCGAGCCAGCTCACGTTCTGGCACGAGCCGCCGCAGATCAACGAGAACGCATTCGGGCCGGACGCCGACGAGTACTACCAGCAGTTCTTCACCAAGGCGGACTACGACGCCTTCGTCGACGGTGACGGCATCCCGCTGCTCGACTACCGCGGCCACGTCGGGCGTCAATACAATCCGATCGCGATCGCGCAGTGGGGCCTCGGCAACTGGAACCTGTGGAAGCGCACGGGCTCGCCGGGACGCCGCGAGCGCGCACGCCGCGCGTCCGACTGGCTGGTGCGCCGCCTCGAGCCGAACGCGCACGGCGTGCCGGTGTGGAAGCACGAGTTCGACTGGGAGTACCGCGTCCTCCTGCAGAAGGGCTGGTACTCGGCGCTCGCGCAGGGCCAGGGGCTGTCGCTGCTGTGCCGCATGCACCGCGCGACGAACGACCCGCGCTACATGGACGCCGCGCGCAGCGCCTTCCGCTCGCTCGTCACGCCCGTCGACCAGGGCGGCGTCAGCCTGCCCGACGGCGACGACGGCACGTGGCTCGAGGAGACCATCGTCGACCCGCCGACGCACATCCTCAACGGCTTCCTGTGGGCGCTGTGGGGCGTGCACGACTACGCGCAGGCGACCCGCGAGCCCGCGGCGCACGCCCTGCTCGAGCGCTGCGTGCGCACCGTCAAGCGCCACCTCGAGGACTTCGACTGCGGCTTCTGGTCGCTCTACGAGCAGTCGGGCACGAGGCTGCCGATGCTGGCGAGCGGCTTCTACCACGCGCTGCACATCTCGCAGCTGCGCGTGACGGCGCGCCTGCTCGGTCTGCCGGAACTCGCGCGCGTCGCCGACCGATGGGACGACTACGCATCGCGGCCGTCGTGCGCGCACCGCGCGCTCGCCTACAAGGCCGTCTTCAAGGTCCTCTACTACTGAGGCGCGCCATGCACGTACTGCTGATCCATCAGGCGTACGCGGGGCCGCGCGACCCGGGCGGGACTCGTCATCACGAGCTCGCGACGTACCTCGCGTCGCGCGGACACCGCACGACGATCATCGCGAGCGAGGTGAGCTACCTCACCGGCACGGCGGTCGCGGCGGGCGACACCGAGGAGACGCCCGGCGTGCGCGTGATCCGGCTGCCGGGCTCGGAGCTGCACCGCAGCTTCGTCGCGCGCGGCACTGCGTTCGCGCAGTTCGGCGCGCGCGCGCTGAAGACCGCGCTGTCGATCCCCGACGTCGACGTCGTCTGGGGCACGACGCCGCCGCTTCCGCAGCTGATGCCGGCGTGGCTCGCGTCGCTGCGCGCGAAGGGCGGGCTCGTCGTCGAGGAGCGCGACCTGTGGCCCGAGTTCGCGATCGGCATGGGCGTGCTGAAACCCGGCGCCGTGACCGACGCGGCGCTCGCATTCAAGCGCTGGGTCTACCGGCGCGCGAAGCGCGTGGTCATCAACTCGCCCGGCTTCCTGCCGTTCCTCAAGAGCTACGGCGTCGACGAGGCGAAGATCCACGTCGTGCCGAACGGCGTCGACCCGACGCCCTTCGATCCCGAGCTGCGCGGCGAGGCGCATCGCGCGGCCTGGGGTGCGGACGACCGCTTCGTCGCGCTCTACGCCGGTGCGCTCGGACCCGCGAACGCGCTCGACGTGGTGCTCGACGCCGCCGACGCGCTGCGCGGCACGCGCGCGCTCTTCGTGCTGGTCGGCGACGGCAAGGCGCGTCCCGACCTCGAGCGCGCGGCGTCCGAGCGTGGCCTCGACAACGTGCGCTTCGTCCCGGCGGTGCCGAAGGACCAGGTGCCCGGCGTTCTCGCCGCGGCCGATGCGTGCCTCGCGTGCCTGCGCGACATCCCGCTCTTCCGCACGACGTACCCGAACAAGGTGTTCGACTACATGGCGGCGGGACGTCCGACGCTGCTGCAGATCGACGGCGTGATCCGGCAGGTGGTGGAGGAGGCGCACGCCGGCCTCTTCGTCCCGCCGGGAGACGCGCACGCGCTCGCGAGCGCGGTGCGGCAGATGATGGACCACCCGGACGCGGCGCGCGAGATGGGCCGTCGCGGACGGAAGGTCGTGTGCGAGCGCTTCGACCGGCGCCTGCAGGGCGAGCAGATCGAGGCGCTGTTCGCGGAGCTCGTGCCGAGCGCTCCGCGCGCGCGGCGTGCGGCGAAGAGCGACGACGCGGCCCGCGTGTCCGCGGTGAAGGCGGCGCTCGCCACCGGCCGCGCCGGTACCGCCGGGCGTACCGGGGGGGCCGCTTGACGCGAGCCGGACGCACGTCGAAGCGCGTGTTCGATCTCGCGCTCGCGCTTCCGCTGCTCGCGCTCGCCGCGGTGCCGATGGCGCTGGTGGCGCTCGCGCTGTGGCTCGCCGACGGCTCGCCCGTGCTGTTCCGCCAGCGCCGTCCCGGGCTCCGCGGCGAGACCTTCACGCTCGTCAAGTTCCGCACGATGCGCGCCGGCGACGCGCCCGACGAGCAGCGCCTGACGCGCATCGGGCGCATCGTGCGCACGCTGTCGCTCGACGAGCTGCCGCAGCTGTGGAACGTCGTGCGCGGCGACATGTCGCTGGTCGGGCCGCGGCCGCTGCTGCCGCAGTACCTCGGGCGCTACACGCCGCGGCAGATGCGGCGCCACGAGATGCCGCCGGGCATCACCGGCCTCGCGCAGGTCGAGGGGCGCAACGCGCTGACGTGGGAGGAGCGCTTCGAGCTCGACGTCCGCTACGTGGACGGCTGGAGCCTCGCTCTCGACGCGCGGATCCTCCTGCGCACGATCGCGGCGGTGCTGCTGCGCCGCGGCGTGAGCGCCGACGGACACGCGACCATGCCCGAGTTCCTCGGCTCGGCGGCCGCCGGTGCGGCGCCGTCGTTCGCGGTGCGCGCGGAGTGAGCACGATGCGCTATCTCGTCATCGGCGCGGCGGGACACGGGCAGGAGGTCGCCTGGTCGCTCCGCGAGGAGCTGCGCGCTCTCGGCGAGGACGACTGCGAGATCGCGTTCCTCGACGACGCCGTGCCGTCCGGCGACGTCGCCTGCGGGATCGGCCCCGTGATCGGCGGCGTGGAGCTCGCGCTGCGCGAGGCGGCGCGCGCCAACACCCGCCTCGTCATGGGCGTCGGGCTGCCGCGCACCAAGGCCGCGATCGTCGAGCGTCTCAACGTTCCCGAGCACGTGTGGACGCCGGTCGTGCACCCGGGCGCGATCATCGGGCCGAACGTCACGATGGGCGTCGGCTCGTACGTCGGGCCGGGCGCGGTGCTGACGGTGAACGTCCACCTCGGACGCTTCGTCACGGTGAACACGCACTGTCTGGTGGCGCACGGCGGCGCGATCGGCGACTTCGCGTCGCTGCATCCCGACGTGCACCTCTCGGGCGAGGTCTCGATCGGCCGGGGCTGCGAGCTCGGCGCCGGTGCGGTCGTGATCCCGAACCTGACGGTGGGCGACTGGGCGGTGCTGGGAGCGGGCACCGTCGCGATCGATCACGCGTGCGGCGAGCGCACGCACGTCGGCGTGCCGGCGCGCGAGCTCGGCGCGCGCAGCAGCTCCGGAGAGCCGGTGCCGCCGTCGGCGGCCTTCGGCCACATTTCTTCAACGACGAATTCCTTCACGAGGTTTCTGCGATGAGAGTTCCCATGTGTGCGCCGAGCGTCGGTGCGGTGGAGCGGGATGCGGTGCTGGAGGTGCTTTCGACGTCGGTGCTCGCACTCGGGCCTCGTCTGGAGGCGTTCGAGCGCGGCCTCGCGGCGCGCGTCGGCGCGGCGCAGGGCATCGGCGTCAACAGCGGCACGTCCGGTCTGCACCTCTGCATGATCGCGGCCGGCGTCGGCGAGGGCGATCTGGTCCTGACGACGCCGTTCAGCTTCGTCGCGTCGTCGAACTGCGTGCTCTACGAGCGCGCGACGCCGTGGTTCGTCGACGTCGAGCCCGAGACGCTGACGCTCGACGCCGGACGTCTCGAGCTCGAGCTGAAGAAGCTCGAACGCCGCGGCGAGCGCGTCAAGGCGATCCTGCCGGTGCACGTCTTCGGCCAGCCCTGCGACATGGACGCGATCCTCGAGCTCGGGCGGCGTCACGGCGTCGCGGTGATCGAGGACGCCTGCGAGGCGGTCGGCTCGGAGTACAAGGGACGCGCCGTCGGCGCGCTCGGCGACGCCGGCGTGTTCGCCTTCTACCCGAACAAGCAGATGACGACCGGCGAGGGCGGCATGATCGTCACGAACCGCGCCGACTGGGACGTCGTCTTCCGCAGCCTGCGCAACCAGGGCCGCGACGTCTTCGACGGCTGGCTCGAGCACTCGCGCCTCGGCTACAACTACCGCCTCGACGAGCTCAGCGCGGCCCTCGGTGTCGCGCAGCTGTCGCGCCTCGAGGAGCTGCTGTCGGCGCGCGAGCGCGTCGCCGCGTGGTACGACGCGCGCCTCGCCGGCCACGAGTGGCTGATGCTGCCGCAGATCGCGCCGTGGACGACGCGCACCAGCTGGTTCGTCTACGTCGTGCGCATCGCGACGCGCGAGCTGCGCGACCGCGTGATGCACGTGCTCGGCGAGCGCGGCATCCCGGCGCGGCAGTACTTCCCGCCGATCCACCTGCAGCGCTTCTACCGCGAGCGCTTCGGGTTCCGTGCGGGTGACTTCCCGGTCGCGGAGGCCGCGGGCGACACGTGTCTCGCGCTGCCGTTCTTCCCCGACATGACGATCGAGCAGGTGGACGACGTGTGCGGCGAGCTGCTCGCGATTCTCGAGCAGGAGGCGCCGTCGCGCGCGCGCGCGGCTGCGGGCGGGGTGCGCTGATGTCCCGCCAGGAGCGGATCGAGCGTGCGGTCGAGTGGGCGTCGCGCCATCATCTCGTCGCGACCGGAGCGGCGTACGCGGCGATGGCGGCGGTCGCCTACGTGACCGCGTTCGCGCTGCGCTTCGACCTCGCCATCCCGCGTGACTTCCTGATCGTGCTGCTGCGGTCGCTGCCGCTGCTGCTCGCCTGCAAGCTCGTCGGCTACTGGTACAGCGGCCTGTTCTCCGGCAGCTGGCGCCACGTCAGCATCGGCGACGTGCAGGAGATCGTGCGCGGCAACCTGCTGGGCTCGGTGATCTTCCTGCTCGCGATGGTGTTCGTGCGCGGCCTGCACGGCTTCCCGCGCACCGTCTTCCTGATCGACTTCCTCGCCGCGACGGCGCTGGTCGGCGGCGTGCGCGTCGTCATCCGCATGGCGCGCGAGTCCGACGGACGCGGTCGCGTGCGGCGCATCGAGAAGCTCGCGCTGATCGCGGGCGCGGGCTCGGCGGGCATCCAGCTGCTGCAGGAGCTCGAGAGCCGTCCGCGGCTCGGCATCGCGGTGGTCGGCTTCGTCGACGACGATCCGGGGAAGGTCGGGCTGCGCGTGTGCGGCGTGCCGGTGCTGGGTCCGATCGACGCGCTGCCGCAGATCTGCGCCGAGCACGACGTGTCCGAAGTCTTCATCGCGATGCCCTCGGCGCCGGGCGGGGTGATCCGCCGCGCGGCGCAGCACTGCGCGACGGCCGGTGCGCGCAGCCGCGTCCTGCCGAGCCTCGGCGAGCTGGTCGAGGGGCGCTTCATCTACACGCAGATGCGCGAGGTGAAGGTCGACGACCTGCTGTCGCGGGCGCCGGTCCGCCTCGACCTGCCGCGCGTGCGGCAGTTCATCACGCGCCGCACGGTTCTCGTGACCGGCGCCGCGGGGTCGATCGGGTCGGAGCTGTGCCGGCAGCTCGCCGCGAGCGAGCCCGAGCGCATCGTCCTCTACGATCGTCACGAGAACGGCATGTTCGCGCTCGAGATGGAGCTCGCGCAGCGCTTCCCGGACGTGGCGCTCGTTCCCGTGCTCGGCGACGTGCTGCTGCCCGACCAGCTCGACGCGGTCTTCACCGCATACCGCCCCGAGGTCGTGTTCCACGCAGCCGCGTACAAGCACGTGCCGCTCGCCGAGCGGAACGTCGTCGAGGCCGTGCGCAACAACGTGCTCGGCACGCGGAACGTCGCCCTTGCCGCCGTCAAGCACGGCGTGCGCGAGTTCGTCCTGGTCTCGACCGACAAGGCGGTGCGCCCGACCAGCGTCATGGGCGTCACCAAGCGCGTCGCCGAGATGGTCGTGCAGGGTCTGCAGAACGGCGGCTGCCGCTTCACGGCGGTGCGCTTCGGCAACGTGCTGGGGTCGAACGGCAGCGTGGTGCCGCTCTTCCGCGAGCAGATCGCGCGCGGCGGACCGGTCACGGTCACGCACCCGGA
Source organism: Binatia bacterium (assembly GCA_046327915.1). Lineage (GTDB taxonomy): Bacteria > Desulfobacterota > Binatia > UBA12015 > UBA12015 > VGTK01. Next base: position 137,214 of record JAXLXO010000019.1, on the reverse strand, counting down.
CGTCACGCGCTACTTCATGACGATCCCGGAGGCCGTGCAGCTGATCCTGCAGGCGGCGACGCTCGGCGGGGCGGGGCAGATCCTGATCCTCGAGATGGGCGAGCCGGTGCGCATCGCGGACCTCGCGCGCCACATGATCGAGCTGTCGGGCTTCCGTCCCGACGAGGACATCGAGATCACGTTCACCGGGCTGCGTCCGGGCGAGAAGCTGTACGAGGAGCTGGTCGACGAGGGCGAGGAGCAGGTGCGCACCGAGCTCGAGCGCATCCGCACTTTGCGCGCGCACACGGCGGGACGCGGACGTCCGCACGACTTCCTGCCGCGCTTCGAGGATCTGGTCGCGCGCGGCGACGACGACGCGCTGGTCGAGCTGCTCGCGGAATTGGTGCCCACGTACACGCCGAGCCGTCCGTCGCTCGACGACAGCGCGGCCGCGGGAAGCGCGCACGCGGAGCCCGCCGCGCACGCGGCGTGAGGACCGTGTCATGAAGCAGGTTCTGCAGAATCTCCGCTCCGGGAAGGTCGAGGTGGCCGACGTCCCGGCGCCCGCCGTGCGGCCAGCTCACCTCCTGGTCCGCACGGCGGCGACCCTGATCTCGCCCGGTACCGAGCGCATGCTGGTCGAGTTCGGGCAGTCCGGGCTGCTCGGCAAGGCGCGCGCGCAGCCGGACAAGGTCCGGCAGCTCGTCACGAAGATCCGCACCGACGGCGTCAAGCCGGCGCTCGAGGCGGTGGCGAGCCGTCTCGAGGAGCCGCTGCCGCTCGGCTACTCGAACGTCGGCCGCGTGCTCGAGGTCGGCGCCGGCGTCAGCGGCTTCATCCCCGGACAGCGCGTGCTGACCAACGGTCCGCACGCCGGTGTCGTGTGCGTGCCCGCGACGCTCGCGGCGCCGATCCCCGACGACGTCGACGACGCGAGCGCGACGTTCGGCGTGCTCGGCGCGATCGCGCTCAATGGCGTGCGTCTCCTCGAGCCGACGCTCGGCGAGAGCTTCGCCGTCGTCGGGCTCGGCGTGCTCGGACTTCTCGGCGTGCAGCTGCTGCGCGCGCACGGCTGCCGCGTGCTGGCGATCGACGTCGACGCGGAGCGCTGCGCGCTCGCGCGTCAGCTCGGTGCGGATGCAGTCTGCGTCGCGCGCGACGCCGATCCGGTGCGCGCGGCGCAGACGGAGTCGCGCGAGCGCGGCCTCGACGGCGTGCTCATCACGGCCACCGCGAAGGGCAATGCGGTGGTGCAGCAGGCGGCGCACATGTGCCGCAAGCGCGGCCGCATCGTGCTGGTCGGGGTGGTCGGGCTCGATCTCGAGCGCGCGGCCTTCTACGAGAAGGAGCTGTCGTTCCGCGTCGCGTGCTCGTACGGACCCGGGCGCTACGATCCCGCGTACGAGGCGCAGGGCCACGACTACCCGCTCGGCTTCGTGCGCTGGACGGCGGCGCGCAACTTCGCCGCGGTGCTCGACGCGATCGCGCGCGGCTCGCTCGACGTGAAGCCGCTGATCTCGCGCCGCGTCGCGGTGGCGGACGCGGAGCGCGCGTATGACGCGATCCTCGCCGACCGCGGCGCGCTGGGCGTCGTGCTGGAGCATCCCGGCGCGAACGACCCGCTGCTGACGCGCGAGGCGCGCGTGACGCGTCTGGTCCACGACGGCCTGGCGCCGATGGAAGCTCGTCCGGCTCCCCGTGCGCTGCACGCGATCGCGCGGCGATCGACGGGGGCGCCGCCGGTCGTCGGCGTGATCGGTGCCGGGCAGTTCGCGCGGCTCGTGCTGCTGCCGGCGATCCGTGCCGCGGGCGCGCGCGTCGCGGCGGTCGCGAGCGCGGGCGGCGTGACGTGCCTGCACGCAGCACGGCGCTTCGGCGCCGACGAGGCGACCACCGACGTCGCGCGCGTCCTCGAATCGCCGGAGATCGACTGCGTGTTCGTCGCGACACGGCACGACAGCCATGCCGACCTCGTGGTGCGCGCGCTCGACGCCGGCAAGCACGTGTTCGTCGAGAAGCCGCTCGCGATCGACGACGCGGGTCTCGCGCGCGTGCTCATGGCGCAGCGCCGCGCGAACGGCGCCCAGGTGATGGTCGGCTTCAACCGCCGCTTCGCGCCGTGCGCGGTGCAGGCGAAGCGCCTCCTCGCCGGGCGCTCGGGGCCGGTCACGATCGACGTGATGGTCAACGCGGGCGAGCTGCCGCGCGAGCACTGGACGCGCGACCCGCGCGTCGGCGGCGGACGCATCGTCGGCGAGGGTTGCCACTTCGTCGATCTGGCGCTCTTCCTCGCCGGCTCGCCGATCGTCGGCGCGCACGCGACCGGCGTCGCGGCGCGGCCGGGAGCGATGCCGAGCGACGACGCGACCCTGTGCCTCGAATTCGAGGACGGCTCGTTCGCGACGATCGCGTACCGCACCGGCGGTCCGAAGTCGTTCCCGAAGGAGCGCGTCGAGGTCTTCTGCGAGGGCCGCGCGCTGGTGATCGACAACTGGCGTGCGCTGCGCGCGTACGACTGGCCCGGCGTCAAGCGCGCGCGTCCGTGGGCCGGGCAGGACAAGGGGCATCGCGCCGAGGTCGCGGCATTCCTCGACGCCGTGCGGACGGGCGCGGAGGCGCCGATTCCATTCGCCGAGCTGGTGTCGGTGACCGAGACGTCGCTGGCGCTCGCGCGCCAGCTCGCGGGCGACGACGCGGTCGCGCCGTCCGACGACGCGGACGACGCGACGCAGGACGACGCCGTCGTGCACGAGCTTCGTGCGAGGAACGGCGTCGCGCACGACTCGGCCGGCGGGTCCGACTGGCCGTCGGCGGCGGGCGAAGGAGCGTCGTGATCTCCGCGTCCGCACGTGCGGCGGCCGCGGCGCGCCCGATCGTGTCGGCGGCGCGGCTCGTCGCGGTGCCGCGGTCGGCGGCGTCGCCGAGCCTCGTGCCGCACGAGTACGAGATCGTCGGCGCGGGGCTGATCGCGCTCGCCCTCTTCGGCGCCGCGTTCGGCGTCCACGTCCTGGTCGCGGCGGTGCCGTCGGTGCTGCTCGCGGTCGGGGTGTCGGCCTTCCGTCGCGCGCCGTTCCGCCTGCTGCTGGTCGACGTGTGGTCGGCCGCGTTCGCCTACCTCTACCTCAGCGACCTCGTCCTGACGCAGGAGGGCGTTCTCGTCCTGTTCCCGCCCGACGTGACGGTGAGCGCCGAGGCGTTCGTCGCCGCGTCGTTCGGCGCCTCGCTGCTCGGCGCCGCGTGGTTCGACCGGCGTGCGCGGCGCCGTGGCGCGAAGGCTGGCGCGCCGCCGGTGTACGGCCTGCGGCGGCGCGCTCCGCTCGCGCTGAGCGCGATGCTCCTCGCGCTCACGGCGATCGTGGTGGCGTTCGTCCTGTGGGGCATCGGGCCGTCGCAGCTGTTCGCGACCGCGCGCGTCGAGCGCTCCTTCGAGGACACCGCGTCGCGGCCGCTGTTCATCGCGGCGATGGTCGTGCAGCCGATCCTCGCGGCCTACGTCACGCGGCGGCATCGCGAGCGCGGCATCGTGCTGTGGATCGCGTGGCTCGTGGTCCCGCTGTCGGCGCTCGCGCTCTACGCGAGCGGCACCCGCTTCTACCTCGGCTTCATGCTGTGCGGCGTCCTGCACTACGCGCTGCGTCCGCTGGAGCCGATGTCGCGCCGGCGGCGCATGGCGATTGCGGCGGCGGCGGTCGCGTTCCTCGCGCTGCAGGGCACGATGCGCGCGTCGCGGACGACCGGGCTCGTCGACCTCGACGCGGGTGAGCTCGCCGGCACGCTCGCGAACCCGGAGACGTTCCTCAGCAGCGAGGGGCTGCTGCGCGTCAACGCCTGGGTGCACGAGAAGGCGGCATGGAACGACCCGAAGCGCCCGTTCGAGAACGCGTTCATCCTGTACTGGTGGATACCGCGCTCGTGGTGGCCCGAGAAGCCCGCGATGGAAGGACGACGTCTCATCGAGGACGTCATGGACGAGGGCTGGTTCAGCGCGAACCACAGCGTCGCGGGCGGCTTCGCGATGCCGGCGCTGCTCGACTTCGGTCCGTGGCTCGGCGTGCTGGTCGCGGGTCTCTACGGCGTCGCGCTCGGCGCGGTGCAGCGCTTCGCGTGGCGGCACCGGAGCCTCTGCGATCCGGCGTCGCTGCCGGTGTCGCTGGCGGCGTTCGGCGTGTTCTTCACCGCGCGCGGCCTGCACGTGAGCCTGATCTTCGTGTCGCTGTGCCTGCTGTGGATGCTGCCGGTGCTGTGGCTCGAGCGTCGCGCGCCGGCGAGCGTGCCGGTGCGCGGGCCCGTGCGCGGACCGGTACGGGGGCCGGTGCGGCGCGACGTGCGCCCGGCGCCGAGGCGGCGCGTGGCCGTGCCGCGGCGTGCGTATGCTTGACGTGCGCCGGGCATTCGATGCAGCCCCGGCGCGACGGAGCGTGCTGATCGCCGGCGCGCTCGTAGTCACGCTCGCCGGCGTGGGGGCGCGCGATGCCGCGAGCCGACCGACAGCCCGCCCGTCGTCGCCGCCGCGAGCCGACCAGGTCGCGGCCGGCCGACACTGGATGCCGGGCTTCGCGCTGACGACCGATCACGGAGTCGTCGAGGAAGCACCGGCGGAATCCGCCGACACGATCCGCAGTCTCCGCATCGACGCCGCCGACGTCACGATCGCACGGGTCGCGGACGAGGAGTGGGAGCTCACGGTGACCGCGCGCACGCCGATCGCGAACGTCGCGTTCCCGTGGCGGAGCCGCGCGAGCGCGCTCGACACCTCGTCGCCGTCGACCGCGCTGCTCTATCCCGCGATGCTCGGCGTCGCGGTGCAGGCACCGAGCGCGCCGTCGCTGGACCTCGACTGGCGGAAGTATCCCGGCGAGTGCTTCGCGCCGCTGCTCGTCCTCTCCGACGCGCACACCGCGGAGCTCGTCGCCGCGACGACGTGGCCGCCGCGCACCGTGATTCCGGTCTACGTGCCCGACGGCCTCGCGATGCGGTGGCCCGACGCGCTCGCCGCCGGCGAGACGCGCCGCTACCGCGTGCTGATCGCGCGCCGCGACGGCGGCGAGAACGACGGCCGGGCGCCGTGGCTCGGCGCGGCGCTCGCGTACCGCGCCTGGCTCGAGCCGCATCTCGCACAAGCGGGCCTGCAGTCGGCGGATCCGCGCTGGCTGCGCGACAGCGACGGCTGGCAGAACGTGCAGCTGCAGAACCTCGCGACCTTCGATCCGTCGCGGCTGGAGGAGCGCTGGCAGCGCTGGCGCGGGCTGCTGCCGTGGGTGCAGCTCTGGGGACAGATGAGCGACTACGCGGGCCGCAGCCTCGTGCGCTCGCTCGGCGCGCGCGACGAGGTCGGCTGCTGCATCGACCGCGTGGCGGTGCACGCGCGCTACGGTGCCGAGCTGCACGAGGTGGTCGCGGACGTCGCGTCGCAGGGGCGCGTCGGCTTCTACGCGCGTCCGCGCAGCCCGTACCTGCGCCTCGACGGACCGGGCGGCGAGCCCGAGCGCCGCTTCCTGCTCGACTGGCTCGCGCAGAACCGCGACGCGCTCGGCGCGAACGCGTTCTACGTCGACGTGCTGGGACACCGCTGGTTCGGCGAGCCGCTCGACGTCGCGCGCTTCGTGCGCGACCGCCTGCCGGAAGGAACGGTCGTCGAGTACGCGGTCGACGTGTACCCGCGCGCGGCGCTGGTCAGCGGCTCGCTCACCGGCGGCAGCTTCGGCGGCGGCCCCGATCGCGAGCCGCGCGAGCTCGGCGGCCTGCGCGTTGCGCGCACGACGTTCCCGCGCTTCGGCCGCGCCGTGCTCGGCGACAGGAGCCTGTTCCTCGGCGAGTCGAACGGCGACCACGTGTTCTGGGGAACGGCCAATGCGCACTGGGCGGAGCGCCAGGCGTTCCTGCTCGGCGCGAAGCTCGACGCGATGCACGTCGCCGAGTCGCCGCAGCAGCCCGACGTGCCGAACGCGGCACTCGCGCGAATCATCACGCTGCGCCATGCGACGAGCTGGTGGGCGCGCGAGCCGGTGTACCTCGATCGCCTCGGCGTGAGCGCGATGCCGTCCGGCATCGACGTGCGCCGATTCCGCGATCGCGACGGTGCGACCCTGCTCGCGATCGACAATCCGCAGCAGCGGGCGGGAAAGACGGTGCGCGTCGACGGGCGTGCGGTCTCGATCCCCGCCGACGCGCTGTCCATCCGTGTCCTCGAGACGGGAGCCTGACATGCGTCTTGCGATCCTCGCCCACAACCTGCGCGTCGGCGGCGGCCTCGTGGTCGGCCGCAACGTCGTCGCGACCTTGCCGCAGGTGGCGCCGCAGCACGAGTACCTGATGGTCGTGCCGGCGGACCTGGGCTTCGAGCCGGTGACCGCGCGGAACGTCGAGTGGGCGGAGGTCCGCTTCGGCTCGCTGTTCGACCGCTTCCGCGTCGAGCGCGGCCTGCTGCCGACGCTGCTGCGCGAGTTCCGCCCGGACTGGGTGTGGCCGCTCGGCAACGTCCCGCTGCGCGCGCCCGGCTGCCGTCAGGCGCTGCTGGTGATGGACCCGCATCTCTTCTACCCGCGCGAGCACTACGCGCTCGAGACCGCGCGCAATCGTGCGACGAAGCAGCTGCTCCGTCATCACGTGACGCGCGCGCTGCGCGACGTCGACGTCGTGTTCTGCCAGACCGAGAGCGCGCGACGTCGCTTCGCATCGACGTTCGCGTTCGGCGGACGCACGGCGGTGTGCCCGGCCGCGGTGTCGCGCTTCGCGACGCTGCCGGAGCAGGTAGAGACGCCCGAGCCGCTGCGCGGCCGCGAGCGTGAGTTCAAGGCGCTGATCCTGACGCGATACTACGCGCACAAGAACATCGAGCGCGTCGTCGAGGCGTTCGACCGCAACCGGGACGCGCTGCGCGACGTCACGTGCGTGCTGACCATCGCGCCCGACCAGCACCCGCGCGCGGCGGAGCTGCTGCGCACGATCCGCGCGCGCGGGCTCGAGGACCGGTTCGTGAACCTCGGTCCGCTGCGCCAGGACGAGCTCGCTGCAGCGTACCTCTCGTGCGACGCGCTGCTGCACCCGACGCTGCTGGAGTCGTTCAGCAGTGCCTATCTCGAGGCGATGCACTTCGGACGGCCGATCCTCACCAGCGACCTCGACTTCGCGCACGAGGTCTGCGGTGACGCGGCCGCGTACTTCGACCCGTGGCGCGCCGACGCGATTGCGCGCGCGCTGACCGACCTGCGCGACGATGCCGCGCGCCGGGACGATCTGGTGGAGCGCGGCCGCGCACGCGTCGCGCACGCGCTGCGCACCTGGCCGGAGATCCTTCGGGACGCGCTGAGCGTCCTCGAAGAGGAGGGGAGGGAATCATGTCCGTCCGGACCCATTCTCGCTGGCGCCGCATCCTGAGCCGCATCCCGCTGCGCGCGGCGCTGGCGTGCGTCAAGCCGGTCGCGCTCGTCAACCATCGGCTCTACATGCGCGCGCTGCTGCCGCTGCTGCGTCGCGCGGGTGTCAAGCTCGACGGTGCGCCGCGCTACATCTCGCCGAGTGCGTTCTTCGACGACTTCGACCGCGTCGAGCTCGGCGACCGGGTGATCATGTCGTCGCACGTGAGCCTGCTCACGCACGACTACGCGTGGACCACGGTGCTGACCGCCGTCGGCAAGCTCGAGGGCGGCGACGAGGCGATCGTGCGCGGCATCCGCATCGGGCGCAACGTCTTCGTCGGGCGCGGCGCGCTGCTGATGCCGGGCACGGTGATCGAGGACGACGTCATCATCGGCGCCGGCGCGGTGGTGCGCGGACGGATCGAGTCGGGCTCGGTGATGATCGGCAACCCCGCGCGGCGCAGCGGCAGCGTGCACGAGCTGTACGAGAAGCAGTGCGGGCGGTTGGACACGCTCGACGTACGGAAGGATCGCGTGGCGTGACGCGAACGCTCGAACGGGTGCGGCGGCTGGCCGAGTCGCACGGCAGCGCGCTGCTGCGGGACGCGGTCCTCGCCGGCCTCGGCACCGCGGCGACGCGCGCGTTCCTGTTTGCGCTCGGCGTGCTGGTTAGCCGGACGGTGCACGACCTGCAGGACTTCGGCGTGTTCTCGTCGGTTCTGCTGACGGTGCAGCTGATCGCCATGTTCACCGGGCTCGGCCTCGCGCAGACCGCGTCGCAGGCGATCGCCGCGGCGAGCGAGGACCGCGTGCGCCAGGACCGCACGGTGCGCTCGACGCTGCTGCTGGTGCTGCTCGCGAGCGTCGGCGTCGCGGTCGCGCTGCCCGCGCTCGCGGGGCTGCTGCCGGACGGAATGACGCGCGCGCTGCCGTCGGAGCTGGTGCCGGCGGCGACGGCGCTGCTCGCGGTGCAGCTCGCGGCGTCCGGGCTGGAAGGAGTACTGCGCGGCCTGCACCGCTTCCGGACGCTGTGCGTCGCCGGGATCGCGGCGAGCGTCGCGAGCATCGTGTTCGCGGTGCCGCTGGTGCGTGCGCTCGGCGTGCGCGGCGGTGTGCTCGCGGCGACGGGCTTCCTCGCGCTGCAGTCGCTGCTGATGCTGGCGCCGATCGCGTCGCGGCTGCGCGGTCGGCTGCTGCCGCTGCACGACGTGGCGCACCTGCTCGGTGTCACGGCGGCGCCGACGTTTCTGAACGGCCTCGCGTGGAATCTCGGCATGCTGCTGCCGCCGCTGATGCTCGCACGCTCGACGCAGGGGCTTCGCGAGCTCGCGCTGTGGAACGCGGCGGGGCAGGTGCGGACGCTGGTGAGCTTCGCCGCGGTCGTGGTCGCGAACGCGGCGATTCCGCGTCTCGCGGCGTCGTACGGCAGGCCCGCGTGGCGTCGCGAGGTGCGGACGAGCGTCGCGACGGCGATGGGTGCCGCGCTGCTGACGTATCTTCCGGTGCTGCTGCTCGCGCGTCCGTTGATGGGGCTCTACGGAGCGGAGTACGCGCAGCACGGGAAGCTGCTCGCGATCGTCGCGAGCTTCGTGCTGCTGCAGGTCCTGGGCTCGGCGCTCTTCGTGGTCCTGCTGTCGGCACGGCGCACGTGGCAGACGGCGCTGCTGAACGCGCTCTGGGCCGCGGTCGTGCTGGCGATCGCACCGCGCGTGATCGCGTCAGGCGGGGCGCACGCGCTGGCGCTGGCGTATCTGTGGACCTACGGTCCGGTGCTCCTGGTGCTGTCGCTGCTCGTCGTGCGCGTGCTGCGCGCGGCGCCGCGCGCCGACGAGCGCGTCCACGCGCCCCATGCCGCGATTCCGGCGCATCCGGCGCTCGCGCTCCGTCCCGGCGCGGGACGCTGAGCGCGCGTCACCAGAACCAGGGCCGGTACCACGGTCCCGGTCCCCACGGGCCACCCCAGGGCCCCCACGGCCCGTAGCCGGGACCGATCCACACCCCCGGACCCCAGCCCCAGTATGGGCCGGGTCCCCACGCGTACGGATACGCGGGCGGGAGCGGCTGCCAGAGATGGACGGTGTAGGCGTCGACGATCGGTGCCTCGTACTCGTAGCCACCGACCTTCTCCGGGCTGGTGCCGGCGAGCCATCCGGCGACCGTCAAGAGCCGGTCGGGCGCATAGACGGACGGATCGAGGAAGCCCTGCGCGCAGGCGAGGAAGCGTCCGCCGCTCTGGTCGACGCGCAGCGGACGCGCGACCTCGTCGAGCGGCATGTCGACGACGAGGAAGCAGGTGCGCTCGCGGCTCGGGCGCGCCTCGGCAATCACGCCACCCCAGCGCACGGGCTGCGCAGCGGGAACGCCACGTGCGGCTTCCGCCGGTGTGACCGGCGCGAAGTCGCCGCGCAGCGAAGCGGGCGGCAGCGCACAGCCGCTCGCCGCGACGACGAGCGCCAGGAGCGCGAGCAGCACGCGCGCCGCGCCTTCGTGCGGCGCACGCGCCACTGGCAATGTCGTGGAACGGCGCAGACCTCGCGCGTTCATCGGACGCAAGCGACGCGGGCGCGGCTCAGCGCGCGGCGACGCCCTCCTGGATCTCTCGCGCGCCGCTGCTCTCCGGCGTCACGTCGCTGTGGCAGGCGTGCTTGCCCGCGACGACCGGCAGCTCGGCGCGGCGGCGCAGCAGGTCGCGGCCGCCGGCCTCGACGCCGGGGCTCGCCTTCGCGGCGCGCTCGGGCTGGAAGTCCGCGTCCTTGCCGCTCGCGAACGCCACGATCTCCTTCGAGATGCGCATGCTGCACCAGTCGTGGCCGCACATCGCGCAGAACTCGGTGTCGACCTCGAGGTCCTCGTCGTGCAGCGCGCGCGCGGTCACGCCGTCGAACGCGAGCTCGAACTGCTTCGGCCAGTTGAGCGCCGCGCGGGCGCGGGAGAGATCGTCGTCCCACTGGCGCGCGCCGGCGATGCCGCGCGCGATGTCGCCCGCGTGCGCGGCGATCTTGTAGGCGATGCAGCCGTCGGCGACGTCCTGCGCCTTGGGCAGACCGACGTGCTCCTTCGGCGTCACGTAGCAGAGCATCGCGGCACCGTGGCGCGCCGCTTCGGTGGCGCCGATCGCGCTCGTGATGTGGTCATAGCCGGGGAAGACGTCGGTCACGAGCGGGCCGAGCACGTAGAAGGGCGCGTCATCGCAGACCTCCTGCTCGAGCTTCATGTTGCGGCCGATCTGGTCGAGCGGCACGTGGCCCGGACCTTCGACCATCACCTGCACGCCGGCGTCGCGCGCGCGCAGCACCAGCTCGCCGAGCGTGTGCAGCTCGGCAAGCTGCGCCTCGTCGGTCGCGTCGTGCAGGCAGCCGGGACGGAGCCCGTCGCCGAGCGAGTAGGTGACGTCGTACTCGCGCATGATCGCGCTGATCTCGTCGAACAGCGTGTACATCGGGTTCTGCTTGCCGTGGTGGATCATCCACTTGGCGAGCAGCGAGCCGCCGCGCGAGACGATTCCCGTGACGCGCGGTCCGACGAGCCCCAGGTGCTCGCGCAGGACGCCGGCGTGGATCGTGAAGTAGTCGACGCCCTGCTGCGCCTGGCGCTCGATCTCCTTCAGGATGACGTCGTGGGTCAGGTCCTCGATTCGGCGTCCGAGGATCATCGAGTAGATCGGCACGGTCCCGATCGGGATGGTCGCGTTGTCGAGGATCGCCTGACGGCAGCCGGTGAGATCACCGCCGGTCGAGAGGTCCATCAGCGTGTCGGCGCCGTAGCGCTGCGCCCACTTGAGCTTCTCGACCTCGGCGTCGAGCGTGCTCGCGACCGGCGACGCACCGATGTTGGCGTTGATCTTGGTCGAGATCATGCGGCCGATGCCGGTCGGGTCGAGGCGCTTCGGCGCGCGCTCGCCGCGCAGCACGGCGGGGTCCTCGATGACCTGCTGGCGCTGCACCGTGGTCTGGTTCACCCACAGGCGCGCGTCGTCGCGGGCGCCGGGGTGCCCGAGCGGGGCGGGGTAGTCGCGCTCGTGCGCGTGGCCGTTCGCGTGACCGTTGCCGTTCGCGTGCGCGGCCGGAGCCTCGCCGGCGCTGCCGGCGAGGTGGCGGACGTTCGCGGGAATGACCAGGCGTCCGCGCGCGACCTCGTCGCGGACGAATTCGGCGGACACGTTCTCGCGTGCCGCGACACGCCGCATCTCGGCGGTGGTGATCCCTCGGCGTGCGCTTTCGAGCTGCGTCATGCGCTGGTGATACGCCCGGCCTGCTGCGCGTTCAAGATACGGTCGTGGGGCGGGGGCGTGGCGTCCGTGCGGCGTGAGGCGCCGGTGTGCCGCGCCGCTGCTCGGGTTTCGCCGTCCGACGAGCTGCGCTCGCCGAACGGCGAAACGCCTGACGGCACTCGCGACGGCGCGGCACACCGGCGCCTCACGCAGTCACGCCGTGCGATCCCGGCAAGCCAGCGCCCTCCATCCCTGCAGCCGCGCTCAGCAGGTCGGGTGGAGGGAGGGATCGAACAGGCAGAAGAACGAAGCGAGGCACGCGGGCTTTCGCTGATGGAGCGATGTGGCTACGGTGCGACGCATGACGGGACGACGGGGGGCTCTGCGGGCGTTGCTCGGGATGTGCGTCGTGGTGCTTGCGGCGCCGCTGCGCGCGCTGGCGCAGCGCATCCCGGTCTCGACGAAGGAGGCGCTCGCGACCTCCAAGCTGATCTACGTCGCGACGCAGCGGAAGAGCGGCGAGCGCAGCACCATCGCTCCGGTGTGGTTCGTCTGGGAGAACGACGCGATCTGGACCACGACCTCGCCGAGCAGCTGGAAGGCGAAGCGCATCTCGCGCGGCAGCCCCCTCTACATCTGGGTGGGGAGCGAGAGCGGACCGTTCGTCGTCGGCACGGCGGAGAAGATCACCGATCCGGCGATCGTCGCGCACATGGGCGAGCTCTACGCCGACAAGTACTGGATCGCGGCGCTGGGGTTCTTCAAGCCGCGTCCGGACCGCGTGTCGTCCGGCAAGACGGTCGCCTACAAGGTGACGATCGCCGAGGGCACGCCGCCGCCCCCGCCGAAGAGCTGACGCGGCGGCGCAGCGCCGTGCCGGAGCGCACGGCCGGCGAAGTCGGCGCGGTCGTCAGCCGTCGTGGAAGCGCGGCGGACGCTTCTCGTTGAACGCGCGGCGTCCCTCCGCGAAGTCGTCGCTGGCGATCGCGTCGTTGCGCAGCCGCGTGAAGTGCTTGACCTCGACGTCGCTGAAGCCGCGGTCGGCGCGCAGCGCGTGCAGCATCTCCTTGGTCGCCGTCAGCGTGCGCGGCGCGAGGCCCGCGATCTCGCGCGCGAGCGTCATCACCTGCGCCTCGAGCTCGTCGTGGGGATGCAGGCCGTTCAGGAAGCCGAGCTCCTTCGCGCGCGCGGCCGGCATCGGACGCGCGGTGTAGAGCAGCTCGGCGACGAAGGTCGCGCTGGCGCGCTCGGCGAGCCGCGCGACGCCGGCCGCGTCGTAGACGACCGACAGCTTCGCGGCGGGGATGGCGAAGCGCGCGTCGTCGGACGCGAAGCGCAGGTCGCACGCCGACACGACTTCGCAGGCAGCGCCGTACGCGCCGCCGAAGATCATGCCGACGACGGGGTAGGGGAAGTGCTCGATCGCGTCGATCGCGCGCGACAGCGGATGGCGCGACGCCTCGTCGCCGGAGCCGCCACGGATCGCGCCGATGTCGTAGCCCGACGAGAACAACGTCGGGCCCGCGCCGCGCAGGACCACGCAGCGCGTGTGTCCGCCCTCGAGGTCGGCGAGCGCTTCCGCGAGCTGCGCGAGCAGGTCGGGATCGAGCGCGTTGCGCTTCGCGGGATTGGAGATCGTGACGACCGCGAGCGCGTTCTCGTGCTCGACGTGGATGCCGTCGGTCTCGTGCGGATGTCCGTGCTTGGTCATCGACGTTCCCCGCTCAGGGCAGCTGCACGGTGGCGGTGCCGATGACGCAGCGATCGCCCTCCGCGGTCTCCATCCACACGTCGCACTCGACGGTGCGGCGGTCGTCGTCCTTCTCGGTGACGGTGCCGAGCAGCTGGATCGTCGTGCCGGCGAGCGCGAGCCCGCGGAACGTCGTGCCGAGACGCAGGACGCGTCCGCCGGGCGCCCACGCCTGCAGCTCGCGCGCGAGCAGCGCGAGCGTCATGTTGCCGGGCGCGATCATGCCCGGCAGACCCTCGCGCTTCGCACCCTCGTCGTCGGTGAAGCGCGGGAACGCCATGCCGAGCTCGGTCGCGTGCGCCTTCACGTAGTCGCGCGCGAGGTCCACGGTGATCGCGGGCAGGTCGTCGCCGGGCTCGACCGTGTCGAACGTCGCTCCGGTGCTCACGTCAGGCCTCCTTGGGCGCGCGGCCGCGCTGCATGATGCGCGAGTCGACGTCGGCCACCATCTCGCCGTTCTGGTTGGTCAGGTGCTGGCGGAACACGACGAACCACATCGAGCCGCTGCGTCCGGTCTTCTCGTAGAGCTCGGTGATGGTGGAGGTCGCGGTGATGACGTCGCCGGGACGGATCGGCACGCCGAACTCGATGTCCTTGCCGGCGTCGAAGCCGCCGACGCTCATTTCCCGCGCGACTTCCTTCGGCATGTGCTGGTTGCCGCGCAGCTTGACGACGAAGGTGGGGAACGCGACGAGGCCGCCGTGCGGTCCCTTCTTCGCGGCCTCCTCGTCGAGGTAGACCGGGTCGGTCACGCCGAGCGTTCTCGCGTACGAGATCAGCTCTTCGGTGGTGACCGGCGGGTAGGTCAGGCGGTCGTACTCGCGGCCGATGACGGCCCGGTCGATGTCGGCGAATGCCATTGGGTCCAGCTCCGGCGGTGGGTTCGTCGGATCGTTTAGCTGGCACCTGCGGACATCGCACGAGGCGCACCATTGCGCGCCGAACGATGACGTGACAGCTTCCGCGGGCGCCGCGACCCGGCGCCCCCACGATGGAGGCAACCGTGCGGAGAGTCCTGATTGTCCTCGCGTTGATCGCGTGGCCGTCCACGGCGGCAGCGGAGCTGCCGACGTGCCGGGACCTGCTCGTCGGAGCCGCGCCGCGACAGTACGAGTGCGACGGTGAACAGTACCGGCGCGGCGGAATGCGGGTGCGCGACGACGCGCCGTTCACCGTCGACCAGGGCGCGTTCTGGGCCGATCCTTCGGGGACGACGTTCAACATCACCTTCTTCGACGGTCCTCCTCTGATCTGCGCCTGTGATCCCGAGGAGAACCGGAGCATCGTGCAGTTCTTCCGCTCGAGAGAGTTCACCTGCTCGCAGCCCGTCGCCTCGGGAGGGTCGATGGCCTTGCACGGCAGGGTGACCGGTCGCGGCGGGTCGAGGGTCGTGTTGAAGAAGACGTTCGAGGACGGCGGCATCATCGCGTCGTCGTCGGTCGTGCATTGCCGCCCGGTGCCACCGTCTCCTTGACGGGGCCGGTGGGCTGAGGAACCGGCCGCGCAGGGTACTTCGGGCGCCGCTACCGGTAGACGTCCTTCCGATCGCCGACCTTGAGGACGATGATGATCAGCCGTCGATCCTCGATGGAGTAGAGGACGCGATAGCGCCCGACGCGCACGCGAAACACGTCGTCGTGGCCGGACAGCTTCCGACTTCCTGCCGGACGTGGATCGGCCGCGAGTGTCTGGATCACACGGACGACGCGGACCTGGTCGGCGCGCGGCAGCTTCCGGATCTGACGCTCGGCGGTCGCCGAGACCTCGATCCTATAGCTCGCCATCCAGACCGAGATCGCGGATCAGGTCGCGCAGCGGGCGAGTCGGCTCCCGTCGCAGCTTCGGAACGTCTTCCCGGTCGGCGAGCTCCTCGAGCTTGTCGAGCAGCGCGTCCTGTACGAAGCGTGTCTGGCTCACCCCGCCCGCCTTGCAGGCGGCGTCGACCGCACGCTTGAGACGGGTGCTCACGCGGACTGCAATCTGCGTCTCGGCGGGCATCCTTCGAACCTACTAGCAGAGGCTAGCAATTCCAAGCGGATGCCGCGTCACCCCCCGCCCATCGCGCGCGCGAGGATCTCCGGCAGCTTGAACGCCGTCCAGCCGCGATCGCAGTTGACCGTCGCACCGGTCATCGAGCGCGACAGGTCGCTCGCGAGGAACACCACCAGGTCCGCGATCTCCTCGGGCGTCTGCAGCCCGGTCATGTGACCCGCAGCGAACCCCGCGCGCAGCTCGTCGGCGGAGAAGATCATCGAGTTCATCGGCGTGTCGACGTAGCCCGGGCTGATCGCGTTCACGCGGATGCCGTGCTTCGCGCAGCCGTTCGCCATCGAGCGCGTGAGCCCCGCGACGCCGGCCTTCGACGCCGCATACGCATCCATGAGTCCGAGGGGCACGTGCGCCATCGACGACGCGGTGTTGACGATCGCGCCGCCGCCGGCCTTCGCGATGTGCGGGATCGCGTACTTGCTGCACAGGAACACGCTGGTGAGGTTCGTCCGGAGGACGCGCTCCCAGGCCTCGTCGGCCATGTCCGCGACCGAGCCGTCCTCGCCGACCGGCGCGATGCCGGCGTTGTTGTAGAGCACGTCGATCCGGCCGCGGAGCTCGATCACGGCGTCGATCATCGACTGCACGCTCTTCGAGTCGCCAGCGTCGCAGGCGAGACCGATCGCGTCGCCGCCCGCCTGCACGATCGCCTGCGCCGTGGACGCGGCGGCGTCCGCGCTCACGTCGGTCACGGCGACGCGCGCCCCGGCGCGTGCGAGCGCCAGCGCGCCCGCGCGTCCGAGCCCGGATCCGCCGCCGGTGACGATCGCGACCTTGCCGGCGAGAAGGGGGGACGACATCGCTCAGGCTCCTTTCGTGGCGCGCTCCGCGACGCGCCGCTCGATGCTCTCGCGCAGCAGCCGTTTGTTGATCTTGCCGCTCGGCGTGCGCGGGAACTCGTCGACCAGCTCGAGCTGCTCGGGCAGCTTCTGCGGCGTCAGGTCGCGCGCACGCAGGAACGCGACCAGCGCGTCGAGGGCGAATGGCTCCGCGTCGCGCGCGAGCTGCACGCAGGCGCAGGCGCGCTCGCCGGTCTTCGCATCCGCCAGCGGGATCAGCGCCGCGTCGGCGATCGCCGGGTGCTCGAGCAGGAGATCCTCGACCTCGCGCGCGCTGATCTTCTCGCCCTTGCGCACGATGATGTCCTTGACGCGTCCGGTGATGCGCAGGTAGCCGTCGGCGTCGACGATGCCGAGGTCGCCGGTGCGGAAGAAGCCGTCGGCGTCGAAGCAGTCGGCGTCGAGCGATGCGTCGACGTAGCCGAGGAAGCAGTCCGGGCCGCGCGCGCGGATCTCGCCCTCGGTGCCGGCCGCGAGCGGTACGCCTGCCTCGTCGGTGACGCGGATCTCGACGCCGCGCAGCGCGCGTCCCTCGGTGTCGAGGCCGCGCGCGAGCGCGTCGTCGGCGGTCGTGGTCGCGATGGTCGGGAACTCGGACGATCCGTAGGAGCGCTTGGTCACGAGGTTCGGGATGCGTGCGCGTCCGAGACGCATCAGCTCCGGCGCGACGCTGGCACCACCGCACGAGAACAGGCGCAGGCTCGACAGGTCGTGCTCGCCGAGCGACGGCTGCGCGAGCATCTCCTGCAGGAAGGTCGGCGCGCCGATCATGTAGGTGACGCGGTGTTGCGCGACGGCCGCGAGCGCTGCCGACGGGTCCCAGCGGTCCTGCAGCACGACGCTCGTGCCGAGCAGCGCCGGTGCGAGGATGCCGTGGATCACTCCGGACACGTGCGTGAGCGGGGAGGGCATGAGCACGCGGTCGGCGTCGCCGAGCGCGTGCGCGTGCACCAGGCTCGCGAGCTCGGCCGACAGCGTCTGGTGGCTGTGCATCGCGCCCTTCGGGTCGGCGGTCGAGCCCGAGGTGTAGATGACGAGCGCGAGCATGTCGGGATCGACCGCTCGCCGCGCGACGAGAGCCGCGCCCGCGCCCGCTCCGGCGTCGGTGGAGGCGACGTCCTCGAAGCGCTCTACGCGCGCGCCGCCCTGCGCCGCATCCGCGCGCGCGACGACGAGCAGCGGATCGAAGCCGTCGATCGCCGCGACGACGTCGCGCACGAGTGCCACGAAGTCGGTGCCGCGGAAGCTCGCGGGCAGGACGATCGCGCGCGGACGCGTCTCGCGCAGGATCACGCCGACTTCGCGTGCGCGCAGGATCGGCACGATCGGCACCGCGTGCGCGCCGAGCGAAACCGCGGCGAGGAACGTGGTCATGGCCTCCCACCAGTTCGGCAGCATGTAGGCGACGGCGTCGCCCGCGGTGACGCCGCGCCGCGCGAGCCCGGCGGCGAGCGCGTCGACGCGCGCCGCGAGCTCGGCGTACGAGAGCGTGCCGCCGTCCTCGATCAGCGCGGTCGCGTCGCGGCGCCGCGCCACGGTCCGTGCGAACGCGTCCCCGAGCGCGATTCCCGACCACAGGCCGGCGTCGCGGTAGGCGCGCGCCCATGCGGTGACGAGACGTTGCTCGGGAACGACGCAGCTCACGCGCCGCTGGTCTAGTTGCCTCCCGATCGGGCAGTCAAGGAGGGGGAAGCGCGCGTGCCGGAGACGCCTCGCGCGACGCCTCCGGAGAGGTCGCGAGCGTAGCGCGCGCTACACGACCCCGACCGTGCGGTCGCGGCGCGCTGCGTCGCGCTGCGCGCGGCCGTCTCAGGGTTGACACCATCGAAGGAGGGGCCCTATAAGCCCGGAATCACGCGCTTCTCCTCCACGAGCACGTCGCGGCACCCCCCGACGGACGAAAGCGAGAGATTCCCCGAATGAGACGAATTCGTTGCTTGCGTGCCGCCCTCGTGCTCGCCGCGCTCGCCTGCGTGGTGGGTTTCGCAGAGGACGGGCGCGCGGCCCGCATCGTCGAGAACCTCTACGGCGCGAAGCTGCTCGACGCGAAGACCGGATGGGTCGTCGGCGCGTTCGGTGCGGTGTTCCGGACCAGCGACGGCGGCAAGAGCTGGGAGGCGCAGCAGACGCCGACACTCGACTACCTCTTCGGCGTCGACTTCGCCGACGCGACGCACGGCGTCGTGGTGGGCAAGTCGGGCGCTGTCCTCACCACCGACGACGGCGGCAAGACCTGGACGAAGCGCACCTCGAACACCGAGCGCAACCTGTTCTCGGTCGCGTTCGCGTCGCCCCAGCACGTCTGGGCGGTGGGTGACTGGGGCGCGGTGATCGAGTCGACCGACGGCGGCGCCACATGGAAGGACCGCTCGCTCGCAGACGACGTCGTGCTCACCTCGCAGTCGTGGCCCGACGCGAACACCGGCTACCTCGCCGGCGAGTTCGGGACCATTCAGCGCACGACCGACGGCGGCAAGACCTTCCAGAAGCTCGAGACCGGAACCGAGAAGACCATCTTCGGAACCGCGTTCCGCACGCCGCAGGAAGGGTGGGCGGTCGGCATCGACGGTCTCGTCATGCGCACGAAGGACGGCGGCACCACCTGGACGCCGCAGCGCGGGACCCTCGAGGCGCAGTCGCTCGAGCAGCTCGGGTTCATGGAGGCGATGAAGAACCCCGGCCTCTACGACATCCGCTTCGCCGGCGACTACGGATACATCGTCGGTGATATCGGCACGATCCTCGTCAGCGCCGACAAGGGCGAGACGTGGCAGGAGCGCAAGCTGCCCGCCGAGATGAGCCTGTTCTGGCTGCGCGGCGTCTCGGCCGCGGCGGGTGACCGCGCGCTGGTCGTCGGCGCGAGCGGCCTCGCCGTCACCGTTGAGAAGGACAAGGTTCGCACCGACGCGATCCTCTGAGCCGGGCGGACCGACCTACCGGCCTGGCCGAGGAAATCCTGGATGATCCCGCGACGTTATATCGAAGGCTATCTCTTCTTTCTGCTGCGTCACAAGTACGCGGTGTCCGCGGTCATCACCGCGGTCACGCTCTTCTTCGTGTACTTCATGTACGCGCACATGCAGATCGCGACCAACTTCTTCGATCTGTATCCGCCGGGCCATCCGTACATCCAGCTCTATCAGAAGTACCGGCCGATGTTCGGCACGGCGAACGTGCTGCAGATCGTCGTCGAGACGCCGAACGGCACCATCTTCGACAACCCGGAGACCTTCAAGAAGGTCGACCGCATCACCGTCGACCTGCTGCACAACGTCCCCGGCGTGAACGGCGAGCAGGTCCTCTCGGTCACGCACCCGAAGCTCAAGACGACGCTCACCGCGGGCACCGGCATCAAGGTCGTCCCGCTCACGTACCCGAGGCTTCCCGACAGCAAGGACGACCTCGAGTTCATGCGGATGAAGGTCTACACGACCGAAGGCGTCCGCGGCTTCTTCGTCTCGCCCAACGACAAGGCGACCATGATCGTCGCCGGCTTCTGGGAGGAGTACTTCGACCTCCAGGGCATGCTGAAGAAGATCAACGAGATCGTCGAGCGCGAGCAGATCGTCGACGCGAACGGCGGCTGCTCCGGTCTGCCCGATCCGTCGAAGTGCACCAAGATCTACGTCACCGGATTCCCGGTCCTCTACGGCTACTTCATGTCGATGAAGGGCCCGATGATGTGGGTGCTCTTCGCCAGCATCTTCACGATGATCGTGATCCTCTGGTTCGAGTTCCGCAGCTGGCAGGGTGTCTTCATCCCGATCCTGTCGGGCGGTCTCAGCGCGATCTGGGGACTCGGCTTCGGCGGACTCTTCGGCTTGAGCCTCGATCCACTCGTCCTCGTCGTGCCGCTGCTGATCTCGGCACGTGCGCACTCGCACTCCGTGCAGTCGATGGAGCGCTACCACGAGGAGTACGAGAAGCTGCAGGACAAGCACGCCGCGATCGTGAAGTCGTACACCGAGATCTACGCGCCGGCGATGGTGTCGATCGCGGCCGACGGTCTCGCGATCCTCACGCTCTACGTCGCGCGCATCCCGATCATCCAGAAGCTCGCGCTGCTGTGCAGCTTCTGGATCATCTCGATCTTCATCAGCGTCGTGACGCTGCACCCGATCATTCTCGACTTCGTCAAGCCGCCGAAGGCGCACGCCAAGCCGACGACCAAGGGGCTCTTCGCCCGCGCCTACGACCGCTTCGAGGCGATGCTCATCTATCTGTCGACCGGCAACCGGCGCATCTGGATGTGCTCGACTCTCGCGTTCCTGCTCGTGTTCGGCTTCTACTTCTCGAGCAAGGTGAAGGCCGGCGACATGACGCCGTTCGACGCGCTGCTCTATCCGGACCATCCGGCGAACGTCGCGTTCCGCAAGGTCAATGACAATTTCGTCGGCGCAAGCCAGCTGGTCGTCATCGCCGAGGGCAAGAAGAACGAGGCGCTGAAGGACGCGAACACGCTCAATCAGCTCGACCTGTTCTCGCGCTTCATGAAGCAGACCGACGAGACGGGCTCGATCGGCGGCTCGGTCACCGCCACGACGATGCTGAAACGCATCTTCCGCACGTTCCACGAGGCCGATCCCAAGTGGGAGATGCTGCCCACGACCAGCGACCACGTCGGACAGCTCTTCTTCCTGCTCACGTCGAACACCGCGCGCGGCGAGATGGACCGCTTCTTCGACATGAGCATGACCAACGCGACGGTCACGATCTTCTACAAGGACTACAACCACGCCGTGATCGAGAACTCGATCAAGAAGGCGAAGGAGTTCATCGCGAAGAACTCCGGGCCGGACGACAACGTCCGCTACCTGCTCGCGGGCGGTCTGCTGGGCCTGCTGGCGGCGACCAACGAAGAGGTCGAGTGGTCGTACCGCGTGAACCTCGCGCTGATCCTCGTCGTGGTCTTCATCCTCAGCTACCTGACCTACGTGTCCGTGGTCGGCGCGCTGATCGTGATGATCCCGTCGCTGATCTCGCAGCCGCTGTCCGAAGCGATGATGTACTTCCTGAACATCGACTTCAACATCAACTCGCTTCCCGTGGCGGCGGTCGGCATCGGCATCGGCATCGACTACGGCTATTACGTGCTGAGCCGCATCGTCGAGGAGTACCCGAAGGACCGCGACTTCGACCAGGCGATCGTTCGCGCGTACAACACGACCGGCAAGACGGTGCTCTTCACCGGCCTCTCGCTCACCGCGAGCGTCATCTACTGGTGCTTCTTCCCGATGAAGTTCCAGGCGCAGATGGCGATGCTGCTCGTGATCCTGCTGGCCTTCCACCTGATCGGCGCGCTCATGTTCATCCCGCCGCTGGTGTCGCTGCTGCGTCCGAAGTTCGCGCTGCAGTACGCGGACGAGCACGACCGCCGCATCCTCGAGGAAGGCATCGTCGACGACCAGGCCGCCGCCGGCGCTTGACGGCGCGCGCGCTGCCGGATCCGAGCGCGATCGCCGCATGATCGACTTCGCGACCTCGCCGGAAGAGGAGGCGTTCCGGACGTCCGTGCGCGAGTGGCTCGCGGCGAACCTGCCCGCAGGGTGGGGCACGCCGCGCTGTCCGAAGCCGCAGGGCGCTGCGGACAAGGTCGCGTTCGCGCGCAAGTGGCAGCGCGTCCTGTACGACGGCGGCTGGTCGGGGCTCGCCTGGCCGAAGGCGTACGGCGGCCGCGACCTGACGCCGCTCGAGCACCTGATCTTCAACGAGGAGTACGTCGGCGCGGGCGCGCCCGACATGATCGACATCGGCGTCGGCCCCGGGCTCACCGGGCCGACGCTGATCCACCACGGCACCGACTGGCAGAAGAAGCGCTTTCTCGAGCCGATCCTGCGTGGCGACGAGGTCTGGTGCCAGGGCTTCTCGGAGCCCGGCTCCGGCTCGGACCTCGCGTCGCTGCGCACGCGTGGCGAGATCGACGGCGACCACGTCGTCGTCAACGGCCAGAAGGTGTGGACCAGCTACGCGCGCTTCGCCGACTGGTGCATCCTCATCGTGCGGACGAACCAGAGCGCGCCGAAGCACAAGGGCCTGACGTTCCTGCTGCTCGACATGAAGACGCCCGGCATCACCGTGCGTCCGCTGGTCGAGATGACCGGCGTGGCGTGGTTCAACGAGGTGTTCTTCGAGAACGTGCGCGTGCCGCGCGAGTACGTGGTCGGCGAGATCGACCGCGGCTGGGAGATCTCGCTCACGACGCTCAGCCACGAGCGCGGCGCGAACATCCCGTTTCCGCGCATCCGCAAGGAGCTCGACGGGCTGCTCGAGCTCAGCCGTCGCCGCAGCCTCGACGGTCCGCTCGCGGCGGACCCGGTGCTGCGCCAGGAGCTCGCGCAGCTCGCGATCGAGACCGAGGTCCTGCGCGCGAGCACCTACCGCAGCGTGTTCGAGATCATGCGCACCGGGCAGCCGGGGCCCGGCGGCTCGATGCTGAAGCTCTTCTGGAGCGAGCTCGAGCAGCGCCTGATGGAGCTCGCGACCCGGCTCGAGGGGCCATACGCGGCGCTCGACGAGCACGCGCCGCAGGCGTTCGACGAGGGGCGCTGGCAGTACGGCATGCTCTGGTCGCGCGCGGCCAGCATCTACGCCGGCACCTCCGAGGTGCAGCGCAACATCATGTCCCAGCGCACGCTGGGCCTGCCGCGCGGCTGACGCGCCGGCAAGCGAAAGATCGGGAGCAACGATGTCTTCGTACGGGATCGTCGACGTGTGGACGCAGTACATCTCGCCGAACGAGCCGGGCAAGAACCCGGCGGGCGAGAACGTGTTCCGCAACTACGGGATGCTGGACGTCTTCTACAACGGCACCGACGCCGACAAGATGGTCGCGGCGATGGACAAGGCGGGCGTCGAGATCGCGCTGATGGCGGGCGACAACGAGCTCGTCGCCGCGGCCGCGAAGAAGCACCCGGGGCGGATCATCGGCCAGTACCACGCGAACCCGACCGACATCATGGCGGCGGTCCGCGGGCTCGAGCGCTACGTCAAGGAGTACGACTTCAAGTGCCTGCGCATCGAGCCGTTCATGTGGCGCAAGCCGCCGACGGACCGCTGCTACTACCCGCTGTACGCGAAGTGCGTCGAGCTCGACGTCGCGTTCCAGACGCAGGTCGGACACACCGGACCGCTCTATCCGTCCGAGACCGGACGCCCGCTCTACATCGACGAGGTCGCGCTCGACTTCCCCGAGCTGCGCATCGTGTGCGGCCACATCGGCTGGCCGTGGACGGAGGAGATGATCGCGGTCGCGTGGAAGCACAGGAACGTGTTCATCGACACGTCCGCGCACCTGCCCAAGCACTTCCCGGAGCGGCTCGTCTACTGGATGCAGCGCCAGCTGCAGGACAAGGTCATGTACGCGTCCGACTACCCGCTGGTGCCGTTCGAGCGCATCCTCGGGCAGATCGACGAGCACCTGCAGCTCACGCCCGAGATCAAGAAGAAGTACCTCTGCGACAACGCGCGCCGCGCGTTCAAGCTCTGATCCCGCTTCGCGCCCGCGCGAACGACAGCCGCGAGAAGGAACACCGCCCATGGCCGACGTCGAATTCAAGGTCGAGAACAGCGTCCTCTGGATCACGCTCAACCGTCCCGAGCAGATGGGGGCGCTGACCTCCGGCATGCGCGACGAGATCATCGCGCGGCTGCTCGCGGCGCGGACCGAGCAGGGGGTGCGCGCCGTCGTGCTGACCGGCAAGGGCAAGGGCTTCTGCACCGGCGCCGATCTGTCGCGTCCGGCCGGGGCCCCGGTATCGACCGATCCGCCGATGGTCGGGGCGGGACGCGAGATGATGAAGTACGGCTCGCAGCTCCTGCTGCGCACGATCTGGGAGTTCGAGAAGCCGTTCATCGCCGCGATCAACGGGACGGCGGCCGGCCTCGGCGCGCACCTCGCGTTCGCGAGCGACCTCATCCTCGTCGCGGAGGGCGTGCGCTTCATCGAGGTCTTCGTGCGCCGCGGCATCGCGATGGACGCGGCGGGCGGCTTCCTGCTCCCGCGCGTGATGCCGCTCGCGAAGGCGAAGGAGCTGGTCTTCTTCGGCGACGACCTCACCGCCGACGAAGCGTACCGGATCGGCGTGGTGAACCGCGTCGTGCCGGCGGATCAGCTCGAGACGACCGCGCGCGAGTGGGCGGAGCGTCTCGCGCAGGGACCGACCTACGCGATCGGCATGTCGAAGCGGCTCCTGAACCGCGGTACCGAGTGCAACCTCGACACCTGCTTCGACGACGAGGCGCTCACGCAGGCGCTGGTCACGCAGTCGGACGACTCGAAGGAAGGTCTCACCGCCTTCCGCGAGCGTCGCAAGCCGGTCTTCCGCGGGCGGTGATCGGATCCCGCTGAAGCGCCGTCAGAGCGGTCGCGTCGCGCGCTGGTGCGCGCTCGCGCTCGGCGTCGTCGCCGTGCTGGTCGCGGCGCGCGGCGTCGAGCGCCGCAACACCTGGTACCTCGCGTCCGACCAGTTCGCGTTCCTCACCTTCGCGTCGGATCTGGCGCAGGGGAGGGTGCTGCACGACCCCGAGGTCCTGAAGATCGTCGCGCCGCGCGCGAACCCGAAGCGCACGCACGACGCGCTCGTGCAGACGTACTTCTGGCGCGGCGACACGATGTTCTCGCGCTACCCGCCGGGCTTTCCGGGGCTGCTCGCCGCGGTCGGGCTGGTCGGCGGCGAGACGGCGCAGCACGCGCTCAACCCGCTGCTCTACCTCGCCATGCTGGGGCTGGTCGGCTGGCTCACCTGGGCGCTGGTCGCGCCGCGCGACCGGCTGCTCGCCGCCGGTGCGGGAGCGGCGGCGACGTGGCTCGCGCTCGTGCTGCCGACCGACGTCCACCTCTGGGGCATCACCGTGGCGCGCGATCTGCCGGCGCACGTGCTCGGCCTGCTCGCGATCCTCGGCGCCACGGCGCGCCGGCACGTGCTCGCGGGGCTCGCGCTCGGGCTCGCGTGCACGATCCGTCCGGATGCCGCTCTTTACGCGAGCTCGCTCGGCGCTGTGCTGTGGGTGGACGGCGTGCGCGTGCGGGCCCTCGTCCTCGGCATCGCCGCCTTCCTCATCGGGGCGCTGCCGCTGCTCGCGTACAACACGCTCACCGGCGGGCACCCGTTCGCGTTCACGCAGGCGGGCGAGTTCGGCGAGCTGCTGTCGGCGATCCTCTCGCCGGCGACGGCGCACGCGCAGCAGATCGTCTTCGACTCGGGAGGGGCGTTCCGTCTCGCGCACCTGCGCGAGACGCTGCCCGCCAGCCTGGCGCTGCTCGGACGCGCGTTCGGCTGGACGACGCTGCTCGCGGCGATCGGCGCGCTGTGGGCGGCGCGCGTCCGGCGGCCGATGGTGGCCGCGTTGCTGCCCTACCCGGTGGTCGCGGTGCCGTTCTACGCCTGCTGGTCGCACGCCGACGCGCGCTACTTGACGGGTGCGGCCCTGTGCCTGATCCCGCTGGTCGCGACCGGCGCGACGCTCGCCTGCCGCTGGCTCGCGGATCCGGAACGCTCGGGACGCTGGCGCTGGCTCGTCCTCGCGGCGGCCGCTCTGCTCGCGGCCGTGCTGCTGCGCGAGGCGGCCGGCGTGCGTGCGGTCGAGCGCGCGCTCGCGGTCGCTTTCGTGGCCGCCGTCCTCGCCGGCGCGGCGCCGCGGGTCGCCGGCGTGCTGCGGCCCTTCGCGGCGTTGGCGCCCGCCGGCGCGCTGCTGATCCTCGTCCTGCTGCGCATCGCCGCCGGCAGCGGTGCGCGCGACCCGTTCCAGCAGCCCGAGGTGGCGCGCGCACGCGCCGCGCTCGGCGCGCTGGTCCCGCCCGACGGCGTGGTGATCACCTCCGAGTCGCTCGGGCGTCCGGCCGAGAACATCGCGCACTACCTGCGCGTGCCGGCGTTCTACGTCGGCGAGCTGCCGCTGCTGCGGACCGACCAGCAACGGGCGGCAATCCTGCTCGCGATGGCGGGGCGCCGGCCGTTCTTCCTCGTCGAGGAGGACCGGGCGGAGTCCCTGACGCCGCTCCGCACCGTGGCCGGGCTGCGCGTCGTGGCGCGGCGCAGCGGCGACGCGGTGCTCGACTGGTTCGTCGACCCGCGGCGCGGTGGTGGCGGCGTCGTCCTGTACGAGGTCGTTCTCTCGCCGGAGCAGCGCGAGCTGCTGCGCGACTTCCAGTCGCACGTCGAGGGCGAATCGTGAGCGCGCGCTCGCGCGGAGGGCGCGCCGTGGGCGGACGTCGATCTTCGGACGCGACTGCTCTCGCCGTCGTCCGCGCTCTCGCATAAGGCTCTCCGGGATGGGACGGCGTCGGCAGGGACGGCTCGTGCGCTTCACGGCGCTGGCGCTCGCGGTGCTGGCGCTGCTCGTCGCGGCGCGCGGGCTGGTGCGCCACAACACGTGGTACCTCGCGTCGGACCAGTACGCGTTCCTGACCTTCGCCGGCGACCTGCGGCGCGGCACGGTGTTCCACGACGACGAGGCGCTCCGTCTGACGGCGCCGGGCGCGAGCAACGGCTTCAAGCTCGACGCGCGCGTGCAGACCTACTTCTGGCACGACGGGCGCCTCTACTCGCGCTATCCCCCGGGATTCCCGGCGCTGCTCGCGCTCGCCGGCATCGTCGGCGGCGAGGACGCGCAGCACGCTCTGAACCCCGCTCTCTACTTGACGATCCTGGGGCTGCTGGGATGGCTGACGTGGGTGCTGCTGCGGCAGGGCGATCGCGCCATCGCGGCGGGCAGCGCGGTCGCCGCCATGTGGCTGCTCCTCCTGCTGCCGACCGACGTGCACCTCTGGGGCATCACCGTGGCGCGCGACCTGCCGGCGCACCTGCTCGCGCTCGCGGCGCTGCTCGCGGCGGCGACGGCGCGACCCGTGCTCTGCGGGCTCGCTCTCGGCTTCGCGTGCACGGTGCGTCCCGACGCGATCCTGTACGGCGCTCCGATCGCGGCGCTGTTCGTGCAGGGCAAGCTCACGCTGCGCCCGTGGCTCGTGACCGCGGCGGCGTTTCTCGTCGGGGCAGCGCCGCTGTTCGCGTACAACGCGATCACGCAGGGACACCCGCTCGCCTTCACGCAGGGCGGCGAGTTCCGCGACGTGCTCGGCGCGCTGCTGGGCACGGGGACGGCGTGGGCCGCCGACGGCATCCAGCACGTGTCGGGCGGCGCATTCCGGCTCGGCAACCTGTGGACGACGCTGCCCGGAAACGTGCGTCACCTCGCCGGCGCGCTCGGCTGGCTCGGTGTCGCGACCGTGTTCGGTGCCGTGTGGGCGTGGCGCGTGCGGCCGACCTTCGCCGCGGCGCTGATCCCGTACCCGCTGATCGCGCTGCTCTTCTACAGCTGCTGGTCGCATCCGGATCCGCGCTACCTCGCGGGTGCGATCCTGTGCCTGCTGCCGATCACCGCGTACGGCGTCGTGCTGCCGTGCCGCTGGCTCGCCGACGAGGGCCGGACGCCGGCCTGGCGCATCGCCGTCGTGGCCGTCGCACTCGCGGTCGTCGCGTCGGCCTGGATGCCGCAGCTCGCACGCACGCTGCGCATCGGCATCCTCGAGCGCGCGATCGCGTGCGCGTTCGCGGCGTCCGTGCTGCTGCCCCTGCTGCCACGGATCGGGGAAGCGCTGCGGCGACCGCTCGCGCTCGCGCCGTCGGTTGCGTTCGCGATCGCAGCGTTGACGGTCGTGCTCGGACCGCCGGGGCCGCGCGAGCCGTTCCAGAAGGAGCAGATCGCGCGTTCGCGGGAAGCCCTCGGCGCGCTGATTCCGCCGGGCTCTCTGGTGATCACCAGCGAGAGCATGGGCCGTCCGGCGGAGAACATCTCGCACTACGTGGGCGTGAACGCGTTCTACGTCGGCGAGCTGCCGCTGCTGTTCGCGGACCGGGGCGCCGTCGTCGCGCGTCATCTGATCGCCGGACGGCGCGTGTTCTTCCTGCTGCGCAACGAGGACCGCGACACCCTGCGCGAGACGCGGCGCCTCGATCCGACGCGCGCCGTCGCGCGCGCGCGCGGCGAGCAGCTCTACGACTGGTTCGTCGATCCGGAGAGGGCACCGCTCGGCGCCGTGCTCTACGAGGTCGAGCCGTCGGAGGAGACGCTGCGCCTGCGCGAGGCGGTCGCGGCGGCCGCTGCCACGCGCTGAGGGGTCGTTCCGAGCTGCTGCACGGCGGCTGCGTCGCGATGCCGCGCGGCGCGGCTCAGCGATTGCGTCGCAGCGCCGCGAGGCGCTGCTCTTCGAGCGCCTGCTGCGGCGTGACGATCAGCGACGAGCCCTTCTCCTGCTGCGCCTGCCGCTGCCGGATCTGCGCCGCGAGCGCGAGCGACGCGGCCGTGATCTGCGCGAGCACGGGGATCTCGCCGATCGGACGTCCGCCGCGCGTCGCCTCGGCGGCGGCGACGAGTGCGCGGGCGAGGTCCAGGTGCCCGCGACGTGCGAACAGGTACGCCGTCTCGTCGAAGCGCGTCGCGAAAAGCTCGCGCCGCTCGGCGGGCGCGAAGATCTCGTTCGCCGCGCGCTGCACCGCATCGCGCGCGCGCTCCTCCTGCTGCTGCGGGCTGACGATCACCACGGAGCTCTGCGCCTCGTCGAGCGCGCCCAGCGCGGGCTCGACCCACGGGCGCGGCAGCAGCCACGCGCCGACCTCGCGCTCGCCGAGCGCGCGCACGGAGTCGTCCAGCGCCGCCGTGTCCGCAGCGGCCGCGGCGCGATCGATCAGCGCGTCGACCGGCGGTGCCGGTGGCGTCGCTGCCGGATGGGGCACGATCTCGCGGCGCGCGCGAGAGATCTCGGCCGCCTGCTCCGGCTTCGCACCGATCGCGACCGCCTGCTGCAGGAGCGCGTCGACGTGCTGCCACGGTGCCTCGACCAGCTGCACGCCGTTGCGCTCACCGAGGTCGCGCTGCGCCTGGCGAAGCGACTTGCGCGTCGTGCCGCCGGCGTAGAACTCCTGCACGCCGACGGTCTCGTTGACCATCGCGGACATCGACGCCATGTCTCCGCTGCCGGTGCGGCGCGCCATCCAGAGCAGGCGGCTGCCGCTCGGATCGATCGCGCTGACCCACGCCTCGGGCTCGTCCTCCGTCGGTCCGAGCAGCTGCTGCGTCGACGGGGGCGGCGGCGCTTCGGGCTCGGTCCAGAGCCCGCGCTGTCCGAGCTTGTAGAGCGCGCGCTTGATCTCGCGCTTGACGCCCTTGTCGCGCGTCCGTTCGGAGAGCCGCGAGAGGCGTTCGCCGGTGCTCGCGTCGCCGGCGCCCCCGAGCAGCGCGACGACCGCGCCCTCGAGCGCCGGTGCCGCTCCCCACCCGGGCTCGAGCGCGTCGAGCGCCTGGCGCGGGTCGTCGGCCGCGAGGCCGCGCTTCGCGAGCTCGTCCGCGACTGCGCGCGGCAGGCCGGAGGCCGTCATCAGCCGCCCCGCGCGGCGGTCGCGGCACCACCCACCGCGGGCGACGAGGCAGGGGCCGCACCGGGAGCCGGCGTCGGTGCCGGCGCCGAGATCTGGGACAGGATGCGGTTCTGCAGCCACTTCGGATCCCACCACTCGACGGGGTCGATGTGGTGGCCGCGCAGCAGAATGCTGAAGTGCAGGTGGTCCCCGCCGGCGAGGCCGGTCTCGCCGGTGCGGCCGATCTCCTGGCCCTTGGTCACGTCCTGGCCCTGCGCGACGCTCGCGCTGCTCAGGTGCGCGTACAGGGACGAGAGGCCGAGCCCGTGGTCGATCACCACCGCGTTGCCGTAGATGCCGAGGTTGCCCGCGTACGCGACCTTGCCCGCGTTGCTCGCGTTGACCGGCGCCTGCTTGACGGAGGCCAGGTCGTAGCCGAGGTGGACCTGGGTGTCGATCACGTCGCCGTTGTATCGATAGGTCCGGCGCTCGGCAAAACGCGAGCCGACCTTGCTGCCCGGCTGCTGCCGGAACGCGCCGTCGATCAGCAGGTGCGGCGCGCTCGCGTGCGTGATCTCCTGGATGCGCTCCTCGCTCCTGCGGCGAAGATCGCGATTGACGGCGAGGTAGTTCTGCACCAGGTCCGCGCCGGGCGCGAGCTCGTTCTGCGACATGATCTCCGGGATCTTGACCGTGAGGAACTGGTCGTCGATGCGGATCTCCTCGGCGGGAAACGTCTTGTCCTTGACGGTGACCGGGAAGGGCACCTCGCGGCGGTTGCCGGCGGCGTCCTCCGCGATCACCTTCGGGCGCACCGTCACGTCGAGATCCTGCGGCATCGCGTAGATCGCGAAGCGGCCGTTCCCCTCGGCGAGCACGCCCGCGTCACCGGGGAAGAAGTACGAGCCGATCTCGACACCGGAGCGCGCGGTGTCCTCGCCGACCGTCCAGGCGACCGCGTCCGACCCGCCGCGGGTCAGGTAGTGCTGCGTGCCGAGCACCGCGACCGCCGGCGGCGTCAGGTCGACGCGCACCGGCTGCTCGAGGACCACGCTCTCGCCGCGCAGCGACGACATCGGCGACCAGTCGCGCGCGCTGACCACCAGCGTCGCCGGTCCTTCCTCGAGGCCCGCGGTCCTCGCGTCGAGCACGGTCTCGATGGTGCGGCTCGTGACGCCGCTGCCGAGCAGGCCGTCGCGCGGGAACTCCTCCTGCGCGAGCACGGTCGGCCCCTTCGCTCCCTGCAGCTCGACGCGGAACGTGCGCAGTCCGGAGCGTCCGGAATCGATGGTCACGGCGAGCGGCGTCGCGCGGCCGACGACCTCGATCGGTGCCGCGAGGCGCGCGGCCGGGGCCTTGAAGCCGGCCCACAGCGTGATTCCACCCACCGCCACCACCACGGCGCCGATCGCGAGCAGCAGCAGGCGCCGTCCGAGCCCTGCGGCCCGGCGTCCGAACGAAGGTTCCCGCATCCGTCCTCTCTACCACCCGCGGCGCGGGCGTGCCTGCGGATTGCCGCGCGGACGCGTGCGCGCGGGCTCCGCGTCGGCGACGATGCGCTCCGCACGCTTCGCTGCCAGCGAGCGCAGCGCGTGTCCGATCTCGCCGCCGTCGGCTTCCACGTCGCCCCCGCGCGCCGCTTCGGGCGTGCGTGTGCCGGGCAGCGCCGCGCTCGACAGCTGCGGCAGACGGCGGCGCGGGCGGTCGCGTCCGGTCGTCGGGTCGGGCGCCGTCACGTCGCCGCCGACGAGGCGCACGCGCTGCACCACGTCGCGGCGCACCGCCTGGTTGAGCTTCGCCGCGATCTGCGGTGCGAGCAGCTGCAGCTCCTGGCGCCACACGGCTTCGGGGACGGCGATCACGAGCTCGCCGCGCTGCAGGCGCACCGGCGTCGCGCGCGCCGCGATCTGCGGGCCGAGTGCCGCGGCCCACACCTCGGCGAGCTGCCAGACGTCGCTGGTGGTCTCGAGCCCGGCCGCGCCCAGCGCGCCGCGCAGCAGCTCGCGCAGGATCGGAATCATCGATTGACGTCCTTTCCGGCGGCGCGCCGGGGCGCTCGCGGGGCGTCCGGACGCCGTCCGGGGCGAATTCCCTTGACAGCACTAGATGTAGTGTGGCACATGGCTTCGGTACACAAGATCGGGGGAGCCAACGGGGAGGCCAGGGGCGCGGGCGTCGCGCCGGGCCGGGCTGCCGCGATCGACGCGGACGACGGGCGTTCGGACGACAGAGGGGGGCGTGCAGTGGATGGTTCCACGCTGGGGACTCGTGTGAAGGACGAAGCGAACAGGGCGGGCGACTCCTGGGGCAACGGCAACGCCCCGGCGATGCAGCCGCAGACCCGCCCGGGAGCCGGACTCAGCATCCGGCGCTGGTTCACGGCAACACCCGAAGCGCGCCGCCGCGGTGACCATCGGCCGATGGATCGCGAGTCGCGCATCGACCCGATCGAGACCGAGACGTGGGAGCGCCGCAACGCGGTGATCAGCGGCGAGGGCGGCGACGTCGTCTTCGAGCAGCACGACGTCGAGATTCCCGCGGCCTGGTCGCAGCTCGCGACCAACGTCGTCGCGTCGAAGTACTTCCGCGGCCCGCTCGGCACGCCGCAGCGCGAGACCAGCGTCAAGCAGCTCATCGGCCGCGTCGTCGGCTCCATCCGCCGCTGGGGCGAGGAGCAGGGGTACTTCGCGACCCCCGGCGACGCCGACATCTTCGCCGACGAGCTGACCCACCTGCTCGTGAAGCAGAAGGCCTCCTTCAACTCGCCGGTGTGGTTCAACGTCGGCGTGGAGGAGAAGCCGCAGTGCTCCGCCTGCTTCATCCTGTCCGTGCGTGACACCATGGACTCGATCCTCGACTGGTACCGCCGCGAGGGCGTCATCTTCAAGGGCGGCTCCGGCTCGGGCGTGAACCTGTCGACGATCCGCTCCTCCAAGGAGCGTCTCGGCGGCGGCGGCACCGCGTCGGGCCCGGTCTCGTTCATGCGCGCCGCCGACGCGTCGGCCGGTGTCATCAAGTCGGGCGGCAAGACCCGCCGCGCGGCCAAGATGGTCGTGCTCGACGTCGCGCACCCGGACATCGTCGAGTTCGTGAACTGCAAGGCCGAGGAGGAGAAGAAGGCCTGGGCGCTGATCGACGCCGGCTACGACGGCTCGCTCGACGGACCTGCCTACAGCTCGATCTTCTTCCAGAACGCCAACAACTCGGTGCGCGTGACCGACGAGTTCATGCGCGCGGTCGACGCCGACGGCGACTGGCAGACCCGCTTCGTGACCAACGGCGAGGTCTCCGAGACCTTCCGGGCGCGCGAGCTGATGAAGATGATCGCCGACGCCGCGCACTTCTGCGGCGACCCGGGCATGCAGTTCGATACCACGATCAACGCGTGGCACACCTGCCCGAACACCGGGCGGATCAACGCGTCGAACCCGTGCTCCGAGTACATGCACCTCGACGACTCGGCCTGCAATCTCGCGTCGATCAACCTGATGAAGTTCCTCGGCGAGAACGGCGAGCTCGACACGTTCTCGTTCCGCCATGCGGTCGACGTGCTGATCACGGCGCAGGACATCCTGGTCGACGCGTCCAGCTACCCGACGCCCGAGATCGGCAAGAACGCGCACGCGTTCCGCGAGCTCGGCCTCGGCTACGCCAACCTCGGCGCGCTCCTGATGGAGCTCGGCATGCCGTACGACTCCGAGGCCGGCCGCCAGTACGCGGGCGCGGTCACGGCTCTGCTCTGCGGCGAGGCGTACCTGCAGTCGGCGCGCGTCGCGGCGGCGCTCGGACCCTTCGAGGGCTACGCGGTGAACCGCGAGCCGATGCTGGGCGTGATCGAGAAGCATCGCAGCCACGCGATGAAGCTCTCGACCACCTACGTCCCGCTCGACCTGCTGCACGCGTCGCGCACCGCCTGGGATCAGGCGCTGCAGATGGGCCGCGAGGTCGGCTTCCGCAACTCGCAGGCGACGGTGCTCGCCCCGACCGGCACGATCGCGTTCATGATGGACTGCGACACGACCGGCGTGGAGCCCGACATCGCGCTGGTGAAGTACAAGAAGCTGGTCGGCGGCGGCATGCTGAAGATGGTGAACGGGACGGTTCCCGGCGCCCTGAAGCGGCTCGGCTACGACTCGAAGGACGTGCAGGCGATCGTCGAGTACCTC
Source organism: Binatia bacterium (assembly GCA_046327915.1). Classification (GTDB taxonomy): domain Bacteria; phylum Desulfobacterota; class Binatia; order UBA12015; family UBA12015; genus VGTK01. The sequence continues at coordinate 103,508 of JAXLXO010000019.1, read as the reverse complement.
GAGAGCGAGGACACGATCGAGGGCGCGCCGGAGCTGCGCGACGAGCACCTGCCGGTGTTCGACTGCGCGTTCAAGGCGTCGAAGGGCTCGCGCACGATCGCGCCGGAGGGCCATCTGCGCATGATGGGCGCGGTGCAGCCGTTCCTCTCGGGCGCGATCTCGAAGACCATCAACATGCCGAACGAGACCACCAGCGAGGACGTGCTCGAGGCGTTCATGCTGGCCTGGAAGCTCGGCCTCAAGGCGGTCGCGATCTACCGCGACGGCTGCAAGCGCACGCAGCCGCTCAATACGTCGCGCGACGGCGACAAGAAGACCGCCGACGCGGCGCCAGCCTCGGCTCCCGTCGCGACGGTTCCGGTGACGACGCCGGAGTTCCAGCCGGTGCGGCGCCGCCTGCCGGCGGACTGCCGCTCGATCCGTCACAAGTTCGACGTCGCCGGACACGAGGGCTACATCCACGTCGGCTTCTACGACGACGGCACGCCCGGCGAGATCTTCATCAAGATGGCCAAGGAGGGCAGCACCATCTCCGGCCTGATGGATACGATTGCGACGCTGACCTCGATGTCGCTGCAGTACGGCGTGCCGCTCGACGCGCTGGTGAGCAAGTTCGGCCACGTGCGCTTCGAGCCGTCGGGCTTCACCAAGAACCAGGAGATCCCGTACGCGAAGTCGCTGACGGACTACATCTTCCGGTTCCTGGGCACGCGCTTCATGTCGGCGGACAAGCGGACGCTGATGGGACTGGGCGAGGCGAGCGAGAGCGCGCCGACGGTCCCGCCGCTGCAGGCCGTCTCGGTGTCCGTCGAGACGTCGCAGGACGGCCACGTCCGCGCGACGGCGGGCGCGACCATCGCGTTCAGCCCGCAGGCCGACGCGCCGAGCTGCTCGGACTGCGGCTCGATCATGATCCGCAACGGCTCCTGCTACCGCTGCACGAACTGCGGCGCGACCAGCGGCTGCTCCTGATCCACGCGGCGGCAGCACGACGGCGACGCTCTCGTCGCCGCCGTGCCGCCGCCCGGTCCACGGAGCCCTTTGCCGGGCTCCGACGTGTGCAGGGGAGGGGATTCTCGTCCCTCCCGCAGATCGCCGGCGTGCGGTTCGCCCGGGAGGCACGTCCGGCGTTCGGGAAGGTCCGGGGGGCGGCAGGGTTGTGTGGCTGAGGACTTCCCGGGGGTGGTGGCGGTGGCCCGGGCAAACGGTCGGGGTGGACGTCGCGAGGCGTCCACCCCGACGCTTTTTTTCGCGCATTGCCGGCGCGTTTCACCGTTGCGGCGCAGGGCGCGACATTGCCTTGACTGTGGATCGTCCGGGCTCTAAGACCCTCGCACTTCGGGCGAGGAGTTCGCATGGCCGAGAAGCTCAAATTCTCCGACGAGCATCTGTGGGTTCGCGTCGAGGGCGACCAGGTGAAGGTCGGTCTCTCCGATTATCTGCAGAACAAGCTCGGCGAAATCATCTCCGTGCATCTTCCCGATGCCGGTGACGAGATCGAACGTGGCGAGCCGCTCGGCGAGGTCGAGTCGTCGAACGAGGTGCACGAGCTGATCTCGCCCGTCACCGGCGTGGTGGTGTCGAGCAACATCGAGCTCGAGGACCAGCCGATCCTCGTCAACGAGGACCCGTATCACGCGGGCTGGCTCATCGAGGTCGAGCTGCGCGACGACAGCGAGTACGACGACCTGATCGATCCCGACGAGTACGAGGAGATGATCGCCGGGGAGGACGAGGACGAGGAGTAGCCTGCGCCGCGCGGCTGCGCGGCGTTTCGGTTCTCTTGCGGCTCAGTCCTCGCCGGACGACGGCGCGACGACGGCGTCGTCCTCGTCGCCGAGGCCGTGCTCGTCGGCTGCCGCTGCAGACTGCTGCGGCGCAGCACCGGCGGCCGCGCCTGCAGCCGCGGCGCCCTTCGCAGGCGGAACGCGGTAGACGACCTCACCCGGTCGCGCCATGCCGAGGTAGCGGCGCGCGAGGTGCTCGAGCGTCGCGTCGTCCTTGCGCGCCATCTCGATGTCGCGCCGCAGCGCGCTGATCTGCTGCACCAGCCGGAAGTTCCGGTCCTCGGCCTGCTCGAGCTCGGAGCGCAGCTGCACGACGCGCGTCAGCCCGCGCTCGCTCCAGGCGGCCGAGACGAGAAGCACGGCCGCGACCGCCAGTGCCGCGATCGCGAACCAGGAGCGACGGAGAAACGACCAGCGCGGGTCCACGCGCCCTGTGTACACGAGGTCGCGGGCGCACGGCAACCGGCGGCGCGGCGGGCAAAACGAAGTTCTCGATGAGGATCGCGAGTTCGTGAACGGTATTTTGGGACCCGAATCCGTCAGAAAAGTAGGGCGGACACTTTTAAAAAGTCATTCTCCTATTGACAACCTTAAAGAGTTCTTCGTAAAATGACGTTTAAGAGGTGGTTGTGGGGTTGTGGTGGTGGAACTCGCCTGAGAGGGGAAAGAGGCTCTGAACGAGCCGAAGGAGGCATCCATGCCAGTTGCGAAGAAGAAGGCGGCCAAGAAGGCCCCTGCGAAGACCGCGTCGAAGGCCAAGAAGAAGGCTCCGGCCAAGAAGAAGAAGGCTCCGGCCAAGCGCAAGTAAGCAACACCTTTCACGGTAGTACCTCTCAACAAGACAAAAATGGGGACGAGCCTCTCGGCGGAGGTCGGGGGGCAAACTAAAAAAGTTTGATCTCAGGCGAGTCGGGTCTCTGACCCGGACACAGTGAGAGCCCTCGGATCGAAAGGTCCGAGGGCTCTCGCCGTTTCGGAGCCCCGCACGGACGCCGCCGGGGCGCGCGGCATGGACCCGGGCCCCGCGCTGGACTAGGGTTTTCTCCATGTCGGACGGCCTCGTGGTGCTTCCCCCGGAGAGTGAGCGCTACCGCGCGGAGCTGCTCCTCCTGCACGGGCTGTGGGTCGACTCGCGCGTCTGGCGCGGGGTCGGGGCCGGCTTCGCCCACCGTGGCTGGACCTGCCTGCTCGCCGGGCCCGCCCCGTCAAGCGCCGAGTCGGACGCGCCGTCACGGCTGAGCCGGGCGGAGGCCGCGGTGCGTGGCCGCGAGGTTCCGCCGGTGGCCGTCGGCCACGACGCCGGCGCGCTCGTCGCGCTCGAGCTGGCCGCGCGCGGCCTCGTGCGCGCGGCGGTGGCGATCGCGCCGCTGCTCGACGGATCGGCCGCCGTTCAGCCCCGGATCGCGCGTCTGGTGCAGCGTCTCCGGGCCGACCGCGCACCGGTCGCGCCGCCCGATCCCGGGCACCCCTACTTCGCGCACGTCGCCGACGCGCGGCGTGCGGATCTCGCCGGAGCGCTCGGACCGGAGACGGTCGGGACGCTGCGCGAGGTCGACCGTCTCGCGTCGCCGGCGCGTCCGGTGGTGCCCGCGCTGCTCGTCGTATCGCAGGACGATCCGGTGTCGTCTCCCGTACTGGCGGAGATCTGCGCGCGCGGCATCGAGGCCGACTTCCTGCGGGTGCCCCGCGGCGGCCACTGGCCGCTGCTCGACCCGCGCGCCGACGACTGGATCACGCAGGTGCACCGCTGGATCATCCGCAGCGCAGGCCAGGACCTGCTGGTCCTGCGGGGCGACGAGGACCTGGTGGACTGATCCTCGCGCGGAGCGCGAGCCGGTCGGACGATCAGCTGCGCGCGGCGCGCGAGCGCGTCGTCGCGTCGGCGGCGTCGTCCGGCGTGGCCCGCTCCGGGCCGCGTGCGACGTCGGCCGCGTCCTTCGTGCCGTTCGACGCCGGCTCGTCGGCCGCGAGGAACGTGTGCAGCCCGCACTCGGTCTTGTTCTTCCCGGCCCAGCGTCCGGCGCGCTCGTCCTCGCCCGGCAGGACCGGACGGGTGCACGGGAAGCAGCCGATGCTGGTGTAGCCCTGCTCGAACAGCGGGTGCGTCGGGATGTCGTGCTGCGTCAAGTAGCGCCAGGTGTCGCGCGACGTCCAGTTCGCGAGCGGGTTCACCTTGACGATGCCGCCCTGCAGGCGCTCGACGATCGGCATGCGGGTGCGGGTCGTCGCCTGGTCGCGGCGGCGGCCGTTGATCCACGCGCGCACGCCGCGCAGCGCGAGCTGCATCGGCTCGACCTTGTTGATCCGGCAGCACAGGTCGGGATCCCGGTCGTAGAGGTCGTCACCGTACTTCGCGATGAACTCCGCGCGCGGCATCACCGAGGTCAGATTCCGGATCGGGAAGCCGAACCGCTCGACCAGCTGGTCACGGTACGCCAGCGTCTCCGGGAAGTGGTAGCCGGTGTCGATGAAGAGGATCGGCGTTTCCGGGGCGACCTCGCGCAGCATGTGCGCGATCACGACGCCCTCGTGCTGGAACGACATCGTCAGCACGGCGTCGGGGGCGAAGCCGGACGTCACCCAGGCGAGGATCTCCTCGGGGGCGGCGGTCTCGAAGAGATCGTTCTGCCGGGCGAGGTCGAGGGTCTGCTCGCCCCCGGCATCCGGATTCGCCATGCCGTTGCGCTAGCACGGTGGCACAACTGCGGCAATTCACGGATCGTGCCACACGACGCGCCGGACCGCGCCGGTCGCGGACGTCAGCCCGCGTCTTCGAGCAGGCTCTGGTCCTCGAGCAGCGCCTCGCGGATGCGATCCGCGCTCTTGTCGATGCCGCGCCGGTTCACCGTGACGCCATGGCGCTCGAACACGCGGCTCAGCGTCTCCCAGTGGGCGTCGATCGCCATCGTGACCGACAGATAGCCGAGGTCGGCGGCGCGGCGGCGCTCCCAGAAGTTCATCGGGAACATGTGGAAGAAGGTCTCGTCGCTGTCCGCGGGCTCGATCAGGATGATGTCACCGTGGAAGGACGGGTCCTCGCGGTACTGGTTCAGCGCCAGGTGCAGCCGCGAGTGCAGCATCGAGCGGAACACCTGGTTGATGACCGCCAGCATGCCGTGGTCGGCGAGCGGCGCACCGCGCTCTCCCCGCCGTGCCGTGTGCGACACCGGATTGTTGAACGGCCGGAACGGGTTGTAGCAGACCACGAGGTCCGCCCCGTGCTCGATCGCGACGTCGAGGTTGGCCGTGCGCCGCACGCCGCCGTCGATGTAGTCGATGCCGTTGATGCGCGCGGGCTTGTAGAAGCCGGGCAGGGCGGTGGTCGCCTGCACGGCCTGCGAGATCGTCAGCGACGCGTCCTCGTCGTGCCCGAACACCACGCGCTCGGCGGTGTCGAGGTTCACCGCGACGATGTACAGCTCTTTTCCGCGCATCTCGTAGAGCGCGCGGAAGTCGTTGGTGAAGCCGCGCGCCGCGAAGGACTCGCGGATGAAGCGCTCGATGCGCCGGTTGTCGAACAGTCCGGACGGCAGGTAGGTCAGCGGGAACGGCAGCTGGTGCGTCGTCTGCAGCGACTCGACGATCACGCCGGCGACGCCGCGCAGGTTGTCGAGCGTCGGCTCCGCGATCCACGTCTCGAGCGGCTCGCGCAGCCGCTGCACCGACTCGGGCGCGCGCATCAGCACGTCCGCGAGCGCGCGCGGCACGTACGTCACCAGATCGGTCACGTACTCGAGCGGCTTCGACAGCATCTCGCCGACGTTCGGGAAGTACACGTCGAGGATGTGGAACTGTCCGATGTCGCCGTCGCCGTCGATGCTCGAGACCAGGTCCTCGGGGGTGATCCCGGCCGCGAGTGGCGCGGCGAGGAACGCACCGGCGGAGAGCCCGACGTAGACGTCGAAGTCCACCACCTTCCGGTTCACGAGATAGTCGTCGAGGGCGCGCAGTCCGCCGAGCTTGAACGCGCCGCCGGTGACGGCGCCGCCGGCGAGGACGAGCGCCAGACGCGGGTTCAGCTTCCGCGTCTTCGCATGGCTCCGCTGGATGATCGTGATGCCCATCGTGTCCTTGCCGAGATAATCGGTCGGAATCGTCCCGGGCAAGAGTTTCAAACGTGCCCGAGCGGCAGATCGCGCATCCAGTCGGGCAGTCCCGGTCCCGAAAGGGCGGCACGCGCCCGCGCGAGGTCGTCCGGCGTGTCGGCGGTGTACCAGCGTCCGTCGTACGGAAAGCCGAAGAAGCGCTCGCCGCGCGCGAACAGCTCCGGGTAGAGCTCGCGCATGGTGTGGAACGGTCGGCCCGCCGGCATGAGGTCGAGCATCCGGGCGTCGAGCACCTGGACCGACGCGAACATTCTCTCGACGAGCCCGTCCGCGGGCGCGCCGCGGCCGAGGAAGCGGCGGATGCGGCCTTCGCCGTCGCATCCGAAGAGGCCGTACGACGCCGCCTCCGGATCGTCGCGCAGCACGAAGGTCGCGAGCGCGCGCTTCTCGCGGTGAAACCGCAGCACGTCGCGGAGAGGCGCCTCGCAGACCACGTCGCCGTTGAGGATGACGATCGGCGCGTCGGCGGGATCGGTTCCCTTCGGGATCAGCGCGTCGAGCAGCGGCTTCGCCGCGCGGATGCCGCCGCCGGTGTCGAGCAGCTCGTCCTCGTGCGAGTAGTGGACGCGCACGCCCCACGCCGAGCCGTCGCCGAGGTCGGCCCGCAGCCGCTCGCCGAGGTGATGCGTGTTGACCACCGCGTCGCGGATGCCGTGCGCGCGCAGCAGCCCGAGCGAGTAGGCGATCAGCGGACGCCCCGCGACCTCGATCATCGGCTTCGGCGTGACGTCGGTGAGCGGACGGAGCCGCGTGCCGCGCCCTGCCGCGAGCACCATCGCGCGCGGCGCGAGGCGTGCGTCGCTGCTCATGCGGCGAAGAGCGCGCTGCGCGCGGCGAGCACGTCGAGCAGCGCGCGGTCGCCGTTCGCCTCGAGCGCGCGCCGCGTCTGGCGCGCCATGCGCGGCATGAAGCGCAGGTAGCCGGGCTTGCCCTTCTCGATCGCGAGGAAGCGGAAGCGTCCGATCACGCGCAGCGTGCGGTACGCGACCGCATCGAAGTAGTCGGCCACGAGGCGCGCGTCGTCGGCGTACGCCGGTCCGCCGCGCCGCGCGAGCGCCTCGCCGAAGCGGTGCACGAGCGTCGTCTCGAGCGCCGGGTCGACGAAGCGGTCGCTGTCGCGATCGGTGCACAGGCTCGCGAGGTCGTAGAGGGCGGGACCGAGCAGCGCGTCCTGGAAGTCGATCACGCGCACGTCGCCGCGCTGGTCGACCTGCAGGTTCCAGGCGTGGAAGTCGCGGTGCATGAGCACGACGGGCTGCGCCGCGATGCGATCGCCGAGCTTCGCGAGTGCCGACGCGAGCTCGGGGTCGGCGTCGGCGGAGCGGGCAGGGCCCTCGTCGCCCGGCGCGAAGCCGTGCGAGCACACGACGTCGAGCTCGCGCGCGATGATCGCGCGGTCGTAGCGCTGGCCGAACGCGACGCAGGACGGGTCGGGATCGCGCACCAGCGCCGCGATCCGCGCCAGGACGTCCACCGCTTCGGCGAAAAGCGCGTCGCGCGACGGACCGGCCGCGGCGTCGGCGAGCGGCAGGTCGCCGAGGTCCTCGAGCAGCAGCACTTCTTCTCCGATGAAGTACAGCGCGGGAACCGGGACCTCGTGGCGCGCGAGGAAGCGCTGCAGCGACACGAACGGCAGCTCGGTCGGGGCCTGCAGCGCGGAGATCTCCTCCGAGGCACCCGCCGGCGTGTCGCGCGGCAGAAGCATCGCGATCGCCGTCGCAGGGGCATCGCCGGTCATCCGGAGCCGCGCGTAGCGCCGGGCCGAGGCGTCGCCGGCGAGCATCGCGACGTCGGCGAGGCGGCCGTTCGGGAAGGCCGATCGGGCGGCGCTCGCGAGCGCGTCCGAGTCGCGCGGGTCGAGCGATGAGGCCGACATGCGGCGCGCGTTAGCCGAGCGAATTTGACTTGGCAAATGGAATCTCTAAGGTCCCGTGGGTTTCGCGGCGCGTCGCGAGGAGACCTTCGGCGAGAACGTTTCGATGAATCCCTACATCGCTCTGCTCATCAGCTTCGCCCTGTGCGGAATCGTCGCCGGGATCATGTGCGCCGCCTCCTGGCTGCTCGGCCCGAAGGTCGAGAACAAGGCCAAGTCGGAGATCTTCGAGACCGGCAATCCGCCGCTCGGATCGATCCGCGGCATCCGCTTCCCGGTGAAGTTCTATCTCACGGCGATTCTCTTCGTCGTCTTCGACATCGAAGTGGTGTTCATGTACCCGTGGGCGGTCGTCTTCCGGCGACTGGGGTGGGCTGGTCTCGGCGAGATGGCCGTCTTCGTCGCGGTACTCGCGGTCGGACTCGCGTACGTGTGGCGCGTCGGCGCGCTGGATTGGGATTGAGCGCCCGCTGACGGCGCTCGGATCGGTTGGCCGATGGACTTCTTGATCTCCTTCGTGCTGGCGCTCGTTGCGCTGCTGATCCTGCTGCAGCTCACGGTGCTGCTGCTGTGGGTCGAGCGCAAAGGATCGGCGCTCATCCAGGATCGCGTCGGTGCGAACCGCGCGAACATCTTCGGCGGCCTGCTGCCGTTCAACCTCGGCATCGTCAACACGCTGATGGCCGACCCGCTGAAGCTCTTCCACAAGGAAGACGTGATCCCGAAGGATGCGGACAAGTTCCTGCACTGGCTGGCGCCGTTCATCGCGGTGCTGCCGCTGTTCGTGACCTTCGCGGTGGTGCCCTTCGGCGACGTGCTCGTGATCGGCGACCGCCAGATCAATCTGCAGGCGGCCAACATCGACGTCGGCCTGCTGTTCGTGCTGGGCATGGTCTCGCTCGGCGTCTACGGCGTCGTCATCGCCGGCTGGGCGTCGAACTCGCGCTACTCGTTCCTCGGCGGCGTGCGCGGCTCGGCGCAGATGATCTCGTACGAGATCGGCATGGGCCTCGCGCTGGTCGCGGTGGTGCTGACCTACGGCACGCTCGACCTGCAGCAGATCGCGCGCGAGCAGGGCAAGCTGATGTGGGGCGTGATCCCGGCCTGGGGCGTCTTCTACCAGCCCCTCGCGCTCATCCTGTTCTTCATCGCGGGCATCGCCGAGTCGAAGCGCCCGCCGTTCGATCTTCCCGAAGCGGAGTCCGAGCTCGTCGCCGGCTTCTACACCGAGTACTCGGGGTCGAAGCAGTCGATGTTCATGATGGCGGACTTCATCGAGGTCGCGATCGTCGCCGCGCTGGTGACGACGCTGTTCTTCGGCGGCTGGCAGGTGCCGTATCTGCAGCGTGACGGCTTCCACTTCCCCGGCGGCTTCTTCGTCGGCGTGCCGTCGCTGATCGTGACCGTCCTGCAGGTCGTCTCGTTCCTCGCGAAGCTGTTCATCTTCTGCTGGCTGCAGATCCTGGTGCGCTGGACCTACCCGCGCATGCGCTACGACCAGCTGATGAACCTGGGCTGGAAGCGTCTCCTGCCGATCGGTCTCGCGAACGTCGCGGTGACCGCGGTGCTGGTGCTGGCGCTCGAAGGATTCACCGTCAAGTGATCGCCTTCTACTTCATCGCCCTCCTGACCATCGCCTCGGCGCTGCTGGTGGTCCTGCACCGCAACCCGGTCTACAGCGCGCTCGGACTCGTCAACACGCTGTTCCTGGTCGCGGTCTCGTTCGTGATGCTCGACGCCGAGCTGATCGCGATGCTGCAGGTCATCGTCTACGCGGGCGCGATCGTCATCCTGTTCCTGTTCGTCATCATGCTGCTGAACGTCGAGTCGGAGGTGCGCACCGCGCGCATCTCGAAGCTCGGCACGGCCGGTCTCGCACTGGCTCTCCTGCTCGCGCTCGAGCTCGGCGTGTTCGCCCTCGTCCGCGAGCCCTCGGCGGCGCAGGAGCTGCCGAAGGGCTTCGGCTCGACCGAGATCCTCGCGGAGAACCTGTTCTCGCACGGCATGCTCAGCTTCGAGCTGACCAGCCTGCTCCTTCTCGTTGCGGTGGTGGGTGCCGTCGTGATGGCGCGCCGGAAGGTCGAGTCGTGAACGTCCCGGTCGAAAACTACCTCGTGCTGGCGGCGCTGGTCTTCGCGATCGGCTGCGCCGGCGTGCTGATGCGGCGCAACGTCATCGTGATCCTGATGTCGGTCGAGCTGATGCTGAACGCAGTGAACCTGACGTTCGTCGCGCTGTCGCGCCAGCTCGTGTCGATGACCGGACAGATGATCGTGTTCTTCGTGATGACCGTCGCGGCCGCGGAGGTCGCCGTCGGTCTCGCGATCTTCCTCGCCATCTACTCGCAGCGTCGCACCGTGAACGCCGACGAGATCAGCCTGCTGCGCTGGTAGCGAGATCATGCATCCCGAACACGCACACGCCGCTGCCGAGGCCGTCGTCATGGCGACGAGCCTGCTCCGCTGGATCCCGCTGCTGCCGCTGATCGGCTTCGGCCTCGGCGTCTTCGCCGCGAGCACGAACCGCCGGAGCCTCGTGCACGTCACCGGACCGGGCAGCGTGCTGCTCGCGTTCGTCGTCTCCGTGATCGCCGTCGCGCGTCTGTGGACGCTGCCGGCGGGCGGGGCGCTGGTGGACAACGTCTACACCTGGATCAGCGTCGGCATGCTGCACCTCGACCTGACGTTCCGGGTCGACGCGCTGACCAGCGTGATGATCCTCATCATCACCGGCATCGGCTTCCTCATCCATCTGTACTCGATGGGGTACATGCACGACGACGCCGACGAGGCGCGCTTCTTCTCGTACCTGAACCTCTTCGTCGCCTCGATGCTGGTGCTCGTCCTCGCGGACTCGCTGCCGGTGGTCTTCATCGGCTGGGAGGGCGTCGGCGTCTGCTCCTATCTGCTGATCGGCTTCTGGTACAAGGACATGGCCAACGCCGACGCCGGTCGGAAGGCCATGATCACGAACCGGATCGGCGACGCCGCGTTCCTGATCGGCATGTTCATCCTGGTCTGGGCGCTGCACGACCTCGGCGCCGCGTCGCTGCGCTTCGAGGACGTCAATCGCATGGCGCCGCAGCTCGGTGCGGCGGCTCCGCACATCGTCACCGCGGTCTGCCTGCTGCTGCTGATCGGCGCGACCGGCAAGTCGGCGCAGATCCCGCTCTACGTCTGGCTGCCCGACGCAATGGCCGGTCCGACGCCGGTCTCGGCGCTGATCCACGCGGCGACGATGGTCACCGCTGGTGTCTACATGATCGCGCGCCTGTCGCCGCTGTACGTGCTGTCGCCAGCCGCGCTCGACGTCGTCGCGACCATCGGTGCGGTCACGGCACTCTTCGCCGCGACCATGGCGCTGGTGCAGAACGACCTGAAGAAGATCCTCGCGTACTCGACGATCTCGCAGATCGGCTACATGGTGCTCGGCGTCGGCGTCGGCTCGTTCTCGGGCGGCGTGTTCCATCTGATGACGCACGCCTGCTTCAAGGCGCTGCTCTTCCTCGGCGCCGGCAGCGTGATGCACGCGATGTCGGGCGAGCTCGACATCCACAAGATGGGGAACCTGAAGGCGAAGCTCCCCACCACGCGGTGGACCTTCCTCGTCGGCTGCCTCGCGATCGCCGGCGTGCCGCCGCTCGCGGCGTTCTTCTCCAAGGACATGATCCTCGAGGCCGCGTTCGCGAGCGGACACGTCGTCCTCTGGTTCATCGGTCTGACCGCCGCGGGAATGACCGCCTTCTACATGTTCCGCGCCTACTTCCTCACGTTCGAGGGCAAGAGCCGCGTCGATCATCACACCGAGCACCACCTGCACGAGTCGCCGCCGACGATGACCATCCCGCTGATGATCCTCGCGGTGCTGTCGATCGTCGCGGGCTGGGTCGGGCTGCCGCACGGCGTCCTCTGGGGCGATGCGTGGGGCCACTACCTGGCACCGGTGCTCGCGTCGCACGAGGCGCTCGGACACCACGAGATCGCGGGCGGTACCGTCCTGCTGCTGACGGTCGTCACCACGGGCGTCGCGCTCGGCGGGATCGGACTCGCGTACTCGTTCTACCTGAAGTCGCCCGGCACGGCGGATCGCCTCGCCGAGCGCTTCCACGGCATCTACGTGCTGCTGTGGAACAAGTACTGGATCGACGAGCTGTACGACCGCCTGTTCATCACGCCGTACGTGATCTTCTCGAAGTTCTTCTGGAAGGTCGTCGACTCGATGCTGATCGACGGCGTGGTCAACGGCGTCGGCATCGCGGTCGGGAAGACCAGCGATGCGTGGCGGCGCCTCGAGAGCGGCAACGTGCAGCACTACGCGGCGGCGATGATGGTCGGCGCCGTGGTGACGTGCGGCATCTACTGGTGGCTGGGCTGAGGGCGCGACCATGAACTTCCCGTTGCTCTCGCTCATCGTCTGGTCGCCCATGCTGGCGGCGGTCCTCGTGTCGCTGCTGCCGGCGCAGCCGCTCACCGTGCCGCGCCGCGCGGCCTTCGGCCTGTCGCTGATCCCGTTCGTGCTGTCGCTCGTGCTGCTCGCGCAGTTCGATCCGACGGTCGGCGCGCTGCAGCTCACCGAGACGGTGCCGTGGATGCCGAGCCTCGGCGTCTACTACTCCCTGGGCGTCGACGGCATCTCGCTCTGGCTCGTCCTGCTGACGACGTTCCTGAGCCCGGTCGTCATCCTCGCCGCGTGGACCGACATCCAGCACCGCGTGAAGGAGTTCATGTTCTTCATGCTGCTGCTCGAGAGCGGCATGCTGGGCGCGCTGGTCGCGACCGACCTGTTCCTGTTCTTCATGTACTGGGAGCTGATGCTCTTCCCGATGGTCTTCGTCATCGGGATCTGGGGCGGTCCGCGCCGGCGCTACGCGGCGATCAAGTTCGTCATCTACACGATGGCGGGCAGCGCGCTGATGATGATCGCGATGCTGTACATCGTCCTCGTGCACGCGAAGACGGGACAGCTGAGCTTCGACGTCGTGACGCTCTACGACACCAAGCTGTCGTACACCGAGCAGACGCTGCTGTTCTGGTCGTTCGCCGTCGCGTTCATGATCAAGGTGCCGATGGTGCCGTTCCACACCTGGCTTCCCGACGCGCACACCGAGGCGCCGACCGGCGGCTCGGTCGACCTCGCCGGCGTCATGCTGAAGATGGGCGCGTACGGGTTCCTGCGGTTCGCGCTGCCGATGTTCCCGCTCGCGGCGCAGGACGCGTTTCCGATCATCATCGCGCTGTCGGTGATCGGCATCGTCTACGGTGCGATGGTCGCGTTCCCGCAGCCCGACATGAAGCGGCTGGTCGCGTACTCGTCGGTCAGCCACCTCGGCTTCGTGATGCTCGGCATCTACGCGTTCAACCGCATCGGACTGACCGGCGGCGTGCTGCAGATGGTGAACCACGGCCTCTCGACCGGCGGCCTCTTCATCCTCATCGGCTTCATCTACGACCGCAAGCACACGCGCCTGATCTCGGAGTACGGCGGGCTGTGGAGCGTGGTGCCGATCTTCTCGGCGTTCTTCATGGTCGTCACGCTGTCGTCGATCGGGCTTCCCGGGCTGAACGGCTTCGTCGGCGAGTTCCTGATCCTGCTCGGCGCGTATCGCGCGCACGCCTGGGCCGCGGCGATCGCGACCACCGGCGTGATCCTCGGCGCGGGCTACATGCTGACGATGTACAAGCACGTGATCTTCGGGCCGGTCACCAAGGAAGAGAACAAGTCGCTGATGGACCTGACGCCGCGCGAGATCGCGGCGATCGTCCCGGTGATCGTCATGATCGTGTGGATGGGCGTCTATCCGAAGCCCTTCATCGACCGCATCGAGCCCACGGTCGGCGTGCTGCTGCAGCGTCTCGAGCGTGCCGGCGCGAGCCTGCACATGGGTGATGCGTCGCGCGGGCTCGCATCCCGCGAAGGCGGCGAGACCGAGCGTCTCGCGTCGGCGGCGAACGACGGGGTGGCACCGTGATCGAGGTCGTCTTCGGAGGCGCGGAGCTGCGCGCCGTCACGCCGCTGCTGGTCGTCGTCATCGCGGCGATGATCAGCCTGGTCTACGAGGTCTTCAACGAGGAGCACGGCGATCCGTCGCGTCCCGTGTGGCTCTCGCTGGTCGGCATCGTCGGCGGCATCATCGCCACCGTCGCGTTGTGGGAGAACGGCCACAGCGCGTTCCAGGGAACCTTCGCGCTCGACGGCGTGTCCGCGTTCACCAACGTGGTGTGCCTGCTCGCCGCGGGACTCAGCCTGCTGATGGCGCCGGGCTATCTGGCGAGCATCGGCGTCCGTGCGCGCGAGTTCTACCCGCTCGTTCTGTTCGCCGCGTCCGGCATGATGGTCATGGGCGGCGCGCGCGATCTCATCGTGCTCTTCCTCGGCATCGAGATCATGTCGATCGCGGCGTACGTGCTCGCCGGCATCCACCGCACCGACGAGAGGTCGGGCGAGGCGGCGCTCAAGTACTTCCTGCTCGGCGCGTTCGCGACCGGCTTCCTGCTGTACGGCATCGCGATCCTCTACGGCGCGACCGGCGCCACCGGCTACGACGCGATCGCGGCGGCGCTGCCCAAGGCGTCGAAGATGCTCGTCCTCGGCGGCATCGCGCTGCTGATCGTGGCACTCGGCTTCAAGGTGAGCGCCGTGCCGTTCCACTTCTGGGCGCCCGACGTCTACCAGGGCGCGCCGACCTCGGTGACCGCGCTGATGGCGGTCGGCATCAAGGCGGCGGCGGTCGCCGGCTTCGCGCGTCTCTTCATCGTCGCGCTGGGCTCGATGCACGACCAGTGGGCGATCGTCCTCTGGTGGATCGCGGTGCTGACGATGACCGTCGGCAACGTGATCGCGGTCGCGCAGAACAACGTGAAGCGCATGCTCGCGTACTCGAGCATCGCGCACGCGGGCTACCTGCTGTCCGCGATCGTCGCGGGCACGCCGCGCGGCGGCGGAGCGGTGCTCTTCTATCTGCTCGCGTACACCTTCATGAACGTCGGCGCGTTCGCGGTCGTGATCGCGCTCGGGCGCAAGGGCGAGGCGAACGAGCAGTTCGAGGACTACGCGGGTCTCGCGTCGCGCCAGCCGCTGATCGCGGCGGCGATGGTGCTCTTCATGCTGTCGCTGACCGGCATCCCGCCGCTGGTCGGCTTCGTCGGCAAGCTCTACCTGATCGAGGCGATCGTCCAGGCCGGCTACATCTGGCTCGCCGTGATCATGGTGCTGAACAGCGCGATCTCGGCGTACTACTACCTGCGCCTGATCTTCGAGATGTACATGCGCGACGCGTCGCGCCCGATGTCCGCGATGGACCCGGCGCCGCTGCTGATCGCGTGCCTGCTGCTCGCGACCGTCGGCACGATCTTCTTCGGGATCTTCCCGGACGGTCCGCTCGACTTCGCGCGCAACTCGTTCCTCGCGCTGCGGTGACCTTCGGCTCGACTCCGCGCGCCAGGCGCGCGGCCGAGCGAAGCGAGCCGGGGGAGGAAGCTTCGCGCGGCTTCGCCGCGTGAAGGAGGGGGACAGAGTCCCCCTCAGGCAACGTCGGCAGGATTCCAGTACTCGCGCCAGCGCGCGATGAGCCCGTCGCGGATCGTGCACGTGCTCATGCCCCACCACGCGATGCGCTTGCCCGACGCGCGGTGGCGCGCGGCGATGCGCCACTCCGCGAGCACGACGTCGCCGTCGACCGCGAGGTCCGTGAAGACGAACTCCTGCGGCTCGAGGTGGGCGGCGGAGCTGCGCACCAGCTTCTCGAACGCGTCGCGGCCGACCAGCGGCTCCGCGTGTGCGGGTGACTGGAAGACCAGGTCGGGAGCGAACAGCGCGAGGTAGGCGTCGAGGTCGCTCGCGAGCCACGCGTCGCGACGGCGCTCGAAGAGCGCGAGGGCGTCGGCGCGGGTCATCGAACGGCGCCCTGCTCGCGCGCTTGGGCCGCTGCATCGGAGGCGATCATCGCCGCGGACCATGTGCCGTGCGAGCGTCCGGTGTCAACGCGAACGGAGCGTCCGGCGGGGATCGGTCAGTACCCGCGGCCGCGCCGCCATCCGACCCCGCGTTCCAGCGCGCGACCAGCGCCTTCGTGCCAAGAGAAAAGTTTTTCCTCGACTCGCTTCCTGCGACGTGATCAGGTCGAGCCAGCCAAACACGACGGACAACTCGGTAATGCACGGGCAACGTGCTGTCCTGGGAGATGCTCCGTGGGGCACGTGCTCGTCCTGCTGGTTTCCCTCGCTGCGTTCACCGCGCGGCACGCCCGGCGGCCGCTCCGCTGCGCGCTCGCCGGCCCCGACGCGGTCGCGCAGCTGCAGAAGCAGGGCGAATGGGACTCGCTCGTGCGTGCCGTCGACGAGGCCGCGTACGACGTGCAGCCCGGGTCGCGCCGCGCCGACGGTGCGTCAAGCGCGCAGTACGATGCGACCAACCGTGCGAATCTGCTGCATGCGTCGTTCGCGCCGGCCGGCGTGCAGGTTCGATCGATCGGCGAGCGCCGCTGGCAGATCGGCCTGAGGCTGCAGTCGTACGGCTACGGCGACGCCCTGGTCGCTGTCGGCGCAGGTGCCGTGCGCACGGCGGGCAACCGCGTCGAGATCGTGCGCACCGTGGACGGCGCGGTGGGCGGTCAGCGCTCGTCGAGTGGTACGTCCAACTCCGCGCGCGGTCTGGAGCAGGGATTCACTCTGTCGTCGCCACCGGATGCGGGCTTCGACAAGCGGCACGAGACAGCCGGTCCGCTGCGCATCGTGCTCGACGTCACCGGCGACCTGCACGCCACGGTGAGCGACGACGGCCGCGCGGTCCGGCTCCGCGACGCGAGCGGCGAGCACGTCTCGACCTACGACCATCTCGGCGTGGGACGCGACCGGCCGCAGGCTGCCGGCGCGCATGGCGATGCACGGGAAGGCGATCGCGCTGGAGGTGGACGACCGCGACGCGCGCTATCCGGTGACGGTCGACCCGACGTTGTGGCAGCAGGCGAGGCTGGTGGCGGAGACGGGGCCGGCAGCGCACGACTTCGGCTGGTCCGTCGCGATCAGCGGCAATCGTGCGATCGTCGGCGCACGCGAGGACCAGCCTCGTCGGCGGCGCGCACCTCGGCTCGGCGACGTCTTCACCGTCCGCACTGGGCCGGTGGGCCGAGGAGGCGGCTCGTTCCCAGCGACGGCGTCGCGTTTGCGATCTTCGGCCACTCGGTGGCGATTTCCGGCACGACCGTGGTGGTCGGTGCTCCGTTCGGTGGCGTGCGAGCGGCAAGGCGTACGTCTACGTCCGCAATGCAAGCGGACAGTGGCTCGAGCAGGCAAAGCTTTGCGCACCCGTCCCGACGGCCGGCGATCGGTTCGGATACGCGGTCGCCATCAGTGGCGACGACGTCATCGCAGGATCCTTTCCAACGGGTGCGGGCCGCACCCAGGGTGTCGCGTATGCCTACACGCGCTCGTCCGGTGTCTGGTCCCCGGGGCCGTCATCGTTCCCGACGACGTGGCGACCGGCGATCTGTTCGGTTTCTCGGTCGCGATCAGCGGCGCGACGGCAATCATCGGCGCGCCGGGAAAGACCATCGAGACCAGGGCCGTACAGGGCGCGGCCTACGCGTTCGTGAAGAGCGGCGGGGCGTGGTCGCGCAGGGCGGCAAGCTTCCCTTCAGCGGCGGAGCCGAGCGCGACTTCTTCGGTGGCTCGGTCGCGGTCAGCGGTGAGACCGCGGTCGTTCAGTTCCAGAACCAGCTCAATGCGGGCAACCGCCGGCATCGTTCTTCGTGCGTACGCAGGGCGCGTGGACGGAGCAGCAGAAGATCTCGGTTCCGAACACCGGCAGCAAGCTCGGCAAGGTCGGTATCAGCGGCGACTCCGCGATCATCGGGACGTCGATCTACATGGCGCAACGAGCGGCGTGGTCGGTGCAGGCGACGCTGACGCCCATCGCGGACGAGGCGGGAAGTCTGTTCGGCGAGGCGGGTGTCGCCGTCGACGGCGACACCGCGATCGTCGGTGCCTATGCCGAGGACGTCGCCACGAACGTCAATCGGGAGCGGCCTACGTGTTTCTGCGCTCGCCCGACACCGACGGCGATGGACTGCCCGACGACTGGGAGACCAACGGCGTCAGCTTCGACGGCGTGTTCATCGATCTGCCCGCGATGGGCGCCGACCCGCGCCACAAGGACATCTTCGTCCACGCGGAGTGGATGCAGCCAGACCCCGCGCGGCCCGCCGCATCGTTCAAGCCGACGGCCCGGGCGTTGAAGATCGTCAGCGACGCCTTTCTCAAGGCGCCCATCACGACGAACCCGGACGGCAAGCCGGGCGTCCGGCTGCACGTCGACGCCGGCCCCGACTCCGTGATGAACCCGCTCACCAGCCGGAAGTGGGGCGTGCTGTCGCCTCACCGCGGACGACCTTCCGTACCAGGCGCAGACCGGCACGCTGACGGCGACGAAGGAGTACGACTGGACGCAGTTCGACGCGATCAAGAGCAGGCACTTCGCGCCATCGATGCGCAGCGCGGTCTTCCACTACGCGGTCTTCCTCAACACGCAGCCGACGGTGCCGCCGACACCGCCGGACCCGCGCGGGCTGTCGCGAGGCATCATCGGCGCCGACTTCCTGGTCTCGCTCGGCCACCCGATCTGGTCTCCGCTGACGGCAACGGCGAGCACGGACCGAGCAGGCCGGCACGTTCATGCACGAGCTCGGGCACAACCTCGGCCTGCGACACGGCGGCTTCGAGGATTCCCCCGAGTACAAGCCGAACTATCTGAGTGTCATGAACTATTCCTTCCAGACGGAGGGACTGCTCGAGCGCAACGGTCAGCGCGGGTTCGACTACTCGCGTACGAAGCTCGAACTGCTGAACGAAGGGGATCTCGACGACAACGTCGGCATCGACGACCCGGCGATGCACTTCACCTTGTGGCGTTGCGGGCCGCCGGCGCTCGGCAACCTCTACTAGGAAGTTCTTCCCGAGCCGGGCGCTCGACTGGAACCGCAACGACGTGCGGGACGCGTCGGAGCGGCCGAGATCAACTGTGACGGGACGACGAGCCTGCTCACGGGCTTCGCCGACTGGCCGGCTCTGGTCTTCACCGGCGGCGGACAGATCGGCAACGCGGCGGGCGCGGGCGGAAGTGCGCTCGACCTGATGACCACGCCGCTCGGCGAGCCATCGCACGACGAGCTGCTCGCCGCCGTGCCGCAGGAGCTGCTCGACGAGCCCGCCACGGCCCGCTCGACGTCGTCAGCGTGGCGCCGGAGAGCGGGTCCGCGCCCTCGCCGTCGCCTTCGACGGCAGCGCCTCGATGCCGTGAACGCCACGATCGCGAGCTGGGCCTGGGACTTCGGCGACGGCACCAGCGGCACCGGGGCCGTCGTCAATCATACCTACGACACGCCGGGTGAGTACTTCGCGAGCCTCACCGTGACGGACACCAACGGCCGAGTGAACCTCGTGCCGCTGCAGCACCTGATCACCGTCGAGGTGCCGCCGGCGCCGTCCCCGTCGCCGGTTCCGACGGAACCCCCGTCCCGACGAGGTCGCCCCGTCCGACACCGACGCCGCTTGCGCCGACGCCGACCCCGACCGACACGCCGATCGGCTTCGTGACGCCGACGCCGCACCCGACCGCGGTTCCCACGCCGCGTGCTCTCGTCGGCGAGGTCGATCCGGCCTTCGACGTCACCGCGATCAGCGCCGGCGGATCGGTCGCGGTGACGATCGTGCAGCCCGACGGACGCATCCTGATCGGCGGCGAGTTCAAGTCGGCGGCGGGATGCGCGCGTCGCAACGTCGCGCGCCTGATGCCCGACGGCAGCCGTGACCCGTCCTTCGACCCCGGACTCGTGCTCGCCACCGACGCGTTCCGCACCTCGTTCACCCAGCAGACGCTTTCACGGCAGTCGCGCTCGAGGTGCACGCGATGGCGCTGCAACCCGACGGCAGGATCCTGGTCGGCGTGCAGGCGGTCGGCGGGCTGTCGGCAACACGAACACGACCGGCAAGAGCAGGATGATGTTCCGGCTGAACGCCGACGGCAGCCTCGATCCGTCGTTCGACGTCGGCAACGCGTTTTCGTCCACGACCGGGGTCGTGAATGCGATCGCGCTGCGGCCGGACGGCAAGATCGTGATCGGCGGCGCGTTCCTCTATGCGGGGCCGGTTCACCAGCGCAGCGGCGTCGCGCGGCTGAACGGCGACGGGGCCGTCGACCCGTCCTTCGTGCTGCCGCCGGGCCAGTTCTTCGACGGACCGTCGAACAACGGCGGCACCACGCCCGGTGGCGTGAACACGCTGGCGCTGCAGAGCGACGGCCGGATCGTGATCACCGGCCTGTTCGGCCGGGTCGGCACCGCCGCGCGGGGCATCGTCGCTCGCCTCGAGGCCGACGGTGCGTTCGACCCCGGCTTCAACGCTCCGAATCCGTCGACCGGCATCCCGTCGAGCCGGCTCGCCGGGCTCTCCGTGATCCTGGCGATCGGCGTGCTCGACGGTGACCAGCTGGTCGTCGCCGGATACTTGACGGATGCCGTCACGGGTCAGGCGTTCCCGTTCGCGCGTCTCGACGCCGACGCCCGCGACGGCACGTTCTCGACCGCGGTGGGGCGGGGCCAGATCTCGGGCGGTGCCGCGGCGCAGGCGCTCGCGGTGCAGAGCGACGGAAAGATCGTCGTCGGCGGCGGTCTGCTTCAACGACGCGCAGGAAATCCGAGCTTCGTCGCGCGCTCGATCAGAATGGCGCGCTCGACCCGACCTACGTCACCGGCACCAACACGCGCGTCCCCGCGACCGGCAGCGGCCAGCCGTTCGTGCACGCCATCGCGCTGCGAGGCGAACGACGAGGCGATCATCGCCGGCGACTTCGACTTCTTCGACGGCGCACCCGCCGAGGAGATCGTGCGGCTGAACACCGACGGTGGACGCGACCCCGCGTTCGACTCGGGCGCAGGCAACGAGGGCCGCGTGCTGGCGCTCGCGCGCCAGCCGGACGGCAAGATTCTCGTCGGCGTGTTCGCGGACGCGTCGAGCAGGCCCGCCGGTACGGCGCCGCGCACGCCTCAACGCCGTGCGGCTCGGCGGCATCGGCCGCCTGGAACGCCGACGGCAGCACCGACACGACGTTCGTGTCGCCCTTCGATCAGTCGTTCATCGGCAGCATCGTGCTGCAGCCGGACGGCAGGATTCTTCTCGGCGGCTCGATCCGGCTGATCGGATCGGGTACGGACTCTCGCTTCGTGCGCATCCTGGCGGACGGCACGTTCGATCCGACGTTCGCTCCGCCAAACGGCGCGGGGACCGGCGGCGTGGTGCAGCCAGACGGCAAGATCATCACGAGCGACTTCAGCTTCGGCGTCGGCTCGATCGTCCGACTCGAAGCGAGCGGCGCGCGCGACGCGACGTTCGTGCGCAACTTCACCAGCACGACGTTCGCGAGTCCGTTCGCCCTGCTGCCGGACGGGCGGGTTCTGATCATCGGCGACTTCTTCCTGCCGAGCGGTCGCCAAGCCGGCATCGCACGGCTCCGCCCAACGGCGACTTCGATCCCGACTTCGATGCGGGCATCGCTCCCGACGGGCTCATCTGGACGGCGCTGCGCCAGGACGACGGCAAGATCGTCATCGCCGGTGCGTTCACCACCGTGAACGGCGTCGCCCGTCCCGGCATCGCACGGCTCGAGGAGAACGGCGCGCTCGACACGACGTGGGTGCCGGCGAATCCGGATCCGGCGAAGCAGGTCCGTGCGCTCGCCCTGCAGGCCGACGGCAAGCTGGTCGTCGGCAGCTATCACAAGGGCGACAACGTCAACCTGCCGGTGAATCGCGTGTTCCGGCTCCTGCCGGCCGACGGCAGCCTCGACCCGACGTTCCCGGTGCGCGCCTCGGGCATCGAGGGCATCCAGAACAACGTGAACGGCATCGTCGTGCAGGCGGACGGCGACATCGTCATCGGCGGCGAGTTCGATGTCGTGGACGGTCGCGCGCAGCTCGGCCTCGCGCGCATCGTCGGCGCGGAGCGGCCGGACACGACCCCGACGCCGTCGCCCTCTCCGTCACCGACCGCCGCGCCGACCGCGGCTCCACGACGACACCACCGAAACGCCGACGGAAACGCCGGCACTGACCGCCACGCCGTCGATCGCGACCGCGACACCGGCGCCGACCGCGACGCCGCGGGCGACCGCGACGGCGGCGCCGCCGACTCCGTCGAGCAAGCCGACTCCGCTCGTAACGCCGACGCCGGTCGCGACCGCGACACCGACACCGGGCAGCGTCGCCGCGATCGAGTGCTACCGCGCGCGTCCCGCCACGGGCTCGAGCGCGTCGCGCCTCCGCAGAGCGTCCTGCTCGACGACGGCTTCGAGTCGGCGGTCGCCCGCGTCCTGCGCGCGACGAGCTGTGCAACGTCGCGTCGATCGACGACGCGACGGACGCAGCGGCCGGAGCAACCGGTGTCCTCGTCTGCCACAACCTCGAGCGGGCCGCGGCCGAGGAGTGGGCGACGCCGGCCGGCCTGCGCATCGTCAATCGCTTCGGCGAGCAGGCGATCGAGTTCGTTCCGGCGCGAGCAGGCGCGCGCTGTGCGTGACGTCGGGGCCGTCGGCGGGGACCGCGACGAGCGGCAACGTCGACAGTGCGACGGTCACGCCCGGCCGGCTGCGCTGCCGCCGCGCGCGTGCGGCACGACTCGCCCCGGCACCCGGGATCGCGCTGCGCGACGCGTTCGAGGACACGAACGTGCGCGTGCGCGGGTTGCGGAGCCTGTGTGCGCCGGTCGCGCTCGACGGCGACGTGTCGAGCGCGACCGGGCTGCTCGCCTGCTACGAGGCGGCGCGCATGCCACGTCAGCCGGGCTTCCGCCTGCCGCCGCCGCTCACGCTCGACGACGAGCTCGGACGCGAGACGCTCGCGCTGCGCAACGGACAGCGCACGGTGTGCGTGCCGACGGAGCGGCGGTAGCGGATGACGGCGCCACGGCGGGGCACCCCCCGTCGCGGCGCCGTCGATCGCGTCAGTGCCCGCGGCCGCGCGGGCCGATCGATCGTCGAGCGGCGGCGCGGCGCTCCGTCTGCTTGACGGTGCGCGTGGCGTCGAGCAGGCGCCACAGCGCGTCGAGATCCGCGGGCTTGGTCAGGTGGTGGTCGAAGCCCGCCAGGCTCGAGCGCGCACGATCGTCGTCCTGCCCCCAGCCGGTCAGCGCGATGAGCAGCACGTCGTGCAGTGCGGGCTCGAGCCGGATCCGCCGCGCTACCTCGTTGCCGTTGAGCCCCGGCATGCCGATGTCCAGCAGGGCGACGTCCGGAATCCACTCGCGGGCGGCCGCGAGCGCCTCGAGTCCTCCGAACACGACGTGCACGTCCGCGCCCTGCAGGCGGAGCAGCTCCCCCATGCTGGTCGCCGCGTCGCGGTTGTCGTCCGCGACGAGGACGCGCAGTCCTTGCCGCAGGTCCGCCGATGCTCCCGCGGGGACACCACCGGCCACCTGTCCGGTCCGCAGCGGGACGCGGACGACGAACTCGCTGCCGGTGCCGGTCCCGCCGCTGTTCGCGGTCACCGTGCCGCCGTGCATCTCGACCAGGCGCTTGACGAGCGTGAGGCCGATGCCGAGCCCGCCCTGCGCGCGGTCGGTGGTGCGCTCGACCTGCGTGAACATGTCGAACACGCGCGGCAGCATCTCCGACGGGATGCCGACGCCGGTGTCGCGCACCGACGCGGCCACCTCGTCGCCGTCACGCCACACGGTGAGCGTGATCTCGCCACCGGGCTCGGTGTACTTGGTCGCGTTGTTCAGCAGATTGGAGAACACCTGCGCGAGACGCACGGAATCGCCCTCGACGACCAGGTGCTCGGGCGGAAGCGTGAGCGTCAGGCGAAGCCGTGCGGCGTCGACCAGCGGGCGGCTGGTCTCGACCGCGCTCGCGATCACCGCGGTCATCTCGATGGGCTCGCGGCGCAGCTCGAGCTTGTCGCGCGTGATGCGCGACACCTCGAGCAGGTCGTCGACCAGCCGCACCATCACGTTCACCTGGCGCCCCATCATGTCGGTCGCGCGGCGCAGGGTCGCGTCCTGAACGCCCTTCAAGCGCAGGATCTCGAGCGCGTTGCGGACCGGAGCGAGCGGGTTGCGGAGCTCGTGCGCGAGGACGGCGAGGAATTCGTCCTTGCGGCGGTCCGCGTCGCGCAGCGCCTGTTCCGACCGTTTGCGCTCCTCGATGTAGGCGCGGATCTCGTACTGGCGCTGCCGCGCGCGCAGCGCCGTCCGGACCGCGCTCACCACTGTCGCGACGTGCGCCGGCCGCTCGAGCACCGTGACGTTGCCGAGCAGATCCATCGCGCCCGCGACGGCGGACGAGTCCGCGCGCGGGCGCGCGAGCACGACGATCGGCAGATCCGACCACGCGGGCTGGCGGCGGACGAGCGCCGCGAGGCGGTGTTTGCCGCCATCGGCGACCGCCTCCTCGGCGAGCAGCAGCGCTCCGGCGCCGCCGTCGAGCGCGGCGCCGATCTCGTCGATGTCCCTGCAGATCGCGCAGGAGACGTTCGCGCGGCCGAGGATCGTCTGCGCGAGTGCGGCGTCCTTTCCGGTCGGAGCGAGGACCAGGACACGGTACTCGCCACCTTGCGGCACGACAGCCATCGTGCGGAGTGATCCTGCGCCGCGCTACCGGCGCGCGGCGCGCTCGCCCTCGAAGAACGGCACGCCGGTCAGCACGCCGCGGAACTCGCGAAGGGGAGGGCCGATGCTCACCCGCCCGGACTCGAGCCGGAACTCGCGGATGGCGTGCTCGTGCGCGCCGCCGCGCTTCTTCACCGCCGAGATGACCTTGCGGAGCTCGCCCTCGAGCTCGAAGTACCGCATCAGGATCACCGCGTCCGCGAGGTAGCTCACGTCGATGGCGCTCGACATCTGGTTGCCGATCAGCCCCTGCTGCGCGCCGATGAGCAGCGTCGCGACGTTCGCGTGCCCCAGATACGAGAGCAGCTCGTGCAGCTGGATGAGCAGGAAGCGCTCGTCCGGCATCGCGTTCAGGTAGCCGTTGAGGCTGTCGATCACGACGAGGCTCGCGTGCTGCTCGTCGACGGCGCGCCGGATCGCGTGCGCGAACTCGCCGGGTGAAAGCTCTGCCGGGTCGATCTGCTGCAGGGTCACGCGCCCGTCCGCGAGCGGCTGCTCGAGGTCGATGCCGAGCCCGGCCGCGCGCGCGAGCAGCGTCTTCTTCGCTTCCTCGAAGAGGAACAGCGCCGCGTGCTCGCCGCGCTGCACGGCCGCGCCGACGTACTGCATTGCGAGAGACGACTTGCCGGTGCCGGCAGCGCCGATGATGAGCGTGCTCGTACCGCGGTCGATGCCGCCGCCGAGCAGCGCGTCGAGCTCCGCGATGCCGCTGCGGAGGCTCTCCTTGACGGCGGCGCCCGAATGCTCGCGCGCGACCAGGCGCGGAAACACCTCGATGCCGCCGCGGCGGATGACGTAGTCGTGATAGCCGCCGCGGAACGCGACGCCGCGGAACTTGGGAACGATGAGCCGCCGCCGCTCGGCACCGTACTCGGGGTTGAGCTGCTCGAGGCGGAGCGCGCCGTGCGCGATGCTCTGCACCTGGAGGTCGTGGCTCGCGCTCGTCAGATCGTCGAGCAGCAGCACGGTGCACTTGCGCCCGCTGAAGAACTGCTTCAGCGCGAGGATCTGCCGCCGGTAGCGCAGCGCGTTTCCCACGAGCAGCCGGAACTCGGACATCGAGTCGAAGACCACCCGCTTCGGCTTGCTGCGCTCGACCTCGTCGAGGATCGCCTTCGTCGTCTCGTTGAGCTCGACCTCGGACGGGTGGAACATGGTGTACTGGTCTTCCGGCTCGAGGTTGTCCTGGCTCGGAACCAGCTCGCGGATCGCGATCCCGTCGAGATCCCAGCCGTGCGAGGCCGCCACGTCGCGCAGCTCCTCGGTGGTCTCGGACAGGGTGACGTAGAGCACCGACTCGCCGCGGCGCGCGCCGTCGATCAGGAACTGGAGGCCGAGCGTGGTCTTGCCGGAGCCCGGCATGCCCTCGACGACGTAGAGCCGGTCGGGCGTCAGGCCGCCGCAGAGGACCTCGTCGAGGCCCGCGATTCCGGTCGCGACGCGGACGGTGGCGCCGGAGCCCGTCGACTCGGTGAGCATCGACGGAGAATCACCCGGCGCCGACCTCGTTGGAAGGCCGTTGGGAGTGCGCCGCGGCGGCGCCGGCGGGCGTCAGGTCCCGACGGCGACGCCCTTCTCGCGCGCCTTCTTCCGGCTCTGCGCCACCGCGGAGCGCGCCGCGTCGCTCACCGTGAAGAGTCCGATCTCGTCCATCTCGCTGTCGCACACGGGCTGCATCGCGACGTCGTTGCTCGCGTCGCCGATCTCCTCCCGCATGGTCCGCCGGTAGAGCAGCTGGAACTTCGCGAGCAGGCGCAACGCGCCGACCGCCTTGACGGCGGTCTCCCACGCGTAGCGCGGATAGAACACCAGAGGATTCTCCAGCGCGAGGCCACGACGCCGGTCGCGGCGGTACTTGCGGCGGAACATCCCGCTCTCGAGGGGGTGCATCTTCTCGACCTGCGACGCGAAGGCGAAGGTGAACATCATCCAGCGCGTCTTGCTGACGCTGTAGCCCCACTGCCGCACGCGGCGCAGCACGCGCGCGACGTGCTCGGGCGTGTAGTAGGCGGCCCAGGCGTCCTCGTAGGCACGGCGCCATTCCTCGGCCGACATGCGCGCGTGCGGCGCCGTGACGTGCGCGGAGTCGTAGAAGTTCATGTCCGGATCGAGCGCGACGCCGGCCTCGAGCATCTCCTTGTGGTCCTGCGAGCCGGGCAGCGGCGTCAAGATGAAGAACTCGAGCAGGTCGACCGGCAGCTCCTCCTGGATGATGCGGACGTCGCGCAGGATGCTCTCGCGCGTGTCGTTCGGGAAGCCGAGGATGTAGCCGGCGATGGTCAGCGCACCGACGCGGTGCCACTCCTGCAGCATCGTCCGGTACTCGGTGATCTTGTTCTGGTTCTTGCGCGATCCCGACAGCGACTCCGGGTGGATGTTCTCGAGCCCGATGAACACGCGCTGCACGCCGGCTCGTCCCGCCTTCTCGATGAAGTTCGGGATCTTGTGGCACATGGTGTCGACCTGGATCGTGATGCGGAGTCCGATCGCCGAGCCGTGGCGGATCTCGGCGAGGCGGTCGAGGATCGCCTCCCAGTCGCGGTTGCGCGCGAAGTTGTCGTCGGTGATGAAGAAGCGGCGCACGCCCTGCGCGGCGTTCTCGCGCACGATCTTCTCGACGTCGTCGGCGGTGCGGTGGCGCGACTTCCGTCCCTGCACGTTGATGATGGTGCAGAAGCTGCAGAGGAACGGGCAGCCACGGCCTGCGTCGAAGCTCGCGCGCTGGCCGGACATGCGGCTGAGCACCTCCGCTGGCAGGTACGGCACGGGCTGGCCTTCGAGGGCGGGCAGGTCCGCCTCGAAGCGGTAGAGCGGCTCGAGACGCCCGCGATCGGCGTCGCGCAGCAGACCGTCGAGGCGACCCTCGAGCTCGCCGGCGAAGAGCGAGATGCCGCTCTCCATCGCCTCGGTGATCTCGACCGGCAGCTCGCGCAGCATCGCGACGCAGCCGCTGACGTGGAAGCCGCCGATGCACACCGGGACGCCGCAGGCGACGAAGCGCAGTGCGATGTCGACCGCGCGCGGGAACTGGTTGGTCTGCACGCCGACCAGCATCACGAGGGCCTTGCCGCCGCCCGCGGCGATCCGCCGCGCCATGCGCTCGGGGCGGATGCGGGTGTTGCTCTCGTCCCACGCCTCGACGCCGATCGCGACGTCGTCGCCCAGCGCCGCGCGCTCGGCGGAGTCACGTGCGAGGCCGTAGATCGCCGCGAGCGTGTTCGACGGGACCGAGGACTTGGCCCACTGGATGACGTAGCCGTCGTCGTCGTAGTGCGACGGCTTGATCAGGATGACCTGGAAGGGGCGTTTCGCGTCGTTGCCCATGGGCACCTCGGATCGCAGAGAACGTCACGTTCAGGACCGGGCCCGAAGGGTGGATGACAGGTGGGGGAGATGCTGTTGCCGCTCCGCCGGACGAATCTGCTAGCAGGAATCGTCGCGCAAGACGAAGAATCGTGCGCCGCGATTCCGCCGCGGGGCGGTCGTGGTGGGCGGCCCCGGACCGGCTCAGCGCAGAAACGTCTTGCGGACGATGCGCATCAGGCGCTCGCGCAGCTCGTCGCGCGTCGCCTTCATTCCGCCCGCGACCCAGTGCGCGAGGTGGATCTGGTCGATGCCGCTGAACATCACGCCCAGGTAGCCGGGGTCCTCGTCGATGAAGACGCCGGCCGCGACGCCGCGCGCGAAGAGGTCGCGCTGCAGGCCGTGGATCGTGTCCGCGAGCTGCGCGCGTGGGCCGGATTCGTTCATTCCGCGCAGCGCCCAGGCGGCCCCGGTGCGGACGTTCATGCGCAGGAAGTCCGGGTGCGCGAAGAAGTAGTCGATGTAGGTCGTGGCCAGCGCCTCGAGCGACTCGAGCGGCGGCAGATTCGCGTCCTTGATGCCCTGCACGAGAGCGAGCAATTCGTTCGCGCGCTTCTCGATGATCGACGCGTAGATCTGCTCCTTGCTCGGGAACAGCGCGTAGATCGAGCCCATCGACAGGCCGGCGAGGCGCGAGATGTCCTGGACCTTGGCGGCGTCGAAGTCCTGCTCGGCGAAGACCTTCTCGCCCGCCGAGAGGATGTGCTCGCGATAGACCGACTCGCGCGCCTCGCGCGCGGCCGCGCGCGGGCTCGCGGGAGCGGTGCGTCTCGTGGTCCGGCCGGGCTGGGGGCTGCGAGCGACCATTTCTCGTGGCC
This sequence comes from Binatia bacterium, assembly GCA_046327915.1. Classification (GTDB taxonomy): domain Bacteria; phylum Desulfobacterota; class Binatia; order UBA12015; family UBA12015; genus VGTK01. Next base: position 74,909 of record JAXLXO010000019.1, on the reverse strand, counting down.
GAGAATACCACGATGAAATCGATTGACAAGTCAGTTTTCCGAATGGTAATTCGCAAAACCTCGCCGGGATGGGAGGCAGCACCATGGAGTTCGGAATCTTCTCGCAGATGCACGTCCCGCCGGGAGAGGACGAGCACTCGCGGTTCCTGCGCGAGGTGGACGTCGCGATCGCGGTCGACGCCGCCGGCTTCAAGTACGACTGGGCGCCCGAGCACCACTTCCTGGAGCACTACTCGCACCAGCCCGCGCCCGAGGTCTTCCTGAGCTTCGTCGCGGCGCGCGCGCCGCGGCTGCACGTCGGGCACGCGATCGTCAACATCACGGCGCCCGTCAATCATCCGGCGCGCGTCGCCGAGCGCATCGCCACGCTCGACCACCTGACCGAAGGCCGCGTCGAGTTCGGCACCGGACGCGGCTCGTCGTCGGCGGAGTGGGGCGGCTTCGCGATCCCGTCCGCGGACTCGACCAAGGCGCTGTGGCGCGAGTCGATCGAGCAGATCCCGCGCATGTGGCGCGACGAGCCGTACGCCTACGAGGGCACGTCCTTCCGCATGCCCGAGCGCAACGTGCTGCCGAAGCCGTTCTCGAAGCCGCACCCGCCGATGTGGCTCGCGTGCTCGAGCCCGTCGACCTTCCAGCAGGCGGGCGAGATGGGCCTCGGCGCGCTGTGCTTCGTCAACGGCACGCTCGACGACATCAGGCCGCTGGTGAAGGCGTACAAGGACGCGATCCGGACCTGCCGCAACCCGGTCGGCGGCTTCGTCAATGACAACATCGCGGTGACGAGCCAGATGTTCTGCCTCGACGACGGCGACGAGGCGCGACACCTGTTCGCCGGGGCGAAGACCGGCAAGTTCCTCGAGTACTTCTTCCGGTGGCTCGACTCGGTGCCGCGGCCCGCGGGCCTGCCGAAGACCGGACCGGTGTCGATCCCGGAGCCGACCGTCGAGTCGCTCGCCGAGCGCACCGCCGCCGGCGGCTACATGATCGGCTCGCCGGACGAGATCGCGGCGTCGATCCAGCGCTACGCGGACCTCGGCGTCGACCAGCTGATCTACGCGCCGCTCACCATGGTCATGGACCAGAAGCAGGTGCTGCGCTCGATCGAGACCTTCGGCAAGCACGTCCTGCCGCGCTTCGACCGCGACCCCGTGCACCGCACCACGCGGCTCCGCGAGGCGTCGCTCGGGAAGGCCGCCTGAGGCGTCGATGGTCCGGGACGTCGGCTTGATTCCCCGGCCCTCCGGGGGCGATAAGCGCGGATGGTCCCGTGCCGTCCCGGCCCGGGCTTTCTTCCGACCCGAAAGCGAATCCGCGTGAGCAAGGACGTCCCGGTCTTCGACAAGGTGCTGATCGGCGGGGAGTGGGTTCCCGCCGCGAACGGCACCTACGACATCATCAACCCGGCCACCGAGGAGGTCGCCGGCCGAGCGCCCGAGTGCTCGACCGAGCAGGCGGCCGCCGCGGCGCGCGCGGCGAAGAAGGCCTTCCTCGAAGGTCCGTGGCCGCGCATGAGCGGCGCCGAGCGCGCGGCGCTGCTGTCGCAGGCGGCGGCGAAGTTCAAGGCCGAGATGGGCTCGCTGGTCGAGCTGACCATCGCCGAGACCGGCGCGCTCGCACCGATCGCCGAGCGCCTTCAGGTCGGCGAGGTCGTGGCGCGCATCGAGAAGTACGCCGACCTGGCGCGCGAGCCGGTGCTCGAGCCGATGGCGCCGCTCGAGCGTCCGGGAGTCGCGGGCAGCAACGCGTCGCTGGCGAGCGGTGTGGTCGTGCGAGACCCCGTCGGCGTGGTCGCGTGCATCAGCCCGTTCAACTTCCCGCTCACCAACTGTGCCGGCAAGATCGGACCCGCGCTCGCGTGCGGCAACACGGTGGTCATCAAGCCGCCGCCGCTCGACCCGCTCGGCATCGGCGAGCTGGCGCGCATCATGGCGTCGGTGCTGCCGCCGGGGGTCGTCAACTACGTGTGCGGCTCGGGGCCCGAGGTCGGCGAGGCTCTGACCGTGTCGCCCGACGTCGACATGATCTCGTTCACCGGCAGCTCGCTGGTCGGCCGCAAGATCGAGGAAGCTGCAGGACGGACGCTGAAGCGCACGCTGATGGAGCTCGGCGGCAAGTCGGCGAACATCGTGTTCGCCGACGCGAACCTCGACAAGGCGCTCGGCACCGCGATGAGCGTGTGGACGTTCCACTCGGGACAGATCTGCATCGCGCCGACGCGGCTCCTGATCGAGGACTCGATCTACGACGAGTTCACCGCGCGCATGGCGGCGGCGGCTCCGCGGCTCAAGATCGGCGACCCGCACGAGCAGGGCGTCGTCGTCGGACCGCTGGTGTCACGCACGCAGCGCGATCGCGTCGAGCGCTACGTCAAGATCGGCGTCGACGAAGGCGCGAAGCTCGCCTGCGGCGGCAAGCGCCCCGAGCACATGACGCGAGGGTTCTACTTCGAGCCCACGCTGTTCACCGAGGCGACCAACGAGATGACCATCGCGCGCGAGGAGATCTTCGGGCCGGTCATCACCGCGATCCGCTTCAAGGACGAGGCCGACGCGATCCGCATCGCCAACGACTCCGAGTTCGGGCTCTACGGCTACGTCTGGACCGGCGACACCGCGCGCGGGCTGCGCGTCGCGCGCGCGATGCGGACGGGAACCGTGCAGATCAACGGCAGCCCGCCCAACCCGGACGCTCCGTTCGGCGGCTTCAAGATGAGCGGCATCGGCCGCGACGGCGGACGCTTCGCGCTCGGCACCTACAGCGAGCTCAAGTACGTCGGATGGGCGAGCTGAGCGCCGCGGCGCGCACGAGGAACGCATGAAGACGCTGGGAGCCGTATTCCACGAGGTCGGGGCACCGGTCGCGGTCGAGGAGATCGACGTCCGCGATCCGCAGGAGGGCGAGGTCCGCATCGCGATCCAGGCGGCGGGGCTCTGCCACTCCGACGTGAGCGCGATCAACGGCACGTATCCGACGCCGCGTCCGACGGTGATGGGCCACGAGGGCGCCGGCATCGTCGAGGCCGTCGGCGGCGGCGTGCGCACGTTGAAGGAGGGCGACCCCGTCATCCTGTCGACGCTCGCGCACTGCGGCCACTGCCCGGAGTGCGACGTCGGACACCCGACGCTGTGCCACAACGCGCCGCGCCCCGGCACGCCGTTCACCGTGCGCGGCAAGCCCGCGTACCAGTTCGCGAACACGTCGAGCTTCGCGCGCCACACGATCGCCAAGGTCTCGAGCGCGATCCCCGTTCCGTCGGCGATGCCGATGTCGCAGGCGGCTCTGATCGGCTGCGGCATCATCACCGGCGTCGGCGCCGTCCTGAACCGCGCGAAGGTCGAGGCCGGCCGCACGATGGCGGTGTTCGGCGCGGGCGGCATCGGGCTCAACATCATCCAGGGCGGCGTGCTCGCCGGCGCGGGCAAGATCATCGCGATCGACCTGATGCCGTCGAAGCTCGAGTGGGCGCAGCGCTTCGGCGCCACCGACATCATCGACGCGCGCGACGGCGACCCGGTGCAGAAGGTCAAGGACCTCACCCGCGGCCGCGGCGTCGACTACGCCTTCGAGGCGGTCGGGCACCTCAGCGCCATCGAGCAGGCGTTCAACGCGCTCGCGCCGGGCGGCACGCTGACCATCGTCGGCGTCCCGAAGCTCGACGCGCGCGCCGACTTCCTGGTCAACGCCTTGCGCGTCGACAGAGCCATTCTAGGCTGTCGCTACGGCACGGCGCGGCCGCAGCACGACTTCCCGATGCTCGCCGAGCTCTATCTCGGAGGACGTCTCAAGATCGACGAGCTGATCACGCGCCACTACGCGCTTTCCGACATCAACCACGCCATCGAAGACCTCGAGCGCGGCGAGCTCGCCCGCGGCGTCTTCGACATGAGCAAGTAGCTCGACCGGGCAGCGACACGGCCGAAGGAGGAATCGAATGGGCAAGTACGGCTTCCACGTTCTCGACGCCGACGGACACGGCGGCGAGTTCGCCAACTGGCAGGATGGCATTCCCGACGCACTGAAGCCGCGCCTCGCCGAGTACCGCGACAAGATCAAGAAGCACTACAGCCGGCTGCCGCTCCCCGGCGGCGGACAGGCGCGTCCCGGTGACAAGTTCGACATCCGTCCCGGCATGAACGATCCGAAGCTCCGCCTCGAGGACATGGACGCCGAGGGCATCGACGTCACCGTCACGTTCCCGGGCGGCGCCGGTGAAGAGTGGGCGATGCTCGACCCCGAGTTCTCGCTCGCCCTCTGCCAGGCCGTGAACAACTCGAAGGCCGCGTTCAACAAGGAGTGCAACGGCCGCGTCAAGGCGCTCGCGAAGCTGCCGATGATCGACCCGCAGCTGGCGGCGAAGGAGCTGCGCCGCGCGGTGACCGAGCTCGGCCTGGTCGGCATGGTCAGCCCGCAGCACATCCGCGACAAGAACCTCGACCACGAGTCCTTCGACGTCGTGTGGGCCGAGGCCGAGAAGCTGAACGTCCCGGTGTGCGTGCACGGCGGCGGACAGGCGCCGGACCAGTACCCGGTCTGCGTCGACCGCTTCAACACGCGCCTCGAGGTGCACGCGATCACGCATCCGGTCGGCAACATGATCGCGCTCGACTCGTTCTGCATCGGCGGCGTCTTCGAGCGCTTCCCGAAGCTCAAGGTCGCGTTCATGGAGTCGGGCTGCGGCTGGCTGCCGTTCTGGCTGTGGCGCCTCGACGAGCACTACGAGAAGATGCCGGAGCAGGCGCCGAAGATCCGCCGCAAGCCGAGCGAGTACTTCCACTCGAACTGCTGGATCTCGACCGATCCCGACGAGCACATGATCCCCGAGGTCGTGAAGCTCATCGGCGACGAGCGCATCATCTACGCGTCGGACTACTACCACTGGGACTGCGGCTTCCCCGACACCGTCAAGATGATCGCGGAGCGCAACGATCTCTCGGACAAGACCAAGAAGCGCATCTTCTCCGAGAACGCCGCCAAGCTCTACAACCTCTGATCGGCTGCGGCGGCCCGGCCGCCCGCTCCCGTCGGACCACGAGGGCCCGATCGCTCCCCCGCAGGGTGGGAGCGGCGGGCCCTCGCTGCGTTCGGGGCAGCGAAGGCGCCAGTGCTGCTGGCCCCGCCGGGCACGAGCGGGTAGGGACGGGGCATGGAATCGGACGGCGAGCTCCTGCGCGAACGCCTGCTGGAGCTGCTCGAGCGCGTCGCGCCGCGGCCGCTGAGCATCCCCGAGCTCGCGCGCCGCCTGGAGCTCGAGCGCTACGACCATCGCGCGCTCGCGCGCCTGCTCGACGCGCAGGTCGCGCTGCGCAAGCTGCGGCGGGTCGGCAAGACGCGCTACCAGTGGCTGCGTCCGATCGACGTACGCCGTGCCGCCACACGCGACGCGGCGCCCGCGCCGGCCGGCGCGGCCGCGCCGGCGCGCACGCCGCGTCCGGCACGCGAAGCCCGCCCGGCGGTGCCGTCGCGCGACACGCGACCGGCGCGGCCCACCCGCGGTGTGATCGAGGGCCGCTACACGCGCACCCGCCAGGGCTACGGCTTCGTGGCACCACTCGACGCACCTCCGCGCGAGCGCGGCAGCGACGTCTTCGTGCCCGCGGGCATGGAGGCCGACGCGCTGCACGGCGACGTCGTCGAGGTGCGCGTCGGACAGCGGACACCGCCGCCGCGGCGCGGCTTCCGCCCGGGCCCGCCGCGTACCAGCGGCGAGGTCGTGCGCGTCGTGCGCCGCGCGCTGCAGCTCGTGGTCGGGACGCTGACGCGCGGCGCGCCGCCGTCGCCGTGGGCCGACGGCGGCATCCGCCGCCGCGGCGTGCGGCGCGAGCGCACCGGTCCGCAGCGCTTCCGCCTGATCCCGGAGAACGACCTCTACCCGGTGTTCGAGTTGGACGGCGGCATCACGCCGCACGACGAGCACGACGGCTGCCTCGCGGTCGCGCGCTTCGTCGACGGCCCGACCACGACGCGCGGGCCGGTCGCGGCGCTCGAGCGTATCCTCGGCGACGCCAACGATCCCGAGGTGCAGTTCCTCACCATCGCGCTCGAGCACGGGCTGCGCGTCGAGTTCCCGCCCGACGTGGCGGCCGAGGCCGAGGCGCTGCCGCTCGATCCGTCGGAAGACGACCAGAGCTGCCGCGAGGACCTGCGCGCGCTGCCGTTCGTGACCATCGACGGCGAGACCGCGCGCGACTTCGACGACGCGGTCTGCCTCGAGGAGCTGCCGAACGGCGGCGAGCGGCTGTGGGTCGCGATCGCGGACGTGTCGCACTACGTCCGGCCCGGCACCGCGCTGGACGCGGAGGCGGTGCTGCGCGGTACCAGCGTGTACTTCCCCGACCGCGCGATCCCGATGCTGCCGGAGCGCCTGTCGAACGAGCTGTGCTCGCTCAAGCCACGGCGCGACCGCCTCGTGATGGTCGCGTGCATCGAGTACGACCGGCGCGGCGCGATCTCCGGCAGCCGCTTCCTGCGCGGCGTGATCCGCAGCCACGCGCGCTTGACGTACACCCAGGTCGCGGCGGTGCTGTCGGAGACCACGACGCCGCAGATCGCCGCGTGGCGCACGGAGCTCGAGCCGCTGCTGCCGCAGCTCGCGCGCATGCGCGTGCTCATGAGGCGTCTCCTCGCGCAGCGGCTCGCGAACGGCTCGCTCGACCTCGACCTGCCCGAGGCGCTGATCGACCTGTCGGAGGAGGGGCGCAGCGTCGGCGTGCGCCTGTCCACGCGCAACGACGCGCACCGCATGATCGAGGAGATGATGCTCGAGGCGAACCAGGCGGTCGCGCGTTACCTCGAAGATCGCGGCGTCCCGTTTCCGTACCGCATCCACGAGCCGCCCGATCCCGACGACGTCGACTCGCTGAACGAGTTTCTCGGCCCGTTCGGCCTGCACGTCGCCTACGACGCGGTGGTCGCGCCGCGCGACCTGCAGCCGGTGCTGTCCGCGGTCTCGGGCCACGCCCTCGGACGCGTGCTTTCCCGGCAGATCCTGCGCACGCTGATGCAGGCCCGCTACTCGACCGAGAACGCCGGACACTTCGGGCTCGCGTTCACGACCTACTGCCACTTCACCTCGCCGATCCGCCGCTATCCGGACCTGCTGGTACACCGCCAGCTCGGTCGCGTGCTCGACGGCGACGCGCCGGGCGCCGCGGGGCAGGGCGGCGTGATGGAGTCGCTGAGCGTGTCGAGCTCGCTGCGCGAGCGCGAGGCGGTCGCGGCCGAGCGGGCGATGCTCGACCTGAAGCGCTGCGAGTTCATGCTCGAACACCTGCTCGAGCCCGAGCCCGCGATGATCGTCAGCGTCGCGCCGTTCGGCTTCTTCGTCGAGCTCGAGGCGTACCCGGTGGAAGGCCTCGTCCGCGCCGAGGAGCTGCCGGTGCAGGTGACGTACGACGACGCGACTCAGGTGCTGCTCGCGCGCCGCAGCGGCGAGCGCTTCCGGCTCGGCGACCGCGTGCTGGTCGAGGCGACGGAAGTCTCGCTGGCGCGCCGGCAGATCGCGTTCCGCTACCTGGAGCGTCTCGCGCCGGGTGTCGAGCCGGGCATCACGGTGCGCGGTGGTGACGGCGACGAGGCCAGGCCGCGCGCGCGCGAGGCGCGCTCGGCCACCGACGGGCGTCGTGAGCGGAAGGACGCGCGTCCGAAGCAGCACACGGCGGGTGGCGCGAGCGAGATCGACGGCGTCCGCGTCAAGAAGCAGCGAAAGGGGCAGGGTCAGATGAAGGCGCGCAAGCGGGCGAAGATCGGCAAGCGCCGGAAGCCGTCTCGATGAGCTTTCGCGACAAGGCGGCCATCGTCGGCGTCGGCGAGACCGACTACGTGCGCGGCGCCGACAAGCTGCCGCTCGAGCTGATGCTCGACGCGGCGCGCGACGCCGTCGCGGACGCGGGCCTCACGCTGGCCGACATCGATGGCCTCATCCCGCCGTCGGGCTTCACCACGACCGAAGAGCTCGCGGCGAATCTCGGCATCGCGGACCTGCGCTACGCGGTGACCGTCCACATGGGCGGCGCGAGTGCCACGGCGGCGCTGCAGAGTGCGGCGATGGCGGTCGCGAACGGGCTCGCGAAGTACGTGCTCTGCGTGGTCGGCTGGAACGGCTACTCGGCATTCCGTCCGAAGCCCGGCGCGCGGCAGCCGAAGCTCGGCTTCGGTCCGACCGCGCTCGCCGACACCATCATGGACTTCTACATGCCGTACGGCGCGATGCTGCCGGTGCAGATGTACGCGTGGATCGCGACGCGTCACAAGAAGCTGTACGGCACGCGCGACGAGGACACCGGTCACGTGGCACTCGCGTGCCGCAATCACGCGCAGCACAACGCGAAGGCGTCGATGCGCGGCAAGCCGCTGACGATGGAGCAGTACCTCGCCGCGCGCTGGGTGTCGGAGCCGTTCCGCCTCTACGACTGCTCGCTCGAGACCGACTGCGCGAACGCGATCGTCGTCACGACCGTCGAGCGCGCGCGCGATCTGAAGCACCGTCCCGCGATCATCATGGGCGCCGCGGAAGGACACCCCTATCCCGCGGACGACATCCCGAGCCGTCCCGATCCGTTCCGCATCGGCCTCAGCTTCGCGGCGCCGAAGGCGTTCGAGATGGCGGGCGTCAAGCCGCACGACGTGGACTTCCTGCAGATCTACGACTGCTTCACCTACGTCGTGCTGCTGCAGCTCGAGGCGCTCGGGCTCTGCGGCCGCGGTGAGGCCGGCGCGTTCGTGCGCGACGGGCGCATCGAGCTCGGCGGCGAGTTCCCGATGAACACGCACGGCGGGCTGCTGTCGCAGGGACACATGTGGGGCATGAACCACCTGATCGAGGCGACGCGCCAGCTGCGCGGCGACGCGGGCGACGCGCAGGTTCCCGACGCCGAGCTCGGTCTCGTCACCGGCTGGGGCGACTTCGGCGACGGCAGCGTCGCCATCCTGCGGAGGTGACGACGTGAGCTTCTCGATCGCCCCCGAGCGCGGCTTCCAGGTGCGCTACACGCCGAGCCCGTCGGGCTTCTCGGCCGAGTTCTACCAGCACTGCGCGCGCGGCGAGCTGCGCTTCCAGCGCTGCTCGAAGTGCCGCACGTGGCGCCACCCGCCGCGCGTGACCTGCGGGCACTGCGGCTCGGAGGAGTGGGCGTGGGAGGCGTCGTCGGGACGCGGCACGCTGTTCTCGTGGACGGTCACGCACCAGGCGCTCGCGCCCGGCTTCGCCGACGACGTGCCCTACGCGGTCGTCGTGGTCGAGCTGGAAGAGGGGCTGCGGCTCGTGTCGGGACTCCGCGGCATCGCGCCCGAGGAGCTGGAGCTCGGCCTGCCGCTGCAGGTCGAGTTCGTGCCGGTGTCGGACGCGATCGCGCTGCACTGCTTCCGGCGCGCCTGAGCGGCGCCGGCCCGCCTCACGCGCCACCGTTTCCGGGCAGCTGGCGCATCGCCGCCCGGATGTGCTCGAGCGGTGTGTCGGCGCGGCCGCCGGGCGCCGGAATCGAACACCGGATCCGGCCGCGAACCGCGTATCTCCGTCCTCGGACCGCTGCTAGCGTCGCGCGGCGCATGCTCCACCGTGCCCATCCCGCGCTCGCGCTGTGCTTCTTTCTGTCGGGCCTCGGCAGCCTCGCGCTCGAGGTCGTCTGGACGCGCGAGCTGCGTCTCGTGTTCGGGTCAACGACCCTCGCGGCGAGCACGATCCTCGTCGCCTACATGCTCGGTCTCGGCGTCGGTGGCCTGCTGGGCGGGCGCCTGTCGCGACGCATGCGCGACGGGGTGCGCCTGTACGGCTGGATGGAGATCGCCATCGGCGCGTACGCGCTCGCAGTGCCGTTCGCCTTCGCGTGGTTCCCCGAGCTGAATCGGGTCTGGCTGTACGCGCTGCCCTTCTGGCCAGCGGCGCTCGCGCGGTTTCTGCTCGCGCTGCTGGTCCTGATGATCCCGACGATCCTCATGGGCGCGACCTTGCCGGTACTGGTCGCGGCGCTCTCGCGACACGATCCGCGCGTCGGCCGCAGCACCGCCCTGCTGTACGGGTTGAACACGCTCGGTGCGGTCGCGGGAGTGTTCCTCGCCACCTTCGTGCTGTTTCCTCGCCTCGGGCTCTTCGGCACCAGCCTGTTCGGCGCCGCGCTCGACGCGGCGGTCGGCGTGCTGGCGCTCGCGGTGGTGGCGCCGCTGATGGGACGCGACGCCCCTGCGGCCGCGGTGGCGGACGCACCGGCGAGCATCCCGCGGCACGCACGGACGCCGGCGGTGCTCGCCGTCCTGCTCGTGGCCTACGGCTGCGTCGGCTTCACGGCGCTGGTCTACGAGGTCGCGTGGACACGCGCTCTGGCAACGGTGCTCGGCTCGTCGATCTACGCCTTCGCCGCGATGCTGGGCGCGTTCCTGCTCGGCATCGGGCTCGGCAGCCTGCTGATCCGCCGGCGCGTGGACATCCTCCGGAATCCGCTGGTCGTGCTCGCGACGGGGGTCGTGGCGCTCGGCGTGCTCGCGATCGCGACCACCGCGATCCTGCCGCGGCTGCCCGATCTGCTGCTGCGCTTCCTCGAGCGCAACGGGCTCGACCCTGGGCCGATCGCGCTGCTGCAGATCGGTCTGTCCATGCTGGTGATGCTGCCGCCGACGCTCGTCCTCGGTGCGCTCTTTCCGCTGCTCGCGCGGGTCGTCGCGGAGCACGCCGGCGATCCCGGTGGCGCAGTCGGCCGCGTGTACTTCGCGAACACCGTCGGCTCGGCGAGCGGTGCGTTCTGTGCGGGCTTCGTCCTGCTGCCGTGGCTCGGGCTGCGCGGCACGCTCGCGCTGGCGGCGGCAATCGACCTCGCGACGGCATCGGCCGTGCTGCTCTGCGTCCCCGTACGGCGTCGATCGGTGCGTGCGCTGGCGCTCCTGCCGGCGGTCGGGGCCGTGCTGCTGGTGGCGTCTCCTCCGCCGCTCGACCCTGCCGCGATGACTCGGGGCGTGTTCATCCGACCCGATGCGCAGCTCTCGTTCGGCGTCGAGTACGAGCCGCTCGAAGGCGTGCTGCCCGATCAGCTGCTGTTCCACGAGGACGGCATCAACACGACGGTGACCGTCGAGCGGAAGTCGGGCACCATCGCGCTGAAGGTCAACGGCAAGACCGATGCGTCGACGTCGCTCGACATGTCGACGCAGGTCCTCCTCGGCGAGCTGCCACTGCTGTTCGGCGCGCCGGCGCGGCGCGTGCTGGTCATCGGCTTCGCATCGGGCGTGACGGTCGGATCGGTGGCGCGGCATCCGGGCGTGCAGCGCATCGATGCGGTCGAGATCGAGCCCGGCATCGTGACGGCGTCGCACTACTTCGACGAGGTGAATGGCCGTCCGCTCGAGGACCCGCGGGTGCGGGTCGTCGTCGACGACGGGCGAACCTTTCTCTCCGGCACGCACGAGAAGTACGACGTCGTGATCTCCGAGCCGTCGAATCCCTGGCTGAGCGGCGTCTCGAACCTCTTCACGCGCGAGTTCTTCGTGGCGGCGCGAGGTGCGCTCGCGCCGCGCGGCCGCCTCCTGCAGTGGATCCACCTGTACGCGATGGAGCCGGCGGCCTTCCACTCGATCCTCGCCGCGCTGCGCGCGGAGTTCCGTTTCGTGCACGCGTTCGCCTGGACGCGTGGGCACGCCGATCTGCTGCTGCTCGCATCGGACGAGCCGCTGTCACGCGACGATCTGCCGCGCTGGGAGCGGCTCGCGCCGCCGGTGCGCGACGACCTGCGCCGCATCGGCGTGTTCGGCACCGCGGACCTGTGGTCGCTCCTCGTGCTCGGGCCCGACGACGTCGACGCGCTCGCGGCGCGCGCTCCGGTGGTGAACTCGGACGACAACCTGTTCATCGAGCTCGGCGCGCCGTGGATGCTCTACGAGGAGACCGTCGACGCGAACTGGCAGGACTTCGGGGAGTCCGCGCGCGGCGTCGCTCCGCTGCTCGAAGCGATGGGCGAGCCGCTCGACGCACGGATGCTGGCGGGGCTGGCGACCTCGTACGCGCGCTCGCGCGACGATCCGCGCGTCGGCATGAGCCTTCTCGGCGAGGCGGCACGGCACGGACGCTCCAGTGCGGCCATCGCCGCGACCGTCGAGGTCGGCCGCAAGCTCGACGAGAGCCGCGGCGAGTTCGCTCTCGAGGACCAGCTGCTCGCCGCCGACGAGGCCGTTGCGCTCGAGCCCGACGCGCTCGCACCGCGGCTGCTGCGTGCACGCCTGCTGCTGGAGGCGGGACGGGGCACGGACGCGCTCGCCGACGCAGAAGCGGCGCAGCGGATTGCTCCCGATGATCCGCGGCCGCTCGTCCTGCGCGGTCGCGCGCTGCTGTCGGCGGAGCGCTATGCGGAGGCGTCCGACACCCTGCACCGCCTCGTGGGATCCGAGCTCGCGCGCTCGGATCCCGGCATCCTCGCCTACGCGATCCGTGCAGACGCCGGGGGCGACGACGGCGACGCGCCGAGCGCGCTTCTCGAGACGACGCTCCGCGAGCGTCTGCCGAGCTGGCACGAGGGCTGGATGTTGCTCGCCGAGCAGTACGACCGCGCGGGGCGGCCGGACGATGCCGAGCGGGCGCGAAGGAACGCGGCGACCATCGTCCGCAACCGCGCCGCGCAGTTCCGCCACGATGCGCTCGCCGCACTGTGGAGCGGCTCGTCCGACGAGGCGATCGCGAACTTCACGAGCGCGGTCCGGCTCGACCCGGACGACGAGCGCTCGAAGCGCGACCTCGAGCGCCTGCTCACCGAACGAAGCAGCTCGGCCTCTCCTTGATCGCATCCTCCGGCGCGGCGGGCGCGTCGCGCGATCGCAGTGATGCCGGTCGCAAAGCGCCACTCGGGGGCGTCGCTCGATCTCGGCGGGCACCACATCAGCGGAGGGCAGAACACGATCTACTTCCGCCCATTCGGGGCGGACGGCACGACGACCATCGTGCGGCAAAACGAGTGGACGCTGCGCGGCCCCGGCGCGGTGTTCGGCTCGCACCAGGGGGGCATCGGCGCGACCAACTCTCCCAGCTGCGTCCGGGTGTGGGGCAATGGTGTGCTGGCCGTCTCGGACGTCGACATCTCGAACTGCGAGTCGGGGGGAATCCTCGCCGAGACCGCCGAGGTGCAGGCGGAGCACGTGACGATCCACGACGTGCCCGGGTACGGCATCGCGGCAGCGCAGGTCCGGGCGAGGGACGTGGTCGTCGAGAGCACGGAATCGATCGGGCTCGCGTCGAGCGGCACCATTCTCGCACGGCGCGTCACGGTGCACGGGGCGTCCGTCGGCATCTCGGCCGCGTCGCTGCGCGGCTACGACGTCGTCGTGAGCGACAGCAGCTCGCACGGTGTGAACGTCTCCGGCGGCGTCTTCGCCTTCTGGCTCGTCGCCACCGGAAACGGCGGCTTCGGCGTCCGGGCCGCGGGCGCGATGACCCTGGTCGCGTCCTCGATCACCGGCAACGGTGACGCCGGGAGCCCGACCGACCTCGGCAGCTTCGTGCGTCCGCGGCTCCTCAGCTCGGCCTGCGGTCACAGCGTCGATCTCGGCGATCCGTCGGAGGATCTCGCCGTCTGCACCGACGACGCGCGGTAGCGCCCGAGCCTTGGGCGCACTCGCGCGGGACGGCGGTCGGCGGCGTCGCCCGACATCCCCTGCCCGCGGCGATGCGAGCCGACGCGAGCCGTCCCACGTCGCGCCTCGTCAGCGCGCGAAGCAGTCCATCATCTCCTGCATCGCGACCATCTGGTTGCCGTTCGCCGACGACGGCACGAGGATCGGCGTGCGCACGCCCGCCGCGAGCCACTGCTCGAAGCCCTCGCGGACCTTGCTCGCCGAACCGTAGAGCGTCGTGTCGGCGAGCCAGCGGTCGCTCATCAGGCCGGGCAGGGCGTCGCGGTCCTTGCGCTCGAGCGCCTTCTCGATCGCCTCCATCTCCTCCACGTAGCCGGCCTTCTTCCAGTACTCGCGGTAGTTGGGCAGCGTCACGTAGCCGGACAGCGTCTTGCGATTGACGGCGGCCGCGGCTGCGACGTCGTCCGAGATGCAGGTCGGGATCATGTTGCCGACGAAGAAGTCGGCGCTCGACTGCTTCGCGGGCGGCAGCACGGACAGCGAGTGGCCCATGTAGCTGCGCGCCGCGTTCGCGAACACGACGCCTTCCGCGACCTCGCCGGCGAGCTTCACCATCGGATCGCGCAGCCCGGCGAGCACGATCGGCGGCAGCTCGCCGACGCGCGGGACTTCGCGCAGCGCCTTCACGAAGGCGCGCATGTCGGCGAGCGGCTTGCCGACGGTGATGCCGAGGTGGCGGTGGATCGCGCCGTGGCTGACGCCGATGCCGAAGTGGAAGCGTCCGCCCGACAGCTCGTGCACGAGAGCCGCCGTCTGCGCCCAGTCGTTGACGTGGCGGGTGTAGATGATCGAGATCGCGGTGCCGAAGTGGATGGTCTTCGTCGTCAGCGCGAGCGCCTCGCAGAGGCCGAGCGCATCGCCGAAGCTCGCGCAGTACAGGCCGGCGAAGCCGCGTCGCTCGAGTTCCTGCGCGAGGTCGAGGGTGGCGCGGCGCCGGCCGTGCATGGCGGCCAGAGCGATCGAGGGCATGTTCTTCGGCGTGCTCATCGGGGCGTCCTTCTCTTCGGGAGGCGTGCTTCAGCTCTTCTTCGCGGCCAGCTCGAGGACGAGACGGTACAGGAACTCGAGCCCCGGCTGCAGGCTCGCGGCGGGGATGCGCTCGTCGATGCCGTGCATGCGGTTCTCGTCGTCATCCGAGAGGCCGATCGGGTTGATGCCGTACGAGTCGATGCCCTTCGCGCGCAGAAAGCGCGAGTCCGTCGCGCCGCGCGACATGAACGGCACGATCGGGAGGCCGGGCCACATCTGCTCGGTCACGGCGCGGATGGCGAGGGGGGCTGCGCCGTTCAGATCGGAGGGCTGGCCGAAGCCGAACTCGTTGGTCGGCGTGACCTCGAGCTTCGGATCGCCGAGGGCGTGCTGCAGGGTGTTTTGAACGTCGGCGGCGGTCTCCCCGGGCAGGATCCGGCAATTGACGTTCGCGGTCGCCTTCGCGGGCAGCGCGTTGACGCGGGTGCCGCCCGACAGCATGGTCGCGACGCAGGTGGTGCGCACGGTCGCGGCGAGCGCCGGATCCTTGTCGATCACGGCGAGCGCGTCGGCGGGAGGCGGACCTTCGGTCGCGGCGAGCGTGCGCATCGCGGCCGCCAACTCGGGCTCCTCGAGCGGCGCGCGGTTCGCGAAGTAGGCGCGCGTCACCGGCAGCAGGCGCGGCGTGAACTGGTGCGTCGCGAGCTTCGCGAGCCCCGCCGACAGCGCGTAGATCGCGTTGTCGGCGCGCGGCACCGACGAGTGTCCGGTCGTGCCGTGCGCGGTGATGGTGAAGTCCTGGTACTGCTTCTCGGCGGTCTGCAGCTGGATCAGCTTCGGACGTCCGTGATCGTCGAGCGACAGCCCGCCGCCCTCGTTGAGCGCGATGCCGGCGTCGAGCAGCTCGGGCTTGTGCTCCAGAATCCAGCGCACGCCCGCGCCGCCGCTCTCCTCGTCGCCGGTCCACGCGACGATCACGTCGCGCCGCAGCGGCACGTCGTGCTGCTTCAGCAGGATCAGCGTCTGCAGCGCGAGCGCCGCCATGCCGAAGTCGTCGGCGACGCCGCGCCCGACGAGGTAGCCGCCGATCTCGGTCATCTTCCGCGGATCGGTGGACCAGTCCTGGCCGTCGGTGCCGACGACGTCGACGTGCGCGATCAGCAGCAGCGGCCTCTCGGAGCCGTCGCCACCCTTCAGCCGGGCGACGAGGTTCTCGCGTCCGGGCGCGAACTCCGTGACCTCGAAGGGGATGCCGGCCTTCTCGAGGCGCTGCTTGCCGAGCGCGACGGCGCGCGCCTCGTTGCCGGGCGGGTTGGTGGTGTCGGCGGCGACGAGCGCGCCGAGCAGGTCGCGCACCGCGGCGGCGCCGGCCGCGAAGTCCACCTTCTTCGCGGCGTCGCGCGGCGGCATCTCGGGCTGCGCGTGCGCGACCGCACACGTCAGGAGCAGCGCGGTCAGCGCCATCGTCACCGTGCGGCGCGCGGCAGTCGGAGGCAACGTCGTGCGGCGCGCGGCAGTCGGAGGCAACGTCGTGCGGCGCATGGTCAGGCGGCCTTCTGCGGGCGCGACTCGCCCAGCAACGGTCTCGGCGTCTCCGCGACGCGCCGCGCACGCGACGCGGCCTCTCTGGTCCGCTCCGTGATCAGGCTCACCACTTCCTCCACCGAATCGGTCACGCGCAGCAGCGCGAGATCCTCGACGCCGATCGTCTTCTCGGCGACCATCTTCTGGCGCAGCCACTCGAGCAGCGGCTGCCAGTAGTCGCTGCCCATCAGCACGACGGGGAAGTCCGTCATCTTGTTGGTCTGGATGAGGGTCAGCGTCTCGAACACCTCGTCCATCGTTCCCATGCCGCCCGGCATGGCGACGAACGCCTGCGAGTACTTGACGAGCATCACCTTGCGCACGAAGAAATGCCGGAACTCGAGCATCAGGTCGAGGTACGGGTTGGGCTTCTGCTCCATCGGCAGGACGATGTTGCAGCCGATGGTGTAGCCGCCGCCCTCGCGCGCGCCGCGGTTCGCGGCCTCCATGATGCCGGGGCCACCGCCGGTCATGACGGCGAATCCGGCATGCGCGAGGCCCTGCCCGGTACGCCGGGCGAGGTCGTAGAACGGGTGCGTCTCGCCGAAGCGCGCCGAGCCGAACACGGTCACGCACGGTCCGACGAAGTGCAGCTTCCGGAAGCCGCGCATGAACTCGAGGAAGATGCCGGCCGCGCGCGCCAGCTCCGCGAGGCGCGCCGACGGTCCGGCGAGGAAGCGGCGCTCGGTCGGACTGCCGCTGCGCGGCGGCCAGTGCGCCTGCGCCCCGGTCGTCGCGTCGGTCCGCGGGTCGGAAAGGTCGTCGGTCGTCACGCAGGGTCAGATAGACCAGCCGGGGCGGCAGCGCGACTCGCGACCCACCATGCGCGTGCGGCGCTGGTGCCGAGGATCACGACGCCGCCCGCGATCGCGAACGATCCCGGCGTCTCGCCGTGCACGAGCCAGGTCCACACCGGGTTCAGCACCGGCTCGATCAGCGTCAGCAGCGTCGCGTCGAAGGCGCGCACGCCGCGCACGCCGCGCGTGAAGAGCGCGTAGGCGAAGCCGACCTGGAACACGCCGAGCCAGCCGAGGATCGCGACGTCGCGCCCGGAGGGCAGCGGACCGGACAGGATCGCCGGCAGGCAGATCGCGAACACCAGCAGGTTGCCGATCACCGTCGCGGCGGACACGAAGTCGCGGTCCCGGGTCACCACCAGTCCCTCGGCGGATTCGACCCGCGCCAGCGCCGCCGCGTGCTGGCGCAGCGCGAGGCCGCGCATGCCGAGCACGGTCGCCGCCCACGAGAGCCCGCTCGCGAGGCTCAGCAGGTTGCCGAGCCCCGGATTCGGCGCGGTCGCCTGCGGCGGCGGCTGTCCGACGAAGAAGAGCGCGAGCCCGAGCGCGAACAGCGCGAGGAAGCCGACGTCGCCGCGCTGGCGGCGCTCGCCGAGCAGCAGCGGTCCGAGCAGCAGCACGTAGAGCGGTGCGGTCGACTGCAGGAAGATCACGTTGGCGGCAGTGGTGAGCTTGTTGCCGGTGACGAAGAGCAGCATCGTCGCCGCCTGCGCGGCCCCGATGCCGAGCGCCGCGAGCCCGAAGGACCGCCAGTGCACGCGCAGGACCACGGTCAGGACCACCGCCGCGATCCCGGCGCGGAGCCCCGCGACCTGCGCCCACGGCGCGGCGGTCAACTTGATCGCGGCGCCCCCGGTCGAGAAGAGCAGGGCGGCCGCCATCACGGCGAGCCGCGAGCGCGTCGGGGACAGCATCGCCCGGTTTCTCTGCCGGATCGCGGCGCACGGCGCCACCGTCCGCGCGTCCGCCGACGCCGATCGATTCCCCGAACGGAGCAGGGGCCGCGGTGCCGTTCGTCGCGCTGCGTCGCGAGGACGCGCGCCGCGTGACGAATCACCTTGTCGCGGAACCCGGCGGTGTGCTCTGAACGATGGTCCGGCGGCGTCGTGCCGCCGCGGGGAAGCGGGGGAAGATGCAACGGGGACAGGCAGTGCGGGTGCCGGAGGACGAGACGCCGGAGCCCACCGCGCGCGACCGCCAGGGCGCGCCGATCGCGCCGGCCTACGCCAACTATATGCTTGGCGTGCTGGTGCTGGTGTACGTGTTCAATTTTCTCGACCGGCAGATCGTCTCGATCCTGGCCGAGCGCATCAAGCACGACCTCGGCGTCGGTGACGGCGAGATCGGCTTTCTCTACGGCACGGCCGTCGCCGTCTTCTACGCCGTGTTCGGCATTCCGCTCGGGCGCCTCGCCGACGTCTGGGACCGGCGCCGCCTGATCGCGATCGGCCTCGGCTTCTGGAGCGTCATGACGGCACTGTCCGGGCTGGCGCGCTCGTTCACGGAGCTCGCGGCCGCGCGCATCGGCGTCGGCATCGGCGAGGCGAGCGCGTCACCGTCGGCGTTCTCGCTGCTGTCGGACCTGTTCCCGGCGTCGCGCCGCGCCACCGTGCTCGCGATCTACTCGAGCGGCATCTACCTCGGTGCGGGACTCGGCCTCTTCATCGGCGGTCTCGTGGTCGACCGCTGGGACCTCGCGTTCGCCGGCGGCGGCGCACCGCTCGGGCTGCGCGGCTGGCAGGTCGCATTCCTGGTCGTCGGAACGCCGGGCCTGCTGCTGGCGCTGTGGGTGGCGACGCTGCGCGAGCCGGAGCGCGGCGCGCTCGAGGGGATGGTCGCTCCGCGCGAGCCGAACCCGTGGCGCGAGTTCGCGCGCGAGCTGCGCGCGGTGGTGCCGCCGTTCACCATCGCGCATCTCGTCGCCGAGCGCGCCGGGCCGCGCGTACTGACGACCAACCTCGTCTCGGCACTTGCGATCGCGGTCGCCGCGACGGTGCTGTCGTATCTGCTCGGTACGCCGGCGCAGTGGATCGCGCTCGGCGTCGGGCTCTACGCCGCGATCTCGTGGGCGCAGGCGCTGGCGCTGCGCGACCGTCCGGCGTTCGCGCTGATCCTGCGCACGCCCACGCTGCGCAACGCGAACCTCGGCTTCTCGTTCCTCGCCTTCACCGGCTACGGCGTCGGCTTCTGGCTGGCGCCGTTTCTCGTCCGCGTGCACGGCGCGAGCGAGGCGCAGGTCGGACTCGTGCTCGGCGGCTCGTCGGCGCTGGCGGGCTGGCTCGGCGTCACGTTCGGCGGCGTGCTCGCCGACCGCTGGCGCGCCTCGCATGCGAGCGGACGTCTGCGCGTCGGCATGGTGACGGCACTGGTGCCGCTGCCGCTCGCGCTGGCGCTGCTGTTCACGAAGAGCACGTGGCTGGTCTACGCGCTGAGCTTCCCGCTGTCGCTCACGACGTCGCTGTGGATCGGGCCGGGCGCGTCGACGGTGCAGGACCTCGTCCTGCCGCGCATGCGCGCGAGCGCGTCGGCGGCCTACCTGCTGGTCGTGACGTTCATCGGCCTCGCGCTCGGGCCGTACACGATCGGGCGGCTCAGCGTGGCGCTCGGCGACCTGCGGCTCGCCATGGCGCTCGGGCTGTGCGCGAACCTCGCCGGCGCGTTCTTCCTGCTGCGCGCGATGCGGACGCTGGAGCGCGACGAGGCGCAGATGGTGCGTCGGGCACGGGGGCTCGGCGAGCGCGGACTCTGAGCGGGGCGGGCGCCGCACGGTCCGGCGACGCGTGATGAATCGGCGGCTTGTTCGCATCTCGGGGGGCGCGGTATCCTGACGGCCGGATCAGCCGGTCCGCGTCCCGCCTTGCGCTGCATGCCGCACTCCCACCGATCGCCCGTGTCCGACGTCCGTCCCACACCGCTCCGCCGCGTGCTGCGGACGGCGCTGCTCGCGTGCGCCGTCCTCGCCGTCGCGCTGCCGCTGGGCAGCGGCTGCCAGCGTCCGCCGAAGGAGAAGCCGAACGTCCTGCTGATCAGCATCGACACGCTGCGCGCGGACCGGCTCGGCGCGTACGGCTACCGTCTCGACACGACACCCGCGATCGATGCGCTCGCGAAGCGCGGCGTGCGCTTCGCCGACGCCACCGTCGCGTGGCCGAAGACGTGGCCGTCGATGGCGGCGATGGTGACCGGCAAGGCGCCGCAGACCAACGGCATCCTGCTGCGTCCGCGCCGTCCGCTGCCCGACGAGAACGTGACGCTCGCCGAGGCGTTGCGCGACAACGGCTACGCGACCGGCGCCGTGGTCGCGAACGTGAACCTCGCGAAGAGCTTCGGCTTCGACCAGGGCTTCGAACAGTACGTCGAGTCGTGGGCGGAGGAGGCGATCAAGCAGACCGGCTCGGCGTCGTTCCGCAACGTGCCGGGGCTCGTCAAGCGCTTCACCAACGGCACGCTCGTGACCGATCAGGCGGTGTCGATGCTCGACACGCTCGGCAACCGCAAGGACAAGCCGTTCTTCCTGTGGCTGCACTACATCGACCCGCACGGTCCGTACGTGCCGCCGCCCGCCTACGCGAAGTTCTTCGTCGGCGCGCACCCGCCGTACCCGGTGCCGCTCGAGGAGCTGCCGCCGTACCAGCTGCAGGTCGATCCGGCGACGGGGCAGGTCTCGAACGACATCGGCTTCTACGCGACGCAGTACGACCGCGAGATCCGCTCGCTCGACGACCAGATCGGACGTCTGCTCGCCGAGCTCGACGCGCGCGGCCTCACGCGCGACACGCTGATCGTGTTCACGGCCGACCACGGCGAGAGCATGATGGAGAACGCGTACTACCTCGAGCACGGCGACGTACCATACCAGACCACCGGGGCCGTGCCGTTGATCTTTGCGCTCGACGGACGCTTCCGCGGCGGGCGCGTGATCGAGCGGCCGGTCGGGCTGATCGACCTCTACGCGACGGTCCTCGCGCTGACGAAGACGCCCGTGCCCGCGGGGCTCGCGTCGACCAGCCTGCTGCCGGTGCTCGAGGGCAAGGACGACGCGACGCCGCCGAACGTCTTCATGATCTCCGGCAAGTACGAGCCGTGGCAGCTGTCGATCCGCGAGGGCAGGTGGAAGCTCGTCCTGCTGCGCGCGCCGCAGGACCGCGAGTGGCTGCACGCGCCGGAGCGCGCGCTCTACGACATCGCGTCGGACCCGCACGAGCAGCACGACGTGCTGGCGGAGAACGCGGCGCTCGCGGCGTCGCTCGAGAAGAAGCTGCTCGACTGGTTCGTCACCACGCCGCGCTTCAAGGGCGCGGCCGCGACGGATCTCAAGCAGCTCGACGGGCACACGCAGGAGATGCTGCGCGCGCTGGGCTACCTCGAGTAGCGCGCTTTCACGGGCGGGCTACCTCGCGTAGCGCGCTTTCACGGGCGGGCTACCTCGCGTAGCGCGCGCGCACGACCCAGGCCGCGGCGGGAAGGCGAACCCCTTCCGGCGTGTGGTGCGGCGCGATCGCGGCGCGCACCGACTTCACGACCTGCGCGCGCAGCGCCTCGTCGGCCTGCGCGAGCAGGGCCTGCGTCGGGCCGAGCGTGAGCAGGAACTCGACCGCCGCGTCGATGTCGGGCGTGCCGCCGATGATGAGCGGCTCCTCGACGGACTCGAACGCGACGTCGGAGAAGCCCGCGCTCTTCAGGATGCCGGCGACGCGGTCGCGGTCGGCGAAGGCGAACGCTCCGGGAGCGTCGGGACCCGCGGGCGGCGGCAGCGAGACGTGCTGCGCGACCGCGGCGAGCGGCAATGCCATCCACGGGTTCAGCCCGAGCGACTGCCAGCACACGAAGGCGAGGCGTCCGCCGGGCTTCAGCGCGCGACGCACGTTCGCGAAGGCGGCGACGGGATCGGCGAAGAACATGACGCCGAAGCGCGAGAACGCGACGTCGCGGCTGGCGCACGAGAACTGGTGCGTCTGCACGTCGGCGAGCTCGAAGCGGACGTTGCGCAGCCCCGCATCGCGCGCGCGTCGCCGCGCGACGTCGAGCATGGGAGCGGAGATGTCGACGCCGAGCACGTTGCCGGTCTCGGCGGTGCGGCGCGCGAGCTCGAGCGACGTCGTGCCGCAGCCGCAGCCGAGGTCGAGCACGGTCTCGCCGTGCACGATCGCGGCGCGGTCGACGCCGCGCAGGCCGAGCGACGCGAGCTGCAGGTCGAGCAGCTCCTGCAGCGCGACCCACTTCGGGCCGGCCTGCTCGTTCCAGTAGCGGATCTGCTCCGCGTTCGGACCTTCCGCCGTGATCGTGGTGCTGGTCGCCATGACGCCGGCTCCGTCAGGCCGGGTCCTCGCGGCAGAGGAGGAACCAGTTCGGCATCTCCTTGCCGTCGCGGGTCGCGCGGCCGATGAGCAGGTGCTGCGACACGCGGCGCAGGTAGTCGATCGTGCCGTTGTAGATGAAGCGCGACAGCCGGTAGCTGTTGTCGTGGATCTCCGGCCACTCGGTGGGCTTGCCGGTCGGGATGCGCGTGTAGTCGACCGCGACGCTGCCGAGGCCCTTCGAGTCGTAGGCGACGAAGTAGCCGGGGCCGGTGAGCGGCGCGAGCCACTTGGTGGGCTGGTAGTTGTAGCCCCACAGCTCGTCGCGATCGGTGCCGGCCGCGGGACGGCAGAAGCGCTTCTGGAAGTGCGTGAACGCCGGCAGCGAGTTCTTGCCGTGGAAGATCACCGGCCGCAGCGGGCCGAGGTCCTTCGGCACCATCTCGCCGATTGACACCGGACGGCCGTCGGCCGCGTGCCAGAGCTTCTCCTGCTCTTTTCCGTCGAGCGCTTCGGTGATCGCCACGCGCTCGCGCGGCGACGCGGCCTCGAACTCGCCGGCGATCGACGCGAGGTCGACGCTTCCCGGCCGCAGCAGGTCCTTGATCGTCTCGAGGTGGCTCATGGACGCCTCACTTACCAGCCGCGAACGCGGGCATCACCTTCTCCGCGAAGAGGCGCGCCGGCTCGCGGGTGTCGCGGCCGAAGAACTCGATCACGAAGCCCGTGCAGCCGAGCTTCACGTGGCGCTCGATGCGCTCGATCACCTGCGCCGGCGTGCCCCAGATGCCGTGCTCCTCGATCGCGGCGCCCATGTGGCCGCCGTAGATGCGGGCCGCCTTCGCGAGCGCGGCCTTGGCCTCGTCGTCGGTCGCGGCGATCACCACGGTGCACTGCTGCGACACCTCGATCTCCGCGAAGTCGCGTCCGAGCTCCTCGCAGCGCCGCTTCAGGGCCGCGATCTTCTGCGGCAGCTCGTGCTGGAACGCGGCCAGGTTGTTCCACATCTGCGCGTACTTGACGACGAGCCCCATGAGGATCTTCTCGCCGCCGCCGCCGATCAGGATCGGCGGCCGGCGCACCGGCTTCGGCTCGCACACCGCGTCCTTCAGCTGGAAGTGCCTGCCCTCGAACGTGACGCTGGGCTCGCTCCAGAGACGCGTCAGGATCTCGCAGGTCTCCTCGATGCCGCGCAGGCGCTCGCGCGTCGACGGGAAGGGCAGGCCGTAGCCGGTGAACTCGGAGTCGAACCAGCCGGCACCGAGGCCGACGATCACGCGGCCGTTCGAGACGTGGTCGATGGTCGCGACCTGTTTGGCGAACACGGCGGGATTGCGGAAGAACGGCGGCGTCACCAGCGTGCCGAGCTGCACGCGCTCGGTGATCGCCGCGACCGCAGCGAGCTCGCTCCACGCCTCGAAGATCGGCAGGTTCGGCATCGGCACGCCGTACATGTGGTCGCACACCCACACGGAGTCGTAGCCGAGGCGGTCGAACTCGAGCGCCGCGTCGCGGGTCTCGGCCCACGAGCGCTTGATCTGCGGAAGGGTGACGCCGAAGCGGATGGGATTCGCCATGGCCGCGGAGTGTACGGGCGCGGCACGGCGGGTGACAAGGCCGGGTGCCCGGAATGCGCTTCAGCGCCGGGCAGCGCCGGGCACCTTGAAGCCGACGGCTCGTGCCGCGATTGCGAGCTCCGCATCGTGCGTGGCGAAACAGAGGTCCGCGACACGGCCGCGCAGCAGCAGAGCCGTCGCGAGATGCACCGCATCGAGCGAGCCGAGGCTCGTCGGGAAGGGGGAGGAGGCCCGTTCGAGGACGACATCGTCGAGCTTCACGAGGTCGAAAGAATCGAGAAGGTCGACGATGGTCGCGCGGTACGACGCGACTGCGGCGTCTGCGAGCCCCAGGCGAACGCGGGCGCGGTCGATCGTGCGCAGGCACTCGAGGCGGATCAGCTCGCTGGCATACGCCCGCTCGATCCTGCGCCATTCCCGGAGCCGGCCCGCTTCGCCGAGGGCGATCCGCAAGAGGACCGACGAGTCGACGTAGGCGGTCACCTCGACCCTCGTTCCTCGCGAAGCAGGTCCAGGGACGAGATCTTCCAGCGTGCAGCGGCATGGCGGCGGTCGCGCACGCTCGCAAACGGCTTTGCCGCGCGTCGGATGCGAAGTTCGGGTCGCGACTCCTGCGCGGGAACGATGCGGGCGATGGGCCGGTCTCGATCGCGCACCTCGATCTCCGCGCCGCGCTCGACCGCGCGCAGGTGCTCGGACAGGTGGTCCTTCAACTCGGCGATCCGCACGCTCTTCATGGCCATATCTGGCCATCCGGGCGTCTCCGAGGCAAGCGTCGTCCGCCGGGTCTCCCCACGGTCGGTCCGCTGTGCTCGTGGGAACGGTTGCGCTAAGCGGGTTCGGGACCGCGACGACCGACAGGAGGAGACGATGAAGCTGGACGCATTCGGCCCCGGACTCGAGCTGCACCGCGCGCAGGAGCGTGCGCGCGCGCTGGCCGACGCCGGCTTCGACGGGCTGCAGCTCGCGGAGGCGGGACGCACCGCGTACCTCACCGCCGCGGCGACCGCGCTCGCCGCGCCCGAGCTCGACGTCGGCACCGCGATCGCGACGGCGTTCCCGCGCAGCCCGATGGTCACCGCACAGATCGCGTGGGAGCTCGCGGAGGCAACGAAGGGCCGCTTCACGCTCGGCCTCGGCACGCAGATCAAGGCGCACATCGAGCGCCGCTTCTCGACCGTCTACGATCATCCGGGCGCACGCCTGCGCGAGTACGTGCTCGCGCTGCGCGCCATCTTTCGCGCCTTCGCCGGGAAGGAGAAGCTCTCGTTCGAGGGACGCTTCTACAACTTCAGCATGCTCGGCATCTGGACGCCGGGTCCGATCGCGTACCCGGAGCCGCCGATCTACGTCGCGGCGGTGCGTCCGTGGATGCTGCGCGCGGCGGGCGAGGTCGCGGACGGGATCCACGTGCACCCGTTCCACTCCATCAAGTACCTGCGCGACGTCCTGCTGCCGAACGTCGCCGAGGGCGCCGCGGCCGCGGGACGCAGCGCGTCCGACGTCAAGCTCGCGTGCCCGGTGTTCACCATCGTCGGCGACAGCGACGCCGAGCGCGAGGAGTGGCGGCAGCGTGCGCGCTTCCAGATCGCGTTCTACGGCTCGACGCGCACCTACGCGAACGTGTTCGAGCTGCACGGCTGGCCCGGGACGTCCGAGAAGCTGCACGAGCTGCAGCGCAAGGGCGACATGAAGGGCATGGCCGAGACCATCACCGACGACATGCTCGACGTCTACGCGGTGACCGCGACGTGGGACGACCTGCCGCGCGTGCTGGCCGACAAGTACCGGGGGCTCGCCGAGCGCCTCATCTTCTACTTCGCGAACGAGGCGTGGGAGAAGGGGCCGGAGACCATGGCGCGCTGGCAGGAGATGCTGGCGCGCACGAAGGCCCTGCTCGGGCGATAGTACCGCGGCGGCGCGCGGAGCGGCCGGGGCCGGGGCCCCGACCGCTCCGCGCAGCCGTCAAGCGCGGACGCCGCCGCTCAGCGGCGGTACTGGAGCGCGTCGATGTCCGTTCGCGGACGGGTGTCGACGGTGCCCTTCGCCTTCAGCTTCAGGTTGTTGCTGCGGCGACTCGGGATGAGCACGTCCACCTTCTTCGAGCAGCCTGCGGCCACCGCGATGGGCGACGACGGGCTGGGCGTACCGGTGACGAAGCCGGGCACGTCCGTCCTGCCGAAGCGGGCGAAGTACAGCTTGTTGTCGGGCACGTCGCCGTAGTTGACGACGACGCGGCAGTAGTTGGGCGCCTCGTAGCAGTCGGCGTCCGTGGTGCAGAGATCGGCGATCTTGCCGGCCTGGCACCTTCCGGACACGCAGAGACCAACGCCGCTCGTCTTGCAGCTGTCGTCGGTCGCGACCGTGACCTTGCGCACGGTCGGCGAGTACCAGTTCAGCAGGACCTCGCCCGCACCGCTGCCCGGCAGGCCGACGAGACGATTGGGCAGCGCGCACACCTCGCTGCCGTCGTTCGGGTTGCAGCCGCACGCCACCTCGGCGTTGTTGCAGTCACCGTCGTTGTCGGCATCACCGCCCGGACCGGACTGGCAGACGCCGGACTGGCAGGTGTCGCCCACGCTGCAGCTCTGGCCGTCGCTGCACAGGATGCCGTCCGGCTTCGGCGTCGCGACGCACGTGCCGCTCGGCTCCTGGCAGCTGTTCGACGTCTGGCACTGCGTGGGCGCCGCGCAGGTGACCGGCGTGCCGGGCGTGCACACGCCGGCGTTGCAGGTCTCGGCGCCGTCACACGCGAGGCCGTTGTTGCAGTCGGCCGCGGTCGTGCAGGCGACGCAGGCGGGAACGGTCGCCGAGAACGGGATGGCGTCCACCGCGCCGAGCACCTTGTCACCGGAGCCCGGCGGGTTCGGGCCGGTACCGCTGTTCCAGTAGTTGTTCTCCGCGAGCACGTTGCCCGGCGTCGTCGCCTGGTTGTCGACACCAGCGACCGTGTTGGTGCGGAAGACGTTGGAGTGCAGATCGATCGTGGTCGGATCGAAGTTCGCCGAGCCGAAGCCTTCCAGCACGCGGACGCCGGTTCCGTTGCTCACGAAGCGGTTGCACGTGGCGACGACGTCGTTGCTCTCGTAGACCGTGAAGCCGTTCGCGAGACCGGTGAAGAAGTTGCCCTGCACCGTCGCCTTGCCCCAGAGATTCGCGTCGGGGTAGCTCCACGCGCCGAGGCCCGCGCCGCCGAGGCCGAGGCCGTCGATGGTGTTGTCCTCGATCAGGCTCGTGCCCGCCTGTGTGATCGCGGTCGAGTTGAACTTGCCGGTCACCTGGTTGCGCAGGAACGAGAAGCTGCCGGTGCCGGGGTTGATGTAGAACGCACGCGTCCCGGCGCTGCCGAGCGGCTTGATGACGTTGTCTTCCACGACGATCGACGCCACGGTCGTGGCGGGCTCGCTGTAGGTCGAGAGCACGCCGAAGCCGTCGTCGCCGGTCGAGCAGGCGTTGTCCGCCGCGCCGACCTCGAGCACGTTGTTCCTGATGGTCACGTCGTCCGGGTTGACCTCGACGTAGATGTTGCTCGTCGCGATTGCGGACGGGCACGCGGCATCGCGGCCGACGATGGTGAAGCCGTCGACGACGGTCACCGCGCCGACGCCGTTGATCGTCAGCGCGCCGGTGTAGGTCGGTCCGGTCTGCAGATTGATCGTCGTCACGGCGTTGCCCTGATCGGACTCGAGCGTCAGCGAAACCGGCAGGTTCGGGCTCTCGTCGTACGCGCCCGGTCCGACGAGCACGGTGTCACCGGCGACCGCGTGATCGACCTCGCCCTGGATCACCGCACCGATGCGGCGCACGTCGTTGAACGTGTAGGGCGGGCTCGAGTAGCTGTACGTCCGCACGCTCGCGGGCGGTGCCGCGCCGACGACGACCGACTTGTTGTAGACGTTGTCGTTCCAGTACGACGCCCAGTCGAACTGCGCGTTGTCGTAGGTGCCGCGCGCGCGGATGTGCTGCCCGGCGGCGTTGGTGTTGGTGAAGGTGTTGGTCTTGATCACTGCACCGCCCACCGAGTGCACGAACCAGGGCACCCCGGTGTCCGATCCGTTGAAGCTGATCGACGGCCAGCTATCGTTGTTGAAGAACGCGTTGCCGGTGATCTGGCGGCCGCTCGCCGGGCCGGAGTAGCCCGCACCGTCGGCGAGGTCGAGGCTCAGGCCGTCCTCGAAGATGTTGCCCTGGATCGTGTACGTCTGCACCGACGACGTGTCCGTGCCGACGTCGAACGCGAAGTCGTTGATGTAGACGCTGCCCTGCGGGTCGGCGAGATCGCAGTCGCGCAGCGTGAAGGCGTCGCCGATCACCTCGATGGTCTTGTTCTGACCGCCGGTGTTCGTGCCGATCTGCAGGCCTGCGATGGTGACGCCGTCACCCTCGACGAAGATCCCGTCGGGGCCGAAGCAGAGGTTCGAGACCGTGGTCACCGTGGCCGCGACGCTGCCGACGCTGGTGATCGGCACGTTGAGGAAGCTCACGCCCTGCACCGTCAAGCCGGGCTTGCTGCCCGGGAAGTAGAGTCCGACCGTGTCGCCCGCGCACGCCGGCGGCGAGGGCATCGCCGCGGTCTCGTTGTAGTTGCCGGGACGGACGTTGATGGTGTCGTTGGCGGCGGCGGCGTTGATCGCCGACTGGATCGTCGCGAACGAGTTCGTGCCGAACGCGCCGGCCGGGCCGCCGCCGTCGGGGTCGTTCCCGATCGTCGTACCGGTCCAGGTGTCGTCGACCCAGAGCGTCGCCGCTGCGGATGCCGGTGCCGCCGTCGCGAGCGCCGCCGTGGCGGCCAGCGCGGCTGCCAGCGCCAGGCGCGCGAGCGAGGAGAGGGGACGCGTCGCGCGTCCGGGGTGTCGAGCTGCCATCGAGAGGTCCTCCGGTTCTGGTTCTGGCGAGTCGACGCCGGCCTCGCTGGGGCTCCGTGTCGCGATCTCGCGTGACGATCGGTCGGCCGCGGGCGCATCGATGCGACGACGCCCGCGTCCTTCTGGACGCTGCGCTGGAGTCAGGTCGGGATGCGGGTGGGCCGGAGCCGCAGCGGATGGCGCGGCTCGCGACGGCTCACCCTTACGCGCGCGCGGTGCGCAAGGCAACAAAAATTTTATACGACCAATGGCGTATGCGGCGTGGCCGGGGGGCGCGGACGGAGGCGGCGCGGCGGAGCGGTGCGGTGCGGTCAGCCGGGGTCGAGGACCGACAGCAGCCGGACGAGCGTGCCGTTGAGCGGCGTCGGCACGCCGGCGCGCGATCCCGCGCGGACCACGGCGCCGTTCAGCGCGTCGTGCTCGAGGCGCTTGCCGCGCTCGAGGTCCTGCAGCATGGACGTGCGGAAGTCGGGCAGGACGCGGCGGCTGTGCTCGATCGAGGCGTCGATGCGGACGGGGACGTCGATGCCGAGCCCGTGCGCGACGTCGAGCGTCTCCTGCATGGTGTCGCGGATCAGCGCGTGCCCCGCCGGGTCGTCGAGGATGCCGCTGATGCTCCGTCGCGTGATCGCGGTGACCGCGTTGAACGCCGCGTTCCAGGCGAGCTTGTCCCACACGACGTTGCGCACGCGCGGCGACACCCGGTGCTTGACGTCCGCCCGCGTGAGCCAGGCGGACAGCTTTTCGGTGCGCGGCGACGTGCCGCCGCCGGGCTCGCCGAAGACGATCTCGGCGGCGCCGGAGTAGGCGATGACGCCGGGCTCGGCGATCTCCGAGCCGATGTAGGTGACCGCGAGCAGAAGCGGCGGCAGCCCCGCGACGCGCGCGAGCACGTCCTCGTTCTCGGGGCCGTTCTGCAGCGAGAGGACGATCGTGTCCGGGCCGGCGCACGGGGCGAGGAGCCGCGCCGCCTGCTCGGTGTCGTACGACTTGACGGCGACCAGGACGAGGTCGGCGACCCCCGTGTCGCGCGGGTCCTCGCACACGCCGACCGCGTGCGTGCGCTCGCTGCCGTCGGGCAGGCGGACGCGCAGGCCGTGCGCGCGCAGCGCGGCACCGTGTGCGCCGCGCGCGACCAGCGTGACCTCGCAGCCCGCGCCGGCGAGCTGCCCCGCGTACCAGCCGCCGACGCCGCCGGCGCCGACGACGAGCACGCGGGGCAGGCGCATCAGAACTGTACCTTCGGCACCGCCTTGGCGGACTCGGGCACCTGGAAGTAGGCGGCCGGCTTGAAGCCCATGCAGCCCGCGAACACGACCGTCGGGACCTGCTTGATGGAGGTGTTGTACGTCTGCACCTCCTCGTTGTAGCGCCGGCGCTCGGTCGCGATGCGGTTCTCGGTTCCGGCCAGCTCGTCGGAGAGCCGCGTGAACTGCGCGTCCGCCTTGAGGTTGGGGTACGCCTCGCTCAGCGCGAGCAGGCGTGACAGTGCGCCCGACAGCTCGTTCGACGCCTCGATCTGCCCCTCGCGCGTGCCCGCGCCGATCAGCTTCGAGCGCGCCTCCGCGACCGCGGTGAAGATGCCTTCCTCGTGCTTCGCGTAGCCCTTGGTGACCTCGACCAGGTTCGGAATGAGGTCGTTGCGCCGCTGCAGCTGGTTCTCGACCTGCGCCCACTGCGCGTCGATCGCTTCCTTCTGCTGCACGAGGGTGTTGTAGCCGCAGCCGCTGCCGAGCAGCACGACGGCCGTGAGCAACAGTCCGATCGCTCTCGTCATCACCATTTTCCTCCCGCTCCGCCGCCGCCGAATCCGCCGCCGCCGAAGCCTCCGAAACCACCGTCGCCACCGAAGCCGCCGCCCCCGAACCCGCCGCCGCGGCCGAAGCCGCCGCCACCGCCGAGGATGATCGGTCCGCCGAAGCCGCCGCGGCGCCGCCGCATGCCGGGTCCACCGCCGCGGCCGCCGCCCATGAGGTTCAGGATCAGAATGATCACGATGATCAGCAGAACGAGACCGAAGCCGCCGCCGCCCTGCGGCGCGGCACGCCGCACCGGCTGCGGGGCACCCGTCAGCTTGACGCCGGCGTCGGCGGCGATCAGCGCCGCCATGGTGGTGGTCGCGTCCGAGATGCCGCGCGCATAGTCGCCGGCACGGAACGCCGGCACGACCAGCCGGTCGCGGATCTCGCCGACCTTGCCGTCGGGCAGCGGGCCCTCGACGCCGTAGCCGGTCAGGATCCGGATCTCGCGGTCCTCGGTCGCGACCAGGAAGACGACGCCGTTGTCCTTGCCCTTGTCGCCTGGCTTCCACTGCTCGGCGATCGCCATCGCGTAGTCGAAGGCGGTCTCGGGCTGCGTCGTGCGCACGGTCACGACCGCGATCTCGGCGCCGGTCTTCTCCTTCAGCTCGCGGATGACGCTGGTGAGCTTCGCCTTCGTGCCGGCGTCGAGGATGCCGGCGTAGTCGCTGACGTAGCCCTGCGGCTGCGGCACGGCGATCTTCGCGGCCTGCGCGATCCCCGCGTACGCCGCGATGGCGAGCAGCAGCGTCGCGAGCAGCACGGCGCGCGGTGCGCGCGGCCCGGGACGGTCAAGCATCGGCACGCGAATCCACGTAGCGCACCAGCAGCTCGACCTCGTGCAGGACCAGCGCGAGCAGATCGTCGAGATCCGCGCCCGCCGGCCACGCGGTCCGTCCCTCGCGCATCGCGGCGAGGCCGGGCAGGGCGCGCAACCGCGCACCCGCGTGCCGCTCGACCTCGGCGAACAGCGTCACGCCGCGCTCGTGATCGGCGGACGCGCCGCGCAGCAGCGCGCGCTCGATCACGCCGAGCACCGCCACCAGCGACGCGAGCGCCAGCCGCAGCGTGTCGTCGGGCGGACGGTGCACCACGAGCGCGCGCAGGCGCAGCAGCTTGCCGCGCGCCTCGCGCTCCGCCTGCTCGCGCAGGCGGTCGCCGCGCACGCGGATGTCCGCGAGCACGTCGTCGCCGTGCAGTACGCGGTGGCGCGCACGGATGTCGTCGAGCTCGATCGGGAACGAGTCGCGCGCGTCGGCGAGGAAGTGCCGCGTCACGACCAGCGGCGTCGCGATGCGCAGCTCCGGCGTCGCCTCGCGCTCGAGCGTGGCGCCGATCAGACGCAGGTCGGCGAACGCCACCTCCTGCAGCACGAGCAGCAGATTGACGTCGGAGTGCGCGGGCGAGAACTCGTCGCTCGCCGCACTGCCGTACACCGCGATGCACACGGCGCGCGTGCCGAGCGCCTGCGCGAGCGCGGCACCGACGCGGTCGATCGCCTGGCGGACGTTCTCGCCGGGCTTCACGAGGCGGCCCGCGCGCCGTCGCGGCGCGCGCGGAAGCGCACCGGCAGGCGTCCGAGCACGCGAAACAGCGACCGTCCCCACTCGAGCTCGCCGTCCTCGAGCTCGAGGTCGTGGCAGCGCGCGACCAGCGTGCCGATCGCGGCCTGCGCCTCCATGCGCGCGAGGTGCGCGCCGAGGCAGTAGTGGATGCCGCCGCCGAAGGCGAGGTTCGGCGTGCCGCTGCGCGTGATGTCGAAGCGGTCCGGATCGGGGAACGCGGCCGGGTCGCGGTGCGCGGCCGACATCATCGCCCACACCATCGACTCCTTCGGGATCACCGTGCCGCCGAACTCGGTGTCTTCGCGGAGGTAGCGCACGGTGAGCAGGATCGGTCCGTCGTAGCGCAGGCACTCCTCGACCGCGCCGGCGATCAGCTCCGGACGCGCGCGCAGCAGCGCGAGCTGCTCGGGGTGCCGCAGCAGGGCGAGCACGCCGTTGCCGATGAGCCCGATCGTGGTCTCGAAGCCCGCGATGAGGAGTCCGATCGACTGCGCGATGAGCTCGCTGTTGCTCAGGCGATCGCCGGCTTCTTCGGCGCGGATCAGCTCGCTGAGCAGGTCGGTGCCGAGATTCGCGCGGCGCTCCGCGATCAGGTTCTCGAAGTAGGCGCGCAGGCCCTCGACCGCGACGATGCCGCGCTCGATCACCTCGGGCGGCGAGAAGATGGTCGCGAGCAGGTGGGTCGCGTCGGACGTCCAGTCGGTGAAGCGCGCGCGGTCCTCGAGCGGGATCGCCATCATCTCGCAGATCACCGTCGACGGAACGGGCAGGGCGAGGTCCGCGATCACGTCCATGCGTCCTGCGGGGAGCACGCGGTCGATCTGCCGGTCGACGATCTCCTGCACGTGCTCGCGCATGCGGCCGACGGCGGTCGGCGTGAAGGCGCTGCTGACCAGGCGCCGCAGCCGCGTGTGGTTCGGCGGGTCCTGCGACAGCATGAACTCGCTCGGGCCGCCGGTGACGGGGCTCGGTCGCAGCGTGCCGCCATCGGACATGCGCACTCCCGTCGGGACGTCGCGCAGCAGGCGCTCGACGTCGGCGTAGCGCGTGAGGCGCCAGATGCCGACCGGCGTCTGGTTCACGGGGTCGCTCTCGCGCAGGCGCTTCAGGAACGGATGCGGGTCCGCGCGGTACGCCGGGTCGAGCGGATTCGCGCCGGACCACGGGTCGGCGGACGGCGTCTCGCCGGGATGCGTGCTGGGCTCACTGGACATCGTGCCGCTCCTCGGCGAATGGTCGTGATCGATCCCGCGACCGGGATCCGCGCACTCTCATGGCTTCCGACCCTATCAGATCCGACGCGACCGCCGGAATGCCCGCGTCGGGTGCGCTCGCCGAGCGCGCCCGCGAGGTCGCGGCGGCCTTCGCGTACTTGACGGGGCGCGAGCCGGGACTGTCGGAGGAGGAGCGCGTCGCGCGCGGCGGAGCCGCGTTCCCCGCGCTCGGGCTGCTGCTGGCCGCACCGGCGGCGCTGGTGCTGTGGGCGTTCGGTCCGCTGCTGCCGCCGCCGCTGCAGGGGCTGCTCGGCGTGGTGCTGCTGTGGCTCCCGAGCCGCGCGACGCTGCCGTCGGCTCTCGGACGGGTCGCGCGCGCGGCGTCCGAGGCGCACGACGACCGCGAGAAGGCGCTCGCGATCGCCGAGGCGCACGTGCCACCCGGAGCTCCCGGCGCGGCGGCGATTCTCGCCGACGGGGTGGTCAAGGGCGCCGCGCTCGCGGTACTCGGCGGCAGCACGCTCGCACTGGCGGTCGTGCTCGCGGTCGTTCTCGGACGCTGGGCGATGGCGGTGCACGCCTACGGCTCGATCGCGGCGCAGCCGGACGACCTCGCGGGAGCGTTCGTCAAGCAGCTGCAGTTCAACCAGTTCGCGGTCGCGAGCGTGACCGCGATGGCGGTGACGCTCGCCGCGAGCAACGCGATGGGCGTGCTGCTGCTGTTCGGCGTCGCGTCGGTGACGATCGCGTTCCGGATCGCCGTGCACGGCTGGCTCGGCGGCGTGACCCCGGCGACGATCCGCACCGCGGGTGAGCTCGCCGAGACCACGGCGCTCGGGCTGTGCGCGCTGCTGGTGCTGGTCGCGCGCGCTCTCGGCGGCTGAGCGGCGGCGCGGTCAGGCCGCGCGGCGGGCGATCCGCAGGGGCAGCGGCGAGGGCAGCAGGCTGCCGCCGCGCAGCAGGGCGCGCGTCTCCTCGACCTGCGTGAGCGCCCGGGCGAGGTCGTGGCGGTGGCGCTTCAGGACGCGCATCTCGAGGTCGGAGACGGTGTCCGGTCCGCGCCAGGCCAGCTCGCCGCCCCGGGTGACGAAGCGGAAGCCGTAGACCTCGAGCTTGGTGAGCAGCCGCAGGGCGGGGATCTCGGCGTGGACGCGGAGCCCGACGAAGGTCGCCCCCCGCCGCTCGAGGCCCAGGGACTCGAGGTGCCGGACGAAGGCGATGTGGTCGATCGCCGGCAGCCCCTCGGAGGCGGCGTAGAGGTCGTAGCTCTCGAGCAGGATCTTCAGCGGCGTCTCGGCCCGCGGGTCGCGCAACACGGCGAAGCCCAGCCACTCGGCCATCTCGGGCGGCACCCCGCGCAGCCACCCCGGATGCCACCCCAGGGTACGGTCGGGAAGCGGGCGCGGGCCCTTTCGCGGCGTGCTCGGCACGGCCGGATCAAACGTGCTCGGCCCCGGGATGTCAACGTGCGATCTCGGGCGGACGGCGGTTTGCTCGCCCCGGACACGGGTGCTAGCGACGACAGACCATGAAAGAGGGCATCCACCCGAAGTACGACGCGAGCCGGATCGTCTGCAGCTGCGGCAACATCGTCGAGACGCGCTCGACGAAGAACGAGATCCACGTCGAAATCTGCTCCGCCTGCCACCCGTTCTACACCGGCAAGCAGAAGCTGATGGACGTCGCGGGACGCGTGGACCGCTTCAACCGCCGCTACGGCAAGAAGGCCGCCGCCGCACCCGCTCCCGCAGCCGACGCCGAGCAGTCGCAGTCCTGAACCACCGCGTGGCGCGAGGGGGCGTGAGCTCCCTCGCGAGGTAGCCAGTCCGTGCTCACAAAGCTCGAGGACGTCGACAGGCGCTACCACGAACTCGAGGCCATGCTCTCGGACCCTGCGGTCCAGGGCAATCGCAAGGAGTTCGTCCGGATCAGCCGCGAGCACGCGGCGATGGTCGAGGTGGTCGCCCGCTACCGCGACTGGAAGAAGCTCGACGCCGAAGAGGCCGAGCTCGCGGCCCTGCTCGACGACGCCGACCCCGAGATGCGGGAGATGGCGAACGCGGAGCTACCGTCGGTCCGCACGCGCAAGGCCGAGCTCGAGGAAGTCCTCAAGCTCCTGCTGATCCCGCGCGATCCCAACGACGACCGGAACGTCATCCTCGAGATCCGCGCCGGCACAGGCGGCGACGAGGCGGGGCTCTTCGCCGCGGACCTTTTCCGCATGTACTCGCGCTACGCCGAGTCGCGCGGCTGGCGCGTCGACGTGCTCAGCTCGAGCAGCACCGGGCTCGGCGGCTATAAGGAGATCATCTGCTCGATCGACGGTGAGGGCGCCTACAGCCGCCTCAAGTTCGAGGGCGGCGTGCACCGCGTGCAGCGCGTCCCGGCGACCGAGGCGCAGGGCCGCATCCACACCTCCGCCGTCACCGTCGCGGTCATGCCGGAGGCCGACGAGGTCGAGGTCGAGATCGACGACAAGGACCTGCGCATCGACGTCTTCCGCTCGTCCGGTCCGGGCGGGCAGAGCGTCAATACCACCGACTCCGCGGTGCGCGTGACGCACCTCCCGACCGGGCTCGTGGTCAGCTGCCAGGACGAGAAGTCGCAGCACAAGAACAAGGCGAAGGCGCTGAAGATCCTGCGCGCCCGCCTGCTGGAGCGCGCCGAGCAGGCGCAGGCGGCGAGCCTCGCCGCGAGCCGCAAGGCGATGGTCGGCAGCGGCGACCGCTCCGAGCGCATCCGGACCTACAACTTCCCGCAGAACCGGCTGACGGACCATCGCATCAACCTGACGCTGCACTCGCTCGACCGCGTGATCGAGGGCGACCTGGAGGCCGTGGTCGGGCCGTTGGTGACGCAGCACCAGGCGGAGGCCCTCAAGGCCGAGCGCGCTTGACGGATCCCGGTCGCACGGTCGGCGAGGCGCTGCGCGCCGCGACCGGCCGCCTCGAGGCGGCCGGCAAGGACACGGCGCGCCTCGACGCCGAGATCCTGATCGGGACCGTGCTCGGCTTCGACCGCGTCCGGCTGATCACCGCGCGCGACCAGCGGCTCGACCCTGCGCAGGCAGCACGTCTCGCGGAGCTGCTCGACCGCCGCGTCGCCGGCGAGCCGGTGGCGTACCTGCTCGGCGAGCGCGAGTTCTGGTCGCTGCCGTTCGCGGTGGGGCCGGACGTCCTGATCCCGCGGCCCGAGACGGAGTGCGCGGTGGACGCGGCCCTGGCCGCGATCGCGGCCCTGCGCGACGGCCGCGCTGCGGACGACCCGATCCGCGTGCTCGACGTCGGCACGGGCAGTGGCGCCATCGTCGTGGCGCTCGCGTCGGAGGCGCGGACGCGCGGCTGGTCGGACGTCCGATTCGCGGCGC
Source organism: Binatia bacterium (assembly GCA_046327915.1). Lineage (GTDB taxonomy): Bacteria > Desulfobacterota > Binatia > UBA12015 > UBA12015 > VGTK01. The sequence goes on along the minus strand of JAXLXO010000019.1, from coordinate 38,270 downwards.
TGGATCGGTCGGGCGCGGCGCTGCGGATCGCCTGCGGCAACGCCGAGCGCCTGCTCGGGCCGCGCGCCGTTGCATTCCTGCACGGCGACCTGCTGTCGGCGGTAGGCGCCGCGAGCATCGACCTCGTGGTCTCCAACCCACCGTATCTTTCCGATGACGATCTGCGCGCGATTTCCACGGAAGTTGCGCGAGAACCCGTTGATGCGCTGTTCGGCGGTGGTAAGGATGGATCGCAGATTCTGCGCGGGCTCGTGGCCGATGCGGCACGCGTGCTCCGCCCCGGTGGCTTCCTGGTGACCGAGATCGGATCGGGCCAGGGCGGGACGGTCGCGGCGCTCGCAAGGGATCAGGGTTTCGCCGACGTTCGCGTCCTTCCCGACCTGGCCGGCCTCGACCGGGTGGTGAGCGCGCGATGGCAGGCGATCGGCGAGCACGGTTAGTTCGAACACGAGGTACGGTCCGGCCGGAGGGGAGGACGGATGGATGCGATTCTGATTCGCGGGGGCAGGCCGCTCACCGGTGAAGTCGAGGTCAGCGGAGCCAAGAACGCCGCGCTCCCGCTGCTGTTCGCGTCGCTGCTCACCCCGGAGACGTGCCGCCTGTCGAACGTGCCGCGCGTCGTCGACTGCCGCACGACGCAGAAGCTGCTCGCGCAGCTCGGAGTCGAGGTCTCGTGCGAGGACGACGTCGTCACCATGACGGCGGAGACCATCACCGCGTTCGAAGCGCCGTACGACCTCGTCAAGACCATGCGCGCGTCGTTCCTCGCGCTCGGCCCGCTGCTCGCCCGCTTCGGCGAGGCGCGCGTCGCCACGCCCGGCGGCTGCGCGATCGGCAGCCGTCCGGTGAACCTGCACCTGCGCGGCTTCGAGCGCATGGGCGCGACCATCAGCCAGCACCACGGCTACGTCGAGGCGAAGGCGCCGATCGACGCGAACGGACGCCCGCGGCTGCGCGCCGCGCACATCGTGCTCGAGATGCCCTCGGTCGGTGCGACCGAGAACCTGATGCTCGCGGCCTCGCTCGCCGACGGCACGACGGTCATCGACAACGCCGCGCGCGAGCCCGAGATCGTCGACCTCGCCGACGCGCTGGTGAAGATGGGTGTCGTCATCCGCGGTGCGGGCAGCGCGACCATCGAGGTCGAGGGACGCGAGTCCGTCGGCGGCTTCGACCACGCCGTGATCCCCGACCGCATCGAGGCCGGCACCATGCTGATGGCGGTCGCGGCGGCGGGCGGCGACGTCTTCGTGCGCAACGCACGCGCCGGCGATCTCACTCTGGTGCTCGAGAAGCTCGCCGAGGCCGGTGTCACGATCGAGCCGCACGCGGACGGCATCCGCGTCGCGAGCGACGGCGAGCTGAAAGCGGTCGACGTCCGCACGGCGGCATACCCCGGCTTCCCGACCGACCTGCAGGCGCAGCTGATGGCGCTGATGTGCTTCGCCGAGGGAACGAGCGCCATCACCGAGACGATCTTCGAGAACCGCTTCATGCACGTGCAGGAGCTGGTGCGCATGGGCGCCGACATCCGCCTCGAGGGCTCGAAGGCCGTGGTGCACGGCGGCACGCAGATGGAAGGCGCACCGGTCATGGCGACCGACCTGCGCGCCAGCGTGTGCCTCGTGGTCGCGGCGCTGGGATCGCAGAACACGACCAAGCTGCAGCGCGTGTACCACCTCGACCGCGGCTACGAGCGCATCGAGGAGAAGCTCGCCGGCATCGGCGCGTCGATCGAGCGCGTGCGCGAGGGGCAGGCGGAGCAGCCGGACGCAGAGGCCGCGGACGCGACACCCGCGCGCCGCGTGATCCGCCCGCGCAAGGGTGGCGAGCCGCAGCCCGAGCCGACGCAGGCGCCGGCCGCGAAACAGGGCACGCGCAAGGTCCGGCTGCTGCGGGCGGTGGAGTGACCGCCTGCCGTACGTGTGAGGACCGCGGCGTGAAACCCGACTGCGGCGCGAGGTGCGTGGCGTGAAGCTCACGGTCCGCGCGAGCGAGCCCGCGTTCGCCCGCGTCCTCGCCCGCCTCCGACGTCGCGGTGAAACGGCCGACGCCGGCGTCGAGCCCGCGGTGCGCGCGATCCTCGACGACGTGCGCAAGCGCGGCGATCGCGCCGTCGCCGACGCGACCCTGCGCTTCGATCGCGTCAAGCTCAAGCCGTCCGAGCGCACCATCGAGCGCGACGCGATGCGCGCCGCGTGCGAGCTGCTGTCGCGCGCCGACCTGCACGCGCTGCGCGTAGCCGCGCGGCGCATCCGCGACTTTCACGAGCACCAGAAGGAGCGCTCGTTCCGCTATCGCGACGCGCTCGGCGTGACGCTCGGGCAGGAGATCCGGCCGCTGCGCCGCGTCGGGCTCTACGTGCCGGGCGGGCAGGCGTTCTACCCGTCGTCGGTGCTGATGAACGCGCTGCCGGCGCGCGTCGCCGGCGTCAAGGAAATCGTCGCGGTGTCGCCGCCGCATGCGGACGGCGAGCCGCCGTCGCTGCTCGCGGCCGCCTACATCGCCGGCGTCGACCGCATCCACCGCATGGGCGGCGCGCAGGCGGTGGGTGCGCTCGCGTTCGGTACCGCGACCATCGAGCGCGTCGACAAGATCGTCGGGCCGGGCAACATCTACGTCGCGACCGCGAAGCGGCTGGTGTCGGGCGTGGTCGGCATCGACATGATCGCGGGTCCGAGCGAGGTGCTGATCGTCGCCGACGCCGAGGCCGATGCCGAGCTGATCGCCGCCGACATGCTCGCGCAGGCCGAGCACGACGCGGACGCGAGCTCGATCGTCGTCACGCCGAGCGCGCGCCTCGCGGCCGCCGTCGAGCGCGCGCTCGACGAGCAGCTCGCCGAGCTGCCGCGCGCCACCACCGCCGCGAAGGCGCTGCGCGCGAACGGCGCGATCCTCGTGGTGAAGAACGTCGAGCAGGCGGTCGAGCTCGCGAACGAGCTCGCGCCCGAGCACCTCGAGCTCGCGCTGCGCGACGCGCAGAAGTGGATCCCGCGCATCGAGCACGCGGGCGCGATCTTCGTCGGCGAGAGCACGCCCGAGGCGTTCGGCGACTACCTCGCGGGCCCGAACCACGTGCTGCCGACGGGCGGTACGGCGCGCTTCTCGTCGCCGCTCGGCGTGTACGACTTCGTCAAGCGTACGAGCGTGATCATGGCGCCGCCGCGCGCGCTCGAGCGGCTCGGCGAGCCGGTGCTGCGCCTCGCGGAGATGGAAGGCCTGCAGGCGCACGGCGCGGCGGTCGCGCGGCGGCTGCGGCGCACGCGGCGTCCGGCCGCGAGCTGACGGAACTGCGCGACGTCAGTCGCGCTCCGTGACTTTCTGCGCCTCGCCGCGCAGCCGGCGATGCGTGGCGGGGCTCATGCCGCACCAGCGATGGAACGCGCGCGTGAAGTGCGCCGCGTCGGAGTAGCCGAGTGCGACCGCGACGTCGATGATCTTGGCGGACGGATCCTCCAGCATGCGCAGCGCCGTCCGGCGGCGGACGTCGTCGAGCAGATCGGACCAGGTCCAGCCGCACTGGGCGAGGCGACGCTGCAGGCTGCGGACGGTCATGGCGGCGGCGTCGGCCGCGGATCGCACGTCGGCCCGATCGCTCTGGATGAGTCCGGCGAGCATCACCTCGAACGAGCGCAGGAAGTCGCGCGGCGGCGCGCTGCGCTGCCACTCCGTCAAGCCGGTCGCCACCGCTGACTCCACCGTCTCCGGCGGTGGGCCGATCCGGCGGTGCAGGAGCTCGCGCGGGAACTCGACGCTGGTCACCAAGCCGCCGGTGACGATCTCGGCGTCGCCGAGGAGGCCCGGCTCGCGCACCGTGCGCGACCCCGGGCTCTGGGTCTCGATCCGCGACGGCGTCCAGTCGTCTCCGGCGAGGCGCAGGAGATTGACGATGACGCCCACGGAGAACAGGTCGACGTGGCGCGACGTGACGGAAGGATCCGAGAAACGCTGGCAGAAGCGCGCGCGGTCGCCGTGCAGGGAGAGCCAGAAGGTCTCCACGGAGCTGTAGCTCGCGACGGCGGTGGTCGTCGTGCGCAGCGCGTCGGCGAGCGTCGGGGCGCGCCGGACGGTGGCGCCGAACGTCCCCAGCATCTCGATTGACGTCTGCTCGCCGCTGCGCAGCCCGAGCTCGTCGATGCCCTGCGCGTGCGCGCAGTCGTCCACGAAGCGGGCGATCGAGCGCAGCGGTACGACGTGCTCCGGCTCGCCGAGGGCGACGGGTGGCAGACCGGCACGCTCCCAGGAGCGCGCCACGGGTGCGCCGATCGACGCGAGCAGGCGCACGATGCTCGCCGACGACACGGCGCGAATGAGCGGGACGGCCCGCATGCGACGAGGCCTCTAGCCCAATGGCACCAAAAGGCAAGCCGCGTTCTTGACGGTCGATACGCTCGCTCGAAATGGCGGCGGCGTGCAATCCTACTTTGGTGGGACGCGCGGCTGCGCGAACCATCCCGACAACCGGAGGGGGACGACGATGACATCAAGGGTGCGACGGCTTGTCGCAGGGGGGGCGGCGCTCGCGTGCGTCATGACCGCGGCGGTGAACGCCCGGGCGCACAGCGAAGGCCTGCTCGGCGGGCTGAAGGAGATCGAGGCGCGCGAGTCCGCGATCGACGCCTACATCTATGGCTACCCGCTCGTCACGATGGAGATGACGCGCCGGGTGATGACCAACGTCGCGGCTCCGAGCGGTACGCACGCGCCGATGGGCCAGTTCGCGCCGCTTCGTACGTATCCTACGGCCGCGTTCCGCGACGTGACGGCGCCCAACGCCGACACGCTGTACACGATCGCCTGGGTCGACGTCTCGAAGGAGCCGTGGATCCTCAGCATTCCGGACATGGGGGACCGCTACTACCTGTTCCCGATGCTCGACGGCTGGACCAACGTCTTCCAGGATCCGGGCAAGCGCACCACCGGCGGCGGCGCGCAGAAGTACGCCATCGTCGGTCCGGGCTGGCAGGGCACGCTGCCCGACGGCGTGCAGCGCTACGACTCGCCGACCGCGATCGTCTGGATCCTCGGCCGTATCTACTGCACCGGCACGCCCGAGGACTACGCCGCCGTGCACGCGCTGCAGGATCAGGTCTCGGTCGTGCCGTTGTCCTCGTACGGCAAGCCGTACACGCCGCCGGCGGGGAAAGTCGATCCGAAGGTCGACATGAAGACGGCGGTGCGCGCGCAGGTGAACGCGCTCGACGGCGTCGCGTACTTCACGCTGCTCGCGAAGCTGATGGAGACCAATCCGCCCGCCGCCGAGGACGCGCCGATGGTCGCGACGCTCGCGAAGCTCGGCATCGTGCCGGGCAAGCCCTTCGACCCGTCGAAGCTCGACCCCGAGGTGAAGGCCGGCATCCAGGCCGCGCCGCGACCTGCGCAGGACTCGATCATGCGCTGGCTGAAGGAGGGCCTCGTCACCGGCGACATGAAGCTGCAGGACGGATGGCTCTTCTCGACGAAGATGGGCCTTTACGGCACGGACTACCGGCAGCGCGCGCTGGTCACCGCGATCGGCCTCGGCGCGAACCGTCCGCAGGATGCGATCTACCCGATGTCGGACGGCCCCGACGTCCTGCAGAGCTACGACGGCGCGAAGAAGTACAAGATGCACTTCGCGAAGGGCGACCTGCCGCCGGTCAAGGGCTTCTGGTCGCTCACGATGTACGATCCCGCCTACTTCTTCGTCGCGAACCCGCTGAACCGCTACTCGATCAGCGAGCGCAACGACCTGAAGACGAACCCGGACGGATCGGTCGACCTCCTCATCCAGCACGCCTCGCCGGGGAAGGACCTCGAGTCGAACTGGCTGCCCGCACCGGCCGGCAAGTTCACCCTGATGCTCCGCATGTACTGGCCGCAGGAGACGCCGCCGTCGATCCTCGACGGCAGCTGGAAGATCCCGCGCGTGAGCGCGGTGGACTGAACGAGCACCTCCCGGAGCGCGTCCCGACCGGCGCGCTCCGGGTGCTCCCGCTCCACGAAGCGGGAAGCGCACCGGGCCTGCCGTTCTCGCGCCGGGACGGCCCGTATGCCAAAACACGCCGGACATGGCGAAGACGGCAAAGACGGCCAAGCCCCGGGCGCTGCGCGCCGCGCCGGCCCCGGTTTCCGCCCGCAAGACCGCCTCGGCGGCGCGTCTCGCGGGCCGCCGCGCCGAGGTCGCGCGCACGACGAAGGAGACCAGCATCCACGTCGCGATCGCGATCGACGGCACCGGTACCGCGCAGGTCGCGACCGGCGTTCCGTTCCTCGATCACATGCTCGACCTGTTCGCGAAGCACGGGCTGTTCGACCTCGTGGTCGAGGCGACCGGCGACCTCGAGATCGACCAGCACCACACCGTCGAGGACGTCGGCCTCACGCTCGGGCAGGCGATGCGCGACGCGCTCGCCGACAAGAAGGGCATCCGCCGCTTCGGCAACCAGACGGTGCCGCTCGACGAGGCGCTGGTGTCGGTCGTGGTGGATCTCTCGGGCCGGCCGTACCTCGTCTACGAGCTCGATCCCGGACGCGAGCGCGTCGGCGACTTCGACACCAGCCTGATCCACGACTTCCTGCTCGCGTTCGTGAACGAGCTGAAGCTCAACCTGCACGTCGACTGCATCCGCGGCCGCAACGCGCACCACATGATCGAGGCCGCGTTCAAGGGCCTCGGCCGCGCGCTCGACCAGGCGACGCAGCTCGACCCGCGCATCACCGGCGTGATGTCGACCAAGGGCGTTCTTTGATCGCCATCGTCCGACAGGGGGCGCCGTGATCGCGATCGTCGGACAGGGAGCGCCGTGATGATCGCGATCGTCGACTACGGCGTCGGCAACCTGCGCAGCTGCGCGAAGGGGCTCGAGCGCGCCGCTGCCGACGCGGGTCTGTCGGTGGACGTGCGCGTCAGCACGTCCGCCGCGGAGATCGAGCGCGCGGACGCGGTCGTCCTGCCGGGTGTCGGCGCGTTCGGCGCGTGCATGACGAGCCTCGCCGAGTCCGGCCTCACCGACGCCGTGCTGCGCGCCGCCGCGAGCGGCAAGCCGTTCCTCGGCATCTGCGTCGGCATGCAGATCCTGTTCGAGGAGAGCGAGGAGTTCGGACCGGTCGCGGGACTCGGCGTGCTGCCGGGGCGCATCGTCCGCTTCCGCTCGCGCGACGTGAAGATTCCGCACATGGGCTGGAACGCGCTGCACGTCGTCAAGTACGCACCAGCGCTCGACGGCATCGCCGAGGGCACGTACGTCTACTTCGTGCACTCGTACTACGCGGAGCCGTCCGATCCGGCGATCGTCGCCGCGACGTCGACCTACGGCAGCGAGACCTTCACCGCCGCGGTCGCGCGCGAGAACGTGTTCGCGACCCAGTTCCATCCCGAGAAGAGCCAGCACGCGGGACTCCGCCTGCTGGGCAACTTCGTGCGCGCCGCGAGCGCGCCCGTGCGCGTCGCCGTTCCCGCGTGAGCACCGCCGACACCATCGCGGCGCGCGTGCGCGCCTTCGACGTCATTCCCGCGATCGATCTGCGAGGCGGACGCTGCGTGCGCCTGCGCCAGGGCGACTTCGGCGCCGAGACGCAGTACGGCGACGATCCCGTCGCGATGGCCCGCCGCTGGGCGGGGGAGGGCGCGCGCCGCCTGCACGTGGTCGACCTCGACGGTGCCGCGAAGGGCGAGCGTTCGCACGGGTCGGTGATCGAGTCGATCTGCCGCGCGCTGCGCATCCCCGTGGAGGTCGGCGGCGGGCTGCGCGACCTCGACAAGATCGCGAGCGTGCTCGACGCGGGCGCCGAGTGGGCGATCCTCGGCACGGCGGCCGCGGCGAATCCCGAGGTGCTCGACGCCGCGTGCGCGAAGTGGCCGGGTCGCATCGCGGTCGGCATCGACCAGCGCGACGGGAAAGTGGCGGTGGACGGCTGGCTCGGCGACAGTGACGCGAGCGCGATCGAGATCGCGCGCCGCGCCGAGCGCGCCGGAGCCGCGGCGATCGTGTTCACCGACATCCGCCGCGACGGCACCGGGCTCGGCGCGAACCTGCAGGCGACGCTCGAGTTCGCGCGCGCGCACACGGTGCCGGTCGTCGTGTCGGGCGGCGTCGCGCGGCTGGAGGACGTGCGCGCGGCACGCGCCGCGTTCGACGCGGGCGAGAACCTGCGCGGCGTGATCGTCGGACGGGCGCTCTATGAGAACGAGATCCAGCTCGTCGACGCGATCGCCATCGCGTACCCGGAGAAGAGCTGAGGTGCTCGCTCGCCGAATGATCGCGGGCCCGCGCGGCTGGAGAGACTAGGTGCTCGCTCGCAGAATCATCCCCTGCCTCGACGTCAAAGGCGGGCGCGTCGTGAAGGGCGTCGCGTTCGTCGACCTGCGCGACGCGGGCGATCCGGTCGAGGCGGCAACGCGCTACGACCGCGAGGGCGCCGACGAGCTCTGCTTCCTCGACATCACCGCGTCGCACGAGCAGCGCGGCATCATTCTCGACGTCGTGCGCGCGACCGCCGAGCGCTGCTTCATGCCGCTCACCGTCGGCGGCGGCGTGCGCACCGTCGACGACATCCGCGCGCTGCTTCGTGCGGGTGCCGACAAGGTCTCGATCAACACCGCGGCGGTCGCGGAGCCGGAGTTCGTCGGGCGCGCGGCCGAGCTCTTCGGCGCGCAGTGCATCGTGGTCGCGATCGACGCGAAGAACGTGGCGCCGGGACGCTGGGAAGTGTTCACGCACGGCGGGCGGCGTCCGACCGGGCTCGACGCGGTCGAGTGGGCGCGCCGCATGACGACCAACGGCGCCGGCGAAATCCTGCTCACCAGCATGGACCGCGACGGCACGCGCGACGGCTACGACCTCGGCCTCACGCGCGCCGTGTCCGACGCGGTGGGCGTGCCGGTGATCGCGTCGGGCGGCGCCGGCAGCATGGAGCACCTCTACGACGCGCTCGCGGAAGGGCACGCGAGCGCCGTGCTCGCCGCCTCGATCTTCCACTACGAGGAGCACGCGATCCGGCACTGCAAGGACTACCTGCAGGGTCGCGGGATTCCGGTTCGTCCCTGAGCGCGGCGATGCGTGCGAAGCGGGGAATGACGTGACGCTGCCGCCGTTCTCGCCCGAGGCGGCAAACGACCCGGGGATCGCGTCCGACGGGCTGCGCGTGCGTGCGGCGATCGTCTCGCTGGTCATCGGCACGGCACTGCTCGGCGTCAAGTACGTGGCGTACGTCTACACCGGCTCGTCGGCGATCCTCTCGGACGCACTCGAGTCGATCATCAACGTGGTGGCGGCGCTGTTCGCGGTCTTCGGGCTGCGCTTCGCGAGCCAGCCGCCCGATCAGGGCCATCCCTACGGGCACGGCAAGATCGAGTACTTCAGCGCGGTCTTCGAGGGCGGGCTCATCGCCTTCGCCGCGGTGCTGATCGTCTGGTACTCGGTCGCCGAGCTGATCCGCGGACCCGAGCTCGCGCAGCTCGAGCTCGGGCTCGTGCTCACCGTCGCCGCGGGAGCCGTCAATCTCCTGCTCGGCTGGTACCTGATCCGCGAGGGGCGGAAGCACCGCTCGATCACGCTTGTCGCGGACGGCAAGCATGTGCTGTCGGACTTCCAGACCAGCGCCGGCGTCGTCGTCGGCCTCGCGCTGGTGCGGCTCACCGGCATCGCCTGGTTCGATCCGATCGCGGCGCTGCTGGTGGGCGTCAATCTCGGATTCACCGGCTGGCACCTCGTGCGCGAGGCGGCGGGCGGACTCCTCGACGAGGGCGATCCGCGACTGCTCACCGGGCTCGTCGCGGAGCTCGAGAAGAGCCGCGTCCCCGGCATCATCCGCGTGCACCGGTTGCGCGCGATCCGCTCCGGCCGCGAGACGCACGCCGACGCGCACGTCTTCGTCCCGGAGTTCTGGACCGTCGATCAGGCGCACGACGCGGTCGGCGAGCTGGAGCAGCGCGTGCTCGCGACGCCGGCGCTCGACGGCGAGCTCGTCTTCCACGTCGACCCGTGCCACCGCGCGTTCTGCGCGGTGTGCGATCTCGCGGACTGTCCGGTGCGCGTGGAGCCGTTCCGCGAGCGTCCGCCGCTCACCGTCGCGGAGGCGACCGGCTCGCCGCTGCTGCCGCTCGGCGAGGTGCCCGCGGGGCCGCCGACGACGGCGTGAGGAGCGGCGCATGAGCGGTCCCGAGGTGCATCCGCCGGCGCGCCGCCGGAAGAGCCGGCTGATCGCGGTCACGCTGTCCGGGCTTTTTCCCGGACTCGGACAGCTCTACAACGGCGACCCGTGGCGCGGTCTCGCGTTCGCGGTCGCCGGCGCGCTCACTGCATTCGGTCCCTGGAACCCGCTCGAGGTCGAGATCGACCTCGACGACCCGGTGGCGGGACTGCGCAACGTTCTGCTCTCGTCGCTGCCGTTTCTCGCGATCGCCCTGTGGTCCGTGATCGACGCCTGGCGTCGCGCAGACCTTCCGGAAGGGCGCTGACCGGCATCGAGCCGCCCGCCGTCTGGCGTGCCGCGAGGCCGTGCACGTAGCGGTACTGCAGCGGCGTCAGCGAAGTCCAGCGGCGGAAGGCGCGCGTCAGGTGCGCCGGGTCGGAGTATCCGAGTGCGTAGGCGATCTCGATGATCTTGACGTGCGGGTCCTGCAGCCAGTCCATCGCCTTCCGGAAGCGCACTCGATCGACCAGCTCGGAGTACGAGGCGCCCAGGTCGGCGAGGCGGCGCTGGAAGCTGCGCACGCTGAGGCCCGCCGCGCGCGCCGCGACGGCGACGTCGGACTGCTCGGAGGCGAGCGTCGACTCGATCACGAGGTCGACCGAGCTCAGGAACTCGGTGGGCGGCGTCTGCGTGAGCCACTCGGTGTCGATCTCTGCGTGCGCCCGTTGGCCGTCGAGACCCGGGACGGTGCGGCTCAGCAGCTCGCGCGGAAACGTGATGCTGGTCGCGAGGCCGCCGTCGCCGACGGCGCCGGCCGAGAACGACTCGAGCAGTCCGGGGGGACAGACGCGGCGCGGGTCGGTGCTCTGCAGGTCGACGCGGCTCGGCAGCCAGTCGCTGCCCGCGACGGTGCGCACCAGCCCGATCATCAGCTCGAGGCCGAGCAGGTCGGACTGCCGGAATGCGCCGTCCACGGTGCGGAAGCGACGGCAGAGGCGGACCGAGTCGCCGTCGGGGGCGAGCCAGAAGCGGGCGCCCGAGTTGTGCATGGTGACCATGCCGCACAGCACCGACACGGCGCCGTACAGCGTCGGGGCGGCCTGGATCGCGCGGCCGAACTGCCCGAGGAGACTCAGGCCCTGTCGCTTCGCGACCCAGATGCCGAGATCCGGCGCGTCGACGCTGCTCGCCGCGTCCTCGCCGAAGGCGAGCGCCAGGTGCAGCGGGATCAGCGTCTCGCGCTCGTAACGCGCCCGGACCGGCAGACCGTTCCGCGTCCACACGCACTCCACCGGCGCGCCGATCTCCTGCAGCACCTCGGCGACCGCGATGGCCGCCGACGAGCGGATCATCGGGATCGGCTTCACGGACGTCCCCGCCGGGCCCGAACACGGGCGTCGCGCAGTACGGTGGCGACGCGCGAGGCGTTCGACGCACGGATGGGCGGTAGAACTTTCATCTGGTGCGAGGCGCGGCAGTGTAAGCAAAAGGACCGCGCCGGGTCGAGACGCAAAGCACGTTGCGCTCCATCCGGAGACGCGCGGCGGCGCCTGTGCCCCGGCCGGGGCCGATTCCGAGCGCGCGGAACGCCCGGGGCCGGCGTTCGCAGGGGATGGAATCGCCCGCCCGGCCGATGGCGCAAAAGGGCAAGACATCGCCGCCGCAGCCGCTAGGAATCGGCACGGGGAATGCCGGTTTCCGGCCGCCGGGAGAGGGGCGCATGAGAACCAGCGTAACGTCGTGGGTCAGCGTGTGGCTGTGGACCATCGTCGTGGTCGGCGCTCTGGTGGCCTTGCGCTGCCGCTGATCCCGTTCTCAGACTTCGACTGAGGGATTCCGAGGCCGGGCGGACTTGCGTTTTGCGTCCGGGCGGCGAAGATCCACCCCCTTGAGCGTCCGGGCCCATGTCGGGATCGGGTCGAGAGCAGTCAGCAACGACGATCGCATGACGAAGCCCTGGGATAGCCGCATCGCGGCCATGCTCGTCCGTCCTCTCCACGGGACGCGCGTGCACCCGAACCACCTCACGACGGTCGGCCTCGTCGTCGGCCTCCTCGGCGCGGCGCTTTACGCCCGCGGCGGCGGCTGGGCGGATCTCGGCGGCGTGCTGCTCGTCGCGACGATGATCATCGACCACGGCGACGGCGAGCTCGCGCGCGCGACCGGCAAGACGTCCAGCTTCGGCCACACCTACGACCGCATCGTCGATCTCGTGGTCAAGCTCGGCACGTTCGTCGGCATGGGCATCGGCCTGCGCTCCGGCTGGCTCGGCGCGTGGGCGCCGGTCTTCGGTGCGAGCACCGGCATCGCGCTGCTGGTGATCTTCAACTCGCGCAGCGCGCTCGCGCGGCGGCGCTCGGCGGCGGAAGCGTTCCACCAGGCGTCGTTCGCGGGTTTCGAGATCGAGGACATTCTCTACCTGATCGCGCCGCTCACCTGGCTGGGCGTGCTGCCGTGGTTCCTCGTCGCGGCCGGGATCGGTGCGCCGGCCTTCGCGGCGTGGTGCGTGTACCTGCTGTGGCGTGCGATCGCGGCGGACCGCGCGGCAGGGAAGGAGCCCGCGGGGCGCGGTCTCGGCGCGCTGCCGGCGGCGGTGCGTCCCGGGCTCGCGGTCGGCATCGGCTTGTTTTCGGCGCTGATCCTCTACCTCGGCGTCGGTGATCTGGTCGCGGCGCTCGAGCAGGCGGGCACCGGACTTCTCGTCGTCGCCGCGTTCCACGTCGTGCCGATCGTCGGCGACGCGCTCGGCTGGCGCAGCCTGGTCGCGCTGCGCGAGCGTCCGCCGCTCGCCTTCTTCGTGCGCGCGCGCTGGATCGGCGAGTCGGTGAACGGCCTCCTGCCGGTCATGCAGATCGGCGGCAACGTGGTGAAGGCGCGGCTCCTCGGCGCGGCCGGAATGTCCGGTCCGCGCGCCGGCGCGACGGTCGTGGTCGACGTGACGACGCTGATGCTGGCGCAGCTCGCGTTCACGCTGGTCGGCGTCGGGCTGCTCGCGGGCCGGATCGGCGGCGTCCGTCTGGTCGGCGTCGCGGCGCTCGGCGCGGCGATCATGGTCGCGCTCGCCGTCGGCTTCGTCGCGGCGCAGCGCGCCGGTGCCTTCGGCCGCGGCGCGCGCGTGATCGCGCGGCTCGGCAGCGGCATCGGCGGCGGGCTTGCCCTCGACGCCGACGCGCTCGACGCCGAGGTCCGCCTGCTGCACCGCGAGCGCGGCCGCCTGCTGGCGTCCTGGGGCTGGCACCTCGCGAGCTGGCTCGCCGGCGCCGGCGAGGTCTGGCTCGCGCTGTACTTCCTCGGGCACCCGGTCGACGTCTGGACGGCGCTGCTGCTCGAGAGCCTCGGTCAGGCCGTGCGCGCGGCCGCCTTCGCCGTGCCGGGCGCGCTGGGCGTGCAGGAGGGCGGCTTCGTCGTCCTCGGCGCGGCGCTCGGCATCGGCGCCGACACCTGCCTCGCGCTGTCGATCGCCAAGCGCGCCCGGGAGATCCTGCTCGGCGTCCCCGGTCTGGTGGCCTGGCAGACCGACGTCGCCCGTTCCGTCTTCGAATCGCGGCCGACGGTCGCGGCATCTGCTAGGGAAGCCTCGTCATGATTCCGGCACACCGCACTCGTCCGGCGTTCGTCAAGATGCTCAACTCGGGCGGGCGTGGCATGCGCTCGTTCGTCCGGCTGGAGCCCTCCGACCTGCTCGCGGCCGCGTGCCGGCGGACGGGGCTCGACGACTTCGGCGACGCGTCGTTCCGCGAGCCGTTCGAGCGTGCGGTGCGCTCGATCGACGGCGAAGCGCACCTGAACCTGATCGGCCGCATCGCCGCCCGCCAGGACATGTTGCGCCTGCTGTCGAACCGGCTGCGCATGATCGACGACGCGAAGCGCCACCCGGAGATCACCCAGGGACCGCTCCGCCGGCCGATCTTCGTGACCGGCCTGCCGCGCACCGGCACGACCCTGCTGCACGGGCTGCTCGCGCAGGACCCGGCGAACCGCGCGCCGCTGACGTGGGAGATGATGTACCCGTCGCCGCCGCCGCGGATGCGCGGAGCGAAGCCGGACCGTCGCGCCGAGCTGTCGGCTCGCCAGATCCGCTGGTTCCACCGCATGGCGCCGGACTTTCTGAAGATCCATCCCACGGGCGCGGATCTCCCCGAGGAGTGTCTGGTCATCGCGAGCCACGCCTTCGTGAGCTTCCAGTTCCAGACCATGTACGACGTGCCGTCGTACGAGACCTGGCTCGAGCAGCAGGATCTGCACGGCTCGTACCTCTGGCACCGCCGCTTCCTGCAGCAGCTGCAGTGGAAGTGGCCGGAGCGGCGCTGGGTGCTGAAGGCGCCGGCGCATCTGTTCGGGCTCGAGGCGATGCTCGCGGCGTATCCCGACGCCGGCATCGTGCTCACGCACCGCGCGCCGCTCGAGGTGGTGGGCTCGCTCGCGAGCCTGACCGTCGCACTGCGCAGCACGTTCAGCGACGACGTCGACCCGATCGCGGTGGGCGAGGAGATGACCGAGCGCTGGTCGCGCGCGCTCTTCGGCGCGCTCGAGCTGCGCGACACCGGACGCATCCCGTCGGCGCAGGTCGCGGACGTGCTCTATCCGGACCTGATGCGCGATCCGATCGGCGTGGTGCGCGCGATCTACACGCGCTTCGACACCGAGCTCACGCCCGACGCCGAGCAGCGCATGCGCGACTTCCTCGCACGCAACCCCAAGAACAAGTCCGGAGCGCATCGCTACACGCTCGAGGAGTTCGGCCTCGACGCCGAGCGCGAGACCGCGCGCTTCGCCGCGTACGCGCGGCGCTTCGGCCTGTGACCGAAGCCCTGCGGGGCGCCGTCTTTCCGTGATCGCCGTCTTCGCAAACGAGCTGCGGCTGCTGCTGCGGGATCGCGGCGCGATCCTCTGGCTCGTGCTCGGGCCGGTGATCGTGATGTCGGTGATCACCGCGGCGCGCTACCAGAGCGGCAAGGGGCCGCAGCTGCTGCTGCCGATCGTCAACGAGGACCAGGGACCGGTCTCGCGTGCCTTCGTCAAGCTGCTCGCCGACCGCGCGACGCCGGTGGAGATGACGCGCGCCGAGGCCGAGTCGCTGGTGCGCGACCAGGGCCGCGCGCCGGGCGCGATCGTCTTTCCCGAGGGCCTGAGCCGCCGCTACCTGCAGGGCCGCACCAGCGACGTCCTGCTGCTGACCGATCCCGCCGAGTCGATCGGACTCAACCGGCTGAAGGTCGCGCTGCTGCTGATGAGCCGCGACGCGGCCGACCTCGCGGACCCGATCGGCAACCCGCGCATCGAGCTGGTCGAGCAGAACCTCACCGGCGACCAGATCTCGCGCAAGTCGCACGAGCAGAACGTGCCCGGTTTCACGATCATGTTCACGCTGCTCGGCGTCGTGTACGGCACCGCGTCGTCGATGCACCGCGAGACCAAGTCCGGAACGCTGGCGCGGCTGCTGATCGCGCCGCTCGGCTTCGGACGCATCGTGTACGCGAAGCTGCTGCTGCGCGCGGTGATCGGCGCGGCGCAGATGCTCGTCCTGCTGGTGTGGGGACGTCTGGTGTTCGGCGTCTCGCTCGGCACGTCGCCGCTCGCGGTGGTGCTGATCTGCCTGCTGACCGGCTTCGCCGCGGTCGGGCTCGGCGCCTTCGTCGCGGGGCTCGGACGCAGCGACGCGCAGGTACTGCCGCTGACGATGGCGATCGTCCTGCCGATCTCCGCGGTGTCGGGGTTGTGGTGGCCGTTGCACCGGCAGCCCGAGTGGATGCAGGCGGTCGCGAACGCCGCGTTCCCGGCGTGGGCGATGCAGGGCGTGACCAACCTCGTGCTGCGCGACCGCGGGCTCGCGTCGATCGGCGCCCCGAGCGCGGTGCTGCTCGCGCAGGGACTGCTGCTGATGATCCTCGGCGTGTGGATGTTCCGCCTGCGCGTAGCGACGCGATGACGACGAGGGGGCACGCGCCTCCTCGCCCTGCGCGGCGAAGCCGCGCAGGGTCCCACTCCCCGCGCTCGCTTCGCTCGGCCGCGCGCTGTGCGCGCGGACACTCACGACCGAGGGCTCACAGCGAGAAGAGGTACGCGCGGACGCCGATCGAGACGATGAGGGTGTCGAGGTTGCCGTCGAGCTTCGGGCCGTCGTCGATCTGCAGCGTGTGGCCGCGCGAGATGATGTACTTCGTCTCGAGACCGAACGCGACGTCGGACGTGACGAAGTAGTCGAGGCCCGCGCCGAAGGCGCCGATCACGCCCATCGCATTGCTCGTGACGGTCTGGCCGGAGCTGCCGGCGTCGTTGACCTCGGCGTTGTCGAAGCCGACGCCGACCAGCACGTACGGGTCGAGGTGCAGGTCCTCGAGCGGGAAGTGCAGCTTCGGCTGCACGAGCACGGGAAAGACCGCGTACTCGGCGCTGCCGCCGCCGGGCAGCTGGAAGCGCAGCTCGTAGTTCTGCCCGGAGATCTCGACGTCGAAGTACCGGCCGATGGTCGTGCCGATGCCGATCGCGAAGTACGGATCGATGTTGCTGCCGAACATCGACTGCTCGGGCTCGGTGTGGATGCCGGTGAAGACGTCGCCCGCCATGCGCAGCGCGCCGCCGAAGCGGGCGTTGACGTAGGCGCGGCTCGCGGCTCGCGCCTCGGCGAACTGCGTCTCGTCGACGCCGATCTCGGGGTAGAAGAGGCGCAGGCCGAAGGTCAGCACGCCGGCGTTCAGGTCGATGGTCTTGCGCGTGCCGTTGGCGTCGTACGTCTTCTGTCCCGTCAGGTAGTACTTGCCCTCGACGCCGGCCGCGATGCTGCTCGAGATGTAGTACTCGACGCCGCCGCCGAAGGCGCCCATGCCGCGCAGGCTGGTCAGGCTGCCGCTGCTCGCCCACACCGTCGGCACCTTCTCGTCGTTGATCTGCGCGATCGCGAGGCCGCCGCCGAGCAGCGCGTAGGGAACCAGCCGGTCGCCCAGCAGCGGATAGCGGAAGCGCAGCTGCGGCAGCAGCCCCTCGATGCCGAGCTCCGCGGCGCGTCCGTACTGGCTGGTCTCCATGTACAGCTCGTACGCGTCGAACGAGAACTCGAAGCCGAAGTAGCGGTCGAAGTTCGCACCGAGCGACACGCCCGCGACGTCGTTCGCCTTCGTGATCGGATTGCTCTCGCCGGCGCGCACGCCCATGTAGAGGCGCGGCTGGTCGCTGTCCTGTGCGGCGGCGTGCGGAGCCGAGGCGAGCACGACGACGAGCGCGAGTGCCGCCTGAACGATCGGCGCGAGTGGCAGGCGACCGCAGCGTCGATGCCCAGTCGATGTTTGGTCCCTCCGTGGCATCGCCTCCAGAATAGCGCGCGTCGCGAAGGATTCCTGCTTCTTTTGCGCGGATGCGCGGCGGGCGTGTCGTCGAAGGGCAAGCAGGGGGCGCGCGACGGAAGAGGCGAGGCGTCAGTTCGGACTCGACGCACGCGCCCCGATCGGATGCCCGTTGGGCAGGCGGACCGCCGCGGACGCGGGCACGGGGTCGGATTCGTCGTCGCCGTCGAGGTGCACGACGGTGAGTCGCCCGGGCTCGATCACCACAGGCACGCGGACCGGGCCGGCGTTCGTGGCGCTGGTGTCGATCGCGTAGCGTCCCGGCGGCAGCGTCACGTCCTCCGGATCCTGCCCGAACGGACCGGTCTGGTTCTCGATGCTGCGCAGCACGGAGCCGTCGGCCGCGCGGATCACGTAGCGCCGATGGTGCGGATGCTCGGAGTCGGCGGTATCGATCGCGTCGTCCGCGGAATACACGATCAGCTCGCCGTCGTCGCTCGCGACGGCGGGCGCGGGTCCCACCGCGGCAGGCGCGATCCAGCGCGACGGGGGCGCGCATCCCGCCGCGAGGGCGACCGCCAGGCCGAGCGAACGCGTACCCTGCGCGAGGACAGGGCCGCGACGCGCCATCGGCCTCATGACGCGTGCCCGGCGGCGGCTTCGCCGCCGGCGGTCGACACGACGCCGGCCGTTCGCTGCGTGTCCGCCTTCGTGCGGGGGCGTCGCCCCGGCAGTGCGAGGCCTTCGAGCCAGGCGCGCTGCGCCACGGCCTCCGGGCTGCGTCCCATGCGCAGTCCGATCATCTCCTTCGGGACGTTCGCGCGCGCCAGCTCGCGCAGCACACGCACGTCGTCCTCGGTCCAGCGCTTCCATCCGTTGCGCCTTCTCGCGTTCGGCACGGCCTACCTCCTGCGGCCGCGACGCAGCAGGATCGATGCCGCTGCCGTATGCCGTGCGCACGGGAGACGGACCCGCGCGCCGGTCCAGAATGCACCACCGGCGTCCAGTCCGGAGCAGTGCGTGCGGCGCCGGACGCGCGCGGATCAGTCGCCGCGGTCGCCGTCGTTCAGCCAGCGCGCGAGGGTCTGCCGCGAGATCCCGAGACGCTGTGCCGCGACCAGCTTGTTGCCGCCGCACAGCTCGAGCACGCGACGCACGTAGGTTCGCTCGAGATCCTCGACGGGAACGACCTGCTCGAGGCTCGTGGGCAGGTCGGCGACGTCGCGCAGCATCGCGCGCTGCACCTGGCCGAGAAGCTCCACACCGACGATCGCGCCTTCGGCCATCACCGCTGCGCTCGACACCGCGGCCTTCAGCTCGCGGATGTTGCCCGGCCACCGGTGGCGGCGCAGCAGCGCCTCGGCCTCGTCGCTGAAGCCGTCGAGGCGCTTGCGGAAGCGCCGCCCGGCCTGCGCGAGGAGGTGGCGCGCGAGCAGGATCACGTCGTCGCCGCGCTCGCGCAGCGGCGGCAGGGTCACCGAGATCCCGGACAGCCGGTAGTAGAGGTCGCGCCGGAAGCCGTCGGCGTCCTCGAGCGCGCGGTGCGTCGCCGCGACGACGCGGCAGTCGACGCGCAGCAGCTTGGTGCCGCCGACTCGCCGGAACTCGAAGCTCTCGACGAACTTCAGCAGCTTCGCCTGCGCGCTCGGCGCGAGGTCGCCGACCTCGTCGAGGAAGAGCGTGCCGCCGTCGGCGAGCTCGACCAGGCCGCGCTTCTGCTCGCGCGCGTCCGAGAACGCGCCGCGCTCGTGGCCGAAGAGCTCGCTCTCGACCAGCTGCTCGGGGATCGCCGAGCAGTTGAGCTCGATGAACGGTCCGCGCGCGCGCGCCGAGAGCCGGTGCAGCATGCGCGCGGCCAGCTCCTTGCCGGTCCCGGTCTCGCCGCGGATGGTCACGACCGGAACGGGCTGCGCCGCGAGCTTCGCGATCGTCGCGGTCGCGGCCTTCATCGCCTCGCTCGCGAACACCATCTCGGGCTCGTGCTCGGCCGCGTCCTGCGCGCCGAGGTAGGCGACGCGCTGCTCGAGTGCCGCGATGCGCAGCGCGTTGCCGACCGACGCGATGACCTCCTCGAGGTCGAACGGCTTGCGGATGAAGTCCACCGCGCCGAGCCGCAGCGCGCGCACGGCGCTGTCGAGATCGCCGTGCGCGGTGATGACGATGGTCTTCGACTCGCCCAGCCGGTCGCGCGCCGTCTCCAGCAGCTCGAGCCCGTTCATGTCGCCGAGCCTGAGGTCGAGGATCACGCAGTCCGGCGCCTCGACGCGCAGGATCTCCAGCGCGGCGGCGCCCGACGACGCGAGGGTGACGGCGTAGCCCGCGCCCTCGAGCGCGATGCGCAGCGAGCGCTGGATGAGCTCCTCGTCGTCGACGATCAGGACGGATCGGCGCATGGCGCTCCGTGCTCCGCGGGCAGCAGCACGCGGAAGACGCTGCCTCCGTCGGCGGCCGGCAGGGCGTCGATCTGGCCGCCGTGCTCGCGGACGATCTTGCGGCTGACGGCGAGCCCGAGGCCGTTGCCGCGCGGCTTGGTGGTGAAGAAGGGTCGGAACAGGCGCTCGCGATTGGCGGGCGCGATGCCGCTGCCGTGGTCCTCGACCCGCACCGCCAGAGCGCCGCCCTCGACTCCGGCGCGCAGCTCGATCGTCGCACCCGGCGGCGACGCCTCGCACCCGTTGACGACGAGGTTGACCAGCACCTGCCGCACGAGGTCGGGGTCGAGAGTCCACTCGAGATCCTCATCGGACGCGGACGTGCGCACGTCGTAGCCCTGCGCCGACGGAACCGCGCGCGCCGTGCGCGCCGCCTCCTGCAGCAGGGCGGCGACCCGCACCCGGTGCGCGTGCGGCTCGAGCGGCCGCGCATAGTCCATCAGACGGCGAACGATTCCCTCCACGCGATCGAGCTGGCGCTCCATGTCGGCGAGCTCGCGTCCGAGATCCTCGGGTGTCATGCGCGTGCGGCGCAGCGCCTGCAGCATGCCCTTCACCCCGGCGACCGGGTTCAGCGTCTCGTGCGCGATCTCGGTGGCGATCTCGCCGAGCTCGGACAGCTTCTCCGCCTGCTGCAGCGCGCGCTCCTGCTGGCGCACGCGCTCGATCAGCGCGCCGACGCGGGCCTCGAGCGCGCCGAGGTCGTCGCCCGCCACCGCGACCTCGTCGACGATGCCCGCCGAGCCCAGGCGAACCGCCAGCCGGTAGATCGGGCGCGCGGCGTAGCGCGACAGGATGAATCCGAGCACGAGCGAGAACAGCGCGCCGCAGATCGTGATCCACGCGATGGCGCGCTCGCCGGCGTCGAAGCCCTGCTGCACGACGACGCGCTGCTGGCGCACGTCGTCCTCGATCAGGGCGAGCAGCGCCCGGCTGCGGCCGAGCAGCGTCTCCACGTCGGCCGCCATCGCGACGAACAGCCGGTGCGCCTCGTCCGCGAGCCCGGCCTCCTCGAGGCGGACCACCTCGTCGGCGCGCTCGGTGTACGACGCGAAGACGCGGCGGATGTCGCCGAGCAGCGTCTGCTCTTCCGCCGTCGCGGCGAACGGCGCCATCTGCTCGAGCCATGCCTGGAACTCGCGACGATGAGGGCGCACGCCGTTGAGCGTCTCGCGATCGCCCGAGATCAGGAAGTCGGCGATGCGGCCCTTGTCCTGCACGATGGTCTGAAGCGTGGTGGTGAGGCGGACCACGTCGATGCCGAGGTCGGACAGCTGCCGTGCGGCGTGCTCGGTCTCGGCGAGCGAACGATGGCCCCACCACGTGGACAGCAGGAGCACCGCGACCACGGTCGCGTACACGGCCATGAGCCGGGCGGTGAGCCCGGGCTTCATGGCGCTCTCCTCGGACGTCGCATGAAAGATGCCGGATGCGATCGGGCGGCGCACGCCGCTGGCCGATGCAACGTGGATACCAGCGCTCCGCGGCGGTGTCATCCGCGCGGATCGGGCGCGCGGCGTGCCTCGCCGCCGCATCGCAGGCGGCCGCGACCGTCCGCCGGTGGATGATTCTGGACGCGACTGACGCATGCTGGTCCGGTCGCGGCCGGTCCGGTCCGCTGCCGCGCGGGTTTTTCGCGGCACGCACGATGCAACCGGCCCGTCCCGCGGCGCACGGGGCGTCGCGCAGCAGAGGCGGACGGAACCATGCGCAGCTTCGATCGAGCGAGGATCCTGTCGTGGGCGATGGCGGCGATATTCTTGACGAGCGCGTCGTCGTGCGCGGCGCTCCAGGACTATTCGCGTCGCGTCGGCCGGAACGCGTGCCGCTCGGCGGGAACGTGCACCGTGTACGACCAGACCGGCGCGCACCAGGAGCCGTGCTGGCCGACACAGGAAGGCCAGATGGCGTATCCCGGAGACGCCGACTGGCCCTTCGAGCACGGAGTCTGCGACACCGTCGAGCAGATGAACGCGCCGTGGCCGGAGCTCTCCGGCACCGCGGCCGACGCGAGCGCGGAAGCGACCGCGGACCCGCACGCGACCGCGGCCGTGACGAGCGGCGGCTCGATGGCCGCGGGCGTCCACTAGGCATGCAGCTCGTTCTGGTGATCTGCCGCAGCTCTCTCGAGCACGACGTGCTGCGCGTCGTCGAGTCCGCCGGCGTGACCGCGTTCAGCATCGTTCCGGCGGTGCTCGGCATCGGGCAGGGCGGGAAGGCGCTGCACGACTACCCGTGGCCGGGCTCGAACGTGCTCGTCCTGACCGCGCTCGACGACGAGCGCGCCACGGCGCTGGTCGACGCCCTGGTCCGCTTCCGTGACGAGAGCGAGGCGCGCCAGCACGGCGCGCACGTGCCGCTGCGCGCGTTCGCGCTGCGCTGCGATCCGATCGTTTGAAGGGAGTTCTCGTAGAGCACCATGCCCGGCTTCTCGCTCCGCAATCCGCACGCGATCGTCGTCGGCGCGCTGGTCGTCGTCCTGCTCGGCACGACGGCCTTCCTGCGCATGCCGGTGGACGTCTTTCCCGACCTGAAGATTCCGGTGGTGACCGTCGCGACGTTCTATCCGGGGATGCCGCCCACGGAGATCGAGCGCGACATCACCACGCGCTTCGAGCGCTTCTTCACCATGGGCGGCGACATCGAGCACATCGAGTCGCGCTCGCTGCCCGGCGTGAGCCTGATCAAGGTCTTCTTCCACCCGAACGTCGCCGTCGATACAGGTGCCGCGACGATCTCCAACCTGGCGATGGCGGATCTGCGTCACCTGCCGCCGGGGACGCTGCCGCCGCTGGTGCTCAAGTCCGGAGCGTCGTCGCTGCCGGTGACGCTGGTCACGGTCGCCGGGGAGGGCTTCTCGGAGGCGCAGCTTCGCGACCAGGCGCAGTACAATCTGCGCAACCAGCTCGCCACGGTGGCCGGTGCCTCGGTGCCGCCGCCGTTCGGCGGCAAGTACCGGCAGATCATGGTCTACGCCGATCGCGAGTCGCTGCAGGCGCGCGGCATGACGCTGATGGACGTCGTGCACTCGCTGAACGACTCCAACCTGATCATCCCCGCGGGCGACGCGAAGATCGGCGACACCGACTACTTCGTGACCACCAACAGCATGATCGAGGACGCAGACGAGATCGGGAACGTCCCGGTCAAGATCGGCGGCAACGGGCAGGCGCCGGTGCTGGTCGACGCGATCGGCGAGGCGCGCGACTCTGCGCAGATCCAGCAGAACGTCGTGCGCATCGACGGCCAGCGCTCGGTCTACGTGCCCGTGCTGAAGCAGGGCAGCGCCAACACCATCGCGGTCGTCGACGGCGTGCGCTCGCTGCTGAAGCGCGTCGTCGGGCTGCCCGACGGCGTGTCTCTGGGCGCGATCTTCGACCAGTCGGGCTACATCCGCGCCGCGGTCGCGAGCCTCGAGCACGAGGCCGCGTCGGCGGCGATCCTCGCGTCGCTGGTGATCCTGCTGTTCCTCGGCAGCTTCCGCTCGACGCTCGCGATCTTCCTGTCGATCCCGCTGTCGCTGCTCGCGGCCGCGTTCGGGCTCTTCCTGCACGGCTCGACGATCAACGTGATGACGCTCGGCGGCTTCGCGCTCGCGATCGGCCGTCTGGTGGACGACTCCGTGGTCGTGCTCGAGAACGTGAGCCGGCACCTGGCTCTCGGCAAGAGCCCGGAGCAGGCGGCGCGTGACGGCGCCGACGAGGTCGCGCTCGCGGTGCTGGCGTCGACCGTCACCACGGTCATCGTCTTTTTTCCGGTGATGTTCCTGTTCGGCGTCGCGAAGTATCTCTTCAGCGCGCTGTCGCTCGCGGTCGTGCTGTCGATGCTCGCGTCGTACGTCGTCGCGATGACGGTGATCCCCGTCTTCTGCGCGCGCTTCCTGCGTCCCGGCGACGTCGCGGAAGGGGAGGACGGCGAGACGCACGGCGGCTTCGCCTGGTTCAGCAGACCGTACGAGCGCTTCGCCGCGCGCTACGAGCGTCTGCTGCGCGCAGCGCTCGACCGCAAGGGCATGGTCGTCGGTGCGCTCGCGATCCTGTTCGCCGTCGCGATGCTCGGCTACCCGCTGCTCGGCACCGAGCTCTTCCCGCGCACCGACGCCGGACAGTTCGTCATCAACCTGCGCATGCCGACGGGTACGCGCATCGAGGTCACCGAGAAGCTGGCCGAGCAGGTCGAGCGCGTGATCCGCGAGACCATCCCGTCCTCCGACCTCGAGCGCATCGTCTCCAACCTCGGCCTCGCGCCGGGCTTCTCGGCGATCTACTCGCCGAACGCCGCGAGCGATTCGGGCTTCGTCATGGTCAGCCTGAAGCCCGGCCACACGCGCTCGACGTGGGATGCGATGCGCGACCTCCGCGCGGCGCTCGCGCGCGAGCTGCCGCAGGTGCAGGCGTTCTTCCAGTCGGGAAGCATCATCGACGCCGTGCTGAACTTCGGGCTCGCGGCACCGATCGACGTCCAGCTGTCCGGTCCGGACTACCACGAGCTGCACGCGCTCGCGCAGCAGGTCGCGACGAAGCTGCGCGGCCACGCGCGGGTCGCCGACGTGTTCGTGCCGCAGGAGTCCGGCTACCCGACGCTCGCGATCAAGGTCGACCGCGTGAAGGCCGCGCGACTCGGGCTCTCGCAGCGCGACGTGGTGTCGAACGTCATCACCGCGCTGACCTCGAACCAGATGATCGCGCCGTCGATCTGGATCGACCCGAAGAACGGCAACGACTACTTCCTGACCGTCCAGTACCCCGAGGACGCGATCCGCTCGACCGACACGCTGCTCGACATTCCGGTGCGCGGCAGCCGCGCGACCGACGAGCACGGCGACGCGATCCTGCTGCGCAACGTCGCGACGGTGGAGCGTACGACGGCGCCGGCCGAGGCGGACCACTACGACATCCAGCGCGTCGTCGACGTGCTGGTCGCGCCGCGCGGCGACGACGTCGGTGGCACGCAGGACGCGATCCGGAAGGCGCTCGCCGATCTCGAGCTGCCGAAGGGCGTGCAGATCGCCTATCGGGGCTCGGCGTCGGCGATGGAGGAGTCCTTCGCCAGCTTCGGCTTCGGCCTCGCGATGGCGATGGTGCTGCTCTACCTGGTGATGGTCGCGCAGTTCCGGTCGTTCCTCGACCCGTTCATCATCATGTTCTCGGTGCCGATGGGTCTCATCGGCGTGGTCGCGACGCTGCTGGCCACCGGTACCACGCTGAACATCGAGTCGTTCATGGGAACGATCGTGATGGTCGGCATCGTGGTGTCGAACTCGATCCTGCTGGTCGACTTCGCGAACCAGCGCCGCCGCGAGGGACGGCCGCTGCGTCAGGCCGTGGTCGAGGCGTCGCGCATCCGGATGCGGCCGATCCTCATGACCGCGCTCGCGACCGTCGTCGGCCTGCTGCCGATCGCGCTCGAGCTGGGCGAGGGATCGGAGGCGTCGGCGCCGCTGGCGCGCGCCGCCGTCGGCGGCCTCGCCGTGTCGACGGTGCTCACGCTGATTCTCGTCCCCGCTCTCTACGAGCTGGTCTACGCACGGAGGCACACCGAGGCATGAACATCCCCGCTTTGAACCGGATCCTCGCGATCGCCTCGCTCGGCGTCGCTCTCGCCATTGCGGGGTGCACGACCCCGGCGGCCGAGCCCGCGACGGAGGGCACCGCGCGCACCGTGACGGTGATCCGTCCCGAGCGGCGCGACCTCGTCCGCACACTGGCCCTGCCCGGCGACGTCGTCGGCTTCACCGAGGCGCCGCTCTACCCGAAGGTCACCGGCTACCTGCAGCGCATCGACGTCGACAAGGGCGACCGCGTCAAGCAGGGCCAGCTGCTCGCCGTGATCGAGGTCCCGGAGCTCGAGCAGAAGGTGAAGCGCGCGCAGGCGCGACTCGAGGTCGAGCGCGTCACACGCGAGCGCCTGCGCAAGGTGTGGAGCAGCGATCGCCGCCTGGTGTCGCAGGAGGACCTCGACGTCGCGCAGGGCAAGTACGAGCAGGCGAAGGCCGACGTCGAGGAGCTGACCGCGATGATGGGCTACACGCGCGTGACCGCGCCGTTCGACGGCGTGGTCACGGCACGCGACGTCGATCCCGGTGCGCTGCTGTCGGAGCAGGGCGGCGCGTCCGGCGCACGCGGTGCCCGGCTGCCGATTCTCACCGTCACCGACATCTCGACCGTCCGCGTCTATCTCTACGTGCCCGAGCAGGAGACCAGCGCGATCCGCGAAGGCGCGCCGGCGACGCTGGTGCTGCGCGAGTTCCCGGGACGCGAGTTCCACGGCACCGTCACGCGCTTCACGCACGCGCTCGACCCGTCGACGCGCACGATGCTCACCGAGGTGGACATCCCGAACCCGGACCGCGCGCTCTATCCCGGCATGTACGCCGAGGCGAAGCTCGAGATCGAGCGACGTCCGGACGCCGTGGTGCTGCCCGCGTCCGCGGTGCAGTCGGACGGACGGACGAGCTGGGTGCTCGCGGTCGACGGCGGCACGCTGCGCAAGCTGCCGGTTCACGTCGGGCTCGCCGACGGCGCCGACGTCGAGATCGCGAGCGGCCTCGATCGCGACGTGGACGTCGTCGCGCATCCCACCGCGACGCTCGCGGAAGGCGAGCGCGTGCGCGCCGTCGCGGCGGGCGCGCCGCGGAGCGTCGGGTGACGCGATGCGGACGCACGTCGTCGGGCTCGCGATCGTGGCGCTCGTCGGCGCCGTGCTGCTTCCTCCCGCGTCGAACGCCCGCGCCGGGGACGGCGCGGTGCTCGCACCGGGCGAGACGCTGACCCTCGAGCGCGCCGTCGCGGTCGCGCTCGCGAACCATCCGGCACGGATGACGGCGACCGCCGAGGCCGCGGCGGCGCGCGAGCGCTCCGGCGAGGCGCGCTCCGCGCTGCTGCCGCAGGTCGGTGCCGTGGCCGAGTATCTGCGTGCCACCGACAACGGCATCGGCAACACGAGCTACGTGCCCGCGTTCGGCATCAATCGCGCGCCGACGACGGGTCGGAACGTGAACCAGCTCAGCGAGACCTTCGACAACTACGTCGCCGGGATCAGCGCGTTCCAGTACCTGTTCGACTTCGGCCGCACGCGCGGACGGATCGCGGAGCGCGACGCGCAGGCCGACGCCGAGAATGCGCGCCTCGGGCTGGTCGAGCTCGACCTCGCGTACGACGTGTCGCGCGCCTTCCTCGACCTCGTCGCCGCGAAGCAGACCGTGCGCGTGTTCGAGTCCGCGGTGGCCAAGCGGACCGAGCACCTGCGCGAGGCGCAGGTGAAGGCGAACGCGGGGCTCCGCCCGGACATCGACGCGGTTACCGCCGACGCGGAGCTGGCGCGGGCGAAGCTCGCGCTGGTCGCCGCGCAGAACGACCGCCAGACCGCGAAGGCACAGCTCGACTATGCGATGGGCCTCGGCGACGGCGCGCCCGAGTACCACGTCGCCGACGCGCCGCCGGACGCGGGTGCGCCAGACGCGATCGAGGCGTGCGTCGCACGCGCGCTGAAGCACCGTCCCGATCTCGCGATGCTGGTCGACGAGGCACGCGCCGCGGGCGCACGGGTCGACCAGTACCGGAGCGACTACCTGCCTCGCTTCGGCGCCGTGGCCGGCGTCAACGCGCGCGGGCAGGAGAGCGAGCCCGCCGGCAACTACTACGCCGGTCTCGTCGTGTCGTGGCCGATCTTCGACGGCTTCGCGACCGACCACGAGGTGGCCGAGGCGAAGCTCCACCAGGACGCGATCAGCCACTCGATCGACGATCTGAGGCAGCGCATCTCGGTGCAGGTCAAGCGTGCCTGGCTCGACTGGAGCGCCGCGATCGACCGCGTCGCGAAGAGCGAGAAGGCCGTCGCGGCGGCGCAGCTGCAGCTCCACCTCGCCGACGAGC
Source organism: Binatia bacterium (assembly GCA_046327915.1). GTDB lineage: Bacteria > Desulfobacterota > Binatia > UBA12015 > UBA12015 > VGTK01. The sequence goes on along the minus strand of JAXLXO010000019.1, from coordinate 10,568 downwards.
GCTACGCGAACGGCCTGGGCTCGATCATCGAGCTGACCGACGCCGAGCGGCAGGACACGCAGGCCGCGGCGGACCTGATCCGCGCGCGCGTCGACCTGTCGCTCGCGAAGGCCGCCCTCGACCGGTCGACCGGCGTAGGTGCGCCGGCGACCGGTGAGGGCGTCGCCCTCAGTAATTGATCTCCAGGTTGGTGAAGATCGCGTGCGTGTCCGCCGGGACCGCGGGACCGTGATTGACGTACATCAGGTTCTGCGAGTCCACCGCGACGCGCATCCACGACGTCGCGCGCCAGGCGACGCCGCCCACCACGCGGTCGAAGTCGAGCGGATCGTTGGGCACGTTCTCGTTCGGGTACCAGCGCTGCCACATGCCGAAGAGCGAGAAGTCCGAGTCCCAGAGGTTCAGGTGGCCGAACAGCGAGTAGCCGCGGCCGACGGCCTCCGGGTTCAGGATCCTCGTGTAGAGCTGCGCGACCGGGTTCGGGATGCGCTGCGACGGGTCGTTGGGGTCCGGGATCGTCTGCGGCGGAGCGGCGCCGGTGAAGAAGTTCGCGAACGAGTTCTGGTTCTTCGTCTGGTCGTACTCGAACGCGATGCCGCCGTACTGGTTGTCGTAGTGCAGCAGTGCGGCGAGGCGCCGGATCACCGCGTCCTGCGTGTCGGGCGCGACGTTCGTATAGCCATAGCTCATGAAGTAGGTGAGCCCGAGCTTCTTCCACGCCGGGTCGAACGCGACGGGGTAGAGCGTCACTCGTCCCTGCGGGGAGCGCGTCTCGTTGAGCTCGAGCGCGTGGAACGACGAGCCGTTGTAGAAGCCGAGCCAGTAGTCGGCCCACTTCGTGCCGTCGACCTCGACCGGGCCCTGCACCGCGACGCCGAGATCGGTCGACGAGTAGGCGAGGTAGTTGAGCGGCACGAGATTCACGAAGCGGTAGCCGTAGAGGTCTTCCTCCCACGGGATCAGCGGGTTCTCCATCTGCCCGAGGCGGACGTTCATGCCGTGCCAGACGTCGTTCACCTGCATGTACCCGTACTTGAGGCGGAAGCTCAGGTTGCCGTTCACGTTGGTCGCCACCTGCGAGCTCTTGGACGTATCGACCGCGGCGCTGGTGTCGAGCTCGCGGTAGACGTTCGGCGTCAGGCGGATCGTGAAGCGGTCGGACGGCTTCCACACGAGGTTGATGTACGAGCGCGTCAGGTCGAACGAGTTGAAGCCGTCGTTGCCCGGACCGGGCGGCGTGAGCTGCGTCAGGAACTGCGGCCCGTAGCCCGTGTTCAGGTAGTACGCCCAGTCCATGTAGATCAGCGTCGAGAGCGTGAAGTGGCGCATCCAGTCGGGCAGCTGGCGCGTGACCTCGCTCTTGACGAGCGCGTCGAGGCTCGCGTCGCCGCTCGTTGCGGGGGCTGACGCCGTCGTCGCCGCGGACGCCGGGATCGTGGCCGACGTCGTGACGGCGTCGGGCGCGACGCCGGACGCGGTCGTCGACGTACTGCCGGTGCCGGCGACGGCACGCGACGGCGTCTCCGTGCGCGTCGCGGCGACGGCGCCGTTCGCCGCGTCGTGCGCGTCGGAGCCGGCGCTCTTCGCCGGCGTCGCACCGCGCGGCTTCGCCGCGGCGCGCTTCGTGCCGCTCGCCGGCGCGCCGGCGGGTACCTGCGCCTCGCGGCGCAGCTCCTCGAGATCCTGCTGCGTGATGATCCCGCGCTCGACCAGCAGATCGCCGAGATCGCGGGCGCGCGCGATGCGCGCGCGGCAGGTGACCGCCGCGGCGACGGCCACGGCGGTCATCCAGGGTCGTACCCTCATGCACTCCTCCCCGGCCGGGTTGCGGCCGTTGCCGTCAATCAACTAGCGGCACGGCGGAGGGCCCGACAGGTGGCGGAGGCGGCGATCACGAACGGATCACGCCGCGTTCATCACGTTGCAGCGTTGGCGTGCGATCCTGAGCCGGAGCGACGCATCGTCTTCATCTCGTCGTCACATCGAAGCCGGTTCCCGCGGGTGACGAACTGCGGCACAATCTACGCAGGAGGGTGCGTTGAGCTTCGCCGGCATCGCCTACGCCGCCGCGTGCGTCGTCGTCCCGGTCGCCTGGGGCCTCGTCGTCGTGTGGCTGTCGAACCGCATCGAGGCCAGCGTCGCACGCCGCGCGCGGGCGCGGCGCGGGGCGCGGCGAAGGCAGGTGCGGCCGATCGAGTACCACATCTGATGCGCCCGCCGTCGTGACGGTCCACCTCGGCATCGGGGTGGGACACGCCGTCTCGCTGCCGGCGCTCGCGCTGGTCGGGCTCTTCGTCGGCTGGGTCGCCGGCATGTTCGGGGTCGGCGGCGGATTCCTCCTCACGCCGCTGCTCATGTACGTCTTCGGCGTGCCCGCGCCGGTCGCGGTCGGCTCGGCGCTCTGCCAGAAGTGCGGCACGTCGATCGCGTCGTTCGTCAAGTACCGCGCGCTGGGCCGCGGCGAGCCGCGCTTCGACCTCGTCATGATGGGCGGCAGCGTGATCGGCGTCGATGCCGGCACGCGGCTGCTGCACCGGCTGTCGCAGGCGGGGTCGCTGCGCGGCGCGAGCGGTCGCGCGGTGCCGGTCGTGGATGTGGTGCTCGATCTGCTGTTCGTGCTGCTGCTGAGCGGCGTCGCGGCGTACACCTTCCGCGACGCCTGGCGCGCTCGCCGCCGTCCGCCCCGCGGCGATCGTGCGGTCCCCGGACCGCTGACGCGGGTGCGCATCCCGCCCTACGTGGACCTGCCGAACGTCGGGCTGCGCCGGGTCTCCGTGCCGCTCCTCGGGTGGCTCGGCTTCGTGCTCGGCGTCGCGTCGGGGCTGATGGGCATCGGCGGCGGCGTGCTGTTCGTCCCGGTGCTGCTTTACGGCTTCGGCCTGTCGCTGCACGATGCGGCCGGGACCGGCATCCTGCTGCTGTTCGCGACGGTCGTCGTCGGCACGGTCGAGCAGGCCCTGCACGGCTTCGTCAGCCTCGAGCTCGCGATGGCGATCCTCGTGGGCTCGTCGGTCGGGTCGCAGCTCGGCGCGCTCACGACGCACGTGCTGCCCAACCGGACCCTCCGGCTCGCGTTCGCGGTGCTGGTCGCGGCGACGGTGGCGATGATCCTGTGGGACCTCGCGCGGCTCCTGCGCTGAGCGATCGCTGGCACGTACAGGCAAGACCTTTCGATCCGGAGCTGCTAGAAGCGCGGGCCGCAAACCGGGGGGAACCGCATGCTCGACCGTCGAAAGATCGCCGCCACGCTGCTCACCGTCCTGCTCGTCGTCGGGCTCGTCACGGGCCTCGCGCCGGCCGCGCACGCGGAGGAGGAGGGCGCCGTCAATCCATGGTCCTTCGAGATGGCGCCGTACGTGTGGCTGCCCGAAGTGCAGGGCACGATCCGGGTCCGCAACGAGACGGCGGACCTCAACGTCACGTTCAACGACGTCTTCGATCTGCTCGGCGCCGGCAAGCTGTTCGCCGCCGGCGGTCACGCCGAGGTGCGCTACGACCGCTTCTCGTTCTTCCTCGACGCGTTCGGCGGGACGGTGCGTCCGACGGCGAGCGCCACGGTGGGCGGGCAGATCATCCAGCGCCGGGTCACGGCGGACGTCGTCACCAACTGGTCGTTCTTCGAGTTCGGTCCGGCCTACCGGCTGCTGCAGTGGCCGATGAAGCAGGGGGAGCGCCCGATCAGCATCGACGCGCTGGTCGGCGGTCGCCTCATGTACTTCTATGACTCGATCACGCTCACCGGCAGCGGCGGACGCCTGAATCGCTTCGTGAGCTCGAGCAGCACGTGGGTCGACCCGTTCGTCGGCGGGCGCTTCGACGTGCCGGTGTGGGGCGACCTCGACGTCATCTTCCGCGGCGACATCGGCGGCTTCGGTGCCGGGTCGGACCTCGCGTGGAACGTGCTCGGCGGCTTCCAGTACATCCTGCCGTGGGAGCCCGGTGGCGCGAACACCTCGCTGGTGGCGGTGTGGAAGACGCTCAGCTTCGACTACGAGTCGGGCAACGCGGTCCAGTCGAACCTGACCTTCAGCGGACCGGCGTTCGGCCTGATGGCCCACTTCTGAGCGCCGCGGGATCCGGATCTTGACGCCACGCCGGTCCGCCGAGACGCCATCCGTCGCGCGCTGCGAGACCGCGACGACGAATCCGTCGTCGCGGGAGGTTGCGGTTCTGGCGGGACCGGCGGAAGCGCGGCTGCTCGACCTCGCGCACGAGGTCGAAGTCTTCGCGATCCATCTCGGAATGCCGGTCGTGGATGCCGGCCGGCTGCTCGCCGCGCGCGCCGGGGACGTGGTCGCGGCGCTCGCGTCGTTGCGCGCAGCCCTCGCCGACGGTGGAGTGCTCCGTCCGGATGACGAGGCCGGCATCTCGATCGATGCGCTGCGCGATCTCGTCGCGCGGCCGGCGCCGATGCGGCAGCGCAGCCGCCTTCCGGTGTACGCGCGGCGCATCGCCGAGGCCGCGGCCGATCTGCACGGTGACGTGGTGTCGGCGGTCGCACGGGCGCGGCGGCGCCTCGAGCGTCCGGGGCTGACGGCTCTGCGCCGCTTCGCGAAGGCGCACGACGAGCTGCAGGTGCAGCTCCGTGCCGCGGCAGCGGTGGAGCGGCTGACGCGCGGGCTGCGCCGGGCCGAGCTGGAGCGGCGTCGCCGCGAGCTGCTCGAGGCGACGGCCGCGCTGTCGGGCCGCCTCGACGAGCGGCGCGACCGTCTGGCCGCACAGCGGAAGCACAGTGCCGTGCTGTGGCGGCAGCTCGACGCCGACCTCCGGACGAGCGTCGAGGAAGTCGGCGTGGACCTCGCGCGCCTGTTCGATCGGGGAGTTGGCAATCTGGCGCCCGCGGGCAAGACTGCACGCGACGTGTGCGCTTTGGAAAAGGCGTGAAACGACCGCGGCGCGCCGTGGAGTCCGGCCGCCGTGGCCATTGGTGGACGAAGAGAGGAAGAGCCATGACGAGATCCGCTGTGCGGGCGATCCCGCTCGTCGCCGTCGGAATCGCGCTGCTCGCCGGCGCGGCGCTGGCGGCCGACCAGACGAAGCCCGCGGTGCTGCCGACCGGCCCTGCGCCGGCGCTCGAGCCGAAGGCCGTCGACGTCCTGAAGGCCGCGAGCGCGCGCCTCGCCGGCGCGCAGACGATGTCGTTCAACGCGACCGCGGAGTACGAGAGCCCGTCGCGGCTCGGCCCCCCGCTGGTCTATACCACGCTGTCGGAGGTCACCCTGCAGCGGCCCGACAAGCTGCGCGTGATCACGCCGGGTGACGGTCCGCCGTCGGAGTTCTACTACGACGGCAAGACCATGATGGCGTACTCGCCCGACGCCGATCTGGTCGCGGTCGCGAGCGCGCCACCGACGATCGACGCGGCGCTGCAGCAGGCCTACCAGTCCGCGGCGATCTACTTTCCGTTCACCGACGTGCTGGTGTCCGACCCGTACGCCGACCTCGCGCCGACCTTGAAGAAGGTCTTCTACATCGGTCAATCGAAGGTCGTCGGCGGCACGACGACGGACGTGATCGGGATCGTGACGAACGATCTGTTCGGGCAGATGTGGATCGGCGCCGAGGATCACCTGCCGCGCGCCTACCGCGTCACCTACCTCGACGATCCGCAGCGTCTGCGGCAGTCGGTGGTGTTCTCGAAGTGGGAGCTCGACGGCAAGGTCGACGGCGGAGCGTTCGGCTCGGCGAAGGCCGCGGCGGCGAAGCAGATCGCGTTCGCGCGTCCGGACCCGCAGGTCCCGCAGGCGCTGCTCGACGCGATGAAGGCGAAGAACGCGGCGCAGCCCGCGAAGAAGAAGAGCAAGTGAGAGCCATGGGCAAGGAGAGCGCGATGAAGACGCGTTTCGTCGTGATGGTTTCGGCGCTCGCCGTCGCCGCCTCGTGCGGCTCGGCGTTCGCCTGGTCGCACACGGGATTCCGCGGCGGCACGGCGTCCGGCGGCGGCGGCTCGTGGAACGCCGAGGGCTTCCGCGGCGGCACTGCGTCGGGCGGTGACGGCTCGTGGCACGCGGACGGCTTCCGCGGCGGCACTGCGTCGGGCGGCGACGGCTCGTGGAACGCGAACGGCTTCCGCGGCGGCTCCGCGTCGGGCGGCGGCGGCTCGTGGAATGCGCAGAGCTACCGCGGCGGCACGGCGTCGGGCAGCGACGGCTCGTGGAACGCGCACGGCGCGGACGGCGGCTCCGCGTCCGGTGGCGGTGGCTCGTGGAATGCGCACGGCGCCGACGGCGGGTACGCGTCGGGCGGCGACGGCACGTGGTCGGCGACGGGCGCCGACGGCGGCACCGCGTACCACAGCAACTATTACGGCGGCAGCTACACCGCGTACCACCCGCCGACGACCGTCAATACCTACTACGAGGGCGGCTGCTACGACTGCGGCGGCTGGAACGCGGCCGGTGCGGCCGCGGCCGGCGTCGCCGTCGGCGCGACCATCGGCGCCGCGAGCGCGAATGCCGCGTCGTCGAACGCGTACGCGCAGGGCTACGCGGCGGGCGCGACAAACACGGCCTACGCGATCGGCTCGATCTACACGACGCTGCCCGCGGGCTGCGTCTACACGCCGATGAGCAGCGCCACGTACTACAAGTGCGGCGGCGGCGTCTGGCTGAGCCCGTCGTACGGCGCGAACGGCGTCTACTACCGCATCATTCCGGCGCCCTGATCCGGCGCGACGGCGCGCCCGGCCTGCGGTCCCGGAACGGGAGGCGAGGGTCGCAGCGGTCAACCGCTGCGACCCTCGTCGTTCCGGGCTCGGCGCCCCGAACCCGGTGGCGTCTCCGGGCAAGACGCCGCCGCGCCGCCGCAGTAGCGATGGCGGGATGACGGACGCGGGCCGCCGGCTTTCGGCGGGCCTGTGATATCCGGGGGCGGTCATCGGCGGGGCGGTCAGCTTCGAATGCCCGCGCACGAGACGAAGGAGGTCGAGACGACATGATCCGACGTGCATGGACGATCGCGGCGCTCGTCGCGCTGCCGGCGTCGATCGCGCTCGCACAGGGCGGGCCGCACGAGCAGGAGGCGAAGGCGATCCTCGGCGCGTGCAAGCAGGACATCGCGCGCTTCTGCAGCCAGGTGCCGCCGGGCGAAGGCCGCATCAAGGCGTGCATGAAGCAGCACCTGCACGAGCTGTCGGAGCCGTGCAAGGAAGCGCTCTTCCAGGCGTGGCTGCACGACTGATTCTTTCGGGAGGAGAGATGAACAGGTTCCTTGGATTGACGGTGCTCGTCGCGGCGCTCGCGGCGACGACCGGCTGCGTGTCGCAGCAGCAGATGCTCGCAGCGAAGCAGCAGCAGGCGATGCAGACCGCGGCGAGCCGCGGGCAGTTCGACCTGAACTGTCCGAGCGCGGAGCCGATCCTGCTCTCGCAGGAGGTGACCCAGCCCGCGCTGCAGGGGCCGTGGGTCGGCGGCATCGAGCGCGAGGAGTACACGATCGGCGTGCAGGGCTGCGGCACGCGCAAGACCTACGTCGTGATCTGCCCGCAGGGCGGCGACAACTGCTTCGCCGCGAATTCCGGCGGCCTCGCCGCGGACCTGCAGCAGCGCTGAGCAGTACGGTCCGCGGTCCGGAACGGGAGCCGGACCGCGGACCTCGTCCTCTCGTGATCGCGCGACATCGCGCACGCGCCGACGGCGCGGAAGGTGGGGAAGCATGAATCGGTCGACGATCCTGGCGATCGCCGCGATGGCGGTCGCCGTCGCCGTGACCTCCGCATCGGCTCAGAAGGTCAACGGCGTTCTCGGATCACCGGACGCCACGATGTCCCTCGACGGCAAGCAGCTGCCGCCGCCGGACATGAAGTGGGGCGGGGTGATCAAGGACGACGCGCTGCAGTCCAAGCCGTGGTGGACACCGCGCGTGGTGCCGCCCGCGGGCGCGCCCAACGTGCTGCTGATCATCACCGACGACGCCGGCTTCGGCGTCCCGAGCACCTTCGGCGGCGTGATCCCGACGCCGACGATGGACCGGATCGCGAACGCGGGCCTGCGCTACAACCGCATGTTCTCGACCGCGCTGTGCTCGCCGACGCGCGCCGCGCTGATCACCGGCCGCAACCACCACTCGGCGGGCTTCGGCGTCATCGCCGAGCAGTCGACCGGCTTTCCCGGCTACGACAGCATCATCGACAAGGACAAGGCGACCATTGGCCGCATCCTGCTCGACAACGGCTACGCGACGTCGTGGTTCGGCAAGGACCACAACACGCCGGCGTTCCAGGCGAGCCAGATCGGTCCATTCGACCAGTGGCCGACGGGAATGGGCTTCGAGTACTTCTTCGGCTTCGTCGGCGGCGACGCGAACCAGTGGCAGCCGAACCTGTTCCGCAACACGACGCAGATCTACCCGTTCGAGGGCAAGCCGCCCGGCGAGTGGAACCTGATCACCGCGATGGCGGACGACGCGATCGGCTGGATGACGCGCATCCACCAGACCGACCCGTCGAAGCCGATCTTCATCAAGTACGCGCCGGGCGCCACGCACGCGCCGCACCACCCGACCAAGGAGTGGGTCGACAGGATCCACGCGATGCACCTCTTCGACGACGGCTACGAGAAGCTGCGCGAGCGCATCTTCGAGAACCAGAAGAAGCTCGGCGTGATCCCGGCCGACGCGCAGCTCACGCCGTGGCCGAAGGAGATGCTGCCGCCGTGGGACTCGTTGTCGGACGACGCGAAGAAGCTCTACATCCGGCAGGTCGAGGTGTTCGCCGCGTATGCCGCGTACAGCGACTACGAGATCGGCCGCGTGATCCAGCACTTCGAGGATCTCGGCAAGCTCGACAATACGCTCATCATCTACATCAACGGCGACAACGGGACGAGCGCGGAGGGCGGGCCGATGGGCACGCCGAACGAGGTCGCGTTCTTCAACGGCGTGCAGGTCCCCGTCGACGTCCAGATGAAGTTCTACGACGTCTGGGGCACCGACATGACGTACAACCACATGTCGGCCGGGTGGTCGTGGGCGTTCGACACACCGTTCGACTGGTTCAAGCAGAACGCGTCGCGCCTCGGCGGCACCAACCAGAACATGGTCGTGTCGTGGCCCGCGCGCATCAAGGACAACGGCGCGCTGCGCGAGCAGTTCATGCACGTGATCGACGTGGTGCCGACGATCCTCGAGGCGGCCAACATCAAGGCGCCGGAGATCGTCGACGGCTACCCGCAGAAGCCGATCGAGGGCACGAGCTTTGCGTACACCTTCGATGCGGCGAACGCGAAGGCGCCGTCGAAGCACAAGAAGCAGTACTTCGAGATGATGGGCCAGTGGGCGCTGTACGACGACGGCTGGCTGATCAGCACCAAGGTCAATCGCGCGCCGTGGGAGGCGTTCGGTCCGGCGAACACCGACCCGCTGAACAACCAGACTTTCCAGCTCTACGACCTGACGCACGACTTCACGCAGTCGAACGACATCGCCGCGAAGCACCCCGACAAGGTCAAGGAGATGCGCGGCGAGTTCCTCGCCGAGGCGAAGAAGTACCAGGTGCTGCCGCTCGACGCGTCGGTCGCGGCGCGCATCGTCGCCCCGCGGCCGAACATCACCGCGGGACGCACCGAGTTCGTCTACACGCAGCCGATGGTCGGTCTGCCGCAGGGCGACTCGCCGTTCCTGCTCGACGCGTCCTACACCATCACCGCCGACATCGACGTGCCGCAGGGCGGGGCGCAGGGCATGATCCTCACGTCGGGCGGCCGCTTCGGCGGCTACGGCTTCTACCTGCAGCAGGGCAAGCCGGTGTTCCTGTGGAACCTGGTCGACCTCGAGCGCATCAAGTGGGAAGCGCCGGATGCGTTGGCGCCGGGCAGGCACTCGCTCGAGTTCGACTTCAAGTACGACGGGCTCGGCGTCGGCACGCTGCTGCTCAACGACTTCAGCGGCCTCGGCCGATCGGGCACCGGCACGCTCAAGGTCGACGGCAGGGTCGTCGCCACGAAGCCCATGGAGCGCACCCTGCCCATGATCCTGCAGTGGGACGAGAGCTTCGACATCGGCTCCGACACCGAGACGCCGGTCAGTCAGGACTACGAGCCGCCGTTCCGGCTGACCGCGAAGCTGAACAAGCTCACCGTCGAGATCGACCGGCCGCAGCTGACGCCTGCCGACGTCGAGAAGATCAAGGCGGCGCAGGCGAAGGCCGCCGACCACACCTGACGTAGCGTGAACTACCTGAAGCGCTTCGCGGTCGAGCCGGGCTCGAAGGTCCGGCTGCGCCGGATCGATCCCGCCTTCACCGGTCCGCACGCGTCGCACGACAAGGTGCAGCCCGAGATCGCGCGCCACGTCGAGCACATGGCGCGCCTCCAGTACCTGCTCTACGCCGACGGCGGACGCTCGCTGCTGGTCGTCCTGCAGGCGCTCGACGCGGGCGGCAAGGACGGCGTCATCCGCCACCTGTTCAGCGGCATGAACCCGCAGGGCACGGTGGTCGCGGCGTTCAAGCAGCCGACCAGCGTGGAGGCCGCGCACGACTTCCTGTGGCGGGCGCACGAGCACGCGCCGGCGAAGGGCCAGGTCGTGATCTTCAACCGCTCGCACTACGAGGACGTGCTGGTGACGCGCGT
>JAXLXO010000018.1:0-150208 GCA_046327915.1 Binatia bacterium | reverse complement strand
ACGTCCGCGGAGACCACCGTCGCGATGTCGATGCCGGCGGTCACCGAGGCCGAGTAGACGAGGATGAGCCTCGTCCCGGCGGTCACGGGAATCGAGAGGCCCGTCGCCATCTCGTTGGTCACCTGTCCGATCGCGACGATGCCGGTGAGGGGCGGGAAGAGAAAGACCTGGGCGCCCACGACCGGCGTGTAGAGGTTGTCGAACCCGGTCGACTGCCAAAGCTGTACCGACTGCGTGACCGTCGTGCCGACCAGCGCCAGCGCCACCGTGGTCGACGAGAATGCGGCCAGCGACGTGATCGTACCGTCGCGAGCGATGGGCTGGCCCATGGTGACACCCGTCAGGTCGATGACGCCGCCGACGATCGAGATTCCGGTTTTCGAGGCGCTGCCGCTCAGCGGGAGCACGGTGACGGCGCCGGGAAGGCCTCCGAGGATCGTCGTCGCGGTGGCGGGATCGCTCGAGCTCGACGAGAAGATCGACCCCGCGCCCGAGCCGGTCGGACCGGTGACGCCGGTGGCACCCGTCGCGCCGGTGTCGCCCGTCGCACCGACGTCACCGGTCGCGCCGGTCGGCCCGGTGACGCCGGTTGCGCCCGTGGGCCCGTCCGGACCGATGTTGCCGTTCGTGCCGGTCGGTCCCGTCGGACCCACTCCGCCCGTCGATCCGTTGGCACCGGTCGGACCCACGCCACCCGTCGGGCCCGTAGACCCGCTGACGCCGGTCGGGCCCGTCGAACCCGTCGAACCAGTCGAGCCGGTCGAACCGGTCGTGCCGTTCGCGCCGGTGACACCGGTCGGACCGGTCGCACCCTCGAGCGCGAGGATTCCCCACTCGCTCGGCGAGGTCTCCGGATCGTTGTTGAGATTGTCGGCGATGAGGCTGATGTAGCTCGTGCCGCCGAGGCTCACGGCGTCGTACTGGTTGTACGTCGTCGAGGACGACCAGACGTCCTTCCAGGAGAAGCCGGTGCGCTGCCAGGTGTAGAGCTCCTCACCGACGGGGCAGTCCTGCTTGGGACCGATCTTGCGCAGAACCTTCACCGGTCCGTTGGTCGAGTCGATCGTGGTGATGCAGGTTCGCGCGGTGGTCTGTTGCGCGTGTGCCGCGCCGACGGTGGCTGCCATGCCCGCGATCGCGACTGCGACCGCGACGAACGAGATTCCGCGAGCCTTGGTCATCGCTCCCTCCTGCGGGAGCAGTCATCGCCGCCCCCCAGCGTCCGCCCTTGCGACTCCCCGCGCGCGGAGCACCCGACCTGGCGGCTCCCCGGGGACACGTCGTCCACTGCGGACAATATACGCTGCCTTTCGGCGACCGCCGTATAAAAGTTGAGAGCGTTCGAAACGGCGCGGATGCCGTGTCGCCTGCGGGGGACGCTCAGAGGTCGAGGAACCAGGCGCGCACGCCGAGCGAGACGAAGAGCGAGTCGAGGTTGCCCGACTCGGGCGGCGCGTCGCCGACCTGCAGAGTGTGGCCGCGCGAGATCGTGTACTTCGTCTCGAGACCGAAGGCGACGTTCGACGTGACGAACCAGTCCAGCCCCGCGCCGAAGACGCCGATCACCGAGTGGCCGGTTCCCTCGACGTTCACCGGCGGACGATCGCTGACCTCGACGAACTCCGCGCCCACGCCGGCGAGCACGTACGGATCCAGTCGGTCGTTCGAGGTCGGTACGTGGAACTTCGGCGACAGCACGACGGGGAACACCGAGTACTCGCTCGTCCCGCCGGAGTACCTCAGGTCGAGCACATAGTTCGAGCCGGACAGCTCGACGTCGAGCCACGGCAGGACCCGCATGCCGAGCGCGATCACGTAGAGCGGATCGGAGTTGCTGCCGAGCATCGGCTGCTCCGGCACCGCGCGCACGCCGGGGAAGGGGTACGTGCGCATCGCCAGCGCGCCGCCGTAGCGCGCCGCCACGAAGAAGCGCCGCGCGGTGCGGCTCTCGGTGAGCGCCTCGGACGTCGTGGCGGGCGTCTGCGGGTACAGCACGCGCAGGCCCCACGTGAGGATGCCCGCCGACAGGTTGATCGACGTGCGCTCGCCGCGCGCGACGAAGGTCTGCTGCCCGGTGAGGAAGTACTTGCCCTCGACGCCGAAGGCGACGTCGTCGGAGAAGTAGTACTCGATGCCGCCGCCGAAGCTGCCGACGGCGCGCGCCCGCGTCGTTCCGCCGCCGACCCAGCTCGTGTCGGTACTGGTGTCGTTGATCTGCGTCGTCACCGCGCCGACGCCGAGGCTCAGGTACGGCACCAGCCGGTCGGACAGCAGCGGGTAGCGGAAGCGCGCCGCGGGAACGAAGTTGATCTGGCTGGTCTCGCCGGCGCGCACGGAGCCCTGGTGCAGGGTGAGCTCGTAGCGGTCGAGTGCGAGCTCCACGCCGAACCAGCGCAGCAGGTTGGCGCCGATGGAGACGTTGCCGACGTCGTTGGCCTTGGTGACCGGGTTGCTCTCGCCGATGCCGACGCGCAGGTACACCTGCCGCTCGCTGCTGTCCTGCGCGCGCGCATCGCCGCCGAGCAGCACGCACGCCGTGACGACCGCCGTGACGACCGCCGCGACGAGCGCGACTCTGCGGACGGAGCTCATCGGTTCGACTCCACCTGACGACCCACGATCCCCAGTTCAACACGCCGTCGTCGCGTGCGGTTGCCCGATCGCGCCACGACGTCGCGCGGGCATCGGCCGCACGACGAGATCGACGACGTCAGCTGCCGACGGGAAACACCAGCGTCGCCTCCGCGCGCAGCACCCACGACGGGTCGCCCGCGGGCCGTGCGACGAGATCGTACGCGCCCAGCTGCACGGTCATCGCCTGGCTCCCGATCGAGAACGCGGTGCCGACGTCCGCGCCGACCGGAATCGTCCACGCACGTCCCTGCCAGTCGTACGACAGCGTCGGATTGGTCTGCACGTACCAGCCGCTGTCGAAGGTGTAGCTGAGCTGCGCCTCGATCGAGGTGAGGTTGACGCTCGTCCGGTGCGCGTCGCCGGCGAACGAGGCGAGGTGGGACACGAGCACGCCGTTCACCCAGGGACCCGCGGAGTAGATCACGGCGCCGGTCGGTCCACCGGACCACTTGCCGGTGCCGAGCGCGTCGTCGGTCGCACTCGGGAACTGCAGGATCGGCCCCGCGCCCCAGACCCAGGCGCCGGTCTGCGCCGGCGTCAGGAAGACCGACGTCTGGAAGTCCTGCAGGCCGGTCACGGCTCCCGGGCTCGGCAGGTACTCGCCCGCGAGCAGCGGCTGCACGATGACCGTCCAGTCCTCGCCGGCGGGGACCGGCACGACGGGCTGGAAGGCGAGGTTCTCGCCCACCGCCTGCCGCGGGCCGATGCGGAACCCGGTCATCGACTGGAGCGTGAGCTTGACGGAGGTCGAGAACGGATTCAGGACGTCCTTGGCGATGTCCTCGCGCGTGTCTCCCGCGTCGATCGTCGCGACGGCGGACGAAGCGTCGTGGCCGGACGAGTCCGGGTCGGCGGCCGCGCGCCCGGGCCGCACCACGACCGCGAGCAGGGCGACCGACGCCACGAGGAACAGCCTGCGTCCCGCGAGCCCGACCCCGCAGCCGCGTCCGACGGCGCGGCCGCGAGCGCCGCGCGCGCGCGTCACGGCACGAACTCGCCGGCTTCGAGATCCAGCGCGTGCTGCAGGTGGCGCTCGATCATCGCGTGGAACATGCGGTCGCCGCGCTCGTCCTGTCCCGACAGCATCGAACCGAGCACGGTGATCAGCACGCCGTGCAGGCTGTAGCGCCGGTACTCTCGCCAGCACTCCTCGGGATCGAGAGTGACGCCCAGCGCGGCCATCTCGCGACGATAGATCTCGACCAGCTCGCGCTCGTGCGTGCGGCGCTCCGCGACCGGCAGCCCGCCGCCGAGGAAGTACGCGACGTCCACCAGCCCGCACGAGTTCAGCACCGACTGCCAGTCCACCACCGCGATCGGGGGACCGCCGCGATCGTTGCCGAAGAGCGCGTTCTCGAGTCGGTAGTCCGCGTGCACCAGCGTGCGCGGTCCGGTGTAGGCGAGCGCGAACGCCGCGTACTGGCTCGCGAAACGCTCGCCGAGCGCGCGTCCCTCCACCGACATGGACGCACCGAAGCGCTCGACGAAGCCCGGCCACAGCGCGACCATGATCATCTGTCCGAGCTGCGCGTTCTCCGGCGTCGTCTGGCCCACCCACTCGAGCGACTCGACCGACGCGTCGCCGTGGAAGGGCGCGTGCAGCTTCGCCGCCTCGCGCACCGCGATCTCCGCGCGCGCGGCGTCGCAGCCGGTGATCTGGTCGCCGGGCTCCGCGGGACGCATGTCCTCCATGAGGATCACGTAGTCGGCCTTGTTCTCGTCGACGAGTGCCGCGTACGCGCGCGGCGTGCGCATCGGGATGCGCGGTGCGACCTCGCGGTAGAAGTTCACCTCGCGCCAGTAGCTGCCCTGCGCCGCGGAGCTGGCGCGCGCGGTCGGGTCGGTCGCCGGCAGCTTCGCGACGACGGACGAAGGCGCTCCGTCGGGAGCCCCTTCGTAGACGAGATCGTAGCGCACGTTCTCGCCCATCTTGCCGTTGCCGATGATCCTGCCGGGCGCCTCGCGCACGCGGCCGTGCGGCAGCACGCCGCTCCGGCGCAGCGCCTCGGTGATCCACTCGGGGGTGATGGCGTCGGGTGCGGAGACGAGAGGCAGCATGTCGATCGATCTCAGGCCGGGCGGCCGGTGCGGCCGGCGAAGCGCGCGGCGGGCCGGATCTTCGCGTAGGCGTCGAGCGCGGGGGCGAACTCGTCGGGCAGGCTCGCGTGCAGGATCACGCCGTCGGCGCCCGCGTCGAACTGGTCGACGATGCGCTTCGCGCACTGCTCGGGCGTGCCGTCCGCGGCCGGCAGCCATTCGGGACGGATCGCCTCGCGGACCGCGCGCAGCTGCTCGGTGGTGGCGATGCTGTCGATCGCGCCGGGAATCGCCTTGACGGCGTCGTGGTTGCGGAAGTCGGCGAGACCCTGCGGATCCCAGCCGTTGATCGCGAACAGCAGCTCGCCGTACGCGGGCGCCTGCAGATAGGTCGCCATGCGCGCCGTGAGCAGCTTGAGCCGGCGCTCCTCGCTCGCGTTGCACGCGACCGCGAGCACCGACCACACCTTCACCGACTGCGGATCGCGTCCCGCCTTCTCGGCGCCGCGCCGCACCAGCGACACCGCGCGGCGCACCGCCTCGTCCGACATGAACGTGTGCAGGATCACGCCGTCGAAGACCGTGCCCGCGAACTCGAGGCTCTGCTGCCCGAACGCGGTGAAGAGCAGGGGAATCGGCTCGTTCATCCAGTCGGCCTGGTGCAGGTACGGGAACTTGCCGAGCGGCGAGTCGTGCCCGAACACGCGCTCGCCCTTCCACAGCGTGCGCATGAGCGACGCGAACTCGCGCAGCTGCCTGTTCTTGACGGGCGGCAGGCCCATCATCTGCGCGCGGATCGCGACGCCGCGTCCGACGCCGAGCGCGAAGCGTCCGTGCGACAGGCGCCAGAGAGTCGTCGCGAGGCTCGCGGACAGCAGCGGGTGGCGCGTGTCGACGTTGGTCACGCCGGTGCCGATCCAGATGTCCTTCGTCGTCGCCGCGACCGCGCCGCAGATCGCGCCGACCTCCTTCACGTCGAAGCGCTCCGACACCCAGGTCGAGCCGAGGCCGAGCTCCTCGGCGCGGCGGGCCTCGGTGATCGCGTCGGCGGGCGAGTCGGTGTGCCCGGGCAGCATGTAGTGTCCGAGCTCGGGGAAGCGGATGGGCATGGGGAACGTCTCCTCGACGGTCCGCCGCGGCGCGGCGAACGGGATGTGAGCGATCGTTTTCCCATACGCCGCGCGGAACGCCAACGACGCACGGCGCCACGCCGGCCGGGCTATGGGCGCGCCGGCGGACCGGCTCAGCGCCGCATCAGGTCGTCGGGCGTGACCGCGGCCAGGTTCTGCGCGTTCTGCCGGATGAGATCCGGGTTCTTCGCGAACAGCGGCCCGATCTTCTGCATCAGCGCGTTCAGGTTGCCCTGCGTCCGCGTCTGCCCGCCGTCGGCGACGATGGTCTCGCCGTTGATCGCGCTCGACAGGTCCGACGCGAGGAAGAGGCACGTTCCCGCGAGCTCCGCGGACGTCGCCGTGCGGTGCATCGGGTGGTCGGCGAGGATCGGGTCGATCAGCTCGGGGATGGTCTGCAGGAGCCGCGACGCCGGCGAGTCGGCGATCCAGCCGCACAGCACCGCGTTCGAGCGGATGGTCGGAGCGTGCTCCATCGCGCACTGGTAGGCGAGCGCCATCTGGCTCGCCTTGACGATGCCGTACGACTCGCCCCACGCGGGATGCGTCGCAGCGACGCTGCCGAACTGCACGAGGCTGCCCTTGCCGGCCTTCAGCATGTGCGGGATCGCCGCCTGCGTGGACCAGTAGTAGCCCTTGACGTTGACCGCGAACATGCGGTCGAGCTGCTCTTCCGTCGTGTCGACGACGCGTCCGCCCTGCATGACCGACGCGACGTTCACCAGCACCGTCAAGCCGGCCATCTTCGCCGCGGCGTCGTCGATCGCGGCGAAGACCGCGGCGCGGTCGGCGAGGTCCGCGACGTAGCCGTGCGCGCCGGTCGCGCGACGCACGGCCTCGACGCGGTCGGCGCGGATGTCGAGAAACGCGACCTGCGCGCCGTGCTGGAGGAACAGCTCGACGCACGCACGTCCGACGCTGATTCCGCCGCCGGTGACGAACGCTTTCGCGCCGTCGAGCAGTCCCATGCGTCCCGCCGCCGTCAAGGACGCCTCGCCTCGAGATGCCGCCACGCCTTCGGCAGCGACACGTCGCGGACCGGCTCGCGCGGCGGCATGTTCATCTCGGCGTTGGGTTTCCAGCCGCTCTTCTTCATGACCTCGAACACGTGGGCCATGTTCAGCATGTCGTGCGAGTAGCAGAACAGCCCGTTGCCGGCGTAGTAGAGGATCGACAGCCCGGCGACGAAGAGCGGGTTGCCGTCGGCGTCCTTGCCGAGCACCTGGTCCCACTGGCTCAGGACGCGCGGGCCTTCGACGGAGATCCAGTTCTCCGGCGTGTACCAGCCGTGACCGGTGAGCCCGGCCATCGACTTGACGAAGAACTCGCGGATGTTCTCGCGGCCCTCGACGCGGCCCCACGCGGGATCGATGTACGCGGCGTCCTCGGTGAAGAAGTCGGCGAGCACCGACCATGGCTTCTTCCCCGCGTCGATCTCGTCGCGCACCGCGACGAAGCGTTCGTAGGTCTCGCGCGCCTCGCGCTCTCTCGCGTCCGCCATCTCGGGCTCCCTCCGCCGCGCGCGCTCCGTGGATCGGAACGGGCGGGGCCAGCAAGCCCGAGGCGACGGCGTCGTGTCAAGCGCCGCGTCGCCGTCCCGCGGGCCGGTCACGTGCCGGGCGACGTGAACGCTCCGGGGCGCTCTCTCCGAGGACGCGTCAGTGCTCGTGCCGGTGGTGCGCGTCCGACACGTGCGGGTGGCTGTGCGCGACCGCCTCGTGCGCGTGCGGGTGGCTGTGCGCGACACCCGGCGCGACCGGCGCGTCGTGCGCATGAGCGTGGTGCCCGTCGTCGTGCGTGTGGACGTGCTCGTGCAGCAGCGGAGCGTGGCGGTGCAGGTGCTCGTGCCGTTCGCGCAGCAGCAGGCGCACGCCGGCGATCATCAGCGTGGCGGCGAGCGCCTCGCGCACGCCGATGCGCTCGCCGAGCAGCGGCACCGCGAGCAGTGCGCCGAAGAACGGTGCGGTCGCGAAGTACGCGGCTTCGCGCGCGGCGCCGACGAGCCTGAGCGCGTAGACGTCGAGCAGGATGCTCGCGCCGTAGCTGAGCGCGCCGAGCACCAGTGCGGCGCCGACGACGCGACGGTCGGGAACGCGCGCGGACGCATCGAGCGAGGCGGCGAGCAGCGCGTTGCCGAGCGCCGCGCCGGACGCCTTCAGCTGCACGATCGCCACCGGATCGCGCAGCGACAGGCGCTGCGTCAGATTGTTGTCCACCGCCCACGCGAGGCAGGCGCCGGCGAGTGCGAGCGCGCCGAGCGGATCGGCCGACAGATCGCCCGCGCTCCACGCGAGCGCGAGTCCGCCACCGACGATCAGCGCCGCAGCGGCGACGCCGCGCCGGTCGACGTGCTCGCGGAACAGCGCGACCGCGACCAGCATCGTGAACGGCGCCTCGAGGTTCAGCAGCAGCGAGCCGGCGACACCCGACACGCGCTCCAGCCCGAGCAGCATCAGGACCGGACCGATCACGCCGCCGCTGATCGTGACCGCTGCGAGCGCCGTCCAGTCCGACCTGCGGAGCCGCGGCTCCGCTTCGTCACCTGCCGCCGCGGCCGTGCCGCGGCGCCGCGAGCGCACCGCGCGCCCGATGGTCAGCGCGAGCGCCGCGCCCGCGTAGAGCAGGGCGGCGAGCACGAGCGGACGTGCTTCGGGCAGCAGCAGCTTCGCGACCGGCGCACTCGCGCCGAACAGCGCCGCGGCGGCGATGCCGCAGGTGGCGCCGCGCAGCGGCGCGCGATCGACGCGATCCGAGGTCACGTCACCGAACCGGCACGCCGAGGAGCGCGCGACTCCAGGATCGACGCCATCGCCGCGGCGCCGAAGGCTGCGTCAGGCCACGGACGAACGCACGGTGCGACAAGGCACGCCCGACGTGGCGGTCGACGAGGTCGCTCATCAGTTGCCGTACCCGTGCGACGGCACGCGCCCGTGCGCCCGCGAGCTCATGCGCGCCGTCGCCAGCCGCGCTTGAAGATCTCCCATCCGATGCCGCGCCAGCGGTGCGTGCGGTAGCGCTCGCGGCTGAGCTCCTCGAGCGTCCGCGCCGCGTCGGCGTCGCGCACGCCGAGCCCGCGCTCGCCGCGCTGCAGCAGCGTGACCAGATCGGGAGACGCACGCACTCGTCGATGCCGAGGTGGCGCAGCACGCCTTCCGCAGGTGCGTACGGCACGATGACGGCGACGTCTGGTCGCGCGCGGTCCATGACGCGGCCCGGATACCACCTTTGCGCGGATGCGGGAACGCGTCCGCGCCGGATGCGGTTTGACTTCCGGACGCCCCGTGTGGACCGTTGCCGGATGCGCAATCCGCACGCCGGTATTCCCTTCACCGCCGCCGACATGAGCGACGACGCGATCGCGAAAGCGCTCGAGGACGTCTCGATTCCGACCCTGTTGCTGTCCTGCGTCCACATGAGCGGCGACGCCGGCATCCTCGACGGGCCGCTGCGCCCGCAGGGCCTCTTCCTGAACGAGGTGCAGGGCTACATGTCCGAGGAGGACAAGGCGAAGGCGCGCGCGCTCGCGCTCGACGTGATCCGCGCCTGGCGCGACCGCGGCTGCCCCGAGCCGGAGCCCGTCAAGCCGGAATTGCTCAAGCGCATGATGGACTGGCTGGTCTGCGAGAGCGTGCCGGACGAGTACGTGCAGATGCTGCTCGAGGAGATGGAGCTCGACGGCGGTGACGCGCGCGCGGTGAAGCCGGTCGCGGACCGCGCCGACGCGGCGGCGCTGCCGGTGGTCATCATCGGCTGCGGCATGTCGGGGCTGCTCGCCGCGATCCGCCTCCAGGAGGCAGG
The DNA here is from genome assembly GCA_046327915.1 of Binatia bacterium. GTDB lineage: Bacteria > Desulfobacterota > Binatia > UBA12015 > UBA12015 > VGTK01. Next base: position 140,609 of record JAXLXO010000018.1, on the reverse strand, counting down.
CTTCCCCTACGTCGTGATCGAGAAGAACGACGGCGTCGGCGGCACGTGGTGGGAGAACTCGTACCCGGGCGCGCGCGTCGACGTCGGCAACCACTTCTACTGCTACAGCTTCGAGCCCAGCGACGACTGGACCGAGTTCTTCGCGCAGCAGCCCGAGCTGCAGGCGTACTTCCAGCGCGTGATGGAGAAGCACGGCGTGACGAAGAACGTGCGCTGGAAGACCGAGGTCCGCGGGGCCACGTGGGACGACGTGAAGGCGTCGTGGACCGTCGAGCTGTCGAGCGGCGAGACGATCGAGGCGCGCGCGGTGATCAGCGCGGTCGGGCAGCTGAACCGTCCGTTCGTGCCGGAGATCCCGGGACGCTTCGACGGACCGTCGTTCCACACCGCGCGCTGGGACCACTCGGTCGACCTGACGGGCAAGCGCGTCGTCATGATCGGCGCCGGCGCGACCGGCTTCCAGGTCGCTCCCGCGATCGCGGAGAAGGTCGGGCACCTCACCGTCATCCAGCGCAGCGCGCAGTGGATGTTCCCGAACCCGAACTACCACGCCGCGGTCGGACCGGGCATGAAGTGGGCGCTGCGCCACCTGCCGTTCTACGGACGCTGGTACCGCTTCCTGCTGTTCTGGCCCGGCTGCGACAAGGGGCTCGCGGCGGCGAAGGTCGATCCCGCGTGGGAGCCGCAGCAGCGCTCGGTGAGCGAGGCGAACGACTTCGCCCGCATGATGTTCACCGAGTGGATCAAGAGCCAGCTCGAGGACCGTCCCGACCTGATCGACAAGGTCGTCCCGGACTATCCCGCGACCGGCAAGCGCACGCTGCAGGACAACGGCAGCTGGCTCGCGACGCTGAAGCGTCCCAACGTCGAGCTGGTGCGCGGCGGCGTCGCGCGGCTCGAGTCCGACGGCGTGGTCGACGCGCACGGCGTAAAGCACCTCGCGGACGTCGTCGTGTTCGCGACCGGCTTCCGCGCCAACGACCTGCTGCTGCCGATGAAGATCACCGGCCGCGGCGGCGCGGACCTGCGCGCGCACTGGGGCACGCGTCCGCGCGCATATCTCGGCATGACGGTGCCGGGCTTCCCGAACTTCTTCATGCTCTACGGACCGTCCACCAACCTCGCGAGCGGCGGCAGCCTGATCTTCCACTCCGAGTGCCAGGTCCGTTACGTCACGCAGTGCCTGCAGCTCCTCGCCGAGCGTCACGCCGCGGCGATGGAGCCGCGCCCCGAGCGCTACGACGACTGGTACGCGCGCACGCAGGCCGAGATGCGGACGATGGTGTGGGCGTCGCCGCACATCGAGCACAGCTTCTACAAGAACGCGGACGGCGAGGTGAACGGGCTCTCGCCGTGGCGGCTCGTCGACTACTGGTCGTGGACGCGCACGGTGAACGCGGAGGACTACGCCTGGCGCTGACGCGGGCGCCTGCAGCAGAGCGGTGGCCTCGTGCGGCGCCGCTCAGCGGGTGCGGACGCAGCCGCCGATGTTGAGCTCGGAGCCGCCCTGCGACTGCGGCTTGATCTCGTCGATGCGGAAGTTGCGGATCCGATCGGCGTTCCGCCCGGTGACGTCGCCGCGGACGACGCTGGAGCTCTGGCACGTGAAGGACGTCGCCGACACCCAGCGCGGCTTGTGCGCCGACCCTCCGGAGTCGCAGACGCAGTAGGTCTCGGTGCCGTTGATCAACGAGCGCATCACGAAGACGGCCGGATCGGGTGGCGAGGCCTCGTCGAACTCGATCTGCAGATCGGACGTCCCGGTGAAGAACGGCACGGTCTCGGTGTAGGCATAGGCGCTCTCGCACGCGTACTGCCGGGTCGGCTGCGCGACCAGCAGGTCGCGGCAGCTGCGCGGCGCTGCGGCGGCAGTGCCGGCGCAGGTGAGCAAGGCGAGCGCGGCCAGCGCGCGAACGACGACGGGGCCGATGGCGGGTTTCATGATCCCTTCCTCCTGATGTCGGGCTTGCCTTGCGAAGCCGGTGAGCTCGTGGGCGGGCAATGCAGGCGGCGGTCGTTCGGCGAGGAGTGCGGGGGCCCGTGCGGTCGGCTGCTCTCCTATCGAGCCGCCGCGCCGCGGGCAATCAGGAAATTCGTGCGCGGACCGGAGTGCGGCGCGGACCCACGCGCGCACGGCGCGCCGGCGTCACTCCGCGTACAGGACGCGCACCACGACGAACCAGCGGTAGCGCGGATCGACGACCGCTCCGTCCGGCGTCGCGAGCGTGCCGGAATCGGTCACCGGGACGTGCTTCATGGTCACCGCGTCGTTCACGTTGCCGCCGACGACGGTGAGCGCGCCGGGCTCCGTGCCGACCACCAGGTCGCAGTGGCCGGCGAAGCGCGCGGGCAGGTCGTCGTAGCGGATGCCGCGCGCGGACTCGCGGCCGATGCAGATCAGGTCGCCCGGCTGCGGCGCGTACGCTTCGGGACGCTCCGTCCGCAGCTGCACGCCGGGCTTCTGCGCGAACGCATCGTCGACGTACTCCCAGTGCGACGCCGAGTACGGAAAGGCGTCGCGCGCGCCGGCCTCGCGCATCACGTACGACACGAACGCGGCGGACCACGCGAAGCGGCCGTCGTCGGACGGCGGGAAGACGCGGCCGTCCGCGTCGTGGCGTCCGGTCCAGCCGGACTCGGGCGAGCCCGCGTCGAGACCGAGCCACCAGTACTCGCCGATGCGCTGCCACAGGCCCTGCTCGCGCTCCGGCTTCACGTCCGGCACGACCGGGTGCTCGCGGTCGGGCAGGCCGTCGTCGACGAGCGAGCCGAACGCGCGCCACTCGCGCAGCGCGATCGCGACCGCGGCGTCGCGCGCGAACGGCTCGTAGGGCACGCGCGCGAACGGCGGCACGTGGCGATCGGGACGACGCGACACGCAGCCCGTGAGGAGCACCAGCGCCGCGCAGCCGGCTGCGAGCCATGATTTCGGAACCCGACGCACGTGATGAACCGCCCCGCGGCCTCGGTACCACGGCTGCGCGGCTGGTCCCACGATCGGCGATGCGGCACCGTACGGCGCTGGCGAAACAGCCCGGCGTCACGCCTATACTCCGCGCCATGCCGCTCGATCTGCCGCCGACCTCGTCGCTGCGCGCGTTCGCGCTCGCGGCGCGCTGGCTCAGCTTCAAGCGGGCGGCCGACGAGCTCGGGCTGTCGCCGTCGGCGCTGAGCCGTCAGATCCAGACGCTCGAGGAGCACCTCGGCGTGACGCTCTTCCGCCGCCTCAACCCCGGCATCGAGCTCACCGACGACGGCCGGCGCTACCTCGCGACGGTCGAGCCGGCGCTCCGGCTGCTGAGCACGGCGCAGCACGATCTCGCGACGCGGCCGCGCGAGCTGCGCGTCAGCGCGCTGCAGTCGTTCAGCGAGAGCTGGCTGGTGCCGCACCTGCCGGAGTTCGAGCGCCGGCATCCCGGCATCGAGCTGCGGATCGAGGCGACGCTGCGCTACGCGGACTTCGCGCGCGATGCGGTCGACGTCGCGATCCGCTTCGGCCGCGGTCCGTGGGACGGGCTGCACGCGGAGCCGATCGTCGACCTCGACGCGTTCCCGGTGTGCGGTCCCGCGCTCGCGAGCGGCGACCCGCCGATCCGCAGGCCGGAGGACCTTGCGGCGCACACGCTGATCCACGTCGCGCAGGTTCCCGACGCGTGGCAGGGATGGCTGCGCGCGGCCGGCGTTCCTGACCTCGAGCCGCGCCGCACGGTCACGTACGACCACGTCGGCATCGCGCTCGCCGCGGCGGCGTCGGGGCAGGGTGTCGCGCTGTCGACCGAGCTGCTGTGCGAGAGCTGGCTGCACGACGGCCGCCTCTGCCGGCCGCTGCCGCAGCGCGCGCGCTCCGACGAGACGTACCACCTGGTCTGCCGTCCGGAGAGCCTCGACGATCCGCGCATCACGGCGCTGCGCGACTTCCTCGTCGAGGGACTCGCGCCGTACGATGCGCGGCGCGCAAGCGCGGTTGCGAAATGAGCGATTGCCGCGCCTCGTCCGCGCGGCGACGATCCGCGCATGCGACAGCTGACGTGCGTCGAGGCAGGCAGGCTCGAATGGCAAGAGGTTCCGGAGCCGCGCATCGCGGGTGACGGCGAGGCGATCGTGCGGCCGCTCGCGGTCGCGCGCTGCGACATCGACCGGCTGCTCGGCGCCGGACTCTTTCCGATGAGCGGACCGTTCGCGGTCGGACACGAGTGCGTCGGCGAGATTACGGCACTCGGGGACGCCGTGCGCGGGCTCGCGATCGGGCAGCGCGTCGTGGTCTCGTTCCAGCTGAGCTGCGGCCGCTGCGCGCGCTGCCGCGCCGGACACAGCGCGGTGTGCGAGGCGATGCCGACATTGTCGGACTACGGCATGCAGCCGCTCTCGGGAACGGAGTACGGCGGCATGCTGTCCGACCTGATCCGCGTGCCGTTCGCCGACGCGATGCTGCGGCCGATCGCGTCGCACCTCGAGTCCGTCGCGCTCGCGAGCGTGTCGGACAACGTGCCCGACGGCTATCGCGCCGTGGCGCCGCACCTCGCGGCGCGGCCCGGCAGCGAGGTGCTGATCGTCAATCACGGCCTCGCGAGCATCCCGCTCTACGCGCTGCAGGCGGCGCTCGCGCTGGGAGCGACCGGCGTGGACTTCGCGAGCGACGACGCCGAGTCGCTCGCGATCGCGGAGCGGCTCGGTGCGCGTCCCGTCGAGACGGACTTCGCCGGGCGCCCGCCGCGGACGTACGGCATCGTCGTCGACGCCGGCGTCACGCCCACGGGCCTCGCGTACGCGATCCGCGCAACGGAGCCCGAGGGGATCTGCCAGAGCGTCAGCTTCCACCCCGGCAAGACGACGCCGATGCCGCTCGGACGCATGTACACGCTCGGCATCCGCTTCCACGTCGGACGCTGCCACGCGGCGGCGCTGCTGCCGGAAGTGATCGCGCTGATCGAGGGCGGTGCGCTGCGGCCGCAGGCGGTGACGACGCACGTCGCCGGCTGGGAGGACGCGCCGCGCGCGTGGCTCGAGCCCGGCGTCAAGCTCGTCGTGCAGCGGTGATTGACGACGCTGCACCGGCACCGTCTCGTGCACGCGAGCCGCAGGCGAGCGCGGAGCGCCAGCGACCGCGGGGAGTGGGGCCCCGTTGGGCTTCGCCCGACGGGGCGAGGGGGCGCGTGCCCCCTCGCCGGATCACCCGCGACTGCTCGCTCGATGACCTAAGGCTTGAATCGGATGAACAGGTCGAGCATCTGCCGCGTGCGCGCGTTGTACGGCGGGTAGAGCATGCCGAGCAGCGAGAAGCGCGGGTTCTTGAACACCGGCCGGAGCTTCGTGAACTCGAGGAAGCCTTCCCAGCCGTGGTAGTGGCCCATGCCGCTCGCGCCGACGCCGCCGAACGGCATGTCGTGCTGCGCGACGTGCATGACGCAGTTGTTGATCGTCACGCCGCCCGAGATCGTGCGGTACAGCACGTCCTCCTGCAGCTTCGTGTCGTTGGTGAAGAGGTAGAAGCCGAGCGGGCGGTCCTTGGAATTGACGTAGGTGATCGCCTCGTCGACCGACTTGTAGGTCTTCACCGGGAACAGCGGCCCGAAGATCTCCTCGCGCATGATCGTCATGTTGTCGGTGACGTTCAGCACGAGGTGCGGCGGGATCTTGCGCAGCTGGTCGTTGAACGTGGCGCCCGGCACCAGGGACACCAGCGTCGCACCCTTGCTCTCCGCGTCCTCGAGCGTCGCGCGCAGGCGGCGGTACGACTTCTCGTCGATGATCGAGGTGTAGCTCTGGTCGTTGATGTCCGGATACCGGTGCGCGACGATCTCCTTCGCCGCCTCGACGAACTGGTCGCGCTTCGCCTCGGAGATCAGCAGGTAGTCCGGCGCGAGGCAGGTCTGACCGGCATTGAGGTACTTCGCGTAGAGGATGCGCGACGCGGCCTCCTTCACGTCGAAGTCGTCGCAGACGATCGTCGGCGACTTGCCGCCGAGCTCGAGCGTGACCGGCGTCAGGTTCTCCGCGGCCGAGCGCATGACGGTGCGGCCCGCGTCGGCCGAGCCGGTGAAGATCAGGTGGTCGAAGGGCAGGGTGGAGAAGTCCTGCGCGCGCACGCCGACCAGGATCTTGACGGTGTCCTCGGGGAACACGGCGCTGAACTTCTCGTCGAGGAGGCGTGCCAGGTTCTGCGAGCTCGACGCCATCTTGATCATGGCGCGGTTGCCGGCGGCGAGGATGCTGGTCAGCGGACCGGCGGTCAGGAACAGCGGGTAGTTCCACGGCGACACGATGCCGACCACGCCCTTCGGCTGCGGGATCACCGTGTTCGAGCCACCCGCGAAGGTGATCGCGACCGCGCGGCGCTGCGGCTTCATCCACTTCGCGACGTGCTTGATCGCGTGACGGATGCCGTCGACGGTACCGAACACCTCGGCCATCAGCGTCTCTTCCACGGCGCGATGTCCGAAGTCCGCGTTGATCGCCTCGGCGATCGCGTTCGCGTTCTCGCTGAGCACGCGGTCGAGCTTGCGCAGATTCTCCTTGCGCTCCTCGAGCGACGGGAAGGGATGGGCGAGATAGGCCTCGCGCTGCAGCGCGAAGACGCGCTGGGCCTCGTTCTCGGCCTGGTCGATGACGCGCAGCTGTGCGGTCTGGGCCATGGGGGCAACCTCCTTCGAGAATGGATGTCTGACGGACAGTTTCGCGCGCCGGACGGCGGATACAAGATCCCGAGCGTCTTCCGGCCGGTTCGATACGGTGGATCGTCCTGTCCTACACGTCGCGGTGCGGGAGCGCCCGTCGGCCCCTGGGAATCTCCGCCGGCCTGATTCCGAGAGCTGAGAACGCCGGGGCGGGAAGGACGGGGCCGGGTCGGCGCCGGGCGGCCGTTCCGCATGGGCGCTCGCGGACCGCCTGTCGGGCGACGCGCTGCGGCGCGGATGGCACGACGGCTGCTGCCGTCACCGGCGGGGGATCAGCGCCACATGGACGTCGTCTTCGCCTCGCGCCTGCAGTTCGGACTCACCATCGCCTTCCACTACATCTTCCCGCCGCTCTCGATCGGCCTCGGCATCGTGCTGGTGCTCATGGAGGGCGCGTTCCTGCGGACGCGCGATCCGCTCTACCAGCAGATGACGCGCTTCTGGGTGCGGGTCTTCGGCCTCACCTTCGCGATCGGCGTCGCCTCGGGGATCGTGATGGAGTTCCAGTTCGGCACCAACTGGGCCGCGTACTCGCGCTTCGTCGGCGACGTCTTCGGCAGCGCGCTCGCGGCGGAGGGCGTGTTCGCGTTCTTCCTCGAGTCGGGGTTTCTCGCACTCCTGCTGTTCGGATGGGACCGCGTCGGTCCGCGCATGCACTTCTTCTCGACGCTGATGGTCTGCCTCGGCGCGCACTTCAGCGCGGTGTGGATCATCGTCGCGAACTCGTGGATGCAGACGCCGGCCGGCTTCCGGGTGGTCGGCGAGGGCCTCGCGCGGCGCGCCGAGACGTCGGACTTCTGGGCGGTCGTGTTCAACCCGTCGACGGTCGACCGTCTCACGCACACGCTGCTCGGCGCGTGGCAGGCGGGCGCGTTCCTCGTGCTGTCGGTGAGCGCCTGGTACCTGCTGCACGGACGCCACGTCGCGTTCGCGCGCGGCTCGTTCCGCATCGGGCTCGCGGTCGCGACCTTCGCGGTGCTGGGCTCGATCGTCACCGGCGACGTGAGCGCCCGCGGCGTCGCGCACAACCAGCCGGCGAAGCTCGCGGCGATGGAGGGCGTGTTCGCCACGAACGCGCCTGCTGGCCTGCACCTCTTCGGCTGGGTGAACGAGAAGGACGGCACGGTCGTCGGACCGGAGATCCCGGGTCTCCTGAGCTGGCTCGTCTCGGGCGACACGAAGGCGCCGATCACCGGACTGGGCGCGGTTCCCGAGGCCGACTGGCCGCCGGTGAACCGCGTCTTCCAGGCGTTCCACGCGATGGTGGCGATCGGCTTCGGGCTGCTCGCCCTGGTGCTCGTGGCGCTCGTGCAGCTGTGGCGCGGCAAGCTCTTCGAGACGCGCTGGCTGCTGTGGCTGTTCGTCTTCGCGGTGCTCGGACCGCAGCTCGCGAACCAGCTCGGCTGGATGACCGCCGAGCTCGGGCGCCAGCCGTGGATCGTCTACGGGCTCATGCGCACCAGTGACGCGGTGTCGCCGGTGGTCGCGGCAGGCGACGTGTGGCTCTCGATCGGACTGTTCTCGGTCGTCTACCTGCTGCTGTTCGCGATGTTCCTCTTCCTGCTCGACCAGAAGATCAAGCACGGACCGCTCGAGGAGGACCTCGACGTCGCCGTGACCGGTCTCGCGAGGGCCTGATCGTGCTCGACTACGCCGTTCTCTGGTACCTCGTCGTCGGCGCGCTGTTCGCGGGCTACGCCGTGCTCGACGGCTTCGACCTCGGCGTCGGCGCGCTGCACCTCTTCGCGCGCACCGACGAGCACCGCCGCCTGATGCTGAACTCGATCGGTCCCGTGTGGGACGGCAACGAGGTGTGGCTCGTGGTCGGCGGCGGCGCTCTCTTCGCGGCGTTCCCGAACGTCTACGCGACGGTGTTCTCGGGCTTCTACCTCGCGATGATGCTGCTGCTTTGCGCGCTCATCTTCCGCGCGGTCGCGATCGAGTTCCGCAGCAAGCAGCCGATGCGCTGGTGGCGCCAGACGTGGGACGTGAGCTTCTCGGTCGCGTCGATCGCGGCGAGCCTGCTGCTCGGCGTGGCGCTCGGCAACCTGGTCTACGGCATCCCGCTCGACGCGCAGGGCGAGTACACCGGCGGCATTCTCGGGCTGCTGCGCCCGTACCCGCTGCTGACCGGCATCACGACGGTCGCGCTCTTCATGATGCACGGCTCGATCTATCTCGTGCTGCGCACGGAGGGCGAGCTGCACGACCTGGTGCGCGCGCGCGTCAACGACGCGATCATCTTCTTCGTCATCTGCTACGCGACGACGACCATGGCGACGCTGCTCTACGTGCCGCAGATGCGCGTGCACATCGAGCAGCGGCCGCTGCTCTTCGTCGTGCCGCTCGCGACCATGCTGGCGATCGCGAACGTCCCGCGCGAGATGCACCACGAGCGCTTCGGACGCGCGTTCCTGTCGTCGTGCTTCGCGGTCGTGGGATTGTGGGGCCTCGTCGGCATCGGCATGTTCCCCGCGCTGGTCAACGCGACCGATCCGGCGCGCAGCCTGACGCTGATGAACTCCGCGTCGTCGCTCGGCACGCTGCGCACCATGGCGATCATCGCGTCGATCGGCATCCCGCTGGTCGCGGCCTACACCGTCAGCATCTACTGGATCTTCCGCGGCAAGGTGCGCCTCGGCTCGATGAGCTACTGACGCGCGCGCGTGCGACTGCCGGCTCAGTGCGCGTGCGAGAGGTCGCGGAAGTCGAGCACGACCTTGACGTCGTCGGGATCGCGGCGCAGCGCGTCCTTGTAGGACGCGAGCGGCACGGTGCGCGTGATGAGGTGCTCGAGCCAGTGCCGGTCGGCGCGCTCGAGCGCCGCGGCGGCGGCCTCGTAGTGGCGCTGGTTCGCATTGACCGAGCCGACCACGGCGCCGTTCTCGAGCACCAGTGACCGGTTGAGCAGCCCGACGTCGACGTCGAGCTTGCGTCCCGCGGGGGAGAGCCCCGTCAAGCACGTGACGCCGGTCGGGCCGGTGCGGCTCGCGACGTCGAACACCACCGAGCCCGCGCCGGTGCACTCGATCACCACGTCGGGCTCGAGCTGCAGGTCGTCGAGCGAGCCGCCGTGGTAGTGCGCGCCGAGCTCGCGAACCAGCTGCGGCTTGCGGCCGTCGGTGACGCGGTCGAAGACGTGCACCTCGAGGCCGCGCTGCACGCCGATCAGCGCGGCGAGGAGACCGACCGGTCCCGCGCCGGTGACCAGCGCCACCTGCGGCTCCCACTCCGCGATGCGTCCGCCGATCGCGTCCACCTGCTCCCACGCCTTCGCGAGCACGCTCGTCGGCTCGAGCAGGACGCCGAAGAGACCCAGGTCGGGGTCGAGTCGCAGCGCGAACTCGGGCTCGACGCGGAAGCGCTCCGACGCGTAGCCGTGACGTCCCTTGATGCCGCGCTCGGTGTAGAGGCCGTTTCGGCACATGTCCCACTCGCCGACGGCGCAGCCGAGGCACGGCACCGGATCGGGGCGCCGCACGATGCCGACCACGAGGTCGCCGGGCAGGAATCCGGTCCCGGGTGGCGCTTCGAGCACCTCACCGACCGACTCGTGTCCGAGCACCAGCCGCGACTCGCCCTCCGGTGCGGTGCCGTACGCGCCCTGCACGATCTCGAGATCGGTGCCGCACACGCCGACGGCGATCGTGCGCACGAGCAGTCCGCCGTCGCTTTCGGGTGGTTCCGGAAGGTCCTCGATGCGCGCCGAGCCTCGCTCGCCCGGGCGCACGGTGAGCGCACGCATGCCTTCATCGTGGGGACGCTGCGCAAGGGATGCAATGCGGTTCTCGCGTCGCGACGCACGAGGGGGGGACAACCGCAGACGGCACGTCACGGGCGGCGGCCGCTGCCGTGGCCGGCGCTTCGGAAGATCGTGCACGCGCTCGCACGAATCGACAGCGCGCGGTGCATCGCCTGGACGTTTCGACATCGTGCGCGTACCGCCGGTGCAGCGTCCGTGGGCAGGGCCGGTGCGCGGCGTGCGGGCAAGCTCCTTGCATCCTCCGACGTCCGAACCCGCACGCGACGACGACACGGAGCCGTTCATGAGCGTCGTGCCGAAGCCGCACGGTCCGACGGCACGGGCCTGCGCACACGGGAATTCACCAACGGAAGGGAGGTCGGGGTGCGAATCGCCCAACTGGCGCCGCTCGACGAGGCCGTGCCGCCGAAGCTCTACGGCGGAACCGAGCGCGTCGTGTCCTGGCTCACCGAGGAGCTGGTGCGGCGCGGACACGACGTCACGCTGTTCGCGTCGGGCGACTCGCACACCGCGGCGGAGCTGGTCCCCGTGCTGCCGCGCGCGGAGCGGCCGGGCGGCGACGCCGGACCGCTCGCCGCGCGCATCCTGCAGCTCGGCATGGTCGCGCGGCGCGCGCGCCGCTTCGACGTCGTGCACTCGCACATCGACGTCTTCGGCTTCCCGGGCCTGGACCGGCTGCCGGCGCTCAGCACGCTGCACGGGCGGCTCGACGTCGGTCTCTACGGCCCGATCCTGCGCACGTTCGCGCATCACCCGGTGGTGTCGATCAGCGACGCGCAGCGTGACCCGGTGCCGGACGCGGGCTGGATCGGCACCGTGCCGCACGGCCTGCCGATCGAGGAGTATCCGTTCACGCCCGAGCCCGCGGACTACTTCGCGTTCATCGGGCGCATGTCGCCGGAGAAGCGTCCCGACGTGGCGATCGACATCGCGCGCCGGGCGGGCGTACGCCTGCTTCTCGCGGCAAAGGTGGACCGCGTCGACCGCGAATACTTCGAGGCGCGTGTGCGGCCGCGCCTGCGCGAGCCGGGCATCGAGTACGTCGGTGAGCTCGGCGAGCACGACAAGATCGCGCTCGTGCGGCGTGCGCGGGCCTTGCTCTTCCCGATCCTGTGGCCGGAGCCCTTCGGTCTCGTGATGATCGAGGCGATGGCGTGCGGCACACCGGTGCTGACGCGGCGCTGCGGATCGACGCCGGAGGTGGTCGCGGACGGCGAGGTCGGCTTCGTCTGCGACGACGACGAGGAGCTGCTCCGCGCCGTGGAGGAGGTGGACCGGATCGACCGCTGGCGCTGCCGCGAGCACGTCGCGCGGCGCTTCGACGTCGCGCGGATGGCGCGTGACTACGAAGCGCTCTACGCGCGTGTCGCGCGTCGCGACGAGGCGCGCGGCATTGCCGGAGAACGCGCAGGCGGCGCCGTCCGTGCGCCGCTGCCCGCGGAGCGCAGGAACGGAGGACGATGAGCGACGTCATCCAGGTCCACGACCAGTTCTACATCCTCGCGACGGCCGCGATCGATCCCGACCGCACGCGTGTCCTGAAGAGCGGCGACGCGTTCGTGAGCTTCGACCGCTTCGGCGACGTGCGCACGCTCGGCCAGACCGCGGACGGCCTGTTCCACGACGGCACGCGCCACCTGTCGCGGCTCGAGCTGCGCCTCGCCGGCGTGCGTCCGCTGCTGCTCAGCTCCTCGGTGCAGGCCGACAACGCGCTCTTCGTCGCGAATCTGACCAACCCGGATCTCGACCTCGGAAGCGGCGTCGCGCTGCGGCGCGACACGGTGCACGTGCAGCGCTCGCTCGTCCTCGGCGAGGCCGCGCTGCACCAAGAGCTGCGGCTGCGCAGCTACGCGCCCGTCGCGACGACCGTGTCGCTCACGCTCGGCTTCGCCGCCGACTTCACCGACATCTTCGAGGTGCGCGGCTCGCGCCGCGCCGCGCGCGGCGCGATCGCGCAGCCGGAGGCGTCGGGCGACGAGGTGCTGCTGCGCTATCTCGGGCTCGACGGCGTGGAGCGCCGCACGCGTCTCACGTTCGACCCGCGTCCGCGCGAGATCGACGGCGTGCGTGCGTCGTACGAGGTCGTGCTCGAGCCTGGCGACGAGCTGCGCTTCACGCTCGCGATCGCGTGCGAGAGCGGTGCCGCGCGCAGCGCGCCGACGCCGTTCGCGAGCGCGGTCCGCGCGTCGCGTGCGGCGATCGAGCGCAACGCCGGTCGCGGCTGCCGCGTGGTCACGTCGAACGAGGACTTCGACGAGTGGCTCGAGCGCTCGACGGCGGACCTGGCGATGATGACGACCGAGACCGCCGACGGACCGTTCCCCTACGCCGGCGTGCCGTGGTTCTGCTGCCCCTTCGGACGCGACGCGCTGGTGACCGCGTTCGAGACGCTGTGGATGGACCCCACACTCGCGCGCGGCGTGCTCGGCTTCCTCGCCGCGACGCAGGCGACCGAGAGCGACGCCGCGCGCGACGCCGAGCCCGGCAAGATCCTGCACGAGGCGCGCGGCGGCGAGATGGCGGCGCTGCGCGAGATCCCGTTCGGCCGCTACTACGGCAGCGCGGACGCGACGCCGCTGTTCGTGATGCTCGCCGGCGCCTACTGGCGGCGCACCGGCGACACCGCGACGATCGAGCGCCTGTGGCCCAACGTCGAGCGCGCGCTCGAGTGGATCGAGCGCCACGGCGACCGCGACGGCGACGGCTTCGTCGAGTACGCGGCGCGCCTGCCGACGGGGCTGCGCCACCAGGGCTGGAAGGACTCCGAGGACTCGGTGTCGCACGCCGACGGACGCCTCGCCGAAGGTCCGATCGCGCTTTGCGAGATCCAGGGGTACGTCCACGCGGCGCTCGACGGTGCGGCGACGCTCGCCGACGTGCTCGGTCGCGCGGGCGACGCGCGCACGCTGCGCGCTCGCGCAGAGGCGCTGCGCGTGCGCTTCGAGCGCGACTTCTGGTCGGACGAGCTCGGCACCTACGTGCTGGCGCTCGACGGCGAGAAGCGGCGCTGCGCGGTGCGCAGCTCGAATGCGGGGCACTGCCTGTTCGCCGGCATCGCCGAGCCGGCGCGCGCCCGCAGCGTCGCGCGCGTCCTGCTCGACGACGCGTCGTTCTCGGGCTGGGGCATCCGTACGCTCGCCGCGAGCGAGCGGCGCTACAACCCGATGTCGTACCACAACGGCTCGGTGTGGCCGCACGACAACGCGCTCGTCGCGGCCGGCCTCGCGCGCTATCGCGGGCAGGAGGCGGCCGCCCGCGTGCTGGCGGCGCTCTTCCAGGCGAGCCGCATGCTGCCGCTGCACCGCATGCCGGAGCTCTTCTGCGGCTTCGCGCGCGCGCCCGGCGACCCGCCGACGCAGTATCCGGTCGCGTGCGCGCCGCAGGCATGGTCCGCGGGCGCGGTCTTCCTGCTACTCGCGTCGTGCCTCGGCATCGCGATCGACGCCCCCCGCCGTCGCGTGACCTTCGCGCACGCGGTGCTGCCGGAGTTTCTGGGCCGCGTCGAGATCCGCGGGCTCGAGATCGCCGGCGCCTCGCTCGACGTCGCGCTGCACCGCCACCGCAGCGACGTCGGGCTCGACGTCGTGCGTCGCACCGGCGACGTCGAGGTGGTCGCCGTCAAGTAGATCCGCGGGCCGTCGCGGGAGAAGCTTCCGGCGACGGGGGTTCCCGTCGGACGCGCGCCTCGCTAGGGTCGAGGTACGGTCCCGCGACCCTGCAGTTCGGAAAATCCATGAGATCGAGGATTCGCGTGCTCGCGATGGCGGGCTCCGTGGTCTACGCGGCGGAGCTCCTGTCGGATCGGTCGGTGATCGTCTACCGCGACGGCGTCTTCGTCGACGAAGGGCGGTTCGGCGACGGTCGGCTGGTCCTGCACGACGAGTTCGTCCCGTCCCGGACGCACGCCGAGATCGAGCGCAAGCTGGCGCACGCTCTCACGCTCGGCCCCGACGGAATCCCCGACTCCGAGGCGTGAGGCAGGCTCGGGCAGATCGTCAGCTCGCGGACGCGTGCGGTGAGACAGAGGGTGCGGCGTCACTGGCGGCGGCGTCGCGCGCGCTCCGGCAGCGGACGAGGAACGCGTTCAGCTCGTCGGGATCGACGGGCTTCACGAAGTGGTGGTCGAAGCCTGCTGCGAACGCACGCTCGCGGTCCTCGCGCTGGCCGTAGCCGGTCAGCGCGACGAGCACCACCGACGCGAGCGCGTCGTTCGCGCGCACCCGTCGCGCCACCTCGTAGCCGTCGATGTCCGGCAGGCCGATGTCCACCAGCATCACCTCGGGGATGCGCGCCGCCGCGAGTGCGAGCGCGCTCGCGCCGTCGGGCGCCAGGTCGACGCGGTGGCCGAGCATCTCGAGCAGCAGCACCATGCTGTCGGCGGTGTCGGGATTGTCCTCGACCAGCAGCACGCGCGCCCCGGTCGCCGCGTCGGCGGCGGCGCGCTCCTCCGGACGATCTGCATCGGGCTGCGTCAGGAGAGGCAGGCGCAGGGTGAACTCGGAGCCCTTGCCGATGCCGTCGCTGTGCAGCGCGATCGAGCCGCCGTGCAGCTCGATCAGCGTGCGCGCCAGCGTCAAGCCGATGCCGAGGCCGCCCTGCACCCGGTCGAGGCCGCGCCCGGCCTGCACGAAGAGGTCGAAGATCGTCGCCTGCGACTCGGCCGCGATGCCGATGCCGTCGTCGCGCACGCGGCAGACCGCGTCGGCGCCGTCGATGCTCGCGACGATCTCGATGCGCCCGCCGGGATCGGTGTAACGTGCCGCGTTCGAGATCACGTTGGTCAGCACCTGCTCGAAGCGGATCTCGTCCACGTCGACCAGGGCGTCCGCGGGCGGCGGTGCGACGGCCAGCGTGTGTCCGCGCTCGGCGACCAGCGGACGGGTCGCGTCGACGGCGCGCGCGACCAGTGCCGAGAACGGGACCGGCCGCTTCTTCAGCGTGACCTTGCCGCGCGTGATACGGGCGGCGTCGAGGAGGTCGTCGACCAGCCGGCGCAGCGTCTCGCTCTGCCGCGTCGCGATCTCGAGCGCGCGCTCTCGCCGCTCGCCGTCGAGGCGCGCGACGGAGATCGCGCTGCGCACCGCGGACAGCGGGTTGCGCAGCTCGTGGCCGAGCATCGCGAGGAACTCGTCGCGTGCCCGCGTCGCGCGCTCGGCCTGCTCGCGGGCGGCGCGCTCGGTGTCGAAGACGCGCTGCCGGTCGCGCTCGGCGAGGTTGCGCTCGGTGCGGTCCTCGAACAGCAGCACGAGGCGCCGGACGTTGCCCTCGGCGTCCGCGAGCGGGGCCGCGGAGACGGCGACGTCCACCGCGCTGCCGTCGCGCCGCAGGCGCACGGTCTCGACCGCGCGCACGCTCTCGCCGCGGCCGACCGCGTCGCGCATCGCGGAGCACTCGCCGCGCCGCTCGGTGGGAACGATGGGCAGGAGCTTGCCCGTCACCTCGGCCGCGGGCCAGCCGAAGAGCCGCTCGGCGGCGGGGTTCCACAGCCGCACCGTGGTGTCGAGGTCGATCACCACGATCGGCAGCGGGGCCGCCGCGACCAGGGCGCGGAGCGTGTCGTTGCGCTCCTGCAGGCGGCTCTCGATCTCGCGGCGACGCTCCAGCTCGGTCTCCATCGCCCCCGCGCGCTGCTGCAGGTGCGCGATCGAGCGCAGGCGCTCGGCGACGCCGCCGCGCATCGCGTAGCTCTCCGACGGGAACACGCCCGAATGCGCGCGCGCGACCTCGAGGAAGATCGCCTCGTCCTCGTGCCGGTGGAACGCCTCGGACGGATACGCGCACAGGATCGAGAAGCCGAGCTCGCGCGCGAGGAGCTCCCACGCCTGCTCGAGTGCGAGCGCCGTCTGCGGGCGGCCCGTCGCGCGCAGCAGCAGGACCATCTCGCCGAACGCGCGCACGCTGCCGCAGGGCTGGACGGAACGCTTCGCCGCGGCGAGCAGCGGCGACAGCGTGGCGACGAAGCGCTCGCGCTCGAACGCGCCGTCGTGCAGCAGGAGGTCGAGCGTCCCCTGCGCGTCGAGCAGGATGAGGCGTCCCTGCGCGCGCAGCGTCGGCACGTCGAACGAGCGCTGCTGCAGCGCCTCGGCGAGGCTCGCGCGATTTGCCGGTGTGGCGATGACGACGGCGGCGTCGCCGGCGCCGAGCCCGGCTCCGACGTAGCGCGCGATCACATCCGCGAGGAACGTCTCGCGCTCGAAGAGCTGCAGCGCGTGCGCGCCCGGCGGCGGGTGCAGGACGTCCGCGTGCGGCGCCAGCGCGGAATCCGGTCGGTCCTCCGCGAGGCGCGCCGCGAGGAAGCGCGCGGCGGGCATGGGCGACCAATGTCGGCGCGCGGGAGCGGACTCAAGGGGGTTCGCCCGACTTCGCGTGGCCCGTCGCGGTCGCCGCGCGGGCAAACGCTGCAAGCACCGCGGAGCATTGCGCGGCGGCGTTTCTACAGAAGGGTGGCGGGCCCCGGACGCGCTCGAGCCCGGCGCGTATGGTGCGCGCGGTCGCCCGTCCGCGGCGCGCCTTGGCACGACTTCTGAAGCGGTCGCGTGCACGTCCGGAAGCGCTTCCACGGACGACGGGCGCGCCCCCACCTACGCGCGAATCAACAACACGACAACACGGAAAGAAGGGAACGAACATGAATGGAATCCCCTCGCGGGCCGTTCTCGCAATGGCCTGCCTCGCGGCGGCGTCGCTCGTCGACGTGCCGGCCGCACGCGCGCAACAGGTGACGAGCGACAGCCTCGCCTGCGTCAACGTGAGCACCGACAGGCGCTTCGCGAAGACGCCGAACCCGTTCACGCTGACGCCGGAGAACGCGCAGTTCATGAGCAGCCAGGGCTGCAAGGTGGTCGGCGGAACGCGCATCGCCCGCGCAGACCGGCTCTGCTACCCGGTCTCGGTCGACGAGCGCGGTGACGAGCCGAACGCCGCGACGCCGACCCCGGGCGTCGACCTCGGCGGACAGGTCTTCCTCTGCTACGACGTCAAGTGCGAGCGCGACGAGCTCGATCCGCGCAACCGCACCGAGCTGACCGTTACCGACCAGTTCGGCGACGGCCAGATCTTCATCAACGAGCGGCCGACGACCAAGGAGCTCTGCGTCCCGGCGTTCGTCGCGGGCGGCCCGTCGCCGAGCCCGAGCCCGACGCTGACGCCGATCGTCACGCCGACGCCCGGTGCGACCTCGACGCCGACGTCCACGCCGGGTGCGACCGGTACGCCGGGCGCCACCGCGACGCCCTCGCCGACGTCCACGCCGGGCGCCACCGGAACCCCGGGCGCGACGTCCACGCCGACGCCCACCGCGACGCCGGGCGCGACCGGAACGCCGGGATCGGCGAGTCTGGCTTTCGTCGAGCGCGTCCCGAGCCTGCTGCAGTAGCGTCCGCCTCGGACGCGGCGCACGAGCGATCGCCATGCGCCGCGTCCTCCTCTCGAAGGCGTGCGCTCAGGTGCCCATGTCGGACGCGTCCACGGCGTCCGCCTCGCAGTCGACGTGACCGCACGGGCATTCCGCGCGCTCGTCCTGGTCGTCCGATTCGCCTTGCGCCTCGCACGCGGCGCTGCAGTAGCCGCTCGGGCCGGCCGCGCAGGCGCACGCCGGATGGCCGCACGCCGCCTCCTTCGCGCCTGTGCCGATCGCATCGTCGTTGGGGTCCATGCCGATCTCCTTTCGTCGTCGTGGGAACGTCAGAGGCCCGCGTCGCGGTCGGGCGCGCGGTCGGCGACCTCGCAGATCGCGCGCACGGCCTCGTCGGGGCTCGCGAACAGCTCGTCGCGCATCGCATCGAGGACGCGCCGAGCCGGCACGCGTCATGTGGTTGCCATGCCCGCGCTCGATGCAGCGGACATGCCACAAGGCTCCTCATGTGCGGCAGCGCCAGCGCGCGGTCACGGCGCCGCCTCCGTGGCGGATCTTGCAATCGCTCCGCGCGCGTTGCCGGTGAACGGTGCACGGCGTGGACGTTCGTGCGATGCTGCGCCGGTCGCGCGGCCGGACGCCGCGCCGGAGGGGACCCATGAGCCATCCACGCGAGGAGATCCAGGCGACGCTCGAGCGCTTCGTCGAGGCCAACCGGCTCGCCGAGCAGGACGGCAACTGGGAGCGGCTCGCCGTGTTCTTCACGGAGGACGCCGTCTACGTCTACGCGGGACTCGCGGCGAACGGCATGGTCGAGGCGCGCGGCCGCGACGAGATCCGACGCCAGGTGCTGTCGCGCGACATGGAGCCGTATCGCGGCTGGACCTTCCCGCACGAGTGGGCGGTGATCGACGGCAATCGCATCGTCACCAAGTGGCAGAACCGCGCACCGGGCAAGCGCGCCGACGGCTCGTTCATCGAGGCGCCCGGCGTGTCGATCATCGAGTACGCCGGCAACGGCCAGTTCTCGTACCAGTGGGATCTGTTCGATCGCCTGTCGGTGAAGGCGGTGCAGGACGAATCGAACGCGACCGCGAAGCGCTGAGCGCGCGCTGGCCGGGAGGTCCGGTCACGCCACGCGCGCGACGTGACCGGACGCGTCGGGGAACGACGGCTACTTCGCCGTGCCCATCTCGCGGTGCGCCTTCGCGAGGTCGGCCGCCTGCTTCGCGGTGGCCTTGTAGGAGTCGATCAGCGACCGGCAGTGCTTGACCATCTGCTCCTTGTCGACCGCGCTGCCCTTGGGCAGCATCGGCATGTTCTCGTAGCGGGACAGCATCTGCTCGTGGGCCGCGACCTTGGCCTGAGCGTCCTTCGCCTCCTGGTCGTAGCTCGCGGCCATCGCCGCGTTGTCCATCGATGCCGCGTCCTGCGCCAGGACCGCCGGCACTGCGCCTGCGAGAACCGCGAACGCCACCGCTGCCGACGCGAAACGGGAGAACTTCATGATGCACCCTCCTGCTTGCAAGACCTCTCACCATGAGAGGCATTGGTGAGCCGTCGAATCGGCCGTCGCGGGAACGCGAGCGGCACGATCGCCACGCGTGCGGGGAACCGTCGTGGCCACATGGCCGAACCTCCTCGAAGCTGAAGTTCGCTCCGGCAGGGGTCGCGTCCGCGACGCTGCTGCCGAGTGAGCCTGCCTTGCCTCGGAATACGGGCCTTGGCAAGGCGCGTAACGCCGGCCGCCCGTGATCGGCCGACGCGCCGTCTCAGGCCGGAACGGGTACGCCGACGCGGCGGCGCACGCGCTGCGCGCCGAACACGCCGCACAGCGTGCCCGCGGCGATGCCCGCGACCCAGCTCGCGATGACGCCCGACGTGAACGGCGCCGTCTGCAGGTAGACCACCGGCAGCGCGAGCAGGAACACCACGGCCGCCGCGACGAGCCCGTTCGCGAGCGGACGCTCCGCCGCGAGCTTGCCGCCGAAGAGCGCGGCGAGGAAGCCGGGCACGAGGCCGTAGCCGAAGCCGAACACCAGCGAGCTCGCACCCGCGCCGAGCACGTGCGACAGCAGCGTGCCGATCGACGAGCGGTCCCACCACGCGAGCACGTGGAACTGCGGACACATCGTGGTCGCCGCGATGGTGATCGCGAGCGCGATCACGCCGACGCGCGACGCGGCATCGAGGTGCACGCCGCCGATGGTGGTGGCGCTGTAGATCCACGAGAACGCCGCGACCAGCAGTCCGGTGTAGATCGCGGCGCAGAAGAAGAGGTGTCCGCCGGGCAGCGCGCTGCCCCAGACGAGCCCGCCGAGCAGCGCCAGCGTCGCCGCGGTGACGAGCAGGCTCGACAGCACCGCGAGCGGCATGCGCGCGACCTCGTACCAGCGCCGCCGCGCGGCACCGCGCGCCTCGCTCGCCATCTCCGCGAGCACGGACGCACGCGTACGCGCCGCGAGCGCCGGCGGCGGCGCGAGCTGCGGCAGCGCGTCGAACGCACGCCACGTCGCGCGCAGCTCGCGCTCGGCGTCGGCGCACGCAGCACAGCTCCGCACGTGCGCGTCCAGCGCGTCGTCGGGTGCCGGCGCCGGGGGCGCGTCCGTTTGCAGCAGGTCGAGCAGGTGCGCGCGGTACGCGTCGCAGATCGTGTGCTCGCTCACGTCTCGTCTCCGTGTCCGGCCGACGTCATGCCTGCGCGGACGCGCTGCAGCGCGCGGTACGCGAGCTGCTTCGTCGCGGCGGGGGTGCGTCCGAGCACCTGCGCGATGTCCTCGTAGGACATGCCCTCGATGCGCGCGAGCAGCAGCACCGTCGCCTCGTCCTGCGGCAGCGCGTGCAGGGCAGCGTCGAGCGCGCGCGCCGCCTCGCGCGTGCTGGCCTGCTCCTCGGGCGATCCGCCCGGCGCCGCGACCTCGGCGCCGCGGACGGCGCCGCGTGCGTGCGGGTCGCCGTCGTCGAGCGTCTGCGTGCGCGGCGTGCGTCCCGCGTCGCGCAGCGCGTCGACGACGAGATGGTGCACGATGCCGAACAGCCAGGCGCGGAACGGACGGCTCGCGTCGTAGGTGTCGCGCGCGCGGTGCACGCGCAGGAACGCCTCCTGATAGAGGTCGTCGGCGAGCGATCGGTCGGGCAGCCGGCGGGCGAGGAAGCCGTAGACGCTCCCGCCGTGCCGCGCGAACAGCTCGCCGAACGCCGCCTGATTTCCCGCCTGATAGGCCGCCATGAGAATCTCGTCGCTGGTGGTCTCGGCCACGCTTCCTCTTTCGGACAATACGGCGCGCGCGGCAACGCGTAACGGCCGGTCCGAAGAAAACCGATCGACCCGGAGGCGGGTGTTACGCGGCGGGGGCTCGGACGTATTCCGGGACGAGACCGGCGCCATCGCGGCCGGCGGGGAGAGGGGATGACCAGGAACCATCGTGTGGTGCTCGCCGTTGCGGCGTTCTTCGCGGCGCTGCTCGCCGTCGCGACGCAGGCCCGGGCCGGACAGCAGCTCGTCCTCGACGACCTCATCGCCGAGGCGAAGCGGCAGAATCCCGAGATCCAGGCGGCGCGCGACCGCGCGCTCGCCATGGCGTCGATCCCCAAGCAGGTGTCGGCGCTCGACGACCCGACGCTCAGCTGGGAAGCCTGGAACATCCCCGACTCGGTGCGCGTCGACCGCGCCGACAACAACATCTTCCGCGTCGCGCAGAAGCTGCCGTTCCCCGGCAAGCGCCGCCTCGCCGGCGACGTCGCGACCTACGAAGCCGAGCGCGAGTCGCACGACGCCGCGAGCGTCGAGCTGCAGGTCGTCGCGGAGGTGAAGGCTGCCTACGCGACGCTGTGGGAGGCTCACGAGCGGCTCGTGATCCTGCGTCGCGAGCAGGAGCTGGTGCAGCGCTTCGCGCGCATCGCCGAGCAGCGTTACGCGACCGGCGGCGCCACGCAGGCGGACCTGCTGCGCGCGCAGGGCGAGATCTCGCACGTCGCGACCGACCTCGCGCTCGAGCCGCTGAACGTCGAGTCGGCGCGCGCGGAGCTCAACACGCTGCTCGGACGCCGACCCGACGAGCCGCTCGCCGATCCGGCGCCGCTGCCGGTGCCGCGGCTCGACCTGACCCCGCAGGCGCTCGCCGAGCTGGCCCTCGACAACCGTCCCGACCTCGCCGCGCAGTCCTCGACGATCTCGCGCGAGGAGAGCGCGGAGGAGCTCGCGCACCGCAACTACTATCCGGACTTCGAGGTCTCCGTCGGACGCTTCGTCAACTACGGTGCGAACGACGGCTTCGGCGCGATGGCCTCGGTCACGCTGCCGTTCGCGAACCTCGGCAAGTACGACGCCGGCGTCGACGAGGCGCGTGCGCGCGTGTCGTCGGCACGCGCCGAGCGCAAGCGTCTCGAGGACAAGGTGCGGCGCGAGGTCCAGCAGACGTACCTCAAGGCCCGCGCGGCGCTGCTGCGCTACGAGCTGCTGCTCGGCACGCACCTGCCGCAGAGCGACGAGGCGATGCGCGTCGCGGAGGGCGCGTACGAGACCGGCACGCTGGGCTTCCTCGACGTCGTCGACACGCTGCGCCGCATGAACGCGGTGCACCTCGAGCACGCGACCGCGCAGGCCGACTTCGAGCGCGCGCGCGCCGAGCTCGAGCGCGTCGTCGGCGAGGAGCTGCCGCACGGACCGGCGGGAGCGTCCACGGAGAAGGCGCATGGTTAGGCGCATCGTTCCCGTCCTGGTCGGCGTCGTGTTCTTCACGGGGCTCGGCTTCGCGGTGCTGCACGTGGTGCGTCAGCCCGCTGGCGTCTCGTCCGCGGGCAAGGCCGAGGCAGGTGTCGTCTACCAGTGCGCCATGCACCCGCAGGTGATCCGCGACGAGCCCGGCAACTGCCCGATCTGCGGCATGCGGCTCGTGCGCCGCGACAAGGCGGAGCTGGCGCTCGCGGATGCGGACGCGACGGTCGCGGGTGCGACGACGCCGCACGTGCACGACGAAGCCGGTGCTGCGGGGACGCCGCACGATCACGGCGACGCCCCTGAAGCGGCCGCGACGCCGCACGTGCACGGCGAGACGGGGACGGTACCGGCCGCGACGGCCGCCGTGCCGGGACGCGCGCCCTTCGTGCTCACGCCCGAGCGCCAGCAGCTGATCGGCGTCAAGCGCGGAAGCGTCGAGCGCCGCGAGCTCGAGCTCGAGGTGCGCGCGCCGGGAAAGATCGCCTACGACCCGGCGCTCTACCAGGCGCTGGTCGAGTACCGCGAGGCGGTGCGCGCGCAGGGTGGCCACATGGGCAGCGACGCGATGGTCCGCGCCGCGCGCCTGAAGCTGCGCCAGCAGGGACTCTCCGAATCGCTGATGCGCGACCTCGCGGCGAGCGCGAACGATCCGGTCGAGCTGCTGCTGCCGGGCGCGTCGGCGTGGGTGTACGCGCAGGTGTTCGAGCACGAGGCGCCGTTGGTGCAGCCCGGACAGGCCGTGCGCATCACGTCGCAGAGCTATCCCGGACGCACGTTCAAGGGCCGCGTCGTCGGCGTCGATCCGATCCTCGACGCGACCACGCGGACCGTGCGCGTGCGCGCGCTGGTATCGACCGACGGCGCCACGCTGCGGCCCGAGAGCCTCGTCGACGTGCGCATCGCGTCGCCGCTCGGCGACAAGCTCGCCGTGCCGCGCGACGCCGTGCTCGACTCGGGCGAGCACCGCATCGTCTTCGTCGTGCGCGGCGCGGGCAGCTTCGCGCCGCGCGAGGTCGAGCTGGGGCGCGCGGCCGGCGACTGGGTGGAGGTCCTGTCCGGCCTCGACGCGGGCGAGCAGGTGGTGACGTCGGCGAACTTCCTCATCGACTCCGAGTCGAAGATCCGTGCCGCGCTGGCCGCATTCCAGGGGCAGGGCGGCGCGACCGGCGGTACCGGTGCCCCGCCGCCGGCTGCCGCCGCGCACGTCCACTGAGAGAGCGTCATGGTCGAGCGCATCATCGAGTTCAGCGCGCGCAACCGCTTCCTCGTCCTGCTCCTGACGGGCGTGGCGGTGCTCTTCGCCGTGTGGGCGATGCGCAACATCCCGCTCGACGCGATCCCCGATCTCTCCGACACGCAGGTGATCGTGTACTCGCGCTGGGACCGGAGCCCCGACGTCATAGAGGATCAGGTCACGTACCCGATCGTGACGGCACTGCTCGGCGCGCCGCGCATCAAGGCCGTGCGCGGCCTGTCGGACTTCGGCTACTCCTACGTCTACGTCGTCTTCGAGGACGGCACCGACCTCTACTGGGCGCGCTCGCGCGTGCTCGAGTATCTGAGCAAGATCCTCGCGCGCCTGCCCGAGGGCGTGAAGACCGAGATCGGTCCCGACGCGACCAGCGTCGGCTGGGTCTACCAGTACGCGCTGGTCGACCGCAGCGGGCGGCAGTCGCTCGCCGACCTGCGCAGCCTGCAGGACTGGTACCTGCGCTACGAGCTGCAGTCCGTGCCCGGTGTCGCCGAGGTCGCGGCGGTCGGCGGCTTCGTCAAGCAGTACCAGGTGAACGCCGACCCGGCGCGGCTGCTGGCGTACAAGATCCCGCTCACGCGGCTGATCGAGGTCGTGCAGCAGGGCAACGAGGAGGTCGGCGGACGGCTGCTGGAGGTCGCCGGCACGGAGTTCATGGTGCGCGGGCGCGGCTACGTGCGCTCGATCGAGGACATCGAGAACCTCGTCGTCGCGGCCGATCCGGCGAGCGGCACGCCGGTGCTCGTCAAGCACGTCGCCAGCGTGTCGCTCGGGCCCGAGATGCGGCGCGGCGTCGCCGACCTCGACGGCGAGGGCGACACCGTCGGCGGCATCGTCGTCATGCGGCAGGGCGAGAACGCGCTCGCGGTGATCGAGCGCGTGCGTCAGCGGCTCGAGGACCTGAAGCCATCGCTGCCCGACGGCGTCGAGATCGTCACGACGTATGACCGCTCGACGCTCATCGAGCGCGCGATCGACACCCTCCGCCACGCGCTGGTCGAGGAGATCGTCATCGTCAGCGCGGTGATCCTGCTCTTCCTGTGGCACGTGCCGTCGGCGCTGGTGCCGATCATCACGATCCCCGTCGCGGTTCTGCTGGCGTTCGTGCCGATGTACTTCGCCGGGCTGTCGTCGAACATCATGTCGCTCGCCGGCATCGCGATCTCGATCGGCGTGCTGGTCGACGGCGCGATCGTCGAGGTCGAGAACGCGTACAAGCGGCTCGAGGAGTGGATCGAGGGCGGCCGCAAGGGCGACTTCCACGAGGTGCGGCTGCGCGCTCTCAAGGAAGTCGGTCCGTCGGTCTTCTTCTCGCTGCTGGTGATCGCGGTCGCGTTCCTGCCGATCTTCACGCTGGTCGACCAGGAAGGTCGTCTCTTCAAGCCGCTCGCGTATTCCAAGAACCTCGCCATGGCGATCGCGGCGCTGCTCGCGATCACGCTCGACCCCGCGCTGCGCATGACCTTCACGCGCATGGACCCGTGGAAGTTCCGGCCGCGCTTCCTCGCCCGCATGTTCGACGTGGTGACGATCGGGACGTACTTCCCCGAGGAGCGCCACCCGATCAGCCGCGTGCTGTTCCGCGTCTACGAGCCGGTGTGCCGCTTCGTGCTGCGCCACTCAGCGCTGACGCTGATCGCGGCGGCGGCGCTGGTCGCGTCGACGGTGCCGGTCTATCTGCGGCTCGGCAACGAGTTCATGCCGCCGCTGGAGGAGGGCGCGTTCCTCTACATGCCGACGGCGCTACCGGGGATGTCGGTCACCGAGGCGCAGCGCGTGCTGCAGATCCAGGACCGCATCCTGAAGAGCTTCCCCGAGGTCGAGCGCGTGTTCGGCAAGGCGGGACGCGCCGACACGCCGACCGATCCGGCGCCGTTCTCGATGGTCGAGACGACCGTCGTGCTGAAGCCCGAGAGCGAGTGGCGCCACAAGGAGCGCTGGTACTCGGATCGTTCCGCGCCGGTGCGCTGGGTGGCGTCGTTCTTCGAGCCCGAGCACATCACCTTCGAGGAGCTGCAGGACGAGATGGACGCGAAGCTCCGCTTGCCGGGCATCCCGAACATCTGGACGCAGCCGATCAAGAACCGCATCGACATGCTGTCGACCGGCGTGCGCACGCCGATCGGCATCAAGGTGATGGGTCCCGACCTGACCGTCGTGCAGCAGATCGGCGAGCACCTCGAGAGCGTGCTGCGCGACATCCCCGGCACGCGCAACGTGCTGGCCGAGCGCACCGCGGGCGGCTCGTACCTCGACTTCGATCTCCGCCGCGAGGACCTCGCGCGCTACGGACTGACGGTTGCGGACGCGCAGGCGATCGTGCTGTCGGCGATCGGCGGCGAGAACGTCACGACCGCGATCGCCGGCCGCGAGCGCCGTCCGGTGAACGTCCGCTACGGGCGCGACTTCCGCGACGACATCGACTCGCTGAAGCGCGTGCTCGTGCCGACGCCGTCCGGCGCGCAGATCCCGATGGCGCAGATCGCCGACCTGCGCTTCGTCGAGGGGCCGTCGATGATCCGCAACGAGAACGGCCAGCTCGCGGGCTACGTCTACGTGGACATGGCGGGACGCGACGTCGGCTCGTGGGTCGCCGAGGCGAAGCAGCTCGTCGCCGAGAAGATCCAGCTGCCGAAGGGCTACCACCTGTCGTGGAGCGGGCAGTACGAGAACATGATCCGCGTGCGCGAGCGGCTCAAGGTCGTGCTGCCGCTGACGCTCTTCCTGATCGCGGTGCTGCTCTACTTCAACACCAAGTCCGGCGTGAAGACGGCGATCGTGCTGCTCGCGGTGCCGTTCTCGCTGGTCGGCGCGATCTGGCTGCTGTGGGCGCTGGGCTACAACCTGTCGATCGCGGTGTGGGTCGGCATGATCGCGCTCATGGGCCTCGACGCCGAGACCGGCGTGTTCATGCTGCTCTTCCTCGACCTGTCGTACGACGATGCGGTGCGGAAGGGGCGCATGCGCACGCGCGCCGACCTCGAGGAGGCGATCGTGCACGGCGCCGTCAAGCGCGTGCGGCCGAAGATGATGACCGTCATGGCGGCGTTCCTCGGCCTGTTGCCGCTGATGTGGTCGCACGGTGCCGGCGCCGACATGATGAAGCGCGTCGCGGCGCCGATGGTCGGCGGCCTCGCGACGTCGTTCGCGCTCGAGCTGCTGGTCTATCCGGTGGTGTTCGGGCTGTGGCGCTGGCACGGCTCGATGCGCGAGGGACGCGTGGTGCCGGTGCCCGACGCGCACCTCCCCGCGCACTGAACGCCGCGCGCATCGCCGTGCGGATCACGGGCCGTCGTCCGCGGTCGGACGACGGCCCGCTTCACGGCAGGAAGAACGTCGCCGGCAGCATCACGTCGTCGAAGTGCGTCCATCCCGACGGTCCGACGACGGCGTCGCCCGCGTCGCAGCTCATGCGCAGCGAGTCGTGCTCCGGGTCGGGACCGGTGACGCCGGTCACCGTGCAGTGGATGAAGATCACGTCGCCGTCGTCGGTCACGACGTTGCCGGACATGTCGCCGAAGCCCATGCCCATGCGCGCGTCCCAGGTGACCATCCAGCGCTCGCCGCCGACCAGCTTGCTGACCATGAAGCGGCGTCCGCCGGGCAGGCAGGCGACACCCTTGCCGTCGTAGCCGGGACCGCCCGTCCCGGAGCCGTTCGAAAGGGCGGTCTCGATGCTCGCCATCATGCCGTTGGCGTCGCCCATCATGCCGCCCATGCCCGGTGTCACCGCGCCGGCGGTCGGCGACGTCGAGAGGATCAGGCCGAGTGCGATGAGTCCGGCTGCTCCGCTTCTCATGGAAGTCTCCCTGGCGCCCATGTGGGGCGCTCTGTTGCGGGTGCGGTACACGTGCGCAACCGGCGTGCCCGATGGCAGACGCACGCGTCGCCTGCGTTTCGATCCTCGTCCGTCGCAGTCACGGGAATGCGCGCGGACCCCTTCGCGCGCCGATCGGAACGCGGCACCGACAGGCGCGCCTCGTGTTGTAAACGCTGCACCGCGCGCGCGTCGCGTGTAATCGGTGCCGCTCCGTCGCGCGACGCGCTCGGCGCGTCGGGCCGCGCTCGCAGGCGCTTTCGCGAATCGCGCGTGCTGGCACGCGACGCGCTTTCGGCGCCGCGCGCGCCGCCCCTCGGCGCGCCGTTTGCGCGAGCCGCGCCCCCGGTCGTGGCTCGAGAGGAGTGTGCGTGCAGGATTCGTCCGATTCCGTTCCATCTTCGCGTCCGTGCGTACGCGGCGCGCGACGCATCGTCCCCGCGCTGGTGGCGTGCGCGCTCGCGTTCGTGGTCGCGTGCGGCGGCGGGGGAGGCGGCGACGGCCCCTCCGGTCCCGCGCCGGCGCCGCAGGAGAACCCGCAGTTCCGCGCCATCGCCGGCGTGTCGATGGGCGCGTACGGCGCGCTCAACGTCGGCACGAAGCATCGCGACGTCTTCGGCACGATCGCGGCACTCGGCGGACCGGTCGACCTGCGCCAGCTCCTCACGGATCTGCAGAACGACGCGCTCGAGGTGAAGCCGACCACCGGCAAACCGCCGCGCGTCGGCGGCGACTACACCTTCGACCATCTGCCGCCGTACCCCGGACGCGACCAGCAGATCTCGCTGATCCGCGATCTCTTCATCGCGTTCGGTAATCCGTTCCTGCACCACCCGGACGCGATGCGCGCGTTCTTCGCAGCCGACTCCGAGCCGGCGCGCCTGCTGCGCGACGATCGCTATCCGACCTTCACCGTGCCGGGCGACGTGCGCGGCATCAGCGACGGCGGTGACGCGAACAAGGACGGACTTCGCCAGGCCAGCGAGCAGCCCGATCTGCCGACCGACGTGCTGCTGGTCGCGAACGGGACGCTGTCGCAGATCGCGGGTGTCGACGCGCAGGCGGAGGTCGGCGGGCGCGCGGTCGCGGACCTCGACGGCGACGGCGTGTACGACGTCGGCGACGGCATCGTGGTCAACGCGTCGGAGCCGATCCACGAGGAGAACGGCAACCTCGTGTACGAGCCGCAACTCGGCGAGACCTTCGACGACGTCGGTCTCGACGGCGTCGCCGGCACCGGCGACTTCGGCGAGGGCAACGGGCAGTTCGACTACGACCCCGACCGCGACTCGTGGCTCGAGGAGGATCCGACGTCGCGCCTGGTCGGCACCGACGCGGCCGAGATCACGCGGCAGCGCATCTACATGGACGTCGGCACCGAGGACGAGTTCGGCTTCGGACGCCACTACGACAACCTCGTCGGCGTGCTCGAGACCAAGGGCATCGGCGTGCAGGTGCGCGAGGGCTATCAGGGCGACTGCACCGACATCGCGAAGCCGGACGCGCCGTTCTACCTGCTGCGCTATCCCGGCGGACACGTCGGGATCCCGGAGTCGGACAGCGTGCTCGACGATCTGCTGAACGGCGACGTCTGCTCCGCGGCCGGCATCTGGGAGCGCCTGACGAGCGTGCTCGGCTACCTCGACGCGAGCTTCCCGGACGGCAACTACGGCGTCGGCAAGGTGATCGACCTCGGCGACCTCGGCGACTTCGACTTCGGCAAGCTCGACGTGCGCGGCGACATCGTCGAGCGCGACATCCCGGCGCCGACGCTGCAGCTCGCCGGCGGCGACGTCCCGGTGCAGCACGTGCTGACGTACCGGCCACCCAAGTTTTCCAACACGAGCGCGTCGTTCCCGATCGTCTACTTCCTCGGCGGGTACGGGCAGAAGCCGGCGGACTGGAAGCGCGCTCGGGACCTGCTCGACCTGCTGGTGGCGACCAACCAGATCCAGAACATGTACGTCGCGTTCCTGCCCGGCGCGGGCGGTCAGAAGGGATCGTTCTACGTCAATCACCGCGTCGGCGAGGCGGACATCCCCGACGTCGTGGGTCCCACGTCCGGCCGCTACGAGGACGTCATCCTGAACGACCTGCTGCCGGTGATCGAGACCGAGATCGCGCACGGCCGCATCCGCAAGTGATCGCGGTGCGAGCTCAAAGCAGCGGCGGCGTCACCCCGACGTCGTAGACGATGCGTCCACCGTCGACGCGCGCGAACTCGGGCAGCTGGTGCTGCACGGTCGCGCGCGTCGGCAGGACGTGCTGCACGTCCCAGCCGCGCGCGACGAGCTGGTCCGAGATGATGCGCCGGTGGCACTGCCACCACAGCGCCTCGGCGCAGAGGTACGCGGTCGGCGCCTCGCGCGCCCACGCTTCGAGCGCCTCCAGCGCCGCCGCGAACTCCGGCGTGTCGGTATAGTCGGCGTAGGCGCGGAACGCGGGCACCTGCCACGCGACGTGCGGGCTCGGGCCGCGCGCGCCGCGGCGCCGTCCGCCGAGCTCCGGCATCCAGCGGTACGCGATCCCGCGCGCCGCGCACGACGCGGCGAGCGCGTCGCGTCCGAACTGTGGGTGGCGGCGCGAGCCGGGATGCGCGCGCACGTCGGCGAGCTGCACGATGCCGTTCGCCGCGAGCCGCGCGAAGAGCTCGTCCGCCTCGACGTTCGAGTGGCCGATCGTGAAGATCGTGTCGGGCACGGCTCCACGATGGCAGAGCGTAGGCGGCGACGCACCGACCCGGACTGCGGTCGCCCCGTTCGCCGCGCGGACGAGTCGCGCTAGCGTCGGGGCATGCGGCGCGGCGTCATCCGGGTCGGAACCAGCGGCTGGAACTACGAGGGCTGGAAGGCGCACTTCTACCGCGGCGTGCCGCGCCGCCGCTGGCTCGCGCACGCCGCGGAGACCTTCGGCGCGCTCGAGATCAACGGCTCGTTCTACGTGCAGATCGCGCGCGAGACCTACCGCCGCTGGCGCGACGAGACGCCCGACGATACGCGCTTCGCCGTCAAGGGCCACCGCTTCGTCACGCACTACAAGCGGCTGCGCGACGTCGACCGCTCCGTCGCACTGCTGCGCGACCAGGCGCGCGGCCTCGGCGACAAGCTCGACGTCGTGCTCTGGCAGCTGCCGGCGAACCTGCAGGCGGACGCCCGGCGGCTGCGTGAGTTCCTGCGCGCGCTGCGCCGCTGGCGCGGCGTCCGGCACGCGATCGAGCTGCGCCACCGCTCGTGGTTCACCGACGAGGTCGCGGACCTGCTGCGGCACGCGAAGGTCGCGTCGTGCCTCAGCGACGCGCCCGACTTCCCGCTCTGGCGCGAGGTCACCGCGGACTTCGTCTACGTCCGCCTGCACGGCCACACGCGCAAGTACCGCTCGCGCTACGCGGCGTCGCACCTGCGGCGCTGGGCCGACGACGCGCGCGCCTGGTCACGCGAGGGACGCGACGTCTACGTGTTCTTCGACAACGACGCGGAAGGGGCCGCGGTGCGCGACACGGTCGCGCTGCGTGCGCTGCTGGGACTCGACGCGAAGGCTACGCGCCGAGGTCCGACACCCACGCGCGCAGCGCGGGCAGCGTCGCCGCGTCCCACTGCGACGACGCGCGCTGCTGGCAGAAGGTCGCGAACAGCTGGTCGATGAAGCCGACCACCTCCTCGATGTCCGCGAGGCGCAGGAAGAGGTCGTTCTCGAAGAGCGCGCGCGGATCGTCGGACAGCGCCGCGTCGCGGTCGCCGAGCTTCGGGCAGCGCAGCGAGTCGTAGGTCAGCATGCCGCCGTCGAGGCTCAGCTCCCAGCGGCGCTCGCCGCGCGTGACCGCGATGCGCGCACGGTCGATGAGCTTGCCGCGGCGCAGCCCGGCGCCGAGCTCGGGCCGCATGTCGCCCTCGTCGACCAGCGTGAGCCGCGCGTGCTTCTCGCCGTCGTCCTGCATGACCACGCGGTCGCCGAGCGCGAGCTCGACGACGTCGTCGCCGACCTGCAGCTTCCCGCCGTCCTCCTCGACGCGGAACAGGAGCCAGGTGAGGAACTCGCGCCCGAGAAAGCGCTTCGCCTCGACGACGCTGAGGAAGTCCTCCTTCACCAGGGCACCCCGTTCCCGTTGCCGGCGGAGGCGGCCACGGCCGCCGCCCGCTGCTCCGCAGTCTCGGTCGAGAAGCGGCTCGGATCGGCGCCGCGCACGGCGTCCACCATCGATGCGGCGAGTCCGATGCGCTCGACCGCGAGGTACGGGATCACCGGGATCGGCGACACGCCGCAGGTCTCGCGGAACAGCGTCTGGAAGGCCTCGCGCGGGCCGCGCGACTTGCCCGTGAAGTACACCGTGTGGCGGTCGAGGTCCCACGCGCACTCGAAGAGCGACGGGCTCGGCAGCGCGCGCAGCAGGAGCCGCGCCGCGACCTCCTCCTTGATCTCTTTTCTCACCGCGCGGCCGAGGCGCTCGAGGCCCTGCGACTGGCGGCGCTCCTCTTCCGCGCGCCGCGTCTCGAGGCGCACCAGCTTCGCCGGCGCGACGCGCCGGTCGTAGCGGAAGCCGAGCACGACGTACTGCTGGAAGAAGATGTCGCTCGGCTCGACCTCGGTGACGAGCGGATCGTGGATCGCGACCCAGCCGAAGGCTTCCTGCTTCGGCAGGCCGTCCTCGTCGTGCTCGCGGAAGGCGCGGCGATTGACGGCTTCACAGAGCGCGTCGCGGTCGATGCGCCCCGGCGGACGGGCGTCGAAGCGGACGATCGAGGAGCTCGCGGAGAGGAAGCCCATGAGGGCGCGCGAAGTAGCATCCCTCTTCGCGGCGACGCAACCGGCACGCGCACGACCGTGCAGCGGCCGGCTGTAAGTCCTTCCGCGGTGCGCAGAAACGTGAGCCGCACGCGCGCACCGCGGAGCGCCGAGCCGCGTGATTGCTCGCCGGCCAGCGTGGCCGCCGTCTTGCTCCGGGTACGAGCGTCGAACTTGTCCGCGGCGTCGCGCCGTCCGGCGCTGCCGCAAGGAGGGACCGAGCATGAAGACCTGGATCGTGGGCGCCGGCCTCGCTCTCGTGATCGGCGCGCCGCAGACCGTGCTCGCCAACGAAGCGAACACGACGGGCGCCGCCGTCAAGAATCAGGGCGTGCCGCCCGACAACACCGGACGCAACGAGCGCGACCGCAACGAGGCCGCCGTCACGCCGATGGACCAGTCCAACGACCCGAAGGACGTCGAGCTGACGCAGAAGATCCGCAAGGTCGTGGTCTCCGACGACGCGCTGTCGATGAACGCGCACAACGTCAAGATCGTCTCCGCGAACGGCGTCGTGACGCTGCGCGGCCCGGTGAACAGCCCGGAGGAGAAGGCGAAGATCGAGGCCGCGGCGAAGCAGGCGGCCGGTGCGAGCAACGTCCGCAACGAGCTCGAGGTCACCGCGGCCCGCTAGGCCGCGCGACCCGCACGGAACCAAACGAAAGGAAGAGTCATGTCGCAGGCAGTGGTTTGCATCGTCCAGTCCGAGCAGATCGCGCAGAACATCGTCGACGACCTCCGCACCAACGGATTCGCCGGCAACGACATCTCGGTGCTGTTCCCCGACCGCACCGGCACGCGCGACTTCGCGCACGAGAAGGGCACCAAGGCTCCCGAGGGCGCCACGACCGGTGCGACCACCGGCGGCATCCTCGGTGGCGCGGCGGGCTGGCTGGTCGGCATCGGCGCGCTCGCGATTCCGGGCATGGGCCCGTTCATCGCGGCCGGTCCGATCATGGCGGCGCTCAGCGGCGCCGCGGTCGGCGCGGCGGCGGGCGGTCTCACCGGCGCGCTCGTCGGGCTCGGCATTCCCGAGTACGAGGCCAAGCAGTACGAGGGCAAGATCCGCGACGGCAACATCCTGATCTCGGTGCACACCGAGGACGGTGACGAGCGCCGCCGCGCCAAGGAGATCTTCGAGCTGCACCAGGCGAAGGACGTCTCGTCGATGGGCGAGAAGCGCGCCTCCTGACTCCAGTCGTTCCCGACGGTCCGCTCGGTGCGGCCCGTGGCTCGGCGTGTCCCGCGCACCGCGCGGGCTGGCGCGCGGGGCGTGCCGCCGGAACCGGCGGCGCGTCCCGCGCGTACACGAGCGTGGCCCGCTTGCGGCGCGATCGCGCTCGACCCGGCGCGTGACGGCTGATAGCCCGCCTGCGATGGATGCGCCGCTGTCCTATCCGGAGACGTGGCTCGAGCCGCCGTCCGGATCCGTGCTGGTGGTCGCGCCGCATCCCGACGACGAGACCATCGGCTGCGGCGCCACGCTTGCGCTGCACGCTCGGCGCGGCGACGCGGTGCACGTCGTGGTCGTCACCGACGGCGACCTGGGCGATCCGCGGAGGCTCTTCCCGGCCGGGGACTACGTCGCGCGGCGGCGCGACGAGTGCCGCCGTGCCGCGTCCGTGCTCGGGCTGCACGAGCCGCGCTTCCTCGGCCATCGTGACCAGCACTGCGACCCCGCGTCCCTGCGCGCACAGCTTGCGGCGGCGCTGGACGAGATCGCACCCGCGGTCGTCTACCAC
This sequence comes from Binatia bacterium, assembly GCA_046327915.1. Lineage (GTDB taxonomy): Bacteria > Desulfobacterota > Binatia > UBA12015 > UBA12015 > VGTK01. The sequence continues at coordinate 106,508 of JAXLXO010000018.1, read as the reverse complement.
CCGGTCGCGCCGGAGATGCATCCGGACCACCACGTCGCGGCGCGCATCGCGCTCGACGTGCTGCGGTCGTCGGGGCGGCGTCCGCGCTCGTTCGCCTACGAGAGCTGGGTGCCGGTGGTGCCGACGCACGTGATCGACGTGACGTCGGCGTGGAGCGTCAAGCAGTCGGCGCTGGCCTGCTACGGCTCGCAGCTGGTCTACAACGACTACGCGCGCGCCTGCGACGGCCTGGCGGCGTACCGCGCGATCTTCCTGCCGGACGCCGAGCGCGTCGAGGCGTTCGCGGAGACGACGCCGGGCGCGCGCGCCGGTCAGTAGATGTCGGAGTCCCCCATCGAGTAGGTCCAGCGCGCGCGCATCGCCTCGCCGCGCGCCGCGTTCGCATCGGCGATCTGCGTGAGCAGGAACGGCGTGTCCTCCTCGGCGTAGCCGAGGTCCAGAAGTGCCGCGTGCAGCGCCGTGCCGCGCGGCATCCACGTCAGCACGGACCCGAGCCCGTCCTCGCGCGCGAGGTCGTGCACTGCGCCGAGCAGCAGCGTCAGCAGCTCGCGATCGCCGGGCGGGACCATCAGCTCGCACAGCGGTGCAACGCGCTCGTCGAGCCAGCCGCTGCGCAGCACCGCGACGCCGTGCGTGCGTCCGGTGAGCCGGCTCTCCGCGACCAGCAGCGTGTACGCGACGTCGGGACAGTCGGCGTAGCGCCAGTTCAGGTAGCGGCGATCGCGCGCGATCGCGACGCCGACGCCGGGACGGATCGTGTTCTCCCAGAAGCGATCCACGCCGGCCGGGAAGCGCTCCACGCGCCGCACGCGGTCGCGCAGCGTCCGCCACGCGCCGCCGTCGACGCGCCACGCTTCCTTCCGTGCGAGGTCCCAGCGCAGCGCGCGCACCGGGTGCGCGAGCTCCGCGTGCGACGAGATGCGTTGGTCGATCGAGTGCTTGTGTGCGAGAGGGTAGGAGAAGAACACCACGTCGCGTGCGGGCGGGAGGAAGGTCTGGACGAAGTGGCGCGTCATGGCGGCGAACACACCCTGCTTCTGGAAGTCCGGGTCGACCATGTGGTCGATGCCCTGCGACAGCACGAAGCCTCCCGTCGGCGACACCGCGTCCGCGGGCAGACCGGCGAACTGTCCGACGATGCGCCCGTCGTCGGCAGTAGCGAGCGTGATCTGGTGTCCCGCGGGGTTGCCCGCGAACTTCCAGCGCCAGTGCGGCATCGCGCGCTCCTGCCGGAACACGTGATTGAAGAGCGCGAGGATCTGCTGCTCGTCGCCGGGCTGGTAGGTGCGGACCGCGAAGCGCACGGCTCCTGTGCGTAGCAGAGCGCGCGCGTGAAGCCGCGTCCCCGCCGCAGGACCTTCGCGCGCGCGGCGGCGCCCGAGCCCGGCGTCGTGCGCGCCGCGTGGCTCGCAGGTGCGCTCGCCGCCGGCGCCGTGCTGGCGTTCGTCGCGTGGTACGTGCGCGCCGAGCGCACCGTGCCGTTCTGGGACCAGGCCGGCTACTGGCTGAAGACCCTCGCGATCGCCGACCGCCTGCCGCACGATCCGCTGGGCACGCTCGGCACCGTGCTGCGCACGATCCGGCGCGACGACTACAACCAGCTGATCGCGCTGCCACTCGCACCGGTGGTGGCGCTCCTCGGCGAGTCGCGGCTGGTCTACGTGCTCGCGATCGCCGTGCTGTACGGACTCGCGGCCGCGGCGAGCATCGCGCTCTTCACCGAGCGCGCGTTCCTGCGTCCGCTGCGCGCGGCTCCGCTCGGCGTGGCGCTCGCGGTCGTCTCGATCGTGGTCGCACCGCGGCTGTGGCTGCCGGTTCTGGTCGGCCTGCCGGACGTCGCCGGCTGCATCGTGGTTCCGCTCGCGTGGTGGGCGCTGCGCGAGCCGCTCGAGGACGCGCCGCCGCGGCGGATCGTCGGCGTCGCGGCGGCGCTGGCGCTGCTCGTCGTCCTGCGGCGCTGGTACGCGTACGGCGTGCTGGCACTGCTGCTCGCGCTCGGCGCCGAGCAGATCGTGCGCATCGGGCTCGGCGCGCGCGGCCGCGCGACGCTGGTGGCGGCGCTGTCGCGTCTCGCGATGCTCGCCGGCGCGGCGCTCGGCTTCGTCCTGCTGGTGAGCGGCGGGCACGGCCTCGAGATGATCGGCACCGACTACGGACGCCTCTACGCCGCGTATCGCGGACCGTCGCCGCTGCGCGACGCCGTGCTCGCGCTGCCGCGCGACTTCGGCTGGCTGCGCCTCGCGCTCGCGGGGATCGGCGCGGTGCTCGTGCTGCGCGACGCGGCGACGCGTCCGCTCGCGCGGCTGCTGCTCGTACAGACGCTGCTCGTCGTCGTGCTGTTCGGGCGCACGCAGGGCTTCGCTGCGCACCACGAGTACCTGGTGCTGCCGCAGCTCGCGGCGTTCGCCGCGGTGGCGGCGTCGTCGCTCGCGAGCGTTCGCCGCGCCGCCGGCGCCGTGGCGTCGCTGCTCGTGGTGCTGCTGTCGCTCGACTTCGCGGTGCAGCTCGCGCCCGGCGCGCAGGCGGCGCTCGGTCCCGCGGCAGCCGCGTTCGGACGCGTCGCGCATCCGCCGGTCGTGCGCGACGACTTCGACGAGGTCGCGCGCCTCGTGCGCACCGTCGACGTGCTGACGCGCGACGCGCACGTGCGCGTCTACGTGCTGTCGAGCTCGGAGCTGCTGAACGAGGACGTGCTCGCCAACGCGCACCTCGCCGACCCGTCGCTGCCCGACCTGCACGACCGCATCCTGCCGGTGAGCCACGTCGACGCGCGCGACGGCTTTCCGTGGGCGCTCGCGCAGGCCGGCATCGTGGTCGTGTCGGACCCGACCGGCTACCACCTGCGTCCCGAGGACCAGCGCGTGATCGGCGTGCCAGCGGACGCGATCCGCCGCGGCAGCGGTATCGGGGCCGCGTACCAGCGCCGGCCCGAGACCTTCGTGCTGGCCGACGGCAGCACCGTCGCGCTCTTCGGCCGCCTGCGCGACCCGAGCCCGCAGGAGGTCGCGGAGCTGCAGCGCGCGCTCGGAATGTCGGCCGCGCCGTCCACGCGCGAGGAGCGCTGACGCGACACGCGTCGCGTGCCACCGCGGGAGCGACGTGGTGCGGGCCTTGCTGCTGTCGGGTGGCAGGCCGATGGCTGTCGCATTCTCCTACGGACACGGTCTCGGGACGCCGCTGCGCAGCAGCGACGAGGTCCTGAACCGCGTCCACGCGCTGCACGACGGGACCCTGGTGCGCCTGCGCCATCTCGGTCCCGCCGACGCCGACGAGCTGCGCGCGGGCTTCGCGCGGCTGTCGCCGGAGTCGCGTTACCGGCGCTTCTTCTCGCCGATGCCGCGGCTCACCGACGCGATGGTGCGGCGTCTGGTCGGCACCGACGGCCACGACCACGTGGCGCTGGTCGCGGAGACGCTTCCCGCGCGGAACGAGCACCCGGTCCCGCTCGGCGTCGCGCGCTTCATCCGCGTCAACGGCCGTCCGAGCGCCGCGGAGGTCGCCGTCACGGTCATCGACGAGATGCACGGCCGCGGCCTCGGGCACCTGCTGCTCGAGGCGATCGCCGCACTGGCGCGCGAGCACGGCGTGACGATGATCGTCGCGAGCGTGCTCGCCGAGAACGCGCCGATGAACGCGCTCATCCGCAGCATGGGCCGCGTCGCGTCGCTGCGCCGCGACCAGGGCGTGCTGCTGTACGAGGTCCCGCTCCGTCACTGAGACGCTGCGGTCCGCGCCCGGCTCGCGTTGTACATCCGTGGGACACAAGAAGAAGGCTTTACAGCGAAGCTACGCGTCTCACGGCGCGCCGCGCTCGCGCGACGCGAAAACACGCGCCTTTTCGCAAGGCATCCGCGCCGCGCGCGCTGGCACCCCGCTTGCGGAACGACCTCCTTCGAACGGCGGCGCGATGCGCCGCTCAAGGAGGTTTCGCACGATGGGATCGGGAACGCTCGACAAGGCCAAGGGCCGCGTCAAGGAAGCTGCAGGCGCGCTGTCGGACGACGACAAGCTGCGTGAGGAAGGCAAGATCGACCAGGTCGCGGGCAAGGTGAAGGACGCCGCGGAGAAGGTCGTGGACAAGGTCAAGCAGGCAGTTCGCGGCGACCGCCGCTGAACGCGCAGCCGCGCGCCGCGAGCGCGCCGGGAGGTGGACATGCTCAGTTGGGCCATCACGTTCTTCGTCATCGCGCTGGTCGCCGCCGTGCTCGGCTTCCGGGGCGTCGCCGGAATGTCGGCGAACATCGGCTACCTGTTCGCGATGATCGCGGTCATCTTCCTGGTCGTCGCACTGCTCACGGGGCGCGGTCCCGTCGTAGGCCCGTAGGGGCGGCGGCGTGACGGTTCGCGCGACGCGCGCGCCCGGGCGCCCCGCCGCAGGGCGGTGGCGTCCGGCCGCGCGCACGCGTTCCGGGGAAGGGAAGGTCTAGCGCGATGCCGGCCGTCAAGATCGGCGCGAGCCGCCAGGTCGTGATCCCCAAGCGGATCTACGACCAGCTCGGGCTCACGCCCGGCGACTACCTCGAGGTCGAGCTGCGCGACGGGCGGCTGACCTTCACGCCCAAGACCCTCGTCGACAAGCACCCCGCACCGCAGCCCGCGCGCGGCGCCGCCGGGGAGCTGGAGTAGGGATTCCGCCGCTCGCCGCGAATTCCGGCTCTTGTGTCACTCCGCGCTTGAGGCACCGTCTCCGATGAAGGACAACGGTGCCGGTCTCACGGATCCGGCCGGACGCCGGGTCCGCAACGGGGGGTGCGACGATGGGAATCCTCAACGAGTTCAAGGAATTCGCGGTCAAGGGCAATGCGATCGACCTCGCCGTCGGCGTGGTGATCGGCGCCGCGTTCGGCAAGATCGTGACGTCGCTGGTCAACGACGTCATCATGCCGCCGATCGGCATGCTGGTCGGCGGCGTCGACTTCTCGTACCTGACGGTCCCGCTGCGCGACAAGACCGACGCCGCGCCGGCCATCGTTCTCCGGTACGGCGTGTTCATCAACACGATCATCGACTTCCTGATCGTCGCGATCGCGATCTTCGCGCTGGTGAAGGGCATCAACACGCTCCGCCGCTCGAAGGAGGAGGCGCCCGCGGCGCCGCCCGAGCCGACGCGCGAGGAGGTGCTGCTCACCGAGATCCGCGACGCGCTCGTGCAGCGTCGCTGACCGGCCGTTCCAGCACGCGCGCCCGGCGGCCCGGTCCATGCGATCCCGTCTCGTCCGTCCTCGTCTCGTCGTCCTTCTCGTCACGATCGCGATCGGGCTCGCCGCCGGGCGCGGCGCCGCGGCACCCGCGGCTCCCGCGACGCCCGGCATCGAGCAGCTGTCGCCGACCGGGACCGTCACGCAGGTCCGGCAGGTCGCGGCGCGCTTCGCGACGGCGATGGTGCCGTACGGCGACCCGCGCAGCCCGAGCGATCCGCTGCTGGTCACCTGTCCGGTGCAGGGCAGCGGACGCTGGGTCGATGCGCGCAGCTGGGTGTACGACTTCGCGAAGACGCTGCCGGGCGGGATCACGTGCACGATCCGGCAGCGGCCGGGGCTGAAGGATCTCGCCGGCACGCCGCTGCCGGAGACGCCCGGGGCGACGTTCTTCACCGGCGGCCCCTCGATCGAGACGGCGTACCCGTCCGAGGGCGAGGAGATCGACGCCGAGCAGGCGTTCCTGCTGCGTCTCGTCGCGCCCGCGACGCCGGCGTCGGTCGAGCAGCACGCTTCGTTCGCGGTCGACGGCATCGCCGAGAAGATCGGCGTGCGCATCCTCGGCGGTGACGAGCGGACGCAGATCCTGAAGCGCTGGGACGTCGACGAGAAAAGCGCGGACGCGATCGTGATCGCGGCGCGCACGCGCTTTCCGGACGCGGCGACGGTGCGTCTCGTCTGGGGGGCGGGCATCGCGACGGCCGACGGCTCGGCGACCACCGACGAGCAGACGTTCTCGTACACCGTACGCGAGGCGTTCACCGCCGAGTTGCGCTGCCAGCGCGAGAACGCGCGCGCGGGCTGCATCCCGCTGACGCCGATCGTCCTCGGCTTCTCGGCGCAGGTGCCGTGGACGCAGGCGAGCCGCGTCAAGCTGCTCGCGCCCGACGGCACGTCGTACGCCGCGAAGGCGCCCGACGCTCCTGAGCAGTCGGTCTCGCAGGTCACGTTCCCGGGGCCGTTCCCCGAGTCGACGACGCTCCGTCTCGAGGTCCCCGCCGACCTGAAGGACGACGCCGGACGCACGCTGGTGAACGCGTCGGAGTTCGCGGCGTTGCAGGTCGCGGTGAGCGCCGATCCGCCGCTCGCGAAGTTCGCGTCGCGCTTCGGCATCGTCGAGCTGAACGCGGAGCCGGCGCTGCCGATCGCGATCCGCAGCCTCGGCACGAACGTCGGCACGAAGGAGCTGCGCATCGGTGCGGCGACGTCGCCCGCCGCGGGCGCGCCGCCGTCGAGCGTCGGCGGCAACGTCCTGCACCTGCCCGCGACGCGCGCGGGCGACATGCTCGCGTGGCTGCGCAAGGTCAATTCGGCGAGCCGCGAGCGCTCGATCTTCACGGGCGCACCGAAGACCGACGAGGTGCGCTCGGTCACGCTGCCCGAGCTGTCGGGCCCCGAGTTCCAGGTGGTCGGCATCCCGCTGCCGAAGCCGGGGCTCTACGTCGTCGAGATCGCGAGCCAGCGGCTCGGCGAGGCGCTGCTCGAGAAGAAGAAGCCGCTCTACGTGCAGGCCGCGGCCCTCGTCACCGACATGGCGGTCCACTTCCAGTGGGCGAAGTCCGGCTCGCTGGTGTGGGTGACCCACCTCTCGAACGCCGAGCCGGTCGCGGGCGCCGAGGTCGCGATCCACGACTGCGGCGGCGCGACGATCTGGAAGGGCACCACCGACGCGCAGGGCATCGCGCGCATCGCAGCGCTGCCGGACCGCACCGAGGTCGCGGTGTGCCGCTCCCAGAGCGACGTCTACGACGACCCGTACCACGACTTCCAGGCGTCGCGTGCGATCTCGGATCTGACCAACGGGCTGCTCGTCACCGCGGTGTCGGGCGACGACATGAGCTTCGTGCACTCGAGCTGGGACCTCGGCATCGAGCCGTTCCGCTTCGACCTGCCCGAGGAGAGCTTCGGTGGTCCGTTCGTCGCGCACGCGGTGCTCGACCGTCCGCTGCTGCGCGCGGGCGAGACGCTGCATACGAAGAACCTGTTCCGCGTGCAGACGCTGCAGGGCTTCGCGGTCGCGACGCCGGAGCAGCGCCCGAAGACGCTGTCGATCCGCCACGCCGGCAGCGACACGCACTACGATCTGCCGCTCACGTGGCTGCCCGACGGCAGCGCCGCCGTCGACTGGACGATCCCGAAGGAGGCGAAGCTCGGCCTCTACGAGATCTACCAGGTGCGCCCCGGAACGTATCGCCCGGGCAGCGAGCCGAAGCCGACACCGACCCCGGCGGCGCCGTACGCGCGCCTCGGCGGACCGACCGAGACCTACGATCGCGAGTGGCTCGCGGGCTCGTTCCGCGTCGCCGAGTTCCGCGTGCCGCTGGCGCGCGGCATGGTCGAGCTGCCGGCGCTGCCGCAAGTGGCACCGAGCGAGGTCAAGGCCACGCTCGCGGTCAAGTATCTCGCTGGCGGCGCCGCGGCGAATCTGCCCGTGGTGCTGCGCAGCCAGCTCGAGGACGACACGATCTCGCCGCCCGAGCGCGACGCGTTCTCGTTCGGCAATGGTCCGGTGAAGAGCGGCCTCGAGCGCGAGGGCGAGAACGAGGGTGAGGAGGAGGGGGAGGACGAAGGCGACTCCGCGTCGGCAGAGGAGGGCGGCGGCAGCGCCGCGTCGGGCGTTCCGCAGGGCGGCATCGTCGCGCGCCAGCAGCTGACGCTCGACCAGGCCGGCACCGCGCAGGCGACGATCGCGGGACTGCCGCCGATCACGGTGCCGCGCAAGCTTCGCGCCGAGCTCGAGTTCCGCGATCCGAACGGCGAGGTGCAGACGGCGGTCGCGAGCGTGCCGCTGTGGCCGGCGGACGTCGTCGCCGGCATCGAGGCGAAGGTCGGTGCGACGCGCGCGAAGCGCGTGCTCGTGAACGTCGCGGTGCTGAGCCCGAAGCTCGAGCCGGCGCCCGGCGTGCGCGTCGTCGTCGAGGCGTTCGCGCGCCGCAGCTACACGGTGCGCAAGCGCATCGTCGGCGGCTTCTACGCCTACGACTTCGTCACCGAGACGAAGCCGCTCGGCACGCTGTGCCGCGGGCGCACCGACAAGGACGGCACGTACCACTGCGCGCGCCTGCCGAAGGCCGACGGCAACGTGATCATGCAGGTCACGGCGACGGATGCGCAGGGACGCACCAGCATCGCCAACCAGGACGTGTGGATCGCCGACGGCTCGGACCAGTGGTTCGAGGCCACCGCCGACGATCGCATGGACGTGCTCGCGGACCGGAAGCGCTACGAGCCGGGCGACACCGCGAAGCTGCAGGTGCGCATGCCGTTCCGCGAGGCGACGGCGCTGGTCACCGTCGCGCGCGAGGGCGTGGTGGACGCGCGCGTCGTCAAGCTCTCGGGCAAGAACCCGGTGGTCGACGTGCCGGTCACCGACGCGTTCTCGCCGAACATGTTCGTCGCGGTGCTGGCGGTGCGCGGCCGCGTCGGCGACGTGCAGCCGACCGCGCGCATCGACCTCGGCAAGCCGTCGTTCCGGCTCGGCGTGGTCGAGATCAAGGCCGGCTGGCGTCCGCACGAGCTCGACGTCGAGGTCGCGACCGACCGCGAGGTCTACCGCGTGCGCGAGACCGCGCACGCGAAGATCGCCGTGCGCACCGCGTCCGGTGAAGCGCCGCCCGCGGGCTCGACCGTCGCGCTCGCCGCGGTCGACGAGGGGCTCCTCGAGCTCGCGCCGAACACCAGCTGGGAGCTGCTGAAGGCGATGATGGGCCGCCGCGGCTTCGGCGTGTGGACCTCCACCGCGCAGATGGAGGTGCTCGGCAAGCGCCACTTCGGCAAGAAGGCGCGCCCGCAGGGCGGCGGCGGCGGACGCTCCACCACGCGCGAGCTCTTCGACACGCTGCTGCTGTGGCGCGCCGACGTCGTGCTCGACGCGAACGGCGCCGCCGAGATCGACATCCCGCTCAACGACTCGCTGACGAGCTTCCGCATCGTCGGAGTCGCGACCGGCGGCACCGGGCTCTTCGGCACCGGCGCCACGTCGATCCGCAGCACGCAGGACCTGATGCTCTTCTCCGGCCTGCCGCCGGTGATGCGCAGCGGCGACGCGTACGCGGCAGAGTTCACGCTGCGCAACACGACCGACCGGAAGATGACCGTCGATCTCTCGGCGGAGGTCGCTGGGCTCGGCGCCGCGCTGCCCGCGCAGAAGATCGAGCTCGCGCCGAGCCAGTCCGAGATCGCGCGCTGGCCGGTGACCATCCCCGACGGCGTCGCGGACCTGCGCTACACCGTGAGCGCGCAGGCGGACGGCGGCATCCGCGACCGCATGGCGGTCACGCAGCGCGTGACGCCGGCGGTGCCGGATCGCGTGCTGCAGGGCACGCTGGTGCAGATCGCGCCCGACGCGCCGTACCGCGAGACGGTCGCGGCGCCGGCGGGGGCGATCGCGGGCCGCGGCGGCATCGACGTGCGGCTCGCGCCGTCGATCGCGTCGGGCCTCGACGGCGTGCGCGACATGATGACGGCGTACCCGTACTCGTGCCTCGAGCAGCGCGTGTCGCGCGCGGTCGCGCTCGACGATCCCGCGCTGTGGACGGCCGTGATCGCGGCGCTGCCGTCGTACCTCGACGACGCCGGGCTGCTGAAGTTCTTCCCGAGCATGCGCGAGGGCGACGAGCTGCTGTCGGCCTACGTCGTCACGATGGCGGCGCTCACCGGACACGCGATCCCCGACGAGGTGCGCGACAAGGTGACCGGAGCCCTGCGCAGCTTCGTCGACGGCAGCCTCGCGCGCGCGCAGGACGCGAGCCGGCGTCGCGTCGTCGACCTGCCGCTGCGCAAGATGACGGCGCTGGCGGCGCTCGCGACGACGGGCGCGCTGGATCCGGCGCTGGTCGACGGCGTGCCGATCGAGCCCAACCTGTGGCCCGCGTCCACGCTGCTCGACTGGTGGACGGTGCTGGTGCGCACGCCGAAGATCGCGAATCGCGACCGGCGCCTCGCCGAGCTGCAGCAGATCGTGCGCGCACGGCTCGAGCTCGGCGGCACGACGATCGGCTTCCGCACGTCGAGCGCCGCGTCGGGCTGGACGATCTTCGCGGGCAGCGACGTCGATGCGCTGCGCCTCGTGCTGCTCGCGGTCGATCAGCCATCGTGGCGCGGCGACGCGCCGCGCATGATGAAGAGCGCCATGGGCCTGCAGCGCCGCGGCTCGTGGAGCAACACCATCGCCAACGCGTGGGGCACGATCGCGACCCGCGCGTTCGTCAAGGCCTTCGAGGGCGAGCCGATCACCGGGGAGACGCGCGCCACGCTCGCCGACGCGAGGGCGTCGCTCGACTGGGCGAAGAGCCCGAAGGGCGGTGCGCTGACGCTCGCGTGGCCGAAGTCGAGCGCGCAGCTGTCGATCGAGCAGGCGGGCACCGGACGTCCGTGGGCGAGCGTGCTCGCGCGCGCGGCGGTGCCGCTCACCGAGCCGCTGGTCGCCGGCTACCGCATCGTCAAGCAGGTGACGCCGGTCGAGCCCCGCGTCGACGGCACGATCCACGCCGGCGACGCGCTGCGCGTGCGGCTCGAGATCGAGGCGCAGGCCGACATGCCGTGGGTCGTCGTCGACGACCCGGTGCCGGCGGGCAGCTCGCATCTGCGCGGTGCGCCGGTCGGGACGAACGCGGCGCCGGTGCCGACGCCGGTCGGCGACACGGGGCTCGTGCCCGCGTTCGTGGAGCGCTCGTTCCAGTCGTACAAGGCGTACTTCGAGGACATGCCGGCCGGGAAGACGACCGTCGAGTACGTGATCCGCGTCAATCAGAGCGGCCGCTTCCTGCTGCCGCCGACGCACGTCGCGGCGCTCTACGCTCCCGAGACGTTCGGCGAGATCCCGAACGCGCCGGTGGACGTCGTGCGGTGAACGACCCGGGTCCGCGCGGGCGGGGCGGGCGCGCGCTCCGCGTGCTGCTGGCGTCCGCCGGCGTCGCCACGCTGCTGGCGGCGCTCGGCGTGCTCGCCGTCGTGCGCACCACGACGGTTCCGACGCCGGCCGCGGTTCGCGCGGCGTACCGCCCGTCCGACGTCGCGGTGCTCGACCGGAGCGGCTTCGTCGTGCACGAGCTGCGCGCCGACGACGCGCACCGCGCGCTCGCCTGGGTTCCGCTCGACGCGGTGTCGCCGCTGCTCCGCGACGCGATCGTCGCGGCGGAGGATCACCGCTTCGCGTCGCACGGCGGCGTCGACGCTCTGGCGCTCGCGAGCGCGGTGCGCGAGCGCCTCGCGGGCGCGCCGCTGCGCGGTGCGAGCACGATCCCGATGCAGCTCGCGTCGCTGCTCGACCGGCGCGACGGGCGGCGCGAGGGCCGGACGTTCGCCGCGAAGTGGCGGCAGATGCGCCGCGCGTGGGCGCTCGAGCGCACGTGGAGCAAGGACGAGATCCTCGAGGCGTACCTGAACCTGGTGCCGTTCCGCGGCGAGGTGTCGGGTGTCGGTGCCGCGGCGGGCGTGCTGTTCGGCAAGCGTCCGCACGGGCTCGCGCCGTCCGAGGCGGTCGTCCTCGCGGTGCTGCCGCGGTCGCCGAACGCCGGCGAGGAAGCGGTGCGCGCGCGTGCCGGCCGTCTCGCGGCGCGGCTCGGGATCGACGTGGACACCGCACGGCTCGACGAGAGCACGGCGCTCGCGCTGCGCGCCGAGCACGGGTCGCAGCCGCGGGTCGCGATCGCGCCGCACCTCGCGCGGCGTCTGCTCGCGGCACGCGAGGGCGTGCGTAGCGCTCCACACGCGACCGACGTGCGCTCGACGCTCGACGCGTCCCTGCAGCAGGCGGCGACGCGTCTGCTGGAGGAGCAGCTGCGCGAGCTGCGCGGACGCAACGTCCGCGATGGCGCGGTGCTCGTCGTCGACAACGCGAGCGGCGACGTGCTCGCGTACGTCGGCGGGCGCGGTGCGCGCGCGACTGCGCGGCACGTCGACTCGGTGCGCGCACGGCGACAGGCCGGATCGACGCTGAAGCCGTTCCTCTACGCGCAGGCGATCGACGAGCGTCTGCTCACGGCCGCGTCGCTGCTGCAGGACACGCCACTCGCGGTTCCGGTCGCCGGCGGCATGTACCAGCCGAGGAACTACGACGAGGGCTTTCGCGGGCTGGTCAGCGTGCGCAGCGCGCTCGCATCGTCGCTCAACGTGCCGGCGGTGCGCACGCTCGAGCTGGTGTCGGCGGACGCATTCGTCGTGCGGCTGCGAGCCCTCGGCTTCGCGCTCGCGCGGGGGGCCGCGTTCTACGGTCCGGCGCTCGCGCTCGGCTCGGCGGAGGTCAGCCTCGAGGAGCTGGTCGCGGGGTATCGGGCGCTCGCCAACGGTGGCGTGTGGTCGCCTCTGCGCTTGACGACCGATGGATCGCCGGGCGCGGGCACCGGTCCCGCCGTCGCGGACACGCGCGTGTTCTCGCCCGAGGCGGCGTTCGTCGTTGCCGACGTGCTGTCCGACCGCGAGAGCCGCAGCGCGACCTTCGGCCTCGAGAACACGCTCGCGACGCGCGGCTGGACGGCCGTCAAGACGGGCACCAGCAAGGAGATGCGCGACAACTGGTGCATCGGCTTCTCGCGCCGCTACACGGTCGGCGTGTGGGTCGGCAACGCGAGCGGCGAGTCGATGCACGACGTGAGCGGGCTCACCGGCGCCGCTCCGGTCTGGCGCGAGCTGATGAACCTGCTCGAGAGCGACGCCGCCGTCGCGCCGCCGTCGGCACCCGACGGGCTGGTGCGTGTCGCCGCGTCGTTCGCGCACGGTGCCGAGACGCCGCGCGCGGAGTGGTTCCTGCGCGGCACCGAGCCGGCGGCCGGCGGGACGTCGCTCGCGGCGCCGCGGCCGCGCATTGCGAGCCCGCAGCAGGGCACGATCGTCGCGATCGACCCGGACATCCCGCGCGACCTGCAGCGTCTCGCGCTCGAGGCGCACGGCGTCGGGCACGGCGGGCCGGCTGCGCGCTGGCGCCTCGACGACGCGGACCTCGGCGCCGTGAGCGGCATCCGCCTCTGGGATCTGGTGCCCGGTCGTCACCGGCTGGTCCTGGTCGCGGAGGACGGGCGCGTGCTCGACGCGGTCGCGTTCGAGGTGCGCGGCGGTGCGCGCGGTGGGGCGCCGCTGCCGGGCGAGCCCGAGCCGGCGAGCGCCGCCGGAGCTTGATTCGGCCCCGTCCACCGGCATATCCGGGGCAGGCGCGCGCCCTGAGCGCGGACGTGACCAACCGTACCAGCGACGAGAGGTGCCGCTCGATGGCCGACGATGATCTCCCGAAGCCCGAACCGAAAGAGATCGACACCAGGCTGGCGATGGAGCTCCAGCACCTCGGCGAGGACGCGCTGCTGCGCGGGTTCCCGAGTGGTACGGAGCAGTGCGACAACTGCCTCTACTATCTGAACCCGGACGACAAGCTCGCGTACTGCTGGCACCCGAAGCTGCGGATCCTGGTCGGAGCCAACTGGTGGTGCCAATGGTGGGAGACGAACGAGCAGAGCTGAGCGGCGAGCCGGGCGCGGCCGCGGCCGCTCTGCCGCGGGACCCGCGCTCCGACGAGAGCAGGGCTCCCGGGCACCGCCTTCACGCGCGGCACCGCATCCTCCTGCTCTCGCTGATCGCGGGCGTCGTGTTCGTCACGGCGCACCTCACCGGCTTCGACCGCTCGATCACGCCCGAGCACATCCGCGCGCTGCTCGCGGGCGCCGGCGTGTTCGGCGTGATCGTGTTCGTGATCGTCTTCAGCCTGGGACTGCTCGCGCAGCTGCCCGGACTGCTGTTCATCGCGGTCGCGGTGCTCGCGTACGGCAGGACGATGGGTGCGCTGGTGGCGCTGCTCGGCGCGGTGGTCGCGATCTCGGTGAGCTTCTTCGTCGTGCGCCGCTTCGGCGGCAGCGCGCTCGCCGAGATCGAGAGCCCGTTCCTGCGGCGCATCCTGTCGCAGCTCGACACGCGGCCGCTGCGCAGCGTGATCCTGCTGCGCGCGATCTTCGGCGTCGCGCCGGCGCTCAACTACGCGCTCGCGCTGTCGTCGCTCGGCTTCCGCGACTACATCATCGGCTCGATCATCGGCATGGCGGCGCCGATCACGATCGCCGCGATCCTGCTGGACGTGGCGCTGTGACGCGCTTCGTGCACGCTCCGACGCCGCTCGACGAGGCGCCGCGCCTGTCGGACGAGCTCGGCGTGCGCGTGCTCGTCAAGCGCGACGACCTCTCCGGGCTCGCGCTCGGTGGCAACAAGGGGCGCAAGCTCGAGCTGCTGGTCGCGGACGCGATCGCGCGCGGCTGCGACACGCTGATCGCGACCGGCGGCGCGCAGTCGAACTTCGCCCGCATGGCGGCGGCCGCCGCCGCGCGCAGCGGCCTCGCGTGCCACCTCGTGCTGTCCGGCAGCGCGCCGGAGCACGACAGCGGCAATCTGGTGCTCGATCGCCTGTTCGGCGCGACCATCGAGTTCGCCGGCACCGAGCACTGGACCGAGCTCGAGCGTCGTGTCGCCGCGGTCGCGTCGAGGCTCGGTCCGCGCGGCTATCCGATGCCGGTCGGCGGATCGACGCCGCTCGGCGCGCTGGCCTACGTCGACGCGGCGAACGAGCTGCTGGCACAGGTCGGGCGCGCGCCCGACTGGGTGGTGGTCGCCGACGGCAGCGGCGGCACCCACGCGGGGCTGCTCGCGGGCCTGCCGCGCTCGGTGCGCGTGCTCGGCGTCGACGTCGCGCGTCCGCCGGTACCGCTCGTCAAGCACGTGGCGAAGCTCGCGGCCGCGACCGCGGCGCTCGGCGGGCTCGCCGCACCGGTGAACGAGCCGATCGTGATCGACCACACCGGTCCGGGGTACGCCGCGGTCAGCGAGGAGGCGCGCGAAGCCGTCCACCTCGCGGCGCGGCTCGAAGGGCTCGTGCTCGACCCGGTGTACACCGGCAAGGCGATGGCGGGCCTGATCGCCGAGGCGCGCGCGGGACGGCTCGGCGGCACCGTCGTGTTCTGGCACACGGGTGGCGCGCCGGCGCTGTTCGCCGACGGGTACCGCGGCTTCTAGCCGCGCGGCGCGAACTGCTGCGCCTGCGTCCGCAGGGTCGCGAGGGTCGCTCCGGCGACGCCGAGCGGCAGCAGGAACGGCAGGAAGAAGAAGGGCAGGGCGAGGCCCGTCCAGACGGCCCAGCCGCGGCGGACGCGGCGGAAGCGCTCGCGCACCGGCAGGCCCTTGCGCGCGATGGTCACGTCGCAGAGCGTGAGGGCCACGAGCCACAGCCCGCCGAGCGCCGCCAGCGGAGCGGTCACCGCCGCCAGGGAGAGCACCAGGAAGACGAGTCCGAGCGTCGCCTGGATCAGCGCGAGACCGATCGCCTGGAAGAGTGGCTTGACGCTCGTCTGCCACAGATGACCTGCGGACAGCGGCGTGCGGTCCGGCTGTCCGACGACCAGGCTTTCCACCGCCTGCGACAGCCACTCGAGGAACGGCGCATTCACCACCTGCGCGACGACCACCGTCGCGACGATGGCGAGCCCGAGCCCGACCAGCACGCCGAGCACTTCCGCAGCACCGGCGACGATGCGGCGCAGCCAGTCGAGTCCCCACGGCCAGGCCTGGACGAAGTCGGGTCGCACGACGTCGCGGTACTCCCAGACGAGCGTGACCAGCCCGGCGAAGATCAGCACGCTGATCACCAGCGGCAGGACGACGAGCAGGAGCAGGCGCGGCGTCGCGAGGGTCAGCCGCACGCCGCGCAGCGCCAGCTCGACCCCGGTCGCCAGCTCGCCCGCGGCCGGACGCGGCGCGAGGGGCGCGAGCAGATCGGGACGGGCAAGGTGCCCGCCGCAGCGGGTGCACGACCCGTCGTGCAGCGGGCTCGCGCAGACCCGACAGCGTGCGCTCACGATCGTCTCCCATGGTGAGACGACCGTGAATCTTTGCGGAGACGCATGGCGAAAATGATTTGCTCCTCCATCAGGGAATCCCCTAGCTTTTCTCTCGCACCGCGGCCCCGAGGCCCCACCGCTCGGATGGTACACCGCCCGGCCGCAGGCGGAGAACCCACCCGGCACGCAGGGCTTTCGTCGCGGCGCACACCGACCTCGCACCCGCCAAGACTCTGCGCTTCCGTCCGGGATTCCGTCCCGGCTCTTCCTGCAGTCTGCTTTCGCACTTGCCTTCCGAGGTACCCATGCGCCACATACCCTTCATGCCAAAGTCTGTCCTGACCACGGCCATCGCCGCCGCCCTCGTTCTGGCCGCCTCGTCGTCCGCGCTCGCGGCGACCGCGACCTTCACGAGCCTCGCCAACGGACGCTCGGTCAGCGGGCTGCAGAACGGCAGTCCGCGGAGCCTCGGCTACGCGGGCACGTTCAACATCCAGATCGACGGCGTGCCGCCGACGCGTGAAGCGTACTGCGTCGACATCAACAACGGCATCAGCGTCGGCGACACGATCCCGCAGGCGCCGGTCGACTATCCGGGCGAGGTGCTGTTCATCCTGAACAACGCCTTCCCGCAGGCGAACACGATCGGCGTGCCCCTGCCTGCGGCGGCCGACGAGGCCGCGGCCGTACAGTGCGCGATCTGGAGCTACACCGACAACATGGTGTGCGACACGCCGAGCAACGTCGGCGCGCGCGCGGCGGAGATCGTCGCGGCGGCCAACGCCGCCGGTCCGCAGTCGCTCGGCGTCGTTCCGCAGAGCTTCGCGATGTCGCCGCCGTCGGCGACGAACTTCCTGCCCGGCGACACCAGCCACACCGTGACCGCGACGCTGCGCGACGGTGACGGCAACGCGCTGTCGGGCTTCACGATCGGACTCTCGGTCATCAGCGGTCCGGGCACGGGCAACGCGACCAGCGGTCCGTCGCCGTCGCAGTCGCTGACGTACTCCAACTCGATCGCGGGCAACGACACGATTCGCGCCACGACCACGTACACCGTGCCCACCGGCCAGAAGTTCAAGGTCGCCGGCAAGCAGGGCATCGTCCTCGCCGGCCAGCCGACGACCGGCACGATCACCGGCACCGCGACCAAGTCCTGGGTGACCCCGCAGTGCGGCAACGGCATGGTCGAGGGCGGCGAGGAGTGCGACGACGGCAACCAGGTGAACACCGACGCCTGCACCAACGCGTGCCTGAACAAGCGTTGCGGTGACGGCTACGTGCAGTCGGGCGAGCAGTGCGACGACGGCAACCAGAACCAGAACGACGCCTGCAAGAACAACTGCACGAACAACGTCTGCGGCGACCAGATCGTCAATCCCGACACCGAGGAGTGCGACGACGGCAACACCGTCAACAACGACGGCTGCACCAACCTGTGCAAGTCGCCGGTGTGCGGTGACGGCATCAAGCAGACCGGCGAGCAGTGCGACGACGGCAATCAGGTGAACACCGACGCGTGCACCAACGCGTGCGAGAACGCGCGCTGCGGCGACGGCATCACCGGCCCCGGCGAGCAGTGCGACGACGGCAACCAGGCGAACAACGACACGTGCACGAACGCGTGCCAGAACGCGCGCTGCGGCGACACCATCGTCGGCCCCGGCGAGCAGTGCGACGACGGCAACCAGGTCAACGCCGACGGCTGCAGCAACGCCTGCCAGCTCCCGGCGTGCGGCGACGGCATCGTGCAGTCGGGCGAGCAGTGCGACGACGGCAACCAGATCAACGGCGACGCCTGCACCAACGCGTGCCAGAACGCGCGTTGCGGTGACGGCATCACCGGCCCCGGCGAGCAGTGCGACGACGCGAACCAGGTCGACACCGACGCCTGCACCAACGCGTGCCAGAACGCGCGCTGCGGCGACGGCATCACCGGACCGGGCGAGCAGTGCGACGACGGCAACCTGGCGGACGGTGACGGCTGCAGCGCGACCTGCCAGCTGCCGTACTGCGGCGACGGCGCGGTCAACCAGCCGTCCGAGCAGTGCGACGACGGCAACAACCTGAGCGGCGACGGCTGCAGCCCGACCTGCCAGCTCAGCGAGATCTGCACCGATCAGACCGACAACGACGGCGACGGCCGCGTCGACTGCGACGACACCGACTGCGGCTGCCTCGTCACGGTGAAGGCCTGCGGCCACCCGTGCCCGGCGCGCATCTCGTTCAAGCCCTCGGCGCCGGACCGCCTGCAGTTCCAGGTGAACGTGACGCCGACGCAGATGATCGATCCGGCGAACGTCAACGTCGGCATCGCGCTGACCAACGCGAACGGCATCGTGTACGCGGCGCAGCTCTTCCCCGGGGATCTGAAGAACCAGGGCAAGCTGTGGCTCTTCCGTGACCCGACGGCCGTGAAGAGCGCCGGCATCCGCGACGGTCTGCAGGTCGTACGGGTCCGCACCAAGGACCACGTGACCTACCGCTTCGACGTGAAGGCCAACAGCGACCTGCTGCAGCAGCTGGCGACCCTGCCGGTCATGACGATCCAGCTCGTCGTCGGAAGCGACGCGTTCGAGCAGACCGCGACCTGGGATCCGCTGCGCAACGGCTGGAAGGTCAATCTGCAGTAGCGTCGCTCGGGGGCGCGAATGCAAAGAGGGTGCGGTCGCCGCGGCGACCGCACCCTCTTTTTCGTTCCTCGCCGGCTGGTGGCCGGCCGCCGCGCCGGAGCGCGGCAGACCTCGCGGTCCCGCCACCCGTCGTCGGTGGCGGCGCCTGCGCGGTCCGAAGGGGGCCCGGGGCCCCCGGGATCACTCGTTCCCGCCCTGCTTCGCCATCAGGTCGCGCAGCGCCTCGCTGGCGGACAGGTCGAGATTCTCGTTGAACTCCAGGTCGAAGGCCTCCGGATTGGACCCGCGCTCCTCAGCCCGTTTCGCGCGATGATCCTCGAGGCGGTCCTGCTTCGCCTTCTTCTTCTCCTGCCGGGCGAGCTCTTTCTGTCGCTTCTGGAAGGTGGGTTTGGCTCTCCTCACGCGTCGTCCTTTGCTGCTCTCCGCGGGTCTTGGACGGCTGGCCCCCACGGTGTGGCCGGATGCTGTCTTTCTTCCTAGCACGGCGTTCCGGCGGTTGCTTCAGGCCAATTGACTGCGGCGAGCGGGGACGGCAGCGTGCCCGGGCGCGTGCCGGCCGAAGAGCCGCGGAGCGCGACACGAGGGATCCCCATGACGACGTCGCGTGCCATCGGTCCGCTGTCCGTGCTGCTGCTCGCCCTCTCTCTGCCGTCACCGGCGGCCGCGGCGGTGCTGACGGTCGCCCCTTCGGGCGGCGACTACACCAGCGTCCAGGCGGCGCTCGACGCCGCGGTCGCGGGCGACACGGTCCGCGTCCGGCAGGGCGTGTACTTCGAGAAGATCGTCTTCCCGCGCAGCGGCGACGCCGGGTCCGGCTTCATCAGCCTCGAGGCGGCGCCCGGGGAGACTCCGGTGCTCGACGGAACCGGAGTCCCGGGTCAGGACATGGTGCGCATCGAGGGCCGCAGCCGGGTGCGCATCCAGGGCTTCGAGATCCGCAACCACCGCAACGTCAACGACGGCTCGGGCGTGCGCATCATCGGCTCGGGCGCGCACGTCGAGGTGCGTGACAACGAGATCCACGAGATCCGCGGCCGGCACGCGATGGGCATCACCGTGTACGGCACCGACGCGGCGCCGATCTCCGACCTGGTGATCGACGGCAACGTGATCCACGACTGCGACCCCGCGACCAGCGAGGCGCTCGCGGTCAACGGCAACGTCGACGGCTTCGCGATCACCAACAACGTCGTGCGCGACGTGAACAACATCGGCATCGTGATGATCGGCGGCGAGACCGACATCCAGCCCGACTCCGCGAAAGTCGCGCGCAACGGCGTCTGCAGCGGCAACCGGGTCGAGCGCGCGCGCTCGTCGTACGGCGGCGGCTTCGCCGGCGGCATCTACGTCGACGGCGGGCGCGACATCGTGGTCGAGCACAACGTCGTGACCGAGTCCGACCTCGGGATGGAGATCGGCGCCGAGAATCCCGGCATCGTCGCGAGCGGCATCGTCGTGCGGAACAACGTCCTGCACCACAACGACAAGGCGGGGCTCGTCTTCGGCGGCTACGCCGCGGGTGTCGGACGCGTGCGCGACAGCGAGTTCCGCAACAACACGACGTACGGGAACGACACGCTGGGCGCCGGCTTCGGCGAGCTTTGGATCCAGTACGCGGACTCCAACGTCGTGCGGAACAACGTCTTCGTGTCGACGTCGGCGAACCTGCTGCTGCAGTCCGACGCCGGCAACACCGGCAACGCGATCGACCACAACGTCTGGTGGGCACCCGGCGGTGCCGCGGCGGCGCGCTTCGTGTGGAACGGCAGCGAGTCGATCGGCTTCGCCGCGTATCGCGCGGCGACCGGCCAGGACGCGGCGTCCGTGTTTTCCGATCCGCAGCTGGTCGCGCCGGCGAGCGGCGACTTCCACGTCGGTGCCGCGTCGCCGGCGGTGAACGCGGGCGATCCCGCCACCGTCGTCGCACCGGGTGAGACCGACCTCGACGGCGCGCCGCGCCTTTCGGGGCCGCGCATCGATGCCGGTGTCGACGAGATCACCTGCGGCGACGGCGTGCAGAATCCGGGTGAAGCCTGCGACGACGCCAACGCCGTCGACGGCGACGGCTGCGACTCGAACTGCACCGTCACCGCGTGCGGCAACGGCATCGTCACCGCGGGCGAGCAGTGCGACGACGGCAACCTCGCCGCCGGCGACTGCTGCGGCGCGACCTGCCAGTACGAGCCGAACGGCAGCGCGTGCGACGACGCGAACCCGTGCACGAACCTCGACGCGTGCGCAGCGGGAGCGTGCGCCGGCGTCGCGGCGCCGGCCGTGTCGTGCCGCGCGGCGGAGCGCACGTCGATCGTGCTGCGCGACCAGGCGCTCGACACGCGCGACCAGCTGGTCTGGCGGTGGACGCGTGGCGACGCGGTCGCGCTTGCGGAGCTCGGCGACCCGGTCGGCGGCACGACGTCCTTCGCGCTCTGCCTCTACGACACGGCGGGCGGCACGCCGTCGCTCGCGCACGCGCCGATCGTGATCCCCGCAGGCGGCACGTGCCGCGGCAAGCCGTGCTGGAAGGCGCTCGGCTCGTCCGGCGTCAAGCGCAGCGACCGCGACCGCGGTCCCGACGGCGTCGAGAGCCTGCTGCTGCGCGCCGGTCCGGCGGGCAAGTCCAGCATCGTGCTGGTCGCGCGCGGCGCGAGCCTGGCGCCGCCGTCGCTCCCGTTCGCGCAGGACCCGGCGGTCACGGTGCAGCTGCGCAGCAGCGACGGCGCCTGCTTCGGCGCCGCGTACGCGGCGCCCGCACGCGCGAACGACGCGGCGCAGTTCCGCGATCAGACGCCCTGAGCGCGCGCGTCAAGCGCCGGGCAGGCGCATCTTCAGGTGGCGGCGCAGGTCGCCGACGAGGTCGACGAGGATCATCCGGTCGCTGAAGCGCCAGCCGTCCGCGGCCTTCTCGAAGCGGTCGTGGTAGCGGCCGGCGATGATCGGCTGCAGCGTCAGGTCGGGACGCGCCTGCAGGACGGTGAAGTACGAGCGCGCGCCCGCGCCGGTGCCGCCGGCGTCGACCTCCACGATGACGTTGGTCGTCACGTGCTTGGTCGACGGGATGCCGTCGTGCATCTGCACGGTGTCGCGGTAGAGGCCGAGCACGGCGTCGCGGCCGCGCAGCCCGTCCTCGCGGTGGTTGCTGCGCAGCGTCGCGTGCGTGAACAGCTCGGCGACGCCTTCGAGATCGCCCAGGTCGAGGCGCTCGGCGTAGAGGTAGACGAGCCGGGTGATGCTCTCGTGGTCGGTCGGCATGCGCGCGCATACCACGGTCGCCCTCGCCCCGTCAGCAGGCGCCGGCGGCATCCGCGGATCAGCGACCCGCGGATGCCGCCGCGACCGACGCGCGCGCGAACGCCGCGATCGCGTCGAGCAGCGGCGGGCTGTCGAAGACGTCGTTGTGCTGACGCCCCGGAACGCGCACGAACTGCTTCGGCTCGCGCGCGAGGTCGAACAGGCGCTCGCCGAGCGCGTACGGCACGATCTCGTCCTGGTCGCCGTGCGCGATCAGGATCGGCACGCCGATCGAGCCGACGCGCGACGCCGAGTCGAAGCGGCTCCCGGTCAGCGCCGCGAGAGCGCCGTAGTGCTGGCGCGCGACGTCGCGCAGCGAGGTGAAGGTCGAGACCACGATCACGGCGGCGCACGAACGCCGCGTCGCGAGCGCGATCGACACCGCACCGCCGAGCGACTCGCCGAAGCAGACGATGCGCTGCGGCGCGATGCCGTCCGCGGCCAGCAGGTCCCACGCGGCCTCGGCATCGAGGTGGACGCCCGCTTCGTCGGGGCTGCCCTCGCTCCGTCCGTAGCCGCGGTAGTCGTATGCGAGCACGCCGAGCCCGCGTGCCGCGAGCGCGAGCAGCACGTCCTCGCGTCCGCCGACGTTGCCGCCGTTGCCGTGCGACCAGACGAGCACCGGTGCTGCGTCGTCGGGCGGGGGCGCGAGCCACGCGTGCAGGCGCACGCCGTCGGCCGCGGTGAAGCTGCGCTCGACGACGCCGGGCGGTGGCGGCGGCATGAAGCGCTCGGGAAAGTAGATCAGGCGGTCGAGCGCGCTCACGCGCCACGCTCCGTACGCGAGCAGCAGCACCAGCGCCGCGACTGCCGCGCGTGACCGCAACGGCGCGTCACTTCACCTTCTTGCCGCGGTCGACGTCGAAGGCGATGCGCGCCCCCGCGGCGAGCGGCGTGCGGTCGATCTTCTGCACGCGCGTCGATCCGCCCGGACCGTGCGCGACCACGGTGTCGATCTCGACCGGCGTGCCGAAGTGGCGCAGCACCTCGATGCCGCCGTGCAGCTTGTCCGGGTCGTACGTGAGCACGGCCCACGCGCCCGGGAGAAAGATCGGACAGCGCAGCCGCGGCATGTCGGTGCCCGCGCGCGGCGCGACGTGCAGCGTGCGCTCGGGGACGTCGAGCGCCGCGCCGGTCAGCGCCTGCAGCACCGACCACCACGCCGGATGCGTCATGTAGATCGACTCGTCGTTGCCGCGCAGGCCCGCGCTCCACGCGTTGCCGTCGCGCCAGATGCGGTCGTCGAGCATGCGCGCGGTGCGCAGTCCGGCGTCGACGAGACCGACCTGGATCTGCAGCGCGACCTGGTAGGTCAGCACCTGCCAGACGTAGGTCATGGTCTCTTCCCGAGGCAGGCCGCGGCCCATCGCGTTCACGACCTCCTCGCCCTCGAAGGTCGCCTCGGCGCGGGGCAGGGCGCGGTAGCGTCCTTGCGCCGCGGTCACCGCCGCATCGATCAGGACGCGCTGCTGGTGCTCGAGGTGCGACACGGTCCGCGCGTGCGGCACGACCGGCGGCAGTCCCGCCGCGCGCGCGATCCAGTCGCCGGCGAGCGCCGCGGTGAAGATCGTGTCGTGCGTCGCGGTCGTGCGGTAGAAGCCGCGCGTGTCCCACAGGATCGCGAGCTGCGCGTCGGCGTCGCGCGCGATCCCGCGGTAGACGTCGGCGCGCTGCGGCTCGATCGCCTCGGCCATGTCGGCCATCATCGCGAGCGTCGCGCTCCAGAGCGTCGCCGTGTAGGCGAACGTCCCCGGGAAGTCCCACACGTCGTAGGTCGTTCCGCCCTCGGGCACGCCGTGCGGCGCGATCGAGCGCAGGTACTCGACGCCGTGCACGAGGTCCGGCCAGAAGCGCTCGAGCACGTCGCCGCGTCCGGTGGCGCGCCAGATCTTCCCGACCTGCAGCACCAGCGACATCGTGAGGTCGGTCCACTCCTTCGCCGGCAGGAAGTCCTTGATGAACATCGGCCAGCCGTACGGGACGTCGGTGGTGCCGAGGCCGAGGTCGCAGTTGCCGTTGCCGTGCGGGATCGCGCCGCGCGCGTCGTGCAGGCGGCGGAACTCGTCGAGCTCCGTCAGGTTCAGCTCGGGGAAGAACGTCTCGACGTAGCCGTGCGCGGCGAGGCGCTGGTCGTTGGTGCCGGTGAGCCCGCCCATCGGCCAGTTCCAGTCGACGCCCTCGAGCGTGTAGAGCCTTCCGCTCGCCGGCACGACGGAGTTGCACAGCGTCGAGTCGATCGAGTTCGCGAGCGCGCGGATCAGCCACGGGGGCAGCGTCGAGTCGCGCAGCAGGCGCACGACTTCGGTGGAGCGCTCCTCGAGCGCGATGCGCTCGTCGAGAACGTACGTCGCGGCGGCGTCGAGCGACGCGAAGTGGGTCTCGTAGACGTGGCCGACGCGCGCGCCGTCGTGCGGGACGTCCGCACGTCCGCCGCTCGCGCGGAGCGCGAGGCTCGGCTCCGTCACATGATCGGCGGTCCACCACGCCAGCACGAAGACGATGTCGCGCCGTCCGTGCGGCGGCAGAGTCATGCGCGCGGCGCACGCCGCCGCCGGGCGGTACACGCCGTCCTCGCCGCGGCGTCCGCCGTCGTGCGACGAGATGCGGCCGTCCTGCGCGAACTCGTCGAGCACCGTGCTCGCCTCGGCGCCGGCGTTCCAGCCGTCGCACACGGTGACCTCGAGCCCCGGCGCCGGCTCGACCAGCATCAGGTACTCGCCGGTCACCGAGCGGCGGTGGTCGCGCTCGTCGTACGTCTGCTCGGTGCGGAACCGCACGCCGCGCCGTCCCCCGACGTTCGCCTCCTCCTGGAAGTTGCCGGTGACGCTGTCGTACACGACGCGCGCGCGCACGCCGGTGAGCTCGCCCTCCGGGCCGAGCTCGACGCCGAGGCTTCCGCTGCCGCCGCGTCCGAGCACGTTCTCGAACGAGAACAGGATCGCCGCGGTGATCTCGCCGTCGCCCGGGTTCTCGAAGCGGAAGCGGAAGATCGCGGCGGGCAGGGTCGAGCTCGCGACGTCGTGCGGCACGTGCGGCGTGAAGCCGTCGAGCGTGAGGCCGAACGGCAGCGCGTGCTCGAAGCGCAGCGAGAAGGCCGGCAGCATGCCCGCGAAGGTCGTGGACTCGACGTTGACCGCACCGGCGTAGTCGGGTGGCGCGTCCTCGGCGGGCGCGCCGCGCAGCAGGAGGGTCTGCGTCTCGTCCGCGCTCTTCGCGTGCAGCGCGAAGAAGCTGCCGGCGAGGCCGCGCACCGGGCACATCCAGTTGTTGTTCGAGCGCAGCTCGCCGAAGCTGCCGTCGGTGTTGAGGCAGATCTGTCCGGCGCCGATGCCGCCGAGCGGAAACCCGCGCTTGACGCGGCAGTCGACGTAGGCTCCGGAATCCTCGTCGAAGCGGATGGGCTCGTTCATCGTCGTCGCGTCTCCGTCTGTCTTCGTCAGGCGAGCAGCACCGCCAGAATCCCGGTGAGGAAGATGCCGTCGAAGGTGCCGGCCCCGCCGATCGACACCACTGGCGCGCCGAGCTCGCGGATGCGGTACAGGTTCGCGACGTCGGCGCCCAGCAGCGTGCCGAGGCTGCCGGCGGCATAGGCGAGCGCGGGTGCCGCGTCGGGCGCGAGCAGCATGGCCGCGACCGCGGCCACGACCGGCGGCACGAACACCGGCAGGGAGATGCCCTTGCCCGGGATCGGGCGCGCGAGCGCGTGGCTGACGCCGCCGACGACCGCGACGGCGATCGCGCCCGGGCCGAACAGCCGGTGCAGCCAGATCAGGTACAACGAGAGCAGGGCGGGGATCACCGCGCCGCCGAGGTTCACCGCGATCACGGTGCGTCCGCCGAAGGCGGGCGCGAGGACGGCCTCCTGCTCCCCGACCGCGGTGAGCGGAACGTTCACCACGCTGCCGAGCAGCGACGCGAGCAGCAGCCCGGTGAAGAAGCGGTGCCCTATGCCGAGCCGCGCGTAGGTGTACTCGAGGACGCCGAGCTCGATCAGGCCGAGCAGCGCCATCAGCACGAAGCCGAGCAGCAGCGTCAGCGGCGCGGGAGTGTTCCGGGCCGCGGGGTCGGGCGTCATGAGGAAGCGGCCGCTCTCAGCCCTTCGCGCGCGCGATGATGGCGCGCTCCTCGGCGTTCATCTTTTCCTTGATGCGCGAGCCGTTGCCCATGTGGCGGTAGCCGCCGCCCTCGGAGAAGTACTCCTCGTACGGCTCCGCGGGGACGTACTCGTCCGGCTTCCTGTCGCCGATCTTCACGCCCAGCACCTGCTCGACGAGGTTCACGTCGTACATGCGGACGGCGTCGTAGTCGGTGAGCAGCGCGCACACCTCGACGCAGATGTAGCAGCCGATGCACTCGTCGAAGCGGTCCTGCACCGGCTGCACGCCGCGTCCCGGAACCGACCCCGGACGCAGGTACTCGATGCACTGCACCGGACAGAACTCCGGGCACTTGCCGCACGGGAAGCAGAGATTCACGTCCATGAAGGCGACCTCGCGCGGCCGCTTCTTCTTCTCGGTGATCTCCTCGGGGACGTCGGGAACCCGGTCCTCCTTGAGCCGCCGCCTGATGATGTCGATCGCGTCCATGGTGTGGGCCTCTCCGGAATCCTTTCGGTGCGGCACGCATAACACAACGCGCATCGACGCATGTCGACCGGGGCGAGGTGGGCAGCGGCGCGGAAACCGTTATGTTCGCCGTCATGTGGCTCGTGCTTCTCGCGGCCGTCCTCGGGTACGGGGCGTTCCGCTTCCTGTCCGGGTACCCCAAGCCGGTTGTTCCGTGCGCTGCGCTGGCGCCGCGCGAGTATGCGACCGTCGCCGCGGCGGCGCTCGCGTCGTATCCGCGCGGCGGCGCGATCGAGCCGTCGGGCCTCGACGCCGGCATCCCGGCGCACGTCGACCGCTTCGTCGCGGCACAGCAGCCGTCGACGCGCCTCCTGATGCGCCTGCTCTTCGTTCTCGTCGAGCACGCGACGCTGCTGTTCCCGGCCCCGGGGTCGGGCGGGCGGCGCCGCTTCTCGGCGCTCGACGAGCAGCAGCAGGTCGCCTACCTGCGCGGCTGGCAGTCGAGCCGGCTGCTGCCGCGGCGTCTGGTGTTCGTGTCGCTGCGCGCGATCCTCACCATGGGCTACTTCGCGGATCCGGCCGTGCTGCGCGCGCTCGGCATCGCGCCGCGCGCCTTCCCGACGCCGGTGTGCGAGGCCGACCTGCTGTGGCCGCGGGTCGGGCAGCCGCGCAGCACGATCCGTCACCGTGCCGGCGACGTCACGCCGCCGGGGACGCCGGTCCCGCTCGGCTACGAGGGCGAGCTGCACGCGGACTTCGTCCCGCGCGACGGTGCGGCGCCGCAGGCGGTGCGCTCGTGAGCGGCGAGGTTCGCGTCTGGGCGGACTACGACCGCGACGTGCACGAGTCGTGCGACGTTCTCGTCGTGGGCTCCGGTCCCGCGGGCGCGGTGGTCGCGCACGAGGCCGCGGCTGCGGGCAAGGACGTCGTGCTGATCGAGGAAGGCCCGCCGTTCACGCCGGACGACTTCGTGCTCGACGGCTCGCTGTCGATGGCGCGCACGATGCGCGAGGGCGGGCTGCGCTCGACGCGCGGTGGCTTCTTCATGCCGACCATGCAGGCGATCGCGCTCGGCGGCGGATCGCTGGTGAACTCCGCGATCTGCGTGCGCTCGCCCGACTTCACGCTCGACGCGTGGTGCGAGAGCTACGCGCTGAAGAGCACGACGCGCGCGGACCTCGATCCGCACTACCAGGCGATCGAGGACTTCCTCGGCATCGCGCCGACGCCCGACGACGTGCAGGGACCGCGCAACCTGCTGTTCCGCGACGGCTGCACGAAGCTCGGCTTCTCGTCGGAGCCGATCGCGCGCAACGTGCGCGGCTGCCGCGGCAGCGGCGAGTGCTTCACCGGCTGCCGCTCGCGCGCCAAGCAGTCGGTCGACATCTCGTACGTGCCGGACGCGGTGAAGAACGGCGCGCGCGTGCTGACGTCGGTGCAGGTGCAGCGCGTGCTGCACTCGGGGCGGCGGGCGGTCGGCGTCGAGGGGCGCATCGTCAAGCCGTTCACTGCCGAGCCGTCGCACCGCGTGCGCGTCGATGCGAAGGTGGTCGTGCTCGCCGCCGGCTGCATGGCGACGCCGGTCCTGCTGCAGAAGAGCGACGACCTCGCCAACGGCTCGCGGCAGGTGGGCGAGAACCTGCAGTTCCACCCCGGCGTGGCGCTCATGGGCGTCTTCCCCGAGCGCACGCAGCCGCAGTTCGGCGCGACGCAGGGCTACCAGTCGCTGCACTTCGTGCGCCGCGGCTTCAAGCTCGAGACGCTGTGGGCGCCGCCCGGCGTGCTCGCGGTGCGGCTGCCGGGCTTCGGCTTCGATCTCAAGCAGAACCTCGCGCGCTTCCCGTATTCCGCGATCTGGGACGCGATCGGCTCCTGCAACCGCTCGCTGGGACGCGTCAAGGCGCGACGCGGTACGCTCGATCCCGCGCTGACCTACGCGCTCCATCCCGAGGACGTGAAGATCCTCGGCGAGGCGATGTGGGTGCTGGCGCAGATCTTCTTCGCGGCCGGCGCGACCAGCGTGCTGCCCGGCGTGCACCGCCTGCCCGACGAGATGTTCTCGCTCGCGGAAGCCGAGGTCCTGCGCACGCACGACTTGAAGGCGTCGGACCTCACCTGCGGCGGCAACCACGTCTTCAGCACCACGCGCATGCACGGCGACCCGAAGCAGGGCGTGGTCGACGAGATGGGCCGCTGCCACGACATGGACAACCTCTACGTCGTCGACACCGGCATCCTGCCGCGCAGCCCGTCGGTCAATCCGATGCTGACGGCGATGGCACTCGCGCACCGCAGCGCCGGCGAGATCACGCGTCGAGCCTGAGCGGCGCGTGCGCGGGGTGGCCGCGCCGCCAGTGCCAGAGCGCGCGCAGCGCCGCGTCGCGGACGTCGTCGCGCGCGCCGGCGGTGTCGATGCGCACGACGCTCTCGTCGTCGCCGGGCGGCTCGGCCGCGGCGCGCTGCGCGAGGTAGACGTCGTAGCCCGCGTCGGACAGCGCGGGCTGTCCCGCCGACGATTCGCGCGGGTGCGCCGCGCGCTCGTCGAGCCGCTGCCGGATCACGGCCTCGTCGGCGACGCAGTGCACGACGATCAGCGGCACGCGCAGCTCGCGCGCCAGCGCGCGGATCGGATCGCGCGCGGCGCGGCGGTGGAAGGTCGCGTCGAGCAGCACCGGCTCGCCGCTCGCGAGGGCCGTGCGCGCCGCGTCGGCCAGCGCCGCGTAGACAGCCTCGCGCGCGTGGCGGTCGTAGAGCTTCGCCGCGACGTCGTCCGCGGTTCGCGCGTGCGGGGCAATGCCCGCGCGCTGCTTGCGAAGCGCGTCGCTCGACAGCAGCCGGAAGCCGGTGGTCTCGGCGAGCGCGACCGCGAGCGTCGTCTTGCCCGAGCCGCTGAGCCCCGAGCACAGCACGATCGCCGGGCCCGCTGCGCGCCACGCGAGCCGCGTCGCGTGCGCGAAGTGCAGCCGTCCGGCGGCAATCGCCTCGCGCTTCGTCTCCGGCTGGTGGGCGCCGGCGGCCGCGAGACCCTGCACCATGCCGCGGATGCTCGCGCGGTGGCAGGCGTAGAACGGCAGCAGGAGCCGCAGCTCGTCGTCGCCCGACGCTTCGACGTACGCGTCGACGAAGGCGTCGGCGAGGTCGGGCCTGCCGCGCACGACCAGGTCCATGGCGAGGAATGCGACCTCGGAGGCGACGTCGTTGGCGCGCAGCTCGGGCGAGAACTCGAGGCAGTCGAACGCGTACAGGCCCGGCTCGAGCGCCGGTGCGCCGGCCTCCGCCGGCAGCCTCTCCTCGACGAGGCACAGGTTGCCGGCGTGCAGGTCGCCGTGGCCGTCGCGGAAGCGTCCGGCGGGCTCGCGTCCGCGCAGCACGCTCTCGTGCCGGACGACGAAGAGGCGGCCGAAGTCGACGAGCACCTCGTGGTCCGGCGCGGACACGACGCTGCCGATCATCGGCACCGCGTCGTCGAGCACGTGCCGCCAGCGCGCGGCGAGAACGTCGGGGTCGGCGCGCTGCGGATCGTCGAGCGCGCTCTCGGGGCTCGCGTGGAACGCGGCGAGCGTGCGCGCGAAGGTCGCGAGCGCGTCGCGCGTGACGCGTCCGTCGGCGAGTGCCTGCGGCAGCATGCCGCGCTCGGGCAGCGAGCGCATGCCGACCAGCGGCTCGAGCGGCGTGCCTTCACCGTCGAGCCCGAGCGTCCCGTCGGCGCGGCGCACGACCTCGCGCACGCCGAGGTAGAGCGGCGCGCACAGGCGGCGGTTCAACCGCACCTCGTCGGCGCAGATCCGACGACGCTCCTCGACCGACGAGAAGTCGACGAACGAGAAGCGCACGGCCTTCTTCAGCTTGTACGCGAACGGGCCCGCGACGAAGACGTGCGAGATGTGCGTCTCGTGGTGACGCACCTCGTCCGGGTGATGCGGGTAGAAGGCCGGGTCCGCGAGCGCGCGGACGATCTCGTCCTGCCCGCTCACCGGCGCTTCCCGCAGGACGGCGCGCCGTGGCGCGCGGCGTGATCGTTCATCGAACCTCCATGCACGAGCACGCCGCGCGCGGCGCGGAAGGCGGCGAGGCCGCCGCGACTACTTGACCTGGATGGTCTCCAGGTACTTGCCGATGGTCATGATCTTCGCACCGGCCTCGTCCTTCGCGTACATGCCCTCCTGGGTCGGGTCGCCGCCGAGCGCCTCGCCCCAGACCGGCATCTCGCGCGTGCCGTGCGCCGCGATCGGCTGATCGCCCCGGACGATGCCGATGACTTCCATCATCGGGAACTTGCCGCCGTTGTTCTTCGCGAGCAGCGTGAGGTTGGTGGGCGGCTTGGTGAACAGGCGCGATGCGGCGCCGTCCGTGCCGGTGCCCGACGGTCCGTGACAGGTCGCGCAGTACTTCATGTACTGCTTCTTGCCCACGTCGAGCTGCATGTTGTCGTCCGCGCGCGCGATGCCGGACACCGCGACAGACGCGGCGCACGCGAGCAGACCGATCACGATTCCTCGAAAACCACTCCGCATGACGCTCCTCCCTCCGTCGTCGATCGCCGAGAGCTGACCAAAGAGCCCGCGACCACTACAACAAGGCGCGGGGCCATTACCAGCGACCCGGCCAGTCCCGCGTGCGACACCGGAGAGGTCTTCGGCTGCTTCCGGCGGCGGCTTCAGGACACGCGCGCACCAGCCGATGAGTGCCGTTGGTCGGACACGACCCGGGTGGTAGCGTGATCGAGGTGGGGAGGGGCGGCCGTCGACGGCCGAGCGAAGGGTCTGGCTGAATCCGTGCGACACGACGCGCCATGGAAGCGCACGCTCCGCAGGGGCGTCCGCAACCTCCTCGGGGTCCCCGGGGAGGAATCTCTCGGAACCTACGTCGGCGAGCGCAGCGCCCGCGCCGTGCGCAGCCTCGAGCGCCTGCTGCAGGGGCTCGGCATCGCGCCGCCGCCGGGCGGACCGCGCGACGGCGCGGGCGAGACGCGCGTCGTCCGTCCCGAGCCGAAGAAGTTCGACCTCGGACCCGGCATCGACCGCGGTCCGGTTCGCGAGCACATCGCGTGGGGCTACGGAGAGGATCGCGTGACCGCGATGCCGGTCGATCCCGATCGGCTCTACGTCTACTGGGAGGTCACGGACGACGCGATCGAGACCGCGCGTCGCGGCCTCGGTGACGCCGGTGCGACTGCCTGGCTGAGCCTGCGCGTCTACGACGTCACCGGACGCATCTTCGACGGCACCAACGCGCACGCCTACTTCGATCACCGCATCGAGCGTCACGACCGGCAGTGGTTCTTCTCGCTCGGCCGCCCCGGCAGCACGGTGTGCGTCGACGTCGGCATGAAGTCGATCGAGGGATACTTCGTGCGCATCGCGCGCTCCGGACGGGTCGACCTGCCGCGCGCATGGGCCGCGCCCGCGGGGCCGGTGGAGTGGATGACCGTGCGCGCGCAGAGCGGCGAGATCGAGGACGCGCACCTGGTGGACGCGCCGCCGTCCGGTGCGGGCGCGGCAGGTGCGCGCACGAGCGGGACGCAGGTCCCGCCGCCGCACGCGGCAACGAACGGCTTCGCGCGGCACGCCGCCGCGGACGCGTCCGGGGACGAACGATCGGCAGAGCGCACCGTCGCTGCGAACGGCTGGCGCGTCGGCGGAGAAGGTGTCGCGCAGGAGGTCCTCCGTCGCAGCGAGTGGGTCGGCGACGTCGAGCGCACGTCGTGGCAGGCGGGACCGTTTGCGCATTCGGTCGTTCCGCCCGCGTACGAGGTCACCGAGCAGCGCTCCGGCGAGATGCGGACCGTCGAGACGCCGCAGGGATGCGTCGTCGTCGAGCAGCCGTGGTCGGTCACGATCCGTGGCATCGGCGCACACGTGTCGCGTCGCGTGCTCGGCCGCTGGGAGATCGTCC
Source organism: Binatia bacterium (assembly GCA_046327915.1). GTDB lineage: Bacteria > Desulfobacterota > Binatia > UBA12015 > UBA12015 > VGTK01. The sequence continues at coordinate 74,121 of JAXLXO010000018.1, read as the reverse complement.
GTGCGCTGCCGACGCCCGTCGCTGCCGACCGGAGCGTCGTGTCCGCGCCGGACGCGACGGAGCAGGTGGTGCTCGGCGGATCCGAAGCGCTCGTCCTGCGCGGTGCGAGCGAGGGGCGCCTCGGCGCCGGCAGCGAGGAGCGTCTCGGCGGCGCGTCGGAGGAGTTCCTGGTCGACGCGAGCGAGCTGCGCTTCGGCGGCGCCAGCGAGCGCGTCCTCGGAGGTTCGAGCGAGAGCCGCTGGGCGGGTGCCAGCGAGCGTCTGTGGCAGGGCGCGAGCGAGCTCCTGCTCGCCGGCGCGAGCGAACGCGTCGTGCGCGGCGGCAGCGAGGAGCGTCTTGCCGGCGCGGCTCCCGGCTGGCAGGCGGCCGGGGCGAGCGAGCTGCGCATCGGTGGGAGCGAGCAGCGTCTCGCGGGCGGCAGCGAGGAGCGTCTGGCGCCGCAGGGCGAGCGCAGCGCGCGTGCGAGCTGGCAGGCGTTCGCCGCGGCCGGGTCGCGTCTCGCGCCGTCGCGCAGCGAGTCCGCGCGCGCCGACGCCGCATCGCCCGCGGCTGCGGCCAAGAGCGGCACCGAACCGGCCTCCGAGTGAGCGACATGGCGACCGGCTATCTCGCGATGGTCCTGCACGCGCACCTGCCGTTCGTGCGCCACCCGGACGATCCGACCGTGATGGAGGAGCGCTGGCTCTTCGAGGCGGTCACGGGCACGTACCTGCCGCTCCTGCAGATGTTCGAGGGGCTGGTCGCGGACGGCGTTCCGTTCCGCTGCACGGTGTCGCTGTCGCCGCCGCTGCTCGAGATGCTCACCGACGATCTGCTGAAGGAGCGCAGCGCCGCGCACCTCGACCAGCTGATCGAGCTTTCCGAGCGCGAGATCGAGCGCACGCGTCAAGAGCCGCACTACCAGCGTCTCGCGACGATGTACCGCGACCGCTTCCTGTCGCAGCGCCACACCTGGCGCTGTCACGACGGCGACCTCGTGCACGCGTTCCGCGCGCTGCAGGACGCGGGCGTGCTGGAGGTGATCACCGCCACCGCGACGCATGCGTTCTTCCCGCTGCTCGACCGCAACCGCGCCGCGATGCGCGCGCAGGTGCACACCGCGGCGGATCTCTACGAGCATCACTTCGGACGTCGCACGAAGGGCATGTGGCTCGGCGAGTGCGGCTACGTGCCCGGCGTCGACGAGCTGCTGCGCGAGGCGGCGGTGCGCTACTTCTTCGTCGACACGCACGGCCTGCTGTACGCCGACCGGAAGCCGGTCAACGGACCGTACGCGCCGGTGTACTGTCCGTCCGGTGTCGCCGCGTTCGCGCGCGACACCGAGTCGTCGCAGCAGGTGTGGAGCGCGCGCGAGGGGTACCCCGGTGATCCGCACTACCGCGACTTCTACCGCGACATCGGCTTCGACCTGCCGATGGAGGTCATCGCGCCGTACGTGCACCCGGAGGGCCACCGGCTGTACACCGGCATCAAGTATCACGCGATCACGCACGCGCAGCTGCACGACAAGTGGGTGTACGATCCGGACGCGGCGCGCGGGCGCGTCGGCCTGCACGCGGCGCACTTCCGCAACGCGCGCCAGGAGCAGGTGCGCCGTCTCGCGCCGGGCATGGACCGTCCGCCGATCATCGTGAGCCCGTACGACGCGGAGCTCTACGGCCACTGGTGGTTCGAGGGGCCGCTCTTCCTCGGCGACCTGTTCCGCCAGCTGCACCACGACCAGCACGAGGTCGAGACGCTGACTCCCGGTGACTATCTCGAGCGTCACCCGACCAATCAGGTGGCGACGCCGAGCGCGTCGTCGTGGGGGCACCAGGGCTACAACGCGTACTGGGCGGACGAGAGCAACGCGTGGGTCTACCGCCACCTGCACCACGCGGCCGAGCGCATGTGCGCGGTCGCGCGGCGGCATCCGTCGCCGGATCCGCTCGTCGAGCGCGCGCTCGCGCAGGCGGCGCGCGAGCTGCTGCTCGCGCAGAGCAGCGACTGGACGTTCATCATGCGCACCGGAACGACCGTTCCGTACGCGACGCGCCGTCTCGAGGATCACGTCGTGCAGCTGAACCGGCTGTGCGACGAGATCGACGCGGGTGCGATCGACGAGGCCGCGCTCGCAGCACTCGAGGAACGCGACAACCTGTTCCGCGACGTGAACTGGCGGCTCTACGCGTCGTGAAGATCCTCTTCGTCGCATCCGAGTGCGCGCCGTTCGCCAAGACCGGCGGGCTGGGAGACGTCGTGGGCGCGCTGCCGAAGGCGCTGCACGCGCTGGGCATCGACGTGCGCGTGGTGCTGCCGCTGTACGCCGGCATCGACTGGAACGCGCTCGACCGTCTCGAGGGCACGCTCGGCGTGCCGATGTGGTTCGGCACCGCGTGGTGCGGCGTCCGCATGGGGCGCCTGCCGGGCAGCGACGTGCCGATCTACTTCCTCGAGCACAACCACTTCTTCGATCGTCCGCACCTCTACGGACCGCCGGGCGAGAGCTACGTCGACAACCTCGAGCGCTTCACTTTCCTGTCGCGCGGCGCGCTCGAGCTGTGCAAGGGCCTGGGCTGGATTCCGGACGTCGTGCACGCGAACGACTGGCAGAGCGCGCTCGTGCCGATCTATCTCAACACCGTCGAGTGGGCGCAGCCGCTGCACGGCAGCGCGAGCATCTACTCGATCCACAACCTGGCCTATCAGGGCGTGTTCGCACCGAGCATGATTCCGGTCACCGGGCTCGGCTTCGAGCATCTCAACCCGCACGAGCTCGAGCACTTCGGCACGCTCAACCTGACCAAGGGAGCGCTCTACCACTCGACCCTGCTGTCGACGGTGAGTCCGACCTATGCGAGCGAGATCCAGACTGGCCCGTACGGCGCCGGGCTCGACGGCGTGCTGCGCGAGCGCAGCGGCGACCTGCGCGGCATCCTGAACGGTATCGACGCATCGGACTGGAACCCGGCGACCGACGCGCGGCTCGCCGCGCGCTTCGACGCGCGCGACCTCTCCGGCAAGGCGATCTGCAAGGCGGCCCTGCAGCGCGAGGGGGGGTTGCCGGAGCGTCCCGACGTGCCGTTGTTCGCGCTGGTCGGGCGGCTCGTCGCGCAGAAGGGCGTCGACGTGCTCGCCGCGGCGCTGCCGCGCATTCTCGAATGGGACCTGCAGGTCGTGCTGCTCGGTACCGGTGACGCCGAGGTCGAGCGCCACCTGTCCTGGCTCGCCGGCGTGCACCGCGCCCGCTTCTCGGTGTGGATCGGCTTCGACGACGCACGCGCGCACCGTATCGAGGCCGGCGCGGACTTCTTCCTCATGCCGTCGCGCTTCGAGCCCTGCGGGCTCAACCAGATGTACAGCCTGCGCTACGGCACGCTGCCGATCGTGCGCGCGACCGGCGGGCTCGCCGACAGCGTCGTGCAGTACGACGAGGCGACCGGCGAGGGCACGGGCTTCCGCCTCGACGACCTGAATCCCGACAGCCTCGCCGACACGATCGGCTGGGCGCTCGCGACGTGGCACCAGCGGCCCGAGCACGTGGCGCGCATGCGGCTCCGCGCCATGGCGCAGGACTTCTCGTGGGAGCGCGCCGCCGGCGCGTATCGCGACCTCTACCGCGAGGCCTACGAGCGCCGGCGCGGCCACCCGTACCGCGGCTGAAGCCGCGTCGCATGTCCGCGCCGGCGCGCTGCCGTCAAGGATAGACGAGCGTCACCGCGGCCTCCGGTGTGAGCACGCGGAACGCCATCGTCTCGGTGATGTAGAGCTGCACGCGGTCGGCGTCGTGCGTCGCGTAGCCGACCGAGAGATCGCGTCCGACGGTGAGCTCGAAGTCGCCGCCGCGCGTGCTCAGCAGCACGGCGCCGTTCACGGCGGGTGCCCACACCACGGGACCCTCGACCAGGTTCTTGACGATCTTCAGCACGGGGTAGCCGTCGTCGGTCGCCTGCGACAGGTTCTCGAAGCAGCGGTTGCCGAGCGCGAGCGCGTACGGCCCCTCGACGCCCGCCGTCCGCAGGATGCGGATCGCCTCCGCGACGATCTTCGGGTACTCGCCGTACGACTTCGGGATGGCGATCGGCTTGTGCGGCGTGCACTCGCTCATGCCGCGAATGCCCGCGGCCTGGTAGCCGTGGAAGATCGCCGCGTCCTCCGCGTGCGCGATGCGCGTCGCGGCGTCCTTGACGGCCTCGACGTCCGGGTCGGTGTTGCCGCGCTCGACCGCGTCCATCTCCGCGCGCGACAGCGAGAAGCCCGCGTGCAGCTGCACGAGGGGCAGCACGTCGCGGCGCGCGGCGACCACACCCGCGACCGGTGGCGTCTCGACGGCGTGCAGCCGGCCGGTGTTCACCGCGCCGAGCGTCGGACCGTGCGGACCGCTGAAGTCGACGAGCTTCCGCCCGGCGAGCTTCAGCCGCAGCGTGCGCGTGGCCTCCTTGTCGATCTCGCGCCACGCGTCGGCGGAGAGGGGAGCGAGCTCTCGGTGCAGGTTGTTCACAGCGAGGCCCCTCCCTTCAGGCTGCCGATGCCGAGCGAGCCGCTGCCCGGATTCGCCGGCGTGGAATCCGCACCGCCGTCCTTCTCGGCGGCCTCCTGCGCGACGATCGAGCCGCTGGTGAACAGACGGGACTCGAGCTCGGTCGAGAACTTCGCGTCGCGGCGGCGCACCCACTCGAGCGTCATCACGAAGTGTTCGATCTCCTCGTCGCGGTTGTGCGCGAGGATCGCCTTCAGCTCCGGGTCGTCGGCGGCGTCGACACGCTGGCCGTACCAGTCGACGGCTTCGAGCTCCTCCTGCATCGACGTCAGCGCGCGGTGCACGTCGATGGTCTCGGCGCGCAGGCGCTGCTCCGATTCGTGCAGTCCGACCGAGTTGGCCATCGCAGATCTCCTCCCTGCAGGACGCGGCGGTGCGCGGAGCGCTCCGTGCCGGGTTCGTGGCTGGATGTTCAGGGCGGAATGCCGCGACGGCATCGCCCGCTCCTTCGAGTATGGGCGGGTTCCCGAGCGCGAGGCAACGCGGTCCGGCCGTTACTCGGCCTGCAGGGCTGCGACCGGCGTGATCCCTGCGGCACGCCGCGCGGGCAGGGCGCCGGCCGCGAGCCCGATGGTGATCGCGAGCAGCTCCGCCGCGGCGACGAAGGTCCACGGCGTGTGCACGGGCAGGATCGGGAAGATCAGGTGCAGAAGCTGGGCGCCGCCGGCGCCGACGACGAGACCGGCGAGCCCGCCGCTCGCCGCGAGGACGATCGCGTCGAGGAGAAAGAGGCGCACGACCTCGCCTCGCTCCGCGCCGAGCGCGCGGAGAAGCCCGATCTCCGACGTCCGCTCCGACACGGCGATCGTCATGATGGCCGAGATGCCGACGCCGCCGACGACGAGCGAGATGCCGCCCAGCGCGCCGACCGCGAAGGTCAGGATGCGCAGCACGTTGCCGAGCACGTCGAGCATCTGCTGCTGCGTCGTGATCGTGAAGTCCTCCTGCCCGTGGCGCGCCATGAGGATGCGGCGCATCGCGGCCACGACCTCGTCGACCGGCGCGCCCTCCTCGTACAGGACGTCGATCTCGACGAGGCCCGTGCGGTTGAAGAGCGCGAGCGCACGCGCGGTCGGCACGTACACGGTGTCGTCGAGGTCCATTCCGAGCACGTCGCCCTTCGGCCGCATGGTGCCGATCACGCGGTAGCGCTCGCTGCCGATGCGTACGGTGCGTCCCAGCGGGCTCGCGTCGCCGAACAGCTCGCGCGCGACCTTCGCGCCCAGCACCGCGTACGGGCGCGGGGCGCGCGCGTCGTCGGGCGGCAGGAAGCGTCCGATGCCGACCTCGAAGCGGAACACCTCGGGCAGCTCGGGATCGGTTCCGTAGACGGTCGTTCGTCGGCTGCGGGCGCCGGCCTTCACCTCGGCGTTGCCCACCGCGACCGAGATCACGGCGCGCGTGTGCGGCACGCGGCGCAGCGCCTCGGTGTCGTCCATGGTCAGCGGACGCGTCGTCGCGAGCATGCCGGCCGACGTGCCGAGCGTCTGCTCGCGTCCCGGATTGACCGACACGAGGTTCGTCCCGAACTGCGAGAACTCCTGCAGCACGAAGCGGTGAATGCCTTCGCCGATCGACGTCAGAAGGACGACCGATGCGATCCCGACCGCGATGCCGAGCGCGGTGAGACCGCTGCGCAGCCGGTGCGACAGCAGCGAGCGGCGGCTCAGGCGGAAGAGATCGCTCGCGTGCATCATCGTTCTTCCTCAGCGTCGCGCGAGCGCGTGCACCGGGTCGAGCGCCGCCGCGCGCCGCGCGGGCAGTGCGCCGAAGACGAGCCCCGTTCCGAGCGCCGTCGCGAGCGCGGCGAGCACCGCCCACAGCGGCGGGCGCACGGTGAGCACCGGATAGAGCCTGGCGATCAGCAGGCTGCCGCTCCAGCCGACCGCGAGACCCAGCAGGGCGCCGAACGTCGAGAGCAGCCCCGCCTCGGTGAGGAACGAGGCGAGGATCTGCCGGCGCGGTGCTCCGAGCGCCTTCAGGAGCCCGATCTCCTCGGTGCGCTGCGAGACCGACACCAGCATGACGTTCATCACCAGGATGCCCGCGACCGCGAGGCTCACGCCCGCGATGCCGGCGAGCGTGTAGGTCAGGCTCGCGAGCACGCGGTCGAAGGTCGCGAGCACCGCCGCCTGGCTCACCACGGTCACGTCCTCCTCGCCCTGGTGGCGCTCGCGCAGCGTGTCGACGATGTCCTGCCGGGCCTGCGGAAGGCGGTCACGGCCGCGCGTCTCGACCATGATGCGCGCGAGCGACGGCTGGTCGAGCAGGTCCTGCGCGGTCGCGACCGGCATCACTACCACCTGCTCGGCGTCGATGCCGATCGATCGTCCTTCGGTCGACAGCAGTCCGATCACGCGGCAGCGACGGTCCGCGATGCGCAGCCACTCGCCGAGGAACGGCCGCGGACCGAAGAGCTCGCGGCGGACCTTCGCGCCGATCACGCACACGTTCTCGGCGCGCTCGGGGTCGCCGGGCGGAAGAAAGCTGCCCTGCGCGAGGTGCCAGCGGCGCAGCTCGAGGAACTCCGACGTCGTCCCGATCAGCGGCACCTCGCGCTGCAGGCTGCCGGTCGACGCCAGCGTGGTGCCGACGACGAGCGGCGCGATGCGCGACACCGCGGGGCTGCGCAGCAGGGCCAGCGCGTCGTCGAGCGTCAGGTCGCGCGTCGTCTCGCCGACGAACATGCCGGCACCGCGCGTCTCGGCGCGTCCGGGGCTCACGATCAGCAGCTCGGTTCCGAGCGAGGTGAACTGCGACGAGACGTAGCTGCGCGCCGACTCGCCGAGCGCGGTCAGCGTCACCACCGCAGCCACGCCGATCGCCATCGCGAGCAGCATGAGTCCGCTGCGCGCGCGATGGCGGAGCAGGGCGCGCAGCGCGGCGCGCAGCAGATCCGCCGTTCTCACGGCGTGCTCTCGTCGCCTGTGACGCTGCCGTCGACCATGCGGATGCGTCGGTGCGCACGCGCGCCGACCTCGGCGTCGTGCGTGACGACGACGAGCGTGAGGCCGGCCTCGTGCAGGCCTTCGAGGATCGCGATGACGTCGCTGCCCGAGGCGCGGTCGAGGTTGCCGGTCGGCTCGTCGGCGAGCAGGACCGCCGGCCGCGTCACCGTCGCACGAGCGATCGCGACGCGCTGCCGCTGCCCGCCCGAGAGCTGGTCGGGACGGTGGTGCGCGCGGTTCGCGAGCCCCATGTCGCGCAGGACCGCGGCGACGCGCTCGTGCCGCTCCGCCGGCGCGACGCCCGCGAGCACCAGCGGCAGCTCGACGTTCTCCTCCGCCGTCAAGTAGGACACGAGGTGGAAGAACTGGAACACGAAGCCGATGCGCTCGCGGCGCACGCGCGCCTGCTCGGTGTCGTCGAGCGCCGTGACGTCGCGGCCCTCGAGCCGGTACGTGCCGGCGTCCGGACGGTCGAGCAGGCCCAGCACGTTGAGCAGCGTGGACTTGCCCGAGCCCGAGGGCCCCATGATCGACACGTACTCGCCGCGGCCGATCGCGAGGTCGACGTCGCGCAGCGCGCGCACCTCCTGGTCGCCGACGACGAACGTGCGGCGGATGCCGCGCAGCTCGATCACGGCCGCGCCGCGGCCGGCTTCGCGGTCTCGTCCGGCACCGCGGCCGCACCGTCGCGCACGCCTTCGCGCGCGACCGAGAGCACCACGCGCTCCCCCGCGTCGACGCCGCGCGTGATCTCGGTGAACTGCCAGTTCGCGATGCCGGTCTCGACGTCGCGTCGCGCCAGCACGCCGCCGTCGAGCACGAGCACGCGCTTCCCTTCGAGCAGTGACTCGGTCGGCACGCGCAGGCGGTCGTCGCGTGTCTCGAGCACGACCTCGATGTCGGCGCTGTAGCCGATCAGCAGGTCGTTGGTGTCGGCGCGGTCGTCGAACTCGACCTCGACGTCGACCGTGCGCGCCTGCTTCTCGACGTCGACGACGTAGGGCGCGATGCGCCGCACGCGTCCCGCGAACGAGCGTCCCGGATACGCGTCGAGCGTGATGCGCGCCGGCATGCCGACGCGCACGCCCGCTGCATCGACCTCGTCGATCGGCGCGCTCACGTAGACGCATCCGGTTTCGATCAGATCCACGGTCGGCGGCGTCGGGATGCCGACGGGGGAGGGCGTGACGAACTCGCCGAGCTCGCCATTCACCTCCGCGACGATGCCGCGGAACGGCGCGCGCAGGATCGTCCGCTCGAGCGCCGCGCGCGCCACGTCGATCTGCGCCTCGCCGACGCCGACCGCGGACTGCGCGGCGCGGCACGCCGCGCGACGGGACGCGGCGTCGCCTTGCCCACGATCGTAGTCCTCCTCCGACACGATGCCCTGCTTGCGCAGCCGCACGAGCCGCGCGGCCTCGCGCTCCGCGACGTCGGCGAGCACGCAGGCCTCGTCCGCGCGCGCCATCGCCGACACGTGCTCGCGCTCGACGAGCTTCAGCTGGGCGGCGACGTCGTGGTTCCAGAGCTCGAGGAGAAGCTGTCCCGCCTCGACGCGGTCGCCCTCGCGCACCGCGAGGGTCTCGATCTGCCCGCCGGTCGCGGGCGCGATGCGCGCGCGCTGGCACGCCTTGACGGTGCCCGCGCGCGTGTTCGCGACCGTGCGCTCGATCCGGCCGCGGTCGACCGCGGCGAGCGTGACGGCGACCGGCTCCTTCCGAAGCCAGTACCAGAGCCCCGCGACGACGGCGACGACGAGGGCGCCGAGCGCGATCCAGCGCGAGCGAGCGTGCATGCGTCCGCCGGGCGATCAGCCCCGCGTCTTCCGGCCCCGGTCCTTCGGGCGGATGGTCAGCACGGGAACGGGCGCGTGCCGCACGACCTTCTCGGCGACGCTGCCGATCAGGATGTGTTCGAGACCGGTGCGCCCGTGCGTCGCCATGACGATGGAGTCGACGTCCGCGGCTGCGTCCATGATGGTCTCGTACGGCGGACCCACCTCGACGCGACACTCGACCGGCGGCGCGTCCTTCGCGAGGACCTTCTTGACGAGGCGCTCGAGGCTCGCGAGTTCCAGCGACACCACGTCCTCGGGCGGGATCCAGCCGCTGCCCTCGGTCGAGCCAAGCTCGGGGAAAGGCACGAACGGGGCGATCGCGCGCAGGACGACCAGACGGCCGTCGTTCTTCCGGGCGAGATCGGCCGCGACCAGCAGCGCGTTCGATGCGGGCTCCGAGGCGTCGTGCGGGACGAGGATCTTCTTGAACAGCGGCATTGATCGCTTCTAGCCTCCGCGGTCGCGCGGGAGAAGCGCTGCGGCGGGTGCAAGCCAGGGGCGGTGGTGCTAGCTTCGCCCTCGCCGCAGGCAACGTACCCGCGCGAGAGTGGCGGAACTGGCAGACGCACTAGACTTAGGATCTAGCGGGCAACCGTGGGGGTTCGAGTCCCCCCTCTCGCACTGCGGGTCGGCGGCTTCCGCCGCCGACCGCTCGACTGCTCGCTGGCGCGCGCGGGAGGGGTCCGTTACCCAAGCGCGGTCCTCGTGACGCCCCGAGCGGGCCGTTGCGACGTGTCCCGGCGCACGCCGGCGGAGCGTAGATGAAGTTCGAGGTCGAAGAGATCAGTTCCACCCGCCGGAAGCTCGCGATCGAGATCCCGGCAGAGCGCGTCGCGACCGAGTTCGAGCGCGCGTTCCGCGAGATCGCCCGTCGCGCGACCATCCGCGGCTTCCGCCCGGGCAAGGCGCCGCGCGGCGTGATCGAGCGGCAGTTCGGCGACGAGATCCGCAACGAGGTTCTGTCGAGCCTCGTGCGCGAGGGCTTCTCCGCGGCGGTCGACGAGTCGAAGACAGAGATGGTGTCGCAGCCCGAGCTCGACATCGGAACCTTCGACCCGAAGGAGGCGCTGAAGTTCTCCGCGACGGTGGACGTGCTTCCGCCGATGCCCGAGGTCGACACGGAGGGCTTCAAGATCACGCGCCCGCGCGTCGCGATCACCGACGAGGACGTCGACAAGGTTCTCGAGCAGCTGCGCATGCGGCACGGCGAGCTGGTGCCGGTCGAGGGACGCAGCGAGCTCGCGCGCGGCGACTTCGCGACCATCTCGATCAGCGCCGAGAGCGACGGCGAGCCCGTCCCGGGTCTGCAGGTCGAGTCGGCGATCGTCGAGGTCGCGGGCGGACAGCTCCCGGAGGTCATCGAGGAGCGTCTCGCGATCGCGCGGCTCGGCGAAACCTTCACGGTGGAAGGTCCGCCCCCGGACGGCGCCCCGCCCGAGCTGAAGGACAAGCAGCTGCGCTACACCGTCACCGCGAGCGCGATCCAGGAGCGTCGCCTGCCGGCTCTGGACGACGAGTTCGCGAAGGACCACGGCGACTGCGAGACGCTCGCCGAGCTCCGCACCCGCATCCGCGAGCAGCTCGAGCGCGAGGGCAACCGCCGCGCCGATCTGGTCGCGCGCGAGAGCCTGATCGACGAGCTGGTGAAGCGGAGCCCGATCGACGTGCCGGAAACGTTCGTCGCCCGCCGGATCGACGCCCTGCTGCGGGAGTTCCTGATGGAGCTCGGGTCCCGCGGCCTGCAGCTCAGCGGCCCGGAGCACGAGACCGAGGCCCGCGAGAAGCTCCGCCCGCGGGCCGAGCGAGAGGTCCGCCGCGACCTCCTGCTTGACGTCGTGGGCCGCCAACTCGACGTTCGTGTAACCGACGAGGAGCTCGCCGAGCAGATCGGCAACATCGTGGCGTCCGGTGGCAAGCATGCGGACCGGCTGCGCGAGCACTACGCGCACGACCATGCGCGTGACGCGGTGCGTACGGAGATGACTCGCGGGCGGACGCTTGAGCAGCTCGTCGCTCGTGCCGATGTGACGGAGGTAGACGCGCGAGAGGCGACCTCCGGGAAGGAATAGGTCGTTGCTCGGGGTTTTTGAAACGTCTAGAATCCGCCCATGAAAAAGAGCCCAGCTGCGAGGTCCGATCGGTGATGAATCTGATTCCGATGGTGGTCGAGCAGACGGGTCGAGGCGAACGCGCCTACGACATCTTCTCGCGTCTTCTCAAGGATCGCATCGTCTTCCTGGGTACCCAGGTCACGGACGAGATCGCGAACCTGGTCATCGCCCAGATGCTCTTTCTCGAGTCCGAAGACCCCGAGAAAGACATCCATTTCTACATCAATTCGCCCGGTGGTTCGGTGTCGGCGGGTCTCGCGATCTACGACACCATGCAGTACATCCGGCCGCCCGTCTCCACGCTCTGCCTCGGTCAGGCCGCCAGCATGGGAGCGCTCCTCCTGACTGCTGGAGAGAAGGGCAAGCGGTTTGCGTTGCCCTACGCGCGGATCATGATCCATCAGCCGCTCGGTGGCGCGCAGGGGCAGGCGACGGACATCGACATCCAGGCGCGTGAGATCCTCCGCGTGCGCGAGCAGGTCAACAACATCCTGGCCAAGCACACCGGCCAGAGCCTGAAGCGCATCGAGAAGGACACCGACCGCGACTTCTTCATGACCAGCAAGCAGGCGGTCGAGTACGGGCTGGTGGACGAGGTCATCGTCGCCCGCTCGAACAAGATCAGAGCCTGAGAAGAGAGGCCTAGGGGGTTCCATGGCCAAGCACGGTGACGATCGGTCCGGAAATCTCGTCTGCTCCTTCTGCGGAAAGAGCCAGGACGAGGTTCGCAAGCTCATCGCCGGACCGACCGTCTACATCTGCGACGAGTGCATCGACCTCTGCAACGACATCATTGCCGAGGAGTGCGACCAGGACGAAGGCGTCACGTCGGGCTCCGCGGTGCCGAAGCCGGCCGAGATCAAGAAGGTCCTCGACCAGTACGTCATCGGGCAGGAGCACGCGAAGAAGATCCTCGCGGTGGCGGTGCACAACCACTACAAGCGGATCGACTCGCAGCTCGTGACGGGTGACGTCGAGCTCCAGAAGTCGAACATCATCCTCATCGGGCCCACCGGCTCGGGCAAGACGCTGCTCGCGCAGACGCTGGCCCGGTTCCTCCAGGTCCCGTTCGCGATCGCGGACGCCACCTCGCTCACCGAGGCCGGCTACGTCGGCGAGGACGTCGAGAACATCATTCTCTCGCTCCTCCAGAACGCGGACTACGACGTCGAGAAGTGCCAGCGCGGCATCGTCTACATCGACGAGATCGACAAGATCGCGCGCAAGGGCGACAACCCCTCGATTACCCGCGACGTGTCGGGCGAGGGCGTCCAGCAGGCGCTGCTCAAGATCATCGAGGGCACGACGGCGAGCGTCCCGCCCAAGGGCGGCCGCAAGCACCCGCAGCAGGAGTTCCTGCAGGTCGACACGACCAACATCCTGTTCATCTGCGGTGGTGCCTTCGTCGGACTCGAGGACATCATCCGCCGCCGCGTCGGTCTGAAGGCCGTCGGCTTCGGCGCCGAGATCCGCAAGCGCGACGAGCGCAACGCGACCGACCTCCTGCGCGAGGTCCAGACCGAGGATCTGCTCAAGTTCGGTCTGATTCCGGAGTTCGTCGGCCGTCTGCCGATGATCGCCACGCTCGAGGAGCTCGACGAGGCGGCACTGGTGCGCATCCTCCGCGAACCGAAGAACGCGCTCACGCGTCAGTACGCGAAGCTGTTCGAGATGGAGAACGTCCACCTCAAGTTCACCGACGGCGCCCTGACCGCGATCGCGCGCGAGGCGCTGAAGCGGAAGTCGGGAGCTCGCGGTCTCCGTGCGATCATGGAGAACGTGATGCTCGACATCATGTACGACATCCCGTCGCAGCCGAACATCAAGGAAGTGCTGATCTCCGAGGAGGTCATCACCAGCCGCGAGCAGCCGATCATCCTCTACCAGAAGGCTGCCGAGACAGCGTGAGGAAACCCAACTCGATGCTCTTCCGGAACGACAAGGACAAGAAGGACCCGGGCGGCGACGATCAGCGTGGCGGCCTCAGGGTTCCGCTCCTGCCGCTGCGTGACATCATCGTCTTTCCGCACATGGTCGTGCCGCTCTTCGTCGGGCGGCAGAAGTCGATCCGTGCGCTCGAAGAGGCGATGAACAAGCAGAAGTTCATCCTCCTCGCGGCCCAGAAGGACGCGAAGACGAACGAGCCTTCGGAAGGCGACATCTACAACGTGGGCACGCTGGGAACGGTGGTCCAGCTGCTCCGCCTGCCCGACGGGACCGTCAAGGTGCTCGTCGAAGGCAAGAAGCGGGCGCGCATCGCGCGCTACGTGCCGAACCAGGAGTTCTTCCTGGTCGACGTCGAGGAGATCGAGGAGAGCTCCGAGGCGACCACCGAGGTCGAGGCGCTCATCCGCAGCGTCAACTCGACCTTCGAGAACTACGTCAAGCTCAACAAGAAGATCCCGCCCGAGATGATCATGTCGGTGGCCTCCATCACCGACCCCGCGCGTCTCGCGGACACGATCGTCGCGCACCTGGGCATCAAGCTCGAGGACAAGGAGTCGCTGCTCGAGACCTTCGATCCGGCCGCCCGCCTGGAGAAGGTCCTCGGCTACATGCGCTCCGAGATCGAGATCCTCGAGGTCGAGAAGCGCATCCGTACTCGCGTCAAGAAGCAGATGGAGAAGACGCAGAAGGAGTACTACCTCAACGAGCAGATGCGGGCGATCCAGAAGGAGCTCGGCGAGAAGGACGAGTTCAAGAACGAGATCCAGGAGCTCGAGGAGAAGATCAAGGCGCGGAAGATGACCGCGGAGGCCCAGGAGAAGGCCGAGAAGGAGCTGAAGAAGCTCAAGATGATGTCGCCGATGTCGGCGGAGGCCACGGTCGTCCGCAACTACATCGACTGGCTCATCTCTCTCCCCTGGGGCGAGTACACCGACGACAAGCTCGACATCGGCGAAGCCGAGAAGATCCTCGAGGAGGATCACTACGGCCTCGAGAAGGTCAAGCAGCGGATTCTCGAGTACCTCGCGGTTCAGAGCCTGGTCGGCGAGATCAAGGGCCCCGTGCTCTGCCTCGTCGGTCCTCCGGGCGTCGGCAAGACCTCGCTGGGCAAGTCGATCGCGCGTTCGACCGGCCGCAAGTTCGTCCGCGTGTCGCTCGGCGGCGTGCGCGACGAGGCCGAGATCCGCGGTCACCGTCGGACGTACATCGGCGCGCTCCCCGGCAAGATCATCCAGTCGATGAAGAAGGCCGGCTCGAACAACCCGGTCTTCCTGCTCGACGAGGTCGACAAGATGTCGACCGACTTCCGCGGCGACCCGTCGTCGGCACTGCTCGAGGTCCTCGATCCCGAGCAGAACACGACGTTCAACGACCATTACCTCGACGTCGACTACGACCTGTCGAAGGTGATGTTCATCACCACCGCGAACAACCTCGAGCGTATCCCGCGGCCCCTCCAGGACCGCATGGAGATCATCCGGATCGCCGGATACACGGAGCTCGAGAAGCTCAACATCGCGAAGCGCTACCTCGTCCCGAAGGTGCGCGAGCAGAACGGGTTGAAGGAGAGCAACATCGAGTTCTCCGACAACGCGATCCTGGGCCTGATCCGGCACTACACCAAGGAGGCCGGCGTCCGGAATCTCGAGCGCGAGCTCGCGTCGCTCTGCCGCAAGGTCGTCGTCGAGGTCGTCAAGGGTGATCGCGACGCGCACATCCTGATCAACTCGAAGAGCCTCTCGAAGTACCTCGGGCCCGAGAAGTACCGCTACGGCCGCGCCGACCAGGAGGTGAAGATCGGCGTCACCACCGGTCTCGCGTGGACGGACCTCGGCGGCGAGCTGCTCAACATCGAGGTCTCGGTCGTCCCCGGCAAGGGCAAGCTGACCATCACCGGACGCCTCGGCGAGGTGATGCAGGAGTCGGCGCAGGCCGCGATGAGCTACGTCCGCTCGCGCGCCGACGACCTCGGCCTCGAGCGCGATTTCTACCAGAAGATCGACATCCACATTCACGTTCCGGAGGGCGCGACCCCGAAGGACGGTCCGTCCGCAGGCATCACGCTCGCGACGGCGCTGGTGTCGGCGCTGACGCGCATCCCGGTGCGCTTCGATCTCGCGATGACGGGTGAGGTCACGCTGCGCGGCCGCGTCCTGCCGATCGGTGGACTGAAGGAGAAGGTGCTCGCGGCACACCGCGGCGGCATCAAGCACATCCTGATCCCGGCCGAGAACGAGAAGGACATCAGCGAGATCCCGCCGTCGATCCTGAAGACCGTCACGATCGAGATGGTCGAGCACATGGACGAGGTACTGCGGAAGGCGCTGGTCCTCGAGGACCCGGAGAACTTCCTCAAGAAGCCGGCCGAGATCGCGAGCTTCACCGAGCCGCCGCCTCCGCCGACCGACGTCATCACCCACTGAGGCCCGGATTCGGGCTCCCGTGCCGCGGTCGGCCGTTTGGGCCGACCGCGTGCACGCGAGGGTCGCGTCTGCAATGATCGGACGCGCGACGCCGCCCAACGGCACGACTGCCTGCGGCGTCAGAGACTCTGGTATCGGTACGTCACCGGCATGAAGCCGGCTTTGCGAGAGGGGGCAAAATGACCAAGGCGGATCTGATCGAGGCGATGGCTGGCAAGATCGATCTCCCGAAGGCCACGGCCGAGCGCGCCGTGAACCTGATCTTCGACGACATCATCGCGGCCCTCAAGAACAACGACAAGGTGAACATTTCCGGCTTCGGGACCTTCACCGTGTCCGAGCGGAAGGCGCGCCAGGGCCGCAACCCCAAGACGGGCGAGACCATCGAGATCGCCGCGTCGCGCTCCGCCAAGTTCAAGCCCGGCAAGGTCCTCAAGGATTCTCTGAACTGACCGAACTGCCGGGCCGTCTGGATTCTGCGGACTTCGGGCGTGGGACCGTCCGTCCGACACCGGCCCACCCGCGATGCCCGAAGGGCGAGTGGCCGAGGCGAAGCCGAGCCGGGGGAGTGAATCGACCGCGGCTTCGGAGCGGTCGAGGGAGGGGGACAGAGTCCCCCTCCTCTTTGATGGGGCGGTTAGCTCAGCTGGGAGAGCATCGGCCTTACAAGCCGGGGGTCATCCGTTCGATCCGGATACCGCCCAGTCGTACCGATTCTCGTCACGTCCCTGCGCGCTTTTCCTTGCCGACGGGAATCGAGACTGTTAACGAGCACAGGATTACGGGGTCGTAGCTCAGCTGGTTAGAGCGCCGGCCTGTCACGCCGGAGGTCGCGAGTTCGAGCCTCGTCGGCCCCGTTTCACTCCGAAAAGCAGCGCGTTCGAGACGACCGGCCGACCGGAAACGGTCGGTTCTCGGTGGCTGGAAAGACGATTCGTATGGCGGGAAAGACATTGGTGGTCTCGCGCGAGGACGCGCTGGCACAGCGTCGCTGGGTCATCGTCGATGCCGGCGACCGGGCCCTCGGCCGGGTTGCCACCCAGGTCGCGGACCTGCTGCGCGGGAAGGGCAAGCCGACCTTCTCCCCGCACATCGACTGCGGTGACTTCGTGGTGGTGATCAACGCCTCGAAGGTCCGCCTCACCGGGCGGAAGCTCACCGACAAGATCTACTACCGGCACTCCGAGTACCCGGGTGGCCTCCGCGCCACGACGGCCGGCAAGATGCTCGCCGACAAGCCCGAGCGTCTGGTCCGCACCGCGGTGCAGGGCATGCTGCCGAAGAACCGGCTCTCCCGCCGGCTGATCACCAAGTTGAAGGTCTACACCGGAGCGGAGCATCCGCACGCGGCCCAGCAGGCGGTTCCCGTCGCGGCCCGGGATTGAGCGTCATGGCACAGCAAACGTCGGTCTTTCAGTCCACGGGCAAGCGCAAGTCGGCGATCGCCCAGATTCGTCTGGCGCCTGGTGACGGACAGATCACCGTCAACCGCCGTCCGCTCGACGAGTACTTCGGTCGCGAGACCTCGCGGATGATCGTGAATCAGCCGTTCGAGGTCACCGAGATCCAGGGCCGTTACGACGTGGTCGCGAACGTTCGCGGCGGTGGCGTCGCGGCGCAGGCCTCGGCGATCCGCCACGGGATCTCTCGCGCGCTGCTCGAGGTCGACCCGGAACTCCGCGGTGCGCTGAAGCGCGCCGGCTACCTCACGCGCGACTCGCGCGAGGTCGAGCGCAAGAAGTACGGCCGGCACAAGGCCCGCAAGCGGCCTCAGTACTCGAAGCGCTGATCGCTCTTCTCGCCTGAGCGCGGATCAATCCGCGCTCAGGAAGAAGATCAGCCCGATCGCGCCGAAGATCAGGTTCGCCGTCCACGCGGCGAGCGGCGGAGGAAGCACTCCGCCACGTCCGAGACTCGTCGTCAGCGCGAGCACCACCCAGTAGCTGAAGCCGACGACCAGAGCGGCTCCGACGCTCGCCGCGACGCCCGACCCGCGGTTGTGCCGCGACGCCAGCGGAATGGCGATCAGTGCCATCACGATGCTGGTGAAGGGCACGGACAGCTTGAGCCAGAGGTCGACGCGCGCATCCGTCGTGTCGATTCCCTTCCGGCGCAGGTCGTCGATCTCGCGTGCGAGCGACTGGTAGCTGAGGTCTTCCGAGTCGCGGTGCACCGCCGTGAAGTCCTCCGGCGTCTCCAGCAACTGCAGTGCGGACGACGGCAGCGGCGACGTCTCGAGCGAGCCGTCCGGAGCGAAGCGCATCTCGCGGACGTCGCTCGTCTCCCAGCCGTTGCCGGTCCAGCGCGCCATCCGCGCCTCCACCATGCGGCGCAGCTGGAACTCGTCGTCGAACTCGTACCGGCGCAGCCCGTAGATCTCGTTCCGGTTCGCGTCGAAGCGGTCGATGTTCGTGAAGTTTCCGTCGCCGTGGTACCAGATCTCGGACTCGTTGAAGTGTCCGCGGAACGTCTTGTTCTTGATCTGGACACGGTCGATGTAGTGCGCCTGCATCGACGCCGCCGGGACGACGTACTCGTTCCAGCCGAAGCCCGCGATCGCGATCGCGAGACAGGCGGCGAGCAGCGGACCGCCGATCTGCCAGATGCTGACGCCGCACGACCGCATCGCCATCAGCTCGCTGCGTCGCGCCAGCGTCCCGAGGCTCAGCAGCATCGACGCCAGCACCGCGACCGGCGTCATCTGCGTCACGATGAGCGGTACCTTCATCACGAAGTAGAGCAGGATGAGCCTCGTCGGTGCGCCGTGGCTCAGGAAGCCGGGAAAGCGCTCGAAGAAGTCGACGGACAGATACAGCCCGACGAACGCTCCGAGGCACAGCGCGAAGGATCTGCCGAACTCGCGCAGCAGGTAGCGCGCGATCGTCGGCAGCCAGAGGGCACCGTCCATCAGCCGGCCCGCCGTACGGCCGTCGCGAGCCGGCTCCACGCACCGCCGGTGACGCGGACGAGCGCGTTCTCGCCGGGGCGCGCCGTTTCCTGTGCTTGTCGAAAGAACAGGAGGGTGCCGATCGAGGCGAGCACGAGGTTCGGCGTCCACATCGCGAGAACGATCGGCGCCTTCCCCTGGGTGGCGAGCGTCTCGGCCGCGGACAACATGAGATAGTAGGAGAGGATGATCATGAGGCTGACCGCGAGGCCGCGCGACCGGACGGCGCGCACCGGCTGAAGTCCGAGCGGAACGCCGATCACCGCGAACACCAGCGCCGCGAACGGGATGGAGAAGCGGCGCGCGAGCTCGACGCGCTCGGGCCGTGCATGCTCGCCCTTCGCGCGCTCCGCCGCGACGGTCGCTCGCAGATCCTGGAGCGGCATCTCGCTCGGCTCGCGCTCGCGCGTCTCCATCTGACCGAGGGCCTCGCTCAGGTTCAGATTGACGTCGTACGTGTTGAAGTCGGTCTTGTGATAGCCCTGCTCGCTCGCGCGACTCGTGAAGATCGTGCCGTCGAAGAGGCGCAGATTGACCGATCGCGTGTCCTCGTGGGCGACCAGCATGCCGCGCTTCGCGACGACGGTGTTCTCCTCGCCGGGCTGGCGCCGATCGGAGATCAGGATGCGGCGCAGGTTGCTTCCCGGCGGCTCGATCTTCTCGACATAGATCACCAGGCCCTTGAACTCGTCGTTGAACACGTGCTCCTTCAGCCCGACCGTCGCGCGCGTGCGTGCGAGGTCGAAGATCGCGGTCTTGAGCGCGGAGTTGCCCCATGGCCGCGCGTACAGGGAGAGGAAGAGCGACAGCAGGAACACGATTCCCGCGAACGCGGCGATCGGTGCCGCGATCTGATACAGGCTGAGCCCGGCGGCCTTCATGGCGGTGATCTCGCTGTCTGCCGACAGCCGGCCGCACGCCAGCAGGACCGCGAGCAGCAGCGCCATGGGAACCGTGACCTCGAGGAACGCTGGCAGGATGTACGCGAACACGCGCAGGACATCGAGCGCAGGAACGCCACGGTTCACGATCATCTCGACCAGCTTCATGATGCGAGCGATCAGAAGAATGAACGTGAACAGCGCGAGGCCCGCGGCGAAGGGCGCGAGAATCTGCAGGAACACGTAGCGGTGAAGCGTTCGCCCCATCGACCCGGCAGAAGGCTAACCGAGCCTGCCGGTGCTGTAAACGTCGAGCCGCGACGTGGCGCTCCCGCAGCGCCCTACGTCGCCGTCGGAAGCCACGCCGCCGCGGCGTTCGTCGCGGCGCGCCCCGACGACGTCGATCGCGTCCTCGTCGCGCGCGACGATGCGTCGCTCGTTCCTCGCGGCGCGCACGTTCGCGTCGAGCACGTCGCGCGCGAGGCGCTCGAGCGTGTCGCGAACGGGATTCCCCACCAGGGCATCGTCGCGCTCGGACGGCCGCCGCGTCCCTGGTCGCTCGAGGATCTCGTCGCCGCGCATCCGGACGTGGTGCTGGTGCTCGACGAGGTGACCGATCCGCGGAACGTCGGTGCGATCCTGCGCTCCGCCGAGGCTGCGGGCGTCGGCGGCGTGGTGCTCGCGCGGGACCGGTCGCCGCAGCTGACGCCGGCGCTGGTCAAGGCCGCGGCGGGGGCGGTGGAGTGGGTGCCGCTGGTGCGTGTGGTCAACATCGCGCGCACGCTCGAAGCCCTTCAGGACGCCGGTTACTGGACCGTCGGGCTCGCCGGCGAGGCGGAGCACGGGCTCTACGAACCGGGCGCCGTGCCCGGGTTTCCCGTGGCGCTCGTTCTCGGATCCGAAGGGGAGGGGATGCGTTCCCTGGTCCGCAGGTGGTGTCACCGGCTCGTTCGCATCCCGATGCAGGGCCGGACGGCGTCGCTCAACGTCTCGGTGGCGGCCTCCGTCGCCCTGTTCGAGATCCGTCGGCAGACCGACCGATTGGTCGGGTCGGGAGTGCCCGAGGCCAAGCCTTGACACTGGCTTCATCCCGGTGGTAGGAACGCCGGTTATCTCATTTTTCGGACAAGCCAGCGGGGCGGGTCGGCACCTGCCGGGAAAGAACCATTTCATTCGACAAATCAGCCTCGGGCGTGGGTGAGAACGGGCCCGTCGGGCCGATGTAGCTCAACGGTAGAGCAACTGATTTGTAATCAGTAGGTTGTCGGTTCGATTCCGATCATCGGCTGGCAGTCCGCTTTCGTCTGAGGAGAGGTACCCAAGTGGCCAAAGGGAGCAGACTGTAAATCTGCCGGCGTACGCCTTCGAAGGTTCGAATCCTTCCCTCTCCATGGAGCGTCGCTGGATCGGGACCGCGGACATCGTTCAAACTGCTCGATCGACGATCTCGAAAACCCGGTAGCAAAACGAATCGGAACAGGTCGGAAAAGACGGACAGGCGGGAGTAGCTCAGCTGGCTAGAGCACGAGCCTTCCAAGCTCGGGGTCGCGGGTTCGAATCCCGTTTCCCGCTCTCACGTGTAGATCAGCAGGAGTCGCGAAAGAATCGATCCGGCGAAACGGAAAGGCCCAGGTAGCTCAGTCGGCAGAGCACGTCCTTGGTAAGGACGAGGTCGGCGGTTCGATCCCGCTCCTGGGCTCGTCGGAATACGGCAGGCCAAGCGATACGGCTATCGAAGAGATAGAGGAAGAAGATGAGAGATCTCGTTGGTCTCGCTTGCGACGAGTGCAAGCGGAAGAATTACACCACCACCCGAAACAAGAAGAAGACCACCGAAAAGCTCAGCATGAAGAAGTTCTGTCCGGCCTGCCGCGGCCACCGGGCGCACAAGGAGGTCAAGGTCTGACGACCTAGACCGTGGCCGGACCATCCGGCCGGGCCTGACCGTCCCGCCGCGGGCCGGTCCGGCAAGCGATTCCGGCGTGGCTGTCCCCCACTTGGGGTCAGTAGCTCGAATTGGTTAGAGCACCGGACTCCAAATCCGGGGGTTGCAGGTTCGAGTCCTGCCTGGCCCGTCACGCTCGGGGACGACGGGACGCAGCAAAAAAATCACGTCAGTACGGAACACGGGGAGTAGCCGCGAGGCGCGAACACGCGATGGAGCAGCAAACCGGAGGCAGGCAGCCTCAGGGTGGACTCGGACAGGTCGTCGAGTTCGTCCCGCGGTCCGCCGAGTTTCTCAAGGAGTCCTGGCAGGAGCTCAAGAAGGTCCACTGGCCGACGCGCAAGGAGACCTACTCCGCGACGGTCATCGTGATCGTCGCCGTGCTCGTGGTGGCGGCCTTCCTGGGCCTCGTGGACTTCGCCCTCTCGTACGCCATGCGATACATCATGGGGAACGCATGAGCGAGACGACGCCCGCTGCCGGCGCGACGTCGCCTCGCTGGTACGTCGTCCACACCTACTCGGGTTACGAGGCCAAGGTGAAGGCGTCGCTGGACGAGCGTCGCCGCGGCGAGCTGGCGAAGAAGAAGGCCGACCTCGCGACGCTCGAGGCGAGGGCCGATCGGAGCGACAAGGATGCCGCCGCGATCGCCGACCTCACTCGCGCGATCGAGCAGCTGGAGTCGTTCCGCCAGGTTCTCGTGCCGGCCGAGAAGGTCGTGGAGCTCGTGAAGGGCCAGCGCCGCACGTCGACGCGGAAGTTCTTCCCCGGCTACATCCTGGTCAACATCGATATCCTCGGCGACTTCATCAAGGGCTTCATCAAGTCGACCCCCCGCGTCACCGGCTTCGTCGGCGGCACCGACGATCCGCCCGCGATCAGCGAGTCCGAAGTCCGCGAGATCACGCAGCAGATGGAAGAGGGCGGCGTCAAGCCCAAGGTCCTCTTCGAGACCGGCGAGAACGTCAAGGTCATCGACGGTCCGTTCCAGGACTTCAACGGCGTCGTCGAGGAAGTGAAGCCGGACAAGGGCAAGCTGAGGGTCCTGATCAGCATCTTCGGGCGTGCGACGCCTGTCGAGCTCGATTTCATCCAGGTCGAGAAGGCATAGGGAGAGAGGCGTCGTGGCGAAGAAGGTCATCGGCGAAGTCAAGCTGCAGATTCCGGCGGGAGCGGCCAATCCGAGTCCGCCCGTGGGCCCCGCGCTCGGTCAGCGCGGCGTCAACATCATGGAGTTCTGCAAGGCGTTCAACGCCCAGACCCAGGCGCAGGCCGGACTGATCATCCCCGTCATCATCACGGTGTACGCGGATCGCTCGTTCACCTTCATCACCAAGACGCCGCCTGCGGCAGTCCTGCTGAAGAAGGCGGCGGGCCTCGAGAAGGGCTCCGGCGAGCCGCGCCGCAAGATGGTCGGCAAGGTCACGAAGGAGCAGGTTCGCGACATCGCGAAGCTCAAGATGCCCGATCTCGCGGTGAACTCTCTCGAGGCCGCGGAGCGGACGGTTGCAGGCACGGCGCGCAGCATCGGCCTCGAGGTGGTGGACTGACATGGCGAAATCGAGCAAGAGACTCCGCGCGGCACTGACCAAGGTCGACCGCGAGCAGCGCTACTCCCTCGAGGATGCACTGAAGCTCGCCGTCGAGTGCGATCCCGCGAAGTTCGACGAGACCGTCGAGCTCGCCGTGCGTCTCGGCGTCGACCCGCGACAGGCGGATCAGAACGTCCGCGGAACCACGCAGCTCCCTCACGGCACTGGCAAGTCGGTGCGCGTCCTGGTGTTCGCGAAGGGCGAGAAGGCTCGCGAGGCGCAGGAGGCGGGTGCGGACTTCGTCGGCGCCGACGACCTCGCCACCAAGATCAGCGGCGAGGGCTGGCTCGACTTCGACAGCGCCATCGCGACGCCCGACATGATGGGCGTGGTCGGCAAGCTCGGCAAGGTGCTCGGTCCGCGCGGACTGATGCCGAACCCGAAGGTCGGCACCGTCACGATGGACGTCGCCAAGGCCGTTCGCGAGATCAAGGCCGGCAAGGTCGAGTACCGCGTCGAGAAGGCGGGCATCGTGCACGTGCCGATCGGCAAGCGCTCCTTCGGCTTCGAGAAGCTGCTCGACAACGCGAACTCGGTTCTGAGCTCGCTCGTTCGTGCGAAGCCGTCCGCGGCGAAGGGCACGTATCTGCGCTCCATCGCCGTGTCGACCACCATGGGTCCCGGCATCAAGGTGGATCCGCTGACGACCAAGGTGGCGGCCTGATCGCTGCCTGACACCGTCGGGGCGGTGCCGTCGGCATCGCACGGGCGGATTCGGAGACAAGATCCGTGATCTCTCAAAGCAAACCAGAAATCGTCGCGAGCATCCGCGAGCGTCTCGACCGGGCATCGGTCGCCGTCCTCGCAGAGCCGCGCGGCCTGACCGTCGCCCAGGTAACCCGGCTTCGCACGAAGATCCGGAGCCTCGAGGGCGAGTACAAGGTCGCGAAGAACACGCTCGCGATCCGCGCCGTGAACGAGACGCCGTTCGCGCCCCTGGCCCCCCTTCTGGAGGGGCCGACGGCGCTGGTGTTCGGTTACGGCGACCCGGTCACCGTCCTCAAGGAGCTCGTCGAGTACGCCTCGCAGAACTCCGAGAAGCTCTCGATCAAGGGCGCGGTCCTCGAGGGCCAGCTCTTCGAGCGCGACGACGTGACCGCGCTGTCCAAGCTCGCGAGCAAGGACCAGCTTCGGGCTTCGCTGCTCGGCGTCCTCCTGGCGCCGGCGAGCAAGCTCGTCCGTATTCTCAACGAGCCCGGTGCGGGATTCGCCCGCCTGTTGGCGGCACGCGCCGAGAAGGGAGCGCCCGCGGACTGATCCGCGCGCAATTCCGGCGACACGACGGCGGGGCGGTGCGCGCTCCCGCGGAGTTCTGAGGAGAAGGCAATGGCCATCACGGCAGAGAAGATGAACGAGATCATTGACACCCTCTCGGGGCTGACCATTCTGGAGGTTTCCCAGCTGGTCAAGTCGCTCGAGGAGAAGTGGGGCGTCTCGGCGGCGGCTCCGGTTGCGGTTGCCGCGGTCGGTGCGGGCCCCGCGGCGGCGGGCGGGGCGCCGGCGGCCGAGAAGGACGAGTTCACCGTCGTCCTCAAGGGCGCGGGTGACAAGAAGATCCAGGTCATCAAGGTCGTTCGCGAGCTCACGGGCCTCGGCCTGAAGGAAGCGAAGGATCTGGTCGACGGCGCGCCGAAGCCCGTGAAGGAAGGCGTCGCCAAGGCCGAGGCCGAGGACATGAAGAAGAAGCTCGAGGAGGCCGGCGGCACTGTCGAGCTGCAGTAGTTCCGGCGCGCCGAACGGTGCGCAAGACAGTTCAGGTTTCAGAAAAAGGACGGCACGAGGCCTCAGGGGCCTCGTGCGCCTTTTTGCCGTGAGGAGCGCGGCGAGCGGCCAGCAGTGCATCGGCCGCCGAAGCTCGGAAGTCGGTAGCTTCTAGTCGCGAGCGGCACGGTCGTTCCGTGCTGCGAGGTCCGTCGGACTTCCTTCCGTGAGCCCGGCTCGACGAAGGCGTTCGAGGACGAAGGAGAAGGAATGGCGCAGGTTGCGGACAATTTCCGTCCACGTCGCAACTTCGGAAAGATCAAGAAGGTCGTCGAGATCCCGAACCTCATCGAGATCCAGCGGCGCTCCTATGACGAGTTTCTCCAGAAGGACGTCGCCAGCGATCAGCGCAAGGACGTCGGGCTCCAGGCCGTCTTCAAGTCGGTCTTCCCGATCAAGGACTTCAACGACACCGCCGAGCTCGACTTCGTCGGCTACTCGATCGGCGAGCCCAAGTTCGACATCGAGGAGTGCCATCAGCGCGGCAACAACTACGCCGCTCCGCTGAAGGTCACGGTCCACCTCGTCATCTACGACGTCGATCCCACCACCGGCGCCCGCTCGATCAAGAACGTGAAGGAGCAGGAGGTCTACTTCGGCGAGATTCCGCTGATGACGACCAACGGCACCTTCATGATCAACGGCACCGAGCGCGTGATCGTGTCGCAGCTGCACCGCTCGCCGGGCGTCTTCTTCGACGACGACAAGGGCAAGACCCACGCCTCGGGCAAGCTGCTCTTCAAGGCGCGCATCATTCCGTACCGCGGCTCCTGGATCGACTTCGAGTTCGACCCGCGCGACATCATCTTCGTTCGCATCGACCGCCGCCGGAAGTTCCACGCGACGGTTCTCCTGCGCGCCCTCGGCATGACCACCGAGGACCTGCTCAACTACTTCTACAAGAAGGACACCATCGTCCTCGACGGGAAGAAGGCGAGCCGCATCTTCCGCCCCGAGCTGCACCTCGGCATCAAGCTGAGCCGTGACGTCCGCCACCCCGAGACGAACGAGATCATCGTCAAGGAAGGCCGCAAGCTGACCAAGGGCTCGATCCGCCAGCTCGAGGGAGCCGGCGTCGAGATGCTGCCCATCACGCCCGAGGACATCGTCGGCAAGGTTTCCGCCTACGACATCCCCGATCCCGAGACCGGCGAGGTGCTGGTCGAGTGCAACCAGGAGATCAGCCCCGAGATCCTCGAGCGGCTGCGCGAGCGCAACATCGAGCGCTTCGACGTCCTGTTCCTCGACCACGCGGGCCCGTCGCTCCGCAACACGATGCTGCAGGACAAGATCTCCTCGCCCGACGAGGCGATCATGGAGATCTACAAGCGGCTTCGTCCGGGTGATCCGCCGACCCGCGAGACCGCGCGTACCTTCTTCGACAACCTGTTCTTCAACAAGGACCGCTACGACCTGTCGCGCGTCGGCCGTCTGAAGCTGAACCACAAGCTTCGCCTCGACGCGCCGCTCGAGCAGGGCACGCTGCGCAGCCAGGACATCCTGGAGGTCGTGCGCTACCTGATCGACCTCAAGAACGGCAACGGCCAGGTGGACGACATCGACCACCTCGGCAACCGCCGCGTCCGCGCGGTCGGTGAGCTGGTCGAGAACCAGTACCGCATCGGCCTCGTCCGCATGGAGCGCGCCATCAAGGAGCGCATGAGCCTGCAGGACATCGAGACGCTGATGCCGCAGGAGCTCATCAACTACAAGCCGGTCGCCGCGGTCATCAAGGAGTTCTTCGGGTCGTCGCAGCTCTCGCAGTTCATGGACCAGACGAACCCGCTGTCCGAGGTCACGCACAAGCGTCGTCTGTCCGCGCTCGGACCCGGCGGTCTGACGCGCGAGCGCGCCGGCTTCGAGGTGCGCGACGTGCACCCGACGCACTACGGCCGCGTGTGCCCGATCGAGACGCCGGAAGGCCCGAACATCGGTCTGATCGCGTCGCTCTCGACCTACGCCCGCGTCAACGACTACGGCTTCGTCGAGACCCCGTACCGCAAGGTCGATACCGGCCGCGCGACCGAGGAGATCCACTACCTCTCCGCACTCGAGGAGGAGGATCACGTCATCGCGCAGGCGAACGCGCCGCTCGATCCGGCGGGCAAGTTCTCGGCGGACATCGTGTCGGCCCGGACCGCCGGCGAGTTCCAGCAGGTCGCGCCCGACCAGCTCGAGTTCATGGACGTGTCGCCGAACCAGCTGGTGTCGGTGGCCGCGTCGCTGATTCCGTTCCTCGAGAACGACGACGCGAACCGCGCGCTCATGGGATCGAACATGCAGCGCCAGGCCGTTCCGCTGCTGCGCACCGATGCGCCGCTCGTGGGAACCGGCATGGAGAGCACGGTCGCGCGCGACTCGGGCGTGACGGTGCTCGCCAGGCGCGACGGCATCGTCGAGAGCGTGGACGCGACGCGCGTCGTGGTCCGTGCGACGAACCCGCGCTCGGACGGCATCGACACCGGAATCGACATCCATCCGCTGATCAAGTACCAGCGCTCGAACCAGAGCACCTGCGTCAATCAGAAGCCGATCGTCAAGGCCGGCGACAAGGTCTCGGCCGGCGACGTTCTCGCCGACGGACCCGCCACCGAGATGGGCGAGCTGGCGCTGGGACGCAACGTCCTCGTCGCCTTCATGCCCTGGGGCGGTTACAACTTCGAGGACTCGATCCTCATCAGCGAGCGGGTGGTGAAGGAGGATCTCTTCACCTCGGTGCACATCGAGGAATTCGAGTGCGTCGCCCGCGACACCAAGCTGGGCCCCGAGGACATCACGCGCGACATCCCCAACGTGGGAGAAGAGGCGCTGATGAACCTCGACGAGTCGGGCATCATCCGCATCGGTGCGGAGGTCCGGCCGGGCGACATCCTCGTCGGCAAGATCACGCCGAAGGGCGAGACGCAGCTCTCTCCGGAAGAGAAGCTGCTGCGCGCCATCTTCGGCGAGAAGGCCGGCGAGGTCCGTGACACCTCCCTCAAGGTTCCGCCGGGGGTCGAGGGCACGGTGATCGAGGCGCGCGTGTTCTCGCGCAAGGGCGTCACCAAGGACGAGCGCTCGCGGCAGATCGAGGAGAGCGAGGTCGCACGTCTCCGCAAGGACGAGGAGGATCAGGTCCGCATCGTCCGCGAGAGCACGGGTCGCAAGGTGAAGAAGCTGGTGGTCGGCAAGGAGACCACCAACCGCATCGCCGACGATCAGCGCCGCCAGTTCCTGCCCAAGGGCCACGTGCTCGCGGCCGACGACGTCGACAAGATGCCGTCGGCGTACTGGAGCGAGATCCGCATCGGTGACGAGCGCGCCGAGGGCGAGCTCGAGCGGGCGTGTCGCGCGATGCGCGACCAGATCGATCGTCTGCAGCGTGCAACGCAGGAGAAGATCGCGCGTCTGCAGGCCGGCGACGAGCTCGCGCCGGGCGTCATCAAGATGGTCAAGATCTTCGTCGCCATCAAGCGCAAGCTTCAGGTCGGCGACAAGATGGCGGGCCGTCACGGCAACAAGGGCGTTCTGTCGCGCATCCTGCCCGAGGAGGACATGCCCTACCTCGCGGACGGCCTGCCGGTGGACATCGTCCTCAACCCGCTCGGCGTTCCGTCCCGAATGAACATCGGGCAGATCCTCGAGACCCACCTCGGATGGGCCGCGCGTCAGCTCGGCGTCAACATCGCGCAGGCGGCGGCAGACGCGAACGGGAGCGGCGCCGAGCAGGTGCGCAAGGCTCTCAGGGAGCTCTACGGCCGCGAGTACCAGGAGATCATCGACGCCTGCCGCGACGAGGATCTCATCAAGATCGCGGAGAAAGCGGCGCGGGGCATCCACACCGCATCGCCGGTCTTCGACGGTGCGACCGAGAACGAGATCTTCCAGCTCCTCGGCAAGGCGGGTCTGCCCGAGACCGGCCAGACGAGGCTCTTCGACGGCCGCACGGGGCAGGCGTTCGACCAGCCGGTCACCGTGGGCGTCATCTACATGATGAAGCTGCACCACCTGGTGGACGACAAGATCCACGCCCGCTCGACCGGCCCGTACTCGCTCGTCACCCAGCAGCCGCTGGGCGGCAAGGCGCAGTTCGGCGGTCAGCGTCTCGGCGAGATGGAGGTCTGGGCGCTCGAGTCGTACGGCGCCGCCTACTCGCTGCAGGAGATGCTGACGGTGAAGTCCGACGACGTGGTCGGACGCACGCGCATGTACGAGGCGATCGTCAAGGGCGAGAGCGTTCTCGAGCCGGGTCTGCCGGAGTCCTTCAACGTCATGCTGAAGGAGCTCCAGAGCCTGGCGCTCGACGTCGAGCTGCTCGAGGAAGCGCCGCCGGTACTCGCGACCGCCGTCGGAGAAGAGTGACGCCAACGAACTGAGACGGCGGCAGGCCTCGTCCCGCGGGACGCCCGGCCGCCGGCAAGGGTGAAGATATGGAAGATCTATTCAGCTTGTTCGAGAAGCCGAAGAACCCGGTGTCGTTCGGCGCGCTGCGGATCTCGATCGCTTCTCCGGACAAGATCCGCTCCTGGTCGCACGGCGAGGTCAAGAAGCCGGAGACCATCAACTACCGCACGTTCAAGCCCGAGCGTGACGGCCTCTTCTGCGCCAAGATCTTCGGTCCGACCAAGGACTACGAGTGCAACTGCGGCAAGTACAAGCGCATGCGGCACCGTGGCGTGGTCTGCGAGAAGTGCGGCGTCGAGGTGATCCAGTCGAAGGTCCGGCGCGAGCGCATGGGCCACATCGACCTGGCGACGCCCGTCGCGCACATCTGGTTCCTGAAGAGCCTGCCGTCGCGCATCGGCACCGTCCTCGATCTCACGCTGAAGGAGATCGAGAAGATCCTGTACTTCGAGTCCTACGTCGTCATCGATCCGAAGGACTCGGGTCTGGAGAAGCACGAGCTCCTCACCGAGACCAAGTTCCGCAAGGCGATCGAGGACTTCGGTCCGGACGGCTTCCGCGCCGAGATGGGCGCCGAGGCGATCCGCGCGATGCTCAAGGAGATCGAGGTCTCGTCGCTGAGCGAGGAGCTGCGCAGCGAGATGCGCGCCGCGACCAGCGAGGCGAAGCGCAAGAAGCTCGCGAAGCGTCTCAAGGTGCTCAACGCGCTCCGCAAGTCGGGCAACCGTCCCGAGTGGATGATCCTCGAGGTCATCCCGGTGATCCCGCCCGACCTTCGTCCGCTCGTTCCGCTCGACGGCGGCCGCTTCGCCACGTCGGACCTGAACGATCTCTACCGCCGCGTCATCAACCGCAACAATCGTCTGAAGCGCCTCATGGAGCTGCAGGCGCCGGACATCATCATCCGGAACGAGAAGCGCATGCTTCAGGAGGCCGTCGACGCGCTGTTCGACAACGGCCGCCGCGGTCGCGCGATCACGGGTCCGAACAAGCGGCCGCTCAAGTCGCTGTCGGACATGCTGAAGGGCAAGACCGGCCGCTTCCGCCAGAACCTGCTCGGCAAGCGCGTCGACTACTCGGGCCGCTCGGTCATCGTGGTCGGCCCCGAGCTCCGTCTGCACCAGTGCGGCCTGCCGAAGAAGATGGCGCTCGAGCTGTTCAAGCCGTTCATCTACAACAAGCTCGAGGAGCGCGGCGCCGTCACCACCATCAAGAGCGCCAAGAAGATGGTGGAGAAGGAGCGTCCCGAGGTGTGGGACATCCTGGACGAGGTGATCCGCGAGCACCCGGTTCTTCTGAATCGCGCGCCCACGCTGCACCGCCTCGGCATCCAGGCCTTCGAGCCGGTGCTCATCGAGGGCAAGGCGATCCAGCTCCACCCGCTGGTCTGCGCCGCGTACAACGCCGACTTCGACGGCGACCAGATGGCGGTTCACGTTCCGCTGTCGGTCGAGGCGCAGGTCGAGGCCCGCGCGCTGATGATGTCGACCAACAACATCCTCTCGCCCGCGAACGGCAAGCCGATCATCGTGCCCACGCAGGACACGGTTCTCGGCCTCTACTGGATGACGCGCGAGCGTCCGGGCGTGAAGGGAACGGGCAGCATCTTCTCGAGCCGCGAGGAGGTGCGCATCGCGTTCGACCAGGACGAGATCTCGCTGCAGGCGAAGATCAAGGTCCGCATCGACGGCGAGCTGGTCGACTCGACGGTCGGCCGCGTTCTGCTCTACGAGATCGCGCCCGACGAGATCCCGTTCTCGAAGGTCAACCGGGTGATGAAGAAGAAGGAACTCGCCGAGCTCATCGACGTCGCCTACCGCCGCTCCGGCAACAAGGCGACGGTCATCTTCGCCGACCGCCTGAAGGACACGGGATACTTCCACGCGACGCGCGCCGGCATCTCGATCGGGATCAAGGACATGAAGATCCCGGACGCGAAGCACGCGCTGATCGACGACGCGACGAAGGAAGTCGCGGAGATCGCGGACCAGTACGCGAAGGGCCTCATCACCGACGGCGAGCGCTACAACAAGGTCGTCGACATCTGGGCCGAGAAGACCGACGCCATCGCGCACGAGATGCTCAAGGAGCTGCGCGAGGAGATCTACGAAGGCGAGAAGATCGACAGCTTCAACCCGATCTGGATGATGGCGGACTCCGGCGCGCGCGGCTCGGCGCAGCAGATCCGCCAGCTCGCCGGCATGCGCGGCCTGATGGCCAAGCCGTCGGGCGAGATCATCGAGACCCCGATCACCGCGAACTTCCGCGAGGGTCTCACCGTTCTCCAGTACTTCATCTCGACGCACGGCGCCCGCAAGGGTCTCGCCGACACGGCGCTCAAGACGGCCAACTCCGGCTATCTGACGCGCCGCCTCGTCGACGTCGCGCAGGACTCGATCATCACCGAGACCGACTGCGAGACGCTCGACGGCATCGACATGACGCCGCTGGTCGAGGGTGGCGAGATCATCGAGTCGCTCGGTGACCGCGTCCTCGGCCGCGTGGCGCTCGAGGACATCCTCGATCCGTTCGACGGCAGCACGCTGGTGCCGGCGAACGACGAGATCGACGAGGACAAGGTCGAGCTCATCGAGAAGGCGAGCGTCGATCACGTCAAGATCCGCTCGGTGCTGACCTGCCAGTCGAAGAACGGCGTCTGCGGCCGCTGCTACGGCCGCGACCTGGCGCGCGGCCAGATGGTCAACATCGGCGAGGCGATCGGCGTCATCGCGGCGCAGTCGATCGGCGAGCCGGGCACCCAGCTCACGATGCGCACCTTCCACATCGGCGGTACCGCGAGCCGTCACGTCGAGCAGACCGAGCTCGACACGCGCAACGCCGGTGTGGTCCGCTTCCACAGCCTGAACACCGTCGCGAACAAGGACGGCGACCTCGTCGTCATGTCGCGCAACGGACAGATCACCATCGTCGAGGAGTCGGCGCAGAGTGGCCGCGAGCGCGAGCGCGAGCGCTACCCGATCGTGTACGGCGCGAAGCTCAAGGTGAAGGACGGCGAGTCGGTGAAGGCCGGCGCGCGCCTCGCCGAGTGGGACCCGTACACGACCCCGATCCTCACCGAGGTGTCGGGCACCGTGAAGTACGGCGACCTGATGGAGGGTGTGACGATCGAGGACCGTCTCGACGAGCGCACCGGTCTCTCCAACACGGTCGTCATCGACTACACGGCAGCGCTCGGCACGCAGCCGGAGGCGCCCAAGCCGAAGAAGCGCGGCGCCGCCGCCGAGACCGCGACCGGGACGCAGCCGTCACCGCGCATCTCGATCAAGGGCAAGGACGGCAAGACCGTCAAGCTCTCGAGCGGCCAGGAGGCACGCTACCAGCTGCCCGTCGGCATCCATCTGTCCGTCGTCGACGGACAGGAGGTCGTCGCCGGCGACGTGCTCGCGAAGATGCCCCGCGAGACCACGAAGACCAAGGACATCACCGGCGGTCTGCCGCGCGTCGCGGAGCTCTTCGAGGCCCGCAAGCCGAAGGAGTTCGCGGTCGTCAGCGAGATCGACGGCGTCGTCTCGTACGGCAAGGACACCAAGGGCAAGCGGAAGATCGAGGTCACGCCGGAGGTCGGCGAGCCGCGCGAGTACCTGATCCCGAAGGGCAAGCACATCCGCGTGCACCCGGGCGATCACGTCCGCGCCGGCGATCCGCTGATGGACGGCTCGACCAACCCGCACGACATCCTGACCATCAAGGGTCAGAAGGAGCTCGCCAAGTTCCTCGTGGACGAGATCCAGGAGATCTACCGGCTCCAGGGCGTGCGCATCAACGACAAGCACATCGAGGTCATCGTCCGGCAGATGCTGCGCCGCGTCCGGATCACGAACGCGGGAGACAGCGAATTCCTGGTCGGCGACCACGTCGAGCGCTGGCGCTTCGAGGAGGCGAACCGGGGCATCGAGAACTCGGGTGGCGAGCCGGCCCGGGCCGAGGATCTGCTCCTCGGCATCACCAAGGCCAGCCTGTCGACCGAGAGCTTCATCTCGGCCGCGTCCTTCCAGGAGACCACCAAGGTGCTCACGGAAGCGGCACTCAACGGCAAGGTCGACCGTCTGGTCGGTCTGAAGGAAAACGTGATCATGGGCCGGCTCATCCCGGCCGGTACGGGTGTCGCCCGCTACAACCGGATCGAGGTCGACGTCCACGAGCCGGAGCCGGGCAGCCTGCCGGACGAGGAGACCGGCCTGGTCGGGGAGGCCCCGGTGGGCTCGCCGGCGGAGGTCGCTTGACAGTCAACCCGTAGACCCCTACAACGCTCCGCTTTAGCGATTTTCTCGCCCACGCTCGTGGGCGCCGGCCGAGTTGTCGGCGCTGAACGGAGCGTTGCGAGGGGCAGTCACGAGATCGAGGGAGGGCCCGTCCTGGGCGCCTCCCTGCTCGGACGGCAGCAGAACGCACAGATCTGCAGAGAGAACCGATGCCGACGATCAACCAGCTGGTGAGCAACGGGCGCGAGAAGCAGCGCCGCAAGATGGCGACCCCCGCGCTCCAGAAGTCGCCCCAGAAGCGCGGCGTGTGCACCCGCGTCTACACCTCGACCCCGAAGAAGCCGAACTCGGCGCTCCGCAAGGTCGCTCGTGTGAAGCTCACCAACGGGATCGAGGTCACCTCCTACATCCCGGGTATCGGCCACAATCTGCAGGAACATTCGGTCGTCCTGATCCGCGGTGGCCGCGTCAAGGATCTTCCCGGCGTGCGCTACCACATCATCCGCGGAACGCTCGACGCCGTCGGCGTGCAGGATCGCAAGAGAGGCCGTTCCAAGTACGGCGCCAAGCGACCCAAGTAAGAGTCGAGGGAGCACAGCCAACCGTACAGGCACGGGGGAGGCATCGAACCAATCGCCGTTCGATCGCCGCCGGCCCCGACAACCGAGTCCGCCGCATTCTCTCGCGGCGGGACATGAAGCTGAAATCGTATGCCACGTAAAGGTGAGGTGGGTCGGCGGGACGTTCTGCCGGACCCGAAATATCACGACCGCCTGGTCACCAAGTTCATGAACGCCATGATGTTTGGTGGCAAGAAGAGCCTCACCGAGCGCATCTTCTACGGCGCGCTCGACACGATCGCCGAGAAGACGCAGGAGGACCCGCTCGGGGTCTTCAAGAAGGCGCTCGACAACGTGAAGCCGGCCGTCGAGGTCCGCTCCCGTCGCGTCGGCGGCGCGACCTACCAGGTCCCCGTCGAGGTCCGGCAGCCGCGCCGGGTCGCTCTCGGCATGCGCTGGCTCGTGCAGTCGAGCCGGGCCCGCCACGAGAAGTCGATGGCCGAGCGTCTCGCCAACGAGCTGCTCGACGCGTCGAGCAATCGCGGGAACGCCGTCAAGAAGAAGGAAGACACGCATCGCATGGCGGAGGCGAACAACGCCTTCGCGCACTATCGGTGGTGATCAGGGCAGTCCGCTGCACTGAAGATCAAGGCGAACTCTCTCATGCCACGTCAAGCTCCGCTCGAGAAAACGCGCAACATCGGCATCATGGCCCACATCGATGCCGGCAAGACCACGACCACCGAGCGCATCCTCTTCTACACCGGCATCAACTACAAGATCGGTGAGGTGCACGAAGGCACCGCGACGATGGACTGGATGGCCCAGGAGCAGGAGCGGGGCATCACGATCACGTCGGCGGCGACCACGTGCAACTGGGACGATCACCGCATCAACATCATCGACACCCCGGGCCACGTCGACTTCACGATGGAGGTGGAGCGCTCGCTCCGCGTCCTCGACGGCGCCGTCGCGCTGTTCGACTCCGTCGCCGGCGTCGAGCCGCAGTCCGAGACGGTGTGGCGCCAGGCCGACAAGTACGGCGTTCCCCGCATCGCCTTCGTCAACAAGATGGACCGCGTCGGCGCGAACTTCGAGCGCAGCGTCGACATGATGAAGGACCGCCTGCGCGCGAACGCGATCCCGCTCAACCTGCCGGTCGGCAGCGAGGAGAACTTCCGCGGGATCATCGACCTCGTGACGATGCAGGCGCTGATCTGGGACGACGACAGCCTGGGCGCGAGCTTCAACGCCGGCCCGATCCCGGCCGATCTCGCCGACGCCGCCGCCGAGGCGCGCGACAAGCTGCTCGAGGCCTCCGCCGAGTTCGACGAGGCGCTGCTCGAGAAGTACCTCGAGGGCAAGGACGTCACGGTTCCCGAGCTGAAGGCCGCGATCCGCAAGGGCACGCTCGAGTCGAAGATCGTTCCCGTTCTGTGCGGCAGCGCGTTCAAGAACAAGGGCGTGCAGACGCTGCTCGACGCGGTCGTCGAGTTCCTCCCGTCCCCGCTCGACAAGCCGCCCGTCCAGGGCGTCGATCCGGACGGCAAGGAAGACACGCGCCCGGCCGCGGACAACGCGCCGTTCAGCGCCCTCGCGTTCAAGATCATGACCGACCCGTTCGTCGGCGCCCTGACGTTTTTCCGCGTCTACTCCGGCACGATGGAGTCGGGCTCGCACGTCCTCAACTCGACGCGCAAC
This sequence comes from Binatia bacterium, assembly GCA_046327915.1. Classification (GTDB taxonomy): domain Bacteria; phylum Desulfobacterota; class Binatia; order UBA12015; family UBA12015; genus VGTK01. Next base: position 38,343 of record JAXLXO010000018.1, on the reverse strand, counting down.
AAGAAGGAGCGCATCGGCCGCCTCCTCAAGATGCACGCGAACAAGCGCGAGGAGATCAAGGACGTCTGCGCCGGCGACATCGCCGCCGCGGTCGGTCTCCGCGACACGCGCACCGGCGATACGCTCTGCGCCGACAACAAGCCGATCATCCTCGAGTCGATCGACTTCCCGGATCCCGTCATCGACATCGCGATCGAGCCGAAGACCAAGGCCGATCAGGAGAAGCTCGGCACCTCGCTGGCGAAGCTCGCGACCGAGGATCCGTCGTTCCGCGTACGCACGGACAAGGAGACCGGCCAGACGATCATCGCCGGAATGGGCGAGCTGCACCTCGAGATCATCGTCGACCGCCTGCTGCGGGAGTTCAAGGTCGACGCGAACGTCGGCAAGCCGCAGGTCGCGTACCGCGAGACGATCCGCAAGAAGGTCGAGGAAGAGCACAAGTTCGTTCGCCAGACGGGTGGTCGCGGGCAGTACGGCCACGTCCTGCTGCGCGTCGAGCCCCTGGCGCCCGGCGCCGGCTTCGAGTTCAAGGACGACACCAAGGGTGGCACCGTGCCGCGCGAGTACGTCCCGGCGGTCGAGAAGGGCGTCAAGGAAGCACTCGATGCAGGCGTCCTCGCCGGCTACCCCGTCGTCGACGTCAAGGTCGCCCTGTACGACGGCTCGTACCACGAGGTCGACTCGTCCGAGATGGCGTTCAAGATCGCGGCTTCGATCTGCTTCAAGGACGCGTGCCGCAAGGCGTCGCCGGTCATCCTCGAGCCCATCATGGCGGTCGAGGTCGTCGTTCCCGAGGACTTCATGGGCGACGTCATCGGCAACCTGAGCGGCCGTCGCGGCAAGATCCAGGGCATGGAACCGCGTGGCGGTGCGCAGGTGATCAACGCGGAGGTTCCGCTCAAGGAGATGTTCGGTTACGCGACCGAGCTTCGCTCCATGACGCAGGGACGCGCCACCTACACGATGCAGTTCGCGCACTACGAGCCGGTTCCGGCGGCGATCTCCGAGGAGATCACCGCCAAGGCCGTCGGGGCGTAGTCAGGTACCAATCGATCGAAGGAGGATCGCCGGGAACAGCCCCGGCGAACACTGGGAGAGGCAGCAATGGCGAAGGCAAAGTTCGAGCGCACCAAGCCGCACGTGAACGTCGGCACGATCGGTCACATCGACCATGGCAAGACGACGCTCACCGCGGCGATCACCAAGGTCCAGGCCTCCAAGAAGATGGGCTCGTACATCGCGTTCGACCAGATCGACAAGGCGCCCGAGGAGCGCGCGCGCGGCATCACGATCGCGACCGCGCACGTCGAGTACGAGACGGAGAAGCGTCACTACGCCCACGTCGATTGCCCGGGCCACGCCGACTACATCAAGAACATGATCACCGGTGCCGCCCAGATGGACGGTGCGATCCTGGTGGTCGCGGCGACCGACGGCCCGATGCCGCAGACGCGTGAGCACATCCTGCTCGCCCGCCAGGTCGGCGTGCCCCGCATCGTCGTGTTCATGAACAAGGTCGACGCCGTCGAGGACGCCGAGCTGCTCGACCTCGTCGAGCTCGAGGTCCGCGAGCTGCTCTCCAAGTACGAGTTCCCGGGCGACGACATTCCCATCATCCGCGGCAGCGCGCTCAAGGCCCTCGAGGGCGACAAGAGCGAGCTCGGCGAGCCGTCGATCGACCGCCTCATGGAGGCCGTCGACTCGTACATCCCCGAGCCGGCGCGTGCGCTCGACTCGCCGTTCCTGATGCCGGTCGAGGACGTGTTCTCGATCTCCGGCCGCGGCACCGTCGCGACCGGCCGCGTCGAGAAGGGCGTCGTCAAGGTCGGTGAGGAAGTCGAGATCGTCGGCATCAAGCCGACCGTCAAGACCACCGTCACCGGCGTCGAGATGTTCCGCAAGCTGCTCGACCAGGGCCAGGCGGGCGACAACATCGGCGCCCTGCTGCGTGGTGTGAAGCGCGAGGACATCGAGCGCGGCCAGGTCCTCGCGAAGCCCGGCTCGATCACGCCGCACACGAACTACGAGGCGCAGATCTACGTCCTCACGAAGGAAGAGGGTGGCCGCCACACGCCGTTCTTCAACGGCTACCGGCCGCAGTTCTACTTCCGCACGACGGACGTGACCGGCGTCATGACGCTGCCCGAGGGCACCGAGATGGTCATGCCCGGTGACAACCTGAAGGTCACCGTCAAGCTCATCACGCCGATCGCCATGGACGAGGGCCTGCGCTTCGCCATCCGCGAGGGCGGCCGCACCGTCGGTGCGGGCGTCGTCGGCAAGATCATCGAGTAAGCGTAGTCAGCGATCATTGACAGCGAGGAGAGCGGGCTCGGCCCGCTCTCCCAAGGTCCATCGGAGGAGCGGAGCCGGAGCGCACGCGCTCCGGCGAGCACCGCACGGGGACGAATTCGAATGAACGACAAGATCCGCATCCGGCTGAAGGCCTACGATTACCGTCTGCTCGACCAGTCGGTGCGCGAGATCGTCGAGACCGTTCGGCGCACGGGCGGCCGGCTCGCGGGACCGATTCCGCTGCCGACGCGCATCGAGCGCTTCACGGTGAACCGCTCGCCGCACGTCGACAAGAAGTCGCGCGAGCACTTCGAGATCCGGACCCACAAGCGGCTGCTCGACATCCTCGATCCGACGCAGCAGACGATCGACGCGCTCGGCAAGCTCGATCTCTCGGCGGGCGTCGATGTCGAGATCAAACTTCAGTAGTTTCTGGTTGGTAACGATGCGATCACGCGGAACAGAGGTGGTTCATGGCAACCGTTGAGGGCGCGCCGCAGGTCGGCTCCGTCCCGGCGCGGAAGAGGCTCGGCCTGCTGGGCAGGAAGCTCGGCATGACGCAGCTCCTGCTGCCGAACGGCCGTTCCGTTCCGGTCACCGTCATCGAGGCGGGACCGTGCGTGGTCGTGCAGCGCAAGACGCCGGACCGTGACGGATACACCGCCGTGCAGCTGGGCTTCGCGCAGTCGAAGCCGCACCGCGAGACCAAGGCCGCCGTCGGCCATGCTGCGAAGGCGGGCAAGGGAACGTTCTCGCTGCTGCGTGAATTCCAGGGGGGCGAGCAGCTCGAGCTGGGCGCCACGCTGACCGTCGCCGATCTCTTCAAGGACGGCGACACGGTCAACGTCACCGGCACGACCAAGGGCCGCGGCTACACCGGCGTCATCAAGCGGCACGGCTTCTCGGGATTCCCGGGGTCGCACGGCACGCACGAGTACTTCCGCCACGGCGGCTCGATCGGCAATCGCTCGTATCCGGGCCGCGTCTTCAAGGGCAAGCGCATGGCCGGCCGTTACGGCAACGACCGCGTCACGACGCGCAACCTTTCGGTGGTCCAGATCCGCTCGGACAAGAACCTGATTCTCGTCCGTGGTGCGGTTCCCGGATCGCGCGGCGGCTACGTCATCGTGCGTCCGGTCGGAGGAGTCGAGCAGTGAGCACCACGACGGAGATCCGTGCCTCGCTGCGCGGTGCCGACGGCGGCAGCAAGGGCGACATCACCCTTCCTGGCCTGTTCGGCGAGAAGCCGCGCGAGCACCTCGTGTACGAGGTGGTCCACATGCAGCAGGCGACCCGCCGTGCCGGCACGCACGCCACCAAGACGCGCGCATTCGTGTCCGGCGGCGGTGCGAAGCCGTGGCGCCAGAAGGGCACCGGCCGCGCACGTTCCGGCAGCAACCGCTCGCCGATCTGGGCGGGTGGCGCCACGGTGTTCGGCCCGCAGCCGCGCGACTACGGCTACCGCGTTCCCGCGAAGGCGCGTCGCGTCGCCCTGCGTTCGGTTCTCGCCGACCGCCAGCGCAACGGTGCGCTGACCGTCGTCGACCGCATCGAGCTCGCGGAGGCGAAGACCAAGCGCGTCGTCGAGATGCTGGCCGCGCTCGGCCTGAGCGGCAGCGTGCTGATCGTGAGCAAGGACGAGAACGTCGCTCTCGAGCGCGCCGCGCGGAACCTGAAGTCCGTCAAGGTGCTGCGCTCGGCCGGCGTCAACGTCTACGACGTGCTCAAGCACCAGCACGTCCTGCTGACGCAGGATGCGGTGCAGGCGCTCGCCGAGAGGCTCGAGAAATGAAGCACTACTCCGAGATCATCCGCTCGCCGCTGATCACCGAGAAGGGCACGCTGGTCAACGAGCAGGCCAACCAGGTCCTGTTCAAGGTCACGCGTGACGCCAACAAGGTGGAGATCCAGCGCGCGGTCGAGCAGTTCTTCAACGTCAAGGTGGTCAAGGTTCGGACGGTCAACGTGCTCGGCAAGACGCGCCGCGTGGGCCGCTCGATGGGTCGCCGCTCCGACTGGAAGAAGGCGTACGTGACGCTCGCCGAAGGGCAGCGCATCGACTTCTTCGAGGGTGCGTGATGCGTAGCGCGGGTTACTTCAAGCCGACCTCTCCGGGGCGGCGCTTCCAGACGGGTCGCGACCTCAGCGGTGTGTCCGCGGACAAGCCGCCGAAGGCCCTGACCGGTCCGCTGCACTCGAGCGGCGGCCGCAACAACAACGGCCGCGTCACCACGCGTTACCGTGGCGGCGGACACAAGCGCCGGCTGCGCATCGTCGACTTCCGTCGCGACAAGCTGACGGTGCCGGCGAAGGTCGCCTCGATCGACTACGATCCGAACCGCTCGGCGCATCTCGCGCTGCTGCACTACGCCGACGGCGAGAAGCGCTACATCCTCGCGCCCATCGGCCTGCAGGTCGGTGACACCGTGGTCGCGGGCCCGGGTGCGGACATCAAGCCCGGCAACTCGCTGCAGCTGAAGGACATCCCCCTCGGCACGACGATCCACAACATCGAGCTCACCGAGGGCCGCGGCGGACAGCTCGTCCGCAGCGCCGGCACCGCGGCACAGTTGATGGCGAAGGAAGGCGACTACGCACAGGTGAAGCTCCCCTCGGGCGAGCAGCGCCGCGTCCGCATGGTCTGCTACGCGACCATCGGCCAAGTCGGCAACATCGCGCACGAGAACACGTCGCTCGGCAAGGCCGGCCGCAAGCGCTGGCTGGGCCGTCGCCCGCACGTCCGCGGCATGGCGATGAACCCGGTCGATCATCCGCACGGCGGCGGCGAGGGCCGGTCGAAGGGCAACCATCCGACTTCGCCCTGGGGAACGCCCACCAAGGGCTACAAGACGCGCCGCAACAAGCGCACCACGAAGCTCATCGTGCAGCGCCGGAAGAAGAAGTGAGGAGCGCCTAGATGCCGCGTTCGGTCAAGAAGGGACCCTTCGTCGACGACCACCTCGTCAAGAAGGTGGATGCGATGAACTCGAGCGGCGAGAAGCGTGTCATCCGCACGTGGTCGCGCCGCTCCACCATCATCCCCGACATGCTGGGTCACACGATTGCGGTCCACAACGGGCGCAAGTTCATCCCCATGTTCGTCACCGAGAACATGGTGGGACACAAGCTGGGCGAGTTCGCCCCCACGCGTACCTTCCACGGCCATTCGGGAGACCGGAAGACCGACACGAAGGCCGCGGTGAAGCGCTGAGGCAACGATGGAAGTCCGAGCGAGAACCCGCTACATCCGGATGTCGCCGCGCAAGGCACGGCTGGTCGTGGATCTGATCCGCGGCCGCAACGTCGGCGAGGCGCTGTCCGTTCTCGACTTCACGCCGAAGAAGGCGGCTCGGCTCATCGCCAAGACGCTGCGCTCGGCGGTCGCCAACGCGGAGAACACCCAGAACGTCGACGTCGACCAGCTGTACGTGAAGAAGGCGTACGTCGACGAGGGCCCGACCCAGAAGCGCACGCTGCCGCGTGCCCAGGGACGCGCCACCCGGATCTTCAAGCGCACCAGTCACGTCACCGTCGTGGTCGACGAGCGGTAGGAAGCACATGGGACACAAGACTCACCCGAAGGGGTTCCGCGTCGGCGTCATCGAGAACTGGGAGTCTCGCTGGTTCGCGAAGCGTGATTACGCCGAGCTGCTGCACGAGGACATCCGCGTGCGGCGCTTCCTCAAGAAGCGGCTGTACCACGCCGGCATCTCGAAGATCGAGATCGAGCGTGCTGCCAACAAGGCGAAGGTCAACATCCACACCGCCCGCCCCGGCATCGTCATCGGCAAGAAGGGCGCCGAGATCGAGAAGCTGAAGGCCGAGCTGAACAAGCTCATGGGCAAGGAAACCTACATCAACATCATCGAGGTGCGCCGTCCGGACATCGACGCGCAGCTCGTCGCGGAGAACGTCGGCCTCCAGCTGGAGCGCCGCGTCGCCTTCCGCCGCGCGATGAAGGAAGCGGTCGCGCGCGCGATGCGCATGGGCGCCCAGGGCGTCCGGATCCAGTGCTCGGGCCGTCTCGGCGGCGCCGAGATCGCGCGTCGCGAGTGGTACCGTGAAGGCCGCGTCCCCCTGCACACCCTGCGCGCCGACATCAGCTACGGCTTCGCCGAGGCGAAGACGACCTACGGCGTGATCGGCATCAAGGCGTGGGTCATGCGTGGCGACGTCCTCTCGCGCGAGGAAGAGCAGCAGCGTCAGGCCGTCGGAGCCTGAGGCGAGGCAGAGGTCATGCTAGCCCCGAAGCGAGTCAAGTTCAGAAAGCAGCACAAGAGCCGCAATCCCGGTACGGCGTACCGCGGTGCGACGCTGGCGTTCGGCGACTACGGCCTGAAGGCCGTCGATCGCGGCTGGCTCACCGCCCGGCAGCTCGAGGCCGCGCGTATCGCGCTCACCCGCCACATCAAGCGTGGCGGCCGCGTCTGGATCCGCGTGTTCCCCGACAAGCCGCTCACCAAGAAGCCGGCCGAGACCCGCATGGGCAAGGGCAAGGGCTCGCCGGAGCTGTGGGTGTGCGTCATCAAGCCCGGCCGGATGATCTTCGAGATGGAGGGCGTCGACCGTGCGGTGGCCAAGGAGGCGTTCCGCCTCGCCGCGCACAAGATCGCCATCTCGACCCAGTTCGTGGAGCGACACCATGCGGCTTAGGGAGCTTCGCGAGCTCGGTGAAGACGAGCTCGCTCAGAAGGAGCGCGACTTTCGCGAGGAGATCTTCCGTCTCCGCCTGCGCGGCGCCACCGGACAGATCGAGAACAAGATGAAGGCGCGGACGGTTCGCCGCGACCTCGCTCGGGTGCTGACCCTCAAGCACGAGCGTGCCACGGGAACGAGGCGCTAGAGATGACGACCACGGAACAGCAGTCGACGGGACAGCGGAAGCACCGTTCGGGAGTCGTGTTCTCGAACAAGATGGACAAGACGGTGGTCGTGATCGTTGAACGACTCGTCAAGCACCCGAAGTACAAGAAGTATCTGAAGGTCCGGAAGAAGTTCAAGGCGCACGACGAGCGCAACGCCTGCAACGTCGGCGATCGCGTCGAGATCATCGAGACGCGTCCGCTGTCGCGCGAGAAGCGCTGGGCCGTCGTGTCGATCCTCAAGAAGGCCCAGGGCTGAGCCATGATCCAGACGGAAACCGTACTCGACGTCGCCGACAACTCCGGCGCGCGCAAGGTGCTCTGCATCAAGGTGCTCGGCGGCAGCCGCCGGCGCTACGCGTCGCTCGGCGACGTCATCGTCGGCTCGGTGAAGGAAGCGACGCCGAACTCGAAGGTGAAGAAGGGCGACGTGGTGAAGGCCGTCGTCGTCCGGACGGCCAAGGAAGTCGGCCGCCCCGACGGCTCCTACATCCGCTTCGACAACAACTCGGCGGTCCTCATCGACAAGGAAGGCGAGCCGGTCGGCACCCGCATCTTCGGGCCGATCGCGCGCGAGCTTCGCGCGAAGCGCTTCATGAAGATCGTTTCGCTCGCGCCGGAAGTCATCTGAGCGGACGGGCGAGCAAGGCTCGAGAGAAGGTTTCATGAGTGCTCTGACGAAGAATCGGGCAGGAAGCGGCGAGCGGCCGGTCCGCATCCCGACGCGCCTCAAGAAGGGCGATACCGTGCTTGTGATCGCGGGCAAGGAACGCGGCAAGACCGGCAAGATCCTGCGCGTGATCGGGGAGAAGAACCGCGCCACCGTCGAGCGCCTGAACATGGTCAAGCGCCATCGCAAGGGGCGCAGCGCGCAGCAGGCCGGCGGGATCGTGGAGAAGGAGTCGCCGCTCCATCTCTCGAACCTCATGCTGGTGTGCGACCGCTGCAACAAGCCCACGCGCGGCGGCTCGAAGGTCCTCGAGAACGGGAAGATCGCCCGCCGCTGCCACCGCTGCGGCGAGGTCTCCGAGCGTTGAGCGCCGGCGAGAAGAGAGAAGGAAGCGGCAGCAACATGGTCCCGAGATTGAAGAAGGCCTTCCAGGAGCGCATCGCGCCCCAGCTCCAGTCGGAGCTCGGGCTGGCGAACCCGCTCCAGGTCCCGCGGCTCGAGAAGATCGTGCTCAACACGGGTCTCGGCGAGGCGATCCAGAACGTCAAGGTGATCGACTCGGCGGTCTCGGAGCTCACCGCGATCACCGGGCAGAAGCCGGTCGTCACCCGCTCGAAGAAGGCGATCGCGAACTTCAAGCTGCGCGAGAAGATGCCCATCGGCGCGATGGTCACGCTGCGCGGCGCCCGCATGTGGGAGTTCCTCGATCGGCTCCTGTCGAGCGCCCTGCCGCGCGTGCGCGACTTCAAGGGCGTGAGCGACCGCTGCTTCGACGGACGCGGCAACTACTCGCTCGGCGTCACCGAGCAGATCATCTTTCCCGAGATCGACATCGACAAGATCGACAAGGTCCGGGGGCTGACCGTGACCATCTGCACCACCGCGCGCACCGACAGCGAGGGCAAGGCTCTCCTGAAGGCGCTCGGCATGCCGTTCCGCAGCTGACGCCGGTCGAGGAAACGACGAATGGCCAAGACGTGTCTCAGGATCAAAGCCGCGCTGCCCGCGAAGTTCTCGGTGCGCGAGTACAACCGGTGCCTGTCGTGCGGCAGGTCGCGCGCGTTCTATCGCAAGTTCAAGCTGTGCCGCATCTGCCTGCGCGAGCTGGCGCGCAAGGGGCAGATTCCCGGCGTGACGAAGGCGAGCTGGTAAGCCCCATGATGACCGATCCAATTTCCGATCTCCTGACGCGCATCCGCAACGGAAGCCAGGCGCGCAAGGACCGCGTCGACGTTCCCTGGTCGAGCGTCAAGGAACGCATCACGGCGGTGCTCGTGGACGAGGGCTATCTCAAGGACTTCGCCGTCGTCGGCGAGGGCGTGAAGAAGGAGCTGCGCATCGGTCTCCGCTACGACGCCCAGCGCCGTCCGGTGATCACCGGCATCCAGCGCGTCAGCCGTCCGAGCCTGCGCGTCTACGTCGGTGCGGAGAACGCTCCGAAGGTGCGCCGCGGCCTCGGCGTGAACATTCTCTCGACCCCGCAGGGCATCCTGCCGGACCGCCAGGCGCGCGAGCGCAAGGTGGGCGGCGAGATCCTCTGCGCGGTGTGGTGAGCAAAGCAGCTTCGAGGTTGCATCGATGTCCCGCATTGGACGACTTCCGGTCAAGCTTCCCAGCGGCGTCAGCGTCGCGCTGAAGTCGGACTCGGTCGAGATCAAGGGCCCGAAGGGCGCCGCCTCGGTGGCGCTCCCGAAGGACGTACAGGTACGCCAGGAGGGTGACGAGCTCCTCGTCGCCCGCGAAGGCAACGGCCGCCAGGTGCGTTCCCTGCACGGGCTCACCCGCAAGAACCTCTACAATACGGTGACCGGCCTCAGCTCCGGGTTCACGCGCGTGCTCGAGATCAACGGCGTCGGTTACCGCGCGGACCTGCGCGGCAACTCGATCCTGTTCTCGCTCGGCTACTCGCACCCGATCCTGTTCCAGCTGCCGGCGGGGATCACCGCGAAGATCGACAAGCAGGTCGTGATCACGCTGGAAGGCCCGGATCGCCAGGTGATCGGCGCGACGGCTGCGGCGATCCGCGAGCTTCGTCCGCCCGAGCCGTACAAGGGCAAGGGCATCAAGTACGCCGAGGAAAAGATTCGCCGGAAGTCCGGCAAGGCGGCGGGCGCGGCCTGAGACGCTTCGGCGTCGCGCGAGTGCACGAGGAACGATCATGCTGACCAATCTGCGATCTCCGGGCCGGATTCTGCGGCAGGCCCGCGTGCGCAAGCGGGTGCGCGGTACCGACGATCGGCCCAGGCTGACCGTTTACCGCAGCCTGAACCACATCTACGCGCAGGTGATCTCCGACGAGTCGGGGCGTACGCTCGCGGCGGCTTCCAGCCGCTCTGCCGAGGTGCGCGAGAAGCTCGGCGGCAAGTCGGGAAACAAGGGCGCGGCCAAGGAGGTCGGCGAGCTCCTCGCGCGCAAGGCGCGCGAGGCCGGCGTCTCGGCGGTGGTGTTCGATCGCAACGGTTTCCTCTATCACGGCCGGGTCCGCACTCTCGCGGAAGCCGCTCGCGAAGCAGGACTCAAGTTTTGAGACTTTTCATCAGCACGAGCGGTAGTCGCGAAGGAGTCGAGCGGTGCAGGTAACGACGGGCGAGCGGGTCGATCCCCATGGGCTCGAGCTCAAGGAGAAGGTGGTCAGCATCAACCGCGTCGCCAAGGTGGTGAAGGGCGGACGTCGGTTCCGCTTCGGCGCCCTGGTCGTCGTCGGTGACGGTGCCGGACACGTCGGCTTCGGTCTCGGGAAGGCGAAGGAAGTTCCCGAGGCGATCCGCAAGGGCATCGACAAGGCGAAGAAGTCGCTGATGACCGTGCCGCTCATCGAGGGAACGATCCCCTTCGAGGTGGTCGGTCGCTTCGGCGCGGGCATCGTCATGATGCGTCCTGCCGGCCCCGGTACCGGTGTCATCGCCGGCGGTGGCGTGCGTGCGGTCGTGGAAGCGGCCGGCGTCCAGAACGTGCTGACCAAGTGCATCGGGTCGAACAACCCGCACAACATGGTGCGCGCGACGATCACGGCGCTGTCGATGCTCCGCTCGCCCGAGCAGGTCGCGCGGACGCGCAACAAGGAAGCCGCCGAGCTCGGCGCAGCCTGAGCGTTCGGTCGAGGTTCTCATGAAGTCCCGCAAGGTGAGACAGAGTGACGCGCGCATCAGCGAGCTGCTGAAGCGGATGTCCGGACTGTCGGAAGCCACCAACAAGACGCTGCGGCTGACCCTGCACGGCAGCCCGATCGGCGGCACGGAGCGCCAGCGCGCGACTCTGCGCTGCCTGGGCCTCGGCAAGCGCGGCTCGCGCGCCCTCGTGGCGGACACTCCGCAGGCGCGTGGACGCATTCGTGCGGTCGCGCATCTGATCGAAGTCGAGGAGGCGAACTAGTGGATCTCTCGAGCCTCCATCCGGCTCCCGGCGCCCGCTCGGCGCGCAAGCGCGTCGGCCGCGGCACGGGCTCTGGCCTCGGCAAGACCGCCGGCCGCGGTCACAAGGGACGCAAGTCGCGCTCGGGCGGCAACAGCCCCCCGGGCTACGAAGGCGGCCAGATGCCGCTGCAGCGCCGCCTGCCGAAGCGCGGCTTCACGAACCCGTTCCGCAAGGAGTACGAGGTCGTGAATCTGTCGGACCTCGGCCGCTTCGCGGCAGGCAGCGTCGTCGACGGCGCCGCGCTCGCCGGTGCGGGCCTGGTGAGCCGTCGCGCGAAGCGCGTCAAGGTTCTCGGCAACGGCACCCTCGAGCACGCGCTCACCGTGAAGGTGCAGGCGTTCAGCGAGTCGGCCAAGGCCGCGATCGAGGCCAGGGGCGGCAGCGTCGAGGTCGTGGCGTGACCACCGGGTTCTCCAACGCGCTGCGTGTCGAGGAGCTCAAGAAGCGTCTCCTCTTCACGGCCGGAATGCTGGCGGTGTACCGCATCGGGGTCGCGATCCCGACGCCGGGCATCGACGGCAAGGCGATGCAGGCGTTCTTCGACGAGGCCCGCAACAACATGTTCGGCCTCGTGAACCTGTTCTCGGGCGGTGCGCTCGAGCGGTTCTCGATCTTCGCGCTCGGCATCATGCCGTACATCAGCGCGTCGATCATCCTTCAGCTGCTGACCGTCGTCGTTCCGACCCTCGAGCGTCTCTCGAAGGAAGGGGAGGCGGGCCGGCGCAAGATCACCCAGTACACGCGCTACGGCACCGTTGCCCTCGCGTTGATCCAGAGCCTCTTCATCTCGATCGGCCTCGAGCAGATCCAGGCACCGGGCGGCGGCGGCGTCGTCTACAACCCGGGCTGGAGCTTCCGCCTGATGAGCATGATCACGCTCACCTCGGGCACCGCGTTCATCATGTGGCTCGGCGAGCAGGTGACCGAGCGCGGCATCGGTAACGGCATCTCGCTGATCATCTTCGCCGGCATCGCGGCCTCGCTGCCGTCCGCCGTCGCCACGACGTTCCAGTTCATGAACGAGGGTGAGCTTTCCCTGTTCGTCGTCCTGCTCGTGGTCCTGCTCATGGTCCTGGTCATCGGCGGCATCATCTTCGTCGAGCGCGGCCAGCGCCGGATCCCCGTCCAGTACGCCAAGCGCGTGGTCGGGCGCCGGATGTACGGTGGCCAGAGCTCGCACCTGCCGCTGAAGATCAACACCGCGGGCGTGATCCCGCCGATCTTCGCGTCCTCGATCCTGATCTTCCCGGGCACGATCGCCAGCTTCGTCCAGCATCCGTGGGCGGACCGGGCGGCCGAGCTGCTCACTCCGGGCAACATTCTCTACAACGTCATCTACGTGGCGCTGATCATCTTCTTCAGCTACTTCTACACGGCTGTCACGTTCGACCCGGTCGACGTCGCGGAGAACATGAAGAAGTTCGGCGGCTACATTCCGGGCATCCGGCCTGGCAAGAAGACGGCGGACTTCATCGACCGCATTCTGACGCGCATCACGCTGGGCGGAGCGATCTACATCTCGGCGGTCTGCATTCTGCCCACGCTCCTGATCCAGCAGTTCAACGTGCCGTTCTTCTTCGGCGGAACCGCGTTGCTCATCGTCGTCGGCGTCGCTCTGGACACGGTCGCTCAGATGGAGACCCACCTCCTCACACGCAACTACGAAGGCTTCATGAAGCGTGGTCGCTTGCGCGGACGTCGTGGCTAGGGTGCAGCAGCAACGTGACCATCGCCGCCTCCTCGAAGCTCGTCTTGCTCGGACCTCCGGGGGCCGGGAAGGGTACGCAGGCGGAGCTCCTGTCGGAGCGTCTTCGGACGCCCCACATCTCGACGGGAGACATGCTGCGTTCGGAGATCTCCCAGGGCACGCCGCTCGGCGTTCGCGCCCGGGGTTTCATGGACAAGGGTGAGCTGGTGCCGGACGATCTGATGCTCGGCATCGTTCGCCAGCGCCTCGCTGCGACGGATTGCCACGGAGGCTTCATCCTCGACGGGTTCCCGCGTTCGGTGCCGCAGGCCGTGAGCCTGGACGACATCTGCGCGAACGCGTCGCGGGCCAAGCTCCGGGCGCTGAGCCTCGACGTCCCCACCGACGAGCTGGTGCGCCGGCTCACCGAGCGCCGCACCTGCCGCAAGTGCGGTGCGATGTACCACCTGAGCTTCGAGCCCTCGAAGCGTCCCGGCATCTGCGACAAGTGCGGCGGCGAGCTGTACCAGCGCGAAGACGACCGTGAGGAGATCATCACGGCGCGTCTCGAGGTCTACCGCAAGGAGACCGCTCCGCTTCTCGCGTTCTACCGCGAGCGCGCGGCACTGGTGGAAGTGCAGGGCACCGGCTCGACCGAGCAGGTGTTCCGCCGCGTCGTGGCGAGCCTCGGGGTGCCGGCATGATCGTCCTGCGCAGCCGCCAGGAGATCGAGCTCATCCGCGCCGCCTGTCAGATCGTCGCGGAGGTGCTGCAGCGTCTCGTCGAGGTCGTCGCTCCGGGCGTGTCCACGGCCGAGCTCGACGCGCTCGCCGAGAAGTGGACCCGCGAGCGCGGCGCGGTGCCGGCCTTCAAGGGCTACAACGTCGGCGGTCGCGTCTACCCGTCCTCGCTCTGCGTCTCGATCAACGAGGAGGTCGTGCACGGCATGCCCTCCCCGAAGCGGATCCTGCAGACGGGGGACATCGTCGGCCTCGACTACGGCGCGGTCTACAAGGGTTACTACGGCGATTCGGCCGTCACGGTCGCGGTCGGCGCCGTCAGCGAGGACGCAGAGCGCCTCATGCGCGTGACGCGCGAGTCGCTCTACTGCGGCATCGAGAGCATGCGGGTCGGCAACCGCATCCGGGACATCTCGGCGGCGATCCAGAAGCACGCCGAGTCGCACGGCTACGGGGTCGTCCGGGACTTCGTCGGGCACGGCATCGGCCAGCGCCTGCACGAGGAGCCTCAGGTCCCGAACTACGTCGGGGCGGGGCAGAACCCCCGTCTCAAGGAAGGCATGGTCCTCGCGATCGAGCCCATGGTGTGCGAAGGCACCTACGAGGTCGAGGTCCTGCAGGATGGCTGGACCGCCGTGACGCGAGATCGGCGGCTCGCGGCCCATTTCGAGCACTCGGTCGCCGTAACCGCGAACGGCCCCGAGATCCTCACGCTGCCGAACTAGGCCGGGGTCGGAGATGCCGAAAGGAGACGCGATCGAGGTCAGCGGGGTGGTGCAGGAGTCGCTTCCCAATGCGATGTTCCGGGTGGCCCTCGACAACGGCCACAAGATCATCGCGCACATCTCCGGGAAGATGCGCATGCACTACATCAAGATCCTTCCGGGCGACAAGGTGACGGTGGAGCTCTCGCCGTACGACCTGAGCCGCGGACGGATCACGTATCGCGTCAAGTAGTCTCCGAAGGAACGAGGAAGGTACTTCCCATGAAGGTCCGGGCGTCCGTCAAGAAAATCTGTCCGAAGTGCAAGATCATCCGGCGTGAGGGCGTGGTTCGCGTTCTGTGCGTGAACCCGCGTCACAAGCAGCGCCAGGGCTGAGTCGAAGGAGAGTCGCAGAACCATGGCACGCATCGCCGGCGTCGACCTGCCGAAGAACAAGCGCATCGAGATCGGGCTGACCTACATCTACGGGATCGGCCGCAGCGTCGCGAAGAAGATCTGTGAGGAGACGGGCGTCGACGTCAATACGAAGACCGACGTCCTCTCCGAGGACGATCTCCAGAAGATGCGTCGCTACATCGACCAGAATCTGAAGGTCGAGGGCGATCTGCGCCGCGAGATCACGCTGAACATCAAGCGTTACGTGGACCTCGGCGCCTATCGCGGGATCCGGCACCGGAAGAACCTCCCGGTGCACGGCCAGCGCACGCACACCAATGCACGCACGCGCAAGGGCCCGCGCCGCACGGTTGCAGGCAAGAAGCAGGCTCCGCCGAAGGGCTGAGCCGCAGGTCTCGAGCGCAACGTAGAGAGCGAAGAGCGAACGTCAGGAGTAACTGGGAATGTCGAAGACGGACATCAATCCGGCGCCGGCCGAGGAGGGCGCGCCGGCCGCAGCGGCCGCTGCTCCCGCTGCGGGCGCAGCCCCCGCGGCGCCGCGCCGCAAGAAGGGCAAGCGCACCGTTTCGGAGGGAGTGGTCCACATCCACTCGACCTTCAACAACACGATCATCACGATCACCGACACGATGGGTGGCGTGGTGTCGTGGGCGAGCGCCGGCTCGGTGGGCTTCAAGGGGTCGCGCAAGGGGACTCCGTTCGCCTCCCAACTGGCGGCCGAGAGTGCCGCGAAGAAGGCAGCCGACTTCGGCATGCGGACCGTGCAGGTCTTCGTGAAGGGTCCCGGTGGCGGACGCGAGCCTGCGCTGCGCTCGCTGCAGGCGGCCGGCTTCTCGATCACCCTCATCCGCGACGTCACGCCGATCCCGCACAACGGCTGCCGCCCGCCGAAGCGAAGGAGAGTCTGACGTGGCCCGCAATACCGATTCCGTGTGCCGGATGTGCCGGCGCGAGGGCATGAAGCTCTTCCTGAAGGGCGAGCGCTGCTTCACCGACAAGTGCGCCATCGAGCGCCGCAACTACCCGCCCGGCCAGCACGGCCAGGGACGGCACAAGTTCTCCGAGTACAGCATCCAGCTGCGCGAGAAGCAGAAGGTGAAGCGGATCTACGGCGTCTTCGAGGCGCAGTTCCGCCGCTACTTCGCGCTCGCGGAGCGCTCCCGTGGCGTCACTGGTGAGACCCTGCTCACGACGCTGGAGCGCCGTCTCGACAACATCGTGTTCCGCCTGAGCTTCGCGAACTCGCGCGCCGAGGCGCGTCAGCTCGTCCGCCACGGGCACTTCAAGGTCAACGGCCGCAAGGTCACGATTCCGTCGTTCCTCGTCAACGCCGGCGACAAGGTCACCGTCCGCGAGCGCAGCCAGAAGGTGGCGCGCATCGTCGAGGCGCTGGAGCTGTCGCAGCGCCGTGGCGTTCCGGACTGGCTCGAGATCGACCGCGAGGGATTCACCGGCACGGTGAAGATGCTCCCGCAGCGGGCGGATCTCACCATGCCGATCAACGAGCGCCTGATCGTCGAGCTGTACTCGAAGTGACGTTCGAGTCGGCGAATGATCGGCAGCGACCGTCGAGAGTCGAGACCATCGAGGGAGTGATAGCGTGAACGGTTTTCAGCAGAATTGGCGCGATCTCATCAAGCCGAAGCGGCTCGAGATCGACGACAAAAGCCTGACGCCGACCTACGCAAAGCTGGAGTTCGAGCCGCTGGAGCGTGGATTCGGCACGACCCTCGGGAACTCCCTGCGTCGGATCCTCCTTTCCTCGCTGCGCGGAGCGGCGATCACCACCGTGCGCTTCGAGAACACGCTGCACGAGTTCTCGACCATCGCCGGAGTGACCGAGGACGTCACCGACATCATCCTGAACCTCAAGGAAGTCCGTTTCCGCCTGCACGACGGCGCGAACGAGGCGACCGCACGCATCGAGGTGAAGGGTGACCGCCGCGTGACCGCTGCGGACATCGAGGCCGGTCCCGAGCTCGAGGTCCTGAACCCCGAGCACCTGATCGCGACCGTGGGCAAGGGGGCGGACTTCCGCGCCGAGCTCACGATCAAGGCCGGTCGCGGCTACGTCCCGGCGGATCGCAACAAGGAGGAAGGCCAGCCGGTCGGCACCATCGCGATCGACTCGATCTTCACTCCGGTGCGCAAGGTGAACTTCGTCGTCACCAACGCGCGCGTCGGTCAGCGCACCGACTACGACAAGCTCACGCTGGAGATCTGGACGGACGGCAGCGTGCGTCCCGAGGACGCGGTCGCGCTCGCGGCGCGCATCCTCCAGGACCAGCTCGGCGTCTTCGTCAACTTCGAGGAGCCCGAGGAGACCTCGGTTCCGTCGGAAGAGGCGGCGTCGGCGGAGCTCAACGAGAACCTGTTCCGCACGGTCGACGAGCTCGAGCTGTCGGTGCGCTCCGCGAACTGCCTGCAGAACGCGGACCTGCGCTACATCGGCGAGCTCGTGCAGAAGACCGAAGCCGAGATGCTCAAGACCAAGAACTTCGGCCGCAAGTCGCTCAACGAGATCAAGGAGCTGCTGTCGGAGATGGGTCTCTCGCTCGGCATGCGCCTCGAGAATTTCCCGCCCCGCGAGGAGCTCGAGCGTCGGCGCATGATGCGGGAGAAGCAGACGGCCTGAACCCGCCTTCGGCGGAAGCGAGACTCAGAGCGCGGGTGGCGGCGATCGCCGCTGCTCGCGCCGGAAGTGAACGGATACCATGCGACACCTGAAGGCAGGACGGAAGCTCGGTCGATCGTCGGCGCATCGCAACTCGCTCTACCGCAACCTGGTTGCGGAGCTGCTGAGCCACGACCGCATCAAGACCACGGACGAGAAGGCCAAGGAGATCCGGCGCTTCGCGGACCGCATGGTCACGCTCGGCAAGACCGGCACGCTCGCGGCGCGCCGTCGCGCGGTGGCGTTCGTCCGCGACCAGAAGGCGGTGCAGCGTCTGTTCTCGGACATCGCCGAGCGCTTCAAGGACCGTCCGGGCGGCTACACCCGCATCGTGAAGCTCGGCGTTCGCGCCGGTGACGCGGCGTCGATGTCGCTGATCGAGCTCACCGGCACCTCGGAGAGCGTCGAGCCGGCGAAGAAGCGCAGGGGCCAGAAGCGCGCGAAGGCCGAGGGCGCGACCCAGAAGGGCGCACGCGCGGCCGCCGGCTGATCACGAGAGAGCGCTCCACGTCCGTCGGAGCGCTCGGATTTGACGCTCTCCCGCGAACTCGCTAGCGACACCGTGTGTGTCCGCGCGCGCTTGACTTCGCCGTGAAGAGCGACCCTCGCGAGGGCGGGTGATGAAGAAGCGCATCGAAGCTCTCCTCGCGCACGCGCTCGAGCGCGCGACCGCTGCGGGCGAGCTGCATACGACGGTGGTGCCTCCCGGCTCGGTCGAGGTTCCGAAGGATCGCACGCACGGCGATCTCGCCGCGACCATGGCGCTCGGCATCGCGCGCGCCGAGCGCAAGCCGCCGCGCGCGATCGCGGAGACGATCCTGCGCCACATCGACGACCCGCACGGGCTCGTTGCGGGCACCGAGATCGCGGGCCCGGGCTTCATCAATTTCAGGCTCGCGCCACGCTTCTGGCACGAGGCGCTCGCGGGACTGCTCGCCGACACGACGCTCGGCATCGAGCCGGCGGGGCAGGGCAAGCGCGCGCAGGTCGAGTTCGTCAGCGCGAATCCGACCGGCCCGCTGACCGTCGGCCACGGACGCAACGCGGTCCTCGGCGACACGCTGGCGCGCCTGCTCGAAGCGGTCTCGTACGACGTCGAGCGCGAGTACTACTTCAACAACGCCGGCCGCCAGATGAAGGTCCTCGGCGCGTCGGTGCGCGCGCGCTACCAGGAGCTCGTCGGCCGCCCGGTGGACTTTCCGGAAGACGGCTATCAGGGCGACTACATCCGCGACGTCGCGAAGAGCCTCGTCGACAGCCGCGGCGACGCGATCCCCGACGACGACGAGAAGACCTTCCGCGCCGCCGCCGAGACGGCGATCTTCGCCGACATCCGCGCCACGCAGGACCGCCTCTCGATCACCTTCGACGTCTACTTCAACGAGGACTCGCTCTACGAGAGCGGCGCGATCGAGGCCGTGCTGCGCGACCTCGACGCGAAGGGCCTGAGCGAGAAGAAGGACGGCGCGTTCTGGCTGCGCGGCGAGCAGGTCGGTCTCGACAAGGACCGCGTGCTGGTCAAGAGCAGCGGCGAGCCGGCCTACCGCCTGCCCGACATCGCGTACCACCAGAACAAGCTCGGCCGGAAGTTCGACCTCATCGTCGACGTGCTCGGCGCCGACCACATCGCGGAGCACCAGGAGGTCGCGGCCGCGCTGCGCGGACTCGGCTTCGACACGGCGAGCATCCGTCCGGTGATCTACCAGTTCGTCACGCTCACGCGGCACGGCGAGCAGGTGAAGATGTCCACGCGGCGCGCCGAGTACGTTACCCTCGACGAGCTGCTCGACGAGGTCGGCAGCGACGCCGCGCGCTTCTTCTTCCTGAGCCGCAAGTCGGACAGCCATCTCGAGTTCGACCTCGAGCTCGCGAAGAAGCGCTCGACCGACAACCCGGTCTACTACGTCCAGTACGCGCACGCGCGCATCATGAGCCTGTACGCGCAGGCGGGCACGCAGGGCATCCCGCTCCCGGGCGCGGTCACCGCGGACGATCTCGCAGCGCTCGAGCTCGCCGAGGAGTTCGAGCTCGTGCAGCAGCTGGTGTCGTACGGCGAGGTCGTCGACATCGCCGCGCGCGAGCTCGAGCCGCACCGCGTGGTGTTCTACCTGCAGGAGCTCGCCGCCGCGCTGCACCGCTTCTACAACCATCACCGCGTGCTCGGCGACGAGTCGCCCACGCGCGTCGCCGCACGTCTCGCCCTGCTCGAAGCGGTGCGGCGCGTTCTGGTGTCGGGCCTCGCGCTGCTCGGCGTTGCGGCCCCGGAGAGGATGTAGCGATGGCCCGGGAGGCAGGCGGTGGCCGCTTCGAGTTCGGCTGGCTCGGCATCCTCGGCATGTTCTTCGTCTTCACCGCCGGCTCGGTGGTGATCTTCTTCCTCGGCATCTACGTCGGGAAGGGCCTGCAGGAGAGTCGTCTCGCGCGCGAGGAGCGCGTCGTGCGGCTGCCGGTGAGCGCCGGCGACAGCCCCGTGGAACCTGCGTCCCCCGCCGCGGTCGGAGAGCCCGTCGCCGCCGCAGCGCCGCCCGCCGCGACCGCGAGCGTCAACCTCGCCGTGCGCAGCGCGACGGAGCCCGCGCCGGCGGCACCCGTTGCCGTCGCTCCCGCTCCGACCGCAGTCGTCGCCGCTGTGGCGCCGATCCCGGCAGTGACCCCGCCGCGCGCGGCACCACTGCCGACGGCAGCACGCGCCGCCGCACCGACAGCCGCACCCACGCCGGTGGTCGCGAAGGCCGAGCCGCGCGCGACGGCCGCTCCCGCGGCCGCGAACGGCAAGGGGTGGAGCGTGCAGGTCAACGCCACCAAGGACCAGGCGACAGCGGACCGTCTCGTCAGCCGCCTCTCGGAACTCGGCTACCAGTCGTTCATCGTCAAGGTCCGCCTCGCGGACGAGACGTGGTACCGCGTGCGCGTCGGACGGTTCCCGACGATGGAGGCCGCGACCGCCGTCGTGATGCGCCTCAAGAACGAGGAGCGCTACTCGCGCGCGTTCCTCGTCAACGAGTGACGCCGTGCGCATCCTGCCGAGCAAGGCGCAGTTCGAGCGCCTCGCCGAGGGCGCGACGCACGTTCCGGTTTGGGGCGAGCTGCTCTCGGATCGCGACACCCCGGTCAGCGCGTTCCTGAAGCTGCAGCGCGGCGGACCGAGCGCTCTCCTCGAGAGCGCAGTCGGCGGAGAGCGCTGGGCGCGCTACAGCTTCATCGTCACCGATCCGGTTGCGCGCGTCGAGGCGCGGGGCCGCACGCTGCGCATCACGCCGCGCGAGGGCGCGCCGCGCGAGCTCTCCGACGTCGATCCGCTGCTGCAGCTGCGAGACATCCTTCAAGGCTACCGCATCCCCGCCGTCCCGGGACTGCCGCGCTTCACCGGCGGTCTCGTGGGCTACGTGTCGTACGACGCCGTGCGCTGGATCGAGCGCCTCGAGTCGCCGCCGCCCGACGACCTCGGCTTCCCCGACCTGCAGCTGCTGCTCGCCGAGACCCTGGTGATCTTCGACAGCAAGGAGCAGAAGCTCCTGCTGCTGACCCACGCCGACCTCGCGCAGGGGCGCGAAGCCGCCTACGACGCGGCGGTCGCGCGCGTGGAGGAGCTGGCGCGGCGTCTCGACGAGCCGACTCCTCCGCTGCACGCACGCTTCACGCCGGCGCCGCAGGTGCCGGTCGAGTCGACGATGACGCCGGAGCAGTTCCGCGCCGCCGTCGTGCGCGCCAAGGAGTACATCACAGCGGGCGACATCATCCAGGTCGTGCTCGCGCAGCGCTTCTCGCGCGCCACCACCGCGGCGCCGTTCGACGTCTACCGCTGCCTGCGCTCGATCAATCCGTCGCCGTACCTGTACTACTTGACGCTGGGCGACATGGCGGTCGTCGGCGCGTCGCCGGAAGTCCTGGTGCGCCTCGAGGACGGCGTGATGACGGTGCGTCCGATCGCCGGCACGCACCCTCGCGCCGCGTCCCCCGAGGAGGACGAGAAGCTCGCGCTCAAGATGCTCGCCGATCCCAAGGAGCGCGCCGAGCACGTGATGCTGCTCGACCTCGGACGCAACGACGTCGGGCGCGTCGCGCTGCCGGGAACGGTGGAGGTCACCGAGCAGTTCGTCGTGGAGCGCTACTCGCACGTGATGCACCTGGTCTCGAACGTCGAGGGCCGCGTCGCTCCCGAGTTCGATGCGATCGACGCGCTGCGGGCGGCGTTTCCCGCCGGCACGCTGTCCGGCGCGCCGAAGGTGCGCGCGATGCAGATCATCGACGAGCTCGAGCCGTCGCGCCGCGGCGTCTACGGCGGCGCCTTCGGCTACTTCGGCTTCTCCGGCGCGATGGACACCGCGATCACGATCCGCACCGCCGTGCTCTCCGACGGGAAGGTGTACGTGCAGGCGGGCGCCGGCGTCGTCGCCGACTCCGATCCGCAGTCGGAGCACGAGGAGTGCGTCCGCAAGTCGCGCGCGATCCTGGCCGCGGTCGAGCTGGCGGAGACGCTGGACTGAGAGCATGTCATGATCTTTATGCTCGACAACTACGACTCGTTCACCTACAACCTCGTGCAGTACCTGAGCGAGCTGGGTGCCGAGGTCGTGGTGCGGCGCAACGACGCCGTCACCGTCGACGAGGTCGGCGCGATGCGGCCGTCGGCGATCGTCATCTCTCCGGGGCCGTGCACGCCGCGCGAGGCGGGCATCTCGGTGCCGCTGCTGCAGCGCTACGCGAGCACCATCCCGACGCTCGGCGTCTGTCTCGGTCACCAGTCGATCGGCGCGGCGCTCGGCGGCGACGTCGTGCGCGCGCCACGCATCATGCACGGCAAGACCTCGCCGATCCACCACCGCGACGTCGGCGTGTTCCACGGATTGCCCGATCCGTTCGAGGCGACGCGCTACCACTCGCTGGTGATCGAGCCGAAGACGCTGCCCGCGGAGCTCGAGGTCACCGCCTGGACCGACGACGAGGGCACGCAGACGATCATGGGCGTCCGGCATCGCACGTGGCCGCTCGAGGGCGTGCAGTTCCACCCCGAGTCGATCCTCACCACGTGCGGCAAGCAGCTGCTGGCGAACTTCCTCGCCCGCGTTCCCGAGGCGTGAGCGGAGACATGGCCGGCGCGGACGCGCTGCGCGCGGCGCTGATCCGTCTGTGCGACGGAGTCGCGATCGAGCGCGACTCGGCGGCGGCCGCGTTCGAGGAGATCATGAGCGGCGCCGCGACGCCGGCGCTGATCGGCGCGTTCCTCGCGGCGCTGCGCACGCGCGGCGAGACCGTCGACGTCGTGGTCGCGGCCGCGAGCGCGATGCGCGCCCACGCCGCACGCGTCACGACGTCGCGGACTCCGCTGATCGACAACTGCGGCACCGGCGGCGACGGCTGGAGCACGTTCAGCATCTCGACCGCGGCGGCGCTGGTCGCGGCGGGGGCGGGCGCGGCGGTCGCGAAGCACGGCAACCGCGGCGCGTCGGGAAAGTTCGGCGGCGCGGACGCACTCGAGAAGCTCGGCGTCCGCATCGAGCTCGACGCGGGCGACGCCGGCCGCTGCCTCGACGCGGTCGGCATGGCGTTCCTGTTCGCGCCGAAGATGCACCCGGCGACGCGCCACGCGGGACCGGTCCGGCGCGAGCTCGGCTTCCGCACCGTCTTCAACCTGCTCGGGCCGCTCACCAACCCGGCGGGTGTCCGCCGACAGGTGGTCGGCGTCCCGTCGCAGGACGCGCTGCGGCTGGTGGCCGGGGCCCTCGCCACCCTCGGCTGCGAGCACGCGCTGGTCGTCCACAGCCGCGACGGCCTCGACGAGATCTCGCTGGGCGCTCCGACCGACGCGATGGAGGTGAAGGGGACGTCGATCACCGAGCGCGTCATCACCGCGGCGGACTTCGGTCTGCCGCAGGTCTCGTCCGACGTTCTGCGGGCGTCGACTGCCGACGAGTCGGCCGCGGCCGTCCTCGCGGTGCTCGAGGGCCGCCCCGGGCCGCACGCGGACGTCGTGCTCGCGAACGCCGCTGCCGCCCTGCACGTCGCCGGGCTCGCGTCCTCGCTCGCGGACGGCACGGCACGCGCGCGCGCCGCGATCGCCAGCGGAGCGGCGCGCGACGTACTCGCACGGCTCGCTGCGTTCACCACGGCCGTGGAGGCGGCGCCCGCCGCATCCGGCACTCCGGCCGGATCCGCCGGGTGACCGATGCGCGATGCGTGCTAGGGTGACTCCCGCTTCGAGACCCGCGCCATGTCCTCCGCCGAGCAGACGCCCGACATTCTCACGCAGATCCTCCTCGACGGGGAGGACGTCGTCGCCGCCGCGCGCGCGTCGCGCCCCGTGGAAGACCTGCGCCGCGACCCCGCGTACGCGCTCCAGCGTCGCAGCCTGCGCCACGCGCTCGAGAGCCGGCGCCCCGCGGTGATCGCGGAGTGCAAGCGCCGCTCGCCGTCGAAGGGCGTGCTGCGCGAGCCGTACGATCCGGTCACGATCGCGCGCGGCTACGCCGCCGCGGGCGCGGCCGCGATCTCCGTGCTCACCAACGAGCGCTTCTTCGGCGGCAGCCTCGACGACCTGCGCGCGGTGCGCGCGAGCGTTCCGATTCCCGTCCTGCGCAAGGACTTCGTCGTCGACGAGTACCAGCTCGACGAGGCGCGCGCGGCGGGCGCGGACGCGGTCCTGCTGATCGTCGCGGCATTGCCGGCCGCGCGTCTCGACGAGCTGCACCGCGCGGCGCTCGAGCGCGGGCTCGACGTGCTCACCGAGATCCACGACGAGGCCGAGCTCGACGTGGCGCTCGGCATCGGTGCCCGGATCGTCGGCGTCAACAACCGCAACCTGCGCACCTTCGTGACCGACCTCGCGGTGAGCGAGCGCATCGCGCGGCGCGTTCCGAAGGGCACCCTGCTGGTCGCGGAGAGCGGGCTGCGCGACGGCGCGGACCTCGCGCGGCTCGAGCGCTCGGACATCCACGCGTTCCTCGTCGGCGAGGCGTTCATGAAGGCGCCGGTGCCGGGCGATGCGCTGGCCGCGATGATCGCGGGAGCCGGCGCGCGGTGACCACCGCCGCGGAAGGGAAGGGCGCGCCGGTGCGCGTCAAGATCTGCGGCGTCACCAGCGCCGAGGACGCGCGCGCCGCGGTCGCGGCCGGCGCGGACATGATCGGCCTCAACTTCTATCCGCGCAGCAAGCGTTACATCTCCCTGGAGCGCGCGCGAGAGATCGTCGCGGCACTGCCGGTGAGCGTGTGGAAGGTCGGCGTGTTCGTGAACGCGTCGCGCGACGAGATCGAGCGCGTGCAGAAGGCGCTGCCGCTCGACGCGATCCAGCTGCACGGCGACGAGCCGCCGGAGATGACGCAGGGCTTCGCGGTGCCGGTGATCCGCACGCTGAAGCTGTGCGCGGCCGGCGATGCGGGGCGCGCGCTCGCGCACGTGCGCGCCGAGTACTACCTCTGCGAGGGTGACGCCGGAGCCGCGTACGGCGGAGCCGGCGCGACGTTCGACTGGGAGTGGGCGCGCGAGGTGCCGCGCGAGCGTCTGGTCGTCGCGGGCGGGCTCACGCCCGAAAACGTCGCCGCGGCGGTCCGCGCGCTGCGGCCCTTCGCCGTCGACGTCGCGAGCGGCGTCGAGAGCGCACCGGGAATCAAGGATCCGGCCAGAATGGCCGCGTTGGTCGCACATGCAAAAGCAGCCTGATCAGATCGGACACTTCGGACCGTACGGCGGACGGTACGTCAGCGAGACGCTGATGCCCGCCCTGCTCGAGCTCGAGGAAGCGTGGCGGCGCATCAAGCGCGAGCGCAAGTTCCGCAGCGAGCTCGACGCGCTGCTGTCGGAGTACGTCGGACGCCCGACGCCGCTCACGCTCGCGGCACGTCTCTCCGACGAGCTCGGCGGCGCGCGCATCTTCCTGAAGCGCGAGGACCTCTGTCACACCGGCGCGCACAAGATCAACAACACCATGGGCCAGGTGCTGCTCGCGGTGCACATGGGCAAGCGGCGCATCATTGCCGAGACCGGTGCGGGACAGCACGGCGTCGCGTCGGCGACGGCGGCGGCGCGCTTCGGCCTCGAGTGCGAGGTCTTCATGGGCGCGGAGGACGTGCGGCGCCAGGCGCTGAACGTCTTCCGCATGAAGCTCCTCGGCGCGAAGGTCCGCGTCGTCGAGAGCGGCAGCCGCACGCTCAAGGACGCGATGAACGAGGCGCTGCGCGACTGGATCGCGACCGTCGAGGATACCTACTACATGATCGGCTCCGCGGCCGGCCCGCATCCGTACCCGATGCTGGTGCGCGACCTGCAGAGCGTGATCGGGCGCGAGGCGCGCAAGCAGATCGTGCAGTCCACGGGACGCCTGCCCGACGTACTGATCGCCTGCGTCGGCGGCGGCTCGAACGCGATCGGACTCTTCCACCCGTTCCTCGCCGACGAGGACGTGCGCATGGTCGGGGTCGAGGCGGCGGGCCACGGCGTCGACACCGGACGTCACGCGGCGACGCTCAGCGCGGGACAGAGCGGCATCCTGCACGGCGCCAAGTCGTATCTGCTGCAGGACGAGCTCGGGCAGGTGCGCGAGGCGCACTCGATCTCGGCGGGCCTCGACTATCCCGGCGTCGGTCCGGAGCACAGCTTCCTCAAGGACCAGGGACGCGCGTCGTACGTGACCGCGACCGACGACGAGGCGCTCGACGCGCTCGAGCGTCTCGCGCGCACGGAAGGCATCATCCCCGCGCTCGAGACCGCGCACGCGGTGGCGCACGCGATCCGTCTCGCGCCGACGATGTCGCGGGACGAGACCATCGTCGTGTCGCTGTCGGGGCGTGGCGACAAGGACATGGAAACGGTGGCGTCGGCACGCGGCGTCGAGCTTCGCGCGGCGAAGCACGGCAACGGAGCGCACTCGTGAGCACGGCACCGGCAACGCAGGGTGGGCCGCGTCCCGCGAAGGGCGTCAAGCGCAGCTCGGGACGTCTCGCGGGCCGCTTCGCGGCGCTGCGTGCGCGCGACGAGGCGGCGTTCGTGCCGTTCCTGATGGCGGGCGACCGCGGCCTCGACTGCACGGCGCGTCTCCTCGACGCGCTGGTCGAGGCCGGCTCCGACGTGATCGAGCTCGGCGTGCCGTTCTCCGACCCGATGGCGGACGGCCCGATCCACCAGCGCGCCGCGGAGCGCGCGTTGCGGGCCGGCACCACGCTGCGCGGCGTCCTCGATCTGGTCGCCGACTTCCGCAAGCGGTCGGACGTTCCCGTCGTGCTGTTCGGCTACGCGAATCCGTTCGTCCGCTTCGGGCCGCAGCAGCTCGCGGAGGCCGCGGCCGCGGCCGGCGTCGACGCGCTGCTGTGCGTCGACACGCCGCCCGAGGAGGCCGACGAGCTGCGCCTGCCGCTGCGCGCGGCCGGCCTCGACATGATCTTCCTGCTGGCGCCGACCAGCACGCCGGCGCGCATCCGCCGCGTGCTCAAGTCCGCGAGCGGCTTCGTCTACTTCGTGTCGGTGCTCGGCGTGACGGGAACGAAGGTTGCCGCGCCGGAGCGCATCGCGAAGCTCGTGCGCGAGATCCGCGACGAGACCGAGCTGCCGGTCGGCGTCGGCTTCGGCATCTCGACCCCCGAGCAGGCGGCGAGCGTGGCCGCGATCTCGGACGCGGTGATCGTCGGCAGCGCGCTGTCGAAACTGGTCGAGGACGCGGACAGCGACGACGCGGCGGTCGAGTCGGTCCGCGACCTGAGCGCGCGTCTCAAGCAGGCGACGCGGCGCGGGGGCGCTTCGTGAAGAGCGACGGTCCCGGCGCGCGGCCTCGCGCCGCGCGGCGCGGGACCGCGGGCGGTGACGAGCAGGCGGGGGACGCCAGCCTGTTCGTGCGCTGTCCGGCCTGCAAGGAGCGCTCGTACGGCAAGGACGTCGAGCGCCGCCTGAACGTCTGCGCGAGCTGCGGCCACCACTTTCGCTTGACGGTGGAGCAGCGGCTGCTGATCACCGTCGACCGCGGCACGTTCGTCGAGCTGAACGGTGCGCTCGGCGCGTCCGATCCACTCGGCTGGGTCGACCAGAAGCCCTATCCCGAGCGCATCGCCGCGGCGCGCGCGGAGACCGGGCACAGCGACTCGCTGGTCACGGGCACCGCGGCGATCGACGACATCCCGATCGCGCTCGGCATCTTCGACTTCGCCTTCATGGGCGGCAGCATGGGCACCGTCGTCGGCGAGAAGCTCGCGCGCCTGATCGAGACCGCGATCGAGCGCGCGCTGCCGCTCGTCCTGTTCACGGCCTCGGGCGGCGCGCGCATGCAGGAGGGCACGCTGTCGCTCTTCCAGATGGCGAAGTCGGCGTCGATGCTGACGCGTCTGCGCGAAGCCGGTCTGCCGTACCTCTGCGTGCTCACGGACCCGACCACCGGCGGCGTCGCGGCGTCGCTCGCGATGCTCGGCGACGTGCAGATCGCCGAGCCGCACGCGCTCATCGGCTTCGCCGGGCCGCGCGTCATCGAGCAGACGATCCATCAGACGCTGCCGAAGGGGTTCCAGAGCGCGGAGATGGTCCTCGAGCACGGCCTGATCGACATGGTCGTCCCGCGCCGCGAGATGCGCGACACGCTGGCGCGGCTGCTGCGCGTGCTCGTGCGCGGCGCATCCGTGCAGGCCGCTCGCGAGCGCGTCGGCGCCGCCTGAGGCCGCGTGGGCGGCGTGGGCTACGACGAGACGCTCGCCTGGCTGATCGGTCTCGAGGCGACGCGCGGCTGGGATCTCAAGCTCGAGCGCGTCCGGGCGGCGCTCGCCGCACTCGGGTCGCCGGAGCGTGCGTATCCGTCGGTGCTGGTCGCGGGAACGAACGGCAAGGGCTCGACCTGCGCGATGGTGCACGCGGCGCTCGGTGAAGCGGGCTTCCGCGCCGGGCTCTACACGTCGCCGCACCTGGTCGAGTTCACCGAGCGCATCCGCGTCGCCGACGAGGAGATTCCGCGCGACGCGGTGGTGCGCGGCGTCGAGACGATCCGCGCGCGCACCGACGTCGAGGGCAGCGGCCTCACGTTCTTCGAGGTCACGACGCTGCTCGCGCTGTGGTGGTTCGCCGAGTGCCGGGTCGACGTCGCGGTGCTCGAGGTCGGGCTCGGCGGACGGCTCGACGCCACCAACGTCGTCGAGCCGGTGGTCTCCGCGGTCACCTCGATCGGCTTCGACCACGAGGACTATCTCGGACACACGCTCGACGCGATCTCACGCGAGAAGGCCGGCGTGATGCGCGAGGGCCGGGTCACGGTGCTCGGCGCGGCGCTCGCGGACGAAGCGCGCGCGGCGCTGCTCGACGAGGCGCGGCGGCGCGGTGCGATCGTCCGCGAAGCGTCCGACGATGGCGCGAAGGTCGTTGCGCTCGACGGTCCACATATGCGACGCAACGCCGCTGTGGCGTGCGGGGTGCTCGAAGCGCTGGCGGTGGCCGAGCCGCGTCTCGTCGTCGGTGACGACGCGATTGCGCGCGCGCTGAGCCGCGTCGAGTGGCCGGGACGCCTCGCGATCGTGCACGAGGCGCCGCGCGTCGTCCTCGACGGCGCGCACAACGTCGACGGCGCGCGCGCACTTCGCGACGCGTTGCCGGCGATCGTCGGCCCAGAGCCGGTGCGGCTGCTGTTCTCGGCGCTGCGCGACAAGCGCTGGCGCGAGATGGCGTCCATTCTCGCACCGGTGGCGCGCGAGGTGGTGGTGGCCGAGATCGGCGGCAAGCGCGGGCTCGCCGGCGACGAGCTCGCCGAAGGGTTTCCCGGCACCCCGGTGCGCGTGATCCCCGACCCGTCGGACGCGCTGGCGCGGATGATCGCCGAGGACGGCTCGACGCCGATCGTCGTCACGGGGTCGCTCTTCCTGGTCGGAATGGTCTATGCCGACCTGATGCGACGGGCGGGGACACGGAGCGTCTTCGCGCGACGGACCGGGGCGAGCGCGTGACGCGGCCCGGCGTCGCCCTGGTCGTCGCGTGCGCGTGCGTGCTGGCGCTCGCCGGTGTCGCGCAGGCGGATCCGCCGGGCGCCGGCCTGTTCGCGGTCGGCGGACACGCCGACGACGCGGTGAACGTCGATGCCGACAGCCTGACCTACGACCGCGAGGCCGACACGCTGCACGCGAAGGGCGACGTGGTGGTCACCGTCGGCGGCAGCGTCCTCGCCGCCGACCAGATCGACATCGACCGCAAGACCAACCAGGCCGACGCGGTGGGCTCCGTCGTGGTCGAGGATCCGCAGGGCCGCATCCGAGCCGATTCGGCGTCGTTCCTGCTCGAGGACGAGACCGGCTTCCTGGAGGACGGCGAGGTCTACCTGCCGCAGTCGCGCTTCCAGATCACCGGCGCGCGCCTCGAGAAGGGCATCGGCCAGACCTACCGCATCTGGGACGGCACGTTCACCACCTGCCAGTGCGAGGACGGCGCGCCCGACTGGAGCATCGAGGGCGACGAGATCGACGTCGAGCTCGAGGGCTGGGGCAAGCTGCGCGGCGGGCGCTTCAAGATCAAGGATCAGCCGATCCTCTACCTCCCGTACGGCGTGTTCCCGATCCTGCGCAACCGGCAGACCGGCTTCCTCTTCCCGAGCGTCGGTTACGCCACGCGGCGCGGCTTCCAGTACGTGCAGCCGTTCTTCTGGGCGATCGACAAGAGCAGCGATCTCCTCCTGAAGCTCGACGTCGAGACCGAGGCGCGCATCGGCATGGTCGGCGAGTACCGCTACCTGCTGTCGGAGAAGTCCGGCGGCAACATCGGCGGCTCGTACTTCAACGAGGCGATCCGCACGAGCAAGCCGAGCGACTTCGTCGACACGTCGAACCTCGCCGATCCGCACGTGTCGCAGAACCGCTGGGACGTCACCGGCTACAACCAGTTCGTCGGTCCGGGCGGCAGCCGCGTCTACCTGCAGCCGTTCTACGTCAGCGACAACCTGTTCCTGCGCGAGATGAACGTGCTGACCGACCTGCCGTACGAGAACCTGAACCTGACGACGCTGCGCTACACGCGCTCGCGAGGCGGCATCTCGAAGGTCTGGGACTGGGGCTACGCGCAGGCCGACGCGTCGTGGAAGCAGGACCTCATCCAGAAGCAGTCGCGCGTGCCGCAGGCGCTGCCGCGGCTGACGTTCCAGGCGCGCGACAGCCTGTTCGACTCGCAGCTGCTGCTGCGCCTCAACACCGAGGCCGTCGAGTACTACCGCGCACCGCTCGACTCGGGCCCGCGCTTCGACTTCGCACCGCAGGCGATCGCGCCGTTCCGGCTCGGGCAGTACGCGTACGGCGACGCGTCGCTGACGCTGCGCGAGACCGTCTACTACCTGCTCAACAACGACCAGCCGATCTACCCGGACGTCATCACGCAGGACAACGTCAACGATCCGCTGCCGACCGAGCTCGTGCCGCAGTTCCAGCACCGCGAGATCCTCGAGGGGAAGATCAACCTGCAGTCCGAGGTGTCGCGAATCTACGAGGTCGAGGACCTCGGCGACATCAAGAAGCTCAAGCACACGATCGAGCCGTTCCTGCAGTACAACTACGTGCCGGTCGTCGGGCAGGACGACCAGCCGCTGTGGGACAGCGTGGACCGCATCCGCGCGCGCAACCTGGTCACGTACGGAATCGCGTCGCGGCTGCTGGCGAAGGTGCGCAACGGAGCCGTCGGGCTCTCGACGGAGGGCCTGCCGCCCGGCGAGACGCTGAGCGACGGCCTCACCGGCGACCAGCCCTACGGCCCGCCCGAGGAGGCCGCGATCTCGGGCGACTCGGCCGATGCCGCGGTGGACGAGCGCATCCAGGAGCTGGGCCGGGCGTGGCTGCGGCAGAGCTACGAGATCTCGCAGCCGATCAACCCGGGACAGCACCTGTCCGGCGTCGAGGTCGGCATGCGGGTGACGCCGGTGCGCTACTTCGGTGCGCAGGGACGGCTCATCTACTCCGTCGAGAATCCCGCGAAGCTCTCCTACGCGACCGCGGGGATCAATCTCTACGATCCGCGCCCGGTCGCCGAGCCGGACGACCTCTTCCTGCCCGAGCTGCGCCCCGCGAATTCGATCTCGGCCTACTACCAGTTCACCGGCGGTGGAGCGGTCTCGAACCTGAACCTCGCCGCGACGTACCGCATCACCAACAACTTCGCGCTCTCGTACCTGACCCGCTTCGACGCGCTCGACCACAGCTTCCTCGAGAACTGGGCCGGGTTTCGCGTGATTTCGTCGTGTGATTGCTGGGTCGTCGATCTCGCCTTCATCGACCGCGTCAATCCCAACACGACGGGCGTGCGCGTGCAGTTCTCCCTGGTCGGCCTCGGCACCTTCGGCCAGCAGCCCGCCGGCAGCCACTTCAACGCCTTCCCGAACGCCGTCGGCACGACGGGAGTCGGGCGATCGTATTGACGCCGGACATCGTGCCCGCGCTCTCGGTCGTCGTTCCGGCGTACGAGGCGCAGGGCACGATCGGCGCGTGCCTCGACGCGCTCGCGGCACAGAGCGACGCGCCGCCGTTCGAGGTCGTCGTCGTCGACAGCTCGCCGGACGGCGCGACGGTCGCCTGCGTGGCGGAGCGGGCGCGACGGCATCCGTCGCTCGCGCTGCGTTGCGAGCACCTCGCGGCTCGCGCGTTTCCCGGCGTCGCGCGCAACGCGGGCGTGCGCCTCGCGCGCGCCGATCTGCTGCTCTTCGTCGACTCCGACTGCGTACCGGCGTCCGATCTGGTCGCGGCGGCCGTGCGTGCGCTGCAGGACGGCGCGGCGGCCGTCGCGGGATCGATCTCGCTCGCGGATTCGTCGGCCGCGTCGGCGCGGCTGCGCCACCTGCTGGAGTTCAAGGAGTCGCTGCCGAGCTGCCCGCCGCGCCGCACGTGGATGCTGCCGTCGGCGTGTCTCGCGATGCCGCGCGACGTGTTCCTGCGCCACGGCGGCTTCCCCGAGACCAGGGCGTCCGAGGACTGGCAGCTCGACTGGCGCATGTGGCAGGCGGGCGAGGATCTGCGCTTCGACCCGTCGCTGCGCGTCGCGCACCGGACACCCGCCGGCTGGGGAGCGCTCTGGCGCTACAGCCGGCTGCTGGGATTCCACTCCGGCGAGGGGCGCCGTCGCGGAGGGCTGCCGGGACAGCTCTTCGTGAGGCATCCGTACCTGGCGCCGCTCCTGCTGCCGCCCGGACGCACGGCCAGGGCGTTCGCGTGGTGCGCCCGGTACGCGCGCGGCGAGCTGCCGTTTCTCGCTCTGTACTGGCCCGCGTACCTCGCCATGGCG
The DNA here is from genome assembly GCA_046327915.1 of Binatia bacterium. Taxonomy (GTDB): domain Bacteria; phylum Desulfobacterota; class Binatia; order UBA12015; family UBA12015; genus VGTK01. The sequence goes on along the minus strand of JAXLXO010000018.1, from coordinate 5,670 downwards.
TCCGTGTGGGCGGTCGGCTTCGCGGCCGGGGTCCGCAGGGGAGAGGGCGCGGACGAGCTTGCCCGCGACGGTGCGACCCCGTAGGGAATGGACGGATGTCGCGCCGCGTTCCGAAGCCATGGGGCCACGAGCTGATCTGGGCCGAGACCGATCGCTACGTGGGCAAGATCCTGCACATCAACGCCGGCGAGTCGCTGTCGCTGCAGTACCACGAGCGCAAGGACGAGACGATCCACGTGCTGAGCGGCGAGCTGATCTTCGAGCACGGTCCGATCGGCGACGCGCCGCTCACCCGCGTCACGCTCAAGCCGGGCGAGTCGTTCCGCATCACGCCCCATCTCCGTCACCGCATGTCGGCCGCGAGCGACTGCGACATCCTCGAGGCGTCCACGCCGGAGCTCGACGACGTCGTCCGCCTCGAGGACCGTTACGGCCGCGCGCCGCAGGCCTGAGGAGTCTCCCGTGTCACGGCGCGTCGCGCTCATCACCGGCATCACCGGTCAGGACGGATCGTATCTCGCGGAGCTGCTGCTCGAGAAGGGCTACCGCGTGGTCGGCATGGTGCGCCGCTCGAGCGCGGAGAACTTCTACCGCATCGAGCACATCCGCGACCGGATCGAGCTCGAGCAGGCCGACCTGCTCGACCAGTACTCGCTGATCGACGTGCTCAAGCGCGTGCGTCCGGACGAGGTCTACAACCTCGCCGCGATGTCCTTCGTGCCGACGTCGTGGTCGCAGCCGGTGCTGACGACCGAGTTCGACGCGGTCGGCGTGACGCGCATCCTCGAGGCGATCCGGCTCACGAACCCGGAGGCGCGCTTCTACCAGGCGAGCTCGAGCGAGATGTTCGGCAAGGTGCGCGAGGTCCCGCAGCGCGAGACCACGCCGTTCCACCCGCGCAGCCCGTACGGCGTGGCCAAGGTCTACGGCCACTACATCACCGTCAATTACAGGGAGAGCTACGGGCTCTTCGCGTGCTCGGGGATTCTGTTCAACCACGAGTCGCCGCGGCGCGGGAAGGAATTCGTCACGCGCAAGGTCACCGACGGCGCCGCGCGCATCAAGCTCGGGCTCGCGAAGGACCTCAAGCTCGGCAACCTGACGGCGCACCGCGACTGGGGCTTCGCCGGCGACTACGTCCGCGCGATGTGGCTCATGCTCCAGCAGGACGCGCCGGACGACTACGTGATCGCGACCGGCGAATCGCACAGCGTTCAGGAGCTCGTCGAGCTCGCGTTCGAGCACGTCGGGCTGGACTGGAAGAAGTGCGTGGTCGAGGATCCGTCGCTGATCCGTCCCGCGGAGGTCGACACGCTGCTCGGCGACTGGTCGCACGCCCGCGAGAAGCTCGGCTGGAAGCCCGAGGTCAGCTTCGCGCAGCTCGTGCAGATGATGGTCGACGCCGACCTCGCCCTGCTGAGCGATTCGGAACGTCGCCACCGGAACTAGGAAGCCCGTGCGCGTCCTGGTCTTCGGAGCGACCGGCTTCGCCGGACGCTACCTGGTGGACGAGCTCCTGCGCCGCGGGTGCGAGGTCGTCGGTGCGGCGCGCCGGCTCGACGCACCGAACGACGTCCGACACCCGATCGCGCTCGACCGGATCTCGCTCCACCGCTGCGACGTCACCGACCCCGACGAGGTGAGCGCCGTGCTCGACGAGACGCGTCCCGACGCGGCGGTGCTGCTGTCGGGCGTGGCGTCGCCGCCGCTCGCGAATCGCGATCCTCGCGTGGCCTATGCGGTCCACGCGATGGGTGCCGTCAACGTGCTCGAGGCGGTCGCGGCGGCGCAGCGTCGCATCCGCGTGCTGGTCGTCACGTCGAGCGAAGCGTACGGCTCGAGCGGCGTCCATGGCTCGCCGCTCGACGAGGACGCGGCTCTCCGTCCGACGACGATCTACGCCGCGAGCAAGGCCGCCGCGGATCTCGCCGCCGGCGCCTTCGCGAGCGCGAAGCGGGTCGACGTGATCCGGGTGCGTCCGTTCAACCACACCGGCCCCGGGCAGCGGCCTGATTTCGTCTGCCCCGACTTCGCGGGTCAGGTCGCCGCGATCGCGGCCGGATGGCACGCGCCCGTGATCGAGGTCGGCAACCTCGAGGTGAGCCGCGACTTCCTCGACGTGCGGGACGTCGTCCGGGGCTACGCGGACGCCCTCGAGCGCGGCCGGACGGGCGAGATCTACAACCTCTGCTCGGGCCACGGGATCACCATCCGGTCGATCCTCGACGACCTTTGCACACTCGCCGGGATTCGACCCGAGATCCGCGTCGTCGCCGAGCGTCATCGTCCGGCCGAGGTCCCCGCGTACTGGGGCAGCGGCACGCGCGCGGCCGCGGTGCTGCGCTGGGTGCCGTCGATCCCGTGGCGCCTGACTCTCGCCGACCTTCTCGATTGGTGCCGGGCCGCTGAAGGGAAGGGCGGCGCGCGCGTCGAATAGGCGTGACGCTCGCGACAAATGGAAATGGCCGTGGCCGCGTGGTACGCCCGCCCGGGAAAGGTGACGCGGTGGAGCTGCAGATAAAGTCGCTCGAAGAGCTCCTCGTCGAGCGCGGCCGGGTCAGCACCGAGGACCTGCGCAAGATCCGCAAGCTCCAGGCGGAGCGCGGCGAGCGCATCGAGCGCCTGCTGCTCGACCTCGGCTTCATCTCCGAGGACGACCTCCTGCCGGTGTTCAGCGAGTACCTCGGCGTCCCGCTGGTGTCGCGCAAGGAGCTGCCCAGCACGGCGGTCTCGATCCCGGGACTGAACGTCAAGTTCCTGCGCCACGCGCGCGTGCTGCCGGTGTCGCTCGCCGACGGCATCCTCACCGCCGCGATGGCCGACCCCGGGGACCGCGACTCGATGCAGGGGCTCGAGGTCGCGACCGGCTGCCGGCTGAAGCCGCTGCTCGCGAAGGAGAAGGACATCGTCGAGGCGCTCGAGGAGTGCTACGGCGAGCACGGCGAAGGGCAGGGCGACGGCGGCGGCGACGGGCTCGTCGAGTACCTCTCCGAGGACGAGGAGGACGTCGACCATCTGCGCGACCTCGCGAGCGAGGCGCCGGTCATCCGCTTCGTGAACGTGCTGATCAACCGCGCCGTCGAGAGCCGCGCGTCGGACATCCACATCGAGCCGTTCGAGAACGAGCTCAAGGTCCGGTACCGCATCGACGGCGTGCTGCACGACGTGGACGCGCCGCAGCGTCGGCTGCAGGCCGCGATCGTGTCGCGCATCAAGATCATGGCGAAGCTCAACATCGCCGAGCGCCGCCTGCCGCAGGACGGCCGCATCAAGCTGCGCATGATGGGCAAGGAGATCGACCTGCGCGTCTCGACGCTGCCGACGCTCTACGGCGAGAGCGTCGTGCTGCGTATCCTCGACCGCGGCTCGATCGTGCTCGACCTGACCAAGCTCGGCTTCCCGCAGGACACGCAGGCGCAGTGGGACGAGCTGATCGTCAAGCCGTACGGCATGATCCTGGTCACCGGTCCGACGGGCTCGGGCAAGACGACGACGCTCTACGGCTCGCTCAACAACATCAACTCGCCGGACAAGAAGATCATCACCATCGAGGATCCGGTCGAGTACCAGCTGAACGGCGTCAATCAGATCCACGTCAAGCCACAGATCGGACTCACGTTCGCGAGCGGGCTGCGCTCGATCGTCCGCCAGGATCCCGACGTCATCATGGTCGGCGAGATTCGTGACGCCGAGACGGCGGAGATCGCGATCCAGGCGGCGCTCACCGGCCACCTCGTGTTCTCGACTCTGCACACCAACGACGCGGCCGGCGCCGTCAGCCGTCTGCTCGAGATGGGCGTCGAGGACTACCTGCTCGCGTCGTCGCTGCTCGGCGTGCTCGCGCAGCGCCTCGTTCGCCGCATCTGTCCCGAGTGCAAGACGCCGGTCGAGGGGATGCTCGCCGATCAGGCCGAGCTCAAGAGCTTCATGTCCGACGGCAAGAACGGCGACCGCACCGAGGAGTCGCTCGCGAACACGCCGCTCTTCCAGGGCGCGGGCTGCGACAACTGCTCGCACACCGGCTATCGTGGCCGCGCCGGCATCTACGAGCTTCTGATGGTGGACGACGGGGTCCGGCGCCTGATCCTCGACCACGCGTCCGCCGACGGAATCCGCAGCAAGGCGATCGAGCTCGGCATGCGGACGCTCCGCGAGGACGGCTGGCGCACGGTGCGCGAGGGCACCACCACGCTGTCGGAGATCATCCGCGTCACGCGCGACTGAGCGCGGCGTACGGGGCGTCGGTTCCCTCATGGGCGAGCCACTGGCGAAAGAGAACGTCCGGTCGATCGCGCCCGCGCGCTTCGTTCCGGACGACGCGACGGTGCGGATGGACGACGACGCGCTCGACATCACGCTCGTCGTGCCGCTGCACAACGAGCGTGCCAGCCTCAAGCTGCTGATCGACGAGTGCCATGCGGTGCTCGACGATCCGACCCGCGACTGGACCGCACTCGGCATCGCGCCCGGCGCCGGCGTGCCGCGCTGGGAGATCATCCTGGTCGACGACGGCTCGACCGACGGATCGTTCTCGCTGCTGCGCGAGCTCGCGGTGGCCGATCCGGCGATCCGCGCGATCCGTCTGCGCCGCAACCTCGGCAAGGCGACGGCGCTGTCGGTCGGCTTCGCGGAGGCGTGCGGCGACGTCGTGTTCTCGCTCGACGCGGACCTGCAGGACGACCCGAACGAGATCCCGCGCATGCTGGCGCTGCTCGACTCCGGATACGACCTCGTCAGCGGGTGGAAGCGCAAGCGGCACGACTCGACGGCGCGCGTGGTGGCGTCGCGGCTCTTCAACCTCGTCGTGCGGCGCTCGTCGGGTGTCGAGCTGCACGACCTGAACTGCGGGTTCAAGGCGTACCGTCGTGCGGTCGCGCAGGACATCCGCATCTACGGCGAGCTGCACCGTTTCATCCCGGTGATCGCCGCGTGGAAGGGCTACGCCGTCGGCGAGATCGAGGTCGCGCACCGTCCGCGGCGCTTCGGCCGCTCGCGCTACGGCTGGGGACGCGCGTTCCGCGGCATGATGGACCTCGTCACGGTGATGTTCCTCACGCGCTTCGATGCCCGGCCGGCGCACTTCTTCAGCTTGCCCGGCGTGTTCCTGATGAGCATCGGACTGTGCGTGCTCGGGTACATCGCGTACCTCCGGTTCACGTACGGCGAGATTCTCGGACGGCACCCGCTGCTGTCCTTCGGCGTGCTGTCCGTGCTCGCCGGACTGCAGCTGTTCACCAGCGGCCTCCTCGGCGAGATGCTCGCGGCGAAGTCGCAGCGCGACGACGCGTCGGTCGTGCGCGAGCGGATCGGCTAGCGCTCAGCGCCGCAGAAGGGTGCGCAGCGCGCCCTTCACACCGCTGCGGCCCGCATCGCGCTCCGCGAGCTCCGCGCGCAGCCGATCCACCTCGTCGCGCAGCTCGTGGATGCGGTGGTAGGCGACGTGCAGCATCAGCTCGGGATACTTCGCCTGCTCGTCATCGGACAGCGTCGCCCCGAGCGGGCGGAACGGGTCGGGAGCGAGGTGCGGCGAGATCTCCTGCGTCAGCGTGCCGGGAATTCGCGGAATCGCCTCGTCGAGCAGCTCGAGCGGCGCCTCGCTGCCGCCCTTGCGCGCGATCGACGCCACGGTGTGCGGGAACAGCGGGTGCCCCTGCGAGAACGTGCGCCGCG